>CAVWSU010000001.1:0-18517 GCA_963757865.1 uncultured Chloroflexia bacterium
CGCCGGCGTACAGGTAGTCGTCGGGGTTGGCGAACAGCGTGAACGTCGGCGTCCGCATCTGGTCGGCCGTCACCATGTGCAGGATCTGTTCCTCCACCGGATCGGCCAGGGCGTTCGTGACGGTCTGCGTCGCTCCCGTCATCGGGTTCGTCAGGGTCAGCTTCGATGTCGCCTGCTCGAAGGCTCTGACCGCCGGATCGGTCCGCGAGGGGTTGCCCGTGATGTAGACGTTCGGGGCCGAGTCCGAATGGACCAAAAACGGCGTCGTGATGCCCTGCTGCGTCGCCAGGAGCCCGGCCATGTTGACGTTGATCTCGCCGAGGTTGTTGGAGGGGCAGCTGGTGACCGTCGCGCTCGGGCAGTTGACGTGGCTGTACGTGCACGGGACGTTGATCCCGTCGCAGCCGGCGGGCGTGCCGGCGCCACCGACGTAGTGGTCGTTCTCGTCCGACGTGATCACGAACTCGGTGTTGGCGGGCGTGATGCCGTCGGCCTGCAGTCGCGCGAAGAACGTGGCGAACGCGTCGTCGTACGACTTGAGCGCGGCCACGTAGCCGGCTTCGCCGGGGCCGTACGCCGGCCCGGTCTGGTGGTTGTCGTGCGCGTCCGAGATGTAGGCGTACGTGACCGGGATGCCGTGCTCCTGCATGGCGGCCGCCCACGACAGGGACACCGACGCCGACATGCCGTCGAAGCCGGGGAAGCCGACCTGGCCGGTCGGACTCTGGATGGTGCTGCCGCCGAGGTCGACCGGCGTGCCGCCCGCGAACACCTGCGGGTCGACGTACTTCGCGCCGAAGAGGGCCTGGTGGCCAGCGTAGCCGCCGGGCTCGTCCGGAAGCTTATCGGTCACGCCACCGTTGGCCGCCGAGCAGAGCGCGTCACCGGCCGCGCAGTGGACGCCGATGCCCACGAAGTCGGCCGTCGCCTGTGCGGGGTCGGCCGTGACCTCGGTCGCCTGGGAGGAACCTTCACCGAAGACCGTCGGAATGTCCGTCGCGATGTTCTCGAGGACGGTGTTCGCGGTCGCGACCATGCCGACGTCGCAACCCGCACGCGTGAAGGGCACCCATGGCGCCGGGGCGTTCTTCCCGGCCGCCGTGAGCATGTTGTGGGTCGTGTCGGTCGGTGTCGACGTCGAGTAGTCGTAGATGGGGTCGGTCCAGTAGGCGAAGGACACGGCCGGGTTGCTGGTCCCGTTCGGATTGAAGTACCGGAATGTGTTGGCGATCGGGACGCCCATGTTGTTCCCGTAGACGCCCGTCAGCGTCGTGAGGATGTCCGTCGCCGTGTGGGCGATCAGGGGCGTGTGGTGGTTCGTGAGCAGCACGCCGTTCTGCTCCATGAAGTTGAGCAGGTGGGGCATCTGCTCGAGATCCGAGGGCACGTTCGGGTTGTC
The DNA here is from genome assembly GCA_963757865.1 of uncultured Chloroflexia bacterium. Taxonomy (GTDB): domain Bacteria; phylum Chloroflexota; class Limnocylindria; order Limnocylindrales; family CSP1-4; genus JAJYNJ01. Next base: position 1,400 of record CAVWSU010000001.1, read on the forward strand.
TCGCGTGAAGTGGACGTTGTCGAACTGGATCTGGATGACGTGCTTGACGGCACCCGTCGGTGACGGCAGGTCGCAGCTGCCGGTCGACACGCTGGACGAGATGCGTGGCGCCGCGGCGGCAGGCAGGGCCGCGGTCAGGAGTGATCCGATGGCGAGGCAGGCTGCCACCACGCCGGTGGCTGTCCGCTGCAGGACGCTGGACATCTGGCTCCCCCAAGACGAGTCGCGCTGTCGAGAGATGGATCGAGCACGCGCGGGCACGCGCACGCGTCACGACGGTGGCGGACTCGCGCGGGCGGGATTGGCGTGGAGGATCGGGTCGATCCTCCGCGGTGGTGTCGGCCCGCGGGGCACGGCCGGACCCGATGCGAGGCTCGCGGCCTCGGGATGAGGCAGCGATCGAGCCGCTCGCCCGGCAATCACGTTCGGGCCGGGGCCGGACCGGGCCTGGTGCGCGATGTGCGGCTTTCGGCCGGAAGCTCGACCGGGCATGGTTCCTTGCCGGCAACTCCGGCGTGCGGCGCGAATACGGTTCGGAGCGTCCCAGGGCATGGATCGCTTGTCATGGGCTGCGCGTGGGCCTCGCCGGGCGGCCGCGTACGGCTGCCTCCTGTCCCTGTCCCCATGCCTGTCCTCCCGATGCATGGACAGTAGGGGACCGAGGTTACCGCCTCATGCCAGACTGCGTTAACTGCTCGTCGGGGGAGGGGGCGGAGCGGGGCCGTGCGCAGACTCGCCTGGCGTGCATCCCCCGCGTCAGGCAAGTCGGAATGCCACCCCGACTCGGCCTCGGCTCCGGGTATCGTAAGCGACGCTGTAAGGTGGATCTTAAGTTCGGACGCCCATAGTGCCAGCTGGCTCGTGGACCGTGCACTCGTTGCTCGCGGTCAGGCCGCTCGAGGGTGCAGCGTGGCGAAGGTTCCGGCCGCAGAACCACCGACTGGGGCGATGGACGTATCCAGTCGTAACAGGGCGGGCCAATCCCTCGCGGAATTCGCCCTCGTCGTTCCGGTGCTCATGCTCATCCTGTTGATCGTGGTCGATTTCGGCCGCGCCTACATGGGCTGGGTCCAACTCAATAACGCCGCTCGCGTCGGAGCCAACTATGCTGGGGCAAATCCGACGGCATCCTTCGGGCCTGGCAGCCAATATGCCACGCTCATCGCGAACGATGCGTCCGGTGCGAATTGCCGACTGCCTACCACGCTGCCAGGACCGACCTTCCCTAATGGCACTGCGCTTGGAGATCAGGCACGCGTCGACTTGACGTGCGATTTCACCCTCTTCGTCGGTGCCTTGCCTGGGTTTGGCCAGATACTGCCGAATCCACTGAGACTCGGCGCGACTGCCTACTTCCCGATTCGCGCCGGAACCGTCGCTGTCGGGCAGCCCGGCTGCACCTCCGGCACTCCACCAACCGCTGCGATCGGAGTCTCCCAGACGTCGGGGAATGCGCCTCTTCCGGTTGTCCTGACGGACGAGTCAACCGGATCCCCGACGAGTTGGCTCTGGTACTTCGGAGACGGTCAGGGAGTCACATCCCAAGGTCCGTTCACACATACCTACACGTCGGCCGGCACATACACCGTCGCTTTGACGGTCTCTAACGCATGTGGATCTGACACAACCAGCGCAACAATCACCGTCACCAGCACATTGGCGGCGGCATTTTCGGCGATCCCCGATGGCGGAGCACCACCTCTAAATGTGCAATTCACCGATCAATCCACTGGCGGGCCTACTTCTTGGAGCTGGACGTTCGGCGACGGGAGCACCAGTGACCAGCAGAACCCTTCACACAACTACACCAACAAAGGGACCTACACAGTTACATTGACGATTACCAATGGGACGGACACCGCCAGCGCCACTGACACTGTGTCTGTCGGGTGTATTGTGCCGAACTTCTCAGGTAATTCGGTGCACTTGAACCAGGCTCAAACACAGTGGGCAGCGGCGAGCTTCACTTCTGCCCTGCAAACCAGTGGGCCTGTCGGAAACGGCAATCCAGTTATCACGTCACAGTCGGTGCCGGGCGGGACTATTGATCCGACATGCGGAATCATCCTGACGGTTACGGCGCCCTGAATGTCGAGCAAGACTGCTTCAATGCGGCGACTGCGCGGCCAAGCGCTTATCGAGTTTGCCTTGGTGTTGCCGATCCTCATGGTCATTATGCTCGCCACCGTGGATGTCGGCCGGGCGATCTTTGCGTACAACACGGTGTCCGAGGCTGCAAGGACTGCGGCCCGCGTGGCCATTGTCGATCAGAGCCTGACGTCAATTCAGGACGCCGTGATCACTGATCCACGGATCACTTGGTTGGGACTGACTGCGGCGAATGTTCCGAACCCTACTTACGGTTGCACTTCACCGTATACGCTTGGATGTATCGTGACAACCAAGGTCACTTACCAGTTCCAGCCCATCACCCCTCTGGTCACTGCCGTCATCGGGCCGATCACCATGTCGTCCACGTCTGCCCTGCCGATCGAGAGGGTCTACCCATGAGCATGCCGTGGAGGAACCGCATGCTGGTGGATGGTCCTGCGCGGCCCCTTTTTCAGTGGGAACACGTTGGCACGGCTCGGTCAGGACGTGGTCAGGTGCTGGTACTCGTCGTGCTCGGTATGGTTGCGCTACTCGCGATGTCGGCCATCGTAGTGGATGGCGGCAACGCGTGGGCGCAGCAGCGTGGCACACAGAACGGCACGGATGCTTCCGCCGAAGCGGGGGCGGTCGTCCTCGTGCAGATGCTTTCGGGCGCGAACACCTCATGGACGGCCGTTCAGTGGGATACGGCTGTTAACTCAGCTGTCACGGCTACCGCTGGCACCAGTCAGAACAACCTCACGACGATCAAGGCGTACTACACCGATATCAATGGCAACCTGGTGACGTGTGATGGCGTGACCACGACCGACAGCACACAGGCGGCCGTTGTGGGGGCATGCGCCAATGGTGTCCCAACGGGTGCGCAGGGCGTTGATGCCCAAGGGACGAGGACGTTCAAGACGTATCTGGCTGGCGTGATCGGGTTGACCAGCATCACAACACCGGCGACTGCAACGGCCGTCGCCGGTGCCCTCCAAAGCACCAGTTCCGCCGTGCTGCCCGTGACCTTCCCGGTGTCAATCGACAACTGCGACAACACGGGCGCGATAGTGCCTGGGACTGGTCTTTGGCCGGTGGTGGACCCCGCGGCTGCCGACGCCTCCAATGAGGCGATCGTGCCGCTGTGCAAGGTCGCGCCCGGCGCCGTTGGATGGCTCGACCTGGGCGCAGGGACGCTTGCCCAACAGATCACAACGCCGCCGAGCTCGACGGTGAGTCTCCCGAACTGGCTCAGACCAATCCCGGGAATCCCAACAGTGTCGATACGGAGATGAACTTGTACGACGGCAAAGTTGTCCTGTTGCCGATGTTCGATGGAACCTGCAAGAACCAGCCGTCGGGGACTACGCTGGCCGACTGTGCGAATCCGGGGGTCGACGCATCCGGCAACAATACGTGGTACCACATCCCCTACTTCCTGACGTTCCAGCTTGATCATGCCTACATTGGTGGGAACAACAACACGGCCTGTAATTCGGCTCCGGGCGGCCCTGCCGTCGGCGGTAACGGCTCGACAGGGTGCCTCAAGGGTTGGTTTGTGAAGGGCGCCTACGAGGGTGCGGTTGGTCCCGGCGGCGGCGGCGCGGGTAATCCTGCCGCAATGGGCGTCCAACTCATCAAGTAGAAGGCGCGAGCGGCCCGGGCGCGGGGGCGACGCGGTGCGCGGGGGCAAACGATCTGGAGTTTGTCCCCGTGCAAGCGCAACGCTTGGGGAGCGATGGCTGCTGCGACAATGACCGCAACTGAGGCTGCTTCCCCAACTTTCTTCGTGAGAAACGGCCATTCGTCGTCAGGGCGCCATACTTAAGTGATGATCGCAGACAAGTATGGTCTCTCTACCCTCCTCGCCTCCGCTCAGGCCCTCCTCCCCGAAATCGTCGCGGCTCGCCGCACGCTCCACAGACGCCCCGAGGTCGGGCTGCAGCTGCCCGGGACCCAGGCGTTCGTGGTGGCGGAGCTCGAGCGGATGGGGCTGACGCCGACGCCGCGGGACGTCGGTCGGGTCCGTGACGGCGGTCATCGAGGGCACGAAGCGGGGCGCAAGGGCACTGACGGTGGCGCGGCCGAGGCATCCCATCCCGCGCCCACCATCCTGCTGCGCGGCGACATGGACGGCCTGCCCCTCCACGAGGACACCGGGCTCGAGTTCGCGTCGGAGACCGGCGACACGATGCACGCCTGCGGCCACGACACGCACATGGCCATGCTGCTCGGCGCGGCGCGCCTGCTGCTCGACCGGCGCGACCAGTTCCGCGGCAACGTGCTGCTGATGTTCCAGCCCGGCGAGGAGGGCTGGCACGGCGCCAGGTACATGATCGAGGACGGGCTGCTGGAGTCGGCCCCGAGCCCGGTCGAGGCGGCCTTCGCGATCCACATCACGAACCGCTACCCGTCCGGCCAGGTCCGCCTGCGGCCCGGGCCGATGTACGCGGCGGCCGACAGGATCCGGATCACGGTTCGCGGGCGCGGGCGGCCACGCGTCGGCGCCGCACCTCACGCTCGACCCGATCCCGTCGGCGGCGGAGATCGTCCTCGCGCTCCAGATGCTGGTCACGCGAACGGTCGACGTCTTCGACCCGACCGTGATCACGATCGCCCACCTCCTGGCCGGAACGCGCGACAACATCGTCCCCGAGACGGCGCTGATCGAGGGCACGATCCGGACGGTGTCGGAGGCCACGCGGGCGCGGATGCGCGATGGAGTCCTTCGGGTCGCGAACGGGATCTGCGCGGCACATGGCACGACGGCCGAGGTCGAGATCGAGCCGGGCTACCCGGTGACCATGAACGACCCCTCCTTCGTCGGCCTCGTCACGGACGTGGCGGGCGAGCTGCTCGGATCAGGATCCGTGGCCACCGAGCCGGTGCCCGACATGGGGGCGGAGGACTTCTCGTACGTCCTCCAGCGCGTCCCCGGCGCCATGGCCCGCCTGGGCGGTCGGCCAGCCGACGTCGACGAGGCGACGGCTCCCCAGAACCACTCCAACCGCGTCGTGTTCGACGAGCCGGCGATGGCGGTCGGTGCAGCGTTGCACGCGGCGGTCGCGCTGCGGTTCCTGGGCGGGGCGTAACTTGCGGACGAGCGCCGCTCGAAGCGGCTCTCAGCGGCCCGACTTGAACGGGTAGACCACCCAGGCGTCGGTCGCGACGACGTGGTGGTCGGGTACCGAGGACACCCGCGATCGGCCGGGCTTGTAGTGGAGCACCGCGGTCGTGGGGTGGCCACCGGCCAGCCGGACCCGATCGATCACGGCCTGGATGGTCGTCCCCGTGTCCCACACCTCGTCGACGATCAGCACGCGCCGGTCGTGCAGAAGCGGGTCTGACGGGAACTGGAGGAACGACGGCTGCTCCGCCGGCTTTCCTTCGTCGTCGTAGAACGCGACGGCGGCCACGACGATGTTGCGGAGCCCCAGACGGTACGCCAGCATCCCGGCCGGGACGAGGGCGCCGCGGGTGATCGCCAGCATCACGTCGTACTCGCCGCTGACCTGCTCCGCGAGCTCTCCCACGAGCCGGTCGAGGTCGTCCCAGGTCACGATCAGCTTCTGCGTCTCGGACATCGCGCACAGCCTACGTCGCGCGCGCCTGTCCCGGCGCCGTTGGCGCGATTGGCGCGTTCTGCGCGGTCGGCCGATCCGCCATTCGCGGCCAGTACGAGGAGACGCGAGCCCGCCAGCCGCTCCCGCGCACGCCCCGTCACGGTGCGTACCGGCACCGTTCGGGACCATTGTCGCCACGGTCCAGTCCGAAGGTTCATCTTCCCCGCGCACTGCCGCGCATCTACGGTGTGCGCGTGAACGCCACCGGACCGCTCAATGAGATCAGGACCCAGCTCGAGACCCGGGATACCGAACTGACGAGCTCGCTCGAGTCGATCGAGCGGGAGCGCGAGATCGTCCGGAAGCAGCTCGGCCTGATCCAGGAGCTGGCGTCGCTCGAGGAGCAGCGCGCGGGAACGGGAACCACGCCGGCGAACGCGAAGGCGACGACCGAGACCGCCCGGGCCACGTCGCAGGCCGCGACTGCCGTCGGATCCGCGGGCGACACGAACGAGAGCGCGGGGACCCACGCCGAAGCGTCGAAGGCGGAGCCCGCCAAGTCCGAGCCTGCCCGGCCGGAACTCGCCAAGTCCGAGCCCGTGCGATCGGATGCCGCCAAGTCCGAGCCCGTCAAGCCGGGCCCGGAGGCGCCGGCAGCGAAGGACGAGCCTGCCGCCGCCCCGTTCGGGCGCGGTCCGAGCCCGTGGCCCCGGTCCGCCGGCGAGCCAGACACGGAGCTGCTGCGCCGCATCCGCGCAAGCTGAGCGCCCGAAGCCGCATTGGCCAGAGCCGAGCCGAGGTGACGCGAGCGCCTGCGCCCGGGTTCCAAGCCGTGCCGGCACGCACCCTGCGCCGGGTCCGCTCGTGCGTCTCTGAAAATCAGGATCCCGGTTCGAGCCTCTGGAGGATGCCGACGAGCCCGAACGGGGTCGTCGACGGGCTGACGCGGACGCGCGGGACCGCGAACCGGTTCGCGGCGCTCTCCCAGGCGCCCGACCCCTCGATGACCGCCATCCCGAACCCGTCCGCCTGCACCTCCTCCTCCGCCGCGAGGTCGTACCGGCCCGACGGATAGGCGAACGTTGCCGGCCGCTTCCCGACGAACCCGGCGAGCAGGTCCGCCGAGGTCGCGACCTGGACGTGCAGCTGGACCGCCGACAGGTACGGCAGGCCGACGTGATCCAGCGTGTGATCGCCGATCTCCATGCCGGCGGCGGCGAGGGCCCTCAGCTCGGCCGGTGTCAGCACGTTCCTCCACGTTCCGACCCTGCCCGCGATCACGTAGTACGTCGCGTGGAACCCGTGCCGCTGGAGAATCGGGAAGGCGTACGTGTAGCCGTCGTCCCATCCGTCGTCGATCGATATCGCGAATGTCCGGGGCGGCAGCGGCTCTCCCAGCTGGAGCGCCTGGCTGATCTGCGCCACCGTGACGGTATGCCACCCCGCAGCCTGCAAGGCCGCCAGTTGCGCGTCGAACAGCTCGGGTGACACGACCAGGCCGGGCAGCGAGTCGCCCGCGAGGCCTTCGGGCACGATCCGGTGGTACATCAGGATCGGGACCTGGAGCACGAACGACGGGCTCGGCTCGAGGCCGGCGACCGGGCTCGGCCAGCTGGGAGCGTTGGCCGACGGGCTGGGCTCGGGAGCCTGGTTGGCCGACGGGCTGGGCTCGGGAGGCTGGGTGGCGACCGTCGGCATCGACGACACGGGGACGGGCGTCGCGGGCTGCGACGCCTGCGGCTGGGGCGATGGCGACTGCGATGGCGACTGCGATGGGGTCCCGGCCGGGATCGTCTGCGACTGGCTGACGCTGCCTTCCGTGGCCTTCACCGGGGCACCCGCGGCGGCTGGTGACACGGCCGTGCAGCCGGCGATGGCGAGGACGGCGACGAGCACGACGAGGCAGGGAACCGGGGACCTATCGGATCGCACCAGTGGAGTCTGCAGTCGGATCGGCGAGGATGCAACGGGACGTCGAATCGGCCCGCATCGCCCGCGCGCCGTGCCGCAAGGGCGTCGTCCCGCGGGTCCTGCCCTGCCTTCCGCGGTGCCGCGCCGTGCCGGCCGCGCCGTCGCCTATCTCGTGCTGACCGAGGAGTAGATCGCACCGAGGAAACGACTCGGGACGCGGGCCAGAAGCCGGGTGTGCCGGAAGCCGGCCCGCGCGGCCGATGCCTCCCACGTGTCGTACGAGAACGGGAAGGGGACCCAGGGATTCCCGTGGTCGGTGTCGTACTCGACCAGCAGCAGCCGTCCGCCGCCGCGCAGGTAGTCCCGCACCAGCGCAAGCACCGGTGCCTTGTCGCGCTGGAAGTGGAGCGAGTTCGCCATCACGATGCCGTCGAGCCGGCCCAGCGGCAGCGGCCCCGTGAAGTCCGCGACCAGCTGGTGGAGCGCGACGTCCGGGAAGCGCTCCTCCATGGCAGCAGCCTGCGTGCGGAGGGCGGATGCGTCCCTGTCGACGGAGTGGATCGTGCCGCCGGGACCGAGAAGGTCGGCCAGGGCCAGCGTGAACGCGCCGGTACCGGAGCCGAGGTCGCCCCAGGCCAAGCCAGAGCCTTCGACGCCGTCGCGCAGCAGGTGCACGTGATCGTGGTGATCCACTGGGGCGCAGTATCCGACGATCCGGCTTCCAGGTCCGGTCGTCCCGGTGGGCCCCCGAGCGGCCGTGCTCGTCGTGCTTCGACTAGCCTGCGTCCTTGACGGCCTCGCGCATCACCTCGAACGCCCGCTGGTGCTCGCCGGCCTTCGCGAGCAGTTCCGCCCACTCCGCCAGGACCTCCCGGAGGCGGGCGGGGGAACCTGCGGCCCGCGTCGAGGCCGCGGCCCGCTCATACAGCGTGAAGGCGGCCTCGCGGTCGCCACCCGCCACCTCGGCGCGCGCGAGCGTCACGAGCGCGTCGATCTCGGCGGCGGCATTCGACGTGCGTTCGGCCAGCCGGAGCGCCTCGTTCGCCAGCCGGACGCCGTCCGCCTGGTCGTTACGCGCCAGCGCGATGCGCGCCTGGGTATCCAGAACGTGCGCCAGCCAGCGGTCTTCACCGAGGCGCTCGAACCGGGACCGCGCATCGTCTGCCAGGTCGGCGGCCCGTTCGGCATCGCCCAGGGCGAGGTTCGACAGGGCCAGCTCGTTCTCGAGCTCGGCAATCTCGAAATCGGACTCGGCCGATCGGTACAGCGTGAGGCTGGCCGTGCCCGCCGAGATGGCCGCGTCGACGTTGCCGGTATCGCGGTACGTGCAGGCGAGCTCGTGGTAATAGGTCGCCCGGCGACGATCGTCCAGGCCCTCGGCCATGCGCTGGATCTGGTCGAACAGGCGCCACGGCGCCGACGTGCTCGCCCGCCCGCGCGGCCACGGTGGCCAGGGCCATGACCAGGCGCAGTTCGAAGTCCGGCTCGACTCGCAGCCCGCCACGGACGAGACCGAGGAGCTCGTCCAGCAGCGAGCGGGCTTCGGAGAAGTTTCCCTGCTGCCGGAGTGAGGCCGCCAGCCAGTACCGGGCAAGCGCCGCCTCGCCGTCGCGCCCGAGCGTCCTGAATACGCGCGCGGCCTCCTCCGCGGCCGTGCCCGACTCGACGGCCCGGCCGATCCCGGCGAGCGCCTCGGCGAGCCCGAGCAGCAGCTCTGCCCGCTGTCCACGGGCCGTGGCCGCCTGGAGCAGCGCCTGGTATCCGTCGGCAGCTTCCTGCCAGCGATGGGCAGCCAGCGCGAGGTCGGCGTCGAGCCTCGACCAGACCGCCGGTGCGTTGCCGATGAACCGCTCGGCAGGGAGCCCCAGCCGTTCGGCGAGGAACGTCAGTGCCGTCATCGACGGCCGCGACAGGCCGTTCTCGAGGGCGCTGACATACGCCTTCGTGTACAGGGGGGAGGCAAGCTGCTGCTGGGTCAGCCCGGCTGCAAGCCTGGCGGCCCGCAATCGGGTCCCGATCTGTTGGGCCAGATCGAATTGGTCGCCATTGGGCCGGCGACCGCGTGCCCGCGATCCAGTCACGCGGCGATTGTACCGGATGCGAAAACCGGCGTTAGTCAATATTGCGTAGTCGGAGCGCGCCACGTGGGCTCTTGCCCGACGGGATCCGGCCCGGACGTCAGGCGGTCGCCGTCATCCGGAATTCGAGGCGCAGCCTCGGCCGTCCCCCGGCGACGCGAACGAGAACGGGCGCCACGAGATCCTCGGTGAGACCGTCTTCGATCCCGCCCGTGCCGCCGTCCCCGGGATGTCCGCCGTCCCAGCTTCCCGTGCCCCGTCCAGGTTGCCCGGCGTCGATCTCCGGGCCTCCGCCGATGCATCGCGGGGAGGCCGTCCATTCGGCGACGCCTCGGGCGACCTCGCGTCCGATCGTGTACGAGAGATCCGCCACCGGGCCAGAGATCATCCGGTTCGCGAACCAGAAGGCGGCCATCACGCCCGCCAGCACGCCGGTCGCCAACGCCAGGCCCGCCGCATCCGGCTGCATCCGGATCGCCCCCATTCCCTCGTCGGAGCGCCTCCGACGCCGGTATCGTGCGATGCCGGCCGGACGGGCACAAGTGCCGGAGGCCCCTGGGTTCGTTGACCTCGACGCGCCCGGTCCATACACTCCGTGGATGCACCACACCGGCGTCCCCGTCCGCCTCGGACACTGGTGCGCCTGTCCTGGCGCCGACGCGACCTGACCTCGTCCCCCGGGGTGCGCGCCGGCGATCGATCAGCAGGCCGACGCATCCGAGGTTCCCTCCACCATGACCAGCATCCAGCCGGCACGTTCGCCGGCAGCACTCCCGGACGTGGGCGCGCGGCCCGCGGCCCATCCCGAATTGCCGCCGGAGCCGGCGTCCCGCATGGACGTCGCGCCCCAGCCCGGCATGTCGGATCGGCAGCCCGTCAAGGAAGGCGTCAGCATCGTCGTCTTCTCGGGCGATTTCGACCGCGTGCAGGCCGCGTTCAACATCGCCCTCGGCGCGGCGTCGAGCGGCCAGCCCGTCACGATGTTCTTCACGTTCTGGGGACTCGACGTCATCACGCGCCACGACGCGTCGCGCCTGCGCCGCGATCCCTTGCGCACCGCCTTCCGCTGGCTGAAGCCGGGTGGCGCCCGTCGACTGCCCCTGACCCGCTTCAACTTCCTGGGCCTCGGGCCCGTCCTCATGCGGCGCCTCATGGGTCAGTTCCATATGCCGACCGTCGACGAGATGGTGGACATGGCCCACGCCCTCGGCGTCCGACTGGTCGCCTGCACCGTCACGATGGGCGTGATGGGCTTGACCGAGGCCGACCTGCTTCCCGTCGTCGACTCGTATGCGGGAGTCGCGACCTACCTCGCCGACGCCCGCATCCGCGACGTCAACCTCTTCATCTGACCCAGAGGCCTGCGACCATGAGCGTCAACCGACCCACCCCCTCCCTCCCGCGCGCCGACGTCGTGGTCGACGCCTCGGGCTTCCTCTGCCCCATGCCCATCGTCAAGCTCGCCCAGGCCGTGAAGACGGTCGCGGTCGGCCAGGTGGTCGAGGTGGTCGCCACCGACCCGGGAATCCTGGCCGACGCGCCCGCGTGGGCACAGATGACCCGCCAGGACATCATCGGTGCCTGGTCCGAAGGCGACCGGCACCACTTCTGGTTCCGGAAGCTGCACGACTGACCGCCGGTCGCGCCGACCGGGATCGTCGCGTCGCGGGCCGCCATGCAGGATCCGGATCGCCCCGAGCTCCGTCCGGTCGTGCGGCCGCGGCGCCTCGGGCGGGCCAGCCGGGCACGAACCGGTATCCGGCACGTTCGTCCTGCCGCCGAGCGCTCGGGCGCACGCCGTCGTCGACTGGCTGGCCGACGGGTGGCCTCCCGGCACGTACGAGTTCGAGGTGCGTGCGGGCGCCGCGCGCCATCTCCTCGCGTTCCGGCTGGACAGCGGCGTATGACGCAGCGTGCCCGGTCGTCGATCGCGCAGGCGCCGCGTCGAGACGGGCCGGGCCGATGTCCCGATTCGGCGCGCGACCCCTCGAGGATCGGCGATGCTACGCGGCATGCCACGGCTCGTGGGGCGCATCGGCGCATCGCTCGGCGCATTCGGGCGGATCACGCGGAACCACGCGCTGCTGCGGACCACCGTCGCGTTCGCGATCTTCAACGCCGTCGAGATCGGCGAGTGGACCGCCATCCTGGTGTACGCCTACACGGCCACCGGACCCGAGTCCGTGGGAGCGGTCGCGGTCCTCCAGCTCGTGCCCGCGGCGCTGCTCGCCCCGTTGCTGTCCGGCGTGGGGGACAGGTACCGCCGCGACCTCGCCCTGACGGGCACGTACGTCGCCCAGGTCGTCCTGATCGGTGCGACCGGCCTCGCGATCCTGGCGAGCGTCCCGGTGCCGGTCGTGTATGCCCTCGCCATCCTCGTGTCGATCTCGCAGAGCGTGCCCCGCCCGGTCCAGGCGGCGTTGCTCCCGGCTCTCGCGTCGACACCCGACGAGCTCACCGCATCGAACGCGCTCTCGAGCGTGGCGGAGGGCGTCGGGGCTCTCGCGGGCCCGTTCGCCGTCGGCATCGTGCTCGCGCTGGCCTCGGTGGGCGTCGCATTCGTGGCGATGGCCGCCGGCCTCGTCGTGGCGGTACTGCTCGTGCTCCGCCTCGGCGCCCAGATGCCCGCGCACGATGCCGCCGCTTCAGCCACTCCAGCCGCTTCCGCCACTTCAGCCGGCGACACCGGGGCGATGGGCATCGATCCGGCCGACGAGCCCGGCGATCGTTCGGCCGGCCTCCTGGCTGGGCTGCGTGCCGTTGCCGCGGATCGCGACCTGCTCCTCGTCATGGCGCTCCTGGCCGGACGGCTGCTCGTGTACGGCGGCCTCGAGGTCCTCCTCGTCCTCACCGCGATCGAGGTGCTCGGCACCGGTCAGTCCGGGGCGGGCTTCCTCGGATCGGCGTTCGGAGCAGGGATCGTCGTGGGAGGCGCGTCCACGATCGCCCTCGCCGGGCACCGCGGCCTCGCTCCGTGGCTCGGCGTGGGAGCGCTCGTGGTCGGCATGCAGCTCCTCCTGGTGGGCGTGTTTCCCGCCCCCGGCTCGGCGCTCGTCCTGCTCGCCCTCGGGGGGATCGGCATGGCCCTGATCGACGTGGTCGGCCAGACGCTGCTGCAGCGCATCGCGCCCGATGCCGTCCGGGCTCGCGTGTTCGGGGTGCTCGAGGGAGTCCTGCTCGCGGCGGAGGCGCTCGGATCGTTCCTCGTGGCGCCGGCCGTCCTGCTCCTCGGCGTGCGCGGAGCCCTGATCGTGTTCGGCGCGGCGTTGCCCGTCATCGCACTGGTCGCGGCACCGCGGTTCGGACGCCTCGACGGACGCGTCGTGATCCCGGTTCGCGAGATCGCGATCCTGCGACAGGTGTCGATGTTCGCGCCCGTGTCGGCCGCCGTGCTCGAGTCGGCCGCGCGCCGGCTGGTCCGCCTCGAGCTGCCCGCCGGGACCGCGGTGATCAGGGAGGGAGAGCCCGGGGACCGCTTCTACGTCGTCGCCACGGGTGTCCCTGCGCGTGACCAGGGGCGGCGCCGTGCTCCGCGAGATGGGCCCGGGCGACTCGTTCGGCGAGATCGCCCTGCTCCGCGATGTGCCCAGGACGGCGACGGTCGTGACGATCGGCGAGGTCGAGCTGTACGCGCTCGACCGGGAGCAGTTCCTTGCCGCGGTGACGGGCCAGCCCGAGCGATTGCCGAGGCGCTCCGCGTCGCGAGCGCCCGCATGGCCGCGAGGGCGTAGCGAGGCGGTTCGGGGCGGGTGAAGCAGCAGGCGTCCGTCTGCCTGCGGCGCCCCTAGACTTCGGCCATGCCCGCTCTCGACGACGCCCCGCACGTCCATGCCGACGACCGCGAGACGTGGCGCGGCTGGCTCGAGGTCGAACCACGCGACCTGCCGCGGCGCCTGGCTGGTGACCTGGCGGCAGCGCACCGGACGGGCGACCCTGGACTACGAGGCGGCCGTGGAAGAGGCGCTGTGCTTCGGCTGGGTGGACAGCACGGGCGGCAGCTTCGACGAGGATCGCGGCAGGCTCTACTTCGCGCGCCGCACGCCGCGCAGCGGCTGGGCCGCCTCGAACAAGGCGCGGGTCGAGCGGCTCATCGCCGAGGGGAGGATGGCGCCGGCCGGGCTCGCGGCCGTCGAGCGGGCCCGGGCGAACGGCGCGTGGGACGTCCTCGATGCCGCCGAGCGCCTGGTCGTCCCGGACGATCTCGCGGCCGCGCTCGCGATGCGCCCGCCCGCCGCGACCAATTTCGCGGCGTTCTCGCCGTCGGCACGGAAGATGCTGCTCGGCTGGATCGCGGTCGCGCGGCGCCCGGACACGCGTGCGAGGCGTGTCGCCGAGATCGCGGAGGCGGCCGCCAGGAACGAACGCGCCCGCGGCTGAGAGGAGCCGGCCGGCACGAGATCGGTGTCAACAACGACATGTTGCCGCCGTCTTCGCGGTGCATACTCGGATCGCGGGGTGTCGGGCTCGGTCGAACCCGGCAGGCATGCGCTCCGGTCGCTCGAGGCAGCGTCCGGTCGACGCCGGTGCAGGCGAGGGTCGGAGGCGATGGGCACACCTGCGAGCAATCGGGCACGACACACCCGGCACCGACTCTCCGTCCTGGTGGTGCTGCTGACCGTCGCGGGCTGCTCGGGAGCCACCCCGGCGACGGTCTCCCCCGGGCAGTCGGTCAGCCAGGCGGCCGCCGCCTTCTCGTCTCAGCCGCCCACCAGCCCCGCGCCGGTGTCGAGCGTGCCGGCAACGGCCGCAACCGCGGCACCGGTGACACCGTCGGCGCCGACCGTGTCACCCCCGGCACCGACGGCGGCCAGGACGCCTCCGCCGACCGTCACGTCGTCGCCGAGCGGCCCGGGTACGGCAGCCGGTGGCACGACCGCAGCCCTCCCCGGCGAGCCCGATCCCGCCCTCACGCCCGGAGCCACGAACCCGGCCGTCACCCAGGCGACGATCGGTCGCACGATCTGTGTCTCCGGCTGGACGGCGACGGTGCGGCCTCCCTCCAGCTACACCACGGGGCTCAAGCGGACCCAGATCGTCGACTACGGCTACGCCGACACGAGCCTGGCCGACTACGAAGAGGACCACCTCATCCCGCTCGAGATCGGCGGTGCGCCCAGTGCCGCCGCCAACCTCTGGCCCGAGCCCTACACGGTCAGCCTGCCCGACGGCACCGCGGTCGGGGCGCGGGTGAAGGACCGCCTGGAGAACGCGCTCCACGCCCTGGTCTGCAAGGGCAGCATGTCGCTCGTGCGGGCGCAACAGCTCATCCGCGTGCACTGGATCGCCGCGTGGCGGACGTACGTCGTGGGCGGTGCGGCCGTGGTGCCGGCACCCGCGCCGACTCCGATCGCCGCGGTCTCCCCACGTCCGACCACGACCTCGCCGACCGGCACGACGGCCGGCGTCACGATCGTCAGCCTCACGTCCCCGGTCAGCCGGGGTTCCACCGCCAGCCTGGTTGCCCGGGCGAGCCCTGGCGCCGCGTGCACCATCACCGTGACGTACAAGTCGGGCCCGTCGAAGGCATCGGGCCTGACCCCTAAGACGGCGAGCTCGGCCGGGTCGGTCTCGTGGAGCTGGAAGATCGGCACGAGTACGACCCTGGGCACGTGGCCCGCGAAGGTGACATGCACGGCGAACGGCGTCGTGTCGTCGGCGACGAAATCATTCGTGGTCCAGTGAACGGCGAGGACGCGGCGGTGGCGCTCCGGGACCAGGGATCCATCAGCGACGAGGAATTCGTGCTGGCGAAGGAGCGGGTGCTCCAGTAGGCTCCGCGCATCGATCAGCCGCCGGACGGCAACCCGCCCGACATGCTGCAAACCCCGTCTATCCACCCCGAGCGTCCCGTCGCCGGGCGCGACCAGCTGGAGACCCGGCATGAGAACGATCGTCCGCTCCGTCGCGGCGTCCACGGTCATGGCTGTCCTGGTCCTGGCAGGCGCCGCCCTGCCCGCGCTCGCGAAGTCCGGCCCCCCGTCGAAGACCCAGGCGGTCACGACCGGCAACGACATCTCCTGGCCGCAATGCGGCAAGTCCTATCCGTCCGGGCAGGCGTTCGGCCTCGTCGGCGTGAACGGCGGCCTGGCGAACGACCAGAACCCGTGCTTTGCGAGCGAGCTCGCGTGGGCGTGGAGCTCCTCGGGCAAGTCGGCGCCGGGCGTGCAGCCGAAGGCATCGCTCGTGGTGAACACCGCCGATCCCGGGCAGGTGACCCCGACAGTCGGTGACTGGCCGGTGAACAACACGGACCCGAACGGCACCGCAGTCGCCGACCCGCTCGGGACGTGCTCGGGCGCGAATGACCAGGCGTGCGCCTGGCAGTACGGATGGAACCGGGCGATCCAGGACATGCTGTGGCTTGCCGGAACGCCGTCCTCGGCTGGCTCGACCTCGCCCGCGGCCTACCCCTGGTGGCTCGACGTCGAGACCGGCAACACGTGGGAGACCGGCTCGATCTGGCTCGCGAACAACGTGGCCGACCTCCAGGGCATGGTCGCAGCCTTCACGAACACGAGCGAACGCACCCCGTCAGGCGCCCTGCTCGGCGGCGTGATCACCGTCGGTGTCTACTCGACGTCCAGCCAGTGGGGTCAGATCACCGGTACCGGCGCAAGCCTCGGGTCCCTCGGCGGGCTGCCGGACTGGATCCCGGGCGCCCGCGGCGCGTCGAGTGCACAGGCCAACTGCTCGCTGACCGGCTTCACGGGCCACGTATCGATCACGCAGTGGTTCGGCCGGCCGTACGACGGCGACTACGCCTGCCCTTGATGGCGACCGGCCCTCGCCCGTGCCCGCGCGATCGACCTCCGCGAGCGCGCCGACGAGGAGGCTCCTGAAGAACGCGGGCTATGCCTTCGCCGCGGACTTGCCCGCGGTCTCGGGCTTCTTCTCGTCGACGTGGCTGCCGTCGCGCCCGCGGCCCAGGTCGCCCTTGACGGCGTTCGCGCCGTGGACGGCGGACCACGCGGTGACCGCGTGGCGGAGGGCGGCCGAGTCCGGCCGGACGGCGAGCCTGTCGTCCATGCCGCGGATCCCGGCACCCAGCTCCGCGAGCTGGCCGCGGTACGCGGGCCTGTCGCCGTTGGAGCGGTCGGCCGTGGGGTAGACGTCGAAGTAGCCGTCGCTGCAGACGACGACGGTCGCCTCGGCCGACGAGAAGGGCATGCGGGACATGGTGCGGTCCGATCCGTCGCGCGCAGCGAGCCAACGGAATGGGGACCCGGCGCCTGCGATCTGTGGTTCCACCATGGGGCCGCGGGCCGCTCCCGTCAAGCGCAGCCCACCTGGTGCGCGCGGCTCGATCGCCGAACCGCCCGTGGATGCCGCGCGCCCGCAACCGGTCCGACGCCAACCCCTTGTTCAGACGGTCGAGGCGTCCCGCGGGCCTGCAACCGGCCCCGCCTCCCCGGACGACTGGAGCCGCCCGGCGGACTCGCGACCTGTTGCCTCGGGCTCACGGCCTATCGACG
>CAVWSU010000002.1:0-82139 GCA_963757865.1 uncultured Chloroflexia bacterium
GGACCACGGCCGGAGGCCAGTACAGCTTCTCGTGGACTCCCGGTAGGGGTCCGACCAGGTGCGCCTCACCGCGGCGCCATCCCCATTCTTCGCGAACGGCGTCTCCCCGATATACCGCTGGACGGGGTACTGACGTGTCGCCATCCGGCGCTACCGATCACCATCTGAAGTCAATGCATGTCGGAGTCGCCGCGGGCAGTGACCAGCGGCGATTTAGGACGAGTTCAGATGCCGGCCCACAATGGAAAGGAGCTGCCGTACTTCAGGCGCGTTCTTGCGCTCGTTCATCGCGCGTCCCGACCCCAGAGGAGTTGGATGATGTCTAGCCGTGTAACTCGACAAATCGCTGGCGTGCTGGGGGGCGCGCTCCTGGTCCTGGCTCTGTTGCCGGCGTCTGCCTCAGCGTCTGGCCCGGCAACTCACCTCGTGTACGGACAACAGCCGTTGACCTCGATCGCGGGTGGCATTATCAGTCCTCCGGTGACGGTGCTGGTCGAGGATGCCGGCGGGAATGTCGTGACAACCGACACGAGTATCGTGTCCCTCACGATCGGACTGCACAAAGGGTTCGGTACGCTCAGCGGCACCACGAGCGTCGCGGCGATCAGCGGAGTAGCAACCTTCAGCGACCTCTCCATCAGCAGCCCGAACACGTACACGCTCGTGGCCACCGATGGTGCACTGACCTCCGCCGTGAGTGCGCAATTCAGCATCGTGTCGGCAGGGGCCGCGCCAACCTTCACGAGCGCGTCCGCGGCGACGTTCACGGTCGGGGTGTCCGGCAGTTTCTCGATCACGGCAAGCGGCTCTCCGGCGCCTAGCATCTCGCTCTCTGCGGGGAGCCTGCCGGCCGGTGTCTCCTTTGCGCCCGGCACAGGGACCGCGACGCTATCGGGAACGCCCAGCACAGGCACGGCAAACACGTACACCCTGACGTTCACGGCGACCAACGTCGCCGGAAGCGTCACCCAGACTTTCTTGCTCACGGTGGGCGCCGGCACCGCGCCGGCATTCACGAGTGCCAACGCGGCGACCTTCACCGTTGGGGTGTCGGGCAGCTTCGCGATCACCGCGAGCGGAGCTCCAAAGCCGACGATCTCGATGACGGGAACCCCGCCAAGCGGCGTGACCTTCTCAGCCGGCACGAGCACGGGTACGGCCGCGTTGTCCGGGACTCCGGCCGCGGGTACGGCGAACACGTACACGCTGACTTTCACGGCCTTCAATGGCATCGGCAGCAACGCAACCCAGACGTTCACGCTTACCGTCATGCCGGGTGCCAACGCGATCAGCTTCGCCGTGCAGCCGGGCGGAGGCCAGCCGAACGTGGCCTGGAGCCAGCAACCGGTGGTGGCCGTGCGTGACACGAATGGGAACCTCGTCACTACCCCGACGCTCGTGACGTTGACGATCGGCACGAATCCCACCGGGGGACAGTTGTTCTGCCCCACCAGTGGCACCTCGAAGTACACCAGCGGCGGCTACGCCTACTTCTCGGGCTGCTACATCACCGTCGCCGGCGCCGGCTACACGCTGGTAGCGGCGAGTAGCGGCCTGACCTCGGTCACCAGCAGCGCGTTCAACATCGGCACGGGCACCAACCTCACGTTCGTCACCCAGCCGGGCGGCGGCCAGCCCAACGTGGCCTGGAGCCAGCAACCGGTAGTGGCCGTGCGTGACAACTACGGCAACCTCGTCACCACGCCGGTCTATGTGACGCTCGCCATCGGCACCAACCCCGGCGGCGGCACGCTGTACTGCAGCAGCGGCATGTCGGTGTACACGACCACCGGCTACGCCTACTTCTCGGGCTGCTACATCACCGCGGCCGGGACGGGCTACACGCTGACGGCCTCGTCGAGCGGGTACGGCTCGGTCACCAGCAGCGCGTTCAGCATCGGCACGGGCACCAACCTCACGTTCGTCACCCAGCCGGGCGGCGGCCAGCCCAACGTGGCCTGGAGCCAGCAACCGGTAGTGGCCGTGCGTGACAACTACGGCAACCTCGTCACCACGCCGGTCTATGTGACGCTCGCCATCGGCACCAACCCCGGCGGCGGCACGCTGTACTGCAGCAGCGGCATGTCGGTGTACACGACCACCGGCTACGCCTACTTCTCGGGCTGCTACATCACCGCGGCCGGGACGGGCTACACGCTGACGGCCTCGTCGAGCGGGTACGGCTCGGTCACCAGCAGCGCGTTCAGCATCGGCACGGGCACCAAGCAGGCGGTTTCGCTCAGCCAGTCATCAGCCATGGGCGTGACCACCGTGGGGACGTTCGACGTCGCGACGAAGGTCGTCCGTAAGGGCGACTACATCACCATCAAGATCACGACCAGCCCGGCCCTGGCGGGCGTACACGTTGGCATCTGGATCGCCAAGAAGGGCCCGAACGGGACATGGTCGGCGTTCTCGCCACATACGGGCAGGGTCGCCGACAGTCAGGGCACCGTGTACTACTACTACAAGGCGGGGTCCGTGGCCTGGCTCTCGTTCCAGGTCCACTTTGACGGTGACGCGACTCACGCGCCGGCCGTGTCCAGGGCTATCCAGGGGCGCTGGGTTGCGTAACGTTCCCTAACTCCTCCCTTGGGCAGGCGCAGGGGGTCGGGATCAGTTCCCGGCCCCCTTGCGCTACGGAATCACGGGCAGTCCGAGTGGGTTGTAGTTCGCCGGGGCCTTGGGCAGCGTGTTTCCTCCAGCCATCAGTGCCCTCGCCCGCAGAAGCTCCGCTTCGCTGAGCACCAACGTGTCAGGTTGGTGGTCGGGAGCAACGGCCCCGAGATCCACCGGGTGGAGGAACCAGTAGTCCCACCATCGTCGTGCCTGCGTCGGGGTGAAGCTGATCCCGTTCGGATTACCGTTGGCCGTGCCTCCGACCAGATATGGCGTGTTCAGAGACTGCAACGCGTGCGCTTCCGGGCTGTCGGCTCCCCACCTCTTCACGGCGTCCACGACCCATCCCGGGACCACGCTGGCGTCGGGAACCGGTCCGGCCCGCGTCAGGGTCGGGACCGGCGTCGGCGCGACCGCCTCGGTTGGGGCCTGTGTGGGCTCGACCGATGAGCAGCCGTTGAGTACGAGGCTGAGCAGGAGAACAGCCGCCGCGGGCCCGCCAAGGACACTCTGCGTACGTGCGCCGGTCTGGTTCATGCTCTTCCTCGGAGGATATGAAGCGGTGCGACGGAGCGGTCTATCCGTCACCCACAATCCGTGGTCTCATCGATGGCAGACGTTTCCGGGACTCATCGACGCGTAGCCCGAGGCACGCGACGGAAGGCCCGTCATTGTGGCGGTGCGGTGACGGCCACGGTTCGGTCGCTGGTCATCGCGATCCCTGAACAGGTGGCTTGGAAGAGGGTCCTAGTGACGTCGGGTGTGGCACCCTGGGCGATGGTGCCACCCGGGCAGGTGTAGTAGAAGTTTGATGCAGACCCGATAGTCACTCGCACGCCTGCTGATCCGTACGCGAGGCGTATCGAGCAGGCCGTGGCGTTCACGCACTCGACGGCGCGCGCGCCGGTTGAATTGGTGAAGATGTCGATGGTGCTCAGTCTCACCGCGCTCTGGACTTTCAGGAGCGTCTTGCAGACTAACGTGACGGCGCCCGTCCCGGCATCAACGGCAAGAGAGAGAGTGCCCTGCGCACCGATCGAGGAACACGCCGTCCCCTGCAAGGCCAACAAGGGCACTGCACCGGCCGCGCTCGTCTGGTTCCAGCGCAGGAACTTCTCTCCGCTGGCACAGTGATGGCTCGGGTAATCGATCACACGGAGCGCCCCGGTCCTTGTGCTGTAGCACCCATTGATCATGCCCGCGCTCGCGGGAATCTGACGCGACGGTCACCCCGACGCCGATTCCAAGCAGGGCAATGGCGGCCCCGACTACAACCCCTGCCCGCACTCCGCCTAGTCTGATGCGTTTCACTGGCGTTCCTCCGATGGAGACAGACCATGTGAGTGTGCCGCGGGATCATCTCCCGCGCCAGTGGCAAGAGGTCCGGGATGTCTCGGCCGGACGTCCTCGTGGATCTTGGGGAGCCTGACCGCTGCCGTCCTGCCCTCCGCGCGGCGACCCGTGTTGGGGGCAGCGCGAATACATCACGGCTGGGCGGATGGGCTGAAGGGCCCTCCCGGCCTGCCTGCCTTTGGGTCAGAGTGTGGTGTCCGCCCTGCGGCGGATCGCGGGGCAGTACTTGGGAGGTGGGGAATGCTTCGTCCATTCCGGGCCGTTCCAAAGCCGAGACGCACGCCACTTGGAGGGGTGGTGGTCCTGGCCATACTCGCGGGCATGCTTCCGCTCGCGGGAACGGCGCTCGCAGCGCCGCCACCGGCGGCACCGTCGACGCCGGACCTTGCTCCGCAGAGCGACACGGGCTACAGCAACACGGACAACATCACCAAGACGCTGACCGGCCTCGTCTTCACCGGCACCTCCGTGCCGTCGGCCACCATCGACATCTACTATGGCGGGACGAACCTGATCGGCACAGGTACTGCATCCGTCGGCGGGGCGTGGTCCGTCACGACGACCAATCCGCTTCCGGACAACACGACCTCGGCGGTCACGGCGACGGCCACCACGGGCGACGGGACGAGCTCGCCCTCGGCCGCATTGAACGTGACGACCGACAACACGGTCCCGTCCGCCCCGGGCATCCCGGACCTGACCGCGAACAGCGACACCGGCACGTCGAACTCCGACGACTACACCGCCGACACGACGCCCACGTTCACCGGAACGGCCGAGGACAACGCGACGGTCTTCCTCCAGGCCGACGGAACCCAGGTCGGTTCGGCGCGGGCGGACGGCTCGGGGGCCTGGACGATCACGAGCAGCACCCTCGGCAACGGCACGTACTCGTTCACGGCGACGCAGACCGATGCGGCGGGCAACGGTCCCTCCGTGGTCTCGACGTGGCCTGTCCGTGACGATCAACACGAACGTCCCGGCCCCTCCCTCGCGCCCGGACCTCGCGGCGACGAGTGACAGCGGGACGTCGAACACGGACAACATCACGAACGACACGACGCCGACGTTCGTCGGGACGGCCGCCGTGGGCGCGACCGTCGAGCTGTACGCGGGTGCCTCGCACGTCGGCAGCGCGACCGCGGATGTCAGCGGCAACTGGTCGATCACCGCGACGACGCTGGCGGCCGGGACGTACGCGGTGACGGCTACGGCCACCAACCAGGCTGGCACCAGCCTGTCCTCGGCCTCCCTGTCCGTGACGATCGAGACCGCACTCGCCGTGACGGTCAACCAGGCAGACACCCAGCGCGACCCGACCGGCCTGTCGCCGGTCTACTTCACGGTCGGGTTCACCAACCCCGTCACCGATTTCGCGGCCTCCGACGTCACGGTCGCCGGGACCGCGCCCGGCACGAAGTACGTGGTGATCGCCGGCAGCGGGACGACGTACAGCGTCGCCGTCTCCGGCATGACGGGATACGGCACGGTCGTGGCATCGATGGCTGCCGGCGTGGTCCACGACTATGCCGGGAACGCGAACACGGCGTCGACCTCCACCGACAACAGCGTCACCTACGACCCGACCGCGGGTCCCACCGTCACGATCAACCAGGCTGCGAGCCAGGCCGACCCGACGGTCAGCGTGCCGGTCAACTTCACGGTGGTGTTCAGCGCCTCCGTGACCGGGTTCGACGGCAGCGACGTCACCATCAGCGGCACGGCTCCGGGCACGAAGTCCGTGACGGTGACCGGCAGCGGCACGACCTACAACGTGGCCGTCTCCGGCATGACCGGCAGCGGCACCGTCATCGCGACGATCCCTGCCGACGCCGCCCTGTCCTCGACCGGCGCGCATCCGAGTCGAGCCTCGACGAGCACCGACAACACGGTGACCTACCTCCTGCCGAGCCGATGGATCGTGACCGCGTCGACCTACACGCCGGCACCCGGGTCCACGATCACGATATCTGCGCAGCTGGCCGACGCCAACGGCACGTCGATTCCGGTCTCCGGGGTCGTCGTGACGTGGTCCAAGAGCCAGACGACCGGCACGTTCTCGTCGGCCACGAGCACCACCAACAGCAGTGGAGTCGCGACTGTGGGGTTCACGGTCGCGGCCGTCACGGGCACCGTCTACACGGTCACCGCAAGCGGTAACGCCCTGACCGGGACCAGCCCGACCATCACGGTGACCGCGCCCGCGGCCCAGATCACGCTGACCCCGTCGGCGACCGTGATCACGTGGTCCAAGCCCGTCAGCTTCACCGCGCAGTTCGGACTCAACGGCAACGGCAAGGCCCTGGTCTTCCAGACCAGCACCGACCAGGTCAACTGGACGAACACGGCGAACCTGACGGCCAATTCCGCCGGCACGGCCACGTTCTCGTGGACGCCGGCTCGCAACCTCTATTACCGCGCCGTCTTCGCCGGGGCCCCGGACCTGTCCGCCGCCAACAGCAACGTGACGCGCGTGGTGGTGCGCCAGATCGCCCTGCTGCGCCCGCTCGTGTCCGGCGTGAAGACGATCGCCCGGGCATCGAAGGTGACGTTCACCACGACGGTCCGCCCGGCACGGGTCGAGCTGCCCAAGGCCAAGGTGACGTTCACCTTCGTCCTGAAGCGGGGCAGCACGGTCGTCTACAGCGGCAAGCGTGACGTGTACATCGACGCCGCCGGCAAGGCCAGCTGGACCTGGACGTTCAGCTCCCCCGGCGAGTGGTACGTGCGCGCCATCGCCAACCCCACCACGGCCAACGCCAACAGCGTCTGGAGTCCCCTGCAGCACTACCACGTGGGCTGAGGAGAAGTAGCCTCGCCCGGGAGATCCGGGCAAGGATCGCGTCAGTACGAGAGGCGGGCCGCGTGCCCGCCTCTCGGCCTACCCGGTCGGCTTACCCGCGCGCCCGGGCCCGAGTGGTACCCTCCAACCGCAAACGCATCGAGGAACCTGATGTTCGGACTCGAGCCCTGGCACATCGTGCTGCTGCTGGCCGTGGTCCTCGTCTTCTTCGGCCCGAAGCGGCTGCCGGAGATCGGCAAGAGCGTGGGCGAGACGATCCGGGAGTTTCGGAAGGCCACGACGGATGTCGCGAATTCGGTGACGAATGCGCCGGCGCCGCCCCCGGTCGAACCCACGACGACCCCGACGCCCGCGCCGCCGGTCGGGCCCTCGACGACCCCGCTGCCGGCCGCGCCAAACCCGGCGCCATCTGATCAGGCTCCAGCTGCAGCACCCGCCGGACCTCCCGCGACCGCCCAGGTCGGGGCGCCCTCCGCCACCCACGTCGAACCCCCGACGCCGTACCCGGCCGAAGAATCCGGCGCTCCACAGCCGGATGCCGCGGATCCCAACCCGCCAGCCGGGACGGCCGGTTAACCGCGTGGCAGAGCCCCGGTGACCGCACCGCACCGGCCCCGGGTCCCCCGCATTCTCCTCCGCGTCTCGGCGAGCCTCCTGCTCGTGTTCGGCATGTCCATGGCCCCGATCGCATCGACTGGGTCCGCGATCGGCTGGCCGACGATGGCGCAGGCGCCCGATGGATCGCGCATCGGACTGGCGTCAGCGCTGGTCCCGGCGACGGTCCGCGCAGCCGGCACGTGCACCGGCTGGACGAGCGACACGACGCCGCCCCCCACGATCCGCGTCCTGCGCACGACCGGCCCCGCGGACGGAACCGTGCAGGTCGTGCCGTTCCAGGAGTACGTGAACGTCGTCATGGCGGCGGAATGGGGCGCGAGCGACCCGATCGAGGCGCTGAAGGCGGGCGCCGTCGCGGTCAAGGAGTACGCCTGGTACTGGGCGATCATCTGGCGCGGCGGGACCGCGGCCGACGGCTCGTGCTACGACGTGGTCGATTCCACCGTGGACCAGCTCTACTCGCCGGAGACCCGCACGCCGGCGCAGGTGGAGATCGATGCCGTCACCGCCACCTGGGGCATCACGATGATCAGGTCCGACGCCCTGTTCGCGGCGCACTACGACGGCGGCACCAACGTCGCCTGCGGGTCCGACGCCAACGGCTGGCAGCTTCGCCAGCGCAGCGCCATGAACTGCGCCACGAACGGCATGCTCTTCGACGCGATCCTGACGACGTACTACGCGAACATGCAGATCGTCGGCTCCTCTGCGACGCCCGGTCCTGGCGGGCCGGTCGCCCTCGCGTTCCAGGCCGCGCCGTCGGCCGCCACCTCCGGCGCCGCATTCCCCGTGCAGCCGGCAGTCGCCGTGGTCGACGGAACTGGCCAGCCCGTCTCGAGCGGTGCGGGAAGCGATGCGATCGTGACGCTCGCCCTTGCGCCGCCCGTCCCGGGGGCGACCCTCACCTGCACGGGCGGTCTCAGCCGCGCGGCGGTCTCCGGGATCGCGACCTTCGACGGGTGCATGGTCGTCGGTGCGGCAACGGCCGTTGCCCTCACCGCAACGGCGCCGAACCTGGCGCCGGCGACCACCCCGCCGTTCGCGATCGCACCGCGCCGCGCCGACGTTGACCCTGGCCGCCACCCCGCCGGTCGTCACCTGGGGCGAGGCCGTCTCCCTGCCCGTGACGTTCACCGCTCCGGGAGCCGAGCCGCCGGGAGGCCGGACCGTGCAGATCCAGCGCTCGACCGACGGGATCACGTGGACGTCGGTCGCCGACGCGGTCACGGATGCGACGGGTGCCGTGACGGCCGGCGACCGGCCCGCGGCCAATTCGTATTACCGCGCCGTCTTCGCCGGGGCCCCGGACCTGTCCGCGGCCAACAGCAACGTGACGCGCGTGGTGGTGCGCCAGATCGCCCTGCTGCGCCCGCTCGTGTCCGGCGTGAAGACGATCGCCCGCGGCTCGAAGGTGACGTTCACCACGACGGTCCGCCCGGCACGGGTCGAGCTGCCCAAGGCCAAGGTGACGTTCACCTTCGTCCTGAAGCGGGGCAGCACGGTCGTCTACAGCGGCAAGCGTGACGTGTACATCGACGCCGCCGGCAAGGCCAGCTGGACCTGGACGTTCAGCTCCCCCGGCGAGTGGTACGTGCGCGCCATCGCCAACCCCACCACGGCCAACGCCAACAGCGTCTGGAGTCCCCTGCAGCACTACCACGTGGGCTGAGGGGAGGCCGCTTCGGCTCGTCCACCGCCCAGGACTGGCCGTCCCGCCGTTCGCGATTGCCCGTCCCGCCGCTCGGAACGGACCGTACCGCCGCCCAGGACTGCGTTGCCTGTTAACGACTCGACCCGTCGGGCCTCCCGCCACGTAGGACTGGGCAAGCTGGTAAGCGGGCACGATGAGGCGTCGGCCGGGTGTGGCTCCCGATCACGACGAGGGATGACCGGGCAGACGCGGGCATTCATGCTCCGCGGTCCGCTGCGAGGGATGAGCACGGCGTCGAGGGCCGTCCCGAGACGCCCCGGCACGGTGATCCGCGGCGGGGGTTCGCGTAGCAGGCCGCCCATTCCTGCCCGGTAGGAAGCAGATCCCTGCCCGCGACGCCGACGGCCGCGCCAGCCACACGTGGACCTGGGCTGCACCCTCCGGAAAGGCGGCCCGCAGGACCGCCTCGTGGCGCACGAACTGCTGCGCCGCTGGAGCCCGCATCCGGAAGGACGAGAACGCAGCCGATAACGGCGGCGGCGACGCACGCCCTGCCCACAACGACCCCCGCGACCCGCTTCCCCTGCGACGTGCTCCGACCCTGCCAAGATGCCCCGGGCCCCGCGACCCGCTGCCTTGCCGACTATGCCCGCTTAGCTCCGGTAGTACCGCCTCCAGATGAGGCGATGAACGGGAATCCAGCGGGGAATGTCGCGCAGGATCGGAATGAACGGCACCAGCGCCAGCAGCGCCGTGAGCACCATCATGAGGAGGACGACGACGAGATCGGCATTCGGGGCCGTGGAGAACGGCGGCACCTGGTACCAGAACGTGAACAGCCACAGCCACGTCTGCCCCGGGTAGCTGCCGGTCTCGTTCATCATGCCCCACTGGTCGCCCGTGAGGTGCGCGGCCGCGGCCAGGTTGGACAGGTAGGACCCGTCGCCCATGAAGAGCAGTGGGCGGGTGAAGTCGGTCTGGAAGAATTGGTCGCTCCGCAGGAGCAGCCCGTCGAGCCCGCCCGTGCGGGCCTCGGCGAGCAGGTTGCTCATGAGGGTGGGCACGGGCCCATAGTCGCCGCCGGCGACGACCACGTCGGCGCCGGACACGGTCGCGCTGCCGAGCGCCGTGGTGTATGCGTCGAGCCACGCCCCCTGCTGGGAAGCGCTCGCTCCCTGGTAGGCGCTCAGCGCCGCCGTGAGGGTCGCGTTGCCCGTCGAGGCGAGTTCGAGCGGCTTGAGCACGAAGTCCTGCGCCGGGTCGATGGGCGTGCTGACGCCGGCCCACGCCGCGGGCGCGATGGGGCCGATCGCCTGCGCGGCGTCGGGCGTGTTCGTGTAGGGCGGCCCGTATCCGGCGGTGTCGCTCTGTCCGGAGAGCTCCGAGACGGCGGTCGTCACGAAGTCGACCGGATCGCTGTGCGCCCACGTCTGGATCGTGACGGACGGATCGTCGGGCGAGGAGAACGCGGCCGACAGGACGACCACCACGATGGCCGTGCCGAGCAGCGCCAGCACGAGCTCCTTGACCAGGTCGTAGCGGACCATGCGGATGCCGCGGTAGTAGGCCTCCTGCGGGCGTTCGGGACCGCTCATCTGGCCACGTCCTCGTGTCCCGCGCCGGTCCCGGCGGGGTCGATGGGTTTGACGACGCCCCGCATGCGGACCAGCACGATGTGCACCGCGACGAGCGTGATGACCAGGACCGGGAAGAGCATCACGTGCAGGCCGTACATCTGGCCGAAGTTGAGCACGTTGAAGAACGCGCCGATGCCGGCCGCGTTGGTGGCGTCCTTCGCGTTGACCGCGATCCACTGGGCGTCGAAGTTCTGCTGGGACACGTACCCCGTGAACGCCGTGACGATGCTGATCGCGAAGATCACCACGCCGACCATCCAGGTCGGGGCGCGGCCCTCCCGCCAGCTCGCCATGAAGTACTGCCCCCACAGGTGCAGGACCGTGAAGGCGAAGAAGATCTGCACCGACCAGAAGTGCAGGCTGTTCACGAAGTGTCCGACACCCGAGACGTGCCACCACTGGGGCCCGAAGAAGGCCAGCACC
Organism: uncultured Chloroflexia bacterium; assembly: GCA_963757865.1. Lineage (GTDB taxonomy): Bacteria > Chloroflexota > Limnocylindria > Limnocylindrales > CSP1-4 > JAJYNJ01. Next base: position 11,105 of record CAVWSU010000002.1, read on the forward strand.
ACCCCGGAGCCGACCACCCATATCAGCCCCGCGATCGCCACCACGCCGAACACGTACACCCACGATCCGACGTAGTACGGCATGCGGTGCGGGAGCAGGGAGTCGAGCGGGAGCTGGCGCTCCAGCCAGCGCCGGATCGCGTAGGTCCAGTTGCCGGAGTCTTCGTCGGGCTCGCGACGAGCGTCACTCACGGCCGTCACGCTCACGATCGTCGCCCGCACGACCTCGCCCGGACCCGCCGTGCGGGAAGGGCGCCACGAGCGCCAGCACGAACACGACGATCATCAGGAGGATGACCACGATGTTCGGGATCGAGATGAGCACGAAGTTCCAGGACACGTACTGCGCGGGTGCGTCCATCGGGGCCTCCCTGCATTCGCTCGCCGCTCCCGCCGGAATCGCTCCCCCCGCGCGTCGCCCGCAGTCCGCTCCCGCTGCCGCGAGCCGGGTTGCTGCAGCGAACTCTGCCCGACGATAGGGCCTATGGCTGGTAGGCCGAATGGCCTCAGGCTAGCACGCCAACCGGCCCGTGGCACGACCTGTGGCGGAAATGGTCGGCCCCCGGCCCTCGCGGCGGCCATCCGGGATCCTCGGTCGAACTCCGACGCGTCCCGCTCCCCCGGCCGTGCTCTGACGCGGATCTCACGCAAGGACTGCCCGTCCGATACCCGGTCACGAAGGCCCGAGGGTCCAACCCGTTCCACCGCTCGTGACTGCCCGTCCCTCCCGCGGCTCAGGACTGCGTAGCCTGCTATGGGCTCGACCGGTCAGATCGCCCGCCGGGCAGGACCGGGCAAGCTGGTATGCGGGCGAGGCGGCGCGCTGGCTGGGCGAGACGGGGCGCTGGCCGGGCGATGGCCTCGCCCAGACCGAGGGACGGCCACCCCGAGCGAGCCACCCACGCTCGGCAGGCTGGTGTGAGGGGATCAGGCCGGCGCCGAGGGCTGTCCTCGGGGCACCCTGACCCGTCGACCTGCAGCGGGAACTCGCGTAACAGGCCTGCCAGTCCTATCCGACAGGAACCAGATCGCGGCCAGCGACGCCGACGGGTGCGCCAGCCATGCGTGGACGTGGGCAGCACGGTCCGGCAGGGCCGCCCGCAGAACAGACTCGTGGCGTGCGATCGCCGCGCGGCTGGTGCTCTGCTCGGGAAGGACGAGGACGCAGCCGACGAGTGTGGCCGCGACGCCGAGCCGATCTCGTGCGATCTGCGAGGCGAGCCGGCGCTTCACGTCCAGGCGCCGCAGCGTCTCCTCGATGGAGACGAGCTCGGACTTGACCTCGACCACGAGCAACGCCCGGTCAGACCGGCTATACGCGAGGATGTCGATCGATCCCCGCTCGCCGTAGATCGAGAACGTGACCTCCGGGTGCACGTCCCACCCGCGACGCGAGATGGCCGCCGCGGTGACCGAGCAGAGCCCGGCGTGGCGCTCGTCCAGCAGCCGGTCGAGGTCGCCGGCTCTCCACCAGACTCCGGATTCGTAGCGGGCGTCGACCGCCGCGAACACCACGCGCAGCGTCCGAACCGACAGCGAGTCGAGCCGGCCGCGCTCGATCCTCGAGATGGTCGTCTGATCGACGCCCGCGAGGCGTGCGACATCGATCTGGCGGAGGCCTCGCCGCCGGCGAATCGCGCGGAGGGCCGCGCCGACCCGTTGATCGTCCACCCGTTGGAGGGTGGCACGCCGGGCTTCACTCGCGATTGACCGCCGCTTCGCCACGCTGGCCAGGGGCATCCGGCTCGGCGCGCCGAGGCAGGCGTGGTCCCTCAGCCGAGCGGGACGAAGAACGAGAACACCAGCACGATCGACATCGCCGCGAGCACGATCGTGCTGATCCAGCCGATCGCGAGGAGCACGCGCCCGCTGCGGAGCGGGCCCATGATCCGCCGGTCGTTTGCCAGCAGCATCACGAACACGAGGATGAACGGCAGCAGCAGGCCGTTCAGCACCTGGGAGAGGAACATGACCGGCACCAGCTGCCCCGGGGAGAGGAGCAGCACGAACGCCGCAGGAAACGCCACGAAAAGAGCGAGGAACGAGTAGAAGGCGGGGGCGTCGCGCCAGCGCCAGTCCACACCCGTCTCCCAGCCGAACGCCTCGCACGCGGTGTACGCACTCGACAGCGGCACGACGCCCAGGCCCAGCAGCGACGCGGCGAGCAGGCCCGACGGCAAACAGCACCTCGGCGGCCGGCCCCGCCACGGGCGCCAGCGCGCGCGCCGCCGTGGCGGCAGTGAACGTGTTCGGATCCATGTGAGCGCCCAGGCCCGTCGACCAGAGCGTCGCGGCGCAGGCAACCACGATGAACGCGGCGACCACGTTCGTGATCAGGGTCCCCAGCCCCACGTCGATCCGTTCCGGCGCCAGGTCTTCGGGACCGAGGCGCTTGTCCACGACATACGCCTGGATGAACGCCTGGCCCCACGGCGTGATCGTCGTCCCCACCGTCCCCACCACGGCCAGCCAGTACGCGTTCGTCAGCGCGCCGTGCGGGATCACCAGCGACGTTGCCGCCTGGCCCCAGTCCGGGCGGGCGAGGACGGCCGATGCGATGTAGGCGATGGACACGCCGACGCCGACGGCGACGAACGCGAACTGCACGCGGCTGAAGCTGCCCGCCGTGATCAGGAGCACGACGGCGACGGCCGAGATGACGGCGCTGACCGGGACGGGGACGCCGAACAGGTCCAGTGCGGCGCCGATGCCCGCGAACTCCGCGACCGTGGTGCCCAGGTTGGCGACCAGCATCGTCAGCGCGGCAAAGGTGGCCCAGCGGACGCCGAACCGCTCGCGGATGAGGCCCGTCATGCCCTGGCCGGTCGCCAGCCCGAGCCGGGCGCCCACCTCCTGCGTGAAGAACAAGACGACCTGGCTGGCGAGGATCACCCAGAGCAGCTCGTAGCCGAACTGGACGCCGGAGAGCGAGTAGGTCGTGATGCCGCCCGCGTCGTTGTCGGCGAAGCCGCTGACGAGCCCGGGCCCGAGCACGGCCAGCACCGCGGCCAGCCGGATCCGCGAGGGCGAGCGAAACAGCGGGGGCAGGGCACCCGGAGGCGGCGCCGGCGGGTGGGCGACTGGCAGCGAATGGGCGATTGCCGACGGGTGGGCGCCTTGCGGTGCCCCCACTGCCGACGGGTGGGCGACTTGCGGCGCCCCGATTGGCGGCGCCTCGGGGGACGGCGCCTCGGCGGACGGCGTGCCGGCGGGACGGCGTGCCGGCGGGCGGGGAGGGGGGACGCGCCGGGTCGTGCATCGCCGATCAGGCCAGCACGGACGTCCAGACCAGCATGAGCGAGAGTGCCACGAGCAGGCCCGTTCCGATCCACCCGATCGTGAGCAGGATCGGTCCGCTCGCCAGGGGCCCCATCAGGCGGCGGTCGGCCGACAGCAGCATCACGAAGACGAGCACGAACGGGAGCAGCAACGCGTTGAGCACCTGGGCGAGGAACATGACCTGGATCAGCGGCAGGCCCGGGATCAGGACGAACAGCGCCGCGAAGACCACGAAGAAGGCAAGCAGCGTATAGAAGGCGGGCGCCTCGCGAACCCGCCGCTCCACGCCGTTCTCCCAGCCGAACGCCTCGCACGCGGAGTACGCGCTCGTCAGCGGCACCACGCCCAGCCCGAGGAACGAGGCCGCAAGGAGCCCGACGGCGAAGAGCACCATCGCGCCGGACCCGGCGAGGGGCGCCAGCGCGCGGGCGGCGGCCGCGGCGTCAGGGATGGCGTGGTCCCCGGCGCTCCAGAGCGTCGCCGCGCACGCCACCACGATGAAGCCGGCGATCAGGTTCGTCAGGAGCGCACCCAGGCCCACGTCGAAGCGCTCGGGGACCAGGTCCTCCGCGCCGAGCCGCTTGTCCGCGACGTACGACTGGATGAACGCCTGGCCCCACGGCGTGATCGTGGTCCCCACGGTGCCGACGACCGCGACCCAGTACGCCGCGGAGAACGAGCCACCGGGGATCACCAGCGACCTCGCCGCCTGGCCCCAGTCGGGCCTCGCGATGAGCGCGGAGGCCAGGTACGCGAGCGAGACGCCGATGCCGACCGCGACGAACAGGTACTGGACCCGGCTGAAGCTCCCCCGCGTCAGCAGCAGGATCACCACGGCGGCTGCCAGCACCGCGCTGACCGGGGTCGGCACGCCGAACAGCCCGAGCGCGGCGCTGGTGCCCGCGAACTCGGCAACCGTCGAGCCGAGGTTCGCCACGAGCATCGTGATCGTGAGGAAGGCCGCCCACCGAACGCCGAACCGCTCGCGCGCCAGTCCCGTCAGGCCCTGTCCCGTGGCCAGTCCGAGCCGGGCCCCCACCTCCTGGGTGAAGAACAGCACGATCTGGCTGGCAAGCAGCACCCAGAGCAGCTCGTACCCGAACTGCGCGCCGGCCAGGGAGTACGTCGTGATGCCGCCGGCGTCGTTGTCGGCGAAACCGCTGACCAGGCCCGGCCCGAGCACGCCGAGCACGGCGGCGACGCGGATGCGGTTCGCCGCCCTCGGCGAGATGGCCGCCGGCCAGCGGACGCGCGGCGCGCCCGGCAGCGACGGCACGGACTAGGCCTCGAGGTCGGTGGGGGCCGCAGGCGATGGCCCGCGGAATGGCACGAAACCGCGGGACGGCCCCCGGAAGGGCATGAAGCCGCGCGCGCCGGACGGCATGTCGCCGCGAGTCCCGTCGGCGGCCATGAAGCCGCACGCGCCCGAAGGAGCGCAGCCGCCCATCCCGCCGCGTCGCGCCCGGCTGCGGGCCGCGCCCGTACCCGTGCCGTACACGACCTACCCGCCCGTCCGGCTGTAGAGACGCGGGAGGCGCCGCTTCCAGGCCGTGGGGAGCACGGTGTCGATGGCGTCGTCCACCGTCACGATGCCCTGCAGCGCGCCGTCGTCGTCGACGACGGGCACGGCCAGGAGGTTGTACCGGGCGACGACCTGGGCGACCTCCTCCTGGGGCGTGAGCACGCCGACCGCGACCGGCTCGTCGTGCATGAACTCGCCGACGGGCGTCTCGGGCCGGGCCACGATGAGGTCGCGCAGGGACAGCACGCCGACGAGGTGCTCCAGGGCGTCGGTCACGTACACGTAGTAGATCGTCTCGGCGTCCGGCTCGAGCTCGCGCAGCTTCTCGATCGCCTGGCCGGCCGTCAGGTCCTGGGGGATCGCCACGTAGGCCGTGGTCATGATGCCGCCGGCCGTGTCCTCGGGGTAGCCGAGCAGCTCGCGGACCTCATCGGCCTCGTCGCGCTCCATCAGCGGCAGGATCTCCGCCCGGGTCTCCTCCGACAGGTCGGCGATCAGGTCGGCCGCGTCGTCGGGGCTCATCTCCTCGAGGATGTCCGCGGCGCGGGCCGGCTCGAGATCCTCGAGCACGTCGACCTGGGTCTCCGGCTCCATCTCCTCCATCGCGTCGGCCACGGCCTCGTCGTCGAGGGCCGCAAGCACGCCGGCGCGGTCGCGCGGGGTCAGCTGGTCGATGATCGTGGCCAGGTCGGCCGGGTGCAGCTCCTTGAGGCCCTGGTGGGGCACGCGCAGCCGGATCGACGCGATCGACGTCTCGACCGGGTCCACGTCCTCCCAGTCGATGTACCGCTCGGGAACGCCGAGGTGCAGGTTGCGGGCGATCGTCCGCCACGGGCCCTCGACGCCGAGCCGGCGGATGAGGCCCGCGGCGCCGACGTCCACGGCGACGAGGTGGAGCTTGCCCTCGATCTCGTCGAGGCGCAGGTCGTTGACGCGCACCACGCGGCGCCCGTCGATGTCGACGATCTGCTTGTCCTGCAGGTCCATGTACAGGAGCAGCTCGTTGGGGCGCTGCTTGAACTTGGCGATGTCGATCGTGGCGGTCGACAGGACCGCACCGTTCGCGTCGAAGGTCGCGACGTCGGACCACGGCACGAAGATCTTGCGCCTGCCGGTGGACACCACGAGTCCGGTGACCGGCGGATACCGGTCACCGATCGCGACGATCAGGTCTGCGACCTTGCCGATCGGCTCGCCCTGGCGGTCGCGCACGGGCCGGCCGATCACCTGGCTCAGGTAGAGCTGCATCTGCCACCTCTGGGGACGCTGGTCCGATCCCCGGGGTGGCGCGCGACGCTGCTACAGGCCGCGCGGAGTTCCCGGAGTGGACCGGACCGGCGCCATGGCCACGGCGCCCGCGGCGCCGCAGCGACTGGGTCCAGGTTCCACGGGGACTTGGGAGCCTCCGAATGCGTGTTACGCGACGGCGCACACCGACTCGCGGTGCGCGAGACGCACGCCGTCGGGTGGACGATAGCCTCGGATGAGCGGGGGTGTCAAACGATGACGGCCGCGTGCGGACGCGGCGGTCCAGGAGCGCCGGTGGACGTGCGCCAGTGGACATGCGCCGGTGGACGTGCGCCGGTGGAAGGGCGCCGGCGGAGGAGCGCCCATTGAGGGTGGCATGCCCGGGGCGGAGGGCTCGGCCGACCGGTACCTTCGTCCGGGTGGGCCGTGGTACTCCCGGGTGGCCGGACCGGCGTGGTTCGTCCACTACGCTGACTCCGTGGACACCACGCACCGGGCGCGATCCGTGTCGGCGGGCCCGGCGGCTCCGCGCACCACCGCGCGGCCGTCACCCGTCGGGGACGGGCGGACGCCATCCGGTGCTCCCGGCGAGCCCGACATCCGGCTGAGGACCCTGCTCGGCGTTGCCCGGGACCTCACGCAGACCCTCGACCGGGACACGATCCTTCCCACGATCGTCGGTTCCGTGAACCGCGTCCTGGGCACGGACATGGCCGTGATCAGCCTCCGGATGCCCGACGGGCTGTGGCCGATCGCCGCCGACGGCCTGGACGTGGAGGTCGGACTCCTTGCGCCCCTGCCGGCGGAGTCTCCGTTCGTCGAGCGGCTGCTTCGCGGCGAGCACTGGACCTGCGAGACCGGCGACCGGCCGCCCGGCGGGCTCGAGCTCGTGGCCTGGAGCGATTACGCGGCCCACGCCATGGTGCCGCTGATGCACGACGGCCGTGCCACCGGCCTCCTCGAGGCGGGCCGCCGCGCGCCGCACGCGTGGACCGACGAGGAGCTGATGCTGCTCGAGATGATCGCCAGCCAGGCGGCGGTGGCGATCCACAACGCGGACGTCATGGCGGAGTCGCAGCGCTGGGCGGGCCAGCTCGCCGTCGTGCAGGCGTCGATCAGCCGGCTGAACCGGCTGAATACCGTCGAGTCGGTCGGGCGCGCGATCGTCGAGGAGACGCGCCGCGTCGTCGACTACCACAACTGCCGCGTCTACCTGCTCCAGCCGCCGGACCTGCTCGAGCCGATCGCGTTCCGCGGCGAGGTCGGCACGTACACCGAGATCCCGATGGACCTGCTCCGGACGCACGTCGGCGTGGGGTTCACGGGCTGGGCCGCGAAGCACGACCGACCCTTGCTGATCGACGACGCGAATGCCGATCCGCGGGGCGCGAACATCCCGGGCACCGACCAGGTCGACGAGTCGATGGTCGCGGTCCCCATGCACTTCGACGACCGGGTCATCGGCGTCCTCACGCTCTCCAAGCTCGGCCTGCGGCAGTTCGACGAGCGGGACCTGCGCCTCATGAGCGTGCTCGCGGACGCGGCGGGGAGCGCCATCGAGAGCGCGCGCGCCTTCGAGGACCTCCACCGGCGCGAGCGGGAGATGCGGAGCCTGCTCGCCCTGTCGAGCGAGGTCACCCAGACGCTCGATCCGTTCAAGGTCGCGGACCGCATCGCGGCGCACATGGCGCCCGCGCTGCAGGCCGACCTCGTCGCGATCAGCCTGTGGGAGCGGGAACGCGACGTCGTTCGCACGCTCGGCGCGTTTCCCCGCGACGACGAGCGTGACACCGACTACGCGCTCGGCGAATACCCGGAGACGCGGCGGGTCCTCGTGGACCAGTACCCCAGCGTCAACGTGGCCGGCCATCCGGGCGCGGATCCGGCGGAGGTGCGGGCCCTGCGCCGGCTCGGGATGGCCGCGAACCTGATGGTGCCGCTCGTCGCCAAGGGCGAATCACTGGGGATCGTGGAGGTCTGCACCCGGGAACCGCGCCTCTTCGACGACGAGGCCGTGCGCTTCGCGACGACGATGGCCAACGAGGCCGCCATGGCGCTCGAGAACGCCCGGCTGTACGCCGCCGCGCGGGAGCTGGCCGATCGGGACCCGCTCACGAACTTCTTCAATCACCGCTACCTGCACGAGCGGCTCGGGGAGGAGCTCCTGCGGGCACGGCGGGGACGCCGGCCGGTCGGATTGCTGATGATCGACCTGGACGACTTCAAGCTGGTGAACGACACGCTCGGGCACCAGGTGGGAGACCAGGTGCTGCGCTGGGCGGCCGACGTGATCCGGTCCACCCTTCGCGCGTCGGACGTGCCCGCCCGCTACGGCGGCGACGAGTTCGCGGTGATCCTGCCCGACACGGACGCCGGCATGGCCGCCGCCGCGGCCGCGCGCATCGTCGCCGCGCTCGCCTCGGAGTCGTGCCACGTCCCCGAGCGATCCCCCGTGCCGATCGGCGCGTCCATCGGGGTCGCCGCGTTCCCCGACAGCGGCCGCACGGTCGGCGAGCTGATCGCGGCCGCCGACCTCGACCTGTACCGGGCGAAGCGGGCCGGCGCCGAGCCGGCGACGGGCCACGCATCGGATGGATGGCCGCCGCGCGAGCACGCGGCCGGGCCGCGCTCGCCGGGCGCGGAGGATGAACCGGGCTCGGGCGAGCCCCGGCGAGACGGCGCCGGCAGGACGCGCCGCCACCCGCGCATGCTGCCGGTCCCCGGCGCCTGAATGGCGCGTGCGGGAGGGGCTCGCGTGGCCGACGACCGCATGCCGCCTGTCACGTCCGCCGTCCCGCCGTCGCTGGACACGGTTCCCGCGACCCGGCATCCTCGCCGAGTGACTGATCATGAACAGGAGCGCCCGCTCGGGCGGGACGTGTCGGTGCGCCTCGCGCGCCGCGTCGAGGTCGGCCTCCTGTCCGTGCTCGCGCTCGTCATGGTGCTCGTCGCGGCGGGCCAGGCGGCCGCGCCGCTCGGTGCGCTCGGGATCGTGCTCGTCGTAAGCCTGGGTACGTCCGTCGCCGTCGAACGGCGTGCGGTGGAGCGGGCAGCGGCACGCAATGCCGCCAGCGAGGCAACGCTCGCCCGCATGTTGCGCGGCCTTTCCCGCTCGACGTCGGTGGATGCCACCGTCGACGCGACCGTGGACGAGCTTCGCGAGGCCTCCGGTGCCGACCACGTGGTGGTTGCCCGCCTCAAGCCCGCCGAACGCATCATCGAGGCGACGCTCGTGTCGTCCAGCGCCGCCGTCCCGCTCTCGGTGACGCGGTTCCCTGCCAGCGACCTCGAGCCTGCGGGGGCGCTGTCTGTCCGAGCGGGTCGGGCGGGGCAGGGCACGCCCGCCGGGGCTGGGCCGGCCGGCAGCCGGCGTCCGGGCCCGCTCCTCGCGGTCGTCAACCGCGACGGTCGAACCCGGGGGGCGGATGGAGGCTCCAGGCCGTCGCTCGACGCGTCCGATGCGTCGGGACCTGGACTCCGGCCGGGATCCACGATGTACGCGGTCGAACGCATCACGGACCGCGTGAGCCGGGCGTACGGCCTGCGCCACATCCTCGCCGAACCGCTCCTGGCGGGCGGACAGGTCGTTGGCGCGCTCGTCCTGTCGCGTCGCACCGATTCCGGATGGCCGGTCGAGAGCCGCGACGTGCTCCGGGCCGCGGCGCAGGACCTCTCGGCGGCGCTGGAGCGCGCCTACGCCCACGAGGATGCGCGGGTCCGCGCCGCAACGGACGCGCTGACCGGCATCCCGAACCGTGCCTACTTCGAGGACCTGGTCGAGATGCTCGGCCGTGCCGGGCGCCGCGCGAACGACGCGCTCGGCATCCTCATGTTCGACCTGGACCATTTCAAGGCCCTGAACGACCGGTACGGGCACCCTGTCGGCGACGAGGTCCTGCGGGGCGTGGGCCGCGTGCTGCGCGTCACCGTGCGCGCCGACGACGTGCCCGCGCGGTATGGTGGCGAGGAGTTCGTCGTGGTCCTGCGACGAGCCACCGAGGAGGCGGCGGTCGAGATCGCCGAACGCGTGCGCCAGGCGGTCCGCTCGCTCGACACGGCCGAGATGGGCATCGACGGGCCGGTCACCGTGTCGGTGGGGGTCGCGGTGGGCACGGCGAGCGCGAGCTCCCTGGTCCAGCGGGCCGACGACGCGCTGTACCGGGCCAAGCGACGGGGACGGGACCGCGTGGAGATCGGCTGACATGGCGCGAGACCGGGGGGGCGCGGCGGGGCGGACGGACAGGGATCCCGTGCCGCCCGCCGGGGGTTCGCGCCCGGCAGGCAACGACGACTCCCCGCTCCCCGCCGAGGCATCGCGCACGACAGGCGAAGAGACGGCCGACGCCCCCGGCGACGTGCCGCTGCTGACCAACGGCGCCCTCGCGCGCATCTTCCACGAGATCGGCGACATGCTCGAGGTGCAGGGCGAGCTCGTCTTCAAGACGGTGGCGTACCACCGCGCCGCCGACGCGATCGCGCATTCGCCCGTCGAGGTGGCGCGGGCCTACCGCGACGGCCATCCGCCGCGCATCCCCGGCGTCGGCGCCGCGATCTCGAAGAAGCTCGAGGAGCTGGCGACGACCGGCCGGCTCGCCTTCTACGAGCGGCTCCGCGCCGAGGTGCCGCCCTCGCTGGTCGAGCTGCTCGAGATCCCCGGGCTCGGGCCCCGCACCGTCAAGGTCCTGTACGAGCAGCGCGGCATCGAATCGCTGGACGACCTCCGGCACGCGGCGGAGGCCGGCCACCTGCGCGACCTGCGCGGCATGTCCGAGCGCACGGAGGCGGCGATCCTGGACGGGATCGCCCAGCTCGAGCACCGGCAGACACGCCTCCACCTCGGGGAGGCCGAGCGGATCGTCGGTCTCCTCGTCGGGGAACTCCTGGACACGCCCGGCGTGACATCGATCGTCCCGGCCGGGTCGTTCCGGCGACGACGCGAGACCGTGGGCGACCTGGACCTGCTGGTCTCGACCACCGACCCGGGTGCCATCGTCGGACGGTTCACCGGCCTCGCCTCGGTCGACCGCGTCCTCGGCGGCGGCCCGCACAAGGCGGCCGTGCGCCTGCTCGACGGCCCGCAGGTCGACCTCATGGTCATGCCGCCGGGAGAGGAGGGGACCTACCTCGTCCACTTCACGGGGTCGAAGGAGCACAACGTGCGGCTCCGGTCGCGGGCGCGGGAGCGCGGCTGGAGCCTCTCGGAGAAGGGCTACCTGCGTCTCGGCGCGGACGGCGAGCCGCTGGCCGGCACGGAGGCGGAACTCCGGACCTTCCCGACGGAGGAGGCCGCGTACGCGTTCCTCGACCTGGCCTGGGTCCCGCCCGAGCTGCGCGAGGACCGCGGCGAGATCGAGGCCGCCGCGGCCGGCACGCTGCCGCACCTGATCGAGCTGTCCGACCTGCGGGGCGACTGCCACACGCATTCGGAGTGGTCCGACGGGGTCCACTCGATCGAGCAGATGGCCCTGGCGGCGCGGGCGCGCGGGTACGCGTACCAGGTGCTGACGGACCATTCGGTCAGCCTCGGCATCGCCCACGGCCTGGATGCGACCCGCGTGTCGATGCAGCGCCCGCTGATCGCGGCGCTGAACGACCGGTTCGCACGGGAGGAGGACGCCGGCCTCGCCCCCGCCGGCACGTCGCCCCAGGGCTTCCGCCTGCTCCACGGCTGCGAGCTCGAGATCCGCGCGGACGGGAGGCTCGACTACCCGGACGAGATGCTGGCGGGGTTCGACGTCGTGGTGGCCTCGCTGCACGTCGCGCGGCGCCAGCCCCGGGAACAGCTGATGGCCCGGGTGATGGCCGCCCTGCGAAGCCCGCACGTCGACATCCTGGCCCACCCCGCCGGCCGCGTGATCGGCGGGCGCGACGATCTCGATCTCGACTGGGACGAGGTGTACGCGGAGGCTGCACGCACGGGGACGCTGCTCGAGGTGAACGGCTCCGACCACCGACTCGACCTGTCCGACGTGCGGGCGCGACGGGCGGTGGAGCACGGCTGCCTGCTGGCGATCGACTCGGACGCGCACCGCGTCGAGGAGCTCGACGGAATCCGGTGGGGCGTCGATACGGCCCGCCGCGGCTGGGTCGAACGCGAGAACGTCGCGAACACGTGGCCGCGCGAGCGGCTGCTCGACTGGGTCTCCAGGAAAGGCGAACGCCTGGCCTGACGCACCGGGACCAACCTCGCGCGCCCGTCGGCGGCCCCACCCTGGTGCTCTCGTGCGCCGGCGGCCCCCCGCGCGTACCATCGCAAGCCGTGTACGACGACCGGGCCCGCACCCTCGAGCTGGTGCTGCTTTCGTGCGGCGCGGCGGCCGTCGGGATGCTGCTGGACGGGCCCCCGCTGTGGCTCGCCGCCATCGGGATCGCCGTCCTGACCGCCTACGGAGCATTCCCCATCCTGCTGGCCCACGAGCCGCGCGGCGTCCCGGTCGAGTCCATGGCCCTGCCGGCCGTCGCGTCCATCGGGATGATCGGGCTCGGGCACCTCGCGGGTGTCGGGGCGCTCACGATCCCCGCGCTCCTTGCCGGGGCCGTCCTGGTGGGCGCCAGCATCGTGGTCGAGCGGCGCCTGGCGCTGCCCTCCGGCGACGTGGCCGAGCGCCGCCGCAACATCCTGCAGGACCTCGCGCTGCTGCTCGCATTCGCCGCCTTTGCCGGGATCGCGGGCGCGATCCCGGGCGGGCTCGCGGAACCACCCGGAAGCGACGCCACGCTGCCCCTGGCCGAGGGCGCGGTGGTGTTGCTGACCGTGGGCGACGCCGTCGTGGCGTTCCTCCTCGGGTATCGGCTGGCCGCGCTCCGCGTGACGCGCGTGAGGGACGCGGCCTTCGCGGCCGGCACCTTTGCGGTCGTGGTTGGCATCGCCGCCGCGGTGCTGCGTGCGCTGGCACTGCCCAGGCTGGTCGGTCCCGCCGTGCTCGCGGCCGTGTTCGCCATCTGGGCCGCGTACCGGGCGGCTCCCGGGGCGGAGCGGCGGTCGTTCGCGTGGATCTGGGAGTACGGGGTCCTGGGCGCCGCGGCGCTGCTGGCCGTGGCCTGGAACCTGCTCCTCCGCTGACCACGCGCCCGGACGCGCGCACCGCCTCGCGGGACAGCGCGTACCAGGGCTCGCGGGCGGCCCGGCGGCAGCGCTGGCACCCGTGTTCGCGGGGAGGCCCGAACGCAACCCGGCCCGGTGGCACCTGGCACCCGTGTTCGCGGGGAGGCCCGGACGTTACCCGGCCCGCCGGCAACGCGCGTTTGACACCTGCCCGGGCGGGATGGTACATAACGGTTGCCCCACGTCTGCCGTGTTGTCATGGGCGTCGCACGGTGCGTCGGGGACTGAACCCGATCGAAGGAGTCCATGAGCTTCCCCGAACTCGCCGGCACTGCCACCGCCGGAGCGTCGACGGTCCGTCTCAAGCGGCAGCTCGTCGAGCAGGCCATCGCCGCCGCCACCAACGCCGACTGGAGCAACTCCGCAGACATCAATCGCCGCATCCTGGAGCTTGGACCCGACTCCGCCTCGGAGAACCGCCTGGCCAAGGCGCTGTGGGAGCTCGGGGAACTCGGGGAGGCGCGCGAGCACTACCAGGCCGCGCTGGCCCTCGACCCGACCAACCGCATCGCCGAGCGCAACATCGACCGCCTGCGCGTCCTGCTCGTGGAGGCCGGGGACAAGACGGCGCCCGCCGCCGTCGGCGACAAGGCCCCCGTCAACATCTTCGTCGAGGAGACCGGCAAGACCGGGTTCGCCGGCCTGTACGAGCTGGCCCACCCGCGGCAGCTCGCGCAGGTCAACCCCGGGGATCTCGTCGAGCTGGTGCCGGACGGCAGCCGCCTGCTGGCCCGGTCCAACGGCGTCCACGTCGGGACGGTCGATCCGAAGGCCGCCGCCCGGCTGCTCAAGCTCATGGCCGAGGGCAACCAGTACACGGCCGGCGTGACGAGCCTCGGCGAGCGCGACGTGCGGATCATCATCCGCGAGACCTACCAGGACCCGCGCAACTACGGCAAGGTCTCGTTCCCCACCGCGGCGAAGGCATCCGACCTGCGCCCGTACACCAAGGGCACGCTCGTCCGCGAGGAGATCGACCTCGAGGAGGACCTGGAGTACGACGAGGAGGACGAGTCGCTCGACGACATCGACCGCGTCGTGCCCTCCCAGGTGACCGACGACGAGGCCTTCGTGGAGGAGACCGACAGCCTCGACGACGAGGGCTGACCGCCGGGGGCCGGCGTTGGAGCCGGCGCGGGACCCTTCAACCTCGCTCGCCGCCCCCGCTAGACTTCGCCGAGATGTCCGAGACTCTCTCGTCGCTCATCCGCCCCGAACAGGGACCCGTCCTCCCCACGTTCGAGCGACTCGCGCCCCCGCCACCGCTCAACGTGGTGGCCGCCGAGATCGAGGCACGATCGCGCCCGGGGGACGTGGTCGTGGACCTGTTCGGACGGGGCGGCTGGGTGGCCCGCACGGCCGTCGCCCAGCTCCGCCGGAGCTACACGTTCGAGTCCGCGCCGCTCACGCGTCTCCTTGCCGAGATCGTGCTCCGGCCGCCGGACATCAGGCATTTCGACGCCGCCGTCCAGTCGCTGTCCGCCCACCCGCGCGGCGACACCAGCCTGCGCCTGGCCATCGCGGCGCAGTTCACGTCCCGGTGCCCCACGTGCGGCCGGTCCGTGCTCGTCGACGAGTTCATCTGGGACGGCGAGGCCGATGCCCCGTTCCGGAAGAGCTACCGCTGCGTCACGTGCCGGGACCAGGTCGGGGGCGGCGAGCAGCGCACGGCGCCCACGGACGAGGCCGACGCCGAACGCGCCCGTGAGGCGCCCGACGCCGACGCGAACCTGGACAGGCTGCTGAGCCGGTACCCTGTCGCGCCGGGCCTCGAGGGGCTTCCGGGCCAGCTCCTGTCGCTCTACACGCCCCGAACGTTGACCGCGCTGCGTGCCCTGGTCGACCGGCTCGACGGTGACCTGCGGGCCGCGCCCGTCGAGGCGGCGCTGCGTCTCGCCCTGCTTCATGTCGTGCTCCCGTCCAGCAAGCTCAACAGCTATCCGGGCCGCGTGGCGGCGCTCCGGATCTCGAACGGCCGCGTGCGGCTCCCGGGGGGCCACCAGTGGCGCGAGCGCAACCCATGGCTGCTCTTCGAGGACGGCTGCCGGCTCGTGCGGGGGTTCATCCAGCGCGTGCATGCGCTGCCGGGCGGCCAGATCCAGGCGCGGCTCGGCGATGACGTCCTCGACCTTGCCGATGCGACGGCCAACGTCGTCCTGCGCCGTGGCCTCCCGGATCCGCACGACGTCCGCGGCCGGCCCACCCGACCCGACCGGCCGGATCCCCGCATCCGGCTCGTGCTGACACAGCCGCCGCTTCGCTGGACGACGGAGTCGCTGTCGTTCGCGTACCACGCGACCGCACTTGCCCTGGGCGCGGAAGCGGCCGCGACGCTGCCGCTCGAGGGACTCGCGGGCCCGGCTCCGCGGCCGGGCTGGGGCTGGGAGGCAGCGGCCCTGGAACGCGGCCTCGGAGCCGTCCGTCCGATCCTCGCGCCGGACGCGAGGGCCGTCGTGATGCTGGAGCCCGGGGGTCCCGAGGCGCTGGTGGCAGGGGCGCTCGGCGGCGTCGGCGCCGGGTACCGCCTGACGACGGCCCTGCTCGCCGAGGCGGACGAGCTGGTCGGCGGCACGCTCGAGTTCGCCACGGGACCCGATTCCGGGACACGATCCCGCGCCGGCCTTCCGCTGCGCGAGGCGCCGGACCGCGGCACGTCGGACCGCAATCCATCCGATGTCGAGAGCGACCACGGTGGCGGGTTCCAGCTGTCGGCCGTCGAGCGCGACGTGACCGAGACCGCCGTGGCGATCCTGCAGGCCCGGGGCGAACCGGCCCGGTTCGAGCGACTGCTGGGTGAGATCCTGGTGGGGCTCGACCACGCCGGCCACCTGCGGCGTCTGGTCGGGACGCGCACCTACGGCGAGTCGGCGGCGCGCGCCGAGCGGTCGGCGGCCGCGATGGGCCTCCTCGGCGAGCGACCGGCATCGCCGGACGACGCCGTCCCTGCCAAGGGTGACGTTCCCGGCGCGCCCCCCGGGGGCGAATCCGAAGGCGAAGGCGAGGGCATGGGAGCGGGCGCCGGAGCCCCCGACGCGCCTGCGCGCGGGACGGATCACGGCGACGCGAACACGACCGTCCGGGCGACGACCTCGAACGGCCACGCCACCTGGCCGGACTCCACGGGATGGGGCACGCGCGATTTGTCGGGCGTGCCCGGCGGGGGTTCAGCGCACACCTCGGGCCCGGCCGCACAAGATGGCGGTGCCGGCCGTCCCTCGGGCCCGGCAGCACGAGATGGCGGTGCCGGCCGTCCCTCGGCCCCGGCCGACTCTCCCGTCGTGACGCGCGGCGGCGACCACGTGACGATGCTGCTGGAACTCATCCAGGGCGAGCTCTCGAAACCGAACCACCCGAGGCTCGCGGAGGTCGAGCCCGGCCGCTGGTGGCTGCGCGACACCCGGGACGTGCTGGCGGCGTCGATTCCGCTGTCGGACCGTCTCGAATGGGCCGTCTTCAGCCTCCTGACCACCGCCGGCGGACTGAGCGAGGCGGCCTTCTACGACCGGATCGCGGCCATGTTCCGGGGTTACGACGCGCCCGACCAGTCGCTCGTCCGCGCCTGCCTGGACAGCTACCGGAGCCGTGCCTCCACGCCCGACATGCTCATGACGAGCGACGAGCTCCAGGCCCGGTACCGCGAGCACACGGAGCTCGTGGGACGGCTCGTGGAGTACGGGCACCGGCTGGGTCTGCGGTGCTGGGTCAGCCCGAAGGAGCAGAAGCGGCCGTACCTCGGCCGTCCGCTGTCGGCGCTGCTGTCGGACGTCGAGGAGCGCGCCTACCTGCCGCTCGTCTCCCGGGGCCCGGTCGAGGCCCTGGAGGCGGTCGACTGCATGTGGTACCAGCGGGGGAAGGGAGCCCTGATCTTCGAGGTCGAGTGGACCGCGATGCTCGGGGAGTCCGTGCTGCGGCGCGGCCGGGCCATCCCCCAGGACGAGACGCTCGTCCGGTTCCTCGTCGTGCTCCCGGAGCGGGTCGAGCTCGTTCGCTTCAAGCTCGCGCGGTCGCCGATCCTGCGCGAGGCCCTCGCCGAGGGGAACTGGCACATCCTGAAGGCGAACCATTTGCGGGCGATCGTGGAGCGCGAGGGGGCCGACCTCGGGCGCTTCGAGCCGTACCTGGGCCTGGATCCGGAGATCGAGCGCCAGGGGGAGCAGCTGCCGCTGTTCGAGTGAGCAGAGGGGTCCCGCTGGCTGGCTGACGATGGGGCGCACGTGTCCGCCCTTCGGGCGGAGCCGCACGCGCGCCACTTGCGTACCCGACCGGCTGAACGTACCGGATCGACGTCGCGTCTCCCGTCCCGGTCCGTCTGGGGTCCGCCACGTGCCGCATCGTCGTCGCGTCTCACGTCGGGTCTGTCCCGCGTCCCGACTTCGCGGAACGTGCATCCGGAGCACGCCAACCGGGCGCATCAGTCACTCCGGGTCACGCTTCCTGCAGGAATTGCCTGCCCCGAACGCGGTGCCGGCTGCGTGGCCGCCGACCCCGCTCCGAGCGGCGCATTCCGCCGCGCCCGTGGACCGGTGCATGGTCCATCGAGCACGGCACGACCTCGGGCGAGCACGTCACGACCTCGGTTCGGTGCCACGTGCGCTCCACGGTCCCGCGACGCGCCGGTCCGACCCGACATGCGGTTCCCACCATGCACGAACTGCACGATGCGAGCCGCGCAACGGGGAGGGGCGCCTGCAGGTCCGGTTGCCGGCGTGAACGGGGACCGAGCAGGGCCACGCGCGCGTATGGAGCGGGGACGTCGGGCCGGTGCGCGCCGCGTGGACCCGCGGCGCGCCGCTGGTGTCCGACACAGCGTTCCAACCAGGCACGAATTGCAGGAAAGCGGCGACCTCAGCTCCGGGCGATGTCCGCCACCGCGCGCACGAGGTCGTCGACCTCGCCGGCCGTGTTGTAGTGGGCGAGCCCCACCCGGACCATCCCGCCTGATTCGGCGAGCCCCAGCGCGCGGATGAGCTCGTAGGCGTAGTAGTCGCCGTCCCAGGTGCAGATGCCCCGCTCCCCCAGGGCGCGCGACACGGCCTGCGGGTGGTGGCCGTCCAGGGTGAACGCGACCGTGGGGCAGCGCTCCTCGATGCGCCGCGGGTCCGTGATCCCGCGAACGCGGAGCCCCGGGATCGCGCCGAGCCCCTCGAGCAGCGGCGGGACCAGGGAACGCTCGTAGCTCCGAGCCGCGGTCATGGCCGCGACCAGCCGTTCCCGCCGCCCCTCCTTCGTGCCCGGCTCGCCGGCCGCGCCGCCCTGCGAGACGCCCAGCCATTCGAGGTAGCGGAACGTGCCCAGCAACCCCGCCTGCGCCTCGTGTGCCTGCGTGCCCGTCTCGAGGCGGGAGGGGAGCGTGTCGTCGGCCGGCCTCACCTTGTAGACCGGCAGGGTCTCGAGCAGCGCGCGGCGGCCCCAGAACAGGCCCATGTGGGGCCCGAAGAACTTGTACGGAGAGCAGACGAGATAGTCGGCGCCGAGGCTCGCCACGTCGATCGGCATGTGCGGCGCTGCGTGGACGGCATCCACCCAGACCTGCGCCCCGACCTCGTGAGCGGCGGCGGCGATCCGCGCGACGGGGTTGATGGTGCCGACCGCGTTCGACGCCAGCCCCACCGCCACGAGCCGTGTCCGCGGCCCCAGCGCCCGTTCCAGGCTCTCCGGGTCGAGCGTGCAGTCGTCGAGCCGCACGTCCACCCATCGGACGGTGAGCCCGCGGTCCTCGGCCAGCGCAAGCCATGGCGCAACGTTGCAGTCGTGGTCGAGCCGCGTCACCACGATCTCGTCGCCGCGGCCGAGCGTGCGCCCGATGGCTCGGCTCAGCGCGAACGTGAGGCTGGTCGCGTTCGCCCCGAACGCCACCTCGTCGGCGAAGCCCCCCAGGAAGTCGGCTGCCGCAGCGTGTGCCTCGGTGAGCAGCGCGTCGCTCTCCTCGCTGATCGCGAACGCCCCGTGCGTGTTCGTGTTGCTCGACGTGAGGTAGCCCCGGATCCCGTCGAGACAGGCCTCGGGGACCTGCGTCCCGCCGGGACCGTCGAGATACACGACGGGCCGGCCGTCCACGCGGCGAGCGAGCGACGGGAAGTGCGTACGCACGGCCTGGACGTCGAAGGCGGTGGTCGTCGGCATGGGCGCGAGTGTAGCGCCGGCCGCGGCGGCCGGGCGGGGCACGGGGTGCCTATGGCGCAAAGCCGTCGAGTACCGTACCATTCATGCCATCGTCCTACGAAAAGGAAGCGCTGCGGCCGCCAGCTGCTGCGAAAATCGCACGACAGGGGAAACGCACCATGGCGATCCACAACCCGGCCAGCCCCGCCACGGCCGACCAGGCCACCGCCGAGCCCGCCCCGAGCCTGGTTCGCGATCGGCAGCGCCAGCAGTACCGGCGCGCCACGAGGGTCCTGCCCGGCGGCACGAACTCGAACTTCCGTTCGTGGGGCGACGAGACCATCTACGTCGATCGCGGCAAGGGTGGCCGGATCTGGGACGCGGACGGCAACGAGTTCATCGACCTGCGCCTCGGCTACGGCCCCGTGATCCTCGGTCACGCGGACCCGCGGATCGACGACGCGGTGAACGAGCGGATGCGCCGGGGCGTGAGCTTCTCGCTCACGAGCGAGGACGAGATCCGCGTGGCGGAGCTCATCACGGAGATGACGTTCTGCGACATGGCGCGCATGACCGTCTCGGGCACCGAGGCCACGATGCACGCGCTCCGGGTCGCCCGCGGCTTCACCGGCCGCGACAAGATCGTCAAGTTCGAGGGGCAGTACCACGGCGTCCACGACTACGCGCTGATCAGCGTCCTGCCCAACGACGTCAGCACGCTGGGCGACCGGGACAACCCGGTCCGGCTCGCCTGGGGCCGCGGCATCCCGAAGGCCATCACGGAGACCGTGATCCCGGTGCCCTACAACGACCTGGGTACCCTGCGGCGCGTGTTCGAGCGCGAGGGCGACGAGATCGCCGCGGTCCTGATCGAGCCCGTGCTGGGCAATGCCCAGGGAATTCTTCCCGCCGAGGGGTTCCTGCAGGGCGTGCGCGAGATGACGCGCGAGTTCGGCGCGCTGCTGATCTTCGACGAGGTCAAGACCGGCTTCCGGTTCGCACGGGGCGGAGCGGCCGAGCACTTCGGCATCACCCCCGATCTCGCCACGTACGCAAAGGCGATGGGCAACGGCTATCCGGCCGCCGCGTTCGGCGGTCGCCGTGACGTGATGAGCGTCATGCCCGAGCACGTGAGCCACGGCGGCACGTACGCGGGCAACCGCGTGGCAGCCGCGGCCGCAGTCGCGACGCTCACCGTGCTCAACGAGACGGACGCGCTCGGTACCATCCGTCGGACGGGCGAGGCCGTGCAGCGTGGACTCGACCAGGTGATCGGGCGGCGCGGGCTTCCGCACGTGTTCACGGGGCACCCGGCGATGTTCGGCGTCATGTTCGCCGAGAAGATGCCCGGCGACTATCGGGGCTGGGCCGGGACGGACCACGAGCTCTACGATGCCGTGGCCCACGGGATGATCCGGCGCGGGGCGATGCCCGAGCCCGACTCGCGCGAGCCGTGGTTCATGTGCGAGGCGCACGCCGCGGACGACACCGTGGACCGCGTGGTCGGGATCTTCGAGGGGGCCCTCGACGAGGCGCTGGAGTCCCGGTCGGCCACCCGCTGACTCTCGACGAGGCGCTGGAGACCCGGTCGGCCGCCCGCTGATCCTCGACCCGCCGACGCTCGGCCATCGGCGCGGCGTGCCGCGCGTTACAGTGCGCGTACGCACTGGAGGGTCGGATGCGCGCCGAGGGCACACTGGAGATCGCTGCTGCCCGCGAGGACACCTGGGATGCGATCACCGATCCCGCGGCGCTCGCCGCCTGCGTGCCGGGGACCGGGTCCCTGGCGATCGATCGGGTCAGCCCCACGTCGTTCACGCTGCGCGGTCGCGTCGGGCAGGGCTTCCTGAGCGTATCCGCTGAAGGTCGCGTCGACCTGTCCGGTCTCGACCGTCCCTCGGCTGCAGAGGCCGGTCTCCATGGCTCCGCGGCGGGCACGTCGCTGGAGGCGACGGTCGCCATGTCGCTCGAGGAGGCCGCCCCCGGCCGTACGCTCGTGCGCTGGTCCGCCGATGCGACCCTGACCGGATCCCTGGCCGGCATGGCGCAGTCGTACCTCGACCGCGACGGACCGGGGATGGTGCTGCGCACGCTCGAGTGCCTGCGCGCCCGCCTCGAGGCCGAAGGCGCGACCGCGTGAACATCCAGGACATCCCGGGCTACGATCTCGTGGCCGGCCCGAGCGCCGTCCTCGGTGACCTGATGCTGCTGGTCATCGCGACACTCGTCGCGCTGTGGCTCGCGCGCCGGCTCGTGCGTGGCACGGTGGCCGCGCTCGTGAACCGCGAGGCGACGGAGGGCACGGCGCAGGAGCTGTCGGCGATCGAGGTCCGCAAGCGGAGCGAGACGCTGCAGGGCCTGGCCGACGGGCTCGCTCGCGCGCTGATCCTGGTGGTCGCCTTCGTGATGGCGCTCGACAAGTTCGGCCTGAACATCGGGCCCGCGGTCGCCGGGCTCGGGATCGCGGGTGTTGCGCTGGGCTTCGGGGCGCAGAGCCTGGTGAAGGACTACCTGGCCGGCACGTTCATCCTGATCGAGAACCATTTCTCGAAGGGAGACGTGGTGAAGATCGCCGACGTGTCGGGCACGGTCGAGGACTTCACGCTGCGCCGGACGACCATCCGGGACATCGATGGGACCGTCCACATCGTGCCCAACGGGCTGATCGGCGTGACCAGCAACCTGACGCGGGTCTGGGCACGCATCAACCTGGACGTCACGGTCGCCTACGGGTCGGACATCGACCTCGTCATCGAGGTCGTGAACGAGCTCGGCCGCAAGATGGCCGACGAACCGGCCTGGAAGCGCCGCGTCCTCGAGACCCCGCGGGTGGAGCGCGTCGAGGCCCTCGGCGAGTACGGCGTGACGCTCAAGATCCTGGGTTCGGTGCGCGCCGCCGACCGCTGGTCCGCGGCGGGCGAGCTCCGCAAACGGGTGCTCGCCGCGTTCAAGGCCAACAACATCGAGATCCCCCGCGCGCAGCGCGTGTTCGCCGCCCACCCGCCGGACGCCGGGCCCGCGGCGCCCACGGCGCCCACGGACGAGGAGCTCGCCGCCGGCGCGGACTGATCGGTCCGATGTAAGGATCGGTGCATACAATCCGTACGTGCCGTTCGACCTGTTCGGTCATCGCGAGCGAGTGGGCCCGGTTCCGATAAGCGAAGCGGAACCGGCGTCCCCGGCGGTAGCCGCGTTCCAGGCGTTCACGGAAGATCTGCGAATCGTCGGGCGTGTGCAGGTGGATGGCCGGCTCTCCGATGCCCTCAACCGGCGGACGCCCCTGCCGGTGTTCGCCGTCAGGCGTGGCCCGATCGGTGCGGCCGGAGCCCTGGACGACGCGCCCGACGTGCGCGAGCTCGACCCCTACGAGCTGGTCGTCGTCGCGGCCGGCGCGGACAGCCAGCCCCCGGCGACCGCGGAACGTCGCGCGGCGCTCCGCCTGCGCAAGACGCGGTACGACGTCTGCTGCGAGCTCGAAGGCGGCCTCGTGTACGGCACGGTTCACGTGCATCCGGGAACCGCGCCCGCCGACCTGGTGGGGCACCGTCCGGAGCTGTTCGTTCCGGTGACCGGCGCCGACGTGCGCGTTCGCGGGTCGTCGGTCGACGACGAGGCCCTCGACGTGGCGTTCGTCAATCGCGCGTACCTGCGCGCGGTCGTCCCGGTGGGCGAGGTCACGGCCTCCGCCGTGGACATCGAGTCCGGCAGTTCCAACGAGGGCGCTTGGGACTCGTAGCAGGGACCCGCGGCGGGGAGCATCATGCTTCCGTGCCCGAACTCCCCGCTGCGCCGGTTCCACGCTCGATTCACGCGGGCATCGCGCGCGCCTCCGCCCCCGGCGATCCCTGGGGCACCCCGGACGGGCAGGGTGCGTCGGGTGGCCGGATCGGGCCCGCCGACAACATGTCCGGTCAGCCGGCTGGCATGGTGCCGCGGACGGCCGCGACCGTGATCGACGCCGTCATCGTCGGCATCGCCTGGTTCGTCGCGATCTGGCTCTTCCTCGAGCTTCTCACCATCACCGGCGCCTTCGATCCGACGACGTTCCAGTCGTCGACCATCGGCGACATGACGCTCACGAGCCAGCAGTACGGCCTGGCGATCTTCGCCGGCGGCATCCTCGTCGCCCTGCGCGGCGCGTACCTCGTCTACGGCTGGACGGCGCTCGGACGAACGCCCGGACAGGAGCTTGCGGGGCTCGCGGTGACGGACGTGACCACGGGCGGGCGCCTCAGCCTCCGGCGCTCCGCCGTGCGCTGGTTCGTCAGCGAGCTGCCCGGCGTCGGACTGTTGCTGAGCATCGGTATCCTCGTGTGGTACGGGGCAATCGCACTCACGACTGCGCGCAGCTCGTCGCGGAGAGGGCTCCACGACGTTGCCGCGGGCTCCATGATCGTGAGGCGCCCGAGGGAGGCAGCAGGGAGTCGGAGGAGTGCACGCATGACGGGTTCGATCGATCCGGCCGGGCAGGCGCCCGGACCGCAGCAGGATCAGACGCCACCCCCTCCGGGCGCGTGGCAGGCGCCCCCCGCACCGCCGACAGGCTGGCAGACACCACCGGCAGGCTGGCAGGCGCCGCCCGTCGCCCCGGCGAGCTGGGCCCCGCCGCCGACGCAGCCCGGTCCCGCGGCCGGAATCGTCTATGCCGGGTTCGGCGTCCGGCTCGTCGCGTACATCCTGGACGGGATTCTGCTGGCGATCGTCGAGTCGATCCTTGGCGCAATCGTCGTCGGCGCGTCGCTCACCTCGGGCACGCTCGGCTACGGCTCGCTCGTCGGGCTCGCCGTGATCAACCTCGTGCTGTCGGGTGCGTACTTCATCTACACGTGGACGCGCATGCGGGCGTCCCCCGGCGATCGCCTGCTCGGCCTGATGGTGCTGAACGCGGCGGACGGCAGCCCGCTCACCGTCAACCAGGCTGCGCTCCGCTGGGTGCTGCTGGCCGGGCCCGGTGCCCTCGCCACGCTGGGCAGCTACGGGCTCGGCGTGGGTGCACTCATCTCGCTGCTCGTCTTTGCCTGGTACGTCTACCTGGCGTGGAGCACGGCGACCGACCCGAAGCGGCAGGGGTTCCACGACAAGTACGTGAACTCCGTGGTCGTCAAGGCCTCGCTGCAGTAGCCGGCGTCCGGGCGGGGTCGTCGTCCGGAATCCACGTGGTCGTTCGTCGCGGGCCGGGGGCACCGCGACGCGCCGCCGCCGGTCGCTCGTGGTCGGCCGTTTGTCCACAGGCCGTCCACAGCATCCGTCGTTCGTGGACGAAACGCCTCGCGCGCGACGCAACTTCGTGGATAACGCCGTTGACCGGGTGGTACGTCCGCCCATATCGTTGGTCCTGCCCGAAGGGGCCGTCAGAGACCACCGGCACCGCAAGGTGCCGCCGGTGCCGCAAGGTACCGAGCCGGGGCCGCAAGGTTCCGGATCGCCGGGAGCAATCCCGGAGGTCCACCGAGATCACATCAAGGTGGGGCGAGGCGAGCGAGCAATCGCTGCGCACGCCGGGTGGTGTCACCGCGGTTCCTTCGGGCGCTTTCATGTGCCGCGAGGTGTTTCGTGACCGTCGCCCGGCTCCTGCCCACCGCGTGGTCCGCCAGCCTTGACGCGCTCGAGGTGGCCGTCCGGAGGCGCAGTCCCCTCGTGCCGCGCGTCGGGATCGTCCTGGGTTCCGGGCTCGGTGGACTGGGCGCGGAGCTGTCCGGCGCGACGGCGATCCCCTTCGACGAGCTGCCGGGATGGCCCGCCGCCACGGCGCCGGGGCATGCCGGGCGGCTGATCCTCGGCCATCTGTCCGGAGTGCCGGTCGTGGCGCTGCAGGGACGGTTCCACCTCTACGAGGGCCATCCGGCCGGACTCGTGGTGCAGCCGGTGTTGCTGATGCGGCGACTGGGTGCGCCGATCGTCCTGCTGACCAACGCGGCGGGCGGCGTCAACCCGGCCTACCGAGCCGGCACGATCATGCTGATCAGCGATCACCTCAACCTGACGTCGGTGAACCCCCTGATCGGCCCGAACGACGACGCCCTCGGGCCGCGCTTCCCCGACATGGTCGACGCCTGGGATCCCGGCCTGCGCCGGCTCCTCCACCGCGCGGCCGACGACACGGGGATCCCCGTCGAGGAGGGCGTCTATGCCCAGCTCCTCGGCCCCAACTACGAGACCCCGGCTGAGGTGCGAATGCTCCAGGTGCTGGGCGCGTCGGCCGTGGGGATGAGCACCGGGGTCGAGGCGATCGTCGCCCGCTGGGCCGGGCTCCGCGTGGCCGGCATCTCGCTCGTCACCAACCCGGGCGCGGGCGTGACGG
This sequence comes from uncultured Chloroflexia bacterium, assembly GCA_963757865.1. Lineage (GTDB taxonomy): Bacteria > Chloroflexota > Limnocylindria > Limnocylindrales > CSP1-4 > JAJYNJ01. The sequence goes on from CAVWSU010000002.1 coordinate 36,661, forward strand.
GCGAGCCCCTCGACCACGCCGAGGTGCTCGCCGCGGGCGAGGCGGCCGGCCCACGGATGCTCGCGCTCGTGCGCAGGTTCGTCGAGCTCGTCGCCGCCGCGGCGGACGCCTGAACAGCCCGCGGGCGCGTCGCCGGCGGGCCGGCCGGGCCGCGCCATGCTAGGGTCGTCGGGCGGCCGCGGGAACCCGAACGGCCACCGGGACCCGAGTGGGCGCCGGGACCGCGGCTCGACGGAGGTGCAACCCACATGCGCGTCGCGATCGGAACCGACCACGCGGGGTTCATCCTGAAGGATCCCGTCATCGAGCAGGTGCGCTCGCTCGGGCACGAGCCGGTCGATTTCGGGACATGGGACACGACGCCCGTGGACTACCCGGACTTCATCGCGCCGGCGGCGAAGGCCGTCGCGTCGGGCGACTGCGACCGGGCGATCGTGCTCGGCGGCAGCGGGACCGGCGAGGCGATCGTCGCGAACAAGGTACCGGGCATTCGATGCGTCGAGGCGTCGGATCCCGTGGTCGCGCGGCTGGGGCGTCTCCACAACGACTGCAACGCGCTCTCGATGGGCGGCCGCATCGTCGGTGTCGAGGTGGCCCGTGCGTGCGTCGCCGCCTTCCTGACGACGGGCTTCGAGGGAGGCCGGCACGTGGTGCGGCTGGACAAGATCGCAGCCCTGGAACGGGGCGACTTGCCTGGCTCCGGGCCCGAGCCACCGCGGGGCTGAGCTTCCGGCGCGGGAGAGCCAACTCTCAGGGGCCGGGAGCCGTCGACAGCGCGTCGCGTAGCGCCTCGAGGAGCGATGCCCGGGAGAACGGCTTCTGCAGGAACGTGACGGACTGGGCGCGCAGTTCGGCCGTCAGGTCTTCCGGGGCGTACCCGCTCATCAGGACGACCGCCACGCCCGCCCGGGCCTCGCGCACCCGCCTCACGACGTCGACTCCGGCCAGGCCCGGCATCGAAAGGTCGAGCAGCACCGCGTCGTACCGGGCGGGATCGGCCTGGAACCGCTCGACGCCCCCCGCACCGCCATCCACCAGCTCGGCCTCGCAGCCGATGGACTCGAGCAGCCTCCCGGCCACGCGTCGGACCGCGTCCTCGTCGTCCACGACGAGCACCACGGGCGGCCTGCCGGCCGGCCACGAAGCCGGAAGGCGGCTCGCCGGCGCCGGGCTCGCTTCGCCGGCAGCGTCGGGCGCCCTCGGGACCAGCACTTCGAGGGTCATGAGCGCCCGATCCCACTCGGCGACGCCGCCGTAGGGCGCGATCTCCGCCGCGATCCCCGACAGCATCAGGTCCGCACGGCCGCTGGTGGTCGCCTCGGCCGTGCCACTGGTGGTCGCCTCGCCGGTGTCGCGCCCGGCGTTCCTGGTGGTGTCGCGCCCGGCGTCCCCGCCGGTGCCGTGCCCCGCGTATCCGGTGGCACCCTCTCCGACGCCTGCGCCCGTCCTCGCGAGACCGATGGCGATCCCGTTGCCGCGCGCAGCTGCGCGCAGGGTGAGCGAGCCCTGTCGGTCGCCGAGCATGTCTCGTCCGGCCAGCACGAGGAAGACGACCGCGCGCTGGAGCACGCGCCGGGGAACCGCGACGGGCTGCAGCGATCCGGACAGCTCCAGCTGCAGGTCCGTACCCCGTCCCGCGGCAATCCGCAGGAGCTCGTCCATGCCGGTGAGCGCGGTGACGAGGTCCGACGGCCCGGCCCCCGCAGCATCGGAGCCGGTGAGGTCCAGCAGCTGGCGGGTGAGTGCGGCCGTGGCCCGCGTCGTGGACTCCACCCGCTCCACGGCCTCGCGCGCCGGACTGCCGGGTGCCAGGTCCGTCAGCGCCAGCGCCGCGTAGAGGGAGACCGCCATCAGCAGGTTGTTGATGTCGTGCGCTGCGTCCCGTGTCACCAGGCGGATGGCGTCGAACCTGGCCCGATCCGCCGGAGTGCCCCCGGCGACGCCCGAACCTCCCGACGGGTAGGAGCCCGGAGGAGCGTCCGGGACGTCCACGGGCACGGGATCCGGGGCGGGGCGCCTGGACCCACGCGCGCGCCGACCACCCGTCGGCCCGCCGGGGCCGGCCGCCGTGCTCAACCCTTCGGCAGGCGGTCGAGCGGGCCGGGGATGCGGCGGGTCGGGACGGTGACTGCGACCCTGGTGGCACGAGCCGCGCCGCCCGCCCGCCATCTGACGTCGTGGAGGGGCATGAATCCGCCAGCTGTCGAAGGCCGGTGGTTGGGACCGACCGGCGTTCTGTATCGTGACAGGCGGTACCCTATCATGGGTCGTCCGGGTGAAGGCCGACAATGCCTCCGTTCCGGCCGGGCGTCGGCAGCCGCCGCCAGCGGGAGCCCCGCTGCCGGCCGCGGCCCACCAGCTGCACATCCCCGCCGCCGGGCACGTCGACTCCGGAAGGAGGTCTCTCGCATGCAGGTTGGCCTGATCGGACTCGGGCGCATGGGCGCCAACATGTCCCGCCGCTGGCTGCGCAACGGCCACACGGTGTACGGCTATGCGCGCCACGCGGACGCCGTGGCGGCGCTCGTGGCGGACGGCGCGATCTCGGGCGGGGCCACGTCGCTCGAGGACCTCGTGGCCAAGCTCGAGACGCCCCGCGTGCTCTGGCTCATGGTGCCGGCGGCCTCGGTGGACGCCACGCTCGAGCAGCTCGTGCCCCTCCTCGCGCGCGGGGATGCCGTGGTCGACGGGGGCAACTCCTACTACCGCGACGACATCCGCCGCTCGCACGAGCTCGAGGGGGCCGGCATCGGCTACCTCGACTGCGGCACCTCGGGCGGCGTGTGGGGTCTCGAGCGCGGCTATTGCCTCATGATCGGCGGCCCCGACGACGCCGTGGCGCGGCTCGACCCGCTCTTCCAGGCCCTGGCCCCCGGGCTCGGCGCGATCGCCCGCACGCCCGGCCGGGACGGCGAGCCCGGCAGCGCCGAGCAGGGCTACCTGCACTGCGGTCCGTCGGGCGGCGGGCACTTCGTCAAGATGGTCCACAACGGCATCGAGTACGGCCTCATGGCCGCCTACGCCGAGGGCCTCAACATCCTGGCCCACGCCAACATCGGCGGCGTCGAGCGCGAGATCGACGCCGAGACGACGCCCCTGCGCGAGCCCGAGCTGTACCGCTACGACTTCGACCTGCCGCAGGTCGCCGAGGTCTGGCGGCGGGGCTCCGTCATCGCGTCCTGGCTGCTCGACCTGACCGCCCAGGCGCTCCTGCAGAGCCCCGACCTCGCCGACTTCTCGGGCCGCGTGTCCGATTCGGGCGAGGGCCGCTGGACGAGCATCGCGGCCATCGACGTGGGCGCGCCGGCACCCATCCTCACCACCGCCCTCTACGAGCGCTTCACCTCCCGCGGTGAGGCCGACTTCGCCGACAAGGTGCTCTCGGCCATGCGCTTCGGCTTCGGCGGGCACCTCGAGAAGAAGGCCTGACCGTGGCCGACGAGGCGCGCGACCCGGAGGCACACGCCACGGCGGGCGACGGCCGGAGGCACGCCACGGCGCGGCGCGGCCACGCGCCGCGGACGAGGCGAGCGGCGCCCTGCCCGTCCCTCCGCCGGGTGGCGCGCTCGATCTCCTCTCGCTCGGCGGCGTCGTCATCCGCCTCGACCCGGGCGTCGTCCCCTTCGGCAAGGCCCGTGCCCTCGACATCCACGTCTCGGGCGGCGAGTACAACGTGGCGGCCGATCTGGCGGCCTGCTTTCGGCCTGCGCACGGCCATCGCCACGGCCATGGTGGACTATCCCGTGGGCGAGCTCGTCGACGAGCGCATCCGGGCCATGGGGGTGCGCCCCATCTACCGGCGCTTCGCCCACGACGGCGTGCGCGGGCCGAACATCGCCACCGTCTACAGCGACCGCGGCTTCGGCGTGCGGGCCCCGGTGGTCTTCTACAACCGCGCCGACGAGGCCGCCGCGCGCCTCGGCCCGGGCGACGTCGACTGGCCCGCGCTCTTCGGCGCGGGGGTGCGCTGGTTCCACTCGGGGGGCATCTTCGCGGCCCTCTCGGATTCCAGCGCCGCGCTCATCGCGGAGGGCATGGCGGCGGCCCACGCGGCGGGGGCGCTCGTCAGCCTCGATCTCAACTACCGGGGCAAGATCTGGGCGGCGGAGGGCGGCCAGGCCCGCGCACAGGCGGTCATGGGCGGGCTCGCCGCGCAGGTCGACGTGCTCCTCGGCAACGAGGAGGACCTCCAGGCGGCCCTCGGCATGCCCGGCCCGAGCGTGGCCGCGGCCTCGGGGCTCGACCCGTCCGCCTTCCTCGGCATGATCGAGGCGGTCGTGGCGCGCTACCCGAACGTGCGCCTCGTGGCCACCACGCTGCGCGAGGTGCACTCGACCAACCGGCACGCCTGGAGCGCCGTGGCCTGGGCCGCTGGCCGCTCGGTCGTGGCGCCCACCATGGAGCTCGACGTGTACGACCGCGTGGGTGGCGGCGACGGCTTCGCCGCGGGGCTCATCTACGGCCTCCTCTCGGGCGCCGGGCTCGAGGAGGCGCTGCGCCTCGGGTGGGCCCATGGGGCGCTCGTCACGACGTACCCGGGCGACACGACGATGGCCACCCTCGAGCAGGTGCGGGCCCTCGCGAAGGGCGGCTCGGCCCGCATCCAGCGATGAAGGCACGAGTTCCGGGACCGGGGCGACGGGGGTGGGCGTCCCGGCGGATCTCGCGGGCGTCCGCGCGGTGATGGACCCGGAGCCACGCCGCCCGGTCGTGGTCGTCACCCGTCGCTCGCTTCCGGGCGCCGGCCTCGAGCGTCTCGCCGAGTCGGTCGAGCTGGTGCGATTCCAGGGCGACGGGACCCCGACCGGGGACGAGCTGCTGGCTCTCGTGGGGCCCGCGGAGGGGCTGTTGTCGCTCACGACGGACCGCGTCGACGCGGCGCTCCTCGATGCCGCTCCGGCATTGCGCGTCGTCTCGAACGCCGGCGTCGGCACCGACAACCTGGACCTGGACGAGCTGACGGCACGGGGAATCCCCGCGGGGAACACGCCGGGAGTGCTGGTCGAGACCACCGCCGACCTGGCGTTCGCGCTGATCCTGGCCGCCTCCCGGCGCGTGGTCGAGGCCGACCGGTACGTGCACGAGGGCCGATGGCGGGCGGTCGCCTTCGACCTGCTGCTGGGGCGGGACGTGCACGGCGCGACCCTCGGGATCGTCGGCTACGGCGACATCGGGAAGGCCGTCGCACGCCGCGGCCTCGGCTTCGGCATGCACGTGATCCACACGGCGCGGACCCGCGCGGACGACGACGTCTCGCGCTGGGTGCCGCTCGACGATCTGCTGCGGGCGGCCGACGTCGTCTCCGTGCACACGCCGCTCACTCCCGAGACGCGCGGCCTGATCGGCGCCCGCGAACTGGGGCTGATGCGGCCAACGGCGATCCTCGTGAACACGTCCCGCGGCCCGGTCGTGGACCAGCGCGCGCTCGGAGAGGCGCTCGAGTCGGGCCGCCTCTTCGCCGCCGGGCTCGACGTGACCGCGGTCGAGCCCATTCCTCCCGACGATCCGCTGCTCCGGCTCCCGAACTGCATCATCCTGCCCCACATCGGATCCGGGTCGACGGCGACGCGGGCCGGGATGGTGGAACTCGCGGTCGACAATGTCCTCGCCGGGCTTGCCGGCGAGCGACTGCCGCGCTGTGCCAACCCCGCGGTGTACGAGGGCGGCGCAGGCGCCTGATCCCGGCGCCGGCCGATCGGCCCCGGACGGGCGCAGAGCCCAGGAACCGGCGTGTGGCGCGGCCGGGGCAGCCGGCCAGATCGCCCTTGACACTCGATCCTTCGCTCCCGTATCCTGCCGCCCGGCGTTCGTCCGGACGCCCTGCAGATGGAGACGGTCCAGCAGATGTCGATTACACGGCTCTTCGTTACGGGGAAGACCCGAGCGGGCAGCGATGCCCCCGGGTTCCTCGGGAGATCTGTGCCCATCGCAGGGTGACGCCAGGCGGGTGACCGCCCAGCAGTGACTCGGAGCCGTGGGCCCGGATCGGGACCCACGGTTTTTTGGTGCCACGTGAGCGTGATGCCGGAGCCGCGGGTCCACGTCGGAAGACGTGTCAGGCCCGCGGCTCTGTTCGTGCCGGGGCCTCCAGTGCAGGAGGTGCACCATGTCGATCACCCTGATCCCGCGCCTTCCCGGCTTCCACCGGACGCCCGTTCCCGGCCCGGAAGCCACGGGCGGACCATCCGCCGTCCCGGTTCGCGCACGGGTCGGCCCGCCCGCCCTGCTCGCCGAGCACGTGACGAAGCGGTTCGTCGTCGGCCGGGAGCGGCGCGTCGTCGATGCGGTCCGGGACGTCTCGATGACCGTCGACCGCGGCCACATCTACGGCGTCCTGGGCGCCAACGGCAGCGGCAAGTCCACGCTCATCCGTCTCGTGAGCACGCTGCTCACGATCGACTCGGGTCGCGTCGAGATCTTCGGCCACGACATCGAGCGCGACGAGATGGCGGTCAAGCGCTGCATCAACCGCGTGAGCGTGGACGCGGCGTTCTTCAAGAAGCTCTCGCCGTACGAGAACCTCGCGTTCGCGGCGCGGCTCTACGGCCTGGATGCCGGGGAGGCACGCGCGGAGTCAACGAGGATCCTGGGACGCCTCGGCATCGCCGAAAAGCGGCTCGGGCGCCCGACGGAGCAGCTGAGCCGGGGGATGCAGCAGAAGGTCGCGATCGCGCGGGCGCTGCTGACGAGCCCGATGCTGCTGCTCCTCGACGAGCCCACCACCGGCCTCGACCCGAGGTCGAAGGTGGACGTGCAGGTCTTCATCGAGGACCTGCGCGACACGAAGGACGCGGCGATCGTGCTGACCACGCACGACCTCGACGAGGCGGACCGCCTGTGCGACCGCATCGCCGTCCTGGATGGCGGACGGGTCGTCGCGGACGGCACGCCCGCCGAGTTGAAGGCACGCGTGGCGCGAGAGCGGGGCGAGCCGCCCACGCTCGAGAGCGTGTTCATGGCCTACACGGGCCGGTCCCTCGACCAGGACGTCGAGGAGGCCGAATCCGAGGAGGCCGGGGCGTGACCGGGCATCGCCCGCGAGGCGACGTCCCGGCACATGCCATCGGAAGCAACGCATACGGCGGCGCCGCCTTCGCGGACCGCCGACGAGGAGACCGAACGATGTTTCAGCCCAGCCACCGGCTGCTGATCGAGGCCCGCCAGGCCGAGATCCGCGCCGAGATCGAATTCGCGCATCGGGCCCGACTGGCCCGGAGACCGCGACAGACATCCATCCGCCGGAGCCTGGGGCGCCGGATGATCCGGATCGGCGCCAGGCTCGCGGCCGATCCAACGCTCCGGCCGGCCCGCACGATCTGATCGTCCGGGCCGGCCACCCCACCGAAAGGAGCACGCCGTGACCGCCGCCGGCCACGAGCTGAAGGCGAGCTACGCCTTCGTCGAACGCAACTTCAACCTCTCGCGCCGCTACTGGGGCTGGGAGATCGCGTACCTCGTGTACGCCATCGCCGGCGCGCTCGCGATCTCGCTGATCGGGGCCCAGCTGAACGACCGCCGGCTGATCCTCTCGCTGATGATCGGGGCGACCTTCTGGAACTACCTCTCGATCGTGTTCAGCTTCATCGCCGACACCATCGCCTGGGAGCGCTGGGAGGGCACCCTCGAGTACACGATGATGGCGCCCATCCGGCGACGCACCCAGCTGCTCGGGTCGACCCTGTACGCGATCCTCTACGGGCTCGTGCACACGGCCGTCGTGCTGGTCGTGCTGGCGCTGTTCTTCGGGCTCGACATGTCCCGCGCGAACATCGCGACCGCGGCCGCCTTCATGGTGCTCGGATCGTTCTCGTTCGTGGGCATCGGCATCATGGCCGCCGTCCTCCCGCTGCTGTTCGTGGAGCGCGGTTCGCAGATGACCTTCGTGCTGCAGTCGCTGCTCCTGCTGGTCAGCGGCGTGTACTACAGCGTCGACATCCTGCCCGGCTGGATGCAGGTCGTCTCCCGCTTCTCGCCGGCCACGTACGTGCTCGACGCCGTGCGCAGGGGGCTCGTCGATGGGGCTCCCGCCACGAGCGTGCTCGGGGACGCCTGGCCGCTGGTCGTGATGGGCGTCGTCCTGGTGCCGCTCGGGCTCTGGGTGTTCGCCCGTGCGGAGCGGTACGCCAAGCGAACCGGCCGCCTGAAGCGGGTGGGCTGACCGATGGATGCCACGAATGGTCCCGCGACGTGCGGTGCCTGGGGCTGGGACGAGGCGTGGGAGGCGGCGTTCGCGCCGTTCTCCCTGTCCGGCCTCGCTCCGGCACGGGTGGTCGCGCAGCACCGTGGCCGCTGGATCCTCGCCGGGGAGCGTGGCGAGGTCGGCGCCGTGCCGACCGGCCGCCTCCGCCGGGAGGCGGGGGAGGGGCAGTTGCCCGCCGTGGGCGACTGGGTCGGCCACCTGCCGCCCGTGCATGACGGCGACGCGCGGATCGATGCCGTGCTCCCGCGCCGCTCGGCGTTCCTGCGGCGCGCCCCGGGGTCACGCGCCGGATCGCAGGTCATCGCCGCGAACATCGACACGCTCTTCGTCGCCACGTCCCTCAACGCCGAGCTCAACCCGCGGCGCCTCGAGCGGTACGTGACGATGGCCCGGCAGTCGGGGGCCGAGCCGGTCGTGCTGCTCACCAAGGCCGACCTGCCATCGTTCCCCTCCCATGCCGCCGACGACCTTGCCCGGCAGCTCGGCGTGAGCGTCGTCACCGTGAGCGCCCGGAGCGGCAGCGGCCTGGAGGAGCTGTCGCCCTGGCTGGTCGCCGGTCGCACCGTCGCGCTCGTCGGTTCGTCCGGTGTCGGCAAGTCGACGCTTCTCAACCGCCTGGCCGGCACGGAGCTCATGGCGACGCGCGACATCCGCGAGGACGACGCCCGCGGCCGGCACACCACGACGCACCGGGAGCTGTTCCGCCTCGCGAGCGACGTCCTCGTGCTGGATACGCCCGGGATGCGGGAGTTCGGCATCTGGGACGCCGAGGAGGGGCTGGACGAGACCTTCGCCGACATCGCCGAACTCGCCTCGCGGTGCCGCTTCTCCGACTGTGGACACGAGCGGGAGCCGGGGTGCGCGGTCACCGCCGCCATCGCGGACGGTTCGCTCGATCCCGGGCGGCTGCGGAGCTACCGGCGTCTCGACCGGGAGCTGGCCGAGCAGCCATCGGCGGCCCAGCTGCGGGATCGGCAACGGCAGTTCTCGAGGGTGGTGCGCCGCGTCTCGGCCGAGAACATGGCACGCAGGACGTACCGAGGCTGACGCGAGGGCCTGTCGCACGCCCCCCGGTGGCGCCGGCGGACGGCGCGGCCGCGAGTGCATACTTGGGTCCCTGCCGAGACGCCTGGCGCAGTCGGCCGTCCGGCGACCCGGCCTCCGGGGCCCGGATCCGGCCGAGCATGGCGTCGGGCCGAGCATCCCATCCTGCCGAGCACGCATCCGAGGCGAACGAGCGCATGCACGACGTCCAGCCCATCCCGGCGACCGTGACCTGGGCCGGCGACGCGATCGAGATCATCGACCAGACCCTGCTGCCCGGCAGGCTCGAGGTGATCCGGCTCACCACGACGGCCGGCGTGGTCGACGCGATCCGCCGGCTGGCCGTGCGGGGTGCCCCCGCGATCGGCGGCTGCGGGGCGCTCGGCATGGTCGTGGGTCTCGACGAGGAACGGCCACGTCGGCCGGCGAGGCCCGCGCGGTCCTCGCGAGGCTGGCGGAGCGGATCGGCGCGGCACGACCCACGGCCGTGAATCTCTCCTGGGCGGTGGAGCGGGTGCGCGACGCGGCATACGGCGAACCCACGCCCCGGGCGATCCGCGATCGTGCACTCGTCGAGGCACAGCGCATCGTGGACGAGGATCGCGAGGCGTGCCGGCTGATCGGCGAGCACGGCCGCGCCGAGCTCGGGCGGACGGCGAGCGCCATCCTCACGCACTGCAATGCGGGCAGGCTGGCCACGCTCGGCTGGGGGACGGCGCTGGGGGTCGTGTACGCGAAGGCCGCCGCCGGTGAGCCGGTGCAGGTCTTCGCGTGCGAGGCCCGGCCCCTGCTGCAGGGTGCCCGGCTCACGGCGTGGGAGCTGACACAGGCCGGCATCGACGTGACGCTCATCACCGACAGCGCGGCGGCGGGGCTGCTGCATTCGGGGCGCGTGCACGCGGCCGTCGTCGGGGCCGACCGGATCGCGGCCAACGGGGACACGGCGAACAAGGTGGGCACGTTCTCGATCGCGCTCGCCGCGCGCCATGCCGGCGTGCCCTTCTACATCGCCGCTCCGACGTCGACGTTCGATCTCGCGACGGCCTCGGGCGAGGGGATCGCGATCGAGGAGCGGTCGGGCGACGAGGTGCGGACATGGCAGGGCCGCCCGTCCGCGCCGGAAGGCGTCGCGGCCTGGAACCCGGCCTTCGACGTCACCCCGCATGACCTGATCACCGGCTTCATCACGGAGATCGGGGTGATCCATCCGCCGTTTCCCATCGAGCGGGCGACGCCTGGCCGCCCGACACGCGGGCCGCGAGGATGACCGTGCCGGCCGGCTGGCTCGAGGCGCGGGAGGTGGTCGTCCTGTTCGGCCGCCGGCTCCTCGCCGAGCGGCTGGTGTACTTCACCGCGGGCAACATCAGCATGCGGATCCGGGACGATCCGGACCTGGTCGCGGTGACACCGGCGAGCACGCCGTACGACACGATGCGCCCCGAGGATGTCGTCATCGTGCGGATCGACGGGCGGGTGGTCGACGGCGTCCGCCGACCGACGAGCGAGCTTCCCCTGCACACGCTGGCCTACGCGCGCCGCCCGGACGTCGGCGGAGTCGTGCACACGCACAGCGCCGCCGCCATGGCGGTCGCGGCGCTGGGAATCGGCATCCCGCCGATCCTGCACGGCCTGGTCTCCGCCTGCGGTGGAGGCATCGTGACGGCGCCGTACGCGCGCGGCGGCACCTCCGAGGTGGCCGAGTTCACGGCGTCGGCCCTCCGGGATCGCAGCGCCTGCCTCCTCCGCAACCACGGCGTGCTGGCGATCGGGCCGACCGTCGACCACGCGTACAACGCCGCCTCGGTCGTGGAGGGGGCGGCCGACGCCTATCTGCGGGCGCTGGCGGTCCGCCCCGTCCCGCAGATCTCGCCCGGCGAGGTGGAGCGGATTCGCCGCGAGCAGTGGGCGCCGGCGTGGTCGGGCCGGGCCGCGGCTCCCACGCACGGCGGCTGACCGGGCCCTCTGGCGCACGAGTCGGCGGCTGACCGGGCCCTCGGGCGCACGAGTCGGCGTCCTTGGGTATCGTGCGCCGATGACGCGGGAGTGGGACGCCACGGTCTACGACAGGGTCGCGGACCCGCAGGCGCGGTGGGGTGCCGGCGTGATCGGCCGGCTCGAGCCGCAAGGCATCGGTCGGCTGCTGGACGCGGGCTGCGGAAGCGGCCGCGTGACCGAGCAGCTGCTGGAGCGCCTGCCGCATGCGCAGGTGGTCGCCCTCGACGCCTCCGAGCGCATGCTGTCCGAGGCCCGCCGCCGGCTCGACCGGTTCGGTTCGCGCGTGGAGTACACGTGCGCCGACCTCCGGGAGCCGCTCCCGATCGACCCGCCGGTGGACGCCATCGTGTCCACGGCCACGTTCCACTGGGTGCCGGATCATCCTGCCCTGTTCCACCGGCTCGCCGCGGTCCTCGCGCCCCACGGCCAGCTGATCGCGCAGTACGGCGGTGCCGGCAACATCGCGAGCGTGGCGCGTGCCCTCGCCGAGATCGGCGACCCACTTCCGGGAAGGTGGACCTACCCGGAGCCCGGCCCCGAGCGGCGCGCCCTGCAGGCCGCGGGGTTCGTGGACGTGCAGGCCTGGCTGCAGCCGGAGCCGACCGCATTCGAGCCGGGGGTGCCGTTCGAGACGTTCCTTGCTGCGGTCGTGCTCCGCGAGCACGTCGCGCTCCTGCCGGAGGCCGAACGGATGCCGTTCGTCCGCGCGGTCATCGCGCGCCTGCCCGACACGTCGCTCGACTACGTGCGGCTGAACGTGGTGGCACGCCGCGGCTGACTCCAGGCACGGGCATGGCTCGCGGAGTCCGCCGTGCCTGGGCGCCGCGAACGTATGCGCGGCCGCGTCCCCGGCCCTCAGGCCGGAAGCGCCGCCCGATCCGGCAGCTCGATCAGCCGGTCCCGGGATGGGTCGAGGTGGAGGCGAGCCCACTCGACGACGTCGCGATCGTGCGTGAACAGGATGACCTGGCGCTCCATGCTCATCGCGAGGAGCGCGCCGAGCATGGCAGCCCTGCGCTGTTCGTCGGCCTGCGCCGTGACCTCGTCGAGCAGGAGCGGCGCGGTCTCGCCGGTCGTCACGAGGTGCTGTGCCATGGCCGCCCTCAGCAGCAGGTAGACCTGCTCGCGTGTTCCCTGCGAGAGCCGCTGCGCGTGACGCCACCGACCCGTGGCCTGCTCGCGCACCCGCACGGCCAGGCTCGCCGGGTCGACGGCCGCGTCGTCGTACCGTCCCGCGGTCAGCTCCGCCAGCCGGCCCCTGATCGCCGTCGCCAGGACCGGGGCGATGTCGCGATGCACCCGCTCCTGCGCCTGGGCCAGCAGCTCGGCGGTCTTCGCGAGCGCCGCGTCCAGGCGCTGCACGCGGGCGAGGCCCTCCTCGGCCCGCTGGAGCGTCTCCTCGGCCTCGGCGACGTCGCGGAGCCGGCTCGCCCGGTCCGCGGCCCTGCCCGCGAGGGACCGTGCCTCGTCCAGGAGCCGGCGCTCCTCCACCGCGAGCGCGGCCGGATCCATTGCGGCATCGTCAGTCGCGGGCGCAGTCGCCCGAGAGGCGTCCGCGATGAGCGTCGCGAGGTCGCGCTCCCGATCGTCGGCCAGGCGGACGAGCGCGGCCGCACGGGCCTCGAGCTCGTCGAGTGTCCGGCCGTCCAGGAGCGCCTGCAGCTGCTCCCACTCGGCCCGTGCCTCCGACGTGGCTCGCAGGTCGCGTTCGCGGAGACCCTGCCAGGCGCGGAGGTCGTCGACGATCGCGGCTTCCGTCCGGCCGTCGGCGGGTATGCCCGCGCGCTCGGCGCAGCGCACGAGGGCGGCGCGAGCCTCCTCCGTCGCTCGCACGGCCGCCTCCGACTGGGCCTCGGCCTCGCGGCGACTCGTGAGCGCAGACCGGAGGGCGTCGGCGCGCGAGGCACCGGCCGCGAATGCCGCCCGCGTCGCGCACGCCGCCTCGTAGCCCCGCCAGGCGGCCTCGACGTCGCCGACGTCCTGGACGCCACGGGCGAGGAGGGCAGCGGCCAGCGCGGCCCGCGCGTGTTCCAGCCGCCCCATCGCCATCGACGTTCGTGATTCCCATTCCGCACGGGCGCGGGCCGCGGATTCGGCGGCGGCTACACGGGCGGCGAGCGAGCGCACGGAGTCGGACGTCCGCTCGGAGATGCCCGCGCCGATCAGCCTCTGCGCCGCGTCGGCCCGGCGGGCATCGGCGGCGGCGCGGGCCACGGCCTGCGGCGCGAGACCCGCCTCCGTTCGCCGTCGCTCCTCCCTCGCGGTCCCGGCGGACGAGCGCGCCGCCATCCATCCGACGAACGCGACGACCGCGACCGCCGCGCCCAGGGCCGCGATCGGCAGCATGCCGCCGACCACGCCGCCCACCGCCACCGCGGCCGCGACCAGGGCGACGAGTCCGGCAACCTGTGCCCGGCGCTCCGCGGCAGCTCCCCGGGCACCCGCGGCGTCGCCTGCGCGCTCGGCGGACGCGTCCATGCCCGGCGCGCGCGCGTCCAGGTCGGTGGCGAGGGACTCGAGTTCCGTCGACGAGAGGCCGGCGGGCGTGGCCGGTGGCAGGGGAGGCGCCTCGCCGAGCAGGGCGAGAGCGTCGCGGCTCGCGAGCCACGCCTCGCGCGCGTCGCGGACGGCCGGGTCCACCACCCGGTCGCCGGGAGGAACGCCGTGGAGTGCCTCGATCTCGGCCTCCACGCCGGCGAGCTGCACCCGCAGGCCGGCCGCATCCGGGCCCGGCAGGAGCCGCACCTCCGGCCGGCCGATCCACCCGCCGATGGCGGCGGCTACCTCGTCCGCGAGCCTGTCGCGCTCGGGCGCGCCGGAGGGCTCGGACGGGTGCCGCTCGGCCAGCACCCGCGCACGCCGGGCCCGCTCGACCGCCGACTCGGCGTCACGACGCGCGGCGGCCGCCTCCGCCGATCGCAGCCGCAGCTCCGCGCGCGCGTGTGCCTGCCGTGCCTCGTCCGCCGCCGCGGCCATCTCCAGGTACCGCGCATGCTCGGCGCGCGCGGTTCCGAGCGCCTGCCGCGCTGCGTCGTGCAGCTCGATCGCCTGGCGCAGGGGCCTGACGGCGTTCGGGCGGTCGAGCCCGACGTGCTCCGAGCGGAAGCGCTTCAGGCGGTCGATCGCCTCGGCGGCCGTGGCGTCCGATCCGCGCGTCGCCGCCGCCCGCTGCAGGTGCTGCTGCAGGGATCCTGCGGCGGCCGTGACGGCGAGGATGTCCGCCTGGTCGACGCAGACCGTTGCCGCGAACGCGTCGCGATCGAGGCCGAGCCATCGCGAGGCATCCGGCGACCCGTCGTTGAGGATCTCGGCCGTCACGCTCCGGCCGATCGGCAGCTCGATCGCCGAGCTGTCGAGGCGCTCACCCAGGTCCTGGCGGATCTCGATGCAGCGCTCGCCCTCGTCGAGCGCGAGGCGCGCCGACACGAGCCACTCGTCGGGCCGGTCCCACGGCCTGTGCAGGTCCGCGAATTCCTGTTCTGCGGCCGTCGCGCGGCCGCGGCGTCGCGGCATGCCGCAGATCGCCGCGCGCACGGCCGCGTGCCACGTCGACTTTCCCGCCTCGTTCGGGCCGGCGATCACCGTGAGCCCCGGCGCGAGGTCGAGCTGCTCGCCGCGGAAGGGACCGAAGGCGCGCGCCGTGACGTTGTCGACGCGCATCTACGCGACGTCCAGGTCGTCGCGGCCGGCCAAGGCGCGCAGGCCGGTCAGGACGACCCGCCGCCGCAGGTCGTCGTCGTCGATGGCGTCGGCATCGCGCACGAATTGCCCGCGCACCGTCGGCTCGGTGCGGATCGTTTCGAGGTCGTATGCGTACGTGAGCGCTCCCGCCCGCACGACCAGCCCGTCGAGACCGTCGCCCGCCGTCTCGAGCTCGCGCAGGTCGAGCTGGACGTCGGCCCCGAGCTCGCCGCGCAGCGTCGCCCGGACGCAGCCGCCCATGCCGCGGATCGTCTCGCCCAGCCGCGCGGACACCTCGTCACGATCGCGCGCGCCGTCCACGTCCACGTCCACGTCGTGGACCTCGCTCACGGCCACGCGGCGCCGCTCCCGTTCGATGGTGCGATCCGGACCGATGGTCACGAGCAGCGCGCCCCGCTCCCCGTCCTCGCCGAATTCGAGCGGATCCGGGTTCCCGGGATACGAGAAACGCTCGCCGTCCCGTGGCGCGTGGTAGTGGCCGAGGAGCGCGAGATCGACGCCGCATCGATCGAGGTCGGACGCGGCGAACGGCGCGTGTGCCTGCTTGCCCTCGCCCTGCCAGGCGAGCCCCCCGGTCTCCGAGGCGTGCGCGAGCAGGAGGTGCACATCGTCGCCGTCCGTGCGCAGTCGCCCGACCAGGTTGGCCGGCGTCACCGGTCCCGTGTGCGCGATGCCCCACAGGCGGATGCCGTCGGCGAGTTCGACCGCGACCGGGTCGTCGGACTCGAAGATGCGCACGTTCGAGGGCCATGCCGTCCGCTCGTACGGGCTCTCCGGGCCGTACCAGTCGTGGTTTCCCGGGGCGAGCAGCACGGGCCGTCGGGCGCCTTCGAAGGTGCGCCGCAGGAACTCGACGGTGTCGGGCGTCACGAGCTCGTGCTCGAACAGGTCACCGCCGCAGGTGATCGCGTCGGCGTGCTCGGCCTGCGCGAGCTCGACGATCCGTTCGAGCGCGCGGCGTCGGTTCGCGCGCCGCTGCGCGGAGGTCTTCGGGTTCGCCCACGCGAACGGGGCGTCGAGGTGCAGGTCGGCGAAATGGACGATCCGGAACCCCATCACCCGGAGTATGCACTGCCGCGCCCGCGCGGCTCTGCTCCCCGGTGCCCTTGACCCGATCTTGACGCGCCCGCGCGATCCTGACGGCAGGAACCAGCGATCCACGCGCGCACCCTGCGCGCCTCGCCATCGCGATCACGGAGGACCACGACATGGAACAACGCATCCGGGCACACGCACGCGCCATCCTCGCGTTCGGGGGAGCGCTCCTCCTCGCGGCGACCATCGGCGCCGGCGCCGTCTTCGCGACGAGTGGCGCATCCCCAGTCGCCGGAGCGGCGACGCCCCTCCTCGCAACCGCGACGACCGCGCCGACGACGACGGCCGCGACGGGTCCCGCGGCGCGCGTCGTGCTTCGCGGAATCGTGCGGCGGACCGTGAGCGCCGACCTGACGCTGAAGACGAAGACCGGCTTCCGCACGATCCGCTACGAGCGAGGGCAGGTCACGTCGGTCGGGACCGCCAGCCTGACGGTGAAGACGGCCGACGGCGTGAGCACCACGTTCGCGGTGACGGCGCAGACCAGGCTGCGGGCCGCGGGCAAGGCGATCACGCTCTCCCAGCTGCACGCGGGCGACCGGGCCATGGTGTTCGCCACCGAGCAGGACGGCTCGTTCACCGCGTACCTGGTGCGGTGCGTCCACGCGGCACCGACCACCGCTCCGGGCGTCCCGGCCACGCCGGCACCCACGACGCCCGGCAACTCCTGAGTCTCAGTCGAACCGGGGAGGCGCAGCCCGCACGACCCGGCGCAGCACGCGGAACCCGTCCACGTACGTCCCGGCGGCGTGGGCGGTTCCGCGTGCCAGTTGCTGCAGTCCGAGCAGCATGCCCAGGAGGCCGGCGGCGATCGGAAGCGTGGCCGGCATTGGCGGCTGAAGGGCCCCCGCGTCCAGGCGCACCTCCGACGCGTCTAGCTCGGCGAGCTCGCGGCCGAGCAGGGCGAGGTACGCCTCCAGGTCCGGCGACGGAGCCGGGGGCACGAGGACGAGCACGGCATCGCCCGGACCGACGGCCTCGACCTGGCCGTGCCGGAACTCGCTGACGCTGCCCCCGGCGGCTTCCCGGTGAACCTTCTCGTGCCACAGAAGGCCACCGGCGTGGGCCAGGCCGGACGTGGGTCCGAGCCCGACGATCCAGGTGCGCCCGGCGACGGCCAATGCCGCGACGGCCGGCTCGGCGATCGGCCATGACTGCACGATCTCCGTCAGCCACGCGGCGACGATCGCGGGCGTGGCGGCATCGGAGGGAAGCGCTCGGCCCAGCACCAGGAGCGCCGCCAGCGTGGCGAGCTCGGATGCCGTCGCCGCTCCCCGTTCCTCGTCGATGGGGATGAGCACGGTGTGCCGCGACAGCTCCGACAGGGGGGATACCTCGTGCGCGGTGAGGGCGATCAGGTCAGCGCCCGACGCGACAGCCAGCCGCGCCGCGGCCACGGTCTCGGGGCTGGTGCCGGACTGGGAGACCGCGACCACGACGTCGCCCTGCCGGAATGCATCGCCATCGGGCGCCGCGAAAACGGCCTCGGAGGACTCGCGCACGACGATCGGACGGCTCACCACCTGCCTGCCATCGGATGTGCGGGCACGGTGCGTCTCCTCCGCGCGCCAGGGAGGCGCGGCGGTCCGAGCCATCGCCAGCGAGGCGCCCGTTCCGACGAGCACGATCCTCGACGCGCTCGCCACCGTCGCCAGCGCGCGTGCTCCGGCCGGGGCCCCGGGCTCCAGCAGCGCGAGGGTCGACGCGACGGCCTCCGGTCCCCGGGCCATCTCCCGGCCCATCTCGTCGGGGCCGTCCGGCCCCAGGCGCCGGAAGCGCTCGCGTGCGGCGGCCGGAAGCGTCGCCGGGGGCACCGTGCGCTGGGATGGCGAGTTCTCGCGGGCACCGGTCATCCCTTGACACTCCCGGACGTCAGTCCCGCGACGATGTACCGCTGGAACACGAACGCGATGATCACGGGCGGGAGCGCGGCGATCACGCCCCCCGTCGCGAGCAGCCCGAAGTCGACGCCGTGCCGGCCGATGAAGTCGTTGATCGCGACCGGGAGGGTCTTGGACGCGTTGGACTGGGTGATGATGAGCGCGTACAGGAACTCGTCCCAGGCCATCAGAAACGCCAGCAGGGCGGTCGAGACCAGGCCCGGCGCAGCGACCGGCACGATCACGCGGACGAGCACGCCCAGCCGCGAGCAGCCGTCCACGCGGGCCGCGTCGTCCAGCTCCGACGAAATCGTCTCGATGTAGCCGCGCATGATCCAGATCACGAACGGCGTGACGAACGAGGAGTAGATGATGATCAGCGCCAGCGGGGTGTCGCGCAGGCCCAGCGCGCTCATGATCTGGTAGAGCGGCAGGATCAGCGCGATCGGCGGCAGCATGTACGTGGCCATGAACGCGAGGATCAGCCAGCCGCGCCCGGGAAAGCGCAGGCGTGCGAACGCGTAGGCGGCGAGCGTCCCCACTGCCAGCGAGACGAGGGTGACCGTCGTCGCGATCACCGAGCTGTTCACGATCGCGGCGCGGAAGCTCAGAGCGCTGTCGTCCGGCGTGCTCCCGATCGTCAGCGCCTCGTACCGATCGAAGCCGATGTGCGCCGGGATCCAGCTGAGCGGTCGCTCGATGAGATCCACCGGCGCGGCGACGCTCGAGATCACCAGCCAGGCGAACGGCGCAAGGACCACGACGAGCGTGACGATCATCGCGGCGTACAGGAAGGCCCCGCGGCCGGCGACGCGGGCACGCACGCGGAGCGGGCGGCGACGGCGAGCGGCGGCGGACGGCGCCTGCATCACGTCCTCCCGATCCGGCCGAGCAGCCGCAGGTAGACCGCGGCCAGCACCATGATCACGAGCGCGATCAGGTAGCCGAGCGCGGCGCCCCGCCCGAAGTCGTATCCCTGGTAGGCGGTCTGGTAGGCGTAGATGGCTATCGTCTGGGTGGCGTTCGCGGGGCCGCCCCCCGTCATGATCCAGACGATGTCGAACACCTTGAACGCCTCCATCGTCCGCAGCACGAGCACGATCAGCACGACCGGGACGATGAGTGGCAGGAGCACGTGCCGCAACGCCTGGAGCGTCGTCGCTCCGTCGACCTTCGCGGCTTCGACGAGCTCCGGGGAGACGGACTGCAGCGCCGCGAGGAGCAGGATCGCCACCAGCGGGGTCATCTTCCAGACGTCGGCGAGGATGATCATCCACATCGCGATGTCACTGTTCGACAGCCACACCTGGTAGCTGTGGAGGATGCCGAGCTGTGTCAGGAGCGCGTTCAGCGCCCCGTACTCGGCGTTGTCGATCCATCGCCACATCAGGGCGTTGACGATCGTGGGGAGGGCCCAGGGCAGGATGACCAGCGTCCTCAGGAGCCACCGGAAACGCAGCGGCTGATCCATGAGGAGCGCCAGCGCGAGTCCCAGCGCCAGCTCCAGGGCCGTCGAGATCACCGTGAACCAGAGCGCGCGAAACGTCGCGGCCCAGAAGTCCCCGCTCGTGAGCTGGCCGATGTAGTTGCCGAGCCCCACGAACGGCTCGTCGCCGGGGCGGACGAGGCTGATGTCGAACAGGCTCATCCACGCGGCGCGTGCCAGCGGCACGACCACGACCAGCAGGATCACGAGGGCGGCGGGGGCGATGAACGCCGCCGCCACCCACGACTCCGGCCAGGGCTTCCGGGGGCGGCCTCCGATGGCCGGGTTCCGCTCCCGGATCGCCTGGTTCATCCCGTGCGCCTCCGAGGCGCGACTGCCACGACTACTTCTGCAGGCTCGGAAGCTGGGACGCCACGCCGTCCAGTGCCTGCTGCGGGGACTGCTTGTTCTGCAGGGCGGTCTGGATCGCAACCTGCAGCGCGTTCGACAGCTTGGTGTAGTACGGCACGATCGGCCGCGCCACCAGGTTGGCGAACTGCACCTTGGCGGCGTCGAAGAACGCCGGGTTCGACTTGGTCACGTCCGCGTTGTCGAAGGACGCCTTCCACATCGGGAACGCCAGCGAGGTGTCCATCTCCTGGCTCTTCTCGCTCGCCACGGACAGGGCGTACTTCAGCGCCTCGTCCGGGTGCTTGCTGGACTTCGAGATGGCGATGCTCATGCCACCGTTCACGCCCGACGTTGCGGTGCTGCCCTGCCCGGGTGCCGCCGTCACCTCGATCTGCCCCGCGACCTTGGAGTTCTTGGGGTCGTTCATGACCGCGTACCCGTAGGTCCAGTTGAGGGCCATGGCCGCCTGCCCGGCGGACATCGTCGCGTTGACGTCGTCTTCGATGAAGCCGAGCGATGCCGGGTTCGTGAGGCCCATGTCGATCGTCTTCTTCATGAACGTCAGGGCCGCGAGCCCGCCGCCGGTGTTGAAGGTCGCGTTGCCCTGCGCATCGATGAAGTTCGCCCCACCCATCGCGCCGGCCAGCTCGGTCCAGTCGCAGATGACCGCCTCGACCTGCTTCCAGCTCCACACGAGCGGATACTGGACGATGCCCTTGTCCTTGATGGCCTGTGCGTCGGTGAGGACGTCATCCCATGTCTTCGGGGCGGACGTGATGCCGGCGTCGGCGAACATCTGCTTGTTGTAGAAGAAGAACTTCGTGTCGTTGATCCACGGCACGCCGTAGATCTTCCCCTGGTACGTCGCCGCGGTCCACGCCGAGTCGAACACGCCGCTCTTGAAGTCGGCGGGGATCTTGTCCGTGATGTCGGTGACGATGTTGGCCTTGACGAATTCGGCCGGCCACGGGGTGTCCATCAGGAACAGGTCGTACGAACCTGAGCCACCCACCTGGTCGGTGATGGTCTTGTCGTGGAGCGCGTCGTAGCCCACGAAATCGGTGGTGACCTTGATGCCCGGGTTCGCGGCCGTGAACGCGTCGGTCATGGCCTTCACGTCGGCCTCGCTGTATGCCGCCTGCTTCATGAACAGCGCGTGCAGCGTCACCTGGGCATTGCCGCTCGGTGCCTGGCTCGCCGCGCCGCTGCACGCCCCGAGCAGGGTGGCCACGGCCATGAGCGCCAACAGCAGTCGTCCGCGTGGACGTCGCATCCTGTGCCTCCTCTTCCTTCCCCAGTTCCCGGACGATGGGCCGCCCGGGTCCCTACCCGATGGCCGCCGAGGCGGCCGCTGACTCCGATCCCTGTGTCACCTCCGTGCGTCCACCCATGTCGAACACGCCGAACAGCGATGACGGTGCGGCGTTCCGCCTCACGGACTGCAGCGCCGCGGCGATCGCGCCGATGACGGTCGAGTCCGAGCCGAGCGATGAGATCGTCAGGCGAGGCGCCGCCCATAGTCGCGTGGAGATGCGCCCGGCCAGCAGGTCGAGATACGGCCGTAGCGAGCGCCCGACGCTTCCATCGAGGATGATGATCTCCGGGTCGAGCAGCGAGCAGACCGCGATGAGCGCCAGCGCGACGTCGTCGAGCGTCTCGTCGATCACCCGGGTTGCCAGCGCGTCGCCGGCCTGCGCCGCCTCGAACACGGAGGCCGGCGTGACGTCCGAGCCACGCAGCAGCGATGCCCCATCCGTCGACGCCAGCAGTTCGAGCGCGCGCTGCGCAATGCCCGGCCCGGATGCCCGCTCCTCGAAGTCTCCGACGCCCCGTGCGAGCGGAAACCGCAGCCGCTCGGCGGAGAGTGTCAGGTAGCCGATCTCGCCGGCCCCGTTGCGCCGCCCCTTCACGAGCCTGCCGTTCGCGACGACCGCCGCTCCGATGCCCGTGCCGATCGAGATCGTGACGAAGTCGCCGACGCGGCGGCCGTCCCCGCGCCAGGCGTGCGCCAGGGCGGCGAGGTTGACGTCGTTCTCGACGATGACCGGAGCGTGCACGTCCGCGGCCAGCTTGGGGACGATGGCGAACTGCTGCCACTGCACGTTCGGACCGCTGACCGCCATGCCCGTGGTGGAGTCGAGGATGGCCGGCACGCCCACGGCCACGGACAGCACGGGCAATCCCAGCCGGCGCGCCTCCGCCTGCAGGTCCTCGATGGCCCGGATCAGGGTGGGGTACGGCTCGTCGTCCCCGTGTGTCGGGCGCCGGATCTCGTGCAGGATAGTGCCGCTCAGGTCGGCGAGAGCCGCCTGGCACTTCGTCCCGCCGAGGTCCACGCCGATCACGCAGCCGGCCTGGTGGTTGAAGACGATCCGCGCGCGCGGCCGGCCGGGCACCTCGGTCGAGCCGGCGGATTCCACGATCAGGCCGCCGTGGATGAGACGCCCCACGATGCGACTCACCGACGAGGCCGAGAGCCCCAGTTCGCGGGCGATCTCGGGACGGGTCGTCTCACCGCGATCGCGCACGAGGTCGAGCACGAGGAACTCGTTGACCTCGAGCATGGCCGCGTGGCGCATCCCTGGCATAGTTCCTGCCTGTTAGAAACTAACTTGGCAAGACGATAGCAAAGCCGGAAATCCGTTTCAAGGGCAATCTGCGGCGCGTCGGCAACGCCGGCGGCGTCACGACAGGGCCCGGGCGCGAGGCACCCGAGGCCGTTTCCCGAGGCGGGCCGTCCGGCCGGTCCGGTGGCTTGCCGAGGGATGCTAGGGTCCCTGGATGGGCACCACCGGCCCGCCTCCCATCTCCCTGCCCCGCGCGATGCCGGGAGGAGGTCGGCCCCGGGCGCGTGTGCCTGGAGGCGGCCCGTTCGCCCTCGCGCTCGTCCTGGCGATGGTGGCGGCGCTCACGATCGTCGTCCCCGCAGGCCGGGCCGCGGCGGGCACGTCTCCGCTGGTGAGCTTCACCGCGCCGTCCCGCCTCGTGTATCCGGCCGCCGGGTCCTCGGCGGCGGCGGTCGCCAGGATCGAACTCGTCGTGAGCCGGCCGGCGATGGGACAGGCGCAGGTGCTGACCTGGGACGGACAGTTCGTCAGGGAGATCCTGCACCCCAGCCTGCGGCCCACCGGGACCACGCGACTGACCTGGAACGGCGCGGGACCCGACGGCAGCCCCGCCCCCGACGGCCCGTATCGCGTCCGCCTCACGCTCACCGGCGCGGACGGCGCCGTCACGACGGCGGAGGCCAGGGTCTCGAAGGTGAGCACGCCCGCCTACCCACTCGCTCCGTCCGCCGTGACGGTGTTCCTCGATCCGGGCCACGGCGGTCCGGAGACCGGCACGACGGGAGTGCTGGCGGATGGCTCGACGCTCCGTGAATCGGACGTCGACCTCGACATCGCGCTTCGCCTCGCGGCCATGCTGCGCGACGCCGGGATCCGGGTGTCGATGTCCCGCACCACGGACGCGGCGGCGAACCGGGCCGGCGTCGATCGCAATCATGACGGCCGGGTGGACGGGTACGACGAGTTCCTGGCTCGCACGGACGCGGCGAACGCGGTCCGGGCGGACCTGTACGTGGCCGTGCACAACAACTGGGTTCCGAAGGGGGAGGGGAGGACGGAGGCCTTCTTCTGCGGGCGCGGCTGCCTCTGGCCGCAGGCGAGCAAGTCCCTGGCCGGCGACATCCTGCAGGCGCACGTTGCCCGGCTCGCGCCGCTCCAGACGGACACGTGGCAGCTGACGGTGGGTGACCCGGAGATTCCCGAGGCCGTGCGCAACCCGACGGACGACTACATCCACTTCGCGTACGCGACCCTGGTGACCGGCCGCCATTTCTACGTTCTCGGGCCGTACGACGCGTCCTTCCGACCCCGTCCGATCGAGATGCCGGGCGCGCTCGTGGAATCCCTCGCATTCTCGAACCCGCACGAGCTGCAGCTCCTCGCCGAGGGATCGACCAGGACGTTGCTGGCGAGCGCGTACTACGACGGGATCACCGCCTTCCTCGCAGATCGCCCGTACGCGCTGCGTCTCGATCCGGCGGCTACCGTGCCGGCGACCACGGGGCCGGCGGGTCCGGTGTCCGCTCCCCGTGTCGGGGTCCGCACGAGCGTGCGCGTCAAGGTCACGAACAACGGCACGCGCGCCGATCCCGGCCGGGCTCCGGCTTTCCGTCGGCGCAGTTCCGCTCGCCGTTCCGTTCGACGGCTCTCCGTCTCGCGGGAGGCAGATCGGGTCCGCCATCCTTTCCACGGCGATCGCTCCGGGCCGGTCGGCCACCATGGCCGTCGCGGTCGTCCCCGTGAGCGCGGGGCGCCAGACGTGGAAGGTGGCCGGCGTGCAGGGCGGGATCTGGACGTCCTCGCGGGGCATCCCCTTCCTGCAGTTCCGCGTCGCGGTCGCGCGCTGAAGGCGTCTCCACGCGCGTCCGGAGCATCGCGCGGTCGCGTACCCTAGGGCGGCGTCCACCGTGCGGAGGGATCGATGTACCGGACCGGGCGCATCTTCTGGCCACTCGTCCTGATCGCGGTCGGCCTGCTCTTCCTGGCCGACCAGCTGAGCAACGGCGCGTTCGACGCCGGCGCGTTCATCGGCCGCTGGTGGCCCCTGCTCATCGTGGGGATCGGCCTCGCCATCCTCCTGGAATCGGCATGGCCGGGACGGCAGGCGCCGGACGTCCCCGTCTCCGTCGACCTCGGGGGAGCGGCCGCCGGCGAGGTCCGCATCGATTTCGGCGCCGGTCGGCTCGAGGTCGGAGCGGCCGCGGCGGGGAAGCTCGTCGACGGCACCCTGGGCGGTGGCGGACGCGTCGAGTCGGGCGGCCCGGGTCGCGTCCGACTGCAGGCGGATCCGTCGGCCTGGTGGGCCGGTCGCTGGCCCCGGGAAGGCGGCTTCCGATGGCACGTGGGAATCGCGCAGGACGTCCCCGTCTCGCTCGACGTCCATACCGGCGCAAGCGACAACCTGCTCGACCTGTCGAAGCTCCGCGTGGTGAGCCTCGCGCTTCACGCGGGCGCCAGCGAGACCCGCGTGGTCCTTCCCGAGGCGGCCGGCAGCACGACCGTGCGCGTGGAGGCGGGCGCCGCGTCGGTGCGGTTGCGCGTACCCCCGGGGGTTGCCGCGCGGATGGCGGGCACGATGGCCCTGGGGGCGGCCCACGTGGACGAACGCCGGTTCCCGCGGGCAGGGGGTGGATGGATGTCGGCCGACTGGGCGTCGTCCGCCAACCGCGTCGACATCTCCTACCAGGGCGGAGTGGGCGGCCTGTTCCTCGACTGATGAACCGGACCCTGCCCGACCCTTTGCGGTCCGGCCGGTGACGTCGCCGGCGGAGTGGCGGTCCCGTTTCCGCGACGCCACCGACCGGGAGGCATTCCTGCGCGCCGAGTCCGGGCTGCCGGGACCGCGCGGCAACCTCGAGCTGTTGCAGGTAGCCGCAGACGACGCAGCGGAGGCCGACCTTCGCCGCTGGGCGGCGATCGCCCCGGGCGAGGCGCCGACGAACACGCCGGGTGAGTTCCTCGTCGCGTGCGGAGTCGTGGGCCTCGGGCGGCTCGTCGTGCAGGGACGGCTCGGTTTCGACGAGCTCCGGCCCCACGCCCGGGACGAGCGATGGCGGGTCCGCGAGGCGGTGGCCATGGCCCTCCAGCGCATCGGCGTGGTCGACATGGATCGACTCCTCGCCGCGATCTCCGATTGGGCACACGGCGACCGGCTCGAGCAGCGCGCCGTCGTCGCGGGCCTTGCGGAGCCGGTGCTCCTCCGCGACCCCCGCCACGCGAGAGCCGTGCTGTCGGCGCTGGACGGGATCACTGCCACGATGCCCGGCGCGGCGGATCGCGGCCGGGAGTCGTTCCGGGTCCTGCGTCAGGCGCTGGGCTATGCGTGGAGCGTCGCGATCGCCGCGCTTCCCGAGGAGGGAACGGCGCTGCTCGATTGCTGGTGCAGCTCCGCGGATCCGGACGTGCGGTGGATCGTGCGGGAGAACCTGCGCAAGGCGCGGTTGGCGAGGGCCGCCCCCGACTGGACCGCGCGGCGCCGGGCGGAATTCGGCCTGGGCTGAACGCCGGCGCGTCCGCTGGAGCCTGGTACAGCTGAACGCCGGCGCCTCCGGTGGAGCCTGGTACGGCTGAACGCCGGCGCCTCCGGCCGGGTACGACGTGACCGACGCTGGACGCGAGACCCCGCCGCCATCACAACGGTGTGCAGCACATTGACAAATAGCAAGCTACGTTTCTATAGTCGTTCAATCAGATCGACATAACGGAGGCTTCTGGCGATGTTCGCAGGATCCGGGGCCGGTTCAGGGGACCGTTGCGATGGCGCATGACGTGATCGCGACGTGCCCGGTCTGTGGAGGGGAGCTCCTGGTCACCAGGCTCCACTGCAACAGCTGCGACACGACCATCGAGGGTTCGTTCGGCGCGGGGCGATTCGCGCGGCTCGGGCGCGACCAGTCGATCCTGCTGGAGAGCTTCCTTCGCTCGCGGGGCAACCTTCGCGAGATGGAACGCGAGCTCGGTATCTCCTACCCGACCGTCCGGGCCCGCGTCGACGCGCTGGTCCGCGCCCTCGGGCTCGGTTCGGGGGAGCCCGCACCGGACGACACGACCATCGACGACGATCCGGCTTCGGCGCGCCGCGACATCCTGGAGCGCCTGTCGAGACACGAGATCGGCACGGACGAGGCAGCGGCCGCCATCCGCGCGCTGGGAAGAGGTGCATGACGTGCCCGAGTACGAGCGGACCAGGGAGGTCCGGCACACGGTCGGCGAACGCGGAGAGGTCGTGCTGCGCACGATCGCGGCCAACGTCCGCGTGCGGGGCATCGACGGTGACGAGGCTCACGTCGTGCTCCGATACGCGCTCCGGTCGCCAGACGATGCGGCGGCCCGCCGGGTGGAGGAGGCCTTCGACGCGAAGGTCCGCCGCGAGGATGGACGGCTCGAGGCCGGCTCGGGGGAAGGTCCCGTCTCGATCGACCTCCCCGGCGCGCTCGCGGCCGGGACACTGGCGTCCATCGCGAGGGTCTTCGGCGTGGGAACGGACGCGCGCCTGGAGCTCGAGGCGGACCTCCCACGTGCGGCCGCGCTCACGCTGGAGACGGTCAGTGGACGGGTCAGCGTGACCGGCATGTCGGGCGTGCAGCACCTTCGCACGGTCTCCGGCGACCTGGCGCTGGTCGGGGCCGGCGGAGAGATCCGCATCGACACGACGTCGGGCGACGCGAGCGTGGAGTCTCCCGCCGATGTGCGCCTGGACTGGCATTCGCTGTCGGGCGACCTTCGCGCCGCGGCCACCACGTTCCGCGCCGTACGGCTCGATTCGCTGAGCGGTGACGCGTGGCTCGAGGGGGCCCTCGACCCGGATGGCGAACACCGGGCACGCAGCGTCTCCGGCGGTCTGCGCATCGCGCCGGCGGGCGGGCTCGTGGCCGACGTATGGTCGATCTCGGGCTCCGTGCGCAGCGAGCTCCCGCACCGTCTCGACGGCGCGCCCGGGCGCCGGGTGCTCGTGGTCGGAGACGGAGGCTCAAGGCTGCGTTTCGAGTCGATGTCGGGCCGCATGCAGGTGACGCGCCCGAGGGATCCCGACGCCGTGCCCACTGCCGCGGCCGTGGAGCCGGATGGGGCGCGATTGAACACGGCACATCAGGACGTGGCGCATCGAGACGCGCCGCGTCCTGACGCGGCGCCCGATGAACGGGCGCGGGCTGCAGCCGCCTCCGCGGGTTGGTCCGCCGGCGACCCGACCGAGGTGGACCGGCTCGAGGTGCTGCGCGCCGTGGAGCGCGGGGATATCGACGTGGAGGAGGCCATGCGTCGCCTGGGGATGACGAGTCATGCCTGACGAGCTCGAGACGATCCTGCGGCTCGTGGCCGACGGCCACCTGAACGCCGAGGATGCGGCCCCCATCATCGAGATGCTCCAGCGGGCCACCGCCGACGCGCCGGCCGGAGGCCCCGGGCCGGATGTCGCGAGCGGGGAGACGGTCGCGCCCGACGGCGACCCCTCCGACCGGCCGGGAGGGCGTCGCCTCCGCGTCGAGGTGACCGAGGAGGGACGCCAGGTCGTCAACCTGCGGATTCCACTCGGCCTGGCGTCGCTTGCCGTCGACCGCGTGCCGGGATTGCCGGGCCAGTACCGGGACTCGATCCGGGCCGCCGTCCGGGCCGGCCTGTCGGGGCCGATCGTGGACGTGGGCGACGACGAGGACCGCGTACGCGTCATCCTGGAATGACGGCCGGCCTGCTCGCGACCCAGCCGCCGCGCGCCTCCGTCGGGCTGCTGCGCCACGCGGACTTCCTCCGGCTGTGGACGGGGCAGACGGTGTCGCGCTTCGGGAGCCAGGTCAGTCTCCTGGCCATCGCCTTCGCCGGCGCCCGGTCCTCGTCGTGGCGGACGCCGGCCGTGCCCTGGCGCTGGCATCGATCCCGGTCGCGGCGGCCCTCGGTGTCCTGTCGCTGACGCAGCTGTACGTCGTGGCGCTCGTCACGGGGTTCCTGACGGTGTTCTTCGACGTCGCGTACCTGTCGTACGTGCCGTCGCTCGTCCGGCCCGACCGCGTTCTGCGTCCTCGCCATCGCCGCGACCCCGCGGGAGTACGCGGTGCCCTGGCTCGTGGGCACGCTCCTGGTCCTCTCGGCGACCAGCATGGTGTTCAACGTCGACCAGCTGACCCTGAGGCAGGCCATCACGCCACCCCGGCTCCAGGGCCGGATGCACGCCACGGTCCGGTTTCTCGCCTGGGGAGCGATCCCGATCGGAGCGATGCTGGGGGGCTGGCTGGGTGGCGAGATCGGCCTGCGGGAGACGATGTGGGTCGCGGGCGCCGGCGGGCTGCTGGCCGTGCTGACGATCGTGTTCTCGCCCGTGCGCTCGCTGCGGACCATCGCCGACGCGATGCCGGCCGACGTCCTGACGGGTGCGGCGACCCCGGGTGACATCGGCTGACACCCGGCGACGACGTCCCGCGGGGAGGGGCGAAGGCGCCCGTCAGGCCCCGACGGATCCGGTCACGGGAGGTTGGCGGCGGGGAAGGCTTCCGTCAGAGCCCGTAGCGCCAGCACGCCGGGCAGATGGTCGTCCACCATGCCGACGCTCTGCATGAACGCGTAGACGATCGTGGGACCGACGAACCGGAAGCCGCGCTCGCGCAGCTCCCGGGAGAGGCGGTGTGCGAGCGGGTCGGCGGAGGGCACGTCGGCGTGCGTCGCCCCGCGCGGCAGCCGGCGCGGGGCTCCGTCCACGTGCGCCCACAGCCACGAGTCGAACGAGCCCGACTCCCGCGCGATCTCGAGCACGCCTCGCGCGTTGCCGATCGTGGCCTGGATCTTCGCCCGGTTCCGGACGATGCCCGCGTCCGCCACCAGGCGCTCGACGTCGGGCGGGCCGAACGCCGCGACGGTCGCGGGGTCGAAGCCGGCGAACGCCTCGCGGAAGGCACGCCGCTTGTGGAGGATCGTCGACCAGGACAGGCCGGCCTGGAACGATTCCAGGGCGAGGCGCTCGAAGAGGGCGTGTCGCCGTGCGCCGGGACGCCCCACTCCGAGTCGTGGTACTCGGCCATGGCGGCGTCGGCGGGCTCGGTCCCCGCCGGCCACCAGCAGCGGACCCGTGGCTCCGACCCGGCCCGCTCACGGGATGGGACCTCCCACGGACACGCCCACCGGCTCCAGCGTCGGCGCCCGTCTCCAGGCGGGCGAACGACCCGCCGCGCGAGCGGTAGTGGGCGACCAGCCGGGCGTACTCGGCCTCGACCCAGCCGTACTCGGGGTGGTAGGCAGTCCACGGCCTGAGGAACACGATCCCCCGGATCCGCAGCTGCATCAGCTCCTTCAGGCAGCCGAAACAGGGCTGCAGCGTGGAGTAGACCCAGGCGTCGGCGAGGGCGACGCCGAAGCGCGCCGCCGTCACCACCAGGTTCTGCTCCGCATGGACGCACAGGCAGATGTCGTAGAGCTGCCCCGCCAGGCCGGCCTCCGGCAGGTCGTGGCGCAGGGCGCAGCGGCGGCACCCGCGCTCGCGCTCGGTGCAGTTCGGGTACCCGCTCGGCGTGCCGTTGTAGCCCATGCCGAGCACCCGGTCGTCCCGCACGGCGACGGCGCCCACCCGGCTGCCGAGGCACTTCGCGCCGCTCTCGACCACGCCGGCCAGCCGCATGTAGAAGTCGTGCTTGGCCCAGGCCGCGTCCGCCGGCGCGACCACCTCGAAGGCCACCCGGGGATCGGCGTCTCCGCGCGTGTCGGTGCTCACCAGTGCCCTCCGTGGCTCATCCCGATGCGATGCAGTGTCGCGCATTCGAGGACAGGACACGGGGCGGGTGCGTCCTGTAGAGTCGGCCGCGATGAGCGAGCAGCAGCCCAGCCGCGTCGCGATCGTGGGCGTCGGCAACGTCGGCGCGACGTTCGCCTACACGCTCCTTCTCAGCGGCCTCTCCACCGAGATCGTCCTCGTCGACGTGAACCGCGAGCGCGCCGAGGGTGAGGCCATGGACCTCGTCCACGGCGTCCCGTTCGCGCCACCCGCCCGCGTCTGGGCTGGCGGCTACGAGGACTGCGCGGGCGCGACGGTGACGGTGATCACGGCCGGGGCCGCCCAGCGCCCGGGAGAGACCCGTCTCGAGCTGTCGCGACGCAACACCGCGATCTTCCGGCAGATCGTCCCGGCCGTCGCCCGGGCGAACCCGGACGGGATCATCGTGGTGGCCACGAACCCGGTGGACGTGCTCACGTACGAGACCTGGCGGCTCTCGGACCTGCCGCCGGGCCGGGTGATGGGCTCCGGCACCATCCTGGACACGGCCCGGTTCCGCTACCTCCTGAGCGAGTACTTCACGGTGGATCCGAGGAGCGTCCACGCGTACATCATCGGCGAGCACGGCGACAGCGAGGTCCCGGTGTGGTCCCTGGCCAACATCGCCGGCATGCGGCTGCCGGTCTTCTGCGCGTCGCAGGGCCGGGCATACGAGCCGGCGATGATGGAGGAGATCTTCCGGCAGACCCGGGACGCCGCGTACCAGATCATCGAGCGCAAGGGCGCGACGTACTACGCCATCGGCGCGGGCCTGCTGCGGCTCGTCGAGGCGATCCTGCGCGACCAGCGCACGGTCCTCTCGGTGTCGAGCCGGATCGAGGGCTACTACGGCATCGACGACGTGTCGTTCAGCCTGCCCACGGTGATCGACCGGCGCGGCGTCGTCCAGCCGCTGCGGCTGGAACTCGATCCGAACGAGCAGGCCGGGCTGCGGCGGTCGGCCGAGATCCTCCAGGCGACGATCCGCGAGGTGGAGCGCTCCTGACGCGCGGCGGCCCCGGGGCGCGGCGCTCCCGAGGCCGATCGAACCTGACGCGCGGTGGCCTCGAGGCGGAGTGCTCCTAGTGTTCCAGCACGGAAGTGACTGTCTGCGTCCAGATACGTCCGTGACACCGGGCCTGGACGCGGGGTGAGGCGCGATCGGCGCCGATGAGCAGGTGAGAGCCCTCGCTACGCTGGTGGTGTCAGACATCAGCCGGCGGAGGGCTCTCGTGGTGAAGTCTACCCGCAGCGTGCGACCCGGGCCGCAAGCCCCCCACGTCGTCGTCGTGCCGGCGGGGCCCAGCGCCTCCGGCGCCACGACGTCGCACCCGAGCTGTCGCGCGACGCCCGCTGCGGCTTGGCCATGCTCGACTGGCACCGCGCCCACGGCGGCAATGTGAGCCGCACGGCCCGCCACTTCGGCTACTCCCGCCCCACCGTCTATCGCTGGCTCGCCCGGTTCGAGCGCGCCCGGCTCGAGAGCCTCGAGGATCGGTCCACCCGCCCGCGCCGCCGGCGCCGGCCGACCTGGACGCTCGAGCCGCTGCGGGCCGTGCGCGACCTGCGCGAGCGCTATCCGCGCTGGGGCAAGGACAAGCTCGTGGTCCTGCTGCGGCGCGAGACGGCATCGTCCTCTCGACCACCATGGTGGGCCGGATCCTCGGCGGCTGCGCGCCAGCGGTGAGC
This sequence comes from uncultured Chloroflexia bacterium, assembly GCA_963757865.1. Taxonomy (GTDB): domain Bacteria; phylum Chloroflexota; class Limnocylindria; order Limnocylindrales; family CSP1-4; genus JAJYNJ01. Next base: position 68,402 of record CAVWSU010000002.1, read on the forward strand.
TGCGCGAGCCCCGCCGACGGCGCATCAGCGTGCGACAGCGGCGCTGGGCGCGCCCCTACGCGGTCCGTCGTCCGGCGGGCCACGTGATCGCGGGTCCGGGCGATCTCGTCGAGCTCGACACGCTCGATGTCCGACCACCCGGCATCAGCCACCCCTACAAGCAGTTCACCGCGCGCGACCGGGCCAGCCGCTGGGACGTCCTCGAGCTGGCCCCGAGCGCGACCGCGGCCCACGCGTGCGCGGCCCTCGAGGCGGTCCTGGCCCGCATGCCCTTCCGGGTGCACGCCATCAGCGTCGACAACGGCTCCGAGTTCATGGCCGAGTTCGAGGCGACCTGCCAGGCGCGGGGGATCGACCTCTTCGTGCTCAAGCCTCGCTCGCCCAAGCTGCACGGCACGGTCGAGCGGGCGAACCGCACCCACACCGAGGAGTTCTACGAGGTGACCGACGCGGAACCCGACCGCGCCTCGCTGGCCGTCGCGCTGCGGGACTGGGAGCACGTCTACAACACCGTGCGTCCCCACCAGGCGCTGGGCTACCTGACGCCGGCCGAGTACCTGCGCTCGCTCGGGATCGAGGTGTAACGGAGGTACCGGACGAGTACAAAGGGTTGCCAGACACACGACGCGAGGGGTATGGTGCGCGCCATGCTCCGCCGCCTGGCGGCCGGGTCGAGTGCCTTTGCGCTCGTCCTGCTCCTCGTCGGGCCGGCCGCACCCGGCGTCGTCATCGCGGCGCCCCACACGTGCACCGGCTGGACGAGCGAGTATGTCGCCCCTCCGACGATCCGCGTCTACCGCACGGTCGGCCCCGCGAGGGGCACGGTCCAGGTCGTGCCGTTCCGGCAGTACGTGACCACGGTGCTCTCTGCCGAGTTCGGCGCGGCCGCCCCCACCGAGGCCCTCCGGGCCGGCGCCGTCGCCGTCAAGGACTACGGCTGGTACTACACGCTCGTCTGGCGAGGGCACTCCGCGCCCGGCGGGCATGGGTGCTACGACGTCGTCGACGACACGTGGGACCAGCTGTACTGGCCGGAGCGCTATCGCCCGTCCGAGCGCGACGTGCAGGCGGTGCTCGACACATGGCCGGTCACGGTCCGCAAACGGCGCATTCCTGCTCACGGGCTACCGACCGGGCGTCCGGGGCACGGCGTGCGGCAAGGACGCCGACGGGTGGCGGCTCTACCAGGCAAGCGCCTACCGGTGCGCGCTCGACGGCATGCTTTACCCGGCGATCCTCCGCACGTACTACGGCCCGCGGTTCCACATCGTGATACCCGAAATCCCCGACCCGAGCGGCGACGGCCTGGGCGAGATCGGCATTGTCGCGTCCGGGCCGGGCCCCGCCTCGCCGACGGCTCCGTCGGCGACACCGGCGCCCGAGGCATCGTCGAGCGTCCCGGCGTCACCGGGCGCAGCTCTTTCGCCTTCTCCGGACGCCGCGGCGACCGGATCGGCCGCCCCATCGACTCAGGCCCCGCCGGCACTGCCGCCCTCCTCGGGGCCGGTGCCGGCCAGCTTCTACGACGTGGTCTGGAGCGAGGCGCCACAGGCACCATGGCAGCCCACCGGGGTCCCGGCCGGGACCTCGCTCGAGCCCGCCACCACGCTGGACTGGGCATTCGCCGACGTCAACCATGACGGCCGGGCGGACGTGCTCCGGCTCGAGCGACTGGGCACCGCCGGGTACCGCATCACCGTCGCGCTGTCCGCCGGCCACGGCCGGTTCGCTCCGGCATCGACGTGGTGGTCGACCTTCGGATCCAGCCCGGAAGTCTCACCGGACGCTGCCGTGCAACTCCTCGCGGGCGACTTCGACGGAGACGGCACGGCCGAGGCCGCCATCCTCGAGAGCGCCCCCGGTGCGGCGCCCACGGCCGGTCCCGACGGCACGGCGACGAACCCGGCGGTGGTGCCGCAGGCCAGGCTCTACGTCCTCCGGCCTGCCGGCGACTCGTTCGGATCGGCACGAATGGCGTGGTCCGGACAGCTCGACGTCAGTCGCACACGGCGTTCGCGGCCGACGTGACGGGCGACGGGCGCACCGACCTGGTGGTCGCCTCCGACCTGTTCCCCGCCGGGCCCCCGGCGGTCCCGACGGCGTCGGGATCGACCCCGGCTCCGGACGCGAGCGAACTCCCGGTGGGCATCCGGATCCTCGTCGCGGCCGCGCAGGACAACGGCACCATGGGCGCCCTCGAGCGATGGGCGGACGTCACCGGAACCACCCGGTCGCAGACGCAGGTCGCGGTGGGCGATCTCAACCGGGACGGCCGGTCGGACGTGATCGCGCTCGAGCCGACCGGGACAACCGGGAGCCGCATAGTCGGCCTGCTGTCCGATGGCAGCAGGTTCACCCCGCAGTCGCTGTGGTCGTCGGACTCGTTCCGAACGACTGCGGCGAAGATCGCGGCAGCCGACGTGAACGGTGACGGGCGCGCGGACGTCGTGGTCCTGTACGACGTGGGCGCAGCGGGGACGCGTCTCTTCCAGTTCCTCTCGACGGGGTCGTCGCTCAGGCCCGGGATGCGGGTGCTCGACCCGGCGCTCGATTGGAACCAGCTCCAGCCGTTCTGATCCACTCCCCCCAGGCCGTCTCTCCGGGCCCTGCCGTGAAGGCGTTGCCCAGGCGCACCAGCGGGAGGCGCAGGAGCGCCGGATCGGCAAGGAGCCGCTCGACCACCTCCTCGTCGCCGAAGCGGATGTAGGCCAGGCCGAGGTCCCGGTACCTCCGGCCCTCGGCATCCAGGAGCGCCCGCACGCCGAGCCGCTCGGCAAATCGGCGCGGTTCACCGGGCGCCGGCGGGCGGGCCGCGACGTCGACGAAGTGCACGTCCACCCGGCGTTCCCTGAAGAACCGCCGGGCCTTCTGCGTGTCGCGGGAATCGCGGCGGCCGAAGACCTGGACGGAGAGCGGGGCGACCGCTGGCATCGCGTGTCCCTGGAGGGCGCGTGCAGCCGCCCTACCGGGCCTCCACGTCGATGCCGTGCTGGGCCAGGCCCTGGCGCACGCCCTCGAACCCCTGCGAGGTAGGCCCCCGGAGTCGTGCTCCTCGAACGCGACCCCGGACCCCTCGAGCGCAGCGCGCGTCCCCTCGTCGTCCGACGTCGTGAGCATCAGGGCTCCGTCCGTGTCCTCTGCCACGCCCACGATGCCCGTGATGTTGATCCCGCGATCGCCGAGGGTCGAGGCCAGCCGTCCGAGCGCGCCGGGGCGATCGTCCAGCCGGACCGTGAACCAGGTCGCCATGCCATCCTCCCTGCGTGCTTCGCCCGCGGTCAGGATACCTCCCGAGCCCTGCGAGGCGGCGTCGCCGCCCGCTGTGGCACCATCGTCCGGCGCAGGGCGCAGCACTCCGGCAGAGTGGCGCCCGCGGCCTTCATCCACCCCGACAGGAGGAATGCGATGGCAGCCATTCGCCGTGCACAGGCCGTGTGGCAGGGGGACCTCGCGTCCGGTTCCGGCAACGTCACTGCGTCGACGAGCCACGCGTTCGACGGCCTGCCGGTCAGCTGGGCGTCCCGCACGGAAGAGGCCAACGGCCGCACGAGCCCAGAGGAGCTCATCGCGGCCGCGCACGCGTCCTGCTACTGCATGGCGCTCTCGAGCGATCTCGGCAAAGCCGGCCATCCCGCCACGGGGCTCGAGGTGAGCGCGACGGTCACGTTCGATCGCGTCGACGGGAAATGGAGCGTCGCGAGCTCCGCGCTCGAGGTCACGGGTGACGTGCCGGGCATGTCCGCGACGGAGTTCGAGGCGGCCGCCACCGCGGCCAGGGATGGCTGCCCGGTGTCTCGCGCGCTCCAGGGCAACGTCGCGATCTCGGTCCTGGCCACGCTCAGGAGCTGACGTTCGCGCCGGTCCCGGACGGCAGCCCCAAATCCGCCCGAGCGGGCCGCCACGCCCGACTCGCCCCGGGCTCCCGGACGCATGCCACGCGCCCGAACGGGCCGGGCTCCCGGGCGCTTGCCACGCGCCGCGGCCGCATGCCGCGCCGCGCCGCGCCGCGCCCCTCGGCCGTGGCAGACTTCTTCGATGCGCATCGCCACCTGGAACGTCAACTCGCTCAAGCAGCGGCTGCCGAAGGTCACGGACTGGCTCGCCGCCAGCCGGGTGGACGTGCTCCTGATGCAGGAGACGAAGCTTGCGGACGAAGCCGCCCCCGGGATGGCCTTCCGCATGGTCGGCTACGAGCTGGCTCACCACGGCGAGGGGCGCTGGAACGGCGTGGCTATCGCCAGCCGGGTGGGAATCGCGGAGGTGCAGCCGGGCCTGGGTGCGGACCCCGGACCCCGACGGAGCCCGGTTCGTGAGCGCGGTCTGTGGCGGCGTCCGGGTCGCCAGCCTGTACGCTCCCAACGGGCGGCTTGTGGGCAGCGAGTTCTGGACCGCCAAGCTGGCGTGGTACGCCCGTCTCAGGGCGTGGCTCGACCAACGCGACCCGGCCGAGCCGCTCGTCATCGGTGGCGACTTCAACGTGGCTCCCACCGACCTGGATGTCTGGAGTCCCGCAGCGTTTGCCGGTGCGACGCACGTGACCGTCGAGGAACGAGCCGCCTTCGCATCGCTCCTCGAGTGGGGGCTCGTGGACGCGTATCGCCTTCACCACCACGAGGGCGGCCGAATTCAGCTGGTGGGATTACCGGGCCGGGTCGTTCCACAAGGGCGAGGGCATGCGCATCGATCACTTGCTCGCCACGCGGCCGCTGGTGCCACGGATCACCTCGGCGGACATCGACCGCGAGGCACGCAAGAACCCCATCCCCTCCGACCATGCGCCGGTCGTGGTCGAGCTTGCGGACGACGCGCCGGTCGCGGCCGGCGAGGCGGTCACGGCCAGTTAGCCGGGCACGGCCAGTTAGCCGGGCACGGCCGGCGAGGCGGTCACGGCCGGCGAGGCGGTCACGGCCGGCGAGGCGGTCACGGCCAGTCAGCCCGAAATCCACCGATGTTCCGGCTGACTGAGTTGGTTGAGGACCAAAACGGGTGTCTGGCCGACTGATCGACGCGGACGACCACCGGCGGTCACGCTGGCGGCCCGGGCGGCCGTCGGGACGTCCGAACCGGGCTGCGGGAGCGCGGTCGACGCCGCCAGGGGCAGGCTCCCGCCAGGTCCCCGACCAGCCAGGCGGTCGGAGATGGCGTCAGACCAGGAGCGGGATCGCCCGCAGCGTGCGAGGGCCGTCGGGAACGCGATCGCCCAGGGCCAGCGGGCCGACAGATGGAGCGTCACGCGGCGGGCCGAGCGGGTGAGCCGGCCGGCCAGGCTGAACAGCCGGCGGCGCAGGGTCTTGGTGGTGACGATGCCGGCATCGAGACCGAGGCGGGCGGTCCAGCGCGCCAGGTTGACCCTCCTATGGATGTCAAGGGCCTCGGGCCTTCTTCTTCAGGCAACCCCATGCGCCTCGGTCGTGGTCGTGTGATCCGACACCATACCCTTGAGGACCGTGTAGATCTCGCGCGCGACGTAGCGCTTGAGACAGCGGATGACCTCGCGCTTCGTCCTGCCGTCGGCTGTCCGTCGGGCCATGTAGTCCTGGGTCGACTTGTCCCAACGGAGCCGGGACATGACGACGTGGTAGAGGGCGGCATTGGCCTGCCGATCACCGCCTCGGTTGAGACGGTGGCGAGTGGTCTTGCCCGAGGACGCCTCGATCGGCGAGACGCCGCAGAGCATGGCGAAGGCGGCTTCGGAACGGAGGCGGCCGGGGTTGTCGCCGGCGGCCACGAGGAGGGCGCCCGCCGAGTCCGGGCCGACCCCGAAGCGAGCGACGAGCTCCGGCGCGGCTTCCCCGACGAGCCGTTCGAGCGCAGCGTCGAGCCGTTCCAGCTCGGCCTCGAGCGCCTCGCACCGTGTCGCGAGGCTGCGCAGCGCAACCTTCGTAGCGGCCGTCGCATCGATCAGCTTCCCTGGGCGCAGGCGCGCGCAGGCGTAGACGAGGCGCGCCGTCGACGATGCTCGCAGCTGCTCCCGCAGGTCCGAGGGAGCGGTGACGACCAGCGCCTTCAGCGCATTGACGGCCTGCGTGCGGGCCTTGACGGCCGTGGAGCGAGCGACTCGAAGGGCCCGGATCATCTCGACTTGGCCGTCGGTGCCCTTGGACAGACCGGCGGCGTCCCCGGATAGCACGGCCGAGGCCGCGGCGTCCGCGTCCGCTGGGTCGCTCTTGCCGTTCCGACGGCGCGCCTGGCGATTGGGGCGGATGACCTCGATGACGACTTCACCCTCCGACCGCAGGTATCGGGCCAGGCCGGCACCGTAGCTGCCAGTGCCCTCCACCCCGAAGGCCTCCACGTCGCCGAAGCCCCGCGCCCAGGTCAGCAGCTGACGATGCCCGGCGGGAGTGGTGGGCACGAGCTGCTCCCCGACACGGCGGCCAAGGGCATCCTTGGCCCGGGCAACATGGCTGTCCTTGTGGGTGTCGACGCCCACGACCACGCCGCTCGACGCGGGCTGTGTCAGTGTGGTCACCACCATCGTTCTCCTTCCCGTTGCGATCGGACCGATGGCGCGCCGACCGGGCGGGCGGACAGCACTGTGATGGGGCTTCAGCCAGCCTCCTGACTTGTTCAGATACACCCAGCACCCGGGCCGCGCGAGCCATAGGGTGCGAGGTCGGTGACCGGCTGGCTCCCAAGCTCCTTGCCCACCGTCCGGGTGTGGCTCGCTCATAGCGTGCCGGCCGGCCACCGACCGCCGTCGGCGTGGCTCGATAGAGGCGTGAGACGCTCCCCGGAACTCAGGTTGCCCGCCGCGGTGCTCCGTCGTCCGAGGATTCCGAGGAGGCACCCCGTGATCACGATCGGCATCGACCCGCACAAGGCGTCGCACACCGCCGTCGCGCTCGATCCCGCAGGAGGCGTCCTGGGCGAGGTGCGCCTGTCGGCGACGCGCACGACCGTCGAGCGGCTTCTGCGCTGGGCAGAGCGCTGGCCCGAGCGCATCTGGGCCGTCGAGGGCGCCGCGGGCCTCGGCCATCTCCTCGCGCAGCAGCTCGTCGCGAGGGGCGAGACGGTGCTCGACGTGCCGGCCACGCTGGCCGCGCGCGCCCGCCTCCTGGCTCCTGGTCATGGGCGCAAGACCGACGCCATCGACGCGGCGTGCGTCGCCCGGGTGGCGCAGCAGCAGCGTGACCTGCACCCGGTCGGCGTCGAGGACCACAGCGCCGTGCTGCGGCTTCTGTCGGACCGCCGCGACGAGCTCACCGCGGAGCGACGCCGCGTGGTCAACCGGCTCCATCGGCTGCTGCGTGATCTGCGTCCCGGTGGTGCGCCGACCGAGCTCTCCACGCTGGCCGCCTCGCGACTGCTCCGCGAGATCCGGCCCGCGACCGCCGTCGAGCGCGAGCGCAAGGTGATGGCTCGCGCGCTGGTGGCTGACCTGCGCCGCATCGATCGGGCTCTCGTGGCGAACCGGGTCCGATGCGCCAGTGCGGTCGTGGCGAGCGGAACGACCCTCACGACGATCTTCGGGATCAGCGATGTCCTGGCGACCAAGATCCTCGGGCACGTCGGCGATGTCGGCCGCTTCGGCTCCGGCGATGCCTTCGCCAGCTACACGGGGACGGCACCGATCGAGGTCTCGAGTGGCGAGGTCACGCGACATCGCCTGTCGCGGAACGGCAACCGGGCGCTCAACAATGCGCTGCACCTGGCGGCGCGCGTCCAGACGATGCACCCGGGACCCGGTCGGGATCACTACGCGCGCAAGCTCGCCGAGCACAAGTCGTCGCGGGAAGCGCTCCGCAGCCTCAAGCGTCAGTTGGCGAAGGTCGTCTATCGCCGCCTCGTGGCCGATCAGGTTCATCGCCAGGCCCTCGCCTCTTGACATAGAGGCGCTATCAGGTCGAGGCCAGCCGCCTGGTCCCGATGATCGTCCTCACCCCGGCCACGCCCGATCGGCCCACAGGAACTACCCCGACTGCTTAAGGCAGGTCGGGGCGTCGGCCGAGCTCCAGCTTGGCACGACCAACCACCCGGCAGCGCGGCCGGCGTAGATTGGTTGCTCGTAGACAGGCCCGATCGCGCGCGCAGGTCGGCGGGGTGGCGCTTCGCGGTGCTCGGCCGATTCCCACACGGCCGCTCGTCGTCGACCGACCCGCCAGCAGCGACGTACGCGGCGGCACGTCCTTTGGCGCCGGGTCGCGGAGCACGATAGCGCGCCGCGCGGGTGTCCGTCTCTCATGCGCTTCGCGCCGTGGCGGGAGGGTTCCCGCGGCGTGCGGTTGATCAACAGGAAGCGCGGGCGTTGCTGAGTTAAGGAGGCGCTAACCCTCTCGCACCTCCGACCTCATCGGTCTGCGGGCACTTTGCGAGGGAGGTCCACTCTGACGCTCCCGTCCGCGCGCGCCTCGCCCCTCACCCGTCCACCAGCCCCGCCCTTGCCAGCGCCTCCGCCGCCCGCGCCCCGAGGGCGTCGGTGGTGACACGCGCGTAGCGGCGGGTGACCTCGGTCGAGCTGTGGCCGAGATAGCGGCTCACCTCGTCGAGCGGCATGCCGTGGTTGACGAGCAGCGTCGCCGTGGCATGCCGGATGCGGTGCGCGCCGAAGGTGGGCAGGGTGCCCCCGCCACGCTGGTAGCGGCGCCGCAGCATGAGCGAGAGCGAGTTCCGCGTGAGCGGCTGCGGGCCCCGGTCACGGTGGGCGGAGAGGAAGGCGACCCCTGGATCGACCGCGGCTGCCGCCAGGAGCGTCGGTCGTCCCCTCGCCAGGTAGCTGGCGAGTGCGGCGCGGGTCTCCGCATGCAGCGCCACTTCGAGCGTCTTGCCGCCCTTCCCCCGACGAAACACGAGCACCCCACGCTCGAAGTCCACATCGTCGAGCCGCAGGAGGCGCACCGCTGAGCTGCGCGCCGCGGTCGTCTTCAAGACCGACACGATGGCCCGGTCGCGCAGGTCGAGTGTCCCCTCCCCGGCGCAGCCCCGTTCGAGCGCAGCGAGATCCGCCAGCGTGGCCGACTTCGGGGGTGTCTCCTCGGCGGGCAGGAGCGGGTTCAAGCCGGCTCGCCGATGGGTGCGCCGGAAGGGGTTCCGCGCGAGGATCCCCTCGTCGAGCAACCAGAGACAGAGCGCGCGGATGGGGCGCATGTAGGCGTTGACGCTGTTGAGCGGAGAGCGGCTGGCCGCCCCGCCCGCGAGCGCGCGGGCCCGCGCATCGGGAGCACCCCTCCAGACCCCCGTCACCTTGGGCCGGGCGCGCAGTTCCGCCACGTACGCGGCGAGGGTGGCGAGATCGAGCGAGGCCGTCGTGGCGGGGCGTCCGGTCGCGGCGAGCCAGTCGAGAAAGCGCCGGAAGTCGGCGGCGTGCTTCGCCTTCGTCAGGGGTCGCCAGCCCGCACCATACAGGGCGGTGTACGTCGCGATGCACGAAGCGAGGGGCCGCGCTGGGTAGGCGGGGTGGACCAGCGGGGCGGGCCACGTGGACGGCCACGTGGAGAGCGTCGGGGCAGGCGGCACCGGGCGCCCCAGCGCCGACGTGTGGCGGACGGCCTTGCGCGCCCATCGGCCCCGGCGGACGGTGGTGCGCGTCGCGTTGGAGCGCTCCGCGACCCCGTTGCCCATGCCGTTATACTACGTCAGCATGCCGCTGCAGGCAAGCGAACTGCAGGAGGCGCTGCAGGCCCAATGGGGAGGTACGGATGCTCACCGATGACGCGTTCCGGGCCCAGCTGCGCGAGGTCCTCGAGCGGACCGGACGGTCCCAGCGGGCGTTGAGTGCCGCCCTGGGTCGTGATCCGGGGTACGTGCAAGCGCTCCTCGATCCCACGCGACCCTCGCGCGCGCGGCCCACCCCGGCCGATCTCGTGGCGGCCTCCGATGCCACCGGCATCAGCTTCGTCGAGCTGCTCGAGCTGCTGTGGGACATCCCGCCCGCCCGGCTCGCCCAGGAGCTCGCCGCCCTCGGGATGGCGGGCGGCCCCGACACGGAGCGGGCGCAGTTGAGCGAGGAAGAGCGCCGCAGCGTGGCCGCGTACGCCGCCTTCCTCGCGGGCCGCCATGGGCGCCACCGTCGGCACGCCGGGTAGCCGATGGAGCAGCACCGGCGCAGCGTGCCTGCCGAGGGAGGCGCCACCCAGCAGGGGCCGCGGTGGGCGTGCGCGACCCGTCTCGTCTGAGCTACCCGGCACGTCCCGCCGTGCGCTCGGCGAAGGGATCGTCGGTGGGCGCCGGCGTCCAGCATCGCGGGCAGGGCCGCCGGGGCTGCCAGATGAAGCCGTGGCCGCACGTGGCGCAGCGGACGATGCCGTAGGCGGCGTCAATCTCCTCGACCCGGAGGCCGGCCGGCTCGTAGAAGGCGAGCAGGAGCGCGTCGGCCTCGTCGGGCGACCGCCCCAGGCGCTTCTTCGTCTCGTCCTTCGGCTCGACCTTGATGCGGCCCGCCGAGTCGGGGCCGTAACGAGGGGCAATGAGTTGGCCCACCGTGGCATCGTCGACCGCGCGCAGGTCGAAGCCCTGCGTGCGGGCGAGCTCGCGACCGACCTCCCACCAGATCTCGTCCCGCAGCTTGGGAAAGCGGGTCGGGTCGGCCGGCGCCGCCCCCACGTTCACCGGCACGATCTCGGCGCTGTGCTGGCCCTCGGTCTGCAGCTCCTGGAGGCGGCCCGCCACGCCCCAGCCGATGCCCACCGTGTCGATCTTCACCTTCGTCGCGCCGCTCGCACGGATCGCCTGCAGCACCTCCCCCACCACCCGCATGGGATCGGGCGTCTCGCCCCGCCACAGAAGCTCGGCGCGCGGGCCGTACCGCCCGTAGATCACGGTGCGGTCGCCGCCCGCCCCCACGTCGACCCCCAGTTCGACCGGGGTGCGGCTGGCCCAGGCGCGCTCGATCGCCGGGTCGAGCGGGTCGCGCTGGCAGGCGCGCACGAAGCTGAGCGGCACGAGCGTGTCGCTGCGTGCCTCGGGGAACTGGCCGCGTACCTTGGCGATGTACAAGGGGCTCTCGGCGCCCCACTCGTCGGCGCGCTCCTGCGCCCAGACCGGGCTGACGAGGAGCGTCCGCAGGTCGGCAGAGACCGGTTCGTCGGTGAAGTTCGGCGACTCGAACGCGTCGATCCCGATCACGCACCAGCCCGAGCCTGGCGCGCAGACCTGCGCGAAGTAGGAACCCGGATCGTCGGGGTTGCCGATGGCGAGCAGGCGGCTCTCCTCGTTCGAGGTGAGCGAGCTCGCCGCGTCCCACAGCACCTTGGGCACCCCCGCGGCCTCGTCGAGGATGACCAGCACGTAGCGCGCGTGGATCCCCTGGAAGGCGGCCGGGTCGGTGTCGGCGGGCTTGCGCCCGAAGGCGACCAGCTCGCCGCCCACGAACCACTCGGTCTGGTTCAAGTGACCGGGGAGCTTGCCCAGCGCATGGGCGCGCCCGATCTCCCGCCACAGGATCGCGCGCACCTGCTCGAAGGTCGGCGCGCTCGTGACGACGAAGGCGGAGCCCGGGGGGTGGGCGTCGATCCACCAGGCGGCGAGCCGGGCGGCGATGAAGCTCTTGCCCACGCCGTGGCAGCTGTGGACGGCCACCCGGCGATGGTCGCGCACCGCTTCGGCGATCTGGCGCTGCTTGCTCCAGAGCTCCTCGCCGAGGCGCCTTGCGATCCACCCGCTCGGGTCGTCCTCCCGCGCCGCCGCACGCTGGGCCCCGAACTCCAGTTCCACGAGGGCGAGGATCCGCCGCCGGTCGGCGGGCGAGAGGCGGTCCAGCACGGTCATGGCCCGAGCACCTCGCGCGCCTTGCGCTCGGCAGCTTCGAGCACCTCCTCCACCGAGCAGCCCAGGCGCTCCGCCATGCGCTCGGCTTCGCGGTGCAGGTCGACGTGCAGGTCGAGCCGGGCCCCGTAGCGCTCGGGGCGCAGGCCGCGCAGGAGGAACATCAACAATTGGTCGCTCCCTGCGAGGGCGCGCTGGCGCGCGGCGCCCTCGAGGAGATCGACGGCTGCCTCGTGCGCCTCGGCCCAGGCGGCGGCAAAGGCCGCATCGCGGGCCGCCCGAGCATACGCCGTGGTGCGGTCGATGCCCGCGCCCTGCGCGGCCAAGGTCACGTTGCCCGTCCCTTTGATGAGCTCGAGGAAGCGCGCCGTCCAGTCGGGCCGGCGCCCACGGCGGAGAGGCGTGTGCTCAGCCACGGCGCACCGCCGTCTTCCCCGTGTACGCCTGCCAGCGGGCCACGATGACGTCGCAGTAGAGGGGGTCGATCTCGAGCAGGTAGGCTCGCCGGCCGGTCTGCTCGGCTGCGATCAAGGTCGAGCCTGAGCCCGCGAAGGGATCGAGCACCACCTCGTCCGGCCGGCTGGAGTACTCGATGGCGCGGCGGGCGAGCGCGGTCGGCTTTTCGGTCAGGTGGACCATCGCCTGGGGCGCCACCTTCTGCACTTCCCACACGTCGGGCACGTTCGGGGGCCCGAAGAAGCGGTGCGCCGCGCCCTCCCGCCAGCCATAGAACGCCCACTCGTGATCGCCCATGAAGTCCTTGCGCGTCAGGACGGGGTGCTCTTTGACCCAGATGATCGCCTGGCTGAAATACAGGCCGGCCGCGACGAGCGCGGCCGGATAGTTGGCGATGTTCGCGTAGCCGCCCCAGAGATAGAAGGCACCGCCCGGGCGGAGCACCCGGGCGAGGTTCGCGAACCAGGCGCGGAGGAGCAAGGCGAACGCCTCGTCGGTCACGAAGTCGTTCGCCAGCGGGCGGTCCTTCGCCCGCAGCTGCCGCTGGGTCGGGCGCGCCTTCTCGGGATGGCGGGCCAGGTCGAACACCTGGTGGTGCGCCGACTTGAACGAGGAGAGCCCGGCCGCGATCGCGTTGTTGGAGCGCGGCTCCACCTTCACGTTGTATGGCGGATCCGCGTGGACAAGGTCGACCCGCGCGCCAGCCAGCAGGCGGTCGAGGTCATCCTCGCTCCCGGCGTCGCCGCAGAGCAGCCGATGCTCGCCCATGACCCACAGGTCGCCCGGCTGGGTCGTCGCCGTCTCGGGCGGCGCGGGGATCTCGTCGGGGTCGGTGAGGCCGACAGGGAGGATCCCGTAGGCGTGGGCGAGGTCGGCGAGCATTCCCCGCAACGCCTCGTCGTCGGGGGTGACCTCGGCGAGCAGGGCCGCCAGCTTCTCCGGGTCGGCGCCCGCCATGGCGGCCAGCGGATCGAGCGTGGCCAGCGCGAAGCGCTCCTCCTCTTCGGAGAGGTCGACGAAGGTCACCGGGATCGCCGGCTCGCCGTGGTCAAGCGCCCGTGCGACCCGCAAATGGCCGTCGATGAGCCTGCCGCTCCGCTGGTTCACGAGCACCGGCGCCACCCAGCCGACCTCGCCGAGGGCCCCCTCGAGGGCGCGCTCCTGGGCCCGCGAATGGGAGCGCCAGTTGGCCTCGTTGGGAAGGAGTGAGGCGGGATCCGCCGTGCCGGTCCCCACGACCCGGCTGCGCCAGGGCGTCCGGTTCGCGCGGGGTGGGCGTGTGCTGGCGGAGGCGACGGCGGCCGGCGACGCGGCGCCGAGGGTTCCGCCGGACGGTCCGGCGGGCGCTCCCGGCGACGCCGTCTCGGCGGACACAAAGACGCCGTCCTGCGTGGCCTGCGCCACGGGACGGCTGGTGTCAGAGGGAAGGGACGGGATGCCCGAGATGGTGTTGGTCAGTGAACTCTTCTCTGCCTCGTACGGGCGGGCGGGCGCCATGCCCGCGTCCGGATCATCGTACACGTACTGCGGGCGCCGTCAACGCTGTGTACTCGTCCTTGTGGACGGCCAGCGATTTCGT
>CAVWSU010000003.1:0-16287 GCA_963757865.1 uncultured Chloroflexia bacterium
CCGAGGTGGACCCCGAGGCCAGCCGGCCGCTTGACGCGGGTGACCGTCCGCTCATGCTTTCGCCTGTGACCGAGCAAGCTCCCCTGATCGAGGATTTGCTTCACCGACGTCCACCTAACCAGGCGCTGGATTGGGCCTTGCGGAGTGTCGCGGTGCGCGCGCGGCTCCTGTCCGTCGATCCGCTTATGGGCGGACAGTCGCACGCGAACCACGCACTCCGCGTTCTCGACGAAACCGGCAACGTCCGCGACGTCGTGCTGCGGCGGTGGGTCCGGCCGGCTTGGCGGGAGTCGGATCCTCAGTTCTCACCCGAGCAGGAGGCGGCGACCTTCGACCTCCTCGCCTCGTCAGAGGTTCCCGCGCCGCGCCTGGTCGCCGCCGACCCGGCGGGCCGCGAGTGCGACGTTCCCGCCATCCTGCTCACGCGATCGCACGGCGAACGTCTGACCCACCCTGCTGACCTGGGCTCGTTCGTTCGGCAACTCGCGCAGGCGCTGCCGGCCATTCACGGCATCGATCCCGACCGGGCGCGCCGCACGGTGCCGTCCTACCGGCCCTACTACGAACGTGCCGGGCTGCGGCCGCCAGTCTGGGCTCGAACGCCGGCGCTCTGGGAACGTGCGATCGAGGCCGCGACGCGGGCCGCGCCCGCCGGCGTGGCCTCCTTCATCCACCGCGACTACCACCCAGGCAATACGCTGTGGGTCTCGGATCGATTGGCGGCGATCGTTGACTGGACCACAGCTTCGTTCGGATCGCCATGGGTGGACGTGTCGCATATGCGAGCGAACCTCGCGATGTCGTTCGACAGCCAGACGGCCGACGCCTTCCTTGTCGCGTACCGAGAGATCGTCGGCTCCTCGTCGGATTGGCACCCCTACTGGGATCTTCGTGTTGCCGTTGACTTCCTGCCGGACCTGCCGCGAGTGATGCTCACAGAGCCACCGCTCGTGCGCCTGGAGGACTTCGTTGAAGGAGCCCTGGCGGAGATCAGTTGAAGTCAGGGTGGCCGAGGAAGCCGAACGCGGGACCACCCGAACACCTTCGACTGTGGTTCATCCCTCGTCCTTCAAGCAGGTGACGGGGAGCAGTCCTACACCCGTCCGAGCAGGAGCCGAACGACGCAACTTCGAGCCAGGCGCGCGGCCTCTCCGCGGGTCGCCCTCCACGATCACGCGACGGCCCTAGGCAACCTCATTGAGGGCTGCGGCAATCCAGTGCGGCAGCACGAGACGACAGGTGGGAACTGGCGGTTCAAATCCTCTCGCCCCGACCATTTACGGATATTCCGAACTCCTCGGGCAGGGCAGCCGCCAGGCCGTGGCGCACCGCGTGCTGCGACAGATGCACGGTGGCCTCCTGGAGCCCGAGTACCTCGATCCGATCGAACAGGGCATCGGCGGTCAGCTGTCGGCCCGTGCCACCGACGGCCTTGCGCCAGGTGACGGGCAGTTCCCGCAGATACGCCACGGGGATCGGGGGGTTCACACCCAGCTGCCTACCGTCCGACCAGAATTCAAAGGCATGGCTCCGCATTTCGAGGCAGCCAAGGCTCGCCTCCGGACCGCCTGGCCCCCGGATGCCCCGCCGCCGGGCGGGAGCATGATCGGCACCCGGAGGAGCGCCAGGGCGCTTCGTTCGCAGGGGCGGCGCCCAAGGAGGGCGTGTAGCCCGACAGGCCCTGGTTTCAGGCTGGAGTGGGTGCGGTGGGGAAGAGAATCGGG
Source organism: uncultured Chloroflexia bacterium (assembly GCA_963757865.1). GTDB lineage: Bacteria > Chloroflexota > Limnocylindria > Limnocylindrales > CSP1-4 > JAJYNJ01. The sequence goes on from CAVWSU010000003.1 coordinate 1,725, forward strand.
CTGAGCAGGTAGGGCGCTCGGCCGGGCGTGGGCTTGTTGGCGACCGAGTCCCGCAGGATCCCGAGCACCTTGCGGGTCATCTCGGCGAGCTCGTCGGGGCTGAGCCAGAGCATGCCTTGCCGGTAGGACACCCCGTCGGCGACCGGGTCGGCGTCGTCGCGGTTGAGGTAGGCATTGAACTCGGCGATGAGGACAGCCATGGCGGCGGCGAACCCGCGGCGGTGGTCCTCCCGCGTCATCCCGCCTGCCGCGTCGGCATCGATCACAGGGTGGTCCTGGCGCAGCCGGTACCGCCGCTCCACGGCCCCGCGCACCCGCTGCTCGCCGGCCACCTCCACGAAATCCCCCTCGACGAGCAGGGCGACCTGTCGGTAGACGGTCACCTTCGACACGTCAGGCATGCGGGCGCACAGCTGAGTGGTTGTGAGCTCCGGCCCGCTGAACAGGGCGTGCAAAATTCGCAGGCGAACGGGGTGCAGGAGCAGGTCGACGGTGTCCATGGCCGTATTATTCCACATGCGATACCATTATCTAGAATGAAATCGTAGAGCCGAGGAGCGGCCATGCGAGACGTCCCCGGGCGGCAGCTGTCCGCGAACGGCAGAACCATCTATGTCGAGGAGTCTGGCCACGGGCACGACTGGGTGGTCTTCGAGGCGGGCGGAGGCTGCGGCCGGACCTGCTGGGACCCGGTGCTGCCGCCGCTGGCCGACACGGCGCGGCTGGTGGCCTACGACCGCGCCGGGCACGGACTGAGCGGCCGCACCACCCGGCCGCTCAGCGTCGATGACATGGCCGCCGACCTGATCACGATGACCGAGAACGTCGTCCCGGGCGAGTTCGTGCTCGTCGCGCACAGCATGGGCGGGCTGGTCGCCCGCCGCGCCGTCGAGCGCCTGGGGAACCGGCTGCGGGGGCTGCTGCTGGTCGACCCCACGCCCGAGACGTCCCCCGTGTACGACACCTGGGACCAGACCGCCAGGAAGATCGACCGCATGCTGGCTGTGACGCAGGAGCTCAGCCGTTTCCGTCCCCTGGCACGGCTATTCAGCGCCAATCTCCGACACTTGTATTCCGTCGACACCTACCAGACCATGCTCGCCGAGGACTTCACCCCGCCGGAACCTCCCAAACCCGCAGGGAGATGCACGCGGTGGCCGCCGCCATACCCGAGTTCCGCGCCCAGCCGCCTCAGCTCCCGAGATGCCTGACGATCGTGCTGTCGTCGGCCCGCGTCGCGAAAGGGCGGGAGCGCCAGAACGTCGCCATCCGGGAGCACCAGCGCCGCTACGCCGAGAGCCTTCCTGACGGGCGCTACGAAAGCGTCGACTCGGCGCACTTCATCCAGGCCGAGCAGCCGCAACTCGTCGACACGCGCATCCGGCAACTTCTCCAGGCCACCACATAACTGCGACCTCCGCCGAGCCCCGCGCCATCAACATCGTAGGTTGACGTCTGTCTCACGGGTGATACCATCGGCTGGTGGAAACCGTGACGATCCGGGATCTTCGCAATCGCGGCGGCGAAGTCGTGGACCGCGTGGAAGCCGGCATGCCGGTGACCGTCACGCGGGATGGCCGACCCGTGGCGGAGCTGCGGCCGCTGCGTCCGCGCGGCCTGCGCGCCGCCACCCTCGTGGAACGATGGCGTCGGCTGCCACCGCTCGACTCGAGCACGTTGCTCAAGGACATCGACGCACTCGTCGACAACGAGCTGTGAGCGACCCGGAGGGCCTGCTCGACACGAGCACCCTGCTGCTACTGCCGCGCATGGCCGATATCTCCGTGCTCCCCGACGTTCCGCTGATCTCGGCCATCACTCTGGCGGAACTCTCCGTCGGCCCGCTCGTCACCCACGATGAGGCCGAACGTGCCCGCCGTCTGGCACACGTCCAGCAGGCGGAAGCCGATTTCGACCCGATCCCGTTCGACGCGGCCGCAGCTCGGGCCTTCGGGCAGGTCGCCGCCTCGCTGCGCCGATCCGGGCGCAAGCGCGCCGCACGTGCGTTCGATGCGCTGATCGCGGCCACGGCGATGGCCAATGGGCTGCCCCTCTACACCTGCAACCCCGACGACTTCGCCGGCATCGATGGCTTGACGGTCCGGCCGGTTCCGGTGCCGGGAGGGCCGTCGTAGTCGTTGGGACCGACCGATCCCGGTTTGTCGGGTCCTAGCCCTCTCGCCCCGACCATTCCCACCTCTGCGCGTCCGCCCTGGCTCTCGTCCCCTTGGATCCTCGGTTGACATTGAAGGATTAGGGGGTCAGTCTGGTCCCATCCCTTCATTCCCGTGTCGACATTGAAGGGTTGCAGGGAGGGCGCGTGCCGAGGACCGTCGAGCGGACGTGGGAGGGAGACCCGGGCGCGATGGGCGGCCGCCGGGCGCGCGCCCCGTTCCGCTACCGGGCCTTCGTCCCCGACGAGATCGCCGGGCTCAACCTCGCCGTCCCGTTCGAGGTCGCCGACGTCTCGACGGACGCCGACGCGGCGATCCGGGCGCTGAACGGGCGGGCGTCGGTGGACGGCCTGGAGGCGATCGGGCCGCTGCTCCTGCGGTCGGAGGCCGTCGCGTCGTCCCGGATCGAGGGCCACGACGTCTCCTCGCTCAACCTCGCCCGTGCGCTCGTCGACCCCCGGGCGGCCCGGGGCAGTGCCAGGACCGTCGCCGCGAACGTATCCGCGATGGAGGAGGCGATCGCGATCGGCGACCGCGAGGCACCCGTGACGGTGGATGACCTGCTGGCGATCCACGCGGTGCTCATGGCCGGGGACGAGCAGGCGCGGCCCGGCCGCGTGCGCGAGCAGCAGAACTGGATCGGCGGCCGGCTCGGGAACCCGTCCGACGCCGCCTTCGTGCCGCCGCCGGAGGACCTCGTCGGGCCGCTGCTCGAGGACCTCGTCGCGTTCATGGCCCGCGAGGACCTGCCGGCGGTGCCCCAGGCGGCGGTTGCCCACGCTCAGTTCGAGACCATCCACCCGTTCATCGACGGCAACGGCCGCGTCGGCCGCGCCCTCATCCATGTCGTCCTGCGGCGCCGGGGCGTCGCCGCCCGCTTCGTGCCGCCGGTCAGCATCGTCCTGGCGGCCCGCCCCGCCGCCTACGTGGAGGGACTGGTCGCGTTCCGGGAGGGGCGCGCCGGCGAATGGATCGCCTCGTTCGCAGGCGCCGCCTCCAGGGCGGCCCTCATGTCGATCCAGCTCGCCGACGAGGTGGTCGTGCTCCAGGGCGAGTGGCGCGGGCGCGCGGGCCGCCCGAGGGCCGGATCAGCGGCGAGCAAGCTCATCGCGCTGCTGCCCGCCCTGCCCGTGCTCTCGGCGCCGACCGCCCGCGCGGCGATCGGAGTCAGCCAGCAGCAGACGCTCGCAGCGCTCAAGGCACTGGCCGAGGCCGGCGTCATCCGCCAGCTGAGCGCGGGGACCTACGACCGCCAGTACGCTGCGACCGAGCTGTTCGACCTGCTCGCGGCGTATGAGGAAGGCGTCGTCGGCGCGGCGCGGGGCGCGAGGTCGGCGCGCTGACGGGGCTCGCGCCCGGGCCGGCGGCGTCCGCCGCGCCCAGCGTGGAGGCGCCGCCGGCCGGTAGGCTGCGCATGGCATCCGATCGGTCCCGGCGAGGAAAATGGCGTCCGATCGGTCCCGGCGATGAATACGTTGCCGATGGGAGAACGGGAAGTGGCACGCACATGGCTGTCAGTTCAAGTCGACCTCGTGCAAGGTCGCGGCGAGGTCCTCTGGCCTCGACCCGGCCGCATCTTCGCCGCATCGCGATCGCATACCTTCGCGCAGCTCGCCGGTGCCATCGATGGCGCGTTTGCGCGATGGGACCTCTCGCACCTGCACGAGTTCCGCATGCAGGACGGGACCCGCATCGGCACGCCCGACGACGAGGGATGGGAAGAGGCCGGAGAGGTTCTCGACGATCACGCGACGAAGCTGAGCCGGCTGGCGCTCGGCGGGCAGTTCAGCTACACCTTCGATTTCGGCGACGGGTGGCTGCATCTGTGCACCGTCGGACCCGTCAGGATCGACCCGCTCGAGACCCTGGGGATCGTGCCGGACCACCCGCTGCCCTTCTTCGGCTGGGGCGACATTCCAGACCAGTACGGTCGACGCTGGGATGGCGATGCGGGTGATGAGGACGAGCCACCCGCCGACCCACAGCGGGCCGATCTGCCGCCTCTGGAGCCCGGCTGGGGGGAACCGGTGGAGGGGGCAGAGTTCAGGCGGCCACGCGTTGCCCGACGTGCGGAACGCGCCGCCGTGGGGATCGAGGTCGTGCTGCGGGAGTCGGATCGAGAGTTGCTCCTCGACGAAACGCTGTGCGATCCGAACCTGGTCGAGAGGCTGCGGCCTGGCCGGTCACCGGGGGCACTCATTGCCTCGTACACACCTGGCGAACTCGACGACCTGCTCGGATTCGTTGCCGCCGAGTCGAACCACACTCGCAGCCGGCAGCTCCGCGCCAGGCTGGACGACCTGTACGCTCGACTGGAGGAGTTCGAAGACACGACGGGTTCCGAATGAGCCGCATTCGCGCCGCCGCGTCCACCGAGCCGACTTCGCGGACACCGACGGCTTGACCGTCCGGCCGGTCCTGGTGCCGGCAGAATCGGGATAGCCGCTCGACGTCCTCAGATACTGCCCGGTTTGTCGGGTCGAGCCCTCTCGCCCCGACCAAACCGACCTCATCGCGCGATCACGCGATGAGGGGCGACGTCATCAGGCCGAACTTGCGCTCGATGACGCGCTGGTCTCGACGAACGCCTTGCTGGCCGAGTCGCGCCCTGCTGGCGGCCTACTTGACGCTGCCGGCCGTCAGGCCGCCCGCCAGCCACCGCTCGATGCCGGCGAACAGGATGACCACGGGCACCACCGCGATGAGCGACGCCGCGAAGAGGAACTGCCACTCCACCTGGTACTGGCCGATGAAGCCCGTGATGCCCACCGTGATCGGCTTCGTCTCGGTGCTCTGCAGGAGCGTCAAGGCGATGACGAACTCGTTCCAGGCGGCGATGAACGTGAAGATGACGGCGGTCACGATTCCCGGAAGCGCCAGCGGGATGGTCACGAAGCGAAGCGACTGGAACGTCGAGCACCCGTCCAGGCGCGCCGCCTCCTCGATCTCCTCGGGGATCGTCTGGAAGTAGGCGTTGAGGATCCAGATCGAGAAGGCGAGGTTGAAGCCGGCGTCCACGAAGACGAGCGCGAGCAGGTTGTCGACGAGCCCGACGATCACCACCTCGCGGTAGATGCCGATCACGAGCGCGGTGGGAGCGAGCATCTGCGTCACGAGCACGAGCACCAGGAACAGCCCGCGACCCCGGAACCGGTTGCGCGCCATGTAGTACGCGGCCGGCAGGGAGACGGCGAGGACGATGAGGGTGGCGAAACCCGCGATCAGGAGGCTGTTCTGCAGGAACGTCGCGATCGGCGCAACGTCCCACACCGCCACGAAGTTGTTCCACTCGAAGCGCGTCGGCAGATAGAGCGCCGGGATGGCCCAGATCTCGCTCTTCGGCTTCAGCGCCGTGACGAACATCTCGATGTACGGCGCCAGGAAGAGGAGTGCGACCAGGTAGGCCGCGCCGGCGACGATGACCTTGCGAAGGGAACGGCTCATGGCTCAGTAAGTCAGTGCGGTCCCGCGGACCGTTCTCAGGTAGATCGCGATGACGATGAGGATCGCCGCAAAGTTCACCACCGCCAGCGCCGCCGACTGCCCGACGTCCGCGGTGCGGAACGCGAGCTTGTACATGTACGTGGTGGTCGTGTCCGTCTCGTAGCCCGGACCGCCGTTCGTGATGATCCATATGATCGGGAACGAGTTGAAGACGTTGATGAGGTTGATGAGCGAGGCCACGAGAAGCGCCGGGCGGAGCAGTGGGAGCGTGATCGAACGGTACGAACGCCAGGCACTGGCCCCGTCCACTCGGGCCAATTCGAGGATCTCGTCGGGGATCCCCTGCAGCCCGGCGATGATGACGACGGTGGTGAACGGAAGCGAGACGAACACCGCCACCGCGATCACGCATGCGAATGCGAGCGTCGGGTTTCCCAGCCAGTCGATCGGCGCCCCCGGGAAGTGCAGGTCGATGAGCAGACGGTCCAGCACCCCGTAGAAGTTGTCGAACATGAATCGCCAGATCATCGCCGTGACGACCACCGAAGCGGCCCACGGGACGATGAGCGCGATGCGGACGAGGCGACGCCCGGGGAACTGCTGGTTCAGCAGCTGACCGAGGAACAGCGAGATCACCATCGTGATGGCGACGACGGCGAACACCCAGATCGCGGTCCGCGCCATGACGCCGGGCAGCGCCGGGTTGGCCAGGAGGCGCGCGTAGTTGTCGAGACCGGTGAAGCCCTTCTCGGTGCCGGAGAACGAGATCCGCAGGAGCGACGTCCGCACCATCTCGACCGCGGGCCAGATGACCACGGCGCCAATGAGGACCACGGCGGGGCCGACCCAGAGGAGAGGGGCCAGCATCGAGCGACCCCGCCGCGCGTGGCCCAGGCGCCTCCCCGCCCGATCAGGGGCTCCAGTCTCCACGGCCTGGGTGGCGCGGGCTTCCGTCATTCGGTCACCTTCCGCAGTCGTGCAGGGACACGCCCCGGGCTGGGGCGGGCCCCTGCACGATACCTGTGCTGGAACGGTGCGGCTAGTGGCCTGCCAACGCGGTCGCCTGGATCGCGTCCAGGACCTGCTTGGGATCAGATCCCTGGACCGCCGTGCCGACGGTCTGCTGGAGCGCACCCTGGACGGCCGGCCATGCCGCCTGGTCGCTCGGATAGAAGATCGCGTTCGGCAGCGCGTCGATGAATGGCTTCATCCACGGATTGGTCTGCAGCACCGTGCTGGCCGCGCTGGTGGTCGCGGGGAGGAAGCCTCCGGCGGCGGTGAGGAAGTCGGCGTAGTTCTGTGGCTGGTAGAGGAAGCTGAGGAACGCCTGGACCGCCGGCTGGTTGCCCGGCTTCTTGAAGGCGAAGAAGTAGTCCTGGACACCGAGCGTGATGGGCTTCTTGCCATCGGCGGCCACGAAGGGCGCGACGCCGTAGTTGACGGTGCTCTTGTTGTCCTTCAGCCACGCGACCGTCGCGATCGACGCGTTGACCATGGCGGCCTTGCCCTGGCCGAACAGCGCCCATGCGCCCGACGTGCGGTCAGTGCCCGCGGGGTTCGGCTGCGTGTAGCCGGCGGCGACGAGCGACTTGACGTACTTCATCGCGTCGATGTTCGCCTGGGAGTTGATCGTCCAGGTGTTGTTCGCGAACAGGGTGCCGCCGTTGCCGCCGGTCCAGATCGTGAACTCGGCCTGCGCCTCCTCGTGGCCGAGCGGCACCGCGAAGCAGTACGTGTCCGCGGGAACGGCCGCCTTGATCTTCGCGCAGTCAGCGGTGAGCTCGGTCCAGGTGGTGGGCGGGTTCGCGATCCCGGCCTTGGTGAAGATGTCCTTGTTGTAGAACATCTGCCGGTCGCTGGCGAGGTCCGGAACGGCGTACTGGACGCCGTTGTACTTCGAGTTGTTGGCGAACGTCGGGACGATGTCCGCGAGCGTCTTGGCATCGACGATCTGGTCCGCCGGGTAGATCAGACCGTCAGCTGCGTAGCTCGCGAACGTGTTGAGGTTGACGATGTCCGGGTACTGCTTCGTCTGGACCATCGTCGTGATCTTCTGGGTGATGTCGTTCCACGAGATTGTCGTGATGTCGACCTTCACGGTCGGGTAGGCCGCCTCGAACTTCTTGGCGAGCGCGGCCCAAAAATCCGCCGTGGCGGTGGTGGCGCTGTACTCGGGTGCAAGCATCGAGATGGTGATCGGCGCGATGCCGGAGGACGACGCCGCGGGAGCTGGCGTGCTGCCGGAGCTGCACGCCGACGCGACGACCGCAAGCAGCGCGACGATGACAAGGGAGCGCTTCAAGCCGTGGTACCTCCTCGTTGGTGGTGAAAACTCATCCGCCCCCCAAGGTTGTGGCTGCTCGTCACCTCCTCTGATGTTGCGACTGGCTGTGAAGTTCCCCGGCTTCGGCCGGATGCTACTGTGGATGGGTCTGCGCGGACAATGCCGTTAGTTGCGTGATTGACGCGGAATCGCGGTCTGAGATGGGCATGCGCATCCCCGGCAGCCCGCCCCGCGGGAAGAGCAGGCGCTGCGCGTTCTCGTGGTAGACGGCCCGCAGCACGTCGTCGGGGAGGCGCAGGCCGTGGATGAGCCACCGCCCTTGCGTGCCCGGCCCTTCGCCCGGCTCGTACGGGAACGACTCGTCCGCCGTCTCCAGGAAGCGCTCGTACGTCGCCCACCAGGCCGGGTCCGGGGGCGCGTCCGTCCCGAACAGCACGCGGTCGCGCCAGCGCACGATGAACGACCGCGCGCTGTAGGGCTGACGTCCCAGCTCCGCGATCCGCGCCGCGAGGTCCACGTGCCAGTTCGGGCAGCGCTCCAGCATGGCTCCGACACGCGCCAAGTCTTCGGCCGCGCAACCGACGTGGGCCCCGACGAAGATCGTCCGCGGGTGGCGCACCACGACCGCCTCGAGCTGGTCGATGAGCTCGTCGAAAGACGGGAAGCCGGGCGCATCCGGCTGGCCCGGCGGCCGGGTCGGCCAGGCGTGCCACTCGGGGTGCTCGTGCAGCTCCTCCCACCGCTCGTTCGTCTTGTCCAGCGGGTCGAAGAACGCGATCGGGTCGGCGACGTGGATCGTCACGGGCATCCCCAGCTCCCCGGCCGTCGCCCACAGCGGGTCCAGGCGCGGGTCGTCCACCCCGACGAGCCGCCCCGCGGCGTCGCGCGTGGACATGCCCAGCGGCTTCCAGACCTTGAGCCCGCGGGCCCCCGCCCGGGCCGCGGCCGCGAGCCGGCGGGCCTCCTCATCGCCGAAGTCTCGCCGCCCTGACCACCCCGCGTAGTCGAGACCCGCGTACACGGCGACCCGCTCGCCCAGAGGCGCCCAGCGGCCGATCTCCCGAGCCAGCGGATCGCCCCAGCCCCCGTCAAGGTCGACGATCGCGGCGACGCCCGCATCGTCCATCACGTCGACGAGCTCGGCCGCCGAGCGCATCGCCCACGGTCCCGAAAAGGGTGTGGGCCCCAGGTGGTTGTGCGCGTCGATGACCGGGAAACGCGGACGCGCCGGAGGACCCGCGTGGCGAATCCGGAGCCGGGACACCGGCCGGTAGTCGGTCAGCAGGAGCGCCGGGGCGACGTCCGGCCCCGGCACCCTCCCAGGCGACTCGAGCGGCCTCCCGCCCGGTTCCATCGGCTTCACCCCCGCGCCATCCGATCCGCTCCCTACACCCCGACGATGTGCCGCATGCCCAGGCTGTGGTACCGCTCGACCCAGGCAGGTCGGTCCGGGTCGGCGCCCCTCGCGCGGGCCAGGGCGAAGGCGAGGAGGGCAACCGGCGCGACGGCCGTCAGCGGGGACAGATCCTCGGCTGCCGACGGGTCGAGCGGGAGATGCAGCGCGTCGGGAATGGCCGGGCCGCGTCCCGCGTCTGGGCCCGGGGTTGCCAGGCCGGGCTCCGCGTCCGCTCCCGGGCCGACCTCGACCACCGTGGCCCCCCACGCGAGCGCGCGGCGGGCCACGTCGAGCGTCGCCTCACGCCCCTCACCGGTCGGGGCCAGCGCGACGACCGCCGAGCCGGGACCCACGATCGTCGCGGCCCCCGATGCCATCTCCCACGACTCGGCCGCCTCGGCGTGGACGAGGGCCATCTCCTTGAGCTTGAGGGCCACCTCGGCAGCGGCAGCGGCAGCGGTCCCGCCACCCACCACGAACAGGTGCTCGCAGCCCGAGAGCCTTTCGACCACGAGCGAGACGCGCGGCTCGGCAGCGGCGACGGCCGACTCCACGTGGTCCGCGGCCTGCGCGAGGGCGTCCCGTGTCTCCTGGGAGGCACGCTCGCCGAGCAGTTCGGCCACGACCAGCAGGGTCGCGGTCAGGGTGGATGCGTACGTCTTGGTCATGACCGGGACCCGGCTCGGACCGCCGGCCGACAGCACGGCGTAGTCCGCGAGCCGCTCCAGGCTGCTGCCGGGGACATGAACGATACCCAGGGTCGGCAGGCGGCCGCGGAGCTTGTCGACGAGGGCGATCACGTCGCGGAACTCGCCCGACGCCGAGATCCCGATCATGGCGTCGCCCGGGCCGAGGGCCGGAAGGTAATGCCGGAACTCGCCCGCGGGCAGCGCGATGACCGTGGGCTGGTCGGCGGCCGCTCGGTGCCGGTACCAGGTGGCGGCCGCGAGCGCGGAGTGGTAGGAGGTGCCGTTGCCGATGACGTAGATCCGGCGCGTCCCTGCGGCCCTCAGGGCGTTCGCGGCGGCACGCGCCGACGGCAGGCTGGCGGCGAGGGTGGCGCGGATGGCCTCCGCCTCGCCCCGGATCTCGGTCGGGATGATCCCCTCGATCACGATGGACCGGTCCTCCTCTCGCGTGGTCTCCCGCTGGCTCTCAGCCCATCGCTGGTCCGTGGGACTTCGGCGGCGCGCAGCGTTTCGCCGGCGGTGATCACGCGCACGCCGTGCATCTGGAGCGTCACCACGTCGGCGCGGTCGACCCCCGTGTCCGTCACGACGATGTCCACCTGGTCGAGACCGAACACGAACCCGGGGGCCACCTGCGCGAACTTGGACGAATCGGCAAGCACGACGCATCGACGCGCCGCCTGCCGGAGCGCACGGTCGGTGAGGATCTCCGGGATCGAGTCGTTCATGAGGCCGCGGTCCGGGTCGATGGCGCCGATGCCCATGAAGAGCGTGTCAGCACGCAGCTCGCGGAGTGCCAGCTCGGCCAGGTGGCCCAGTGTCGAATGCATGCCGGGGCGGACCACGCCCCCCAAGACCACCAGCTCGATGCCGTCCCGGTCGAGCAGGAGCGTCGCCACGTCGAGCGCGTTCGTGATGACGGTGAGGCGGCGGTCCACGAGGCAGCGCGCGAACTCCAGCGTGGTCGAGCCACTCGCGATCGCGATCGTCTGCCCGTCCTCGACCAGGGCGGCCGCGGCCGATGCGATCGCGCGCTTGGCGGCAGCTGCCGGGTCCCCAGCGAGGCGGACCAGGACCGGCTGCGGCAGTGCCGCCCCGCCGTAGGTGCGGACGAGCATCCCGTCGCTTGCCAGTCGCGCCAGGTCGCGCCGGATGGTGGACGGGGTGACGCCGAGGTCGCGCGCCAGAACAGACACGCTCGCACGCCCGTCCTCGCGGAGGCGATGGACCAGCCGGCTCTGGCGCTCTCGGCGCGTCATGCACGCATGCTTGCTCGTTCTTCTGCGCACGTCAACCCAGTATTCCGCGCGAAACACGCAGACGGTGGCATTGTCCGCGCACCTCCGCTCGGGGTAGCATCCGCGCCGAAACCGACGAGGTGACCGATGTCAAGCCTGCTGGGAACGCGCCGCGGCCTCGATGCGTGCGCGTCGCCGCGGGGGACCTTCGCGGTCCTCGCACTCGATCACAGGCAGAACCTGCGACGGGAGCTCCACCCGGAGGCGCCCGGAGACACGACCCTCGACGAGATGGTCGCGTTCAAGCGGACCGTCGTGCGCGCCCTGGGCGAGCACGCCACGGGCGTCCTGCTCGACCCCGAGATCGGGGCGGCCCAGTGCATCGCGGACGGGTCCCTCCCCGGCCGCGCGGGGCTCCTCGTGGCACTCGAGGCGACCGGGTACACGGGCCCGCCAGGGGCCCGGCGCAGCCAGGTCCTCCCGGGCTGGTCCGCGGCACAGGCGAAACGGATGGGGGCGGACGCCGCGAAGCTCCTCGTCTACTACCATCCCGACGCCACGACCGCGGCGGAGCAGGAGGCGCTCGTGGCGGACGTTGCCGGAGCGTGTCGCGCGGCCGACCTTGCCCTCTTCCTGGAGCCCCTCGGATACGACCCCGCGACCGGCGGATCGCTCACGGGCGACGCGCGCCGGATGTGCGTGGTGCGCACGGCGGAGCGGCTGACGGCGCTCGGCGCGGACGTGCTGAAGGCCGAGTTCCCGTACGACGCGGCCGTCACGGACCGGGGGGCGTGGGTCGACGCCTGCCGTGAGCTCGACGAGGCCTCGAGGGTGCCGTGGGTCCTGCTCTCCGGCGGCGTGGACGACGCAACGTTCGAACGGCAGGTCGAGACCGCCTGCGGGGTGGGAGCGTCCGGGGTCCTGGTCGGCAGGTCGGTGTGGGCCCCGGCGGCCACGCTGCCGGCCGGTGAGCGCGACGCGTGGCTGCGCGACGAGGGTGTGCGCCGACTGGAGCGGCTCGTCCGGTTGGCCGAGGAGTCCGGTCGGTCCTGGCGCGAGCGGTCGTCGCCCGCGGCTCGCGTGGCGGAGCCGGGCGCAGGATGGTGGCGGGAGTACGCGGGATGAGGCGCTCGGCCCGCAGTTCGTCCCGACCGTTCGACCTGCTGGTGATCGGCGACATCAACCCCGATGTCATCGTCCGCGCCCCCGACCCCCGTCCCGCGTTCGGGCAGACCGAACGCTGGGTCGACTCCATCGACCTCGTCGTGGGCAGCTCGTCGGCCATCACCGCCTGCGGCGCGTCGCGGCTGGGCCTGTCCACTGCGATCGGCGGTCTGGTGGGCGACGATCCGCTCGGCCGTTTCATGCTCGCCGAGCTGGCGTCACGGGGGGTCGACGTATCGTGCGTCCAGGCTCGACCCGAGCTCGTGACCGGCGCGAGCGTCATCCTCTCGGCGCCCGCCGACCGGGCGATCCTCACGGCACCGGGCGCGATCCCGCTCCTTCGCGCGCGCGATGTCCCGGCCTCCATTCTGGGACGCGCGCGCCACGTGCATGTCGGCAGCGTCTTCCTGCTCGACGCGCTCCGGCCCGACCTGCCAGGGCTCCTCGCATCGGCCCGCGAGGCCGGTGCGACGACCTCGGTCGACACGAACTGGGACCCGCACGACGACTGGGACGGCGGCCTTGCCGCGGTTCTCGCGGAGACGGACGTGTTCCTGCCAAACCGCGAGGAGGCGACGCGCATCACCGGGCTCGACGACCCGGCCGACGCCGCACGATCGCTCGTCGCCGCGGGGCCCTCCGTCGTCGCGGTCAAGCTCGGGCCCCAGGGCGCCCTGGCGGCGACCGCACGCGGGACACTGCACCGGGTCTCGGCGCTCCCCACCGAGGTCTGCGACACGACGGGCGCCGGCGACGCGTTCGACGCCGCGTTCATCGCGGGCTGGATCTGGCGCTGGAGCGTACCCCGCACGCTGGCCCTGGCATCGGCGTGCGGGTCGCTGTCGACGCGAGGCATCGGCGGTGTGGCCGGGCAACCCACGCTGGCGGAGGCGCAGGCGGCAGTCGACACGCTGCGTCACGGCGCGCCGGGCCCGCCGTGACCGCCTCCGGATCCCTGAACGAGGGCACCGGGCAGGATCGTGGCGACCCCGCCATCCGCCGGCTGGTCTGCGTTTCGGCCAACGCGGCGGTCGACCGGATCATGGTCGTGGATCGCCTTAGCCCGGGCGAGATCCATCGCGCGCAGCTGTTGTCCGTGCTGCCCGGAGGCAAGGCCCTCAACGTCGCCCGGGCCGCGACGCACCTGGGGCTGCCGGCGAGCGTGGTCGCCGTTCTCGCGGGACGTGCCGGGGACTGGATTGCGGACGAGCTCGCGGCGCGGCGGATCGCCACGCGCCGTGTCGCCGTGCGCGGGGAGTCGCGCACGTGCACGTCCGTGCTCGACCGCGCCACGGGGCTGCTGACCGAGTTCTACGAGGCGGGGGTGACGGTCGACGCGGGAACGTGGGACGCGCTGGAGCGGGCGCTCGTCGACGAGCTCGCCACCGGCTCGGCGGACGCGCTGGTGGTGCTGGCCGGCTCGCTGCCTCCCGGGGCGCCTGCCGACGGTTACCGGCGCCTTGCGGCCCTGTCGGCGGAGCGCGGTGCGACGGTGGCCCTCGACGCGGGGGCCGGGTCACTCCGGGTGGGCCTCGCCGCGCGCCCTTGGCTCGTCAAGGTGAACGCCGGGGAGGCTGCCGCCGCGCTGACCGCGGACGGCGGCGGCGAGGACCACGGCCGCCACGAGGATCGCGCCTCAGCAGGACGACGGCGACCGGGACGCATCCCTCGGGCGGCTGTCGCCATCCGCTCCCGCGGGGCCTCCGTCGCGATCCTGACCCTCGGTGCGGCCGGTGCGGTCCTCGCCGGCGAGAGTGGCACGTGGCGAGTGGGGCCGTCGCCGGAGCGCGGCCCCTATCCCGTCGGGAGTGGGGATGCGTTCCTCGCGGGCTTTGCCGCCGGTGTGGCATCCACCCTGGGGCTCCCGGAGTCCGCGCGGTGGGCCGCGGCCGTGGCATCGGCGCACGCCCTCGTGCCCGGGGAGGGCGAGTTCGACCTCTCCACCGCGGAGCGCTTCCGCGCGCGCGTCACGCTCGAACGGGTCGACTGACCGGTCGAGCACTGCCGCGACGGGGCGAGCCTTCTGCCGAGAAAGGGGCGGCGCGCTGAACGCTGGGCTCAGGCGCCCAGGTCACCGACGACGGCCGTTCCCACCTGCGAGGTCGCGAACTCCGCACCCCCAGGGCATCGCGAGCGGCAACTCCGGGACATTCAGGTCGCTCCGTTGGGTGTGA
>CAVWSU010000004.1:0-113941 GCA_963757865.1 uncultured Chloroflexia bacterium
GACACGAATGATAACGGCGTTATCATCATCTGGATGACTGCACGGCGTGTGATGACGCGGATTGCCGGCGTGGGATGGCAGGTGACGGCGCCGCGCGGTGCCGGGCTCAAGATCGTCCGCGACGACGGCACCATCCTCCACGGAGATACGCTGGTCGGGACGGCAGAAGCCGCATCCGTTGCGGGCGTCCGGCCCCAGAACTTCGTGCGCGACTGGGCGTCGCGCGCCGACTTTCCCCCGCCGGTCGCGACGCTGTCGTCGGGGCGGATCTGGCGGGAGTCCGACGTGCGCGCCTACGCGAGCGGGCGGCGCCGGCCGAGGCCCGACCAGGCGCGCCTTTCGGAGATCGCACGCAAGGTGGCGTGGTGGGACGACCCGGCGAGGACGCTCTCTCGCCCCGAGGTCTTCGTCGCCCGCGTGTTGGGGCGCGGGTCGGTCGACGACATCGCCGACGTCGCGGTTCAGTACGGGCGCGGCGTGATGCGCCGGGCGGTCCGGCGGGCGCCGGCGAGCCTGCTCGGCGACCGGGCGCGCAACTACTGGGAGGTGGTCCTCGGGATGCCCCACGAGCCGGCGCCGCCCACACGGAAGGTGACGGCATGAGCCGTGACTCCCGCCTGGCGCGGTTCGCCCGCCTCCCGGCGATGGCCACCGTGCTCTCGATCCTGCCGGAACCGCAAGCCGTCCTGTGGCCGAGGCTCGGTGATATCCCCGAGCAGTTCGTCCTCTACGGAGGCACGGCCCTCGCCCTCCGGCTCGGACACCGGCAGTCAGGGGACTTCGACTTCTTCGCGTCCGAGGGGTTCAGATCCGCCGGCCTCCTCGACGACCTCGGGTGGCTCGGGCGTCTCGACATCGTCGACACGGGTGACAACAGCCTGGTCGTCATCGAGCCGGGCGGGGTGCAGCTCGCGTTCCACGGCGGGCTTCGACTTCAGGCCGTCGCGGAGCAGTCCCTTGCGCCGGACAACGGGCTCGTGGTCGCTTCCGTGTTCGATCTCGCGGCGACCAAGGCGAAGGCAATCCTCGACCGCTCCGAGTGGAAGGACTACGTCGACATCGCCACGCTGATCGAGGACGGCCACCATCTGGCCGACATCATCGGCTACGCGACCGCCGTCTTCGACCGCCAGTTCGCCTTTCCGGCGCCCGTGTTCCTGCGCAACCTGGTGTGGTTCAGGGACGGCACCGCCCCCGACGTCCCCGAGGGCACGAGACGTCTGCTCGAGTCGGCAGTCCGCGAGATCGACATCACGGACATCCCTCTGGTCGAGCCCTTCCGCGAGACCATCGCGCCCTGACGGCCTGGAATGGCGCGGCGGCGCCGCCCGGGTTGTGGGGGATCCACCGGAATGGCAGGCTCAAGTGACACCGAATGGCAGCCGTTCGTCCGAGCGTGTGACAAACGGCCGATCGCGTGCTCGGCCCCATGGCCGCCTCGACCGTTCGCAGCGCTGCCCACTTCAGGGCCGATGGTGTCCGGCGGCTCAGCTGCCGGGTGTCTCCCAGCCGCGCCTGGGAATGACGTTCAGATCTGGCTCCACCCCTGAGCGTGCAGTGATGCTCTGACATGGCCCCACCCCCGACCCCCAGCGCCCGTACGCTCGGCTGCTGTCGAAGGCCGCTGAGCGAGGGTGGAGGAGTTGTCGAGGGTGGAGCTGTTCGAGCGTATTCGGCATGACAAGCGGGAGGAAGGGCTGTCCGTGCGCGCCCTGGCCCGCCGCCACAATGTCCACCGACGCACGGTTCGTCAGGCGCTCGCGTCCGCGCTGCCGCCGGCGCGAGCCACGGCAGCCAGGGCAGTAGCCGCTTCGCCATCGTGGGCTCACGATACGCCGCTGGCATTCCTGACCAGAAGGACCCTCGGTTACGACGACGGCAGATGCGCCGATCGGGCAGTCGGCCCCGGCCGGAGCGAGCGCACGTGGTCGGTCACGTCAGGCCAGCGAACCAGCGTCGCGCGCGCCTCGATGTGGTGGCCGAGGAGGTCGGGACCTGACGGACGTACGAAACTCCCGAGAGGCCGACCAGGGCCGCGAGGGCGAGGAAGATCCACCCGAACACCGGCAGCGAGCGCCACGACGCGGTCGGCGCCTCCAGGGTGTGCCTGCCCGCCAGCAGCGAGACGGCCTGGTGGATCACCGTCGCGAGGGGTTGCTGGATGCCGCCATCGCCCGCCTTTGCCTCGCCGCAGCGCTGGGGCACGCGTCGGTCCGAACGGACCAGCTCGGGCTACCGCCAAGCTTGGCCCAGGGTGAGTTCCGGTCAAGTGCCTCCTGACCCATGAGTTGTGGCCGGTGCCGCCGAGACAGTGGCGACGCTGTCTTGGGCCTGTCCCTGCCCGTACAGGCAGCCCAGGGGACACCCCCGGATCTTCGGCCGCCCCCCGCCCTGGACTCGAGTCACGCGCCCTGCCGTGCCCGTTGCCGACCGAGGCGCGCGTCGCAGGTCCCGGCGCGTGCGGCTCCGCGATCCGAAGTGGCCCCGGCGGGCCGCCGTTGCCCATCTGGATCGGGCGGGGCGGATCTGGACGGCGGCCGGACTTGAGCGCAGCATGGTGCCGTCCCGCAATTCGGGAAGGATCAGGCCGATGCTCCAGACGTGGTGGCACGCGACCATGGACGCGCGGCGGGCGATCAGCCTGCTGATGAGTGTCGCGGGACTCGTGCTGGTCGCGCTTAGCGTGGCCGCCTCGTCGGTGCCACTCGCGCCCGACGGCACCGTCCTTATGGCCGTGGTGAGCCCGGCCCTCGGCGCGGCGGCCGGTGGATACGTCGGCCATCGCTCGTCCGACCCTCGCCGCGCACGCCGGTGGGCGTTCGCCTACGGCGTCTCGAGCGGCACGCTCGTCGGCGGCATGTTCGCGTTGGCCGCGCTCGTTCGCCCCACCGTGGCGGCCATGCCGGGTCTCGGGGATGCCTGGGCCGGTCTCTTCGCCGCCGGCTGCCTCCTCGGGTTTGCCGGCGCGCTCCTGTGGGAACGCGACCCCCGGCGTCGGCGCGTCTCGGCGTGGCTGCTCCTGGCGGTCGGGCTGATCGCCGGCGGCGCCGTGGTGAGCGTGAGCCGGGGCCCGTGGACCGCGCCCGGGGCAGTCGTCTTTGTCGCCGGCTTCGGCGTCCTCCTTCACGCCGTCGTCCGCAGCGTTTCGCTCCAGGAGGGCACGGCCGCGCCGGCCCGCTGGCCGCCCGCTTCGGTCCGCTCCGAGCCGACGCACCGCCGGATGTCGTGAACGGGCGCAGCGGCCCGACGGCACCGACGGTGAGATGGCGGACCGCTGGCGGGGTGCTGGCTCGCTCGGAGCGCTCTTCCCGACCTTTCGCGAGATCGTGGGATGGAGCATCCCGGTTGCCCCCTCGAGCCAGCTCGTCCCGGGCGCCCTGGTCGTCCTCGCCCTGGCTCTCGGGGCGGCACTCGGCCCCATGAGCGAGGACTCGCTTGCCGTGCCCGCGGTGCTCGCCAGCGTCGCGATCGGTGCCGTCGCGACCGCGTGGGTCTTCGTCCTCGCGGCGGGCGCGGACCGCCCGGTGGGGGTCGCGATCGAGATGACCGCCATCGTGGGGACGGGTATGGTCGCCAGGGCCGCGATAGCTCGCGTGCGGGAACCCCTGTGGCGTGGGCCGCGTCGAGGATGGCGATGAGGCGTTTCGCTCTCGGGTGTCTGGTCATGGTGCTCGTCGCGGCATGCTCGAGCTCGGCCTTGTTCGGCCCGGCGGTGTCGCCGGGGCCCTCGTCCGGCGCCGTCCCGTCGTTCAACCTGCACCCCACGATCGAGCGCACGGCCATGGCGACGGTGCCCGATCCGTCAGGTGTCTTCGTCTCCGGCCAGGCGATGTCCGGCGTCGGCTGGCGCGTGCTGCTCGCGACGCGCCACGGCTGGACGCTGACCGTGCCGTCCGGCGTCTCGCTGCCCGGCACGGTCTTCGACAACAACTGGCTCGACGTCCCGGACACCTCGGCGTCGCTGGCGCGGCTGTGGGGGTTCCTGAACGTAAGCGACGCGCCTCCGGTTGATCTCAACCGGGAGATCGTGGTCGCGCTCGGCTTCCTCACCGGTGCCGGTCCGATCTGCGGACAGGTGCGCCTTGACCGCGTCGCGTTCGATGCCGCGGGCCGCGTGGCAGTCCAACTGCAGGACGCGAGCAGCTTCGAGACCCTGCCACCCGCATCGGGCGACGCGGTCTCCGCCTGTGCCGCCGTGGGTAACCCGACCGAGATCGTGCTGGCGCTCGACCGCTTCTCCCTCCCCCCGAGCCCCCTCCGCCTGCGCCTCGATGGGCCAGGACCATATCCGGTGGAGACCGAGGTGACGTTGTCACGGCGGGACACCTCAGCAGCAGGTCCGCCGCCGTCCCCGGCGGTGACGGCGGCGAGCTATCCGCTCTCACCGCCCACCGCGATCCAGTCGTGGCTCGCGACGAACACGCAGATCGGGTTCCGGCCGCTGACGCCTGCGGAGCACGCGTCGGTCCGAGTCTCTGCCAAGGATGCGGAACAGACGGTGTTTGCCGTCCCTGGCCCCGGCTACGGGTTCGGCACCGACCATTTCACCTGGACCAAGATCGGCTGCGTCTTCCTCGGCTGGTTCACGGCGCAACCCATGCCCAGCGTCGGATACGTCGCGCCGACGTATCCCGCCTACCTCGTGCAGGTGCTGGCACCGCCCGTCGCGGCCTACCCCGGCGAGAACGTCGAGGTCGGCGTCGTGGACGCGCGGACCGGGCAGCGCGGCACCTTCTACGGCTCCGGCGGCGCCACGTTCCTCGGCACCACGTGCGGGGTGACGCCCTGAACGAGTCCCCCCGCGGCTCGGCGCGCACGCTGCGCACGCTGCTCGGGCTGGCGGCCATCCTCGTGGTCGTGGTCGTGATCGCCACGCTCCAACAGGCGGCACAGCGGGGCACTCCGACCGGGACCGCACGGCAACCCGCGTCACCCCCGGGGTCACCAGCCGCGAGCGTGCCGTCCGCCCTCCGGCCCTATCGCCTCCGCGTGACCGAGGTCTCGTCGTCGCCGTCCCCGCGCCGGACCGTCGGCCCGTTCCTGGCCATCCGCGTGCCAGCCGACTGCGATCCCGTGCCGACCACGTGGCTGCGCAGCTTCTGTCAACTCACGTTGCGCGGCGACTGGCGCGCCATCGTCGCCCCCACCGATCCCTTCGGCGGCCCGGCCGCATCGAGCCAGCGGCCCGTGGTCTGGACGGTCAGCTGGTATGCCACGATGGCCCGTGCCGCCCTCGACGGCGACACGTCGTTCTGCACCGACGTCTCGATCAGGGAGTGGATCACCTTCGGGTATCACCTCGGCGCGGCGCCCCAGCCCGGTGCGTCGCCATCGGCGCATCATCCGGTCGCCGTATGCCTCGCGTGGCTGCGAACCGAGGCCGCGGCGACCCTCATCCCGATCTCGGACCCGTCGAGTCCCGGGATCGAGGCCGATCTCGCCGTGGACCCTGCGGCCGCGGCACACGCGGCGATCGGCACGCCTCCGGCGTTCGATCCTCCGCTCGTGTGTGATCCGAGCCTCACCCGCGACACCTGCACCCGCCTGATCGACGCCGTTGCCCCGCTGGTTTCGTCCCGGGCGGTCGAGGGACTGCGGGGTGTCGCCGTGCCTCCGTCCTGCACGCTCGCCCGAACGTGCCCCCCGCTGACCTCTGGCACCTGGCTCGGCGGCGTGCTCGTCGGGTTGGTGGGCGGGACCACCCTCGCGTTCGACGCTCGCGACGTATCCGGCGTCGTGACCGCGGTGCAGGTCGCCTATCCGCCGTCCGCCTCGCCGTCGCCCGCCCCGGCTGCAGCCGTCTCGGGCCGAATGTGACCGCGACCCCGACACCGCCACGGATAGACCATCCTGCCGACTGACTTCGTCCCGACGCAAACCCGACTCGTGGCTGGCGCCGACATATGGTGAAGGCGCGCGTTGACATCTCGACGACGAAATCACTGACATGTTCGTGGCGTACGACAGGTGCCCAAGCGGCCGCCGATCGGACCGGACCCCGTTGTCAAGACTTGACAACCGCGGCTGGCTCGGCCGACTTCGACCGGCGCAGGGGGCTTGACAGGGCATTGACAAGCGCCCGAAACCCCTTGACAAGGGCCTGATTCCGGCGCATCATCCGGCCCTCGAAGCCGTGTCAAGTCTTGACACGGCCCTAGCTGTGTCCGGGTGGTCGCGCGGCGGGATCGCGGACCATCGCGCAATCGAGATCTTCCGAACCGATCGTCCGTCACCGGCTGCACATCCGCCCGGCGTCAAGGGCGGCCGCCAGGGGCGAGCCGTCCGCCGGGCACCCGAGAGGTCCCTTGTCCGAAGGCGTCGTCGCCACCGTCAAATCGAAACTCGACATCGTCGAAGTCATCGGCGAGAGCGTCTCCCTCCGCAAGGCGGGCACCACCTTCAAGGGCCTGTGCCCGTTCCACGGGGAGAAGACGCCGTCGTTCGTCGTCACCCCCGCACGCGAGAGCTGGCACTGCTTCGGCTGCGGGCTCGGGGGAGACGTCTTCAGCTTCGTCATGCAGCGCGAGGGAATCGATTTCCCGGCCGCGCTCCGGCTGCTGGCGGGGCGTGCCGGCGTGGAGATCGACGAGCGAACCAGCCGCGAGGACGCGCGGCGCAAGCGCCTGCGCGACGTGCTCGAGGCGGCCATTGCCTTCTATCACGCCGTCCTGGTCGACTCGCGCCACGGCCAGCCGGCGCTCGACTACCTGCGGGGCCGCGGCTTCACGGACGAGACCGTCGCCACGTACCAGCTGGGCTGGGCGCCGGATTCCTGGGAGACGCTGGCCAAGGCGTTGCGCACGAAGCGCGGAGCCACGGACGACGAGCTCGAGACGGTCGGGCTCGCGGTGCGCGGCCGACGGAACACGGTCTACGACCGGTTCCGTGGACGCATCATCTTCCCGATCCGCGACGCCTCGGGAGGCGCGACGGGGCTGGGCGGCCGGATCCTGGAACCGGTCGGCGGGCCCCGGGAGGGCACGCCCGAGCGCGACCACGGGCCCAAGTACCTCAACTCGCCGGCCACGCCGCTCTTCGACAAGAGCCGCTCGCTCTACCTCGTGGACCGGGCGCGCGGTGCGATGCGGAAGACGGGCCGGGCCGTGATCGTCGAGGGATACACCGACGCGCTCATGGCGCACCAGGCCGGGTTCCAGAACGTCGTGGCCGGGCTCGGCACCGCGCTCACCGCCGGACAGGTCGAGCTGATCACGCGCTACGCGCCGTCGATCGCGCTGGCATACGACGTGGACCCCGCAGGGCAGAGCGCCGGCACCTTCGGCGCGACCGAGCTCACGGCCCTGATCGCGGAGATCCAGCACAGCGGGGCCCGCATCGGGCTCACCGAGGTGGGCGTCGTCCGCCTGCCCGAGGGAAAGGACCCGGACGAGGTCATCCGCGACGATCGCGCCACGTGGGAGGCCGCGACCGCGGAGCCGCAGCCGATCATGGACTACCTCGTGGAGTACTTCGCGGCGCGCCACGACCCCCGGACCGTGGGGGGCCGGAAGCGGCTGGTGGAGGCCGTGGCCCCGACGCTCCGTCGCATCGGCGATCCCGTCGAGCGCGGACGCGTACGTGCAGTCGCTGGCGCGGCGCAGCGGCGTGGACGAACGCACGATCGTGGAGGTGCTCCGGCAGCACGAAGCTTCCGCACGCCACGACGGCGGACGCCCCGGCCACGACGACCCGGCGGCGACGGGGCACGGCACCGGCAGGTTCACGGCCGAGGCGGTGCTCGCCGCGCGAGACGGCGTCGACGACCCGGCCGAGGCGGTGCGGGTGCTCGACCAGATCGAGCGGGAACTGCTCTCGCTGCTGCTGCGCCACCCCGAGCTGCGCGCCGGGCGGACGGATCTCGCGCCGGAGACGCTGCTGACGCACACCGGCGCGCGAGCTGTGGCGGGCGCTCCTGGCGGCCGACGAAGCGGCGCGGGCGGCCGACCCGACCGCGTGGGGCGTCGGGCTCGAACCGTTCGTCCGGAGCCTCGACGCGGACGTCGGGCTGATCGCCCGCGGGCTGCTCCTGCGCGGCGGCCCGGTGTTGCCCCAGGAGCGCGCCTCGCGCGCGATCGACCAGTGCCTGGTGAACCTCGCCAGGCGGCACGTGGACGAGGAACTGGAGTTCCTGCGGGCGGACCTGGCCGAGGCCGAGGCCCGCCACGACACCGCATCGCGCGAGGCGCGACGCGAACCGGCGGCGCTCGAGGCGCTGCACGACCGGATACGAACCCTGCAACGGGAGCGAGCCGAGCTGGACCGCCGGGCGGCCGCTTCCACCATGTTGACCCGGACCAGCACGACCCCAGTGGGAGGACCCGCATGACCATGGACCCATCCGACAAGGTGCTCGTCGCATCCGTCCTCGAGCGCGACCGTCGGCGCCGCAACATCGACGACGAGGTCGAGACCAAGGACTCCGACGAGGAACTCGATCGCGCGCCCGATATCGCCCCCGCCGAGCTGGGCGTCGACGTGGCCGTCGAGGACGGCGAGCGCGGCGCCTGGCAGGAGCCTCCGGCCAAGCTCGAGGAGGAGGCCGAGGAGCCCACGCCCGAGGAGATCGAGGCCCTGTCGGCCGACATGATCGGCATCGACGACCCGGTCCGGATGTACCTGAAGGAGATCGGCAAGGTGCCCCTCCTGACGGCCGAGGAAGAGGTCGTCCTCGCCAAGGCCATCGAGCTCGGCGAGCAGGTCGCCGAGGAGCCCTGGAAGGGGATCCTCCAGCTCTTCGAGTGGACGCGGAACGACACCGAGCGCAAGACCCGCACGCTGCACCCGCAGCACCGGCTGCCGTACGGCCGGGAGTCGGAGCAGATCGTGCGAGCCGCCTTCGGGCAGACCGCCACCGACGGGCTCCTCGCCGCCGTCCCGGACCTGCACCTGGTCAAGGCGCAGCGGGAGGCGACCGGGGAGGGGACCAAGGCCCTGCTGAAGGAGGCCAAGGCCCGCGTCCAGGCCTACAACGAAGGGCCCATGGCCGACGGGTTCACGGAGCTCGTGGACTTCGCCTTCGTGTCGGTCCACAACGGCGACCTGGATTCCCGGGACAACCCCGGGCTGCGCGCCCTCTACGACTGGTCGCGCGAGGTCGGGCACGACTACCTGCGGCGCTGGATCGAGGCCGGGAACGACGCCGAGCTGCTCCTCGAGATGGGCTGGGATCCCACGGTTCCGATCGGCACGAAGCTGCGCGACCGCCGCGGCGTCCTGGTCCGGATGGGCCGCGACGCGCGCGAGCAGCTGACCAGCGCGAACCTGCGCCTCGTCGTGTCGATCGCCAAGAAGTACATCGGGCGCGGCATGAGCTTCCTCGACCTGATCCAGGAGGGGAACATCGGGCTCATCCGCGCGGTCGAGAAGTTCGACTACGAGAAGGGCTACAAGTTCAGCACGTACGCGACGTGGTGGATCCGGCAGGCGATCACGCGTGCGATCGCCGACCAGGCCCGCACGATCCGCATCCCCGTGCACATGGTGGAGACGATCAACCGGCTCATCCGCGTCTCGCGCGGGCTCCTGCAGGAGCTCGGCCGCGAGCCGACGGTCGAGGAGATCGCGGACGCGATGTCCAAGGGCCAGGAGATCGTGGTCACGCCGGAGAAGGTGCGCGAGATCATCAAGGTCAGCCAGGAGCCGGTCTCCCTCGAGACGCCGATCGGCGAGGAGGAGGACTCGCACCTGGGCGACTTCATCGAGGACCGGGCCGCGCTGGCACCGGCCGAGGCCGCCTCGCACCAGCTCCTGAAGGAGCAGGTCGAGGCCGTGCTCGACTCGCTCACCGGGCGCGAGCGGCGGGTCCTCCAGCTGCGCTTCGGCCTCGAGGACGGCCGGGCGCGCACCCTCGAGGAGGTCGGCAAGGAGTTCAACGTCACCCGTGAGCGCATCCGCCAGATCGAGGCGAAGGCGCTGCGCAAGCTGCGCCATCCGAGCCGGTCGCGGAAGCTGAAGGACTACCTGGAGTAGGGCGGTGCCGTCCGGCGCGGCGTCCCGGCCGGCGGGGCTCTGCACCGGTCGCGGCCATGTCGTCGTGTACGGCAACCCCGCCTTCGTCTCGGCGTTCGGCGAGGGGTGCGTGGGCGTTCCCGCTCGCGAGGCGTTCGTCGGCATGTCGCGGCAGGGGTTCGCCCTGTTCGACGAGGTGCTCCGGTCCGGCAGGCCGCTGGCGAAGTGGGTCCGCCTGGGGAGCAGCGGCGAGCCGTGGCGGCTGGTCGTGGCGCCGCGCGTGGATCCGGGCACGCACGAGGTCTACGGCGTCCGATTCCACATGCGCGCCCGATCCGACGTCCCGGTGCTGCTGCCGGACGGTCCGGCCGACTGATCACCCACGGCCCGAAGATGGCCCTTCGCGGCAGACCCGACCACGGCGCGATAGTCTGGTGCGGAATCGTAGCCAGCGCGTGCGGCATGCACGCGACACTCGGGCACTGTCCTCGCCGCGGCCGCTTCGCTGCCGGCAGCTGCGCCACACGGAGGTGACTCCCTCACATGCCCCTGAACGCGTACGGAGTGCTGGCCACGTTCATGGCCGCCGGAACGGTGATCGGCTCGGCGATCGGCTGGCTGGTAGGCCCGCGACGGTGGGCGGTCGTCATCCTGCCGGTGCTCGCGGCGATCACGTCGCTGGGAACGCTGGGCCACAGCCTGCGGATCGGCTTCGGCCCGACGGTGCCGCTGTTCGGCTTCGAGGTGCACCTCTTCTCGGACCTCGGGTTTGCCGGGCTGTTCGCGCTCCTGGCGGCGCTGGTGCAGCGGGCCGTGCTGAGCGGACGCCGCCCGGGGCACACGGCCGGCTGAGGCGATTCACCGCCGGGTGAGGCGATTCACGGCCGGCTGAGGCGATTCACCGCGGGCCGAGGCGACTCACCCGTCCGGCCGGGACGGCTCACCCGCCGGCCGGGGACGGGATGCCCGGCGCGGGTCAGCCCCCGGTCGCCTCGAGTTCGAAGAGACGTGCCGTGAAGTCGCCGGCGCCGACGCCGTTCGGTGGGTCCGCCGGTTCGATGCCCAGGCCGACGCGCATCAGCTCGTCGCCGCCTCGCATGACGCCCCCGGCCCCGGCCGCGTCCGGCCACGGCGTGACCCGGTAGGTCGTCAGGGGGTCGAGCCCGCGCAGCCGCAGCCGGTCGTACCGTGGCACGGGCCGGCCCAGCACGCGGTAATGGGCCGCGACGGCACGCCGGCGATCGTGCGAGACCATCATCCAGGCCGCCTCGTTCCCGTCGTCCTCGAACGGGCTCCGGAGGCGCACGAAGCGGCCCTGCTGGAAGAGCGCGCGGTGCTCGGCGTAGAAGCGGACCTGGGCCCGGATCTCGTTCCGCTCGGCCTCGGTGAGCCGCCGCGGATCGAGCTCGTAGCCGAACAGGCCGAAGAACGCGACCGCCGCCCGGGTCGCGAGCGGCGTGATCCGTCCGACCTGGTGGTTCGGCACGGCCGAGACGTGGGCGCCCATGGAGCTCACCGGGTAGACCAGCGATGTCCCCCACTGGATCCGCAGTCGCTCGACGGCATCGGTGTCGTCGCTCGTCCAGGTCTGCGGCGCGTAGGCCAGCATCCCGGGGTCGAATCGGCCGCCGCCGCTCGCACACGATTCGAAGAGGATGTCCGGGAAGCGGGTGGTCAGCCGCCGCCAGAGCTCGTAGACGCCCAGCATGTACCGGTGGAAGAACTCACCCTGGCGTTCCGGCGGCAGCGCCCCGCCGAACGGCTCGGTGATGTTCCGGTTCATGTCCCACTTCACGTAGGAGATCGCGGCGCTCTCAAGGACGCCGGAGATCGCGGCCTCGAGATGATCCACGACCTCGGGACGGCCGAGGTCCAGGACGAGCTGGTGACGGATCTCCGTCCGGTCACGGCCGGGCACCTGGATCGCCCAGTCCGGGTGTGCGTCGAAGAGGCGGCTCCGCGGGCTGACCATCTCCGGCTCGATCCAGAGGCCGAACCCGATCCCGAGTGCCTCGACATCGCGGGCCAGCGCCTCGAGGCCACCGGGGAGCTTGCGCCGATCGACGACCCAGTCGCCCAGCGAGCTGGTGTCCGAGTCCCGCTCTCCGAACCAGCCGTCGTCCAGCACGAAGAGCTCGATCCCGAGGTCCGCGGTCGCGCGGGCCATCTCGACGAGCCGGTCGTGGTCGAAGTCGAAGTAGACCCCCTCCCAGCTGTTGAGGAGGACCGGTCGGGGGCGGTCGCGC
Organism: uncultured Chloroflexia bacterium; assembly: GCA_963757865.1. Taxonomy (GTDB): domain Bacteria; phylum Chloroflexota; class Limnocylindria; order Limnocylindrales; family CSP1-4; genus JAJYNJ01. The sequence continues at coordinate 12,195 of CAVWSU010000004.1, forward strand.
CAGGGCCCGCGGACGAGCCGCTGGCGGTACAGGTCGTGGTACGCGTCGCTCAGCGCACCGACGCCCTCGCCCGACCAGGCCAGGACCGCCTCCGGCAGCGCGAGCTCGGCGCCGGGTTCCAGGGTCCACGCGAACCCCTCCGGGTGGATCCCGATCCGGAGGCGCGCCGTGCCCCTCGGCTCCACCTCTGCCTCCGCCAGGAAGTTGCCCGAGTACACGAGGCTCAGGCCCAGTGCCTCGCCGGTGGCCTCGGTGGTTCGCGGGCGCTGCACCATGAGGAACGGGTTGTGCTCGAGGCCGGAGGCGCCGCGCAGGCTGCCGACGGACCGGCGACCGGGCAGGAGCGGCGCGGCGTGCGGATGGCGCTCGCGCGACCACGTCCCGCTGAGCTGGACGAGCTCCCACCGACTGTCCGGCAGGTCCAGCGATGCGCTCATCGCCGTCCGGACCACGAGGCGGCCCTCGCCGCGATTGGCGAGGACCGCCGACCGGGCGATCACCGGCCGATCGCCGAAGATGGTGTAGCGGAGCAGCACCTCGAGGCCGGCGATGTCGTCGCGGAGCTCGACTTCGAGCGTCTCCGCTTCCTCGTCACGTTCCACGCAGGTCGACGGCAGGCCGGCAAGGTCCGGCTTCCCGGGCAGGACCCGGTGGTCGACGTAGCGGAGATCGAGCACGCTCGACCCGTCCGGTTGCTCGACCACGAGCGCCGGCACCCGGAAATCCCCGCTCCCCGCGGTCGGAAGCTCCAGCCCGACCGGCTCGCCGACTCGCTGGGAGAAGCCCTGGAAGTCGGTCGGGCCCAGGTGGGCGTATGACCGTCCGGGGGCGAGGGGTGCTCCGGCGTGCAGGTGACCGAGCCAGCCGTTCGCCAGCACCCGCATCACGTAGCTGATGCGACCGTTGTGGAGGTGGAGCTGACGCTCCTCCGGCCGCCACTCGACGGGCATCAGTCCCCGCCCTGGACGCGGTGGAGCGTCCACGACCAGCGGTACGCGCCGGGGGGTACGAGGTACCCGGGCAGCGTGTCCGGGCCGCAGCTGGCGGTTCCGAGGCCCCGGTGGAGCGCGTCCAGGTGAACGAACGTCTCGCCCGGGGCCGCAGCTCCTCGTGGTGGCGTGCCGTATCGAGATCCGCCGGCGTGAAGTGGCTGACCGACACCTGCCGCGGCCGGTCCAGCTCGATGCGCCAGCCACGGCCGTCCCCGGCTCGAAGCTCGAGCCACCGGGTGTCCGCGTGGCCGCCGTTCTCCTGGGGCCGGACGTAGGGCACGTGCTGGTCCGTGACCGTGCCGGCCCAGCGCCCGACGGCGGCACCGAGCCGGCGGTCCGGGTACGTCTCGTGCGGGCCCCGGCCGAACCACCGGAGGCTCTCGTGGCCGGGCGCCAGGGTCAGCAGCGTCCCCACCCGGGCGAGGTCGCGAAGCGACGGCGGGATCTCCGCCCGCTCGTCGATCCGGACGCTCCCTTCGCCGAGCGCTTCGATCCGCACCTCGTGGGGCACCTCGATGCCCGCCGCCGTGCGCCAGGTCGACCGGACGATCGTGGCCGGGCCGTCCGTGATCCGCTCGTGCACGACGCGGGTCAGGTTCGCCACGCCCCAGCGCTCCCAGTCGGCCGCCATTCCCGCGATCCGGTCGTTGTCCGTGGGTGCGCGCCACAGCGAGAGCCGCAAGGCGTCCGCGAGACCGGCGAGGACCAGGCGACCCTCGGCATCGAGGCGGACCCGGCCTCCCGCGTCGCCGCCGGACTGCAACCGGCTTGCGACGTTCCTCGCGCCCGGTTCACCTGCCGCCTGCCCGCCAGCCTCCGCCACCGCCCCGCCAGGCTCCGCCGCGGGCCCGACTCCGTGCGTCGCCGGCTCGCCGGCGTTCTCCGCTGGCGCAGCGTCGAGTGGAACCTGCGCCCAGCCGACCTCGTGGCCCGCCGGCGCCCAGGCGCTCTCCTCCGCCGTGGCGAACCGGATCGTCAGCCAGCGCTCTCCACGCCCCCGATCCGGAGGTGCCCAGGCGGGGATCGCGACGGTCGTGCGCTCCCCGGGGGCCAGCGCCGGGAGAGGCAGCCGGCCGCCCGACACGTCGAGTCCGTCGACGGCGACGGCCCAGGTCGCGGTCAGCCAGCCGAGGTCACGGAAGTCACCCCGGTTCTCGATCTCCACCACCCCGCGCGTCGCCGTCGCCGGCCGTGCCGGCCACGCGAACCGGCAGAGCCAGCTGGCGGTGCTCCCACAGCGCCGGTTTCGGTGAGCGGTCCGGGAACGTGATCCCGTCGATGCAGAAGTTGCCGTCGTTCGGCTCATCGCCGAAGTCGCCGCCGTACGCGTCGCGACTGCTGCCGTCGGGCAGTTCCTGGACCAGCCCGTGGTCGCGCCACTCCCAGATGAACCCGCCCTGCAGCCCGGGCGTCGCCTCGATCGCCTCCCAGTACTCGGCGAGGGTCCCGTTGCTGTTCCCCATGGCATGCGAGTACTCGCACATGATGAGCGGCCGCCGCGCGCGCCCGGACGAGGCATAGGCCACGATGGCGTCGATCGGCGGGTACATCGGGCACGTGATGTCGGTCACGGCCTGGTCGGCGAACCAGTCGAGCCGGATCGCGCCCTCGTAGTGCAGCGGTCGCGACGGGTCCGTCCGGCGGACCCATGCCGCAGCGGCGTCGTGGTTCGCTCCGTGCCCCGACTCGTTCCCGAGCGACCACGCGATGATCGACGGGTGGTTCCGATCGCGGAGGACCATGCGTGACACGCGATCCACCCACGCCCCCAGGTACCGGGGATCGTCGCAGAGCGAGCCCCAGAAGGCGTGGGACTCGATGTCCGCCTCGTCCACGACGTAGAGCCCGATCTCGTCGGCGAGGTCGAGGAACGCCGGATCGTTGGGGTAGTGGGACGTGCGCACCGCGTTGAAGCCGAATCGCTTCATCGTGACGAGGTCGGCCCGCATGTCCTCCGGCGTCACGACCCGGCCCGTGCGCGGATCGAAGTCGTGCCGGTTGACGCCGCGGATCAGGATGGCACGGCCGTTGACCAGCAGCTCGTTGTCGCGGACCTCCACGGTCCGGAACCCCACCTCGAGCCCGGCGGTCTCCACGACGGCGCCGGACGGATCCACGAGCCGGATCTCGAGCGGGTACAGGGCCGGCGTCTCGGCCGACCACGGGGTCACGCCCGGGACCTCGGCGGAAACGTCCACGCGGCCGATCCGGCGCCGGACGCCCTCGAGGACCACCTCGCGCGCGGCCGTATCCTCCGGGCTCAGCGGCGTGCCCGCAGCGCCGCCCGCCACGACGTCCAGCTCGCCACGACGGGGCGGGCCGGCGAACCAGCCGGCGTGCGAGCGATGGCCTGGTGCCGGGCCGGACGGCACCGGGGCGGCCAGCTCGAGGCCCAGCGGCTCCGAGACCGCCACGAGGGTCCAGCCGGGCTGCGGCGGGCCGGCGGTCCATTCGACGGTCGCCGAGATGTGAAGGGTTCCCGCGAGGGAGACGGGCGCCAGTCCGCCGATGGCCGACACGTCCGCGATGTGGGTCAGCGGGGTGGCGTACAGGTAGACCGGGCGAGTGAGGCCGCCGTGCCACCACTGGTCCTGGTCCTCGATGTAGGTCGCGTCGGACCACTTCACCACGGTCAGCCGGATGGAGTTCCGGCCCGGCCGGACCAGTGCCGTCAGGTCGAACTCGGCGGCCAGGTGCGAATCCTTGCTCAGGCCGGCGTCGTGGCCGTTGAGGCCGACGAGGACGACGCTCTCGGCCGCCCCCACGTGCAGCACCACCCGTCGATCCTCCCAGCCCACCGGAAGGTCGAAGGTCCGCTCGTAGATCCCCGTCGGGTTCTCGTCGGGGACACGGGGCGGGAGGCCGGCGAACGGCATCTGGACGTTCGTGTAGATCGGGTGGTCCCACGTCACCTGCATCGTCCAGCAGCCGGGGACGGTCGCCTCGCCCCAGGCGTCGCCGGGCGCGTCGTCCGGGCTGTGCAGCAGCTGGAACCGCCACGTGCCATCGAGTGGAAGCCGATCCCGATGCGCCACGGCGTGCATGGGGAGCCGTCCCCGGGCGAGGAGTGGCGGATCGGCCCACGGCGGCACGCCGGCCCTCGTCGTCGCAACCGTGGCCATCAGCCCTTGGTCGATCCCAGCGTCAGGCCGCTCACGAAGTGGCGCTGCAGGACGAGGAAGACGAGGATGGTGGGGATGGCCGCCAGCAGGGCACCGGCCGCGAGCAGGTTGAAGTTGGTGAAGAACTCGCCCTGCAGGTTCTGGAGCGCCGAGGTGATCGGCCGCTTGTTGCCGCTCTCCATGAGCATCAGCGCCCAGAAGAAGTCGTTGTAGATGAACGTGAACTCCAGGGTGGCGAGGGCCGCGAGCGCAGGCCGGCAGAGCGGCATGATGATCGCGCCCCAGATCCGGAGGACCGACGCGCCGTCCACCAGCGCGGCCTCCGTCAGCTCGTGCGACAGCGTCTTCATGTAGTTGCTCAGCACGAACACGCAGAAGCCGGTCTGGAAGATGATGTGGATCAGGATGATGCCGAGGTACTGGTCGTACAGCAGCCCGTTGTCGCTCAGCGGGTGGGGCACCGGCAGCAGCAGGTACAGGCGGTAGAGCGGCACGATGATGACCTGCTGCGGCAGCAGGTTGCCGGCGGTGAACAGCATCAGGACGACCAGGTTGAAGCGCCACGTGAACTTCGAGACCGCGTACGCGACCATCGACGCGATCACGAGCGTCACGATCACGCCGGGCACGGTGACGACCAGCGAGTTGAAATAGAACTGCGGGAAGTTGCCCTGGTTGAACGCGTTCACGAAGTTGTCGAAGTTGAGCGTGGTCGGCAGCGAGACGTAGCCGTTGGCCTGGGTGTCCGCGTACGGCCGGAGCGCGGTGTAGACCGCCCACAGCAGCGGAAGCAGCCACGTCACCGTCATGAAGCCGAGGAAGGCGTACAGCGCGACCCGGCGGGGACGGATCCGGCGGCGCGAACGGGAGCCGGCCGCCGCCTGGGACTGCGCCACGCTCGCCGCGCTCATCGGGTGTCCTCGCGCATCGTCCGGACCAGGAAGGCGACGATGGGACCGAGCGAGATCACGAGCAGGACGACCGCGATCGCGGATCCGAATCCCACGCGGCTCGACTCGCTGATGCTGTTGTTCGTGATCAGCGTCGACAGCAGCTCCAGGCCGTTCCGGCCGCCGTTGATGATGTAGGCGAGGTCGAACGCCCGCAGCGCCTCGATGGTCGTGATCACGACGATGACCACGTTGATGGGCCGCATCACGGGGAACACCACGTGGACGAAGGTCTGGCGCTCGCTGGCCCCGTCCACCTTCGCGGCCTCGCGCAGCGATGGATCGAAGCTCTTGAGACCGGCCAGGTACAGGATCATCACGTATCCGACATGGCGCCAGCTGGCCGCGACCAGGGCAGCCCAGAGGTTGAGCGCCGGATCGCCGAACCAGTCGGGCGGGTTCTGATTGCCGAGGGCGCGCAGGACGCTGTCGATGAAGCCGCTGTCCGCCGAGTACATGAGCTGCCAGATGATCCCGATGACCGCGAGCGACAGGACCACGGGCAGATAGAAGACCGTCTGGTAGATGCGCGTGCCGCGAACCTCGCGGTCGAGGAGCACCGCCATCAGGATTCCCAGCGGCGTCGCGATGAACATCAGGAACGCGAGCCAGATGATGTTGTGCTCGACCGCGGGCCAGAAGAACGGGTACGTCCCCGTGAACAGCTGCACGTAGTTGTCGAGGCCGACGATGTCGTGGCCGCTGATCGGCCCGATGCCGTGCCAGCTCGTGAACGAGAGCAGGAACGACGCGAACGCCGTGCCCCAGATGATCGTCAGGTCGAAGAACAGCGGAATCCCGACCATCAGGCCGAGGATCAGCTTGTCCCTGCGGGTCAGGAGGCTGTAGCGTCGCGCGCCGCGGCGTAACGCGGCCACCCCCGCCCCCCCGGCCGGTCGACCGGGGAGAGCGGGGGTGGAACCGTCAGGCTCGGGTCGGTTCACGATCCTGCGAGTCTAGTCGGCGGTTGTCCGGGCTGACTAGCTGACGGGACCGAGCGAGTCCCAGAAGTTCTGGATCTTCCCGAGGAAGGTGTCCAGGTTCTGGTTCGGATTCTGGATGAAGCTGGTAAGGAACGCCTGCATGCCGTTCGGTCCGGCGAAGTCCGGGCGCGTGTCGCGATCCAGGAACTGCGTGACCTTCTGGGCCTGGCTGATGACCTGGATCTGCGACTTCTGCAGCGGCGTGTACTGGGTCTGGTCGACGTCGTTCGCGACCCCGATCAGGCTCGTGTTCGCCTTCACGAAGATCGTCTGCGTCGAGCCCTTGGCGAGGAACTCGAGGAATGCCTTCGCCGCCGCGAGGTCCTTGGCGAGCGTGGGCGACTTGGCGGCGATCATGTACCCGTCGACGGGGGCATCGAGCGCCTTCTCGGCGTCCCACTGGGTCCCGTGGTTCGGCCAGGGGAAGAACGTCAGGTCGTCGAGATCGGCCTGGCCCGCGGCCTGGAACGTCTCGGCCACCTGGGGCTGCAGCATCATGCCCGTCGTCTTCTTGACGAGTCCGGCTGCGGCGTCCTGCCAGACGCGGCCCGCGGCGCCCGACTGGTAGTACGGCAGCAGGCCCTGCCAGACGGTGAACACCTGCTTCACCTTCGGGTCGGTCCACTTGTTCTTGCCGGCGAGAAGGTCGACGTGGAACTGGTAGCCGTTCTCCCGCAGGTTGATGATGTCGAAGTGGCCCATGGCCGGCCAGCCGTCCTTCTGGCCGAGGCCGATCGCGACGAGCCCATCCTTCTGCATCTGGCCCGCGAGAGCCTTGAACTGGTCGAGCGTGGTCGGGATCGTGTACCCCTTCGAGGCGAAGAGGCTCTTCCGGTAGTAGACGGTCCACGCGTACGTATCGGTCGGGATCAGGTACTGGTGCCCGTCGTCCCCGGTCGACGCGGTCTTCATCGCGTCGGTGAAGTTCGATCCGACCGACGACCAGACGTCGTCGATGGAGGTCGCGAGCCCCTGGGCGGCGAAGAACCGCATCCGGAACCCGGAGAACCACGTGAAGACGTCCTGCGGCGTGGCCTGCAGGTACGAGCTCAGCTGGTTCTGGAACGTGGTGTGGTCGACAGTGTTGATGTTGACCGCGATGCTGGTCGCGCCCGTGAAGGCGTTGACCATGTCCTGCAGCGCCTTCTTCGGCACCGCGTCCGACAGGTTGGACCCCAGCGTGAGCGAGCCGGTGGCTGCCGCCGACGGCGGCGCGGCGCTGACCGGAGCCGCAGTCGCAGGCGTGCCGGAGCTCGGCGCCGGAGCCTGGGTGGGCGCCGTCGTCGCGCCGGCACCGCATGCCGCGAGGAACGCGGACACGCCCGCGAGCCCGGCGACACCTGCCGCCCCCTTCAGGACCGTGCGCCGGGAAACCTGGGCCGCGCCGGTATCGGGTAGCGACGGCCCTCGCGGGGTGTCGCCTGAGCTGGCCATAGGTTCCGCCTCCTCTTCCCTCAGTTACTGAACAGAATTCGACAGACCCGCACGGATTGTCGCCGTCGAGCGGGCCATTTGTCAAGCGTTTCCCCCATGTATGCACATTGAGCGAGCATGGCGCGTTGACTTTTGTTCGATTGGTGGTGCATCCTTGCGGTGACGACTGAGCCCGGGTCCAGCCAGGAGGGGCGGCGAGTGCTAGCGCGCCAGAGGCAGGCGCAGATCCTCGAGCGAATCCGGGAGACGGGCGCCGTTCGCGTGGCGGATCTCGTCCGCGACCTGGGCGTCTCGGACATGACGATCCGGCGCGACCTCGAGCAGCTGCACGCGGGCGGGCTCGTCGAGAAGGTGCACGGGGGGGCCACCGCGGTCCCCGGCGCCGCGCTGTTCGAGCCGGGATTCGCCGCCAAGTCGGCCATGCAGCAGACCGAAAAGGACGCGATCGCCGACACGGCGGTCACGCTCGTGCGGCCGGGGATGGCCATCGCGATCTCCGCGGGCACCACGACGTACGCCATCGCCCGGCGACTCGCTGACATGGTCGGGCTGACCGTGGTGACCAACTCCGTGCGCGTCGCCGACGTGCTCAACGAGGTGCACCGGCCCGACCAGACCATCGTGCTGACCGGCGGCGTGCGCACGCCGTCGGACGCGCTGGTCGGGCCCTTCGCGCTGTCGGCCCTGCGAGACGTGCACGTGGACCTGGTGTTCATGGGCGTCCACGGCATGGAGCCGCGCGCCGGGTTCACCTCACCGAACCTGCTCGAGGCGGAGACGAACCGGGCCCTGGTTGCGGCGGGACGCGTGCTCGTGATCTGCGCGGACCACACGAAGTGGGGCGTGGTCGGGCTGAGCTCGTTCGCACGCCTCGACGAAGCGGACATCCTCATCACGGATACCGGGCTGGATTTCGCCGCCCGTGACGTGCTGGCCGGGCAGGTGCGGGAGCTGACGATCGTGGAGCAGCGCTCGTCCGCGAGGCCCGCGCGCGCACCCGCGCGCATGCAGGCGCCGTCCGTCGACGTTCCGGACGCGACAGGTCGATCGCTGGCGGCGGAGCCGGCCGATGCGTGAGCCGCGGCCGCCGGGCTCATCGACGCACGCGCGGGCTCACGCCGGTGGCTGAACCGCGGCCCGGCCCGTCGGCTCCGGTGGATCCGGAGGGACTGACCGTCCTGTCCCAGCCGCACCGGCGCTACAACCCGCTGTCCGGCGAGTGGGTCCTCGTGTCTCCCGACAGGACGCTCCGCCCGTGGCAGGGGCGCCACGACCCGCGTCCCCCTGAGGATCGGCCGCGGCACGACCCGACCTGCTACCTCTGCCCGGGAAACGCCCGCGCCAACGGCGAGACGAATCCCGCGTACGAGGAGACCTTCGTGTTCACGAACGACTTCGCGGCGCTCCGGCCCGACACGGTCGCGCGACGCGAGGAGTCGGGGCTGCTCGTGGCGGAGGCTGAACCCGGCACGTGCCGCGTCCTCTGTTTCTCGCCGCGCCACGACCTGACGCTCGGCCGGATGGCGCACCGGGACGTCCGCCGGGTCGTGGACGTGTGGGCCGGGCAATCAACGGAACTCGGCGATCGATACGCGTGGGTCCAGGTGTTCGAGAACTCGGGCGAGTCGATGGGCGCGTCGAACCCGCATCCGCACGGGCAGATCTGGGCCGGATCGGCCGTGCCGGAGGAGGGAGTCCGGGAGGAGCAGGCGCAGGAGCGCTGGCTCGAATCGCACGGCCGGCGCCTGCTGCTCGACTACGCGGCGCAGGAGCATGGCTCGCCTCGGGTGGTGGTCGAGACGGACCAGTGGCTGGTCGTCGTGCCGTTCTGGGCGAAGTGGCCGTTCGAGACGCTCGTGATCCCGCGCCGCCCGGTGAGCCGCCTTCCCGACCTGCAGGGCGCGCAGCGCGAGGAGCTCGCGGCAGCCCTGGTCGAGCTGCTGACGCGCTACGACAACCTGTTCGAGCTGCCCTTCCCCTACACCATGGGGTGGCACCAGGCCCCGTTCGACGGACAATCGCACGACGGGTGGCAGCTCCATGCGCACTTCTACCCGCCGCTGCTCCGCGCGGGCATGGTGCGCAAGTTCATGACCGGCTACGACCTGCTTTCGGAGGCACAGCGCGACCTGAGCCCGGAGGAAGCGGCCGAGCGGCTACGGGCCGTACCCACCGTCCACTACACGAACGCGGTGACCGGCACCATCCCGGCCGCGATGCAGGGGGTCTCGTCGCGATCCGACCGGGACTGAACCCCGGCGGGCAGGACGAGGCTCGCCGGGTGGACCCCTCTGTTCAGCCGGCGGTGACGGGGCTTTACGCGGCGACGAGCTGGCGGCTGGTGAGTGAAAGCCCGCTCTGGTCGTCGAACATGTGCACGTGGTCGATCGGCACGCGCAGGTCGAGCACGTCGCCGGGACGCACCTTCGCGGACGAGCTGACCAGCGCGATGATCTCCTCGTCGGCGGCCGTCAGGTGGATCTGCTCCTCGTCGCCCAGGTACTCGACGACGTCGGCCTTCGCTCGCAGCGTGGCGTCGCCGGGCTTGGCCTCGCCGATCGAGAGGTGCTCGGGGCGGATGCCGACCGTGATCGTGTTGCCCGCGATGGCCGCGACGGACTCGCGGAGCCGCTCCGGAACCGGGAACGTCAGGTCGTCCTTGGTGAGCTGCACGACACCGTCGCGGTGGGTGGCGGTCATCTCGATGAAGTTCATGGCCGGCGAGCCGATGAAGCCGGCGACGAACTTGTTGACGGGCCGGTCGTAGAGCTCCTGCGGCGGGCCCACCTGCTGCAGCAGGCCGGCGCTCATGACGGCGATCCGGCTGCCCATGGTCATGGCCTCGATCTGGTCGTGCGTGACGTACACGAAGGTCGTTGCGAGGCGCTGATGGAGGCGCAGGATCTGGGCCCGGGTCTGGGCGCGCAGCTTGGCGTCGAGGTTGGACAGCGGCTCGTCCATGAGGAACACCGCGGGCTCGCGGACGATCGCGCGGCCGAGCGCGACGCGCTGCCGCTGGCCGCCGGAGAGCTGCTTGGGCTTGCGGTCCAGGAGCACGCCGAGGTCGAGGATCTTGGCGGCCTCCTGCACGCGGCGCTCGATCTCGGGCTTCGGGACCTTGCGCAGCTTCAGTCCGAAGGAGAGGTTGTCCCGCACGCTCATGTGCGGGTACAGCGCGTAGCTCTGGAAGACCATCGCGACGTCGCGATCCTTGGGCGCCAGGTCGTTGACCACGCGGTCGCCGATCTTGAGGGTCCCCTCGGAGACCTCCTCCAGGCCCGCGATCATGCGCAGGCTGGTGGTCTTCCCGCACCCCGACGGCCCCACGAGCACCAGGAACTCCTCATCCCTGATGTCGAGGACGAGGTCGCTGACGGCGACGACGTCACCGTAGCGCTTCCACACGTGGTCGAACGTCACTGTTGCCATTGACGGAACCTCATCCTCGCGCTGCGGAGCCCGGACTCGCGCGTCATGGGCGGGATGCTACCACGGGGTTCCAGAGGTTCTGCCGTCCCATCTGCAGCCGAACCATCACGACTGCCTCGCCGGTGATGATGGAAATCCCTACACTCGGCCCGGGAGGGTCGACGAATGCTGGACATGGACCTGCTCGGGTGGATCGTGGTGGGCCTGATCGCGGGCGCGCTTTCCGGCCTCCTCGTTCCCGGACATGCCGCGCGCGGCTGCCTGGCCAACATCCTCGTCGGCGTCCTGGGCGGCATCGTGGGCGGCTGGCTCGGCCGCCAGCTCGCGTTCGGCGACCCGAGCGGGTTCCTGGGCGCCGTCATCGTGGCCCTGGTCGGGGCCGTGATCGTGCGGCTGATCCTGGAGGCCCTGGCGCCGCGCGACCAGCGACGCTGATACCGGTCTGCCGGCGCTCGGCCGATCAGCCGGCCGCGGTCTGCCGGCGCTCGGCCGATCAGCCGGCCGCGGCGGCCGCCGCCAGGCGCGACAGCTCGGGCAGCTCACCGGCCCGCGTCTCCTCGCGCGCCCCCTCCGTCGACTGGCACGTCGGCAGGCTCAGGGAGACGGCGCCGCCTCTCGCGGTCTCCTCGATCCAGATGCTGCCGCCGTGGGCCTCGACGAGTTCGCGGCAGAGATAGAGGCCGAATCCCATGCCGTCGTGCTGGGAAGCCCGGGCCCGCCGGCCGCGGTAGAACGCGCCGAACACCAGGCTGCGCTCGTCGGGCTCGAAGCCCGGACCGTCGTCCCGCACCGTCACGATGACGGCCTCATCCACGGCACGGGCGTTGATCGCGACGACGCGCGCCCCGCCGTGCTGCAGCGCGTTGCGCACGAGGTTCCGCAGGACGTGACCGATCCACGTGGGATCGGCGTCGACGAGCGGCAGCTCCCGCGTCTGCTGGTAGCGGATCTGCGCGTGGTCGAGCTCGTCCCCCAGCTCGCGCGCAAGCCGCGCCACGAGCCACTCGAGCGCGACCGGCCGCCGCCGGAGGACGGGCCGGGCCTCGTCGGGGACGGCCACGTCCACGATCTGGTCGGCGAACTCGGCGAGCACGTCGGTGGCCGCCAGGATGCGCTCGAGGTAGCGGCGCCGGGTGACATCGTCCAGGGGCAGGTGCAGAAGGCTCTGGCCGTATCCGCTGATCAGCGCGAGCGTGGCCCTCAGTTCGTGCGAGACGGCTCCGGCAAGGAGGGGACGCCACGTGTCGTCGGGCTCATCGCCGAACGCGTCGAGGGCCGTGGCGGCCGGCAGCCGTGCCTCGTCCACCGCGGTACCCGACCCGCCGGCTGTCGTGCGCGTGGCGAATTCGCGTGCGGCGGCCGTCCTCGTGACCATCGATGCGCTTCCTCCCGCTCGGCTGGCCTCGCCCGACGGCAACAAAAAACCCGCCCCGACACAACGCCGGAGCGGGACTTCACCTAATCCTAGTCCCGGAGACTGAGGCTGTCGCCGTTCTAGCGGAGCGGGCCCGACATGTCAAGGGCCGATGGCCGGGCTGCGATCGCGGGCGGGCCGCCAGGGCCGCCCGCGGCGAGCATCGATGGCGGCAGGCGCAGTGCCGTCGCCGCCGACACGACGACCGCGTCGGCACGCGAGAGCAGCCGTTCCACGAGTTCGGGCGTGGCGACCAGGCCGTACGCGACGAGCGGGCGCGGCAGGCGCTCGAGGTCCTGTGGAAGGAGGTGGGCAAGGACGGGACCGGGGGAGATCGTCGTGCCCACGCCTTCGCGCCGGGGGTGGGCCTCCAGCGATCGATCGAGGCCGGTCGAGTCGAAGGCGAACACGTGCAGGAGACCCAGGCAGCCGCGCTCGGCCACGGCCGCGGCGATGGCGGGACGCCGTGTCAGCACGACGGTCATGCCCAGCTCGCCGGTGACGAACCTGACGGCGGCCGCGTCGGCGTTGAGGCCCTGCACGGTGTCGATGTCCACCGCGAGCGGAGGGCGCGCGGACATGGCCACGGAGACAAGTGTCGGGAGGTCCAGGTCGCGCAGGAGCAGGGCGTCCGGCAGGGGCGCGGGGAGATCGAGCGGCTCTGTCCCATCGGTCGCGACCATCAGGCGGGGAAGCTGCCACCTCGACTGGCTATCCAAGCGACGCTCCCCACAGGTTCGCCGAGCTCGTGGTGACGCCGGCAGCGCCGGCCTCGAGGGCGGCACGTGCCTCGGACTCGGTCCGGATGAAGCCGCCGGCGAGCAGCGGGACCGACAGGCGCGGCATGAGGGGCGCGATGTCGGGGAGGATGACGCCCGGAAGCAGCTCGACGACGTCGGCGCCGGACTTGGATACCGCGGCGAAAGCGGCGTCCATCAGGCTGTGGCGGATCAGCAGCAGCCGGTGGATCGCCACGACGCCCTCCCGGCGGATGGCCGGCATGAGCTGGCCCTGCGAGCTGATGATCGCGTCGACTCCGGCATGCGCCAGCCAGGCGACGCCGGCCCGGTCCGGGCGCACGCCGTCGACGAGATCGAGGTGCACGGCGACGAGGCGCCCCGTGTCGTGAATCCGCCTGACGGTGGGGCGCAGAGCCAGCCCGTCGGCGCGCAGGATGAAGATGATGCCGACCGGGCTCGCGAGGGCATCGTCCAGCCTGCTCTCGGAGGTGATCGCGGCACAGCACGGCCCGGCCGCGAGCCGGGACAGGAACGCCTGCCTGTTCGCATCCGACGACGTCACGTGGAACCCACCGTCGAGGACTATACCGGCTCGGTTGACGGCCCCGCTCGGCCACTCGACCATGTCACCACATGAGGCCGATCCGCATCCTGCCGGGCAAGGAGGCGCCGGTCGACGCCCTCGGATCGGTGCTGGTGCGCGACATCTCCGTCGACGGAGAGCGGTGGGCGAAGGGGAGGCGCCTGTCGGCCGGCGACCTGGTGCGCCTTGCGGACGGGCACGCCACGGTCGACCTGGGGGCGCGGGGCCGTGAGTCCGCGGGTCCCGGGACGCGCGACGGCGCGGGCTTCGTTGCCCTGGCACTGGACGAGGGGGACGTGCACGAGGACGAGGCGGCCCTCCGGCTCGCGCAGGCGATCGCCGGGGCCGGGGTGGAGTTGCGGGGGCCATCGGAGAGCCGCGTCGATTTGCTCGCTGCGGCCCCGGGCGTGCTTCACGTCAGGGCGGAGCGCGTCGAGCGCATCGACCGGATCGACCCCCTGCAGGTCTTCACGGCGTACGACGGCCAGACGGTCGCCGCCGGCGAGCTCGTGGGCAGCGTGAAGATCGGGCCGCACGCGGTGGCAGGGGAGGTGCTCGATCGCGGGCTCCTCGCGGCCGGCTCCGGTCCGGCCGTGGTGCGCGTCGCGCCGTTCCTGGAACGGACGGTGGCGGCCGTGGTCCGGGAGGCGGTACGGCCGGTCGCCCGCGACCGGTTCGAGCGCGGCATCGAGGCCCGGGTCCTCTCGCTCGGCTCGATCCTGACCGGCATCTCCTACGCGACCGACGCCAGCGGACGTGGCCGGGCACCTCGCGCGGCTCACGCACGGCTCCGATCGCGTGAACCTCGTGCTCACGGCAGGCGCGGCCTCGACCGACCCGACCGACCCGTTCTTCGTCGCGATCGAGGGACTCGGCGGCCGCGTGATCCGGCACGGAGTCCCGGCACACCCCGGTTCGATGATCTGGCTCGCCCGCATCGGCCGCACGGACCTCCTCGGCCTCCCGACCTGCGGCGCGTACTCGCGTGCCACGGCGGTGGACCTGCTGTTGCCGAGGCTCCTGACGGGCGAGCGCGCGAGCAACCGCATGGCCGCATCGCTCGGACACGGCGGCGTGCTGACGCGCGCCATGCGGTTCCGTTTCCCGCCGTATGCGCGGGAGCTCGAGGCGCCCGAAGGCTGATCTCGCGACGTGGGACCGGCGCGGCGGAGCGGTCTCCGGCCGGCGCCGGTGGCATCGTCGGGCGGGCCGTCCGGTCGCGGCGCGACCGTCCGGGCATCCAGGGGCACGGCCGGTCGCGGTGTAGATTTGCGGGCGTGAGCGATCGAGCGTCCCGGCGCCGCGCGACGGCGTCCCCGAACCCTGAAGCTGCGGTGGCCGGAGAACCGGCCGTCCCCGGCGAACCTGGGGACTCCGGCGAGGCTGCGGCGCCCGCAAACGACGGCCCGGCGGCGGCCTCGTCGATCCAGGAGCTCACCGACGCGCTTCGCCGGCATGACTACCTGTGCGATCGGTCGCTGGCCACCACCGTGTACCTGTCGCTGCAGCTCGAGCGACCGCTCCTCCTCGAGGGCGAGGCGGGTGTCGGCAAGACCGAGCTCGCCAAGGTGCTGGCGGACGTGCTCGGCACGCGGCTCATCCGCCTGCAGTGCTACGAGGGGCTCGACGTCACGACGGCCGTGTACGAGTGGGACTACGCCCGCCAGATGGTCGAGATCCGGCTGCTCGAGGCACGGGGTGGCGCCGGAGAGACGAGCGCGCGGGACATCTTCGGCCCGGCGTTCCTGATCCGCCGGCCGCTGCTCCAGGCGCTGGAGTCGCACGAAGGCGCGCCGCCGGTGCTGCTCATCGACGAGATCGATCGCGCCGACGAGGAGTTCGAGGCCTACCTGCTCGAGATCCTGTCCGACTTCCAGGTCACCGTGCCGGAGGTCGGCACGATCCGCGCCGAGAGGCCGCCCCGGGTGGTGATCACCTCCAACCGCACGCGCGAGGTGCACGACGCCCTGAAGCGGCGCTGCTTCTACCACTGGATCGACTACCCGACGCCGGAGCGCGAGTACGAGATCGTGCGGGCGCGCGTCCCGGCGGTGCCCGAGCGACTGGCGCATTCGGTGGTCGCGTTCGTGCGGGCGCTGCGCTCGGCCGATCTCACGAAGGTCCCGGGCGTGGCCGAGACGCTCGACTGGGCGGCGGCGCTGCTGGCGCTCGGCGCCGTGGAACTGGAGCCCGGCGTGATCGACGACACGCTCGGGATCCTCCTCAAGTACGAGGAGGACGTGAGCGCGGTCCGTGGCGCTCGGGCACAGGCCCTGCTGGCCGCGACGGACGACGATCGGCCAGACGCCGCTCGTTTCGAGGCCGCTCGACCCGCGGCCGCACGGCCCGAGGCCCCGAGGCCCGAGGCCGCACGGCCCGCAGCCGCACGGCCCGTGGAGGCGCCCGCGCCGCGCCCGGCGGCCTGAGGGCGATGCCTGCCGTGCCAGCGATGCCTGCCATGCCGGCTGAGGGTGCCGTTCGCCCGGCCCTCGTACCACTGGACCCGCCGGGTCATGCCCATGGACGGGCGGTCGACGGCGAGCTCCTGCTCGCCCGAGCCGTGTCGTTCGCGCGTGCGCTGCGAGCCGCGGGGCTGACTGTCGACACCAACGCGACGATCGACTTCTCGCGGGCGCTGACGCTGGTGCGGATCGGGGACCGCGACGAGGTGCGCGAGGCGGGCGCGTCGGTGTTCGTCCGGCGCCGCGAGGATCGGCCGATCTACGAGGCGGTGTTTGCGCGATTCTGGCGTCCCGGGTCTCGCACGATCGGCGGGCCTGCGGCGGCGCCGGCGACACTCATCGACGACAGGGATCCGGTGGAAGCCCCGACGGCCGAGCGCGCCCCGGGCGAGGCCGCGGTGTCGGAGGGGGGCGCGAGCGGACCGGAAGGCGAACGGCGCGAGCTGGATGGACCCGGGCCCGACGAATTCGAGGTGCTCGTGGTCTCGCCACAGGCGTGGAGCCACGACCGGCTCGACCGGCACCGGCAGTTCGACCGGATGACGGGCGCCGAGCTGCGGGAGGCGGAGCGCTTCGTCGACCTGCTCTCCCCCAACCTCGAGCTGCGTCGCACGCGACGCCGAGAGCTGCACCCGCGGGGCCGGGTGCTCGCCCCCAGGCCGATGTTCCGGCGCAACCTCAAGACCGGCGGCGACCTCGTGGAATGGGTCTGGCAGCGCAGGGTTCGCCGGCCGCGCACGCTGGTCGTCCTGTGCGACATCTCGGGCTCGATGGAGCGGCACTCCCGGCTGCTCCTGCGCTTTGCCCAGGCGCTCGCGGCATCGGCCGTCCGGACAGAGGCCTTCGTGTTCGGGACGCGGCTGACGCGCGTCACCCGGCTGCTCGACGACCGCGACCGGGATCGCGCCCTCGCGAGGGTGGCGGAGGCGACGACCGACTGGTCGGGCGGGACGCGGATCGGGGATTGCCTGCGCGAATTCAACCGCCGCTGGGCACGACGCGTGCTCCGTAGCAGCGCGGTCGTGGTGGTGATCAGCGACGGGTGGGACCGGGGAGACCCTGCCGTGGTCGGCCTCGAGACGGCGCGGCTGCGGCGCTCGTGCCACCGGCTGATCTGGCTCAACCCGCTGGCCAGCTCCCCCGGATATCAGCCGCTCGCCGGAGGCATGGCCGCCGCGCTTCCCTCGGTGGACGAGTTCGTCGCGGCGGGCACGCTGGCCAGCCTGGAACACCTGGCGGCGCTGCTGTCGGGGCATCGTGGACGCCCGGCCCGCCGGGCGGCCGGCCTGCCGTGGGTTGCGGCCGGGGAGGCGATCGCATGAAGGAGCTCGTCGAGACGCTCGCCGGCTGGCGCGCCGAGGATCTGGAGGTCGGGCGTGCCGTGGTCGTCCGCACGTTCGGGTCGGCGCCGCGTCCCGAGGGCGCCGTGCTGCTGCTCGCCTCGGACGGCCGGATCGCGGGGTCCGTCAGCGGCGGGTGCGTGGAAGGTGCCGCGGCGGACCAGATCCGGCGGGCGCGATCGGACGGACGGTCGCGCGTGATCCGGTACGGCATCAGCGACGAGCAGGCGTGGGACGTGGGCCTGGCCTGCGGGGGCACGATCGACGTCCTGGTCGAGCCGCTGGTCCGACGGGAGGTCGAAGTGGCGGCGAGGATGGCGGCGGGCCTGGCCGACGCCGACTCGGGGCCCGGCGCCGACGACCCGGCCGGTGCCGCGGGCGCCAGTGCCGAGAATGCGGCCGCCGGTCGGGCCGACGCCGGCGAACCGGGCCGTCCGATCAGCCGGTCGCCCGGAGCCTGCGCCGTCGTGACCCCGCTCCCGGCCGATGCGCCGGGACCGGAGATCGGCCCGCACCCGCCCGGCCAGGGCGAGCCTCCCTCACCGGTGCTCGTGGCATGGGAGGACGGCCGGCTCGACGGGACCCTCGGTGATCCGGCGCTTGACGCGGAGGTCCGGCGGAACGCGGCCGACGCGCTCCTGCGTGGCACCTCACGGACGGTCGAGGTCGGCGGGCGATCGCTCTTCATCGAGGCGTTCCCGCGGCGCCCGCGGATCGTGATCGTGGGCGCGGTGCAGGTCGCGATCCCACTCGTGGCGATCGCCCGGACCATGGGATACGAGACGGTCGTCGTGGACGGGCGGCCGGCGTTCGCGACGCGCGAGCGGTTTCCCGACGCCGACCGGCTGGTGGTCGGCTGGCCCGACGAGGTGGCCGACGAGATCGGCCTCGGGCCGGCGGACGCGGTGGCCGTCCTGTCGCACGACGTGAAGTTCGACGAGCCGGCCATCGTGACGGCCCTCGCACGCGGCTGTCGGTACGTGGGGGCCGTGGGGTCGCGACGGACGCAGGCAGATCGACGCGACCGGCTTCGCGAGGCCGGCGTCCGCGACGAGGATCTGGGGCGGCTGCGCGGGCCGATCGGGCTCGACCTCGGCGGGAGGAATCCCGCCGAGACGGCGCTCGCGATCATGTCCGAAGTGGTCGCGGCGCGCTACGGCGGCAGCGGCCGCCCGATGGTGGAGCGATCCCGCGACGGAGCCGCCGGGTCGCAGCTCCCGCCCCCGGCGAACGTGCCGGCTGGTCCGGATCGACCGTCGTCCCGGGGCATCGCGGTCCGCTGAGGTGGAGGCCCGTCGGGTCGGTGCCGTCGTCCTCGCCGCCGGCCTGTCCTCGCGCTTCGGCGCCACCAAGGTCCTTGCCATGCTGGGCGGGCGTCCGATCCTCCAGCACGTCCTCGACGCCGTTGCCGCATCGGGCCTGGGCGAGACCGTCGTGGTCCTCGGTATGCGGGCAGACGAGGTCGAGGCGGCGATCCGGTGGCGGGGCGAGCGACGCGTCCGGAACCCGGACCCGGCCGCCGGGCTCTCGTCGTCGCTCCGTGTCGGGATCGATGCGTTGTCTCCCGACGTCGACGCCGCCCTCATCGTGCTCGGAGACCAGCCGCTGGTCCGTCCCGCCACGATCGCCTCGCTGCTCCCCGTACTGGAGTCCGGGGATCGAGCCGCCGCCGTCCCCCGGTACGAAGAGGGAGGCGGTCCGAACCCCGTCCTGCTGGGCCGCGCCGCCTGGCCGCTCGCGTTCGAGACGACCGGCGACCGCGGGCTGGGGCCGCTGCTCCGGGATCACCCCGACATCGTGCGCGACGTGCCCGTCGCCGGCACCAACCCCGACGTCGACACGCCCGGCGATCTCGCCGCGCTTGCATGGGGGGAGCGCGTGCGCGCGAACCGCGAGCAGGTCGATCGCGTCCGCGAGGTGCCCGACGACGCGGACTTCTACGCCCCGCTAACCCAGCGATTCCTCGCCGACCCGCGGCGCACCGACGACCCGATCCTCGACCAGATCCTCCCGCTGACTCTGCCCGGGGACACGTGGCTCGACATCGGGGCCGGCGCCGGGCGGTTCGCGCTGCCGATTGCACTGCACGTCCACGAGGTGATTGCCGTCGACCCGTCGGCCGGGATGCTTGCCGCGCTGCGCGAGCAGTCGGCCTCCGCCGGGATCGCGAACGTCCGCACGGTGGAGGTCCGCTGGCCGCCCGACGCGGGGACGGAGGCGGCCGGAATCGTCGCCGACGTCTCGCTGATCGCGAGCGTGGGCCACGACATCGAGGGGTTCGGCACGTTCCTGGACGCGATGGAGGCGGCGAGCACGCGCCTCTGCGTGGCGGTGATGTCGGAGCGCCAGCCGTCGGCGGTCGCGGAGCCGTTCTGGCCACGCATTCACGGCGAGGAGCGGGTAACCCTGCCGTCCCTCCCGAGCCTGCTCGAGCTGCTTCGTGCCAGGGGCCGGCGGGTGGAGCTGACCGTGGTCGAGCAGCCGCTGCGTGGCTATCCCGACGAGGAAACCCTGGTCGAGTTCGTGCGACGCCAGCTGTGGATCGCCCCGGGCGGACCGAAGGACCGGCGGCTCCGCGAGCTCGTCCACGCCGACCTCGTCGAACGCGACGGGCTCGTCGGCCTGCGGGGCGAGTCGCCGCGACGGGTGGGGGTGGCGCGCTGGGAGCCCCGCTGAGGGCACTCGCCGGAGCCGAGCTCGAGGGGCTCGCGAACCGGACTCTGGCGCCGTGCCGGCCGGAACGCGGGCGCCGTTCGTCGCGAGGCCCCCGACAGGCGGCGCGGCACGGATGACATGCGATTGAGACACCCGCGTCGTCGGAGTCGTTGACCCGTCAAGCGACGCCCACTACCATCCCCGCATCGTTCCTCCGCCTCGGGCGCTGCACGCGCGTCCCCCGTAAGCGCTAGAGGCAACCGGGCGCTCGAGCGAGCTGCTTGCGATCGCGCCCGCGTGATCGGCGGGCGTCTCCTCTGCCGGCGCAGGCGTGCCGGCTCCGGGTCAGGAGGGCGCCTCGGCGATGATCCCAGCACCGTTCGACTACGTTCGGCCGTCGGACATGCCCGACGCGCTCCGGATCCTGAAGGAGCGCGAGGGCGAGGCGAAGGTCCTCTCCGGAGGCTACAGCCTCATACCCCTGCTGAAGCTGCGGCTCGCGCAGCCGCCGCTGCTCGTGGACATCGGCGGACTGGCCGGCATGGACGGCATCACGGAGACGGGCGACGAGCTCGTGATCGGAGCGCGCGCGACGCACCGCCGCATCTTCCAGGCCGAGGCCGTCGCGGCGCGCTACCCGCTGCTGCACGACGCGGCCGGCGGCATCGGGGACCCGCAGGTCCGCAACTGGGGGACGATCGGCGGCTCCTGCGCGCACGCGGATCCCTCGGCCGACTGGCCGGCCGTCCTCATCGCCTCGCGGGCGACGCTCGTATGCCGCAGCCAGGACGGTGAACGCCGCATCGCGGCCCGCGAGTTCTTCCTGGACACGTTCGTCACCGCGATCGAGCCCACCGAGATCCTCACGGAGGTGCGGATCCCGCGGTCCGGAGAGCGGAGCGGCGGCGCGTACGAGAAGATCGAGCGCAAGGCCGGCGATTTCGCCACGGCGGCCTCCGCGGTGCAGCTGAGGCTGGGCGCGGACGGACGCATCGAGGACGTCGGGGTCGGGCTCACCGCCGTCGCCGAGACCGCCTTTGCCGCCACGGACGCGGAGCGGGTGCTGGCCGGTGCCATGCCGTCGGACGCGCTGTTCCGGCAGGCAGGCGCCGCGGCGGCGGCACAGAGCAGGCCGTCGGCGGATGGGCACGGGCCGGTCGAGTACAAGCGCGCCATGGCGGCCGAGATGACCGTCCGGGCCTTGCGCCGGGCGGTCGCCCGGGCGCTCGGTCAGGATGCGCACGGCCCAGTCGGACACGGCGCAGCGTAGGGGGATGTCGTCGATGACCACGCAGCACGTGACCGTCACCGTCAACGGCACCGTCCGGGAGGCCGACGTCGAGCCGCGCCTCCTCCTCGTGCACCTGCTCAGGGACGTCCTGGGCCTCACCGGCACCCACGTCGGATGCGACACGAGCCACTGCGGGGCGTGCACGGTCCTGCTCGACGGCGCCAGCGCCAAGAGCTGCACCGTCCTCGCCGTCCAGGCCAGCGGATCGGACATCACGACCATCGAGGGGATGGAGCGCTCCGGCGCGCTGCACCCGCTGCAGCAGGCGTTCTGGGATCAGCACGGGCTCCAGTGCGGCTTCTGCACGCCGGGCATGATCATGGAATCGGCCTGGCTCCTCTCGCAGAACCCCGACCCCACCGAGCACGAGATCCGCGAAGGGATCAGCGGCAACCTCTGCCGTTGCACCGGCTACGTCAACATCGTGAAGGCCGTCCAGCAGGCGGCGGTCGAGCTGCGGGCGCGGTCGGCGGCCCCGGTCGAGACGGAGCCGGCCATGGCGGACGCGGGCGGTGCGCAGGCCGCCGGAAGCGCGAGGTAGGGAGATGGAGCACGCGCAGGCGCCCACCACCACCCCCGAAGTCGGAGGCATGGGGCACTCCCTCAAGCGCCGGGAGGACCCGCGCTTCATCCGCGGGAAGGGCGAGTACATCGACGACGTCGTCCTGCCCGGCATGCTCTGGCTCGACATCGTCCGGAGCCCGTACGCGCACGCCACCATCCGGGGGATCGACGCGTCCGAGGCCCTGAAGGTGCCGGGCGTCCTCGCCGTCATCACCGGCAAGGACCTCGAGGCCGCGGGGCTCCACTGGATGCCGACGCTCGCGGGCGACCAGCAGATGGTGCTGCCCGTCGACACGGTCATGTACCAGGCCCAGGAGGTCGCCGCCGTCGTCGCCGAGTCGCGCTATGCCGCGGCCGACGGGGCCGCAGCCGTCCTGGTCGACTACGAGCCGCTCCCGGTGGTGATCGACCCGTTCAAGGCCATGGACCCGGCGTCCCCGGTGCTCCGGCCGGACCGGGGCCCCGACAAGCAGACCAACCACATCTGGCACTGGGAATCGGGCGACCGGGCGGGCACCGACCAGGCGCTGTCGGACGCCGAGGTCGTCGTCAGCGAGGACATCTACATCCCGCGCATCCACGTGGCGTCGATCGAGACGTGCGGCTGCATCGCCGACTGGGATCCGGTGCGCGAGCACCTGACCGTCCACATGACGACGCAGGCGCCGCACGCCATCCGCACCGTCTTCAGCCTGGTCTCGAAGATCCCCGAGCACAAGATCCGGATCAAGACGCACGACATCGGCGGCGGGTTCGGCGGAAAGGTCCCCGTCTACCCCGGGTACGTCCTGGCCGTCGTGGCGTCCCTCACGACCGGGCACCCCGTCAAGTGGATCGAGGACCGCTCGGAGAACCTGCAGGCCGACTCGTTCGCCCGCGACTACCACGTGCACGCGGAACTGGCGGCGACGAAGGACGGCAGGCTCACGGGCCTGCGGGTGAAGACCCTCGCCGACCACGGCTACACCGACGCGGCGGCCGATCCGTCGCGCTTCCCCGCGGGCCTCTTCAACGTGATCACCGGGTCGTACGACCTGCCGACGGCGTTCGTCGAGGTCGACGGCGTCTACACCAACAAGCCGCCGGGAGGCGTCGCGTACCGCTGCTCGTTCCGGGTGACGGAGGCCGTGCACTCGATCGAGCGGATGGTGGACATCGCGGCACACGAGCTGGGCATCGACCCGGCCGAGATGCGGATGCGCAACTTCATCCAGCCCGACCAGTTCCCGTACCTGTCGGCGACCGGCTGGGAGTACGACTCCGGCAACTACCCGGCGGCCCTGCGACGGGCGATGGAGATCATCGACTACGACGGGCTCCGGCGGGAGCAGGCCGAGAAGCGCGCCCGCGGCGAGCTGATGGGCATCGGGATCAGCAGCTTCACCGAGATCGTGGGCGCGGGTCCGTCGCACACGTTCGACATCCTGGGAATCAAGATGTTCGATTCGTGCGAGATCCGGGTCCATCCCACGGGCTCGGCGATCGCGCGCCTCGGCGTGCAGTCGCAGGGCCAGGGCCACGAGACGACCTTCGCCCAGATCATCGCCGAGGAACTGGGCATTCCCGCGAAGGACATCACGATCGAGGAGGGCGACACCGACACGGCGCCCTACGGCCTCGGGACGTACGCCAGTCGCTCGACGCCGACGGCCGGCGCCGCGACCGCCATGGCCGCCCGCAAGCTCCGGGAGAAGGCCCGGCTCATCGCCGCGCACCTGCTCGAGGCGAACCCCGACGACCTCGAGTGGACGAACGGCAAGTGGAGCGTGAAGGGCTCGCCAGATCGCTTCAAGACGATCCAGGAGATCGCCTTCGCCGCCTATACGAACCACCCCCAGGGGATGGAGGCCGGCTTCGAGGCGGTCGACTACTACGACCCGCCGAACCTGACCTTCCCCTTCGGAAGCTACATCTGCGTGGTCGACATCGACAGGGGGACGGGCCAGGTCAAGATCCGGCGCTTCGTGGCGGTGGACGACTGCGGCAACATCATCAACCCGATGATCGTGGACGGCCAGATCCACGGCGGCCTCACGATGGGGCTGGCGCCGTCGCTGTACGAGGCCATCGAGTACGACGAGAACGGCAACAACCTTGCCGGGACGTTCCTCGACTACCTCGTGCCGACCGCGCTCGAGACGCCGAGCTGGGAGACGGACAAGACGGTCACCCCGTCGCCGCACCACCCGATCGGCGCGAAGGGCGTGGGTGAATCCGCGACGGTCGGCGCGCCGCCGGCGATCGCCAACGCGGTCGTGGACGCGCTCTGGCACCTGGGCGTGCGCCACGTGGACATCCCGATCACCCCGCAGCGCGTCTGGGCGATCCTGCAGCGTGCCGAAGGGCAGGCCGCGGACAAGGGGGTGACGGCATAGGCCTCTCTCCCGGAGCCGTCGCGCACCCGGCGGCGCTGCTCGCCCGCGCCGCCGAGCTCGCCGCCGCGGAGCGGCCGTTCGCGCTGGCGACGGTCGTCGCGGTGCGTCGCCCGACGTCGGCGAAGCCGGGAGCGCACGGCATCATCCATCCGGACCGGACGATCGAGGGCTGGGTCGGCGGAAGCTGTGCCCAGCCCATCGTCGTCCGAGAGGCGCTCCGCTCGCTCGAGGACGGCCAGCCGCGCCTGCTGCGCCTGTCCCCGGAGGGCACGTCCGAGGGTCAGCGGGCCGACGGCGTGCTCGAGTTCGTCATGACGTGCCACTCCAGGGGGACCCTCGAGGTGTACGTCGAGCCGCATCTGCCGAGGCCGGCGCTGTGGGTGGCGGGAACAACGCCGATCGCGGCGGCACTCGTGGAGCTCGGCGCGTCCGCGGGATACCGGGTGACGCTCGTGGACCGCGCCGCCGCCGCGGATCCCGGAGCGTTCCCCGCCGCCGACCGGGTGCTGGGGGAGATCGACCTGGCCGATCTGGACCCGGACGTCACGCCGTCCATCGTGGTTGCGACGCAGGGCCAGTGGGACGAGGACGCGCTGGATCGGGCGCTGCGTCGGGACCGCGTGGGATACGTGGGACTGATCGCGTCGCCCCTGCGGGCCGAGGCCGTCCGCGACTACCTCCGCGACGTCGGGATCCCCGAGGAACGGCTCGTGGCCCTGCACGCGCCCGCGGGGCTCGACCTGGGGGCGGAGACACCCGAGGAGGTCGCGCTGTCGATCCTCGCGGAGCTGGTGCAGCTGCGCCGGCAGGGCAGGGCGGCGAACGCAGCGACCGCGGCCGGCCCGTCCGCGCATCCGGGCCCGGTGCCCATCGCGATGGTCGCCGTCCCACGCGGCGTGGCCGCGGAAGGCCCGGGCGTGCGGGTTGCCGGCCCCGCGCCCGACGGCCCGGCCCGCCAGGAGCCCGTGCCGGATCCGGCAACACTCCGTGCGGCGGCGCCCGACATGGTGCTCGTCGATCCCGTCTGCGGCATGACCGTGGACCCCGCGGACGTCCGTCACACGGCCGAGCACGACGGAATCGACCTATGCCTTCTGCTGCGCGCCGTGCCGCCGGCAGTTCACGAAGAACCCCGACGCGTTCCTTGCCGAGGCGCTCGCGGCCGAGGCAGCCACGCCGGCCTGACCGGCCACCGCTCGAGAGGAGACACATGCACTTTTCCGGCACCGTCGAGATCAGGGCTCCCCGGGACCGCGTGTGGGCGTTCGTGATCGACCCCGACCAGGTGGGCGGATGCGGCCCGGGCGTGGAGAGCATCGAGGTGACCGACGAGACGCACTTCCGTGCGCGCGCCAAGGTCGGCGTCGGCTTCATCAGCGCCCGCTTCGTGGTCGATCTCGTGATGGTGGAGCGCCAGCCGCCGGACCGTGCCGTGATCCGTGCCCACGGCCAGGCGCCCGGCAGCGCCGTGGATGCGACCGCGTCGATGACCCTGCGCGACGGCCCGGACGGCTCGACCGCGATGGACTGGGTGGCGGATGTCACGATTGCCGGTACCATCGCGTCCGTGGGTGCACGGCTCATCGAGGGAACGGCGAACAGGATGATCGGCCAGACATTCGACTGCATGCGAACGAAACTCGAGGAGCCGGCGGCCCTCCCGGCCGGCTGATGCCGCGACCCGGCGACCCTGCCTCCCCCGCGCCCGCTTCCGCCCTGGCGCCCGACGCGCTCGTCCGGGACCGGCTCGGACGGCGCCTGCACGACCTGCGCATCTCGGTCACCGACCGATGCAACTTCCGCTGCACGTACTGCATGCCGAAGGAGATCTTCGGGCGCGATTACGCGTTCCTGCCGCGCGCCGAGATCCTCACGTTCGAGGAGATCGCCCGCCTCGCCCGCATCTTCGCGGGCCGCGGCGTGAGCAAGCTCCGCATCACCGGCGGCGAGCCGCTCGTGCGGCGCGACCTGCCCGACCTGGTGCGCCAGCTTGCCGCGATCGAGGGCATCGACGACATCGCGCTGACCACCAACGGTGCGCTCCTGCGAGCGCAGGCGCCCGCCCTGCGCGAGGCGGGCCTCCGGCGCGTCACCGTCAGCCTGGATTCCCTCGACGACGCGGTCTTCGGCGCCATGAACGGCGTCCAGTTCCCGGTCGCCCGCGTGCTCGACGGGATCCGGGCCGCGCAGGCCGCGGGCCTCAGCCCGGTCAAGGTCAACATGGTGGTCAAGCGCGGGGTCAACGAGGACAGCGTGCTGCCGATGGCGCGGCATGCCCGCGACAACGGCCTGGTCCTGCGGCTCATCGAGTACATGGACGTAGGGCAGTCCAACGGCTGGCGGCTCGAGGACGTGGTGCCCGCGTCGGAGCTGGTCGACACGATCGCCGTCGAGTTCCCGCTCGACGCCGTCCCGCCGTCGTACCCGGGCGAGGTCGCGACGCGCTGGCGGTACGCGGACGGGTCCGGGGAGATCGGCGTGATCAGCTCGGTCACGGAGCCGTTCTGCGGGGCCTGCACGCGCGCACGCATCTCCGCGAAGGGCGAGCTGTTCACGTGCCTGTTCGCGGCGTCCGGCCTGGACCTGCGGGCCCTCGTGCGCGGAGGCGCCTCCGACGACGAGATCGACGACGGCGATCGCGGGCCGGTGGCGCCGCCGGACGGACCGCTATTCGGAGCTGCGTTCGGCCGAGACGGTGGGGCTGCGGCGCGTCGAGATGTTCGCGATCGGGGGCTGACCCGCCCCGCGGGCGGCACGTGCCCCCGGGGCCACGCCCTGCCGAGGCATCGCGCGCTCCGGCTGGCCGCGTCAGCGGGCGTCCGCTCCGCGATGAACGACTGGACCCGGCGCCAGGCATCGGCGGACTCCTCCGCGAACTCCTCGGCCTTGCGGTCGAAGAAGCTGTGCGGCGCGTCCGGGTAGGCGTGGAGCTCGTGCGGCACGCCGCTCGCCGTGAGCGCGGCGTCGAACTGCTCGATCGACGCGGCGGGAATGCTCGGGTCCGCGCCGCCGAACAGTCCGAGGATCGCGCCCGTCATGTCGCCCGCCACGTCGGCCGGGGCCGGCGAATTGCCGAACCGGTGCGGACCCACCGGCACGCCGTAGAACCCGATGGAGCCGGCAAAGCGCGGCCGCTTCCACGTCGCGGTGAGGAACGACAGCCGGCCGCCGTAGCAGAAGCCGATCGAGAAGAGCGAACGGCCGGGCGCGGCCGCGTCGAGGTGAGCGGCTCCGGCAGAGATGTCGGCCGACAGGTGCTCCCAGCGCGTCTGCTGCAGGTGCTCCATGTAGGCGAAGTCGTCCGGCCGGGTGCCCGTGCCGGCCGTCCGCGCGAAGTAGTCGATCGCCAGCGCGTCGACCCCGGCCTCCGCGAAACGCAGCGCGAGCTCCTCGTAGTAGGCGTGGAGGCCGCGCGCGTCGGGCAGGATCAGGATCGCCGCCGCGGCCGCCGCTCCGGGTCCGGCATGGGCCTCGAACGCCCTGACGGGCGTGCCGTCCGTCGAGGTGAGCTCGAAGGACCGGTGGTTCGTGGAACCCCCGGCCATCGGAGGGATCGGCGGTCGGTCGTGCGGGTCGAAGCACATGCGGGACGCTCCTCGCGGTTGTCGCCGGGTCAGTGGCAGGTGAGGCCGGCCCGGGGCACGGTCAGGTCGATGAGGTAATCATCCACCGCGGACGCGACGCACGTGCTCACGAGGTATCCGGTGTGGCCCTCGCCGACGCGCGTGACCAGCACCGACGAGCTCAGCTGCCGCGCCACGTCCTGGGCCCATGCGTACGGGGTGGCGGGATCTCCCGTCGAACCGACGAGCACGATGGGTGGCGCCCCGGGCGCGCTCACGGGAGCCGGCGTGCGCACCGGCGGCGTCGGCCAGTACGCGCACTGCACGTCGTTGAACGCCAGCAGGCGGCCGACACGTGGCGCCACGCGGGTGAACGTCGCGGCCATCGCGCTGTACGCGGCCGGGTCGCGCGGGGCGGCCCAGTCGATGCACGTGACGGCGTAGTAGGCGTCGATCAGGTTGGAGTACGAGCCGTCGGGGTTGCGGCCGCGCAGCGGGTCGCCCATGAGGAGCATGAGGCTCCCGTCGCCCGAGCGCGCCATGGCCAGTGCCTCCGCCAGGACCGGCCATGCGGCGGTGGCGTAGAGCGCCTGCGTCACCGCTTCCCACGCCTGGGTCGGGCCCACCGGCTCCCGGTTGCCGAGACGGGTGGTCGGGATCGGGTGCAGGTCGATGCGCCGCATGAGCGTGTCGAAGGCCGCCGCCGGCTTCCCGGCCGAGTAGAACGCGCATGAAGGACGGGCGGCGCAGTCCGCGAGGAACGCGTCCAGCACCGACTCGAACGATTTCGCCTGGTCCTCCCGGAACGTCTCCTCGTCCAGGGTCGGGTCGACGACGCCGTCGAGCGTCATGGCCCGGATCCGCGTCGGGAACAGGGACGCATAGTCCTCGCCGATCAGCGTGCCGTACGAGAAGCCGATGTAGGTCAGCTTCCGGTCGCCGAGCGCCTGGCGGATCTGGTCGAGGTCACGGGCCACGTCCATCGTCCCCAGGTGGGGGAGGAGGTCGGCGTTGCGCTGGCCGCACTCCGTCGCGAACGTCCGCGCGCCCGCGAGCAGGTCCGAGAGCTCGGCGGGTGTGTCGGCGGTCGAGTCGGTGGGAATGAAGTGGTCGAGGTTGTCGACGCACCGGATGGGCGTGCTCGAGCCGACGCCACGGGGATCGAACCCGACGATGTCGAATCGGGCCCGGATGGCCGCCGGGAAGGCGGTCGCCGCCCCCTGCCGGACGAAATCGACGCCGCTCTCGCCGGGTCCGCCGGGATTGACCACGAGCGAGCCGATGCGCTGCGCAGGATCGGTCGCCGGCAGGCGGATGAGTGCCAGCCGGACGGTCGGGCCGAGGGGATCGGCGTAGTCGCGCGGAACGTCGACGATCCCGCACTCGAACCCGCCGCCACAGTCGTTCCAGCTGATCGGCGGCTGGGGCGCAAGCGTCGGGGCGGGCACGGGCGTGGCGATGGCCGTGGCCTGCGCCACGGGCTGAACCGATGGTGCGACTCCGGGGGTGGCGGTGGGCCGCGCGCTCGTCCCGCACGCGGCCGCGAGCAGGGAAGCCGCCAGCGCCAGCGAGAGCAGCCTCGGGCGGGGCGCGGCCGCGCCGTCGCGTGACATGACGCGACTGTACGGGATCGCGATCGTGCCGGGAACAGGGCAGCTCCGATTCAGCGCGGCCGGGTCGTGGGTCCGATGAGGGTCGTTCGGCGTCAGTCGAGGCCGTAGTCGACGATCCGATGGAGCCGGTCGATCTTCGCGGCCGTCGACCTCGGCGACTCCCGGAGCGTCGCCCTCAGTTCCTGGTCGAGCGTGGCGAGGGCCGCGTCGGTGGAGGCCTCGAGCGCCCGGTCGATGCCGTCCGCCAGCAGCTCGCGCTCCAGGGGCGAGAGGCCGTCGGGACCCGTCGGTCCGACGAAGTCGAACACGGCGTCGAGAAGCGCGTCGCGGATCCGTCGTCGAGTGCCGGACTCGAGCCCGCGTGCGACGGTGACGGGTCTGGCGGCGATCATCTCCATCACGGCCTCCGTGGTCGCGGCCGCCGCGGGCAACGGCGGTGGAACCCCACCGAGCTGGGTGATGCGGCAAGGATCGGCTCGACGAGGATCCCGACACCGACGCCGATGCGTGCATGGTAGGCAGGGGACGTGCCCCGGCGCATAACGCCGCGCTTGCATATCCGTTGCATGTCGGCGAGTTGTCCACCGCCGGTTGGGCGCGGTAGGCTGCCCTGATGGCGCACACGACGCTCCCGGAGCACGTCCGGCTCAACCGCGCGTACTGGGATTCGCACGCGGATGAGTGGGTCGGGCCGGGAGAGCGGAACTGGGCCCGCGCAGATCCATCGTGGGGGATCTGGGGCGCCCCCGAATCGGACCTCCACATGATCGACGACGTGGCCGGCCTCGATGCGATCGAGCTCGGGTGCGGGACGGCCTACGTGTCGGCGTGGCTGGCCCGCCGTGGCGCACGGCCGGTCGGGATCGACAACTCGCCGAAGCAGCTCGAGACGGCGCGGCGGCTCCAGCAGGAGCACGGCCTGGAGTTCCCCCTGTACCTGGGCAACGCCGAGTCCGTACCGCTTCCCGACGCCAGCTTCGACCTCGCGATCTCCGAGTACGGCGCGTCCATCTGGGCGGACCCGTACGCCTGGATCCCCGAGGCCGCCCGCCTCCTCCGACCGGGTGGCCGGCTGGTGTTCCTGGTGAACGCGCACCTGTTCATGCTGTGCAGCCCCGACGCCGACGACGAGCCGGCGACCGAGCGCCTGTTGCGCCCGCAGTTCGCGTCGCGCCGGTTCGAGTGGCCGGATGGGCTGTCGGTCGAGTTCCACCTGCCTCACGGCGAGATGATCCGCGTGCTCCGGGCCGGCGGATTCGACATCGAGGACCTGATCGAGATCCAGGCGCCCGAGGATGCCACGACCAGGTTTCCGTGGGTGACCCCGGAGTGGGCGCGCAGATGGCCGAGCGAAGAGGTCTGGAAGGCGCGGCTGACCCGCCCCCGATAGAGCGCCCGGTCCCGCTCAGTACCTGTCGCGAGACCGGGCATCGTCTTCACCGCGGTAGCCGTGGGCCGAACGGCTTATTGAGGATCGAGCGAAACCGATCGATAGAGCGACGCAGGCGCGGCTGTTCGCGGACCCACGGCCCGGACGAGCGGGACATCCGGCCATGGTTCGGCCGCTCACGGGAGTGCACGATCGTGCCGGCGTCCGCCCAGCCGGGGAGCACTCATGAGCCACCTGCCTGCCATCCGCCGTCCCTCCATGCGGCCCGGCGCCGCCCTCGCCATCCTCCTGTCGATTGCGGCGTGCTCGGCCGTCGGCGTCGGGGGGACGACGCGAGTCGGTTCGCCGCCGTACGAGCGCGGGTCCGGGCACGTGACGACCGTGGCCCGCTCGCTCGGTGCGTTTCACGCCGTCACCGCCGCGCAGGGCGTGCGGGTCGCGCTGTCGGCAGGCGCGTCCAGCGGCGCCAGGGTGACCGTCGACGACAACCTCGCGGACAACATCACGACGGAGGTTCGCGACGGCATCCTGCACGTCGAGGTGAGTGGCAGCATCGAGACGGCGACGCCACTCGACGTCGCGGTGACCACGAGCACGCCGCTCGACGGGATCTCCGTCGGCACCGGCGCGAGCGTGGACACCGAGGACGTGTCGGCGGGCGCGCTGGCCGTCAGCGTGAGCACTGGGGCGAGCATCCGCGCCGGCGGCAGGGCGAGCACCATCGACCTGTCGGTGGACACGGGTGCCACGGCCGACATGCGGAACGTCGAGGCGGGCTCCGCCGAGGTCCACGTCTCGACCGGAAGCACGGCCTACGTCAACGTCGGCGCGAGCGTGCGTGGCGACTGCACCGGCGGCTCGACGCTGCACGTTCGTGGCGCCCCGGCGACCGTCGACGTGGCCGCCGACGTCTCGTCCAGCGTGGAGCGGGAGTAGGCGAGCGTCAGCCCGCCGAGCCCTCGGACGGTCGGGTGCGGATCGCGGCATTGATCGCTTTCACCGTGGCGACCGGATCCGCGACCTCGACGACGAGCGCGCGGTAATGCTCATGATCGAGGTCGATCTTCACCGCGTTCTCGGGACGATGCACGTCCATGAACAGCCACTCGCCGTCGTAGAAGCTCCCCGCCGCAACGACGCCCGGAAGTGACGTGCCCATCAGCCGGATCCCGTGCGGCTCACGAAGCGCGTCCGGGTCCTGGCTTGCGCCCCGCACGTGCGCGAGCGGCACGTCCAGCGTGCTGTGCAGCGCGAGCACCTTGTCGAACCCTTCGACGACGACTCGAAGGTGTCCTTCGCCGATCTCGACCTCGGTCATCGGTTCCTCCACAATGCCGGGATGGCCGGACCCGACTGTATGTCCCGGGTCCACCTATAGTGGCGGAGATGCATCCCGCAGGTCCGGTGACCACATGATGGAGCGCCCGGCGAACCCGGACGGCATGGAGCGCCCGACGAACCCCGACGGCATGGAGCGCCCGGCGAATCCCAGCGGCTCCGGTCCGACCCGCCGTGTCGACCGGCGGCGCGTCCGCGGCTGGGTGCTGGAGATCGTCGAGACGGTCGTCCTCACGCTCGTGCTGTTCCTGGGCATCCAGGCATTCGTCGCGCGTCCGTACCAGGTCCACCAGGAGAGCATGGAAACCACGCTCCTGCCCAACCAGTACGTGCTCGTCGACAAGCTGACACCGCACATCGAGCCCTACAAGCGCGGCGACATCGTGATCTTCGCTCCGCCGGGTCAGCCTCCGGGCAGCACGCCGTTCATCAAGCGCGTCATCGGTCTCCCCGGCGACCGGATCACGCTGCGAGACGGCCACGTGTTCCTGGACGGCCAGGAGATCGTCGAGCCGTACGTCTACGAGGGGCAACCGACCGAGCCGATGGGGGGACTGTCCCAGTGGGTGGTCCCGGCGGGCACCCTGTTCGTCCTGGGCGACCACCGGGCGGTCTCCGATGATTCGCGCGTCTTCGGGCCCGTCCCGATCGCCAGCGTGATCGGCCGGGCGTGGCTGCGCTACTGGCCGATCGACACGTTCGAGGTGCTCGCGACGCCGACGTACCCGAACCTTGGTCACGCCGGAGGTTCGGGCGGCTGACCCAGTCGGACGCTCAAGCTCGAGCCGTACCGGCGCTGGAGCGCCTCGTGCGTCAGCCACACGTCGCTGGAACGCAGCGCGCCATGCCCCCGCTGCAGGCGTTCACGCCCGATGACCGACCAGCGCGCGAGGAGCCAGCGGAGGAACCAGTCGTCCAGGCGGGTCCTGGGCGTGCGCGGACGCGGCCGCACCTCGAAGCCGAGACGCCGCGCAAAGGGGCCCATCAGGGTCGCGCCCGTATAGGCGACGGGCCGGCGGCCGGGAGGCTGCCGTTCCGCCCAGGCGGCCAGCCGGACCAGGTCGGCGCGGGCTTCGCGGAGGCCGCTCACCTGCCAGGCGGGCATCGCGAGGTCGTGCGCCCGCGGATTCCGGATGTGCAACGTCGCCACCGGGTCACCGGCCCGGATCGTCGCGCCGTCGCCCAGTTCCAGCCCTGGACCGTGATGCCGACCGAACTCCAGCCCCAGGACTCCGTCGCGCCGGATGGGCCGGATGTGCCGCCGGCGGCGGTCGAGCTCCTCCCAGCGCCGCAGGATCGGGTCGAGCAGGCGCGCCGGTGCGGGCCGGTGGAAGCGGGGCCGTCGACGCGCGCGATGCGGCCGGGACTCAGGCATCGCCGGGCTCCAGCGGATCGATCGACGGCGTGGCCGCCCCGGCCGCCGGCTCGTGAACGTGCATGACGCTCCACGCGCCCAGCGCGAACTCGAGCGCGGCGATGACGAAGATCACGCGATATCCCAGGCCGAACCGGTAGCCGTTGACGAGATCCGCGACCGGGCCGCCGACCGCCACGGCCAGCACGCCCGCACCCGCCGTCACCGTGTTCGACAGCCCCAGGTACCTTCCGGCCTGGTCGAGCGGCGCCACATCGGTGAGGAGCGCCCAGTCGGCCGACAGGAACACGCCGAGCGCCAGGCCGAACGGGATGGCGATGGCGAAGAGCGAGAGGTAGTTCGGGGCGACGGCGAACAGGAAGGCACCCACCGTCCCGCTGACCGCGCTCAGGGCCACCGTCCGGACGCGCCCCCAGCGCGCCGTGAGAGCCCCGCCCGGGATCGCCGACACGAGGGCCACGAGCGCGACAGCACCGGCCAGCGGCGCGAACGCGAGGCCGGCATTCGCCCCGAGCCCGAGCGTGTCCTCCAGGTAGTAGTAGGCGAACGGCTGGAGCGTGCCGGCGGCCATCAGGATCGCGAGGCGCGAGCCCAGCAGCCAGAGATAGTCGCGCTGCTCCAGCACGTCCCGTCCCCAGACCTCGAGCACCATCCGGCGCACGGGGACGGCCCAGCGGCCGGGATGGGCGAGCTCGCGGGCCCAGTCGACGGTCGCACCGCGGTCGCCCGAGGAACGGCCGAGCGTCTCGTGCATCGTCGTCGCCGTGATCACCGTCCCGACGAGCAGGGCACCCGCCGAGAAGACGACGGCGAGCGGGACGTCACCAACGGCCAGCGCCACGCCGCTCAGCGCGACGCCGACGACGTTGCCGGCCAGGTTCCCCGCGCCGATGAAGCCCGACGCAAGGCCACGCTCGCCCGGCGGGACCATGTCGGGCAGCAGTCCCTGGTACGGACCCTGCGCGGTGTTCGACGCGAGCTCGATGGAGAGCATGACGAGCAGGATCGCCCAGTACGCCCCGGCAACGACGAGGAGCAGGATCAGCACCGTCTGGGCCGCGACGCCCGCCACCATCAGCGGCCGGCGGCGCCCCCACGGCGTGACGAGATGGTCGCTCGCCGCCCCACTCAGGGGCTGGACCAGGATCGACACGAGGGCCTGCAGGGCCGCGATCGCCGAGAGCGCGGTCGTCTTGATCGAGCCCGGCACCGCCTGTTCGACAAGTCGTGGCAGGACGATCGTGGTGAGGCTGCCCCAGGTGATCGAGAGCCCGAGCCAGTAGGCGGTCATCGCGCCCAGCTCGCGCAGCCCCATCCTGGCCCGTAGGTCGGGGCCGCTCGCTGCGATCGCGGCTGACGGACCGGTCATCGCGGGTGTGGGGCCGGTCGCGGGCGTGGGGCCGGTCGCAGGCGCCGGACCGGTCATCGCGGCCGGCTCCGGGCGCCCCGCGGGGTCCGGATCGAGCCGGAGGACGCCTGCGGCCAGGACGCGCTGGTGTCGGACACGACCTCCACGGTGGGCCCCCGGTCTCGCGCTCGTTACCGTCCGCTGCCGGATGCGACGGTACCGCCTTCCGGTTCGGGCCGCACGTGCGCGACTGGGCCGGCGCTCGGAGCTCGTCAGCGTGGCCGGATGCGTGCCGCTGCCGGCACGCTCGCGTCGATCAGGCGGTCGGGCTGCCGGTCACCGGAGTCGTGGGCGTCGAAGCGGGTGAGGGAGTCGGCCGCGATGCGGCGGGGGTCGGGGTCGGAGGAGGTGTCGGGGTGGCCCGCGGCGTGGGCGTGGGCGTCGGAGCAGGAGTCGGCGTCGCCGTGGGAGAAGGAGTCGGCTTCGGCGTGGGCCGTGGGGTCGGCGCCGGGGTGCGCGTGGGGGAGGGGGTCGGCGAAGGCGTCGGAGCCTGGTCCGACGCGCCCGGGATCGGGCTCGACGCGAACTCGCTGGCTCCCGCGCTCGCAGCCGGCGGCAGGCTTGCAGCGCCGGGCGACGTGGCGGAGACGGTCGCCGCGGCACTCGGTGGTTGGGAGGTGGTGACGACGGGTGTCGAGGACGACCCGAGGTCCGGCAGGGAGACCACGGCGAAGCCGATGAGCGCCGCAATGAAGAGCAGCAGCATCAGGGTCGTGCCCAGGTCGGACGCGTCGAGAAGCCCCGTCCAGGGTGACTGCCGCCGATCGCGTCCCGAGCGCATGGGATGAGGCTACAGGGTCTGGCCCCGGACGTGGGGCGGGGCCGCGGCGACGACTGCTTCTTCGGGGTGCTTCAGTAACACCAGGACCAATCAGGTGTTTGTCGGGTCAGGGATCCGAGCGTCTCGAAACGCGACCGCTTCACCGGCGTTTCCGACGCCTCCGGGCGGCATCGCCTGCCGGCGACGCTACACGGCCGGAATCGGGCGCGAACCCGGCCGTCACTTCCACTCGATCGTGACGACATCGATCGGTTCGGCCAGACCTTTGAGCTGGAGCGACCGTGGATTCGAGGTCACGAAGTGTGACCCCTCCACCGTGACGCGGCTGGCGATGATCTCGCCGCTGTCGGCGGCCGAGCCGATGCGCGCTGCCTCGTGGACACCCTTGCCGTGGTAGTTCTGGCCGACCTGCTGGGCGTTCGCGAGGTGGATGCCGATCCGGATCTGCGGCGCGAACCCGGAGGTCCGGCGGTGATCCGCGAGCGTCCGTTGAATGGCCACGGCGCAGGCCAGCGCATCGTCCGGTGCGTCGAAGCCGACGAAGAAGCCGTCTCCCGTCGAGACGACCTCCTGACCGTGGTGCGTCGCGAACTGGCCCCGCAGGGTCTCGTCGTGCCACTGGAGCAGGGTCTGCCAGGCATCGTCACCGAGGGCGACGGCGAGGTTGGTCGAGCCGACCATGTCGGTGAACATGAACGTCTTGACGACGCGGCGCGTCGCGGCCGCCCGGCCACGCTGGGCCCACGGCAGGACGTCTCCGACCTCCTCGAGCTCGATAGCCATGGTCGGGCAGGCGCTCGCCGCCTCCCTGAGCATCTCCTCGTCGACACTGTCCGCCGCAAGGACGTCGGCCTTGAACAGGTCGCCCTTGAGCCAATCGAAGACGGTCGGCGCGATGGCCATGCAGTTGCCGGCGCCGATGCATCGCGGGCGATCGATCCGGACCTGCAGCGTCACCGTGCGTCCTCCCCGGTGGGTTGCGGGCCAGCGCCCGTCGTCGACCGTGCTTCCTCGCGCAGGGCGAGCGCCGTCGCCTCGGACCGCGAACTCACACCGAGCCGCGCGTACATCCCGACCAGCGCC
The DNA here is from genome assembly GCA_963757865.1 of uncultured Chloroflexia bacterium. GTDB lineage: Bacteria > Chloroflexota > Limnocylindria > Limnocylindrales > CSP1-4 > JAJYNJ01. Next base: position 49,080 of record CAVWSU010000004.1, read on the forward strand.
CGCTCGATCGCAGGCTCCGAGAGTCCAAGCGCCTCGGCAATCTCGGTGTTGGTGCGGCCGTCGGTCACGAGCCGCAGCAGGTCCCGGCCGGTGTCATCGAGCCCGAGAACCGCCCGTGCGGCTCCGGCATCGGCGCTGACGCCGGCGCCCAGCGCGGCCAGGTGTCGACCGAGCGGGCCGCGGAACCAGCGGACCCGCACGGACTCGTCGAGCGTGCGCTGGGCGATGAGAGCTCGGAGCCGTAGTACCTCCTGGCGCAGCGCCTGGTTCTCATCCGGTGGACTGCCGGCGAGAACGATCCGCGCGGCCGGGATGAAGATCTCGAGGTGCGGGTCCTCGCGCATCGCGGCTTCGCGCTGCTCGAGCGCCGCTCTCGCGAAGTCCCGGGCCCGGTCTCCATCTCCTCGTGCGTCGGCGACGACGGCGGCCGCAGCGTCCGCCTGCGCCCCCCAGAGGGGGTGGCCGGGCAGGAGGAGCACGAGTTGGCGGGCCTCGTCTGCGGCGGCCTCGGCGAGGTCCAGCAGCGCCCGGTCACCTGACGCAGCGCCCAGCCCAGCGGCCTGGAGCGCAAGGGTCGCTGATGCTTCACAGCGCCCGGCCGGCCGCGCCTGGGTCGTCGCCAGGTCGCGGGCCTGCTCGAGATGCACGACCATGCTCGCCGCGTCCCCCCGGGCTGCGGCCAGCATTCCTCTCCAGGTCTCGAGCTGGCGAGCCCGGAGCGGGCTCGGGGCCGCGGACACGGCGTTCGCCGCACGGTCCAGCCACCGGTCGGCCTCGCCCGGATCGTCGAGCTCGAGCAGCGCCATCGCGGTCCCTCCGGCCGCAAGGAACTCGATGGCCTGGTCCCCGACCTCTCTCGCCTTCTCGTATGCCTCGGCACCGCGCGAGACCGCGAGGTCCGGGATGACCTTGGAGCGCGCGAAGAGGTGAACCCCGTAGATCAGCTGGGCCTCCGCCGTGGAGCGCTCGCTCTCCCGGCTCAGCGACCGCATCTGGGCCGCGAGACGCCGGATTTCCTCGAACGCCTGCGCGGGGTTTCCACCCAGGTGGACCTCGGCTGCCTGGCTGTGGTAGGCGACGGCGATGACGGCCGACATCGTGCCGCGGCGATCCCCGAGGCTCTCGTACAGCTCCAGGGACCGCTGGAGGAAGGCGCCCGTCTCGATGAAGAGCGGCAGGATCGGGAGTTCCGGCAGGATCGCCGCGAGCTCGACGCCCTGCGCGACTCGCTCGATGACGCCGACGTGCGCGCCCGTCCGGACCCAGTCGACGAACCAGGCCCGGATGCGTGCCACGCCGATGACGCCGCGCTCGCGAAGGGCCGCGGCGAGGCTCGGTCGGTCCTCGAGTTGCTCGGCGAGCTCGATGGCGCGTTCATAGGCCTCGGCGCCGCCATCGAGGTCGACATCGCCCGAGGCAGGCGTGTATCCCTCGCCGATCGCCATGTGCAGACAGTCCTGTCCCAGTTCGAGGCACGCGGCCAGCTCGCGGCCGGGGTCGCCTGCTTCCGCGGCCCGGCGCCGAACCTCGCGGGCGAGGACGGCGGCGCGGTCGTGCTGTTCGTCGAGACGAAGCGAGGCAGCGCGGCGGAGCATGACCTCGAGCTCGAGCGGCCCGTCGCCGGCCGCTTCGGCAAGCGCGGCGAGCTCGGCCAGTCCCTCGAGGCGCTCAGGTAACCGACACAACATGTCGAGCGCGTCGTCGCGCGCGCGAAGGAGCGCCACGCGCTCGGCTCGCGTCGCGGCCATCGGGAGCGCCTCCTCGACGATCCTGAGCGCTTCCTCGGGGGCGTTCGCAGCAAGCGCCGCCGCCGCCGCGCCCACGGAGAACCTGATACTGCGCTCGGTGTCGCCGGCGGCGAGCGCGTGCCGAGCAAGGACCGGCATGAGCGATGCGGGTGGATCGCCGTCGGCGGTAAGCATGTCGATGACTGCCGCGTGAAGGGCGCGCCGGCGCTCGGCCGCGAGGAGCCCGAGTGCGAACTGCCGTACTTGCTCATGGCTGAACCGGTAGACCGCGGCTGTGCCATCGCCGGGCGCCTCGAGCAGCCCGGCAGCGAGAGCCGGCTGGAGGCTGTCCGCGAGCGTCGCGACGGTACAGGTTGCATCGCCGAGCTGCGTTCGAAGGCCGCAGAGGTCCTCCAGTCGGAAGCTCCGGCCGAGGACGGCGGCCTCGGAGAGGGCGATCCTCGAGGTGCCGTCGAGGTGAGCTGCACGCCGGTCGACGAGGGTCCGGACGGCCGAGGGGAGGAGACGACGGGCTTTCCAGTCGAGCCGCCACACGCCATCGATCCGTTGGAGCAGGCTGGCGTCACGGTAGCTCCGGACCAGTTCCACGGCGACGAACGGGACTCCCTCGGCCTGTCCGTGGATCGTCGCTGCGCTTGCCGGTTCGACCTGACCGCCAAGCCCGAGCCGGAGGAGTTCCGCCGTCTCGGACTGGCGGAACCGGCCGAGTCGCATGCGCCGAACGATGCCCATCCGCTCGAGGTCGGCGAGGAGGTTGACCAGCTCACTGGCCTGGGCAGCCTCCTCGGACCGCAGGGCCAGCACCACGAGGATCGGAAGGGTCGGCTCGGTCCGGATGAGATAGCGCAGCAGGCGAAGGCTGTCGGTGTCGGCCCACTGGACGTCATCGAGGAGGAGGGCGATTGGATGCTCCAGCGCCATCATCCGCAGCGCGATCGTCGCCTGGTCGAGGGCCCGAAGCATCCGCTCGTCGGGTGGCAGGCCGCTCAGGTCCGGATCGCGTCCGGCGAGCGCGCCACGCGCACGGTCGACGGCCTCGAGTGCCGGAGATCCTGGCTCGGCAGCCATGGCCCAGCCACTGAGGATCCCCCTGGCGAACAGAAAAGGCCCGCGGATTTCCTCGTCCGCGGTCGCCTCGACCGGCATGAACCCCGCGTCCTCGGCCAGCGGCGCGTCTGCGCGCAGGAGGTAGCTCTTGCCGATCCCGGGCTCACCCTCGAGGCTCAGGGCGGTGATTCCCGAGCGCGATCTCGTGAGCGCTGTCTCGACCGCGGCCAACTCTGCGGAACGCCCGACCACGGTCTCGGCGATGCGCCGTGATCGAGGAGCCGGGCTCGGGGACGCGCCGCTGATCACGTCTGGTTGCGGGCTGCTGCCGCCGCCATGATTGTGAAGGCCCACGACGGCCCGTTCGGCCCCCCGACAGAGTCGCTGGGGATGTGCGTCACGTGGTCCTCCGCGACCGCCGCCCCGCCGGGCAATGTCCGGGCGCCGCGATCGCGGGACGGACAAGCAGCTTAGCAGGACTCGACATCGCGCAGCCCCACAGGTGGGCCCGAAAGGGCGACGGGTACCACGCGCCGGTGGTGGGTTGCCCGTCGCGACCTGCCGGCCGGCGCTGGCCGACGTCGCCGTCGACGTCGGGTTCGCCGACCAGGCACATCTCTCCCGCCGCTTCCGGCAGTACCTGGGCACCTCGCCGGGGCAATTCCGGACGGCAGACTCGTGCTCAGCAGTTCGTGCCCAGAACGGGGGGAATTGGGGTGGCCTACGGGACTTGAACCCGTAACCATCGGATCCACAATCCGATGCTCTGCCAATTGAGCTAAGGCCACCACGGGCGCGCAGCCGATCGGGGTCGTGCGGCAGGCGGCAGTATGGCATGAACGCGGTCGTCGCGTGGCGCCCGGCGTGGAATGACGGCGAGCGCCCGGAAGGACCCCGAGCCTCGCCCGGCCCGGATGCATGAGCCCGACTGGTACCCACGGCTGCGGGGATACCGGGACGTACGGGCGATAGGGCTGGGCACTGCCGGCCCCTAGCCTGCAGTCGTGATCTCACGTTCCGAACCCGCGCGCACCCGAGGATCGCTGCGCCGCAGGCTGGCGCGGTTCATGGTCATCCTGCTCGTGGCCTTCACGGCCGTCGGCTGGACGCTCGCCGTCCCGGGAGCCCAGGTTGCGCGCGCATGGAGTGCCGGCGCCTTCAGCTCGGCCGACGAGAGCCTCCTCTTCTCGCTGACGAACCAGGCCCGGGCCGCGGCCGGTCTCGCCCCGCTGCGCTGGGACGCGCAGCTGGCGAGCATCGCGCGATGGCGCGTGCAGGACATGTCCACGCGCGACTACTTCTCGCACCAGATCCCGCCGCAGGGCTACTACGTCTTCTACTACATGGACCAGCGAGGCGTGTCGTACGTGCTCGCCGGCGAGAACATCGGCTGGGTCTCGAACATCGCCGACGACGCGGCAACCCCGTGGATCCAGCAGCAGTTCATGAACTCCCCGGAGCACCGCTCCAACATCCTGGGAAGCACGTGGGACGCCGCGGGAGTCGGGGCATACAAGGGCGCGGACGGCAAGTTCATGTACTGCGTGCTCTTCAAGGAGTCGAAGGCGGCGGCGACGCCACGGCCGACACCCACTCCGACGCCCCGCCCGGTCGCCACGGCGAAGCCGAAGCCGACCGCGACGCCCAGGCCGACGACGAAGCCGACCGTGAGGCCGACGACGCGGCCCACGACGAAACCGGCGGCAACCCTCCGACCGACATCCGCGCCGACGCCGACACCGACGCCGGTCCTCACCCCGAGCCCGACGGCGACGCCGACACCCACGCCCGAGGCGACCCCGACGCCCGAGCCGACGACGGTCCCGTCCGCAGCAGAGCGCTCCGTCGCTCGCGCCGACCGAACCGGCGGCGTCGGCCGCGGCCAGCCCCGACGCGGCGACCTCAAGCCAGCGGATCGTCGACGCGCCTGCGCCGGGACTCCTCGAGTCACTCATCGGCGGCCTGTTCGGACTCGTCAGCGGGTCGTAGTCCGGCCGCCAGGCACCGGCTGCCGTCGCGCCGGTCCTGCACCGCCTGGTGTCGCACCGGCCCCGCGCCCCGGTACACTCCAACCCATGCCGCCGATCCTCGAGGCGCGTGACCTCACCAAGACCTACCGCGCCGGCGACAGCGATGTCCGCGCGCTGCGCGGTGTCTCCCTGGCCGTGCAGCCCGGGGAGTTCGTCGCCCTCATGGGGCCGTCCGGCAGCGGGAAGACCACGCTGCTCCAGTTGCTCGGCGGACTGGACCGTCCCTCGTCCGGCGAGGTCGTCCTCGACGGGGTGACCATCTCGTCGCTGAACGACGACGCCGCCACCCGGCTTCGGCGCGAGAAGACCGGGTTCGTGTTCCAGGCGTTCAACCTGGTGCCGCTGCTCTCCGCGAGGGAGAACGTGGCGCTTCCGTTCCTGCTGGCGGGCGGCAACCCGCGCGACGGCGACGTGCGCTCGCGGGTGGACGAAGCGCTCCGGCTGGTGGAGCTCGACGCGAAGGCCGATCGCCGGCCGGACGAGCTCGCGTTCGGCGAGCAGCAGCGCGTGGCGATCGCCCGGGCCATCGCCGGCCGCCCCGCCATCCTGTTCGCCGACGAGCCGACCGGCAACCTCGACTACGCCACCGGCACGGAGATCCTGCAGTACCTCTTCCGCTCCTGCTCGGAGCGCGGGCAGACGGTGGTCCTCGTCACCCACGACGCGCAGGCGGGCGCATTTGCCGACCGGGTCCTGTTCCTGCGGGACGGCGGCGTCCTGGAGGAGATCACGCTCGGCCGCCGGACCGAGCATCCGGCTCGCCCGCTCATCGAGCGGCTCGCGCTGCTCGGGCAGTAGGTCGCGGCGGTGCGAGGCCCCGCAGGGCTCGGCTGGCGGGCGCTCCGTCGGCGGCCGCTGCGGACCGCGCTCACCATCCTGGGCATCGCCATCGGGGTCGGGCTCGTGTTCGGCACGCTGTCCGTGGACGGCGCGGCGTCCAGCGGGGCGGCGGGCTACGCCGGGCAGCTCTCGGGTCGCGCCGACCTGGTCGTCCGGGCCTTCGGCGAGGGGACGCTCTCCGCCGGCACGCTGTCGGCGGTGGCGGACACCTCCGGCGTGCTGGAGACGTCGCCCCAGGTCCGCCGGCCCACGTTCGCCACGGGTTCGGGACAGGAGGCCGGATCGTCGTTCGGACCGGTCACGCTGGTGGGCGTCGATCCGGCCGTCGACCGCGCGCTGCACGACGAAGCGCTTGCAGGAGGCGCCTTCCTCGCGGCAGGCGACGCGGACGGAGCGCTGGTCGCCGAGACCTGGGCCCGCGCCCATCGCCTCGCCGTGGGCTCGCCGGATCTCGCTCGTCGGAGGTGGCGGCCAGCGCACGTTCACCGTCCGCGGTCTGCTCGCCCCGTCCGGGCCCGCCCTGGCGGACGGCGGCCGCGTCCTGTTCGTCACCATCGACGCGGCGCGAGGGCTCTTCGCGGTACCTGCAGGCGAAGCTGACCTCGTCGAGGTGCGCGTGGATCCGGCGGTGGGCGTGGCCACGGTCGAGACGCGCCTGGAGACGCGGCTCACGTCCCAGCCGTACGTGCTGTCGACCGCGTCCGACGATGCCGCCGCCCTCGGCGGTGCCACCCGGGACGTGGGGTCGGCCCTGCTGCTCGTGGCCGCGATCGTGCTGTTCGTCGGAGCGCTGCTCGTGTCCGATGCGCTCGCCATGTCGGTCGCCGAACGGACGCGCGAGGTCGGCCTGCTCCGGTCGGCCGGCGCGACCCGCGGGCAGGTGCACCGGATGGTGCTCGCGGAGGCCCTGTGGCTCGGCGCCGCGGGCACCCTGCTCGGAATCCTGTTCGGTGCCGTGTTCGCGGTCGGTCTCGCGCCCGTCGTCGCGTCGATCACGGGGGCGCCCGTGGCGGGAGTCGCGATCGACCCGACGGCGCTCGTCGTCTCGTGCCTTGTCGGCGTGCTCGTGACGCTGGCCTCGGCCCTGGAACCGGCGCGCCGGGCCGGTCGCGTCTCGCCTGTCGAGGCCCTTCGCCGCGGCCGGCCGTTCTCTCCGCCGGCGTCGGGAGCGCGACGCGCCGTGGTCGCCGGCGCCGTGGCCGCACTCGTCGGGGTGGCCGTGCTGGCCGGTGGAGGCTGGGCAGGCGCCGTGGCGACCACGGGGACCGGCGGCCAGGCAGGCTCACCGCTCGTTGCCGCCGTTCTGCCCGGGGCCGCCGCCGCCCTGGGCGCGTTCCTCCTCCTGCTCGTCACCGGGCTCGTGTCGCCCTTCGTGCTGCGCGCCGCGGGCGGCATCTTCGGGCTTGCGGCCACCCCGGTCCGGCGCGGTCTGGGCGCCGAGCTTCGTCTCGCGCGCGGCGCACTGGCGCACGACCCCGGCCGGATCGCGATCACGTTCGCCGCCCTGACGGTGGGCCTGGGCCTGGTGGTGGCCGTCTCCGGCGTGGCCGACGGCACCCGCCGTGCCGGGGAGGCCTGGATCTCGGACGTCGCCCCCGTCGACGAGGCCGTCGTGGCGATCTCGCCGGTGCCGGACGACTTCGCGACGGACATGGCCTCCGTGCCCGGCGTGGCATCCGTGACGCCGGTGCGGCTGTTCGACGTGGCCATCGCCGGTCGCCGCGCGTCGGCGGTCGCGGTGGATCCCGTCGCGTATGCGGCACTGGGGGCGCTCACGGTGGAGGGCGGCAGCCGGGATGCCGCGTTTGCCGCGCTCAGGGCCGGCGGTGCGGCACTGGTGCCCCAGTCCGTCGCCGACCGCTTCGGCCTGCGGCCGGGTGACCGGCTCGAGGTGCGCACGGCGCAGGGCGACGCGCGGCTCAGCGTGGCCGCCATCGTGGCGCACAGCCTCCCGGGCTCCGCCGGCGAGTCGGTCGTCGTCTCGCAGGCCGATGCCGCCCGCTCGCTCGGGATCGCCGGGGCGTCGATGTTCCTCGTTCGCGCCGCTCCCGGGGCGGCGCCCGGACTCGCCGCTCGCCTCTCGTCGGTGGCCGGCCGGTACGCCATGTCGGTCGTGGCTCCGTCGGCGGTCGGTGGCGCCGTGGGCGGAGCCCTCGACCGGACCTTCGGGCTCCTCGACCTCCTCGCGCTCGCCGCCGTGATCGTCGCGGCGCTCTGCATCGTGGACGTGCTGGCGATGGACGTCGGGCAACGGGTCGGGGAACTCGGTCTCCTGCGGGCGGCCGGCCTGACGCGCCGGCAGGCCTGGCGGTCCGTGGTGCTGGAGGCCGGGATCCTCGGGCTGGCCGGTGGAATCCTGGGCAGCATCGTGGGCGTCGTCGCGTCGGTCCTCGTGCTCGTGGGCGGCGGCACGGACGGGATCCGCTCGGCGCTCGATCTGCCATGGGCGGCCGTCGCGCTCGCCCTGGTCCTGGGGCTCGGAGGATCCATCCTGGCGGCCGCATATCCGGCGCGCCTGGCGTCGCGCGTCGAGATCGCGCGCGCCCTGCGGGCGGAGTGACCATATGCCGCCCCCTCTCAGGTTCGTGGCGCACGCCGGGGCGGGCCGTGGCGCGTTCGCCCGCCGGTGGCCGCCCATAGCCGCCGCGCTCTCGGCCCGGGGGCTCGAGCACACCGTCGACCTGACGTCGCGTCCCGGCGAGGCCGCGGACCTGGCCCGCAGGGCCGCCGACGAGGGAGCGCGGCTGGTGGTGGCCGTGGGAGGGGACGGCACGCTCCACGAGGTGGCGAACGGGCTGCTGGATCGTGCCGGGGAGGGCCATGAGACACCGCTCGTCGGGCTCGTGTCGGCCGGGCGGGGCAGCGACTACGCCAGGGGCACGCGGATGCCGGTGGATGCCGGCGTCCTCGTCGAGCGGTTCGCCAGGGCACTGGCGGGCGATGCCTCGGTCGTGCACGTCGTCGACGCCGGCCGGGTCCGCTACCGCCCGACGCACTGGGCGGGTGGCCGGGGTGTCGACGGGCCCGCCAGCGAGTCGACGAGCCGGTGGTTCGTCAACGCCGCCGGCATCGGCTTCAGCCCGTTCATCGCCCGGCGGGTGTCACGGTTCCCCGCCCGGCTGGGCGCCTACCTGTACACCGTCGCCGGCGTCGTCACGATCGTGGACTGGCGCGACCGGCTGGTCGAGCTGGGCTGGGACGACCTCACGCGGGACCAGGTTCGCGTCGAATTGGTCGAGGTGGCGATCGGCCCGTTCGAAGGGGGCGGCATGCGCGTCGCTCCGGGAGCCGATCCCTCGGACGGGGTCTTCGACGTCGTGACGGTGGGTGCGATCGACCGGCTCGAGACGCTGACCTTCGCCTGGAGGATCCGCACGGGCGATCACCTGCGCAGCCCCGCGGTCTCCGTGAGGCGGACCCGCTCGCTGACGATCCGCGCCCTCGACGACGCGGGCCCGATTTACCTGCAGGCCGACGGGGAGCTGCTCGGGCGCGATCCGTTCGCCTTCGACATCGTCCCGTCCGCCCTGCGCGTCGTCTGGTAGGCTTCGGCCATGTTCGCCCAGCCCCGCATGCTCCGCGTCCCGCCGTACGAGCGCGGGATCACGCTCGGCGACTTCATCCTCCCCATCCGGATCGGAGAACGGACTTCCGTCCGCCAGCACCACCTCGCCCTGGTCCTGCTCGGCGTGGTCGTCATGGCCGTCTCCGCCCAGATCGCCATCCCCATCCCGGGGAGCCCGGTCCCGATCACCGGACAGACGTTCGGGGTACTGACCACGGCGACCGCGCTGGGGTTCCGCCGCGGCATCGCGTCGGTGGGGCTGTACCTCCTGCTGGGGTTCTTCCTGCCGGTCTACGCGGCCGGCGCGTCCGGCTCGGCGCACATCCTCGCGTTGCAGGACGGGCACATCGTGCTCGGAGCCACCGGCGGATACCTGGTGGGGTTCCTGCTCGCGGCGGCCGTGGTCGGGCGCCTGGCCGAGCTCGGTTGGGATCGCCGGTACGCAGGAGCGCTCGCCGCGATGCTGCTCGGCAACGCGCTCGTGTACGCCGTGGGGCTGCCCTGGCTCGCGGCCGCGACCGGATTGTCCGCCAGCCAGGCAGTGGTCGAGGGCCTGTACCCGTTCCTGCTCGGCGACGCGATCAAGTTCGCGCTCGCGGCGGCGGTCTTCCCGCTCGGATGGTGGCTGGTGGGCCGCCGTCCCAGCGACCGCTGAGAGGGCCCGAGATCCTCAGGACCCGCGTTACGGGGCCCGTCCGGAGCCCTGGTTCTGCCACTCCCTCACGAGCGTCCGCCGCGGCGGGTACCATACGGCGCGCGCGCCTGTAGCTCAGTGGATAGAGCGAGTGGCTTCGGACCACTAGGTCGCGGGTTCGAATCCTGCCGGGCGCGCCAGAACCACGTAGTCGGGGAGCGCGACTGACCGGACTCCGTCAGAGGCCGGCGTCCTCGCGCAGCGTGCCGGTAAGGTCGATCGTACGCGGGGAGGGCGGGACCCCCGGACGTGCGGCCTCCCAGGGCACGGCCACGCCGTCGACCTCGAGCTCCTTGAAGGACGAGGCCAGCGTCCGGTTGACGAGGAGCGTCTCGATCTCGTCGCGCACGTCCTCGTCACCCCGCCGGTAGGAGATCGTGGCGTCGGTGAGCGGCACCCAGGCTGCGCGGCGAAGCGCAAGGTAGAGCGGGTCCGATGCCGGCGTGCCGTGCACGTGGCCCTCCACGTGGTACACGCCCAGCTCCACGGCCACGCGGGTGGTGTGCGTGCGCACGCGGCGCGCGACATCGCCGCGGGAGCCATAGGCGACCACGGCGTACAGCTCATCGCGGCCGACCTCGAGTTCCGGCACTTCCACGACGTGCCCGTCGTCAAGCGCCTCGAGTTGCGCGTCCGAGAGCTGCAGTTCCGGGTTCGCGTTGAGCGCATCGGTCAGGCGTCGGTCGCCCAGGTCGACGAGCCCGTGCAGGCGGCAGTCGGCGGCGTATGCGTCGAACTGGACGGGAACGCTGGCAGGGCTGTCCATGGCGGCATGGTCCCCGGTTGACCTTGCAATCATCCTTGCAGTTCCATCTCATCCGGCGGGTGGCCGGTGATCGCCGCCGCAGGCGCGATCCGTCGTGGCCCGAGGAATCGCGGCCGTTGCCCGGGCGTTCGCCGCGCCGGGGCCCCAGGCCGTCACGGCTCGAAGGCGACCGGCTCGGCCAGCGCGAACGAGAAGGGACGCAGGGCCAGGGTGCTGACCAGCACGATCGCGGCAAAGGCCGAGATCACGAGGAACCCGCTGCCGAATCCTCCGGAGACGTCGAGCAGCTGACCGACGAGCGGCGGCCCGATCACGGCGGTCAGGTTCCCCCCGAAACCGACGAACGCCTGCGCCGACGCCGGGCTGGCCGGCATGCTCGCGGCGGCCCCGTTGAACACGGCGGCATACGGCATCCCGGCTCCGAGGCCGGTCGCGAGCAGCCCGAGGATCGCGATCTGCAGCGAGCCCGCGAAGGCCATGGTCGCGAGGCCACCTGCGGCCAGCGCCAGTCCGAGACGGATCAGCTGGATCGGCGGGATGCCGCGCTCGAGGATGATGCCCCCGCCCGAGCGGCCCGCGATGCCGAGCACCAGGACCAGGGACCCGAGCAGGCCGGCGTTCACGATCGACAGGCCGAATCCCTCGACGACGTACGTCACCACCCACGTGCCCAGGACCATCGCCAGGCCGAAGCCGCAGGTGTGACAGAGGGCGAGGAGCCAGCTGTTGCGGGCGCGCAGCGCGGGCACGAGGCCGGAGCCGATGCCCGCCGCCCTGCCCAGCGGGGCCGGGCCCGCGGGCGCGAACCTCCACCACCCGACCAGGATCGTGACTGCCGCCAGCCCGGAGATCACGTAGGCACGCCGCCAGTCCCCGCCGGCGCCCGCCAGGATCGGCATGTAGATCAGGGTGCTCGCCGATCCCGCGAGGAACGAGGCCCCGTACAGGCCCTGCGCCAGGTGCTGGCCGCGCGTCGCGAAGATCGCACGCGTGTAGCTCGCGCCGGCCGCGAAGGCGAAGCCGCCGCCCAGCCCGCCCACGAAACGCCACGCCAGGAGGGCTGGGTAGGTAGGAGCCAGCAGCCCGCAGCCGATGGTGCCGATGCACGTGACGGCGAATCCGGCGCTGACCGCTCCCCGCGCGCCGTACCGGTCGGCGAAGTCGCCGCCGAAGAGCATGAGCACCGCCGACCCGACGAAGAAGGCGGTCGCCATCGCGCCTGCGCTCGCGGCGTTGAGCGCGAACTCGTCGCTGATGAAGCCGAGCACCGGGCCGTGGTTGGTGTAGTTCGTCGAGACGGCGAACGCCACGCCGCAGATCAGGAGCAGCGCGCGTCGCGCGTCAGTCACGGGCACCAGCGGACTGTACCCGGTCGGGATCGGCGCGGAAGTGGGTCCCGACAGCGGACGTCGCGGCTCCCTCACCGACCGGCGACCCGGTCGAAGCACCGCAGAATCGCCTCGACGGAGCGGTCCGCATCGGCCTCCGTCGTCGACCAGTTCACCACCGAGATCCGCATCGCCGCCATGTCGTGCCAGGTCGTGCCCGACAGCCAGCACGTGCCGTCGCGCTGGACCGCGGCGATGACGTCCCGCGTGAGGCGGTCCGCGGCCGCCGGATCGTGCGCCGCCGGACCTCGCGCCGCCGCGGCGTCCTCCTCGGCACCCGCGCCGGCCGGCGTGAAGCGCACGAGGACCTGGTCGAGCACGACGTCGTTGAGGATCGTGACACCGGGATGCGCGCCCAGCCGGTCCGCCATCCGCGCCGCCAGGTCGCAGCAGCGCTCGACCATCTCGCCGACGCCTCGTCTGCCCAGTGCGCGCAGCGCGGCGTACACGGGCACGCCGCGGGCGCGACGCGAGAATTCCGGCGCCCAGTCCACGCCATCCCGATCGCCCGTGCCCTGCACCAGGTACGCGGCCGTGATCGACATCGCGGCACGGTGGGCGTCCGGATCGGCGCAGGCGACGAAGCCGCAGTCGTACGGGACGTTCAGCCACTTGTGGGCGTCGGTGGTCCAGGAGTCGGCCTGCTCGGCGCCGTCGAGGAGATGCGCGAAGCGAGGCGAGGTCGCGGCCCAGAGCCCGAACGCGCCGTCGACGTGGAGCCACGCGTCCGGACGGGCACGCACGATCCGCACGACGTCGCGCATGGGATCGAAGGCGCCCGTGTTCACGTTGCCGGCCTGCGCGCAGACGAGCACGGGCCCGTCGAGTCCGCCGAGGATCGAGGCAAGCTCACCAGCCCGCATGCGACCCTGCGCGTCCGTCGGGACGACGTGGACCCGCTCGCGCCCGAGGCCGAGGTACTGCAACGCCAGGTGGATCGTGGCGTGCGCCTCCGCGCCGACCACGACGTCGATCCGCGGTGCGCCGTAGAGGCCCTGCCGCTCGACGTCCCACCCCGACCGCGCCAGGAGGGCGTGCCGTCCCGCCGCCATGCCCGTGAAGTTCGCCATCATCGCCCCGGTGGTGAACCCGAAGCTGGCGGTCGCGGGCAGCCCGAGCAGGTCGAGCATCCAGCCGCCCGCCACCTCTTCGACGATCGAGAGGGCCGGCCCTCCGGCGAAGAGCCCGACGTTCTGGTCCCAGGTCGCGGTGAGCCAGTCGGCAGCAAGCGCGGCCGGATGGTGCCCGCCGATGACGAACCCGAAGTACCGCGGGCCGGCCATCGCGACGAGCCCGTCATCGACGGCACGGGCCAGGCGGTCGATCACTGCTTCGCCGGGCTCGCCCGTGTCCTCGAGTGGACCTCCGAGGGCGGCCCTCAGCGCCGCCGCGTCCGCGATCGCCCCGACCGGGCGCGAGGGGAGGCCATCCAGGAACTCGAGCGCAAGCTCGGTGGCCCGCTCCAAGGCAGGGCGCGTGCCCTCCGCGTCCGGGCGTGTCTCGTCCGCGTTCGGGTCGTCGTCGCGTGGCAGGCGGGCCATCTCGCTCCCCCTCTCGGTGCGGAAGCAGGCGACGCAGGGCCGGCGCGCCGTTCCGGAGCCGGAGTATCGCCCACGTGGCCTCCGAGGTCGAGGTTCAGGGGGACGCGGGCCGCCGTGGCCGCGACGAACGGGATGGGAGTGGCCCGCGGCAGGGTGTGCTCAGGGGGCCACCGGCCGGATCTCGATGATCGAGGCGAGCACGACGCTGTTCTCGCCGCCGAGCAGGTAGGCGTCCGCGCCCACCACGGCGAGAGCCGCGTACGCCACCGGCCTGGGAAGGCGACCGGCCGCCGAGACCGCGCCCGTTGCCGGGTCGAAGCGCCATACCCTGTCGGTCGCGTTGCCGCCCTCGTCTCCGCCAAGCACGAAGATGTCGCCGCCGAAGGCCACGGCGGACGACCCTGCCACCGCGGCCGGCAGGGCGCCCGCGATCGTTGCCCGCCCCGTGGCCGGATCGAAGCGCTGGATGGTCGACACGTCGCCGTGCGCACCCTGGCCGCCGAAGACCCACACCGCACCGGCCGCGGCCGCCACGGCACCGTAGCGCACCGGAACCGCGAGCGTGCCGATGGTCGTGACGGTGCCGGTCCCCTTCGCGGCAAGCACGTCGGGAAGGATCCGCGTCCCGTTCCATCCGCCGAGGAGCAGCGCGGTCGAGCCGAGGGCGACGGAGGAGACGTCCGATCGTGGCGCGGGCAAGCGGCCTGCGATCCGCCCCGCGCCGGCAGGCCCGGCGGGTGCCGCCAGGTCGAACGCCTGGATCGCGTCCGTGCTGGTGACGGCACCCCCGCCGAACACGTAGGCCGTGCTTCCGAAGAGCGCTGCGGCGGCGTCATGCGTGCTCGCGGCAAGCCGGCCGGCGGATCGGACGGCACCCGTGGCCGGATCCAGGCGGAGGACCTCTGACAGCGTGCCCCGACCGTCGAAGCCGCCCAGGAGGAGGATCGCGCCCCCGGCGGTCACGGCCGCCTCGCGGCTCAGCGGGTGCGGGAGGCTGAACGCGGCCGTCCGTACCTCGATCCCGGTGACCTGGCGCGCAATGGCCGGTGACGGGCCGGTGCCGGGCGAGGTGGCGCCCGGCGAGTGGTCGCCCGACGCCCGCGGCAGCGAGGACGGCGAAGCCGGCAGCGTGTCGGCGGCCGACGGCGGCCCCACGCTCGGCGACGGCGGGCGCGCCGAGGCTCCCCCGCACGCGGACAGGCCGAGCAGTGCGACGAGAGCCAGCACGGACGACGCCGGCCGGATGGCCCTCCGGAGGCGTCGGGACGGGTTCAGGGGAGGGGACCGGACATGGCGCGACGATACCCGGTTCCTCCGAAGGGAGGCCCGCGTCGACCTCGGCAACGCGTCGACCTGCGTCGACGGGGCGACTACGCTGTGCGCGGCTGCAGGGAGCGGCCCCAGGGGAGGGCAGGACATGTTCAGTCACATCGTGGTGGCCGTCGACGGCAGCGACCACTCACGGCGGGCGGCTCTCACTGCGGCCCGATTGGCGAGAGAGCTCGGGGCCTCGCTGACGCTCCTGACCGTGTACCACCAGCCACCCGGGTTCGAGGGCGAGCCGGACTACTCCGACGACCTCGAGTCCGCGATGCGGCGGGCCGAGGCCACCCTGGACGCCGAGGTGGCCGCCGTCGAGGCCGAGGGCGGCCCGGCCGTCGAACGAGAGGCGCTGGGAGGCTCGCAACCGGGCCGAACCCTGCTCGATGCCGCCGAGTCGGGCCGGTTCGACCTGCTTGTCATGGGAACGCGCGGACTGGGCCGCCTGCAGCGTGCGCTCCTGGGCTCCGTGTCGGCGCAGGTCGCCGCGCACAGCCCGATCCCGGTCCTGATCGTCCACGGCCAGGACTGACACGGCACCCGGAGGAACGCATGAAGCGCGAGCTTGGGGCCCGCAAGCGGATCGGCCTGGTGGCCCACGACAACAAGAAACCCGACCTGGTCGAGTGGGCGCGCTACAACCGCCGCCTGCTGGCCGAACACGACCTGTTCGCGACCGGCACGACCGGCGCGCTGCTCGAGCGCGAACTCGAGCTTCCCATCACGCGGCTCCAATCGGGACCGCTCGGCGGCGACCTCCAGATCGGGGCGATGATCGCCGACGGGACGATCGACTTCCTCGTGTTCTTCTGGGATCCGCTCGAGCCGCAGCCCCACGACCCCGACGTGAAGGCGCTCCTGCGGATCGCGGTGGTCTGGAACATCCCCTTCGCGTGCAACCGCGCGTCCGCCGACTTCATGATCGCGTCGCCGCTCATGACCGACGGATACGAACGCGTGCTGCCCGACTACTCGGCGCACATCGACCGGCCGATGTCCGCCGGCTAGGACGCCACGAACCGGCCGCCCGAGCGTCGAGGTCCAGCGGCATGGAGTGGAGACAGGGGACGGCTTGCGCCGCCCCCTGGAACCGTCGAGCAGGCTAGTCCTGCGCCCCTGCTCGTCGAAGCACCGTGGCCTCCGCGTGCTCGACCGCGTGGGTCGACCGGAGCGGAAGCTCGTGGAGCAGGACCGATGCGCCGGCGGCGACGACCGCGGCGGCGACCCCGATCCACATCGAGTTGGCGAGCGCGATCGAGAACGCCTGGTGGAAACCGTCCAGGAAGATCGGCTGGAACTGCGCGGGAACCTGCGACAGGAACTGGTTCGTCGCGCTGCCACCCACCGACGTCAACTCCTGGCCGATGTTCAGTGACGCAGGTGCGGTCGCCGGCACCAGCGCCGCCGGGGCACCGGCCTGGATGATCTGCGTGCGCAGCAGGCCCCAGGTCAGGTTGTTCTGGAACAGGGTGAACGCGATCGTCAGCCCGAACGAGGTGCCGATCTGCCTCATCAGGGTCAGGTCGCTCGTGGCCGTACCCAGCAACTGGAAGGACACGGCGTTCTGCACGATGAGGGTGAAGACCGCCATCATCGGCCCGACGCCCACCCCGGCGACGATCATCCACAGCCACAGGGAGGTGGTGGGCGTGTCGGCGCGCAGGTTCGTGAACAGGCCGAGCCCGATGGCCACCAGGACCATCGAGATGACGAGCATCCACTTGTAGTGGCCGGTGCGGCTCACGATCTGCCCCGAGACCACCGAGCTCGCGATGAGCCCGAACAGGAACGGGAACAGGTCGTAACCCGAGGCCGTCGAGCTGGCGTTCTGGACGACCTGGAACCAGAGCGGCAGGAAGATGATCGCCGTCGCGAAGCCGAACGAGGCGAGGAACGTCGCCACCACCGACACGCTGAACGTCCGGTTGCGGAACAGGGAAAGCGGGATCACGGGATCCTCGGCGCGGGTCTCCGCGACCACGAATGCCACGAGGAACACGAGGCCCATCGCGAACCCGCCGATGACGCCGGGCGCCGACCAGTCCCCGTTCTCGGCGATGGTCAGTGCAATCAGGACCGGCACGATGGCCAGGGTGATCGTCACGACGCCGGGCAGGTCGAGGTTGAAGCGCGACCCCTCGCGGCGAACCGTCGGCAGCAGGTGCCAGATGAGGTACAGCGAGACGAGGCCGATGGGCAGGTTGACGTAGAAGACCCAGTGCCAGCTCACGTTGTCGGTGAGGAAACCGCCGAGGAACGGGCCGACCAGGAACGCGACGCCGAAGACGGCGCCGAAGAGCCCCTGGTACTTGCCGCGCTCGGCCGGCGTGAACAGGTCACCGATGACGGCCAGCGAGATGGGGAAGAGGGCGCCTGCGCCCAGGCCCTGGATGGCACGGAACGCAATCAGCTGCCACATGGTCTGGCTCAGGCCCGAGAGCGCGGACCCCACCAGGAACAGCACGATTCCGATCATCAGCATCGGCCGCCGGCCGTAGAGGTCGGACAGCTTCCCGTAGACCGGGATGGTGACCGTGCTGGTGAGCAGGTAGGCGGTGACGACCCACGTGTACAGGTCGGCGCCGTTGAGGTCCGTCACGATGCGTGGCAGCACCGGACCCACGATCGTCTGGTCGAGGGCGCTCAGGAACAACCCGAGCAGGACGGCAAAGAGGATCTCGAACCTGGCACGCGACCCCACCTCGATGGCGGGATGGACCGTGCCGGCCGAGCCGGGGATGGCCGGCATCGTTTCCATGGGCTGATACTCCTGGGTGGTAGGGCCGGTGTCCGCCGTCCTGACGGGCGGACGCTGTCGTCTTCTGGTGAACCCGGTCAGATCGTTGCCGGGATGGGCGGGACGTCGGGCCTGGCGAACGGATCGTCGACGTCGTCGTCGACCAGGCTGCCTTCGGCACGGAGCCGCTCGGCCGTGGCGATGAACTCGCGGAGGGCCTGGACGAAGGTGCCGCGCTGTCGCGCGGTCATCGCGCCGAGGACGATCCGGAGCTGCTCCGCCTTCATGAACTCACGGTCCTCCAGGACCCTGCGGCCGCGCTCGGTGGATGTCACGAACACGACGCGGCGGTCCGCCTCGTCGTGCCTGCGCTGGACGAGGCCGCGCTCCTCCATCCGCGTGACGATGCCCGTTGCGTTCGATACCGCGACGTCGAGGATCTCGGCGAGGCGGCTCATCGTCAGCGGGCTGTGGGCTTCGATGGCCAGGAGCACGTGGATCGCCGTCATGCTGACGTCCTGGCGGCACCAGCGACGGAGGTGGGACGCCCTCTCGCGGGCGATCAGCGCGAGGAGCTCGCCGACGGCGGACTCGGTGTCCGCGTCGTGCGCCGATGGAGCGGCGTCGGGCGGGCTCGTTGAGACGATGGTTTGCATGTGCTCCGTGGAATAGTTCTTTGATCGGGACCCATTATGCTACTGACGACAGTTATGTCAAGCATAAACATTGGAGTCGCACCAAGGACCCTGGTGTCGCCCGGTTGCCGGGCGCCAGATCGTCCGGGCCCCGTTGCCGACACCTGCCTCCGGCTGGTACTGTCCGCGCCGACGTCCCGGATGGACGCGGAGGGGGGATACCGTGTTCCAGCTGTTCCTGTTTCTGCACGTGCTGAGCGCCATCGTGGCGTTCGGGCCTTCGTTCACGTTTCCGTTGATCGGTTCCCTGGGGGGCAGGGAGCGTGAGCACGGCAATTTCGCGCTCCGGGTCACCGAGCTGATCGAGAAGCGGCTGGTGATCACGGTCGGGCTGACGATGCCCCTCACCGGCGCGGGGCTGATCTACTTCGGCGGCTTCGACCTGTTCCAGAGCGCATGGCTGGTGATCGCCATCGCCGTGTACGCGACCGCGATGACGTTCGCGATCTTCGTGCAGACGCCGACGGTGGCGCGGCTCATCGAGCTCACGAGTGCCCGGCCGCTCCCGGCGGGACCCGGGGCGGCGCTCGCCGGTCCGCCGCCGGAGGTGCTCGCGCTCCTGCGGCGGACGCAGCTCGGCGGCGTGTTCCTCACCGTGGCGCTCGTGGTGATCATCTTCCTGATGGTCACGCGGCCGGTCTAGCCGGCGTCGACCGGGCAGCCGGAGGCGTCCCCGGGTCTGCTCTCCGCGGGATGTTCACTTCCCGCGGAACCGTCACTGTCCGCGGAACCGTCAGTCGAGGAAGGCGCGCTCGTGCCAGTGGGGGACGTGGGGCTCGAGGCCGAGCGCCCGGACCTTCGGCTCGATCGCTTCCTGGGCCTCGGGGTCACCGTGCACGATGAAGACCCGTCGCGGGACGCCGGGATCCCCGGGCTGTCGTCCCTCGATGAAACCCCCGAGCCAGGCGAGGACGCCGGCCTCGTCGGCGTGCGCGGAGAAGCCGGAGATGGACCGGACCTGGCAGCGGACCGGGTGTGGCTGGCCGTCGATGCGGACCGTCTTCGCGCCGGCCTGCAGATGGGCTCCCAGCGTCCCCTCGCCCTGGTATCCCACGAAGAGGAGCACGGCGCGCGGGTCACCGACGAGTTCGCGCAGGTGGCCCAGGACGCGGCCGCCGGTGAGCATGCCGTTGGATGCGACGATCATGTACGGCCGCCGGGCACGCGAGATCGCCTGTGAATCGTGCACGTCGTTCGTGACCACCTGCGACGGGAAGTCCAGGGGGGCGGGATTGCGGGCCAGCAGGGCCCGCGTCTCCTCGTCGTAGTAGTCGCTGTAGTGCCGGTAGATATCGCTCGCGTGCGACGCCATGGGTGAGTCGAGGAACAGCGGCAGCTGGGGGATGCGTCCGGCCTCGACGAGGCGGTTGAGCTCCCAGACGATCTCCTGGGTTCGGCCGATGGCGAACGACGGAACGAGCAGGACGCCCTTGTGCTCGGCGACGAGCTGCACCGCCTCGGCCAGGAGCCGGACGGCCTCCGCCTGGGGCTCGTGCTCGCGGCCGCCGTACGTGGACTCGACGAAGACGTAGTCGGCGTCGCGCACGGTCGTCGGGTCGCGCAGGATGGGCGTCCCGCTCTGGCCGAGGTCGCCGGAGAACACGAGCGTCCGCGCCGGCTGGTCGCCGCCCGCCTCGATCTCCAGGCGGATGATCGCGGACCCCAGGATGTGGCCGGCGTCGAGGAACGTCGCGGTGATGCCCGGCGCGACCCGGACGTGCTGCCCGTAGTCCACGCCGCGGAACTGTTCGAGTGCGGCACGGGCCTCGCGCTGGTCGTACAGCGGCTCCTCGATTTCGGCATCCACGCCGGCGGGTGCCGTGAGGATGGCGTGCTCCGGGTTCGGGCGGCCCTTGGGTGTCGCCGAAGGGGGCAGCGTGCCGCCGCCGGTGCTCGGGTGGACGGGCGCCGGATTCGTCGTGCCCGGTGCGACGTCGGTTTGCGGCGCGGCGCCTGTCTCGCCGGCCGCGGCGTTCGCGCCGAAGGTCTCGTCAGCCTCGGCGAGCAGCACCTGCTCGTGCAGCTCCTGCTCCCGCTCACGCTCTTCCTGCTCCGCCCGATCGGGGTGCCGCCGGGCCCACCGAGCCTCCCGCTTCGCGAATTCCTCCTGGAGCTTGCCCGAGTCGAGGAGCACCAGGCCCGCCAGCTCGACGGTCCCCTTCGTGGCATAGATCGGGCCGGCGAAGCCCTCCGTGACCACGTGCGGAATCAGGCCGCAGTGATCGAGGTGCGCATGCGTCAGGACGATCGCGTCCAGCGAGGCGGGGTCGTAGGCGAGGGGCACGCGGTTGCGTACCGCCTCGTTCGGACTGCCCTGGAACATGCCGCAGTCGACGAGGATCCGCGCCCGGTCCGTTGTCAGAAGGAACTGCGAGCCGGTGACGGTGTTGGCGGCACCGAGAAAGTGGACGTCCATCCGTGCATCGTGCCACGGCCCGTGGCCGATCGCGCAGCAATTCCGGCCTTGGGTTCGACCAATTCCGGCCTCGCGCTCCATGGATTCCGGCCTCGTCTGCGTCGCGGCGGCCGGTCCGGTGGCCCCCGCGGTCCCCGGTCCCTCTGCCCGGCCGCCCGGCGGACCCATCTCGGTGCCGCGCCGCTCGACGGTCGACGCCCGCGAGCGGCTACACTCACGCGGCCGTGTCATCCGATCAGCCGGCCGGGTCTCGTGACCCGTTCGCCGCCGGCCCCCTCGACCGTCCCTCTGCGCTCGCCCTGCTCCAGCGCGCCGATGCGCTCGCGGCCCAGGGCGAGTACCAGCAGGCTGCCGTCCTGTACTCGCGCGTGGTCGGCAACCGGGATCCCGACCTCCACGTCGCAGCCCTGCTTGGCCTTTCCGAGTGCCGGTACCGCATGGACGAGGACGATGCCGCGCTCGAAGGCTGGCGGCTCGCCACGCAGGCCCCCGACACGCCGCTCAGCTGGATGGCGTGGCGGCAGCTCGCCGCGGCGCGGGTCCGGGCGGGCGACCTGCGAGGCGCGCTCGAGGCCTACCGCCAGGCGGACAGGCGGGCTCCCCGGGAGGCGAAGGCGGAGATCGCGTCGCGCCTCGGGTGGCTGAACAAGGAGCTGGGCAACCAGCGCGCGGCCGGCCGGTACTTCGGCCGGTCACGGGCAGGAGGGATCGACGCGCCCGTCGTCACGTACGCGATTCTCGCCGTTACGATCGCGATCGGGCTGTTCCAGATAGTGGGAGGCTCGCAGGCCAACGACGTCACGAACCTGCTGATGCTCGACAAGGCCGCGGTGGCGCGGGGCGAGTGGTGGCGTCTCCTGACGGTCGTGCTCGTCCACGCCGGACTGCTCCACCTGGCGTTCAACATGTACGCCCTGTACCTCGTCGGGCCGATGGTCGAGCGGATCTACGGCCGCGCCCAGTACCTGCTGATCTACGTGCTCGCTGGCATCGCAGGATCCATCGCCAGCTACATCTTCCTGCCCAATCCCGCCGTGGGGGCCAGCGGGGCGATCTTCGGCCTGTTCGGCGTGGTCTTCATCGCCTTCCGTGTGCATAGCCCGCTGCTCGGCCGGGCCGCCGATGCCATCGCCCGCCAGATCGGCTTCCTGATCGTGTTCAACCTGGTCCTCGACGTCGGGCTCATCGGCGGGGGCGTGGGGATCGACATCTTCGCCCACATCGGCGGGCTCATCGCCGGCGTCTGGCTCGCCCTGGTCCTGCTGCCCACGGGGCTCACCCTCGCGAGCCTGTGGCAGCACCCCGCCGGCGCCCCGAAGGCGGCCGCGGCGCCGATGTCGGGCGTGCTGCGCGTCGCCGGTGTGCTGCTGCTCGTGGCCGTGCTCGCGGTCGGGCTGCAGATCGGCACGACGATCCGGACGGGCGGGACGGGCGTGGCCGCCGCCCCGGACTCCGGCCGCCGGGTGGCAAGCTCGTACTCCGTTGGCCGGGTGGCCGGCGCCGCGGACTCCGGACGCCACGTGGCCGCGTCGCGGGTGAATCCGCCAGCGACCGGAACGAGCACGCGACCCGGGTCGGCGACGCAGCGGACGGCGGGCAGGCCGGACTCCTAGCCCGGGTTGCCCTTCCGGCCCGGGGCCACCGACTCCAGGAGCAGGTCCCGTCGCGCCCCGAACCGGTCGATGATCCGGTAGAAGTTGCGGCGGCTCAACCGTTCGCGCTCGGGCTCGGGGAGGCTGGTGTACCCGCGGTGCGCGTGGCGGGTCGCCGGGAGCTCCACCCGGACCGCCCGTCGGTGAGAGCCGTTCTCGCCGGCATCGCGCAGGACGAGGCTCCACCAGATGTCCAGGTTCCGGTAGAACCGGAAGTGCTCGTCGAGGGGTCCACGTTCGACGTAATCCTCCCGCCGGAACGCCAGCACGTACGCCTCGATGGCGTCCACGTCGCCCGGCGCGGCGTCGTCGAAGTGGCGGAGATCGTGCGAGCGGATCCCCCAGCCGCCGGTGACGGCAACCGTGGGGGCGCCGAGCGCCTCGACGAGGGGCGTCACGAAGTCGCCCGTGGGCTCGATGCTCGTGTCGAGCAGGATCACGACCTCACCCGTGCTTCGCCGGATCCCGGCGTTCTGCGCGGCGGCATGCCCCAGCGGGGCACTGGTCCAGATCTGCTCGGGAGCCGCACCCGCGATGGGTACCGGCCCGTCCCCGACTTCGAGCGCGTCCGCCTGCTCGGGGGTCGGGTCGTTGACGACGATCACCACCTGCGTCCCGACCGGGGCGTGCGCGCGCAGGCCGTCCAGCGCCCGTTCGAGATCCTCGGGCCATCGATCGGCGAGAAGCACCACGGTGGCGAGCGCCGTGGGAGGCTCGTGCAGCCGCGACGGCACGGACTCGCTCGATCCGTACCGGGTTCGCCCGCCAACCTCCAGGTCCGGTGGGCGGGCCGTCTCGAGGCGGAAGCGCAGCCCCTGGTCGATCACCTTCCAACCCGCGGCCTCGATCTCCGCCCGGAGGACGTCGGCGGCGGCCCAGTCCCTTGCAGCACGGGCCTCGGCCCGCCGGCGGGCGAGGTCCTCGATCTCGTGTGGAACGGTGGTCTGGGCGGACTGTCCGGTCATGTCGCGGCAGTCTAGCCGAGAGGGCTGCGGGGCGGCGTGCAGGGCCTGATCGGCCCCCGGCCCCGGGCTGGCGTGGGTGGGGCTTGATCGGGCGCGAGCCCGGGCCGGTGTGCGGGGCCGATCGGCGGGGATCGTCGGCCCGCGGACGGCCTGATCGCAACGGGTTCCGGGGCCGTCCGGCATTCGCTACCCTTGCCGTGGTGGATCGATCGCTCGTCGCCGTCCTGGTCGGCACGTTCACGTTGCGGTTCAGCACGGGCCTCACGGGGGCGCTGCTCGTCTACTACCTGGCCCAGCTGCCGGCGCACGGCGGCCAGCCGGTCGATCCGGTCGTCGTCGGCATGCTGGCCGCGATGTTCTTCGTGGCGGAACTCGTCCTGTCGCCGCCGTTCGGCATCGCCTCGGACCGCCTCGGACAGCGTCGCGTGATGCAGCTGGGGCCGGGGTTCGGGGCGGTGGCCGTCGTCCTGACCGGGCTGACCACGAGCATCCCGCTGCTCGGCGTCACGCGGCTCCTCGAGGGCGGCTCGAGCGCGGCGAGCGTGCCGTCGCTGCTCGGGTACATCGCCCGGGCCACGGCGCAGGACGAGGCGCTTCGCGGGCGGGCCGTTGCGCGGTTCGAGCTGGCCACGCTGGCCGGGCTCGGGGCCGGGCTCGTCGCGGCCGGGCCCCTCTGGGAGCTCGTGGGACGGACCGGGTTCTTCATCAACGCGCTCGTGTACGGCGGTTCGTGGCTGATCTACCGCTGGGGCGTGCGGGAGCTTCCGGCGTCGGCGACGGCCTCCCCGGCTCGACAGCACACGGGGCCCCGACGCTACCTGGCGCTCCTGGCGAGCTCGCACGTCTGGCTGCTCGCGCCGACGTGGATCGCCATCAACGCCGCCATCGGGCTGTGGACCAGCCAGTCGCTGTTCCAGCTCGTGCAGCGAGCCGACAAACCGCCGATGGCGCGCAACCAGCTGCTCATGGGCGGCTTCACGCCCACCCAGGTCAGCGTGGGCCTGACCGTCGGCCTGCTCGTGTTCTTCGCCGGGCTGCTGTACTGGGGCGGTCGATTTCGTACGCTGCGCCGGACGACGATCATCCTCTACGGTCTCGCCGGCGGGGCCGTGTCGATGGGCAGCACGTTCATCGTCAACCACAGTGGCGGGCAGCCCCTCGTCATCCCCGTGCTCTTCGTGCTCGGCGCGGCGGTCGGGCTGTTCGTCCTTGCCGGTGCGACACCGGCGGCGCTCGGCCTGCTGGCGGACGTGTCCGAGGCGTACCCGCACGACCGCGGCGCGATCATGGGGCTGTACAGCGTCTTCCTGGCGCTGGGCCAGGTGGCGGGCAGCCTGATCGGCGGCGAGGCGGCCCAGCTTCTCGGGATCGACGGCCTGCTCGCGGCGACCGTCCTCCTGCTCTGCGTCGCGGTGGTCCCGCTGTGGCGCCTGCGCGCGTTCGAGCACAGGCTGGACGCCGCGGGGCGCCGGAGCGGCGATGCCGCCGGGAGCCTGAACATACAATCCGGCTCATGACGGACGTGCGGGCGAGCGCCCCCACCCGGGGCAACTTCATCGGCGGGGAATGGGCCGAGGCGGTCGGCGGGCGGACGTTCGAGTCCGTCAACCCCGCGGACACCCGGGACGTCGTGGGGCGCTTCCAGGCCTCGGGTCCCGCCGACGTCGCGATGGCCATCCGCGCCGCCGACGTCGCGTTGCCGGCCTGGCGAGCCATGCCCGCGCCCAAGCGCGCGGAGATCATGTTCCGCTTCGCCGCGCTGCTGGCCCGGCACAAGGAGCGGCTGGCCCGCGAGATGACGCGCGAGATGGGCAAGGTCCTGGCCGAGGCCCGCGGGGACGTCCAGGAAGGCATCGACATCGCGTTCCTGATGGCGGGGGAGGGGCGCCGCATGTTCGGCGACACCGTCCCCTCCGAGCTGCCGGACAAGTGGGCGATGAGCGTGCGCGAGCCCCTCGGCGTGGCCGCGATCGTCACGCCGTGGAACTTCCCGATCGCGATCCCCTGCTGGAAGATGATGCCGGCCCTGATCAGCGGCAACACCGTGGTCTGGAAGCCCGCGTCCGACACGCCCGGGTGCGCCGTGCTCCTGGTCGAGCTGCTCGCCGAGGCCGGCTTCCCCGCCGGCACCGTCAACCTCGTCACCGGCACGGGCGAAGAGGCCGGGGCCGCGCTCGTGGCGAATCCCGACGTGGACGTGATCAGCTTCACGGGCAACACCGCAACCGGCCGGCGGATCGCCGAGGTGGCGGCCGCGCGCCTCAAGCGCGTCTCGCTCGAGCTCGGCGGCAAGAACGCGATCGCCGTGATGGACGACGCCGACCTGGACCTGGCGGTCGAGGGCATCGTCTGGTCGGCCTTCGGGACCACGGGCCAGCGGTGCACGGCATGCAGCCGGCTCATCGCCCACGAACGGATCCTCGAGCCGCTCCTCGAGCGGCTGGTCGACCGGGTGGGGCGGCTGCGGCTCGGCGACGGGCTCGACCCCGCCACGGACGTCGGCCCCCTGGTGAACGCGGCCGCCCTGGCCAAGACCTCCTCGTATGCCGACCTGGCGCGGGCGGAGCACACCGTGGCGTGCGGCGGCGGCCTCGCCACCGGACGGCCCGGGCTGGAACACGGTCACTTCTTCGAGCCCACGATCGTGCGGGGCGTGCGGCCGATGGACCGGCTGGCCCAGGAGGAGATCTTCGGGCCGATCCTCTCGGTCATCTCCGTGCCCGACTTCGAGGCGGCGATTACTGCGGCCAACCAGACGCGGTACGGCCTCTCGGCCAGCCTGTACACCTCGAGCGTGAACACCGCGTTCCGCGCGATGCGCGACCTGCGGGCCGGGCTCGTGTACATCAACGCCGGGACGATCGGCGCGGAGACGCACCTGCCCTTCGGGGGGATGAAGCAGAGCGGCAACGGGCACCGCGAGGCGGGGCACGCGGCCCTCGACACGTTCACCGAGTGGAAGGCCATCTACGTGGACTACTCGGGCCGACTGCAGCGCGCGCAGATCGACAACCAGCCGGGGTAGGTGCCCGCGGCGCGCCGCGTCAGGCGGGCGCGCCCTGATCCGTCTGGAGACCCGGGCCGGACGGCCCACGCCGCTGGGGCCACATGCGCCTGTGACATCTCAGATCGGCTTGACACACTGCCGCCTGAGATGTTGCTGCCGGTTCTCACCCGCTCAGGGCGCCACACCCACGCGGCGCGGCCCCGCCGCCCCGCCGCGCCCTACCTCAAGGAGTCATCCATGGACGCCACTTCCACCCTGGACACCACCGACATCCTGAACCAGGCCCTGGCATTCCACGGCCACAAGTGCTGGGCCAGCACGGCCGGGGTACGCCTGGGGCTCGCGGCCATGGACGCCCTCGGCGTGACGCGCGCAGGCGCCAAGGAGCTGCACGCGATCATCGAGATCGGCGACCATCACGGCGGGATGTGCTTCGGCGACGGCATCCAGTTCACCACCGGATGCACGTTCGGCAAGGGCAACATCGAGAAGTCGGGCGAGGGGAAGTTCGCGGTCACCCTCGTCGACAAGGCGTCCGGCCGCGCGGTCCGCGTGGCGTACAAGCCCACCCTCCAGCCGCGCATCAAGGCGAGCGCCTTCATGCAGAAGCGAGCGGCAGGCGTGCCCGCCTCGCAGATCCCCGACGACGAGCAGGCGGAGGTCGTGCACCTCGTCTGGGACGCGCCTGCCGAGGCGATCCTGACGGTCGGACCCGTCGAGCCGCGCACCTGGAGCGAGCCCGCGGAGGTCGTGCGCTTCGCGGTCTGCCCGAGTTGCGGCGAACTCGTCGCCGAGCCGTACCTGCGCGTCGCCGAGGGCAGGATCGTGTGCGCGGCGTGCTCGGGCTACCCGCGCTGAGCGCGCCAGGGCACCGACCATGCTGCTCTACGCCATCGGCGGCGCCAGCGTCTTCGTCTTCTCCGGCGTCATGGCGATGGCGGGACTGGGCGCCGCCTTTCTCTTCGTGCCGCTCTTCTACTACCTGGGAGTGCCCCTCGGCCAGGCGACCTCGACCGCGCTGCTCCTGAACGCGGTGAGCCTCTCGGCGGCAACCGTCGCCTACTGGCGGGGCCACCTGATCGACTGGCGTGCCGGCGTGCCGGTGCTCGTCGCGGCGGTCATCCTCGCGCCCGTCGGCGCCCGCCTGACGGCCAGCGTCGATCGCGACGTGCTCCTTGCCCTGTTCGTCTGCTTCCTCGTGTTCGCCGGCGCGATGATGCTGCTCTATCGCGCGAAGGCCGGGCGCCGCGAGCTGAACCGGACCGCGGAGGCGGGGGTGGGCGCCGGCGTGGGGGGCGTGGCCGGGTTCGTGGGCGGCCTGCTCGGGGTGGGCGGCGGCAACGTCATCCTGCCCGGCCTGACCTGGCTCGGGCTCGAGCCCAAGATCGCGGCCGGCACCACCGCCCTCGCGGTCTTCTTCTCGTCGCTGTCAGGGTTCGCCGGCCACGCGGCACTGGGCGGGCTCGACGCCCGCTTCACCCTCACGATGGCCGTCCTCGCGGCCGCCGGCTCGCTGGCGGGCTCGCACGTCATGCGGACGCGCCTGACCGGGCCACAGCTCAAGCGGATCGTCGGGGTCCTGCTCTGGGTGATCGCGGCCAAGATGGCGCTCGATCTTCTCTGATCGGAGGAACAGTCGTGTCCACCACTCTCTCAGTCGCGCAGGACGCCGTGGCCGTACCCGCGGTCCGCCTGCGCGGGTTCCACCCCGGCTGGTACGGCGCCGTCATGGGCACCGCCATCGTCGGGATCATCGCCTACCAGGACCCGGGGCAACTCGCCGGCCTGGGTGACCTCTCCCGGGCGTTCGGCGTCGGCATGGTCGCGCTCTCGGCCGTGCTCGCGGTGCTGCTGGGGGTTCCGTACGTCGCCCGCTGGGTGCAGCACCCGGACGCCGCGCGCGAGGACCTGCGCAACCCCGTCGCCGGCGCGCTGTACGGCACGTTCCCGGGCGGCATCCTCGTCCTGGCGGTGGGGATCGCGACCATCGGGCCGTCGATCGGTGCCCCGGATGACGTCGCGCTCACCGTCGGCGTGCTGGCGGCCATCGGGCTCGTGCTGGCCTTCGCGGTCAGCGTGATCTTCGCCCACCTGCTGTTCGTGTCGCACCCGGTCGGCCCCGAGCTGGCCAACGGGGCGTGGTTCATCCCGCCGGTGGTGAACATCGTGGTGCCCCTCGCGCTGCTCCCGCTCCTGGCGCACGTGGGGCATGAAGAGGCGGCCGCGCTGCTCTTCGGCGCATACGCCTTCTGGGGCATGGGCTTCGTGCTGTTCGTGCTCGTGGCCTCGCTCGTCTACGACCGGCTGATCTTCCATCCGCTCCCGGCGGCGCCACTGGCGCCCTCGCTCTGGATCGGCCTGGGGCCGATCGGGGTGGGGAGCCTGGTGCTGCTCCGGACCGCGCAGGCGGGCGCGTCGCTGTGGGGGACCGCGGCGCCGGTCGTCGCGCAGGTCTCCACCCTGGCCGCGACCGCGCTGTGGGGATTCGGCCTCTGGTGGCTGGCCACGGCGATCCTGCTGCTGGCGGCCTACCTGCGCCGGGGCGAACTGCCGTACGGCCTCGGCTGGTGGGGCTTCACGTTCCCGCTGGGCGCCTACACCGCGAGCACCCTGGCGCTGGCGCGTGCCTGGCAGCTGGGCTTCCTCGAAGCCACCGCGGTTGGCCTCTTCGTGCTGCTGCTCGGCTTCTGGCTGGTGGTCAGCGCGGGCACGCTGCGGGCCGTGGCGTCCGGCCAGGTCTGGCGGCGCTAGCCGCGGTCTCCAGCAGGCGGACGGGCCGGTCGGCAGGGCAACGGCGGGCGCTCCGGGTCTTCGATGCATCACACCTGCATGACACACTGTCGGCTGAAATGACACAGCGCCAACTGATATGACCTCTCGTGCGTTCCACGTACCGGTCTCCGATCGCATCCGCCTGGAGGTGCGCCATGCCCACTGAGCTGCCGGTCCTGCCGGACCTGCGCATGGAACTGCCCGCGCCACGCGTCGACGCACCGTTGGAGGCCGCCGCCCTGCTCGCCGACCGCAGTCGCGCCGGGATCCTCGCGATCCTGCGTGACGGGCCGCACTGCGTCTGCGAGATGGCCGCCTCGCTCGGGGAGCGCCAGAACAACGTGAGCAACCATCTCGCCCGACTGCGCGACGCCGGCCTCGTGCGCGCCACCCGCTACGGCGGCGACACCCGCCGCGTGTACTACGAGCGCGACGAGGCGGCCTGCGCGAAGGCGCTCGCCGATCTCCGCGCGCTCCTGGAGACCCCCGCATGACCGCGCTCTCGCTCAGCCGCCCCCGCCGCCCGTCGCTGGGGGTCACCGCGACAGCCGGCGTGCTCGCCTGGCTCGTCGCGTGGTTCGCCGAGGCACCACTCGCCGACTGGGCGAGCTACGAGCTCCTCGGCCTGGAGCGCGGGAGCCACCTGGGGGACGCAGTCGACTTCTTCCTCATGGACGTCCCGAAGGTGCTGCTCCTGCTGCTCGGCATCGTCACCGTGGTCACGCTGATCCGCGGCTTCTTCCCGCCGGAACGCGTGCGAGCCGCGCTGGCCGGCCGCGGTCTCATGGCAGGGACCGTGGGGGCCGCGTCGTTCGGGATCGTGACGCCGTTCTGTTCGTGCTCGGCCGTCCCGCTGTTCATCGGCTTCGTCGAGGCGGGGATCCCGCTGGGGGTCACGTTCGCCTTCCTCATCAGTTCGCCAATGGTCAACGAGGTCGCGCTGGTCCTGCTCTGGGGGCTCTTCGGGCCCGGCATCGCGCTCGTGTACATGGCGGCCGGTCTCACCGTCGCGATCGTCGGCGGGCTCGTCATCGGCAGGCTCCACATGGAGCGCTACGTCGAGGACTACGTGTGGGCGCTCCAGGGCACCGGCGGGCAGCTGGCCGAGGTGAAGCTCACGTGGGCCGATCGCCTCACCGACGCATGGCGATACACCATCGACCTCGTGCGCCGGATCACGCCCTATCTCCTCGTCGGGATCGGGATCGGGGCGCTCATCCACGGCTACGCCCCGACCGAGCTGGTGGCAGCCATCGGCGGGCGCTCCAACCCCTTCGCGGTGCCGATCGTGGTGCTCCTCGCCATCCCGCTCTATTCGAACGCGGCGGGCACGATCCCCATCGTCCAGGCGCTGCTCGGTAAGGGCATGCCCCTGGGCACGACGCTGGCCTTCATGATGGCCATCACCGCGATCAGCCTGCCGGAGTTCATCATCCTGCGCCGCGTCATGAAGCCGCCGCTCATCGCGGTCTTCATCACGGTCGTCACGATCGGGATCCTCTGCATCGGCTACCTGTTCAACGCCCTCATCGCGTGATTGGAGGCGCCCGCAGGGGCGCTTCTCCCCAACAAGGAGTCGGCGACATGAAGAAGATCGAGGTCCTGGGACCGGGCTGCGCCAACTGCCAGCGCCTGGAGGCCAATGCCCGGCAGGCGGTCATGATGGCCGGCGTCGAGGCGGAGATCGTCAAGGTGACCGATTACCGGCAGATCGTGGCCTACGGCGTGATGAGCACGCCCGGGCTCGTCATCGACGGCACGGTCGTGAGCTTCGGCCGGATCCCGTCGGCCGGCGACATCGCGGAGTGGCTCTCCGCGTAGTCCACCCATCGCGGCAGACGCACGGGGCCCGGCCGCAGCGACGGCCGGGGAGACGCTCACGCCGAACGGCGGCGCCACCGGGATGAGCGCCGGGGTGAAGGCATCGCACCAGCGTCGGGCGCTGGCCTTGCGCCTGGGTCAGGCCCGCCCGGCTCGCCTCAGGCCCTGCCCGGCTTGCCTCAGGCCCTGCCCGGCTCGTCTGACGCCCCGCCCGCCTCAGGCCCCGCCCGCCTCGCCGGCGTGCCGCCAGGTTCGGCCGTCTCGGTTCCGGAATCGACGGGCTCGCCGATTGCGGCGTCCCACGGACCGAGCAGCACCTCGAGTGCGGCGGGCTCGAGGAGGTCCGCGAGGACGGTGGCGGCCACGGCGTCGAGCACCGCGGGAAATGCCTCGCGCCGGATACCGGCCCAGTCCCGCGTGTGACCGGAAGCCCCCTCCGAGCCCCACAGGTCCGACGAGCCGGACTCCTCGTTGAGCCAGCGCATCGCCTCCGTCTGGGCCGCCCGGGCGGCCGACCGCCTGCCGCTCCGCTGCGCGGTCGCCTGTGCCGCCGCGTGTGCATCCGCGCGCTCCGCCGCCGGGATGGCCGACCAGAAGCTGATGAGCCGCTCCGCCTGCTCGGGACCGAGCGCACCGACGCGGCCGAGGAGCTCGAGCACCGCATCGCTGTTCCGGCCGAACGGCAGGCCCTGCCCGCGAGCCACGAGGTGTGCCGCGCGATCGAGCGAGCGCGCCACGACATTGGGGCGCGCGACCCCGCCCTGAAGGCTGTTCGGCTGGATCGGACGGCGGGGCACGGACGCTCCTTCGCTGGGCCGGCGCGGCACCGCCGATCGGGATCGAGACCACGTGCGACCGGGTCCGCGGGGCGCCATTGTCGCGGATACGGGCAGACGTCATCGGGGCACGTGCATGAACGGATTGCGGGCCGGCCGGCATCTTCGGCACCGCCCGGCCACTTCGGCACCGCCCGGCCCTTCGGCGCCGCCGCGCGATCAGTCCCTGGCGAGCCGAACCGCCTCCTCGAGCGCGGCCGCGGCCAGCGCCGGGATCGCCTCGTGCACGGGGCTCGACACGGGGTCGCCCAGCCCGAACGCCGATCCGCCCAGACCGACGAACGTGCCTCGAGGCAGCGAGCCGCGCAGCGTCTGCACCAGCCCGAGCACGTCGCGCAGTGGCAGCATGTGCGACGAGCGAGGCGCCGGGCCTCCCGAGGTCAGGTCGGCCAGTGCCCGGCGGACGAGCGTTCCGGGCTCTGGGCCGCTCACGGCGTCGATCACCACCAGGGCATCGTCGGGGTCGAGCGCCAGCAGTTCGTCCGGTTCCAGCTGCCCGACGGACTGCACGTCCGCGCGCCCGCGGAGCGCCTCGACGGCGTCCACCAGGGCCGGCGGCGGCGGTTCCACGCCATCGAGCCAGGCGCGCAGGAGGTCGGCGGCGAGGAATCCGGCCGCGTCGTCGCCCCGCGCCGACTCGCCGCAGGCGAGCACGCGGATGCGGCGAGCGGTGCTATCGCTTCCGGGCTGCGCCATGGCCGGGGAGGACCGCGGTCACGCCCCCTCGACGGTCAGGTCGAGGAAGTGGGTGGCGCAGGAGATGCACGGGTCGTAGCTGCGGATCAGCTGCTCCAGCCGCCGGGTCGCCTCGGCGTGCTCGAGTTCGAGGATCGACGGCGCGAAGTCGCGCAGGTCCGCCTCGATCTGCCCCTGGTTCTGGCTCGTGGGTGGAACGATCTGGGCGTGGGTGACCATGCCCGCGGCATCCGTCTCCCAGTGATGCCAGCAGATGCCGCGAGGCGCCTCCGAGCCCCATCCCGCGGCGCCTGCCCGCGGCGTCCACGGCTCGAACGGCCGCTTCGGCGGCTCGTAGGCGTCGAGGATGTCGATGGCCTCGGCGCAGTAGTGGATCAGCTCCACGCCGCGTGCCGCGATGCTCCAGAACGGGTTGCGGGCGATCTGCGCGGCGAGCCCGGTCCGCTCGAGCGCCTCGCGGGCGATCGGGTGCAGCTGGTCCGCCGCGATCGTGACGCGCGCGGACGGGCCGAGCTGGTACGTCTCGCCGGTCGCCGTCCGGGCGTGCAGCGCGTTCGTGCCCTCGTGGTGCTCCTCGTGGAACACCGTGCGCCAGTCGCCGATGCCGATGTCGATCGACCCGTCGTGGGACACGATGCGCCCGTCGAACAGCGGGTACTCGGTGGGGTGCTTCAGCGACACGAGGCGGACGTCGCGCTCGAACGGCGGCGCCTGGAACTCGGCCACGAAGTCGAGAGTGGCCTTCGCCTGCTCGAGCGCCCTGACGAGCGCGGGCCGCATCGCCATCAGCTCGGCGCGGGGCGGAACCCGGTAGAGGCCGCCGATCCGGACGTTCACGGGGTGGATGGCGCGACCGCCCACGACCGCCATCAGGTCGTTGCCGACCTTCTTGAGGGCAAGTCCCTGCTCCACGACCGCGCGATGGTCCTTCGCGAGGTCGATCGCGCTCGCGTAGCCCAGGAAGTCGGGCGCATGCAGGAGGTAGACGTGCAGCGCGTGGCTCTCGATGTACTCGCCGGCGTAGAGCAGACGGCGGAGGGCCCGCACCTGGGGATCGATCTGGACCCCGAAGATCGACTCGAAGGCGCCCGCGGCGCTCATCTGGTACGCCTCGGGGCAGATGCCGCAGATGCGCGCCACGATGTCCAGGACCTGGTCCGGATGACGCCCCACGACGAGCTGCTCGAAGTAGCGGGGCGCCTCGAAGATCTTGAGGCGCGCCTCGGTCACGGCGCCGTCGCGCACGACCAGGTGCAGCGAGCCTTCGCCCTCGACCCGGGTGATCCCCTCCACGCGAAAGGATCGCTCGAAGGGCGGTGCGTCGGTGGTCATCACTTCCCTCCCGAGCGCGCGGTCGCGCTGGTCGCGGCTGGCGGCTTGTCGCCGGCGGGAGCCGTGCCCGGCACCCCGCCAAGCTCGGTGATCACGTCGCGGAACGGCTCGGCGTAGCCCGTGAAGCCGGCGAAGAGCCGGCCGGCCTCGGTCGGGGCCATGCCCTTCCAGATGAAGGCGCGGCTGAGGCTGGACGCGTTGGCCTGCTCCCGCGGACCGAAGCAGCCGTAGCAGCCGCGGTCGAACCCCGGGCACAGCGCGCCGCAGCCGGTCATCGTCACCGGGCCCAGGCACGGAATGCCCCTGGCGACCATCACGCAGACACGGCCGGCCCGTTTGCAGGCCGCGCAGACCGCCTCGTCCGGGAGGTTGGCACGACGCCCGGTCAGGAGCGCCGTGACGAACTCGACGAGCTGCTCGGCATTGATGGGGCAGCCGCGAAGCTCGGCATCGACCTTGACGTAGTCCGCGACCGGCTGGGCCGTCGCGAGCGAGTCGATGTATTCCGGGTGGGCGTACACCGCGGCCCTGAACGCGTCGTGGTCCCGCCAGTTGCGCATCGCCTGGATCCCGCCCGCGGTCGCGCAGGCCCCGATCGTGACCAGGAGCTTGGCCTCCCGCCGGATCTCGTGGATCTGCTCCAGCTGCTCGGGCGTGCTGACGGCGCCCTCGACGAGGACCACGTCGTACGGGCCGCTCGAGCGATGCGTCGTCGCCTCGGGGAACTCGACGATGTCGATCCGCTCGGCGATCGCGAGCAGCTCGTCCTCGAGGTCGAGCAGCATCAGCTGGCACCCGTCGCACGACGCGAGCTTGACGACGCCGAGCCGGGGGCGCGGCGTGGTGGCGGCGCGGCCCATCAGATGCCCTCCCGTCCGAACACGTCGCCGAGCTGCGCGAGCGAGAAGACGGGTCCGTCCTTGCACACGAAGTACGGTCCCACCTGGCAGTGCCCGCAGAGTCCGACGCCGCATTCCATGTGGCGTTCCATCGAGATGTAGATGCGGTCCGGCGTGACGCCGTGCGCCGCCAGCGTGTTGACGGTGGCCTGGATCATGCGCTCGGGTCCGCACACGAAGGCGATCGCCTTCGTCCCGTCCCAGCGCGCGTGGTCGAACAGGTGGGTCACGATGCCCACCCGGCCGAGCCAGGTCGCATCCGCGCGATCGACCGTCACGCCCACGTCGAGGTCACCCCTGGCGGCCCAGGCCGCGAGCTCCTCGGTGTAGAGCAGGTCTCCGGGGGTCCGGGCCCCGTGGTAGATGCGCACCTCGCCGTACTTCGAGCGGTGCTCGACGATCTCGTCGATCACGGGCCGGAGCGGTGGCAGTCCCATGCCCACCGCCGACGATCACGACATCGTGATCTTCGGCGACCTCGACGGGCCAGCCATGGCCCAGGGGGGCAGAGAGCCCGACTTCGGCGCCGCGCTCGAGCCCGGTCAGGATGGTGCTCGCCGGACCGACCCCCCGGATCGTGAGTTCCATGCCCTCGGGCAGCCGCCGGGAGATGGAGATGGGCACCGAACCCACCGCGGGCACGGATGCCATCACGAACTCGCCGTGGGTCTTCGACCAGTCGATGCCGCCGGGCGTCGCCAGCGAGAGCGTGACGGTGTCGTGGGTCTCGTTCCGGGCGGCCTCCACCCGGAACACGCTGGTCTTTGGCGAGTGCGCCTCGGCCGCGTGGCCGTCACCGGCCGCGACCTGCGGCGGCGGGGCGATGATGTTGAGCTCCTCGCGGACATCGATCCCGACGGGGCACCACGTGATGCAGCGACCGCAGCCCACGCACCCGGAGGTCCCGAACTGGTCGATCCAGGTGGCGAACTTGTGGGTGAGCCATTGCCGGTAGCGGTCCTGTACGCGCGGGCGGAAGTTGCCGCCCAGGGCGACCGCGGAGAAGCCCTTCGTGAAGCACGATTCCCAGCGCCGCTCGGTGACCGCGTTGTGGCCGTCGAGGTCGGAGCGCTGGCTGACGCTCGTGCAGAAGCACGTCGGGCACGAGGCCGTGCAGTTCGTGCAGGCCAGGCACCGCTCGGCGATCTGGGCCCAGCGGGGGCTGTCGAGCTTCGCCATCAGCCGGTCGTGCAGGCCGGCCGTGACCACGGGATCCCCGATCCGCTCGCGGGCGGAGGCGAGCTGATCCGCGCCTGCGCCGATCTGGTCGGCGCTCGCGTCCTCGAGATCCAGCCGGTCGAAGATGGCCGACCCGGACGGAGACCCGGCCGTCACGACGAAGCCGTCCTCGAGTTCGATGAGCGAGAGGTCGTGGCCGCTGCGGACGCCGGGTCCGGTGCCCATCGACGTGCAGAAGCAGGTTCCGCCGGGCTCCGCGCACTGGACCGCCACGACGAGCGAATGCGTGCGCCGTGCTCGGTAATCCTCGTCCGTGTACGGGCCACCGAGGAACACGCGGTCCTCGATGCCCAGCGCCGCGAGCTCGCAGGCGCGCACGCCGAGGAACGCGAGCTTCGGGATCTCCTTGTCGACGGGCCCGAAGGACACGTGTCCCTGCTCGTCCCTGTGGGACTGGCTCACGCCGAGAGTCGGTGGGAACACGAAGCGCTTCCACGAGGTGGGGCCGACCGCGTATGCGAAGTAGCGGTCGTCCCTGTGCTCCACCAGCCGGTACGAGCCGGGGGCCTGCTCCGCGCCGACGCCCCTGGGAAGGTCCTCGACCGCGTGGACCTCGCCGTAGACGATCGCGCCGTCCGACACGGTCGGCCCGATCACGGTGCGGCCGTCCTCGGCCAGCAGGTCGATGAGTCGCTGGAAACCGGCGCGGGGCAGGAAACCGATCGCGCTCCTGGTCACGGTGGTCATGTCGTTCCGCTACTTCGCGAAGAGGTCGAGCATCTGCAGCCGCGTCGCGCTCAGCCGGCGCGCCATCGCCTGGAGGACACGCGGGTAGAGCTCGGCGGCCAGGTCGTGGTCGGCGGCGAGGGCGGCCCGGAGACCCGGCCCGTCGAGCGCCAGCACGTCGACCGACTGCAGCGCCACGACTGTCGATGTCGAGCGGTAGGGGGAGACGAGCGACGACTGGCCGAAGATGTCGCCGGGTTCGACCGTCAGGATCGTGATCCAGCCTTCCTCGGGCACGAGGGTCCGCAGCGAGACGCGGCCCGACAGCACGATGCCCAGCTCGTTGGTCAGCTGGCCCTCGGTGAGCAGGGTCGTTCCGGCCGTCGCCTGGTAGCGGCGTGCGAGACCCGCAAGGCGCACCTGCGTATCGGGGGGCAGGTTCGCGCCGAACCACGTCGCGTTCAGCGACGCGACGAGCGAGGCGGTATCGTCGTTCCGGGGCACGGAGCCCTCGGTCTGAGGCATGCGGTCGTCCTCCAAGGGGGGGCAGGCGGGACACACGGCTGCAGCCATATGGGACCATCCGGCCGGGTGGCGACGACAGGGCCTGCGGTCACGCGAACGCGGTCCGTCCGACCCGCGATGAGCTCCCCGCGAGAGCAGGCGGAGTGCACGAGACCCCGGGTGCACCTCGCCACCGGCGGTTGGGCCGCAGCCGGGATCGCGTGGCCGACGGGGCACAGCACCTCCTGTCCGTGTCCCATCCGTGACGTCCGCGTGGCTACCATGGCGACGTGACCGCCGTGCATGGCATATCCGGCAATCAGCATCCCCACCCCGGCGCGCCGGGCCCGGGGACCGGGCCGAGCGGTCGCTGGCGGCAGCCGTGTCGGCCGGCGTGAACCGAGGCGTTCCGCGCAGGTGGTTGCTCGGCCCAACTGCGCGGGCCATTGCCTACGGGATCGTGGGATCTGCGATGGAGAGCGCGTTCACGTCTGTTCGGCTGTCGCGAGGGTCCGGATCGCTGAGGGCGTCGGGACCGGCGACGCCCTGGATGCTCCCGATCTACGCGCTGGCGCTGCCGTTGTTCGAGCCCGTTCACGATCGCCTGCGCGACCGGCCGGCGTGGGCGCGCGCGATCGCGTACGCGGCGGGGATCATGGCGGTCGAGGGAGGCACGGGCTGGATGCTGCGCCGCCAAACCGGTCGATGCCCGTGGGACTACACCGGGCGGACGCGATGGCACGTCTCGGGGCTCGTCCGGCTGGACTACGGGCCGCTCTGGGCGCTCGCGGGACTGGGGGCGGAACGCCTGCACGATGCGATGACCGGCGCGGCCGGCGCCGCATGCGCTACAATCGGCCGCCGTGGGCCGGTAGCTCAACGGTAGAGCAGCTGCCTCTTAAGCAGCGGGTTGAGAGTTCGAGTCTCTCCCGGCTCACCACGGTTTTCGCACGGACTGATGCGCGCGTTGGCCCGACAAGGATCGATAGGCCCAAAGGGCCGTCCGATGCCAGAAGTCCTCGATGTGCCACTCGATGCCACGTACTCGTCGCGTAGAACCCCTCAGGAGGATCGCGTGAGCGCCGCGGCATCCCTTCTCGTCGGGACGGCGGTCGAGTTCACGTGGACCGGAGTCCGCGAGGTCGGCGGCTTCGCTGACATCCGGCCGCCTGCGCCCAATGGCCTCGGCGTTGTGACGAAGGGTATCGTCCAGCTCGTCGACCCCGCCAACGGCGCAACCGTTGGGTACCGCTTTCCCGGGGAGATCTTCCCCGTGAGCCG
Organism: uncultured Chloroflexia bacterium; assembly: GCA_963757865.1. Lineage (GTDB taxonomy): Bacteria > Chloroflexota > Limnocylindria > Limnocylindrales > CSP1-4 > JAJYNJ01. The sequence goes on from CAVWSU010000004.1 coordinate 87,537, forward strand.
TGGCCCCAACGGACGTGCCGCGTCCGCAGAGTGGTCGGCGTTCGCGGTGACGGCGTGCGAGATCGCGTGGGTCCGCGTGCTGGACGGCATGCCGCCTCGCCGACCTCGGCCGCTCACGGCGGCAGACTTGGACTGGGAGCTGCGTGGCGTAAATCGCGCGCTCCCGCGCGCGTTGGGCGAGGATCATCGCCTTTGCGCTGGCGATCCTCGCCCTGTTCTATTTCATCGTAGGGGCCGCTGCTCGGCGCCATGCTGCCGACGGTTCTGAGAAGCACGGTGGCGCACCGGACGCCGGTTCCGACCGGATAAGCCGCCGCTAAGCTGGAAGCAGCCTCGCCCCGATGCCCCTGCTCGTCAAGCTCCGACCAGCCCGAGCGGTCGGTCAGGCCGCGGTCGCCTCGGTCGCTGGGCTAGGCAAGGGGTCCATCATGACGATCGCGGCCGGCCTGGTGGCGCGCCGGTACGCGGTGGCCGCCTGGGCCTCGGGGGCCGGTCGGGCGTCCGTCGGTTTCGTCACGCGCGTCGTGGGTGCCGTCTCAGGGAACCTCACGCCCCCGGGAGCGTCGCGGTCCGATCGCCGCGGGTCCAGTATGGCCCGGCCGCCGCGCCCGGAAAGGGCCATGCGGCCGCCTGTGGCCCTGGCAGCCGCAGTCCCCCGCACGGCATAGTCGTCGGGCGCGACGCCAGTGTGAGCCCCGCCAGGGGACGCCAGGCCGGCCGATCGACGCCCGAACGGAGCCATCCCAGGACACCACCGAGCCGGCCACAAGCCGGGATCCTCGTCGGGGGCGGCATGGCGATCGGAGCGGCGATCGGCATGATCTTCGGGCTGCTTCTCTCGGCCGACTTCCTGCCGATGGTTGGCGTAGGCGTGGTGGCGGGGCCGGTCGTGGGCGCCGTCGACGATCTGCAACGCCGGGGCGGGGTGGTCGCGCCATGCCCCGCAGACTCTCACGCGCACCACGGCAACGCCTGCGCCACGGGGTGGGACGGGTCGAGCCGGGGAGAGGGGAGTGGCCGGGCGCCGTCGGCGCCGCGTGCGGAGAGGTGCGGCATTCCACGACGAACAGACCCTGATGGCAGCCACATCGAATGACTCGGAATCAGCCCGGCAGGCCTGCTCCGGAGTCGACGGCCTTCACGCTCTTGACCAGGAGCCACAACGCCAGCCCGACTTCAGCGATGAAGCTCACGGCGAGCCCGGGGGTGCGGATCGCGGGGTAGTCCGGCAGCAGCAGGGCCTGGAGGAACCAGATCAGGACGGCGATCCCGTCAAGCATCAGCAGGCCGCCCAGAAACCTGGGAAGGGATCCGGACTTGTAGACCAGATAGCCGAGCGGGAACAACCACGTGGCGAAGAACAGCTGGGCCGTGACGAAGCCCATCTTGTAGACGTTGATGGACAGGTAGGCCAGCCCCTCCAGCTGTGCTGCTGAGTAGGCCTGCATGTGGCTGGCTGCGTCCCCCTGCAACATCGCCGATATCAGCCACATCAGACTCGCGCCCTGGATGGCGACACCGACGGTGTTGAGCACGAGGAACAGCAGGGCCAGGTTCCTGTTGACCGGCCGCAGGAGCACGTACAGACCCCAGGCAACCATGAGGAAGAGGAACCCGGAGATCAATGCGATGACAAGCCCCAGGCGGAACGACCCCTCATTCGTGACGATCGCCTGGTAGACCTGCGGCGCGTCACCCAGCCCGATCTGCCCCAACATGGTGGCAAGCACCGAAGCCAGGATGTACGCGAGGTAGAAGCCGCCCGTGAATCTCGCGACCTTGTCCTGCGCCGGGTGATCGGTGATGTTGGGAGACATCCCAGTCCCTCCTCCCGTCGATGAGGCCTGCCGACCGCGATCGAGGGCGGTCTGTGCCTCTCAGCCCCCTGTGGCGACTTCTCCGCCCGAGAAGGCTCCTCGCATCCGGAAAGGTGACGCCCGTCACCGACCAGACGCACCCGCTGAACGAGACCCCAGCGGCGATCCGCTACCTCGGCGACGGCCCACGCGGGGCATGGTGGTCGTCACCGTCTGAGCCTGCCGGCCCAGCACGGGCGCCCGTCGATCCCGGTCGCTCCCGCCCCCATGTCCGTCCCGCGACGTGTCAATCGGAGCGTGGCTCCAGGATGACGACCTGGGTCGGCCGCGATCTCCTGGCGGCGAAGGCGTCGAGATCCTTGTCATAGACGGCCCACCGTGCCCACAGGCCGGGCCGCTCGTCCTCGTTCGCGGCGCGTGCGTGGACGGCGCGCGACCCGCCGGGCAGGTCGACGGCGGCGTCGGGGTGCGCCAGGAGGTTGAGCCACCAGGCGGGCTCGGGATCGGCCCAGCCGTTCATGGCCATGGTGACGAGGTTTGGTCCGTCCTCGAAGTAGGCGAGGATGGCCGTGCGCTCCTGGCCGGTGCGCCGCCCGACGGTCCGCAGGCGCATCATGCCCGGGTGGTCGGCCCTGGCGGTCCGGAGGCCGAACCGGCCGCCGGTGAGTGCATAGGCGGCACGCTGCGCCACCCAGAACGAGCGGATGAACCAGCGGGGCGGGAGCGGCGCTCGTCGCCCCGACTCCATCGTCACAGTGCCTGCGCTCCCGCCAGCGTGGTCGCACTGGCTGGCGCCGAGGCGGTCGCCTGTGGATTGAACCCCTTGGCGATCAGCCAGACCGCCAGGACCATCTCCTGGAGGCCGATGGGGATGTTGAGCACCGTGTTGACTGAGGTGAAGCCGAACTCCTGCGTGAAGCCCGCGTACACGGTCGACAGGAGACACAGCCCGGCTCCGATGAGACCCCAGCCCGATAGCCACCGAGGCACGAGTCTCGACCTGTACAGCAGGTAGTAGTACATCGAGACTCCGAGCGTGAACGGGAGGAGCGCGAGGAACCCGACCACCCAATCGCGGACCGCGAGCAACGCCCCTCCGACTACCTGCGACGAGGAGGCGGCTGCAGGGCCTGCTGCTACCGATTGCTGGCCCACGGTCAGCAACACGAGCAGGCTGGTGGTCGCGATCAGGACGAACATGCCCTCAACAGTCCTGCCCGCTACCGATGCCACGGCCAGCGACCGGTTGTACTTCCTGAGGACCGGGTAGAGGCCGATCGCGATGCCCGCGCCGGTGGCAGCCCAGACGAACTCGATCAGTGCTGCCAGTACCACCCGGTCGCTGTTTGCCGCCAGCTGGGCGAGATAGTCCGGACCGTCGAGCATCGAGCCCAGGGGCGCGACGCTCAGAATGCTGGCAGCCGAGCAGGCGATGAGCAGGATCCCCACCGCTATCGCATTCCCGCGATATGAGGTCATTCCGTCCCTCCGGCGTCTATCGCGCGCACCGGCTCGTGCGCAACCGTATGGATGACGCTTCCTCGGGCGTGCCGTGCTCCGATGGCCAGTGGCTCGGCGTTGTCCAGGCGGCCTGGGCATGGCCGCGCGTCAACGCCCCGTGTGCGCGGAAGCTAAACTCGGCCTACCCGGCCGAGTAGGGCCAGATGGACTGGAGGATGCAGAGGCGCAACACATGGCCTCACCGGCAATGGTCCGCCGACCGCCCGCCAGTCCTGCTCGCGCTCGGCCAGCCAGCGCCCGAAGAGGGCCAGGGCACGCGCGCCTCATCGTGGTGCTCTCGCCGCCTGGATTCGAGGTTTTCTGGTGGGGGATGGCAGACCCGCGGCGCGCATTGGCGGGCCACCCGACCCCGGGACCGTGGTGGCGTTGCAGCACAAGTACGACATGAGCACCGGGGGCGAGGCGCGCCGCTTCCAGACCGCTCAGGCCCGCGTTGCCATGCCGGCGCGTGACGCTGACGAGCCCGCAGATCGCCTGCTCCGTGTTGGCGACGTCGACCAGCACCGACCGTACGGAAGCGACTCCCGCTCGCCGGCCCGGTAGTCGAGCCAGGCCGCGAACACGTGCTCGGAGCTGTAGGGGAGCGACTCCCGCTCCCCGGCCCGGTAGTCGAGCCAGGCCGCGAACACGTGCGCGGAGCTGCAGGGGAGTGGCTTGCCCTGGTCCGAACTGGCTGCGAGGGCGCCGGGCTCAGGGACGAGTGCGTCGGCCGCCAGCGGCGACGGCGTCACGGAAGCGGCGGACGGCACGAGCACGCGGGACACGAAGGCGAGAAGCACGAACAGGCTGCCCGCGCCGACGACGCCCAGGGTGTGAAGGCGATCGGCGCCATGCACGGCGCGGACGACGAGCGCATCGGCGACTGACTTCATCCCCGCACCCCCTCCTCGAACAGGGGAGGCACTGCTCCCGGGGCTGTTCGAGCGCGGATCCACGCATGCGAGCGGGTCGGTCTCGCCAGTAGCTCGGCGCGGTCCCTGGCGGCCGTGGGCACGGGCCGCGCGTCAACGCACCCGCGATGTGGCTCATGGTCGCGTTGTGAGCGCCGGTCGCAAGGTGCCACCCGGCTCATCCGGCGAGCCTTCCGTCCATCCGCGAGGAACGCGGGCACTGATGCACCCGTGCCCGACCGGGCGTCCTCCGTGCGACTGGCGCGATCGCCCCGCCGCCAAGCGTGGGCCGCACCCGCGCGTTTCAGCCCGCCGGCGCCCAACCCACCACAGCGACGACTGGCGCCCGGCGAAGCGAGGGATTGTCCGAGTAGGGTCGCGTGCAAGACCCCGCGGCCCTACCGCCTGCACTGCGCTACGAACGCGTCAGGCGTGCGCCGGGACTGTCGCCTCGGCGAGGGCCTTGAAATCGGCAAGCATCTGGCGCGTCTGCCGCTCGACCCAGCCCTTGGTCACGAGGTCCTTGATGAACCCCGGCCAGTGGCCCGGCATCTCCCAGTCGGAATCGATGACCACGCGGGTCGCCTCGCCGTCGCGCTCGAACCGCAGGAAGTTGTCCTCCGGGCCCGTGTCAGTGTGCTCGTGCATGAGCCGCAGCGGCTCCACCTCGACGATCGTGTAGGTCGTCTTCGTCTCGAAGCCCATGAGCCGCATGGTCGCGACGTACGTCGTCCCGACCTTGTCCAGCGGCCCGTTGACCTCTAGGTGCCCGAGCCGTGGCATCCAGTCCTGCCAGTGCGACGTGTCGCAGTAGAACGCCCAGACGTGCTCGACGGGCGCCTCGATGCGGACCTCGTCATGCAAGTGGTCCATGACCCGCTCCAACTGCGGGCGGGTCGGGTTCGCCAGTGACTCGGCGCGGTCCCGGCGGCCAGGTTCTGGGCCGCGTGTCAATGCCCCCCGTGTACGGGCTACCGTTCGCTCCCGACAGCGCGTGACAAGAGGCCGTTCGGACCACTGGACAGGCCGTCCGGCAGGAGGCTGGCGGTGGCACCGGGGATCGCCCACGCTGGGCCCAGTGACGACGAGGCGCCCGAGGGTCAGAACGAGGGAAAGCCCGTCGATGGCCCGAGACCAGATTCGAGTTACGCGCTGACTACCGGCCGGTCACTCCACGGGCTCCATATCCCAGATCGCGGCGTCGGTCACGCCTTTGAGGAGGACCAGACTCGAGTCGGCGTGCGGATCGGGGTCGAAGAACTGGGTGGCCTCCCGCCACACCTTCGCGTACTCGGTGGTGGCGTCCCTCTGCATCGCGGCCAGCGTGTCGAGGTCGGCGTAGCTGCTGAGACGTTCGAGGACGCGATACTCTCCGGCCGTCTTCTCCGAGGTGTACACGGCGGCGTAGGTGCCCAGGTACTCGGTGCCCTCGGGGTAGCTGTGGGCGATCCGCTCCTCGTTCGCCGCGAGCCACCGCTGGAACGCTTCCTCATGGCCAATGCGCACGTTGAACCCGGTCTCTTGAATGAAGCGCATGGGACGACCCCCCGGTTCGCTCGCGGGTCGGTCTCGCCAGTGGCTCGGCGCGGTCCGGGCGGCCAGGGCATGGGCCGCGCGTCAGGGCTCCCCGCACTGGGTCGCACGATGCGCGGCGTCGACGATCGGACGCCAGAGGCGTTCGTCATGAAGTAGCCCGGCTCGGCCCGTCGCGCCGCTGTCGGCGAGGCGATCGGGAGCGGAGCCGGGGATTCGCCGCCGACTGCGTCACGCGTGAGTCCGGCGGCACGGCATCGTCAGGTGGGGAACCGCTCGCGCGAGCGAACGAACGTCGGTGAGTCCCGAACGCCAAGGGCAACGCGCGGCGCCGGCGCCCGACCCACCAGGGCCACGACTGGCGCCCGGCGAAGCGAGGGATTTCTCGAAGTAGGGCCGCGGGGTCGTGCCCGCGGCCCTACCGCTCGTCCCGGGCTACGAACGCATCAGGCCCGAACCGGGACCGTCGCCTCGGCGAGCGCCTTGAAGTCTCCGAGCATGTGGCGCGTCTGCCGCTCGAAGAAGGCCTTGGTCATGAGGTTCCTGAGGAACCCGGGGATGTACCCGGGCATCTCGTAGTCGCCCTCGACGATCACGCGGGTTGCGTCGCCCACCCGCTCGAACCGATAGAAGTCGTCCTCCGGGCCCTGGTCGGAGTGCTGGTGAATGAGCTTCAGCGGCTCCACCTCGACGACCGTGTTCGTCTGCTTCATCTCGAAGCCCATCATCTTGACCGTCGAGACGTACGTCGTTCCGACCCGGTCGAGCGGCCCGCTCCAGTCCGAGGTCTCCAGGCGCGGGGCCCAGTCGTGCCAGCGCGACGTGTCGCAGAACAACGCCCAGACGTGCTCGACGGGCGCCTCGATCCGGATCTCTTCGCGCATGTGATCCATGGCCCACTCCAACTGCGGGCGGGTCGGGTTCGCCAGTGACTCGGCGCGGTCCCGGCGGCCAGGATCTGGGCCGCGCGTCAATGCCCCCCGTGCACCGGCTACCGTTCGCTCCCGACGGCGCGTGACAAGAGGCCATTCGGACCACTCGACAGGCCGTCCAGCAGGAGGTTGACCCGCGGCGACGGTGATCGCCCACGGTGGGCCCAGTGACGGCGAGGTGGCCGAGGATCAGTACAAGGGAAGGGTTCAGCCTGGCCGATCACCCTGGTCGGGCTCGAGGCTAACGGGCGCGGAGCGCGTCCGCACGCCACACCTCCCCGGGGACCTTTGCTGCGTCTTATCCTTCGGCCGCCCGACCACGTCCTGACCCTCACCCTCGCGCTCGCGGGCTCCTGGGGGCCTGGGTGTCCAGCGCGATGATGTGGAGTGGCACGACCAAGCGGCTCCTGACGGCGGGCGAGCGGGGCGAGGCGATACTGACCTGGTCGCCCTGTACCTCTGCATCAAGGAGACCTGCCTGCTCATAGAGGGCAGACCGGACGTCCCGCTCGATGATGAAGCCAGAGCGGACTGCCCTGTTGACCCTCGCGAACTGCGGAAGCTGCGGGATCGGCTCCGAGGATACCGAGACGAGATCCTGCATTTCGCGGACAAGGCCGACGAGGTGCGGGAGCTACGGACGAAGTGGTCGGCGGATCCTCCCCACTTCACGTATGAGAGCAACGTGGGCCGCGATCAGGTTGGCTGGGACTCCATCTCGCGCCCCGTCGTTCCGGACCGCGTCGACACGCTCCCGCAAGCCGCGTTAGGGTATACTTATCTAGTTGCCTAGCTAACCTAGATGTCTGGAGCCTGCGGTGATCGACTTCCATCTCGACACGCGCTCGGGGGTCGCGCCGTACCAGCAGATCGTCCAGCAGGTGCGCCACGCGCTGCGGCTCGGCCTCCTGCGAGGTCGGCGACCAGCTCCCGACGGTGAAGGAGGTGGTCGCCGCCCTCGCGATCAACCCGAACACGGTGCTCAAGGCCTACAAGGAGCTGGAGCACCTCGGCCTGGTCGCCGCTCGGCCGGGCATCGGCATCTTCGTCACGAAGACCCTGACGGGCGACTCGCTGGCCGCCCACGGGCCGCTCCGCCAGGACCTCATGCGCTGGCTGTCGAAGGCGCGAGGCGCGGGGCTCGACGACGAGAGCATCGAGGCGCTCTTTCGCGACGTCGTTCGGTCCGCCTCCGCGGAGGGCGTAGCGTGACCGCCGTCCTGCGAGGCGAACGGCCTCGGCAAGCGCTACGGGCGACACGTGGGCGCTCTCGGAGTGCACGCTCGCCATCCCTGCCGGCAAGGTCGTCGGGCTCGTCGGGCCCAACGGCGCCGGCAAGACGACGCTGCTGCACCTCGTCGGTCGGGCTCCTGCGGCCGACCGCGGGGACGATCACGGTCCTCGGTGGGCGCCCCGGCGAGGACGCCGGACCAGCTCGCCCGCGTCGGCTTCGTCGCCCAGGACACCCCGACCTACGCGGCGCTGTCGGTCGGCGACCACCTGCGGTTCGGCGCCTGGCTGAACCCGGGCTGGGACGCCGAGCTCGCCGCGGACCGGATCGACGCGGCTCGGGCTCGACCCTCGCCAGAAGGCGGGCCAGCTCTCGGGCGGCCAGCGCGCCCAGCTCGCCCTCACCCTCGCGGTCGCGAAGCGGCCGGAGCTGCTCGTGCTCGACGAGCCCGTCGCGAGCCTCGATCCGCTCGCACGGCGCGAGTTCCTCCAGGGCCTGATGGAGGTCGTCGCCGAGCACGGCGTGAGCGTGATGCTCTCCTCCCACCTGGTCGCCGACCTCGAGCGGGTCTGCGACTACCTGGTCGTGCTCGTCGACTCGCGGGTCCAGGTCGCCGGCGAGATCGACGAGCTGCTCGCGACCCACCACCGACTGACCGGCCCCCGTCGCGACCGCGCACGCCCTGCCCGGCGACCAGCAGGTCATCGTCGCCGAGCCACACCGACCGGCAGAGCACGCTCGTCGTGCGGACCGACCGTCCGATCCTCGACCCGGCGTGGTCGGTCGAGCAGCTCGACCTCGAGGACCTCGTCCTCGCCTACATGACGCGCGCCGTCGAACAGGACCGCCGGCCGCACCTGGAGGTTCGGGCGTGATCCGGCTGACGTTGCGCCAGTTCCGCACCGAGGCGGTCATCGGCTTCGGCTCACTCGGCGTGCTCGCCGTCGTGCTCGCCGTCACCGGCGTCCACCTGGCCCAGGTGAACGACGCGTTCCAGGCTGGCTGCAAGGCCACCGGGCGGGTGCATCGCGGGCGCGAACCCGATCCTCCGGGACGATGCCGGCCTGCACACCCTGGTGTCGATCGTCGCGATCGTCGCGCCCGCGGTCATCGGCCTGTTCCTGGGCGCGCCGCTCGTCGCCGGCGAGCTCGAGACCGGCACCTTCCGGCTGGCCTGGACGCAGAGCGTCACCCGACGGCGCTGGCTGGCGGTCAAGCTCGGAGTGGTCGGCCTGGTTGCCGTGGCCATGGGCGGCCTGCTCACCTGGATGGTCGACTGGTGGCAGGGTCCCTTCGATGCGGCGAGCCAGGACATCTTCAACCCGTTGCCGTTCGGTCTCCACGGCATCGTGCCGATCGGCTACACGGCGTTCGCCTTCGCCCTCGGGGTGACGGCAGGCGTGCTGCTGCGCCGGACCGTCCCGGCGATGGCCACGACGCTCGGCGGCTTCGTGGCGGCGCGCGTCGCGGTCACGACCTGGGTCCGCCCGAACCTCGCGGCACCGCTCCACGAGTCCCTCCCGCTCGTGACGGCGCGTCCCGTCATCGGCGTGCAGGCGCCGGCGGGCACGCTTTCGCTCATCGCTCCACAGCTGAACGTCCCGAACGGTTGGGTGTACTCGGCTGCAGTGGTCGACAAGAGCGGCCACACGTTTGCGGGCCACCTGCTCGATACCTGTCCCGCACTCGGCCAGCTTCCCAATGTGCCACCCGGTCCGGTCATCCAGTCTTGCATCGTCAAGCTGGCTGCGAGCTTCCACACGGCTGTCACCTACCAGCCGGCGAGCCGCTTCTGGCCGTTCCAGCTGGCCGAGACCGGGATCTTCCTCGCGGCTGCGCTGGTGCTCTGCGGCCTCGCCTATTGGTGGCTCAGGCGCACGTACGGGTGACCGTGGCCCTGTCGCATCAGGCGGCCGCCGCTTCGCAACGACCCGGCTTGGGCGTCCCTACGCCGGTTCGAGATGGTGATCCTTCCTGGCGTGGGCGAGATCTCCGCGGCCAAGTACAAGGGAAAGGACCAGCGAGCGCCACCTCAGGCGGTCAGAGGTCGTGCCGCACCGGGAGTGTCTCGGGCCGATACGGGGCCTCGGCGTCGATGTCGCCGACGAACTGGGGCAGCCGTCGGTGGCCCATGATCTGGCGGATCGCCAGGTTCTCTCCGGTGTGGAACCAGTAGTGGTAGATCGTGCGCTGGAGCCGGTTGCCCAGCGTCGTCCGGCCCGGGCGCCCACGGCCTCCGGGGCGGCTGAGTAGCGACTCGACGTCGAGCGCGTCGAGCCACGGGTCGGCCGCGGCAGTGATCGCATGCCAGGCGGCGAGGACGTCCGCCAGCGCGGGCGTGCTGGCAGGGGCCCCGTATGAGAACCGCTCGGCGATCTCGGGCACCAGCGTGCGGCCCTGCCCGATGGTGAGGAAGTAATGCTGCTCCTGCCACGCCAGATGGCCCACGTTCCACGCGACGCAGTTCATGGGGAGAAGCCGGCGCGCCGCGTCGGCCTCGGGCATGCCCTGGATCGCCCGCAGGAACTCGGCCCGGGTGAAGCGGAGCTGAAGGACCAGGGGATGCGGCTCGCTCATGGCGGCAGCTTACATGCCCATCCTGACACCGAGCGGCAGGATCACCGTCCTGTCCGTCCTTCGGGCCGTCCAGATGAGAGCAGCCGTCAGCGTCCGGAGAGCCCGCGCCGTGGTCGCCTCGACCCGTCCTGGCGCTCTGTCACGAAATCGCGTCTCCATGCCGAGCATCGTGGCGGCTGCCTGCCGGGCGCGCCAGTCAGGTCGCGATCACCAGGGCCCGATGCGGGCTCTCTCCATCCGGTGCGCGTGCGACGAGCCGGCGTGCCGGCGGTGCCGGTTCAGCGCCCAGGCGCCCGGTAGGTCGGCGACAGCCTCGCCACGGCGTCCAGCTCGTCGGGGGTCAGGAGCACGGTCGTGCGGGTGTGCACGGCGCCCGAACCCGATGTGACGAGGGCCGCCGCGGCGGCGGCGCCGTTGTCGGGAAGCTCGCCGATGATGAAGAAGTCGTCGCCTCCGAAGGCGAAGTGGTACGACTCGAGCGTCCCCCCGAGCGAGGCGAACAGCTTCTCCACGGCCGTGCGGCGACCGCTGCCGCCTTCATCGAGGAGGCCCCTGGCGCCCTCTTGCGTAAAGGTACCGGTGAACAGGTACTTCGGCACGAGGACCCCTCCTGCCGCGGGCATCCGGTGGGACGCGAGCGAGCCGCGGTGGGGCCAGCATAGGGTCGGCGGCCAGCGTGTCAAGGCGATCGCCTTCCGCGCTACGGTCATGCGCCCGACGCGTGCTCGCGACCACTGCATGGGAAAGGTCTGTGTGCCGGTCACCGACCCAGTGCAGCCCCCGCCAGTGCCGCCGACGGGGGCTGCCGGGCCTCGGGCGCGCCAGCGCCACGTGATGCCCGGGCGGGCCGGCCTACGCCACGCCCCGGATGTCACGGACGTTCCAGCCGATGAACCCTGGGTCGAACGGTCGGCGCGGACCTGGGCCGTTCGGCGTCGATGCGGCGGACCGGCGTGGCAGGGCCGGGCCCGCCTACCTGGTAGAACGGACCGTGACGTTACCGGCCACCACGCCATACGGCTCGAGGCCGTAGAAGTCGGTGTCCATGTTCTCGCAGAGGGTCTCCATGTCGGCGAGCGTTTCCCACGAGTCGGCTGCCCACCCGAAGGCGAGGTCCCCTGACTTGCCCGCGCGCACCGCCGTCGTGGAACCAGAAGAAGACGGCGAAGATCGGCTCCACACCCGTTCCAGGCGCGGACCCGGCGAGCCACGCGTCGGACCCGGACACGCGGAGACAGGTCACCGGGCCAGCGTACGTGCCCGACGGCCGCACCCATGTCCACGTGCCCTTCACGGGGTTGGTCGCCTGCGCGCTGACGGAGACCGTGCGCCAGCTGGCTGGATTGCCGTCGATGTAGTACGTGGCCGTGCCCGTGACCTTCGCGACGGTCGACTTGGCCTGCGCCACGCCGCTCACCGCCATGACCAGAACGACCGCGAGGATCATCGCCCTGCGCATCGCACGCGCCTCCCCCTGGGACGCTACCGGAGCGGGTCGGTCTCGCCAGTGGCTCGGCGCGGTCAGTGGCGGCCGTGGGCTCAGCCGCGCGTCATGGCCCCCCGCGTGCGCCGTTAGCCTTCGCCGCGTTGACCGCAACACAAGGGCCGAACGACACGAAGATCAACCCAACCGGCCATGAGCACCACCGAGGGGCACGGCTCCGTCGGTCATGCCGCAGGCCAGCGAGGATCAGTACAAGGGAAAGGTTTGCTGACGGCCATTTCGAGGGATGACGCCTGACGCCATGCCTGGCCACGCGCCCGGCGGTCGCGAGAACGACGGTCCCGGGCGGACTGACGCCGTATCAGCCGTCGGCCGCCACCGGTAGCTCCCATGCCTTGATGCCGACCACGGCGAAGGCGACGTTGTACCCGGCGAGGACGAGAGGCCAGGGCATCGGCAAGCCCACGTAGACACCGATGGCAGCCACCGCAACTCCCGCCCAGGCAGTGAGGATCCCGAACGCGATCGCCGGACGATTCCCGACGAACACGGCAGCGGCGACCAGGATGTGGAAGGCAAAGACCGCGGCCAACCCGATCGGGAGCAGGTTCGAGCCACCCAGGGGTCCGCTCGGGGCCATCGGTACGATGAGGATCGGGCGGAGCAGGAGTCCCGCCGCGAAGACCTTCGTCCATGTCAGGGAGTCGGAACGGCTACGCATGCCCACCCGCCCAGTGCCGCACCGTCATGGCGGACACAGGATTCGCCTCCCGAACGATGAGGCGAGTGCCGAATGACCTGTCCGACGACGTGGACGCCGGGCAAAGCAACGCGACAGGACGCCGCATGCCAGTACAAGGGAAAGGTTTGAACCATGGCGAGGGGCCCGGCAGACAGCTCACGCCCTGGTGGCCTCGCTCCGCCCGTCCACCCGCACGCGGCCGGACGCAAGAACACCCTCGTCTGGCGCCCGGCCCGGGTACGGGCATCGTTCGAGTGGTGCGAGGTCTCGGCGGATCAGGCGCTGCAGCGTGCCGTCTGGGCCGCGAACCAGTACAAGGAAAAGGTTTCACAACAGCAGAAGCCCGCCGCTAGCCGCGTGCCGGTTCTCGCGCCGCGTCAGCCGCCGATCGCAAGCCGGGCCGTCCAGGTGCCCCTGCTCGAGCTAACCGACAGCTGATAGCACCCCGCCACCCGCGCGCCGACGCCGATGCCCCAGATCGACCAGTCTCCGCTGCTGTTCTGCGCGTAGCCCCAATTCGGCGCTGACGGATCGAGCCGCAGGGTGGTGGTGTACGACGACGGCAGGTCAGCCGTCGCATTCGACGGATACACCTGGAACCACAGCGGGCTGCCGCTGGCGCGGTCGCGGCCTCGAACGGTGACCGGCTGCGTCTCGTTCGGACCGACGATCCACATGACCTTTAGGGTCGGGAACCGCTGGCTGTTATCGGACACCGGGGGAAGCTGAAGGATGCCGTTATCGGGCAGTCCCAGCGTCCAGACCGGTGCCCGTCCGCGGAACCGGACCGTGCCGATGAAACCACCGCCGAAGTCGTGGAGCGTCATCCCGCTCGGCAGAACCGACGGGGCACAGTCACGCGGAACCGGCCCGAGCGAGGTCACCGCGGGCGGCGGCGTCACGCCGGGAACGATTGAGCTCGGCGTCGGCGCGGGCGACGGGGAGGGGTTCATAACCGGCGGTCCGGAGACGGAGCTCGTCGCCGAAGCCGACACGGGAGGGGTGGCCGATGAGATCACCGTCACCGTGTTGGGCGTTGAAGCCGCCGACGCGCAGCCCGCGACGCTGAGCCCGAGCAGCAGAGCGGCCGCGGGTAGTCGCAGCACCTTCACTGCGTGATTATCGGACGATCCCAATGGGGATAGCCTTGAGTGGCTGACTCGATTGGGGTCGTTGCGGCACGTCCTGGGCGCGGCGCACCAGTACTCCGCGTTCTCCGCGTAGCGTCACGAGGCGCCAGGCGATAGCCTGCATCGTGAGTCTTTGAGCCATTCGATCGGCTGGAGGCAGGCGGCCGAGTAGCCGGTCACTGTGATCAGATCTGCGACCGGGGGGACAGAGGATTGGTTGGAGGGCGTGCCACCGGATGCTGGGAGCGCCAGCAGAGGCGTGTGCGCGGTCTTCCATGTCTGGTGCTCCCACCCTGAGGTGGCCGATTCGGACATCGGATGGGGCGACTCCACGATGCGCCAGATGATGGTTGCCCACGATGCGTCAGTTGATCATGTGGAATCTGGCGCTCCCGCCCTCCGGGTCGCGAGGTCGGACCCGGGACGGGTCAAGGACACGTTGTGCCTCAGAGTGATGGGAAAACCCCTGCAGAGTGCAACCTGCGTCCTCGTTGGCAGGCTGGAGAAGTACTCTCCGACGGGCGGGCCTGACCTGGCAGGCATCCGTACGCCAAGCCCTGGGGGCGTTGGCGTGGTGATGTCTGGTCTGCTCCAGGTACGTGACCCGGCAACCGGACTTGTCACCGGCTACCGCGGCGCTTGCGGGCCGCTCGGCGTTGACCGCGATGGGTGCGGTCTCGTGACCGCGGCGCGAGCGCGCGCGTTCGACGCCGCATCATTGGCCTCGCGCATCAGTTCTCGACTCGCCTCCACGCCGAGGGATGGATAGTGAACCTTGCACACGGCAAACCGATCCATGTTCTGGTCCCGATGCTCGACGAAGCGGCAACGCCAGAGGCGGTCCGCTCGGCCGAATCCATCTTCCGCGGGTGCCGGATCTCGCTGCTGCGTGTGGTCGAGCAGCGTGCCGGGGTTACCCCCGCCCTCGCCACGAGGCTGGTCCGTGAGGCGCGCGCAGCGCTGCGAGACGCCATCGAAGCGATCCGTACCGAGGGCGGCAGGACGCGCGACGTGCGAGGAGTCGTGCGCGTCGATGCGGAGCCGGTAGCAGCGATCATCGAGGCTGCGGCCGATGCGGAGGCCGACCTCATCCTGCTCGGCCCGCCGGCCGTCGCGGCGGGCGGCTCCACCGCGCCGACGCAGGTCGGATACGAGGTCGTCCGGCACGCGACCTGCGACGTCGCGATCCTGCGCGGCCCCGTCCGCACGCTCGACCGCGTCACGATCGCCGTCCGGGGTGGCCCGAACGCGGACCTTGCCCTGGCGATGGGCGCCGCCATCGCCCAATCGAATGACGCGGACGTCCGGATCACGCACCTGACGCCCACCGGTCTCACGCTCGCGGGCCGCGAGATCCTTGAGCGCGCCCTTGAGGACGTGGCTCGCCGACATGGCCTCGAGCAGGTTGACCGATGCGTTCGGGAGACATCCGACGTGCGCGCGACGATCCTCGAGGAAGCCGCTGCAGCGGACCTGATCATCCTTGGG
Organism: uncultured Chloroflexia bacterium; assembly: GCA_963757865.1. Taxonomy (GTDB): domain Bacteria; phylum Chloroflexota; class Limnocylindria; order Limnocylindrales; family CSP1-4; genus JAJYNJ01. The sequence continues at coordinate 102,842 of CAVWSU010000004.1, forward strand.
GCGGCGGCGCTCCCGTACGCCCCGGAGGGCGAGGCGGTGCTCGGTCCGATACCCGAGGCCGTCCTCGCGGAGGCGCCGAGCGCCGTCCTCGTCGTTCGCTCGCGCGAGCGGATCACCCCGTCCACGTTTGACGCGCTCGCGCGGGTGCCCGGGACCCTCCCCAGCGCCGAGCGGACGTCGTCGCTCCGCGCCGCGACGCCGCGGGTCGCGCGTTGGTTCGCCGAGTCGAACTTCCACCATGCCGAGTTCGCCGACCTCCGGCGCCTTGTCGCGCTCAAGGAGCGCCAGGGGCTGACGGTCAGCCTCGTGCTTCCCACGCTGAACGAGGAGGAGACCGTCGGGCCGATCGTGCGAACCGCGCGGAGGACCATGATGGAGGACGTCCCGCTGGTCGACGAACTGCTGGTGATCGACTCGGCGTCGACCGACCGCACGCGGGCGCTCGCGGAGGCCGAGGGGGCGCGGGTCATCCAGCATCCCGACGTGCTGCCGAGGTATGGCTCTTTCCGCGGCAAGGGCGAGGCGCTCTGGAAGAGCCTGTACGAGACGTCCGGCGACATCGTGGTGTGGGCCGACACGGACGTCCGCGAATGGCACCCGCGCCTCGTGTACGGGACGCTCGGGCCGCTTCTCGCCGAGCCCGGACTCCAGTACGTCAAGGGCTACTACGAGCGCCCGATCCTGGAGGGGGGCGTGCTCCGGGAGGGCGGCGGCGGGCGGGTAACCGAGCTCGTCGCGCGGCCGCTCATCAACCTGTTCTACCCGGACCTGTCGGGGTTCGTGCAGCCCCTGGCCGGCGAGTACGCAGGGCGTCGGTCGCTGCTCGAGTCGATCCCGTTCTCGACCGGCTACGGGGTCGAGATCGGACACCTCATCGACGTGGTCGAGCGCGTTGGGCTGGACGGCCTCGGGCAGGTCGACCTGGAGCGCCGGGTGCACCGGAACCAGGATCTCCGCGGACTCTCGCGGATGAGCTTCGTGATCACGCAGGCGGTGATCAGCCGCCTGGAGCGCCAGCGCCGTGTGCGCCTGTTCGCCGACCTCGGCACGTCGATGAAACTGCCGAGCACCGGGCCGGACGGCCTCGGACTCGAGGTCGTCGAGCTCGGCGACGACGAGCGCCCGCCCATGCTCGAGATACCCGAGTACCGCGCTCGCCGTGGGCTCGAAGCGGTCGCGTCGGTCCCGCTGGCCGACAAGCCCGCGACGACAGACGTCCTCCGCGGCGGCGCACGCTGCGGCGAACCGCGGCACCTGACGAGCCCGCGGCGAGGTCATCGGGAGCCGGGCACGCGACGTGACGACCGTCACGGCATGGCCGGACCGGCACCGCCGCGCCGGGCAGGCTCGGGCAACCGTAACGGCGGGCCCGCGGCATGCTGGTGGTGCTGAAGGTCGCCCGCCTGGCTGGCGCAGCGGTGGCGCGCCAGCGTCCCCTGCACTACGCTGTCGCCGCGATCGACGCGGGCGCGCATCCCCTGGTCGGTCGTCGCGAGGGAGGAAGAAGCGGTGAGGGCGTTCGTGGTGACGCTCACCGAGACAGCGGACGCCCTGCTCGCTGTGGCGGATGCCGTGGCGGCCACCGGTGCCAACCTGACGGCCGTGTCGTTGTTGCCCGGGTCACCCCCGCGCTTCGGCTTCACCGTCGATCGCGAGGATGCTGCCCGGCGTGCCCTGCAGGGGCTCGGGCTGCCGACGGTCGAGTTCGAGACCATCGAGCTGAACCTCGCCAACATCCCGGGCGAGTTCGCCCTGGCGGCCCATGCGCTCGCCGAGGCGGGCGTGCCGATCGAACTCGTCCTGACGGTGCGCGCTACGCGTGGTCGCACCAGGGAAGTGATCGCCGTCTCCGACATCGAGACGGGCCGCCTCGTGGCACAGCGCCTGTCCGCGGACGTGCTTCTCGACTGACTCCGGGGCTTCTGGGTAGCCGCGATCACCACGTCGTGGGCGCGGGCACGCGCTCGATCTCTGCCCTCCCTGGCGGCGGCCATCAATCTGCAGGGTCGGGCCGAAGCCCCCGCGTTCGTGGCGCGGCACCGCTTCGTGGCGCGGCACCGCTTGCCGGGTACGGGGTAGGCCGACGCTCCGTACCACCGCGTCTCGACGTACCTCGCGATCAAGGCTGTCTCGGTCGTGGTCACCGTGACCGCGTCCATGCCGCGACCTCCTTGGCGAAGTACTCGAGGGAGTGGCGCACGTCCCGCTCCACGGCCCACACCACGAAGACGCGCTCCGCCTCTGTCGGCGCGAACGATCCAGGAAGGTCGTACTCGAGCTCGCCGTGCACGATCGTGTGATTGCCTTCCGGCGCGAATCGCCTGGTCCAGCCTAGCGAGCCATCCGGGAACGTACCGACCAGGACAAGGAGATCCGGGGCCCGAATCTCGGTCACCTCGTACTGCAGATCCAGCCTCCGACCGGCGAGCTTGATCGCGGCCTCGAACCGGGCGCCTCGCGTCGCGAACGTCCCCGAGATGTCCCGGACCTCGATGAAGAACGGGTGCCAGCGCGGCAGCCTCTCGACCTGGGTGCCAGCTCGAAAGCGGCCATCGGCAGGACGCTCACGACCTGACGGTCGACGACACGACCGCTGAGGCGCGCTTCAGGACTCACATCGTGACGCACTGCCTACCTCGCTCTCTGGCGCATCTCCAAACCGCGCCCAGCCGACGCGACCAAGTGCTCGTCCGACGGTGGCCGCCGCACAGGTCCGCCAACACGATCGACGCCGTATCGGCGCATCCAAGGCCGTCGCATCTCGCAGCGGCGGGGCTGACGTCGATCCGGAGGCCCCTCGCACTGCGATCGTAGCGGTCCACGGAGGTCGGGGGTCGCGACGCACTACGTGTTGGTCGCCGGCAGGCTGGGCGTCGGCGAGGGGGAGGGACTGGGCGTCGGCGACGGGCTCGCGCTGGGGGTCGGGCTGGGGGTCGGGCTGGGGATGGGGCTGGGGGTGGGGCTGGGTGTCGGACTTGGGGTCGGCACGCTGGAAGCGGATGGATCGATCTCGACGACCGGGAGGCCCACGAAGACGAGGTGCACGGGCCGGCCCAATCGTCCGCTCACCTCGTCCTGGATGATCCGCACCTCGGCCAGGGTCGGCATGGCGGCGACTTCGGCCGTCACCCGCACCTCGAGCGTGCCGGCGACGGTGCTGCGCTCGACACTCTCGACGACGGCTCCCGGGACACGGACCCGGAGGACGCCGGCCACGGCCGTGCTGACGCTGTCGGCGAAGAGCTGGCGTCCGGCCGCCAGCTGGCGCTGCTGCGCCACCCCGACGGCCGTGGGGACGAGCACGAAGGCGAGGGCTACGACGAGCCCACCGGTCAGCAGGATCCCGAAGTGCGCCGAGCGTGAGCGGCGCGGGCGCAGCTGCAGGCCGGCAAACACCACGGTCGCGGCCGCTGCAATGGCGACGAGGTTGGTCACGAACAGTGTTGCCGCTCCGGTGGCGATGCCCGCATCGTCCATGGCGATGCCGATCCCCACCGTGCACAGGGGTGGCATGAGCGCCGTTGCGATGGCCACCCCGAAGAGCGCCGCGGCCCCTTCGAGGCGCACCAGCGCGTAGGCCGCGGCGGCGCCGCCGGCGAGCGCGATGGCCAGGTCGAAGGGGCCGGGCTGGGTCCGCGAGACCACCTCCGCGGGCACCGTCTCGAGGGCGCCGAACGGCAGCTGCTGGGCCACCCAGGCGAGGACGATGGAGACGAGCAGTGCGACGGCGATGCCCGCGCCGAGCGTGACGGAGGCGCGCAGGAAGAGCCGCGGGCGGCCCCCCAGCGAGGCCAGCGCGAGCGCCATGATCGGGGAGAGCAGCGGTGCGATGAGCATGGCGCCGATGATCACGGCGGCCGAGTCGCTGATGAGGCCGAACGTCGCGATGACGCTCGAGAGAGCCGTGACGAGGGCGAACCCGGCCGTCAGCCGTGACGCGCGGCGCAGGTCGGAGACGGATCGGATGAGCCACCATGAGCCACGACGATGCGTCCCCGCCGCGGCCGGGGATGCGAGGGGCGGCGCGTGCACCGCGGGCTCTGCCCGAGCGTCCATGGACTGCCATCCTACGGGGTGTGCGGCGTCTCGGCCAGACGCCTCGGCCACGGACCCGCTCCTTCTCCGGGCCCAGCGCCGCCATGGCCACCGCTTCCGTGCCGGGCTCGACGAGCATCGAGACCCGATCGTGCGCCTGCAACATCGTGGTGCTGAGGGGCACGATGACGTCCGCCCCCGCACCACGGTCACGACGAAGGCATTGGCGGGCGACGGCACGCGAGCCACTGGCGTGCCCGCACAGGGATGCTGGCGCCACTTCGACCGTCATGACCGTGCTGTGCTCGGCCAGTCGCTGGAGGCGCTGAACGTTGCTCCCGAGGGCGTCCCGCTGGAAGGGCGCGCGAACGCAGCGGGCGGACTCCCACGCCTCCACCGGTCGACAGGCATCGTCGAATGCGGTGGTGGCTCACCGACGGCGAGGCAGATCGCGGCGAGCGTGATCCCGAGCGTGACCGCTTCGACGGTCGCCAGGACCATGCCCATCGGGAAGACGAACAGTGCCGTGATGAGCTCGATCCCGGGCCGACGAGACGCACGGTGGCGGCCGCTGCCGGATGAGCCAGCCCGCCACCGCCGGAAGGCAGGCAACCAGCCCGGCATGCTTCGGGCCCCGGGCAGAAAACCCCGGCTTGGTCCCCCCGAAGCGCCACTCGATCGCCAGCATCGTGCCTATCTGGGCCACTTCATCGGCTGCACGAAGGTGGCCGCGTCGCCTGTCGCCCCGATCAAAGGCGCGACGGCGGGGACAGAGGACGGGTTGGAACGGGAGTCACCGGATGTTGGTAGCGCCAGTGGTGCGCGGCCTTCTATGTCTTGGGCGCCCGCCATCAGGCGGAGTGTTCCCTCGACAGCATCCGGGAGCTCGCCGCCAGCCAGCCTGGTGAGACCGAGGCCCGGAGACAGGCCGAGCGCGCCAGGAGCGGACTATCGTGGTGCCATGAGCACTACGCATACGTTCTTCCCGAACCTCGTCGCCGAAGCCCCCGTGCCGGCCCGCGGCATCCACAGCCAGACCCTCTCGAACGAAGCCGGCGTCGAGCTTGAGCTGTTCGCCTTCGCGGCCGGCGAGCGGCTCTCCGAGCACACCTCGGCCCGCCCGGCGATCATCCACATCCTCTCCGGCGAGGCCGACCTCACCGCCGAAGATGATGGCTACGCTGCCATCCCGGGCTCATGGCTCCGGATGGCCGCCGGCACCCGCCACAGCGTGCTCGCTCGCACGCCGCTCGTGATGGCCCTCTATCTGCTGCCGCCCGAGGGCGGGTCCCAGGCGTGACCGTGGCGCGCCCGGCACCGAGCTACTCTGAGCAGATGGTGGTGGCTCCATGGCAGGCTGGGAGGTGCCAGGCGGTGTGGCGCTGGCAGCGCAGAGGCGCGGTATGACCAACCAGCGGGGCGGGCCAGGTGACGTCCGCCCCAACACCCTGCGGGACCAGCGGGCCCCGAATACGTTCCGCAACCAGGCTGTCGAGGGAGCCGGCGGAGGACAGGATCTGAATGCCGGCGGCGGCAGCGCAGGGCCACGTGGGCGCGCGACCCGGCTCCCGCTCTGGGTGTACGCGGCCCTGGCCGTCGTGGCGGTCCTCGCCGCCCTGTACCTGCTGAACGGGTTGCCGTAGTCGCGTCACGCGGCGTCCTTCCGCGCGAGACCGAGTCGAGCCGCGATGCTCAGCGCGGCAGCGTGCGTCGGGCCGGCGAACCCGCAAACGAGCGCAGGCGGGCCAGCAGTTGCCGGTCCGTGAGCGGACCGCACTTCTCGATCTCGATGCGGCGGGGCCGACCTTGGCGTGGGTCCAGGGCTCGCACGTACTCGGCGAAGTGCTCGACGACCTCTCCGTCACCGACGAGCAGCAGGTCATCCTCGCCCGCCAGCACGTGCGCCACCTCGTCGAAGAACGTCCGCATGTGCTCATCGCGATGCCCCTCGCCGGCCGGGTGCGCTTCGGTCGGTGGTCGCCCGGTGGATCGATGACGTCCCGGCACAGTGGAGACGATGCGGTGGCGCAGGCTGCCCTGCGGACCCCAGCGGATGACGGTGGCCGACGTAGCGGAGATCCATACGCCGGTGGCGGTATCGGACATCATCTGCCCTCGCGGCTGCTCTGCATCGAGCGACGCCCCCAGGCCGGCGCCGAGGCAGAGGGATGGTGGCCGGAGCCACTAACGAGAGTGATCGGCCCACCACCCCGGACCGGTATGCGCGCTCCCCGTACCCCTGTCAAGGTCCATGCGGTGCTCTGGGCGACGCAGGCCGGTGTGGCCGGGCTGCCAAGCCGACGTCGCAGGTCGACCACCGCACCTCGCGAGCCACAGGAGGCTGTGGACCGCGCTCGTACGGGATCGCATACTTGCCGGTCTGGTTCGCAGGAGGGGGCGCATGACTGTCCAGTCCGATTCTGACCCAATGTCCCCCGGGGTCGCCCGGGCGCCGCTCCTTCGTGCCGCGAGCGACGTGCACGTCGTCGAGCTGGGCCCGAACCGGGTGTCGTTTCCCCTGGCCGGCCTGGACACCGGCGGCGCGTATTCGCTGAGCGACTTCACGATGGCGGCGCTGAGCACCGGGGGCGACGCCCGCCGCTTCTAGACCGCTCAGGCCCGCGTTGCCATGCCGGCGCGTGACGCTGACGAGCCCGCAGATCGCCTGCTCCGTGTTGGCGACGTCGACCAGCACCGAGCGTACGGGAGCGACTCGCGCTCGCCGGCCCGGTAGTCGAGCCAGGCCGCGAACACGTGCGCGGAGCTGTAGGGGAGCGACTCGCGCTCCCCGGCCCGGTAGTCGAGCCAGGCCGCGAACACGTGCGCGGAGCTGCAGGGGAGTGGCTTGCCCTGGTCCGAACTGGCTGCGAGGGCGCCGGGCTCAGGGACGAGTGCGTCGGCCGCCAGCGGCGACGGCGTCATGGAAGGGGCGGACGGCACGAGCACGCGGGACACGAAGGCGAGAAGCACGAACAGGCTGCCCGCGCCGACGACGCCCAGGGTGTGAAGGCGATCGGCGCCATGCACGGCCCGGACGACGAGCGCATCGGCGACTGACTTCATCCCCGCACCCCCTCCTCGAACAGGGGAGGCACTGCTCCCGGGGGCTGTTCGAGCGCGCATCCACGCGTGCGAGCGGGTCGGTCTCGCCAGTAGCTCGGCGCGGTCCCTGGCGGCCGTGGGCACGGGCCGCGCGTCAACGCACCCGCGATGTGGCTCATGGTCGCGTTGTGAGCGCCGGTCGCAAGGTGCCACCCGGCTCATCCGGCGAGCCTTCCGTCCATCCGCGAGGAACGCGGGCACTGATGCACCCGTGCCCGAACCGGGCGTCCTCGATGCAGCGTCCGGGCTCGCTCCCTCCTCGGAGGCTCCCCTCGGGGCCTCACGGAGCCGACCTCTCGGGGCCCGCCTCGACAAGTCGCGACCAACGGCCCTGACTCCACGACCCAGGACACCGGTAGTTTGGGTCCGCAAGGCGCGAACACGAGGCGTCCCAGGGGGCCGTTCCAACGCGACGCATGGGCGTGCCGGCGGACCTGGCGGGGGTGTTCGCTCCGCTCTGCACCCCGTTCGCCGCGAACGAGGACGTCGACTACCGGGCCCTCCGGTTCAACGTCGGCCGGTATGCGGAGAGCGGGATCCTCGGCTACCTCGCGCTCGGCTCCAACGGCGAGAACCGCAGCCTCTCCGAGGACGAGCGACTGCGCGTGCTCGACGTCATCGTGCGCCACAAGGGCGCGGGGCAGGTCGTCATGGCCGGGGCGACGTACGAGGCACAGCGCGACGCCGAACGCTTCCTTGTCGCGGCCGCGGACCTGGGAGCCGACTTCGGGCTCGTGCTGTCCCCGGGCTACTTCCGCAAGCAGATGACCGACGAGGTCCTGTTCCGCTACTTCTCCTCCCTGGCCGACGCCGCGCCAATCCCGCTGCTCCTCTACAACGCGCCCGGGTTCTGCGGCATCACGCTCAGTCCCGAGCTCGTCGGGCGTCTGGCCCTGCATCCCAACATCGTGGGGATGAAGGACAGTGCGGCGAGCGGCATAGAGAGCTTCCTCCCGCTGGAGGGACCGGCCTTCCATGTGTTGGCGGGCTCGGCCAATTTCCTCTTCCCCTCCATGATGGGCGGGTCGCTCGGCGGCACCGTATCCCTGGCCAACGTCTTCCCGCATCTCGCACTGGAGCTGTTCGAGGCGGGACGGGCGAGGGACGAGGTCGCCGGCCCATCGCTGCAGGCCCGGGTGGCTCGAATCAACCACGCGATCTCCGGCACCTACGGCGTCGCCGGGGTGAAGGCGGCCATGACCCTCGCCGGGTTCGTGGGTGGCATTCCGCGCCGGCCCCTGCTTCCACTCGACGGGGAGCACGTGGCGGCGCTCCGGGGGCTCCTTACCGACGAAGGGTTACTGCCGTGACTGGCGACATCCTCGCCGTCGACGTCGGCACCAGCGCCTTGAAGCTGGGCGTCTTCGGTCCAGACCTCGAGAAGCGCTGCGAGGCGCGACGCGACTACGACCCGCACTACTACGACCGCGGAAAGGCGGACATCGACCCGGAGACCTGGTGGGGCGCCCTGCGCGACTGCTGCGCCGAGGTGCGCGGGTGCCTGGCTGCCGTCGGGGTGGTCTCCCTCTCTGTCACCACGCCGGGGCTTACTCCGATGACGGCGGACGGAACGGCGCTCGGCCCCGCGATCCTGTTCCTCGACGGGCGTTCCCGTGCGCAGTCGGCGGCCATCCGCGGGATCGTCGGCGAGGAACGGTTCCTGGCCGAGGCGTGCAACCTCCCGGTGTCGGGGGGCTCGTCGCTCTCGTCGATCCTCTGGTTCCGTGACGAGCAGCCGGGGATCTGGGCGCAGGCGGCCAAGTTCGGCCACTGCAACACCTACCTCGTCAAGCGCCTGACGGGACGCTGGGCGATCGATCCCTCCACGGTCTCGATCACCGGCCTGTACAACACGGCCCGCAACGATCTCTCCTGGAACCAGGCCGTCCTCAGCCTGGCCGGTATCCCCGAGCGCAAGCTGCCGCCACTCCTGCAGTCCTACGACCCGGTCGGCGTGATCCGTCCGTCGGTTGCCGGCGAGCTTCGGCTGCCCCGCGACTGCACGGTGCTCTGCGGCGGCAACGACGCCGTCCTCGCCGCGCTGTCGGGCGGTCTCACCGAGCCCGGCGACATCAACCTCATCAGCGGGACCTGCGACATCGCGAGCGTGTGCACCGACGCGGCTATCGCCTCACCCGACTTCAACGTGCGCTGCCACGTCATCCCCGGGCGCTGGCTCACGTTCTTCGTCCTCAACACGGGAGGCGCAGCCCTGGATTGGTTCCACGCGTCGTTCTGTCGTGAGCTCACGCACGACCAGTTCTACGACGCGTACGTCCCACGCGTGCTTATGGCGTTCCTCGAGGACCCCGATGCCGACAGGCGGGAAGCCAACCTCCCGGTGTACGAGCCCTACCTCGGTGGCAGCCGCTACTCCCTGGAGCCGCTCACGGCCGGGTTCACCGGCCTCACCTCGAGACCACGCGCGACGATCTGCTGCTGAGCGTCATCCGGGGCAACGCGGCCTATCTCGGTGCGCACCTCAGGGCCGTCGCGCAGCTCCTGAGCCTGGCGCGGCACGGTCGGGATCTCGGGTGGCGGAGCCAGGGTGCGCGGGATGCTCGACGCCCGGCGCCGCTGACCGGTGCGTTCGAGTACGTCTACCAGGAACAGTCCTCGTTGCTCGGGGCGGCCATGTTGGGCCAGATCTACCAGTCGGGACGGCAGCCCGGTCACGGTCGAGTCATTCGTAGCAGGGACAAGGAGGCGGTCTCATCAGCGCTATCGGAACCGGCTTCGCCACGAGGGCGGATGCTGGTGCAGCGGCTGCCGAGCTGGTGCAGCGAGCCAGGGCCGGGTTGCAGGGTGCGCCAACGCTGGCCATCCTGTTTGCGACGACGCAGTACGACACGGAGGGCCTGGTCGCGGGCGTCTCCAGGCCGCTCGGCGACGTCCCCCTCTGGGGTGGATCGTCGTCCACCGGCGTGTTCCAGGACAGCGGATGGGTCACGAGCGATGCAGGCGCGGCCAGCCTCATGCTGATCGCCGACCGGCCGGCCGGCGTGGGCGTGGCCGCCGTCGCCGAGGGCGACGGGTGCGCGGCCGGCAGGGACGCGGCTCGGCAGGCTCTTCAGGCAGCTTGGCGGCAGGGCCAGCGCCCTGCTGACCATTCGTACATGGGACCCGAAGAAGAGATCCTGCGGGGGATCGCCGAGGTCGCCCCGGGCGTGCCCGTGGTCGGCGGCACCGCCTCGGACCATTCGCCCGATGGCAAGTTCCAGCAGTTCGCGAACGGGCATGCCTACACGAACCATTTTGCCGTCGCGGCCCTGGGCGGGCCAGTCGGTTATGCCTTCACGAACGGTTACCGGCTGACCGGCAGGACCACCCACGTCACCAGGGCGTCGGGTCGGACCGTGTTCGACCTCGACGGGCGCCGCGCCATGGATCTGTACTCCGAATGGGTGGCCAGGCGCGAATCGGAGATCGGCGGTGGCGCTCTCGTGTCGTTCAGCGTGCAACACCCCCTGCTGTTCCACAAGGACGGCATCACCTATTCCGCTCATCCGACCAACAGCAATCCAGACGGCTCCATGGACTTCGGGGCGGCGATGAGCCCGGGCATGCTGCTGGAGCTTGGCGAGAACACCGTGAACGGGCTGATCGCCGAAGCGGGCAATGCCGTGCACAAGGCGGCCCAGGGCGTAGAGCGGCCGAAGCCGTCGTTCTCGCGTACTGCGGCGGCCGCGCGATCGCGCTCGGTGACCGGATCAGGGAGATCCCGGGGGAGCTGGAGCACACCATCGGCCATGTGCCCTGGATCGGCTACCTGGCGTTCGGCGAGCAAGGGTGCTCGGTGCCCGGTATTCCCACGCACGCGGACCTGAGCGTGTCTGCGCTCGTCCTCGGCTAGGCGTCACCCGGATGTTGCTGACGGGCGCGGGGCCGATCAACGACTGAAGCGGCGCCGCGCCTGCCACGCAACGTGTTCCCGCGCCTCGCAGGTGCGGTCGGTGCACTCGG
>CAVWSU010000005.1:0-320937 GCA_963757865.1 uncultured Chloroflexia bacterium
GAGGAACTGGCCGAGGCCGTCGCCTCTGACCGCGAGGTCGTGACCCGCAATCTCCATCGCATTCGCGACGACGGGCTCATCGCGCTCACTCGCGACGGGATCGTGGTGCGGGACCCGATCGGGCTGGCCCGCGAGCTCGGCCCCGGGGGACGGACCCGGTCGATGGCCGCGACGGCATCGGAACGGGAATCGTCCGTACCCGGAGCCTCCGGTCGGACGTGACCAACTCAATCGGGGCCGACGGTCTCCCCACCCCAGTCCTCCGGGGCAACGTCGGCGATGGTCTCCGAGAACGTCCATTGGTGGCCCGCAGGATCCTCGGCGCTGTATTGCCGTTCGCCGTACTCCATGTCGGTCGGCTCGATGAGGATGTGGGCGCCGTGTGACCGGGCGCGCTCGCAGTGAGAGCGCACGTCCTCCACGCGCACGGTCACCGAGTGCGTTACCTCGCCCGGACGGGGAGGGCGGCGATCACCCCGGACGTCGGCCACGATCACGGCACCCTCGCCGACCTGCAGTTGCGCGCGATGGTTCTCCCCGATCCTGACCCGCTCGACGAACCCGAAGGCCGCAGACAGCCACCCGACCGCCCCCTGTACGTCGGGGTAGACCAGGACCGGGATGACCGTTGATGCCGGGACGGAGCGATTGGCCTTCATGGCGCCAATTGAACCACCGTGCATGCAACAGGTTCGACGCCCGTCGGTGCCGCCATGCACCGCTGCTTCCGAACCGCGAGCTGCCGCCGGATCGCGCCACGTACCGGCCTGCGGCGGATCACCGGATGCGGGCCGCTCACGAATGCGGGCGACTGGCGCAGGCGCGTGCCGGACCGTGGCATGGCCGAAGCGGTGTCCGGATCAGGCCGAGGCTTCGCGTCCCACGGCATGCACGGATCGCCCCACCGAGGGCGGGAGGTCGATGAGAAGCTTCGGGTTCGGACGCGGCGGATTGGCCGCGTAGAGATCGCAGAAGATGGCGACGAGCTCCGGGTCGAACTGCACCTGCGCGTAGTGGCGCAGCTCCGCGATCGCCGCCTCGTGGCCGATGGCGCGCCGGTACGGACGGTCGCGCACCATCGCGTCGTACGCGTCGGCGATGGCCACGATCCGGGCGCCGAGCGGGATGTCGGAGCCGCGCAGCCCGAACGGGTAGCCATGGCCCGAGAACTGCTCGTGGTGGTGCAGGATGATGGCGCCGGCGTCGGCAACCGCAGCCACGCGTTCCATGATGGCCTGCCCGACGCGCGGATGCTGGACCACGCTCTGCCATTCCTCGGCGTCGAGCGGGCCGGGCTTCTCGAGGATCTGCGCGGGCACCGCGAGCTTGCCGATGTCGTGGAGCAGCGACGCAACCCGGATGCGCTCGATCTCCGGGCCGGGGAGGCCGAGCTCGCCGGCCAGGCGCACGGCGATCGTGGCGATGAGCGACGAGGGCTGGCCGCCGTAGTGGGGGAGGGGCATCAGCACGGCCGCAAGGGCCGATTCCGCCGCGCGCCGTGCCTGGTCGCCGACCTCCGTTGCGCGCCGTCGACCCTCGGGCGAGATCGGGGCGCGCGGGATGCGCGCCGCGTCGTCGTTGGTCTCGGCGAACACGTACGTCTGGTTGCGCCCGAGCGACTTCGCGGCGTACATGGCGGCATCGGCGTCGCGCAGGAGCTGGTCGACACGCAGCACCGCGCCCTGCCCGCCGGCCATTCCGATCGACACCGAGACGGCGACCTGTTCCCCGTCCGGCGTCGGGAACGTCTGGCGCAGGACCAGCAGTCGCAGTTTCTCGGCCACCGCGGTGGCCTCCTCCAGGGTCGTCTCGGGCAGCACGAGGACGAACTCCTCACCGCCGTAACGGCCGACGAAGTCCGTGCCGCGCGTGTGCGCGGCGAACACGTCGGCCACGCCGCGGAGCACGGAATCGCCGACTTCGTGCCCGTACGTGTCGTTCACCGCCTTGAAGTGGTCCAGATCGATGAACGCGATCGCGAGCGGCCGTCCATAGCGCGCCGCACGTTCGACCTCGGCGAACAGCTGGGAGAGCAGGGTGGGCCGGTTGGCCACGCGCGTCAGGCGATCCGTCGTGGCCGCCTCCTGGGCCGCCCGCAACGCCTCCGCCACGCCGACGAGGCGGCGTCCCACGGGCGCGAGCGGTCCGAAGGCGCGGGCCTCCGGGAGAGCCGCGCCGGCATCGGCCGTGATGGCGGCCGCGGCGGCGTCGAGAGCCGCGACGGTGGCACGCAGGGTGATGGCGGACCACATGATCCCGGCGAAGAGGGCGGCCGCGGCGGTCGCCAGCAGCGCCACGATGACCGGGTCCTCGTGCGCGAGTGCGGCGACGATGGCCGCCGACGCCAGCAGGGCAGTCGGCAGCAGGACGAGGGTCTCGCGCCACCGGGGCATGGGTAGACGCTAGGTGACGCGAACGGGGGAGCGGCAGGCCGCGGAGGTACTGGGTGAGGCCGCCGATCGGGCCAGCCGGGCTGCAAGGGGATCGGCAAGGTCCGCGGCAGGGGCCGGGTCCACGCGGTCGGCCGCTGAGGGAGACGCCGGGGGCTCCGGGCCCGTTTCTCAGGAGGCGGGCATCCGCAGGTCATCGACCGGCCTCGCTGGGCTGTACCGGCGGCCCACGTCTGGCTCGCTCATTTGGATGAGCCGCCCGCGGTTCGTGGCGGGAGTGCTTCAGCCGGACCAGAGCCGCGATGGCCGCGATACAGGCCCGAGTCAGCCGGCGGGGACCGCGGCGACCGGAACCGGGCGGCCGAGCAGGAAGCCCTGCCCGGTGCGCACGTCGAGGGAGACCAGCGCCGCCAGCTCGGCCTCCGTCTCGATGCCCTCGGCCACCAGGCTGCATCCCTGCGAGTCGGCGAAATGGCGGAGCCCGGCGAGCAGGGCCTGCCGCGCGGGATCGCGATCCACGTCGGCCACGAGCGATCGGTCCACCTTCACGATGTGCGGACGCAGCTCCACGATGTGCCGCAGGCTGGCGAACCCAGCACCTGCGTCGTCGACCGCGATGCGGATGCCGGGCCCCAGTGCCGCGACGGCCCGGCGGAAGGCGGGGTAGTCGCTGATCACCTGGTGTTCCGTGACTTCCAGCACGAGACGCCACGGATGCCGCGCCAGGACCGTTCGGAGCGGCTCCTGGGCGAGGATCACGGCTGGCGAGACGTTCACGTTCAGCCACGGCGCGGCGGGCAGAGATCCGGCAGCCTCGAGTGCCGCCCCCAGCGCGGCCGTCTCGAGCTCGACGCCGAGGCCCGCGACGGCGGCCTCGTGGAACTGCTCGTCCGGCGGGGTCCCGTCGTCGAAGCGGGTCAGCGCCTCGTAGCCGACGACCGCCAGGCTCGACAGGTCGACGATCGGCTGGAACACCGGGTGGAACGCGCCCTGGTCGATGATGCCGCGGATGCGCTCGCGCGATCTGCTGAGCTGGGCTCGCGACGAGATGGACGGACCGAGGACGGCGCTCGCGATGGAGGCGAACTCGACGATGGCCGGCAGCCGCTCCGTCAGCCGGTCGGCGGCGTCCGGGGCCGCAGACCCCACTTCGAGCAACGCCACCACGTCCGAGTCGATGCGGATCGGTGCGTACGCGAGGGCGCGGATGCCCAGCGAACGGAACGCGCGGTTGAACGGCTGACCGTGCTGCCCGTTCCAGCTCTCGACCCACGGTCCCTCGCAGGCTCGCGTCCGCAGGTGCTCGGCGCGCGCGGCGGCCAGCTGGTGCAGCTCGAGGATCCGTCCGTCGGCGGCGGCCGCCCCGAGCGGCGTGGCCAGGCCGTCGAGGTCGAAGGCGAGCAGGAGCGCCGTTGTCGCTTCGGGCAGCAGCACGATCTGGCGGCACTCCGCGTCGGCCGTCTCCTCGGGAGTCGCCTGCGGATGAAGCGCCGCCAGCGCCTGCGCGACCTGCGCGCGCTCGCGTGCTCTCGTCTGCTCCCTGGCCTGCGACTCGCGCTCGGCGGTGACGTCGCGTTTGACGGCAACGTACCCGGCGATCGCGCCGTCGCCATCGTGGACGGGCGAAATGGCCGCTTCCTCGGTGAAGAGCGAGCCGTCCCGCCTGCGGTTGACGAAGTCGCCCACCCATGCGCGCCCGTCGGTGATCGTCGCCCAGAGGGCCTCGTAGAACGCCCGGCTCTGTATCCCGCTCTGCAGCATCCGCGGGTTGCGGCCGACGGCCTCGGCGCCCGTGTACCCGGTGACGCGCTCGAAGGCGGGGTTGACGTACTCGATGTTGCCGTCGGCGTCGGTGATCACGACTGATTCGGGCGACTGCTCGATCGCCATCGCCAGCCGCCTGCGCTGACCCTCGGCGAGCGCTCCGGCCGCACGCGTCCGCAGGGCGCCGACGCCGTACGACAGGTCGGCGGCGAGCTCCTCCAGGAGCGCAACCTCCTCCGGGCCGAACGCGTCGGGTTCGCCCGAGTAGATCACCAGGATGCCGAACACCGCTTCGAGCCGCCGCAGGGGGAGCGCGGCCACCGACAGGTAACCCCGGCGCCGGGCTGCCTCGGCCCAGGGAGCCATGGTCGGATCGTCGGGGATGCTCCGGGCGATCACCGGATGTCCATCGCGGGCCGCGGTGCCGGCGGGCCCGCGCCCGCGCTCGGAATCACGCCACGTGATGTCGACGCCGTCGAGATACCCATCCTCGTATCCGGCATGCGCGACTGGACGGATCGTCCCGGCCGCGTCGTCCTCGCAATACCCGACCCAGGCGAACCGGAACCGGCCCTCGTCGATCACCACGTGGCAGATCGCGTCCAGCAGCGTGACCTCGTCGTCGCCCCTGACGAGCGCCTGGTTGGCCGCGCTGAGCATGCGCTGCACGCGGTTGACCCGGGCCAGCGCCGTCTCGACCTGGCGCTGGGCGCTGACGTCCCGCGCCACCCCTTCGACGGCGACGGGCTCGCCCGAGGCATCCATGACGACGTGGCTCCGCCCCTCCAGCCAGACCCAGTGCCCGAGCGCGTGCCGCGCCCGGATGACCAGCGGCGAGGGTCCCCGCCACGCATCGCCGTCGTAGTCGAGCAGCCGCCGGTCGTCGGGATCGACGATGTCGAACAACAGGTCCGCGTTCCCGTAGAAGGCGGAGGGCGGGTAGCCCAGCACGCGCTCGACGGCGGGGCCGACGTACTCGAACGCCTGGGCCTCGATGCCGAACCGGAAGACGATGTCCTGGGCATGGTCGGCGAGCAGCCGGAAGCGCTCCTCCCGGCCCTCGAGGTCCCGCGTCTCGGCGGTGCGGCGCGCCTCGTAGCGCTGCAGCAGGATCGCGAGCGTGACCCCGGTGACCACGACGAAGCCGAGGCCTTTCGCGGTCTGGACGAGTGTCGTGTCCAGGCCCCCCGTCACAGCGGCGGTGACCTGGTCGGTGAGGGCGATCCAGAGCGCCGCGATCGCGACGTACGCCAGGACGATGGTTCGCGCGGACAGGCTGATCCGGCGCCCGGCGGGCTCCGGCGCCCCTGTCAGGATCTCTGGTGATGACACCACCACCCAACGATCGGGCCCGGAGCGTGACGACGCCATGGCCCGAACGTACCCGCGGGACCGGACGTTGGCGGCGAGTGGAGCTGCGCGGCTCGAGCTCCGGGCGCTCGGGTGCCCGGCGCGGCTGGCGGGCGTTGCGTGCCGGCTCGCGCGGACTCGCGCGTCCCGGCGTCCGTGCCCGGGCGGTCAGACGGCGGCGGGAACCTGTGCCGGCACCAGCCGCGGATACTCCGGGTACCACATCGCGCCGTCGACGGCCTGCTCGATCTGCTCGTCGTGGAACCCGCGGCCCACTCCGCAGTCGCGCGCCTGGCACACGACGCGCAACGCGATCGCGCGCGTGACCTCTCGCAGCGACGAGACGGGCGGGTAGACGGCCCCGGCCTCGAGACGGTCACGCGTCACCAGGTCGGCGAGCGTGTGCGCGGCGACCAGGAACATCTCGTCGGTCACCTCGCGGGCATCGGCGACGATGGCGCCCAGGCCCACGCCGGGGAACACGAACACGTTGTTGGCCTGGCCGATGAGGCGGACGCGCCCGCCGATCTCCACGGCCGGGAACGGGCTCCCGGTGGCGATCACGGCGCGGCCCTCGGTCCAGCGCAGGATGTCCTCCGGGACGGCCTCCGTCTTCGATGTCGGGTTCGAGAGGGGCAGCACGATCGGGATGCGCGCATGCCGGGCCATTTCCCGGATGGCGCCCTCGGTGAACGCGCCCGGTGTCTGGCTCGTGCCGATCAGGATGGATGGGTGCATCTGCCGGACGACGGTCTCGAGGTCGAACGGTCCGTCGCCGGTGAAGCCGTACTGCGCCATCACGTCGGGGGACAGTGCGAACTCGAGCTTGTCGGAATCGAGCGGGGAGCGGCCCGCGAACGTGAGCCCGTGCGTGTCGAGCATGGCGATGGCGGCCGCGACGGTCGCGCGGTCCGCCCCCTCGCGCTCCATGGCCACGCGGACCAGGCGGGCGATCCCCACCCCTGCGGCGCCCGCGCCGACGAAGACGATGCGCTGACGATGCAGCGGCTCGTCGAGGATGCGGAGCGCGCCGAACAGGCCGGCGAGCACGACCCCGGCCGTGCCCTGGATGTCGTCGTTGAAGCTCGCCACGCGGTGGCGGAACCTGTCGAGGATGCGGATGGCGTTGTGCTGCTTGAAGTCCTCCCACTGCAGCAGGGCGTGCGGGAAGACCAGGTTGACCGCCTCCACGAATTCCTCGATGAACTCGTCGTACGCGTCCCCTCGCAGGCGAGGGTGGCGGTATCCCATGTACAGCGGGTCGGCCAACAGACCCTCGTTGTCCGTGCCGACGTCCAGCGAGATCGGGAGCGTGAGGGACGGATAGATGCCCGCGCCGGCCGTGTACAGGGCGAGCTTCCCGATCGGGATGCCCATGCCGCCGGCTCCCTGGTCGCCGAGGCCGAGGATCCGCTCGTTGTCCGTGGCCACGATCAGGCGCACGTCCTCGTGCCGGGCGTTGTGCAGCAGGTCCGCGATGCGGCCGGAATCGTCTGGCGTGATCCAGAGGCCGCGCGAACGGCGCATGACGTGGCTGAACTGCTGGCACGCCCGGCCCACCGTGGGCGTGTAGACGATGGGCATGAACTCCTCGATGTTCTCCACGAGGAGCCGGTAGAAGAGCGTCTCGTTGCGGTCCTGCAGGGCCGCCAGGCCGATGTACTGCTCGAGCTCGTCGGTCTTGCGCCGCACGTGCTCGAGTTCCAGGGCCACCTGCTCCTCGATGGAGCGCACCCGCGGCGGGAGCAGTCCGCGCAGGCCGAGGAGGTCCCGCTCGGCCTCGTCGAACGCCAGGTCCTTGTTGAGCAGGGGATGTCCCATGAGGTCGGCGCCGCGACTCGAGACCTCGACGACACCGTCGGCGTGCCGGGTCGGGAGGGCCGGGAGGGTCTTCACGCCGAGCAGCATACCCGGCATGCACGCGAGCGGAAGTGCCGACCGGACCGCGCGCGCAACAGGCGCCTCGGTTCGCGGGGGCCGATGGGCCCGCTTCGGGGGTCCGGGAGACGGCACGCCGGGGGCCGGCGCGGCAAGGGCGGTGTACCCTACGGACGTTCCACTGATCCGGCCCGGGAGGCCGGCGAGGCGGCCCGAAGGCCGGCGAGATCGGTCCGGAGAGACCGACGAAGGAGCGACTCCTTGACGTCCCCAACCCGCGCCTGCGGCCCGACTCCGGACCGGGGCCACGTCTCCGGCCACACCCGATGACCCTCCTGCGTCCCGCGCTGCCCATTCCCGCCGATGCCGTCGTCGACCCGCGCATCGGCGCGCACGGGCCGGCGCTCGTCGCCCTGGAGGATGGCACCGTCTTCCCCGGCATCGCCTTCGGAGCGCCGCTTGCGTCCGGCGGCGACCTGGTCGTGAACACGAGCCAGACGGGGTACCAGGAGGTCGCCACCGACCCCTCGTACGCGGGCCAGGTCGTGGTGATGACCTACCCTCTGATCGGCAACTACGGCCGCCTCGTGGAGGACGACCAGTCCGAGCGACCGTGGCTCCGGGCGCTCATCGTCGCGCATGCCACCGCGGCGGTGGTCGGCCGGGCCCGCCAGGTCGTGCACCTGCTGCGGGCTCACGGCGTGCCCGCCATCGCGGGGGTCGACACCCGGGCCCTCGCGCGGCACCTTCGCGAGACGGGCACGCAACGCGCCTGGGTCACGGCGCCGGGCGACATCGACGGTGAGGCGGCGGTCGAGGCCGCCCGCGCCCTGCCCGCCTGGGAGGAAGAGGATTTCGTCGGCCAGGTCTCGGCCCGCGATCCCTACGACGTCGGGGCCGGCGATGGCCCGCTCGTCGCGGTCGTCGACTTCGGGCTCAAGACGAACATCGTGCGCGGCCTCCGACGCCGCGGGGCGCGCGTGCGCGTGCTGCCCCACACCGTCGCGCGCGAGGACGCGCTTGGGCCGCACATCGACGGACTCGTCCTGTCGCCCGGCCCCGGCGACCCCGCCCGGCTCGACGGTCCCGTCGCGCTGGCCCGTGCGGCGATCGAGACGGGCCGGCCGTTGCTCGGCATCTGCCTCGGCCATCAGCTGATCGGCCTCGCCGCGGGAGCGGAGACGCGGCGCCTGCGCTTCGGACACCACGGCGCCAACCACCCCGTGGAGGACCTCGGGTCGGGTCGCGTGCAGGTGACCGCCCAGAACCACGAGGTGCAGGTCGTCGGCGAGTCCATTCCGCCCGGCAGCGGGTTTCACGTGAGCCAGCGCAACCTGAACGACGGTTCGGTGGAAGGCCTGCGGCACGCCGAGCTGCCCGTGGAATCGGTCCAGTACCACCCCGAGGGCTCGCCCGGGCCGCTGGACGCCCTCGACGTCTTCGACCGGTTCGTGTCGCACGTCGTCCGTGGGGACCGTGGCCCCATCCGGCCGGCATCCCATGTCGGGCGGGGGGATCGGGGCGCCACCCGGCCGGTGTCCGCGTGACGCGGGCCGCCGCGGTCACGCCGCGCAGCGTCCTGATCCTGGGCTCCGGACCCGTCGTGATCGGCCAGGCGGCCGAGTTCGACTACGCCGGGACCCAGGCGTGCCGCGCGCTGCGGGACGAGGGGATCCGGACGATCCTGCTGAACTCCAACCCGGCCACGATCATGACGGACCCCGGCGTCGCCGACGTCGTGTACCTCGAGCCCCTGACCGTGGACACGGTCGAGCGGATCATCGAGCGCGAGCGGCCGGACGGGATCCTCGCCGGCCTTGGCGGGCAGACCGCCCTGAACCTCGCCGTTGCCCTGTCCCGGGAAGGCGTGCTCGAACGAACGGGCGTGCCCCTGCTCGGCACGCCGCTCGAGGCGATCGAGATGGCGGAGGACCGCGAGCGGTTCCGCGGCCTGCTCGAGCGGATCGGCCAGCCGTTCCCGCCCTCCGAGATCGTCCAGGGGACGACCGAGCAGGAGCGACGGGCCTCCCGGGAGTTCGCGCTCTCGCGGATCGGCCTCCCGGCGATCATCCGCCCTGCCTTCACGCTCGGCGGCACCGGCGGCGGCATCGTCGAGACCGAGGCCGCGTACCACGAACGCGTGCGGACCGGCCTCCGCGCGAGCCCGATCGGGCAGGTGATCGTCGAGCAGTGCCTGGTCGGCTGGCAGGAGATCGAGTACGAGGTGATGCGCGACGCGGACGACACGTGCATCGCGGTGTGCTCGATGGAGAACGTGGACCCGCTTGGCGTCCACACGGGCGATTCCATCGTCGTCGCCCCGGTCCAGACGCTCCCGGACCAGGTCCACCAGCGGCTCCGGTCGGCCGCGCTCGCCATCATCCGGGCCCTCGGCGTCGAGGGCGGCTGCAACGTGCAGTTCGCCCTGTCGCCGGACGGTCGCGATCACGCCGTCATCGAGGTCAACCCGCGCGTCAGCCGCTCGTCGGCGCTCGCGTCGAAGGCCACCGGGTATCCCATCGCGCGCGTCGCCGCGCAGATCGCCGTCGGCCGCCGCCTGGCCGAGATCCCGAACGCCGTCACCGGCACGACGGTGGCCGCGTTCGAGCCCGCACTGGACTACGTCGTGGTCAAGCTGCCGCGCTTCCCGTTCGACAAGTTCCCGGGAGCGGACCGCACGCTCGGGTCGCAGATGAAGGCGACCGGCGAGGTGATGGCGATCGACCGGACGTTCGGGGCCGCGCTCAACAAGGCGCTCCGCGGCCTGGAGCAGGCGGGCGCCGGCCTGCTCGCGGAGAACCCGGCCTGGGCTCCGACGCTCGACTACCTGGCCGGGCCCGTGCGCCCGGGAGCGCGGGAGACGTCCCTGCGCCGCGAGGAGCTCGTCGGTGAGGTGTTCGTCGGCGACGACGGGCTCGTCTGCGCCGATCGCGCGAATGCGGTCGTGGCCGGGCGGCCGCTCGTGCTCAGGCGCTTCCTGGCGCCGTCCGACTCTCGCCTGTGGCGGTTGCTGGCGCTTCTCCGACGGGGCGTGCCGGCGCAGGAGCTGCAGGCCATCACGGGGATCGCGCCGTGGTTCCTGGCGGAGATGGAGCGCCTCGTCGACCTCGAGGGCAGGCTGCGCGAGGCGGGTTTCGGCGCGGCCCGGTCCGGTGGCGTGCCGGATCTCCTGCTGGTGAGCGCGAAGAGGGCGGCGTTCGGCGACCGTGACATCGCCACGCTCACCGGCCTGACCCCGGCGGCCGTCGCCGCGCAGCGGCACGAGATGGGGCTCGAGCCGGGCTACGCGATGGTGGACACGTGCGCCGCCGAGTTCGCGGCGGTCACGCCCTACTTCTACTCGACGTACGCCGCCGCCGGCTCGCCTCCCGAGGCGCCTCCGGTGGCGCGGCCTGCCGCGCTCGTGATCGGCTCCGGGCCGGTGCGGATCGGACAGGGAATCGAATTCGACTACTGCGCCGTTCGCGCGGCCGAGACGCTGCGCGCCGATGGCTGGCAGGCGGTCATGGTGAACTCCAACCCCGAGACCGTCTCCACGGACTTCGACGCCTCGTCGCGCCTCTACTTCGAGCCGCTCGACGTGGAGAGCGTCGTTGCCGTCATCCGGGCGGAGGGCGGGTTCGCCGATGAGGCCGCAGGTGGTCCCGGGCCGCTGGGCGCGCTCGTCCAGTTCGGTGGCCAGACGCCGCTC
Source organism: uncultured Chloroflexia bacterium (assembly GCA_963757865.1). Lineage (GTDB taxonomy): Bacteria > Chloroflexota > Limnocylindria > Limnocylindrales > CSP1-4 > JAJYNJ01. The sequence goes on from CAVWSU010000005.1 coordinate 11,074, forward strand.
AACCTCGCGGCTCCTCTCGCCGCGGCTGGGGTCCCGCTCCTCGGCGCCGATCTCGAGACGATCGACGCGGCGGAGGAACGGACGCGGTTCGCCGCGCTCGTGGACCGCCTGGGCATCCCCCAGCCGCAGGGAGGCATGGCCAGCTCGATCGAGGAGGCCCTCGCGGTCGCGGACCGGGTGGGGTACCCGGTCATCGTGCGCCCGAGCTTCGTCATCGGGGGGCTCGCGATCGACTTCGCCTACGGCCCCGCGGAGCTCGCCGACCACCTGCGCGCGGCGTCGATCGTCGATCCGGACCGTCCCGTCCGGATCGACGCGTACCTCGAGGGGCTCGAGGTCGACGTCGACGCGGTCTGCGACGGGGAGCGGATGCTCGTGCCGGGACTCATCGAGCACGTCGAGCGGGCGGGCGTCCACTCCGGCGACTCGATCGGCATCTACCCGCCCCAGCGCCTCTCGGACGGCGACCGCCAGCTGATCCTCGAGAGCCTCAGGCGGGTTGCGCTCGCGCTCGGCGCCCGGGGTCTTCTGAATGCGCAGTTCATCGTGCGCGACGACGGCGTGTTCCTGCTCGAGGTCAACCCGCGGGCGAGCCGCACCGTGCCGTTCATCTCGAAGGTGACCGGCGTGCCCATGGTGGACCTGGCGACGCGAATCGCCCTCGGCTCGACGCTGGAGCAGCTCGGCTGGCCCGACGGGCTCCTGGACCCGCGGCCGTTCACGGCCGTGAAGGCGCCCGTGTTCTCGACGTCGAAGCTGCACGGCGTGGACCCGTCACTCGGGCCGGCCATGCGCTCGACCGGCGAGGTGATCGGGATCCACGCCGACCCCCGGGTCGCGATGGCGAAATCGCTGCTGGCCGCCTCGCTCCGTCCACCGCTTCCAGGACCCGACGGGGCCGTGGCGCTGCTGTCGATCGCGGACCGGGACAAGGCGCATCTGCCGCGCCTCGCGACCGCTCTGGCCGCAGCCGGGTATCGGTTCGCGGCCACGCACGGCACCGCGGCCGTGCTCGCGCGGCTGGGTCACACGGTCCATGAAGTCGGTCGCGTGCACGAGGACGGCGGCCGCGACCAGGACATCCTCGACGCGATCGCCTCGGGCGACGTCCGCCTGGTGGTGAACACTCCGTCACCTGAGACGGGCGTGGTCGAGGATGCGACGCACATCCGCCGTGCGACCGTGGCGGAGGGGATCCTCTGCTTCACGACGATCGAGACGGCGATCCAGGCCGCGGACTCGCTCGACCCGGCGGTCGTGGCCGCTTCCGCCGAGGTGCGGTCCCTGGGGGAGTGGCAGCAGGTGCGGGGCACGAGCCGGCGGGCTGCTACTCGTCAGGGTCCCGGCGCCCTGACCGTCGGCACGCCGCGCGCCGTGCCGGAGGGTGGGACGAGACCGCACTGACGCGGGTCGCGCTCCGGGGCCCGTGCCGGCGCGAGACGCGATACGGCGCCCGCGTGGTCAGTCGCCGCAGGGCTCGGGCTGGTGCCGCACCGCGCGCTCGCCCGCGACGGCGTTTCCAGCGGCGGTCAGCAGGTGTCCCAACCGGATCCGCAGCGACGTGCCGGTGCGTCGCCCGGAGGCCCATCCCCCGCGTCCGGCCCGGATCGCGCGCTCGCTGTCCGCTTCCGCGCGCAGGGCCTGCAGGCGCGCCATCGCAACCCGCTCCAGCAGCAGGTCGTCGTAGTTCATTCGCCAGTCCATCGGTCGTCCCTTCCATTCGTTTCGATCATCATTCAGTCGTTAGTGGTTCATCTAACAGTCGGCTCCTCGCAGCCCACGCGGTGCAGCCGTGCGTGGCCTACGGGATGTAGCGGCGCAGCTCCTTACCGGCCTCGTCGAGGCGGTCGCGCCGCAGGGTGTAGTACGTGAGCGCCCCCTCTTCGGTCAGCACGACCAGTCCCGCGGCGCGCAGCTGCGCGAGGTGGTACTTCGCCGTGGGCTTCGAGAGCTCCAGCTGCTGGGCGATCTCCGTGAGGTACATGTCGCGGTCCGCGAGCATCCGCAGGATGCGGAGCCGCTGCGGGTCGCCAAGGGCCCGGTAGAGGAGGACCGTCGCGGCCGGAGGTTCCCACCCGGCCCTGGCCTCGAGCGACGTCTCCGCCACGGGGTAGCAGAACAGGCGCCAGCCCTCGCCCGCGATCACCCAGTTGTACGGACGCGAGAAGTAGCTTGGTGCGAGCACGACGCGGCGGATGCCGGCGTCCGGGAGGAACCGGATGCCACCCGTGGTGCGCTCCACGAGCTCCGCCGGCGGCAGGCCGAGATCGCCCCGGCGCGCGGCGACGTCGCGCGCCAGCACTTCGCGCACGCGTCCCTCGATCTCCCGGAACGGATCCAGCCACGCCCGCAGCGCGAGGTGCAGCCGTTCAGCGGTGCCAAGGGGATCCTGCAGCATGGTCCGGACGGACGCGAGCGTCTCCTCGTCGACGGCCGGCGCAAGTCGCTCCTCGACGAGGTGCGCGCGCTCGTCATCCCCGGCGAGGGCGCGGTCGATGTCCGCGTCCCCGATCCTGCCGGCGTCCTGGGCCGGCCGGCGGAGCAGCGCACGCACGATCTCGGCCGGCGTCATGGACTCGATCAGGGCGACCAGGCCCGCGGCATCCGTCACGTCCGGCCTGGCGACGGCGATGGCCGCCACCTCGGCGGCGATGCCGTCCCGGTCGTCTCCGCCGGCGAACGCGCCCGCCCTGACGTCCGCGGGCAGCGCGGCGCGCGCGTCCCGCAGCCACCGTGCGTCCTCCGCGGGCAGCTCTGCCTGCTCCTTCGGGCTGGTGGAGAGGCTGACGAGGAAGTCGAACACCGTGCGCGGATCGAAGCCGACGGAGTACCGTGCGCCCGTGCTCGCGAGCCCTCGGACCCGCGGCTGCGCCGTGCCCGCCTGCGCGCCTCGCTCCCTGTCCCGTGTCCCGGTCATGTGTGATACCGTCCCCATCCGCTTGTTAGACGAAAGACTAACATAACGGGTGAGCTCGGTCAAGCCCGCCGTCCCTCGGGCAGGGCACAGGCCCGGATGGGCACACTCGGTCCGGGGATGGCAGAATCGGGCCTGCCGCGCACCGTCGATGCATGTCCATGCACGCCGTGCAGGCACAGATCGGAGGTCGCATGCCGGGGATCGACCCCAGCTTTCCGGTGGTCCGCTTCTCCGACCACCGACTGACGAACGGCCTGCGGGTCATCGTGGCCCCTGACCACCTGGCCCCCGTGGTGGCGATCAACGTCTGGTACGACGTCGGGTCCAAGCACGAGGTCACGGGGCGTACCGGGTTCGCGCACCTGTTCGAGCACCTGATGTTCCAGGGCTCGGGGCACGTGGGCAAGGCGGAACACCTCGGCATCGTCCAGGCGGCGGGCGGTGTCGTGAACGGGACGACGTACTTCGACCGGACCAACTACTTCGAGACGCTGCCGTCGCACCGGTTCGAGCTCGGCCTGTGGCTCGAGGCCGACCGCATGGCGACGCTCCTGGATGCGCTGAACCAGGAGAACCTCGACAACCAGCGGGACGTCGTGAAGAACGAGAAGCGCCAGAGCTACGACAACCGGCCGTACGGGTCCTTCTACGAGCGCCTCCTGGCACTCGTGATGCCGCCCGAACATCCGTACCACCACACGCCGATCGGGTCGATGGCCGACCTCGACGCCGCGTCCCTGGAGGACGTCCGGGCCTTCTTCCGCACCTACTACGCGCCGGACAACGCCGTCCTGGCGATCGCCGGCGACGTCGAGCCGGAGGAGGCGCTGGCGGCGGCGCGCCACTACTTCGAGGGAATTGCCCCCAGTCCGGGCATCCCGCCCCTGGGGGATCTGAGCCTGCCGCCCCACATCGGCGGCGAGGTGCGCGAGATCGTTCCCGACCGCGTGCCGTTCACGCGCGTCCACCTGGGGTACCGCACGCCGCCGTTCGGCACCCCCGCCTTCGATGCCCTCGAGGTGGCGACGCAGATCGCCGCGGGGGGCCAGGGGAGCCGGCTGTACCGCCGGCTCGTGCGCGAGCTGCAGATCGCACAGGACGTCGTGCTGTTCATGCTTCCGCTCGTCGAGGGCGCGTCGGTGCTCGCTGGCTGGGCAACGGTGCGGCCGGAAAGCGATGCCGCCACCGTCGAGCGGGTCCTGCGCGAGGAGCTCCAGCGCCTCGCCACCGAGCCCGTCACCGACGATGAGCTGACGCGCGCGCACGCGCTCATCGAATCGGAGGAGCTTGCGGCGCTGGGAAGGATCGAGGAGGTCGCGGATCGCCTGGCGATGTACGCCACGCTCTTCGACCGCCCCGCCATGGTCAACGAACAGCTGTCTCGGTACCTCGCCGTCGATGCCGCGGCCATCCGCCGGGTCATGGCGGACGTCGTGCGACCGGACAACGTCGCGGTGCTGACGTACGTGCCCGAGGCGGCGACCGCACGGGAGGAGGCGGCGTGACCCGCGACGAGAGCGGCCGCGAGTCCGTTCAGCCGCACGCGTCCGGTGACACGTCCGCCCTGGACGTCCGGCCCGCGCCCGGGATCCCGCGTCCGTACCACTTCCCGGGGTTCGCGCGCACCGTCCTTTCGAACGGCCTGACCGTGCTGGTCTCGCATCTCCCCGGCCGCCCGCTGCTCACGGCCCAGCTGCTGCTCGAGGGCGGCGCCGGTGCGGAGCCCTCGGACAGCGCGGGAGTGACGGTCCTGACGGCGGAGGCGCTCACGGAGGGAACGGCCCGGTACGACGCGATCGGGCTGATCGAGGCCTCCGAACGGCTGGGCGCCGGCATCCAGGCCGGCTCGGGCTGGGAGACGACTGCCGGGACCGTGGACGTGCCGAGGAGGAACCTCGCGGCGGCTCTCGACCTGCTGGCCGACGTGATGCTCCAGCCCACGTTCCCCGACTCGGAGGTGACGCGCCTGCGGCAGGAACGAGTGAACGACCTGCTGCAGGCCCGCGCAGATCCCCGGCGGAGTGCCGAACGGGCGTTCGCCGCCACCATCTACGCGCCGACATCGCCCTTCGCGCGGCCCGCGTCCGGCACGGAGGAGACCGTGCCACTGCTGGACCGTGCGGCGATCCTGGCCCGGTACCCGGCCCTCCTCGACCCGGCCCGCGCCACCTTCATCGTGGCCGGCGACGTGGCCGACCTGCCGGTCGTTGACCTCGTCGCCGCACGGTTCGGCGCGTGGGCCGCAACCGCCATGTCGACGCCCTCCGCCGCGCTGGACGCCGCGCCCAACCACGCCGGGCGGCGGGTGGTGATCGTCGATCGCCCCGGCTCGCCTCAGACGGAGGTCCGCATCGGCCACGTCGGCCTCGCACGGCACATTCCCGACTATCACGCCGTGGTCGTCATGGGCGCGATCCTCGGCGGGCTCTTCGACTCGCGCCTGCAGCGGCTGCTGCGCGAGGAGCGCGGCTACACGTATTCGGTCCACGCCGGCTTCGACCTGCGCCGCGTTCCGGGCCCCTTCGCGGTCCGGATGGCGGTGCAGACCGAGGTCACCGTGCCCGCGATCCGCGACACGCTCGACATCCTGCGCCGGCAGCCACTCGAGCCGCCCACCCCGGCCGAGCTCGACGCCGCACGTGACTTCCTGATCGGCGTCTTCCCGCTGCGCTTCGAGTCGGCATCCCAGGTCGTCGCGGCCATCGGCGGGCTCGTGGCCCTCGGACTGCCCGACGACGAGCTCGACCTCTACCGGCCCGCGATCGCCGCGGTCACGGCGGAGCAGGTGCTGGCCGCGTCGGTGCACGTGCGCGCGGACGAGGCGAGCGTGGTGCTCGTGGGCGACGCCGCGAGAATCGAGGCGGACCTGCGGAGCGAGCTCGGCCCGGTCGAGGTCGTGCGCGATCCCGTGCTCTCGGGACAGGCCGGGGCCGGGGAGCAGGAGCCTGCCGCGCCCGGATCGTCGGGGGCGTAGACGGCCGCGCGACTGCCGGCGCTCCAGTCGCCGGACTACCGGCGCTTCCTGGGCGGGGTGTTCGTCTCGAACATCGGGTCGTGGATGCAGAGCACGGCCCTCGGCTGGCTCGTGCTCCAGCTGACCAACTCGGCGGGTCTGCTGGGGCTCGTGTCCGCGATCGCGACCGCGCCGGTCCTGCTCCTCTCCCTGTACGCGGGGGTGCTGGCGGACCGGGTGGACCGGCGCGCCCTGCTCTCGGGAAGCCAGGCCGCGCAGGGGCTCTTCGCGGCCCTGCTCGCCGTCCTCACGATGACGCACGCGATCCAGTACTGGCAGATCGCACTGCTGGCCTTCCTGGCCGGAGTGGCCCAGGCCCTCGGCAGCCCGGCATTCCAGGCGATCGTCCCGGCCATCGTCGGCCGCGAAGCCGTGGGCAACGCGATCGCCCTCAACAGTGCGCAGTTCAACCTCAGCCGGGTGATCGGGCCGGTCGTCGCCGGCGTCACGATCGGGTTGGTCGGCGAGGCCACGAGCTTCTGGCTGAACGCGATCAGCTTCGGGGCGGTCGTGTGGGTGCTCACGCGGATCCGTCTGCCCTCGGACGCCGCGTTCGAGCGGGTGGAGCGGAGCATGTGGGGCCACCTCGTCGACGGCCTCCAGTACGTCCGCGGGCAGCGGCTGCTGCTCGTGCTGCTCGTCCTCGCGGCCGTGCCGACGACCCTCGTCCTGCCGTACCTCACCCTGCTGCCGGTCTTCGCGGCCAACGTCCTCGCGATCGGCGCGCCCGGTCTGGGACTGCTCACCGCGGCGATGGGAACCGGCGCGCTGGCCGGCGCGCTGTCGGTGGCCATCCTCCGTCCGGGCGGCGGCGACGGCCGCCTGATGCTCGCCGGGCTGGGAGTCCTGATCGTGGCCGTGGCGGCGTTCGCGGTCTCGACGTCGGTGCCCCTGTCGTGCCTGGCGCTCGCCGGGGCCGGGGCCGCCCAGGTCTGGTACTTCACGAGCGCGAACACGCTCGTCCAGCTGCTCGCCCCGGGCAGGCTGCGCGGACGCATCCTCAGCCTGTACGTCCTCACGTCGTGGGGCATGACGCCCATCGGGAGCCTCTGGGCCGGCGCCCTGGCGCAGGGCCTGGGGGCGCCCTTCGCGCTGGTCGCCGGCTGTGCCGTTGCCGCCGTGTGCGTGGGGATCGCCCTCGCCTCGACACCGGCGCTCCTCTCGCTCCACGGGGAGTACCTGCAGGCGCGGGTCGCCACTGCCTGACGCTCTCCGGCCGCCCGAGCGACGGGCGGCAGGCTGCCCCCGTGGATGCGGTGGCTCCCCCGGGGCGGGTGTCCATGCACAGGCGGCTTGCCGCTGGGGTGCGTGCCCGCTACCCTGCATCGCGGATGATCGTGGTTCTCGGCCGCCCTCGTGCGGCACGCTCCTCGCCCCTGTCCGGTGCGGCGACGCCCGTCCCCGCCGGCATGAGCGTCGCCATCGCGGGCGCCGCCGTCGCTGCCGGTGCGCGCGTCGAGCTGGTCGGTTCCATCGGCGACGACGCCGCCGGCGACGCGGTCGTGGTCGGCCTGTCGCGCGCGGGGATCGGCCACGCCGCGCTGATGCGCGATCCCGAGGCCGCCACGCCCGGGGTCGATACGCCACCCGGGGCGCTGCCGCGAATGGAGCGCGCCGACGTCGAGCTGGGACTCGGGTACCTGGCCGACTTCCGGGTGGTGCTGCTCGCCGAGCCACTCGAGCCCGGGGCGGAGGCCGCGGCGATCGACGGTGCCGCCTTCCACGGCGCCCAGATCGTGGCGATCCAGCCCTCCGGCACGGTGCCGTCCGAGCGGCTCGCCGCCGTGGCGACGGTCCTCGAGGCTCCGGTCGACGACGGTGGGGCATTCCAGGCGCTGGTCGGCCGGTTCGCGGCGGAGCTGGAGCGAGGGGTGACGGCGGCCGAGGGATTCACCCGCGCCACCGTCGCGACCGGTTGGGAGCACACGGCGTGACGGGTTCCGCCGCGGACCGGGCGGCCGACGTGCGCCCACGGCCGCAGGCAGGCACGGAGCGCGGCATCGCTTCGACAGGCGGTGCCCCGCTCGCCGACGTGGACGCGACACTGGCCGGCGTCATCGAGGCTGCGAACGCCTGGCTCCGTCTCCCGGGGCCGGCCGAGCGCCGACGCCTCTCGTCCCGGCTCGCCGGCTACGGCGAGTCGCGCGACATGACAGGTGCGCGGATCGCGGTCCGCCCACCTGTCGCAGGGGGAGAGGTCGGGTTCGGAACGCTGCGACGGGCGCCATCGCCCGGTCGGATCGCCGGGTTCGAGCGACGCGAGCTCCGGACGGGCGACGGCGCCGAGGTCGTGGGCGAACTGCTCGTCGACGGACGGCCGGACGCCGCGACGGCGCTGGCACGCGTCCTGGAACTGGCCGTCACCCGAGCCAGGGCACTGGCCGAGACGCGCGACGTGGGCGCCCAGCTCGCCGCTCTGGACGAGGCGACCCGCGCGATCGCCGGCGTACTGTCGGTGGAACGGGTCCTGCAGCTCATCGTCGACAACGTGCGGCGGCTCGTCGGGGCGGGGTACGCGGCCCTCGGCGTCCTCGACGAACAGCGGCAGATCGATCCGTTCATCACCAGCGGGCTCAGTCGCGTCCAGCGGGAGCGGATCGGACCGGCGCCGCACGGCCGCGGTCTCCTTGGCCTGATCATCGAGGAAGGGCACACCATCCGCGTGCCGGACATCCCGACGCACCCGCGCAGCGTCGGCTTTCCTCCCAACCACCCGCCGATGCGCTCGCTCCTGGGCACGCCCGTGGCGGTGCGGGGACGCGTGCTCGGCAATCTCTACCTCACCGACAAGGAAGACGGGACGCCGTTCACTGACGCCGACCAGCGGCTGGTCGAGCTCTTCGCGGCGCATGCGGGCATCGCGATGGAGAACGCCAGGCTCCACGAGCAGGAGCAGCGGCTGGCGATCCTCGAGGAACGCCAGAGGATCGGGCGCGACCTGCACGACGGCGTGATCCAGAGCATCTACGCCGTCGGCCTGATGCTCGATGACGCGCTGGAGCTCGCTCCGGAGGACCCGGCGGAGGCGGCGGCGCGGATCGAGCGGGCGATCGAGTCCATCAACCTGACGATCCGCGACATCCGCAACTTCATCTTCGGGCTCCGACCCGAGCCGCTCGACCAGGCCGGTCTCGTCGAGGCGCTGGCGGCCATGGCCGAGGAGTTCCGCGTCAACACCATGATCGACATCGCGCTCGAGGTGACCGGGCCCGCGGACTTCGAGCTGCCCGCCGACGACACGGCGCAGCTGCTGCAACTTGCCCGGGAGGCGCTCAGCAACGTGGCGCGACACGCGCGGGCCGGCCACGCCGAGATCCGCCTGGTGGCAGATGAGCGTGCGCTGGAGCTCGCCATCGTCGATGATGGGGTGGGCTTCGACCCGGCCGCCCGGCGCGGACCGGGACACATGGGGCTCGGGAACATGCGAACGCGGGCTGCCGAGCTGGGAGGAGAGCTCCTCGTCGAGAGTGCCGTGGGGCGTGGAAGTCGCGTGGCGGTGCGGGTGCCGCTTCGGGACGTCGCGTCGAACGGTGCGCCCGCAGGCGCGGCGTGAGTGGGATCGGAGGCAGACGGTGACTGAGGGAGCGACGGCCAGGCCCCTGCGGCTCCTCGTGGTCGACGACCACGAGGTCGTGCGCCAGGGCCTGGTGTCCCTGCTCGAGCGGCGCGAGGGATTCCAGGTTGTCGCGCAGGCGGGGACGGTGGCGGAGGCGATCGAGGCCGCGCACAAGTACCAGCCCGACCTGATCGTGATGGATGTCCGCCTGCCGGACGGATCGGGCATCGAGGCGTGTCGCGAGATCCGCTCGGAGCAGCCCCAGGTGCGGGTCGTGATCCTGACGAGCTACCCGGACGAGGAAGCGGTGTTCGCGTCCATCGTGGCGGGCGCGAGCGGCTACCTGCTCAAGCAGATCCGCGGGCGGGACCTCGTCGCGGCGCTCGAGGCCGTGGGGCGCGGCGAGTCGCTGCTCGACCCGGCGGTGACCGAGAAGGTCCTCGACCGCGTGCGGCGGATCGCCAGCGGGACCTACACGGACGAGCTGGCGCAGCTGACGCGCCAGGAGCAGAAGATCCTCCTCCTGATCGCCGAGGGCAAGACCAACAAGGAGATCGCCGCGGAGATCTTCCTCTCGGACAAGACCGTGAAGAACTACGTGAGCAGCATCCTCGCCAAGCTCAACCTGCAGCGCCGGTCGCAGGCCGCCGCGTTCGTCGCCCGTCACCGGCTGCCCGGCGCCGAGTAGCTCGCGGCCGAGCAGCTCGCGGCGTTCCCGTCGCGCGGCCGAGGGGTCGCGCGGCCGAGTGACTCGCGCGGCTGCAGCTCGCGGCGTTCCCATCTCGCGGCCGTCCGGGACCGCCGCCGGCGACGTGTCCTCCGGCCCGTGTGGGGACGCGGTTCGGACCGTTACCTGACGGTCCGGCCGTCATAGGCTCTGGCCATGCGAATCGTGACACCTTCGGAAGCCGTGTCCGGAATCCGGTCCGGCGATCAGATATTCGTCCAGGCCGCCGCGGCGACGCCGACCGAGCTGCTCGACGCGCTGGTCGCGCGGGCGGACACCCTCGAGGACGTGAAGATCGTCCACATGCACGCCGAGGGACCAGCTCCCCACCTGGCGCCCGAGATGGAGGGGCACCTCAGGCATCGCGCGCTGTTCATCGGACCGAACGCGCGGCGCGCGGTCAACGAGGGGCGCGCGGAGTTCATCCCGGTCTTCCTCTCGGACATCCCGCACCTGTTCACCCGCGGCCTGATTCCGCTCGACGTGTCGTTCATCAACGTGACACCGCCCGACGCTCACGGCTTCTGCTCGCTCGGCCCCTCGGTGGATGCGACGCTGGCGGCCGTGCGCTCGTCGAGGACGGTCATCGCCCAGGTCAACCGGGCGTGGCCCCGCACGCTGGGCAACAGCTTCCTGCACGTTTCCGAGATCGATCTCGCGATCGAGGTCGATCGGCCGCCGTACGCGTACGAGGCTGGCGAGCCGGGCGAGATCGAGAAGCGCATCGCCGCGTACGTCGCCGACCTTATCCCGGACGGTGCGACGCTCCAGATGGGCATCGGGGCCATCCCGAGCGCCGTCGGCCTCGCGCTGCGTGACAAGCGGGACCTCGGGATCCACACCGAGATGTTCACCGACGCGGTCGTCGACCTCGTCGAAGCGGGCGTCATCACGGGCCGGCTCAAGGAGCTGGACCGCGGGAAGATCGTGGCCGCCTTCATGATGGGTGGCCAGAAGCTGTACGACTTCGTCGACGACAACCCGATGGTCGAGATGCGCGAGGTCGACTACACGAACGACACGGCCGTCATCCGCCGCTTCCGGCGCATGTGCGCCATCAACTCGGCCATCGAGGTCGACCTGACGGGGCAGGTGTGCGCCGACTCGATCGGGTGGCGCCTGTACAGCGGCGTGGGCGGGCAGATGGACTTCATCCGGGGTGCTGCGCTCGCCGAGGATGGGCGCGCCATCATCGCCCTGCCGTCGACGACGTCCGACGGGAAGACGTCGCGGATCGTCTGCGCCCTGAAGGAGGGCGCGGGGGTCGTGACGACCCGGGCCCACGTTCAGACGATCGTCACGGAATGGGGCGTCGCGCACCTGCACGGGCGGAGCGTGACGGAGCGGGCTCGGGCCCTGACCGGGATCGCGCATCCGGACTTCCGTGAGGACCTCGACTGCATGGCGCACGGGCACCATTTCGTGTAGGTCCAGCCGGCGGCCCGCCAGCCGCGCGGCCGCCGGGCGCAGCCGCCGGCCGCAGCCGCCGGCCGCAGCCGCGGGGCACAGCCATCCCCGGGGCACGGGTGCGCCGCTGCGGTTCGTCGGTCCCTGGGGAATCAAGGAGGCGAACGCCGCGCGTCCCCTGCGGCGTTCGCCTTGGGAAGAGGATGGTTATGGAGATGAGACGTGCGTAGAGCCGTTCGGCAGGGTTCTTTGGCCTCTTCGTCGCTTCGCCGTGCGTTTTGAGCGCCGTCAGGCTTCGCCCATGGATCGCCCCTTCGAGATCAGGTTCGGCCTCCTGCTCGTGAGCGATCACCGTGCGGCCGGCGATGCCCTCGCCGAGTACCTGACCAGGCACGGCTTCGACCTGGTTGCCCGGGCCTCGACACCGGCGGAGGCCGCGGCCGCGGTGCGCGCCACGCACGTGGACGTTGCACTCGTCGATGGAGACCTGGCCGGGGGATGGCGTCCCGTCGTCCAGGCACTCGCCGATCCGCTGGGTCGGGGCCGGATCGCCGTCCTCTCCTCCTACTGGGGACAGCGCGAGCGCAGCGACGCGCGGACGTGCGGCATCGGGGCCGCGCTGTTGAAGCGGATCGCGGGTCCCAACCTGGCAGGGCAGCTCCGGGCACTGGCTGCCTGACCTTGCGCCGGCGCTCACGCGGCCTCGCCGCAGGGCGCTGGCGTCCCGCTCGTCAGGCCCCGCCTTGCTCGCCGTGACGGTACCCGGCTTGGGCCCGTCCGATCGGCAGGGCCGGCTGACAGGCGCCTTCGGGCCGTCCGGCAGACGCGGCCTCCTCCGCTCGCGAGGCACCCTCGTCGGGCAGGGAGGAGGCGGCATGGCGAAGATCGAGACGATCCTCGTGGCGACCGATGGGTCGCCCGCATCCGCTGCCGCCAGCGAGGAGGCGATCGACCTCGCCCAGCGGCTCGGCGCGCACCTGCTGGTCGTCAACGTCGTGAACGTCCCCGAGGTGACCGCCGCCAGCGCCATGTTCCCGGGCACCGTCATCAGCGCGCGCGAGGAAGCCGAATCGATCGCCCGGGCGGTGGTCGACGAGGCGCGCCGGAGCGGCGTGATCGCGACGTACCTGACCTGGGAGGGCCAGCCCGGCGAGGCGATCGTGTCTGCCGCCGAGTCGGAGGCCGCCGACCTCGTCGTCGTCGGCACCCACGGCCGGAGCGTGATCGGTCGCCTGCTGCTCGGTAGCGTGTCGGAGTACGTCGTCCGCCACTCACGCGTTCCGGTCCTCGTCGTGCGTCCGCAGGAGGTCGCGGCAGCACTGGCCCGGTAGCTCATTTCATACGCCGCTGGCGCGCGCATCCGCGTGCTCCTCCTCCCAGCGGCCACGCGACGGCGGCGGGTTCGACCCGCCGCCGTCTCCGTCTCCGGCGATGCGACACATCCTCGAGCGAGTCGCGCGCGCCTCCTATACTCGCGCTGCCGTGCCGCGCAGCCCACGTTCCGGTCCCCCTTCACCTGCACCGAACGCCGTCGCTTCGGATCCGCTCGCCGGCTTTGCGCCGGCCACCCGGGACTGGTTCCGCTCGGCGTTCGCGGAGCCCACGCCGGCCCAGGCAGGCGCATGGCCCGCCATCTCGCACGGCCGACACACCCTGGTCTGCGCGCCGACGGGATCCGGCAAGACGCTGGCCGCGTTCCTCTGGTGCCTCGACCGCCTGGCCGCGGAGCCTCCGCCGGCCGACCCGCGGGCGCGCCTGCGCGTGCTGTACGTGTCGCCTCTCAAGGCGCTGGTCCACGACGTCGAGCGGAACCTGCGGGCGCCGCTGACCGGCATCCGGATCGCCAGCGAGGCCCGTGGAGAGCCTGCACCCGACATCCGGGTGGCGATGCGAACCGGCGACACGCCGGCGGAGGAGCGCCGCGCGTTCGGCCGCCGCCCGCCCGACATCCTCGTGACCACGCCGGAGTCGCTGTACCTCCTTCTCACGTCCGCGGCGCGGGAGGCCCTGCGGTCCGTGCGGTGGGTGATCGTCGACGAGATCCACGCGCTTGCCGCCACCAAGCGCGGCGCGCACCTGGCGCTGTCGCTGGAACGGCTCGAGAACCTGACCGCCACGGCTCCGCAGCGGATCGGGCTGTCGGCGACGCAGCGGCCCCTGGAGGCGGTGGCGGCCTTCCTCGGCGGCCGGGAACCGGTGGATCCGGCGGCCGGAGACCGGCCCGGCCCCGCGCATGCGACCGACCTGCCCGGGGGCGACGAGCTCCCGCTGCGGCCGGTCGAGATCGTGGACGCGGGCATCCGCAAGCGGCTCGACCTGCAGGTGGTCGTGCCGGTCGAGGACATGTCGAGGCTCGGCGAGGCGATCCCATTGCAGGAGGCGTCGGGCGGGCCGGCGGCGGGTCCGGTGGAGCGCTTCAGCATCTGGCCGGCCATCCACCCCCGGATCGTCGAACTCATCCGTTCGCACCACAGCACCATCGTCTTCGTCAACAGCCGCGGGCTGGCGGAGCGCCTCGCCCGCCGCATCAACGAGCTCGCCGGAGAGGAGCTCGTGCGCGCGCATCACGGATCGCTCGCCCGCGAGCAGCGCGTGCTGGTCGAGGAGGCCCTGAAGGAGGGTCGCCTGGCCGGAATCGTCGCGACGAGCTCGCTGGAGCTGGGGATCGACATGGGCGCGGTCGACCTGGTCGTCCAGGTCGAGTCGCCCGGGTCCGTGTCGCGAGGGCTGCAGCGGATCGGGCGCGCGGGCCACCACGTCGACGAGCCGTCGCAGGGCGTGATCTTCCCGAAGTATCGCGGCGACCTGCTCGAGTGCGCGGTGGTCACGCAGGCCATGCACGAGGGGGCCATCGAGTCCACCGTGGTGCCGCACAACCCGCTCGACGTGCTCGCGCAGCAGGTCGTCGCGGCCTGCACCGAACGTGCGTGGGCGGTGGACGAGCTGTACGCGCTCGTGCGCAGGGCCGAGAACTACGCCACGCTTGCGCGGCCGAGCTTCGAGGGCGTGCTCGCGATGCTGGCCGGCCAGTACCCGTCCGACGAGTTCGCCGAGCTGCGGCCGCGGATCGTGTGGGACCGGGTGGCCGGCACGGTCCGTGGGCGGTCGGAGAGCCGCGTGGTGGCCGTGCTCTCGGGTGGCACCATCCCCGATCGGGGGCTCTTCGGCGTGTACCTCGACGGCGGATCGGGAGAGGAAGACCGCCGGGAAGGCGTCGTGGAGACGGCGCAGGGCCGGCCTGGCGGCTCCGGGGGACGCGCCCGCGGAGGGCGGCGCGTGGGCGAACTGGACGAGGAGATGGTCTACGAGACCCGCGCCGGCGAGGTCATCCTGCTGGGAGCAAGCGCCTGGCGGATCACGCAGATCACGGCCGACCGGGTCCTGGTCGAGCCTGCCCCCGGGCAGCCGGGCAAGGTGCCGTTCTGGAAGGGCGACGGCCCGGGCCGGCCGGTGGAGCTCGGGCGCCAGCTCGGCTCGTTCACGAGGCGCGTGCACGAGGAATCCCGCGGCGCGCGCGGCCGCGAGCGCGTGCTCGCCCGGCTCGCGACGGAGAACGACCTCGACCGCCCGGCCGGCGAGAACCTCATCGCCTACGTCGACGACCAGGCGGATGCCTCCGCGGTTCCCACCGATCGCACGATCGTCGTCGAGCGCTTCCGCGACGAGCTCGGCGACTGGCGCGTCTGCGTCCTGACGCCGTTCGGCGGGCGCGTCCATGCACCCTGGGCGCTTGCGATCGAGGCACGGCTTCGGGAGTCCCTCGGCGTCGACGTCCGTGCCCTGTGGTCCGATGACGGGATCGTCCTGCGCATTCCCGCCACGGAGGAGGGGGCCGGCGCGCGGCTCGGACCTGGCGGTGGCGACGACGACATCGCGAACGGATCCGGCGTCGAACGCATCCACGCGGCGATCTTCGGCGGGCCGGACGACACGGAGGAGGCGGTCGTCGCGGCGCTCGGGTCCTCGGCGCTGTTCGCCGCGCGCTTCCGCGAGAACGCGGCCCGGGCGCTGCTGCTGCCCAGGGTGCGTGCCGGCAGGCGGCGCCCGCTCTGGCAGATGCGGCAGCGGTCGGCACAGCTCCTCGAGGTGGCGGCCCGGTACGGCTCGTTCCCGATCGTGCTCGAGACGTTCCGCGAGTGCCTGCGGGACGTGTTCGACATGCCGGCCCTTCGGGAGCTGCTGTCGTCGGTGGAGCGCCGTGAGATCGAGGTCCGGCACGTCGAGACGTCCCACGCCTCGCCGTTCGCGAGCTCGCTGCTGTTCGACTACGTCGCCGCCTACATGTACGAGGGCGATGCACCGCTGGTCGACCGGAGGGCGCAGGCGCTCGCGCTCGATCGCGACCTGCTGCGCGAGCTGCTCGGGGTCGAGGAACTGCGCGAACTGCTCGACCGCGACGCCCTCGCGGAGCTCGAGCTGGAACTGCAGGGGCTGGCGGGCGATCGTGGACCGCGGTCGGCCGACCAGCTGCACGACGCGCTCCGCCGGCTCGGTGACCTGGGCGACGCGGAGATCGCGGCCCGCGTGCCCGGCGCCAGCGAGGCCGAGCGCCGGGCCGCCGCGTCGGACTGGATCGGGACACTGCAGGCCGAACACCGGGTGGTCCCGGTGCGCGTCGCGGGCGAGGTGCGCTGGATTGCCGCGGAGGACGCGGGTCGCTACCGGGACGCCCTGGGCGTGGCACTGCCTGCCGGCACCCCCGGCGCGTTCCTCGATCCCGTCCCGGACGCGCTGTCCGGGGCTCGTGGCGCGATGGGCTCGCACGCATGGCCCGTTCCTGCCCGCCGGTCCGGCGGACCGCTGGGGCATCCCGGCGCTGCCGGTGGAGCGTGCCCTCGAGGGGCTCCTGGCCGGCGGGGCCATCCTGCGCGGCGAGTTCAGGCCGGGTGGCTGGGACCGCGAGTGGTGCGACCCCGAGGTGCTCCGGGCGCTGCGCCGGCGATCCCTGGCTCGACTTCGTCACGAGATCGAGCCGGTGGAGCCTGCCGCGTACGCGCGGTTCCTGCCGGCATGGCAGGGCGTCGGGCGGACCGGGGCCGGCGGGCTTGACCGCCTGGTCGACGTCGTCGCACAGCTGGAGGGGCTTCCGCTGCCGGCCAGCGTGCTCGAGCGCGACGTGCTCCCCGCGCGCGTGCCCGGCTACTCGCCGCGCCTGCTCGACGAGCTGGGGGCCGCGGGAGAGGTCGCGTGGGTCGGCCACGGACGCCTGGGCCCGGACGACGGGCGGATCGCGCTCTACCGGCCGGACCGCCTGGGCCTCCTGCTCGACCCGGCGGCCGCGCCCGCGCCGGAGGGCGACGGAACAGCCGCCGCCGGCGTGTGGCCAACCGGCGGGGAGGACGCCGGGTGGCTGCGCGACGACGCGGCGTGGCTGCGCCACGCCGTCGTGTTCCGGCTCCGGCACCACGGCGCGTCGTTCTATCGCGACCTGCTGGCGGCGGCGCACGAGGCCGCGATGGCCCGGGGCGAGCCGGCGCCCGGAGAGCGTGCCATGCTCGATGCGCTGTGGGACCTGGCGTGGGACGGCGCGGTCACCAACGACACGTTCTCGGCGCTCCGGGCGCTTCGCTGGCGCCGGCCCTCGCAGTCCGGGCCGCGCCGGGGCCTCCGCGGCGTTCCGCCGGAGGCGACGGGGCGCTGGTCGCTCGTGCGCGACGCGTTCACCGAGCCCGAAGCGGCCTCCCCGACCGAGCGGCTCCATGCCCACGCCCTCGCCCTGCTCGAGCGGCAGGGCGTCGTGACACGCGATGGCGTCATGGCCGAGCCGGTTCCAGGCGGCTTCGCGGCGGTCTACCCGGTCCTGCGGGAACTCGAGGAGCGCGGGCGGGTCCGCCGCGGGTACTTCGTCGAGCGCCTTGGTGCGGCCCAGTTCGCGCTGCCCGGTGCCGTGGAGCGGCTGCGAGCCGCACGCCGGGGTCCCGGCGAGGACCCGGACCCGGGTGCCGTTCTCGTGATGGCGGCCGTGGACCCCGCGCAACCGTACGGGGCCGCGCTGCCGTGGCCGCGCCGGGACACGGACGACCGTCGACCTCTCGCGCGGGTGGCCGGGGCGTACGTCGTGCTGCTCGACGGTGAGCCGGCGGCGTTCCTGGAGCGGGGAGGGCATTCGCTGCGGAGGCTGCCGGCGTTCGAGCGTCCCGGCGCTGGGCTCGCCAGCCTTCGCGCCCTCGCGTCGCTCGTTGCCGACGGCCGGCTGCGTGCCCTGCAGCTCGCGCGCATCGACGGCGCCCCGGCCGATGAACCGGATATGCGGGACCTCCTCCAGGCCGCCGGGTTCCGGCGCGGGTACCGGGGCTGGCAGGTCGTCGCCGGCGCGGGGGCCTGACGAGCGCCGTGCCCGAGGGAGACACCCTGTTCCGCACCGCCGAGGTCCTGCGCGCGGTGCTGGCCGGCAGGCCGGTGACGGAGGCGCGCGGGCGGCCCGGCGGCGCGCGCGTCGATCTCCTGCTGGGCCGGACGATCGAGGGCGTCGAGTCGCGCGGCAAGCACCTGCTCGTCCACGCGAGTGGTGGCCTCACGCTGCACACGCACCTGGGGATGCGCGGATCCTGGCATCGCT
Source organism: uncultured Chloroflexia bacterium (assembly GCA_963757865.1). Classification (GTDB taxonomy): domain Bacteria; phylum Chloroflexota; class Limnocylindria; order Limnocylindrales; family CSP1-4; genus JAJYNJ01. The sequence continues at coordinate 29,253 of CAVWSU010000005.1, forward strand.
ACCGCGCGGGCGAGGCGTGGCGCCGGGCGCCCGCCGGCGCGGTGGTGGTCCTCGGCGTGCCGGGTGCGGTCGCCGTCTGCTTCTCGGCGCCCGTCGTCGAGGTCCTCGACACGAAGGCGCTTGCCGTGCACCCCGTCCTGTCGCGCCTCGGGCCGGACCTCCTCGCGGCGGAGCCCGCCCTGGACGAGGCAGTTGGACGCATCCGGGCCTTCGGGACCGAAGGCCGGGCCATCGGCGACGCGCTGCTCGACCAGCGCGCGCTGGCGGGCGTCGGCAACGTCTACCGCAGCGAGGTCTGCTTCGTGGAGCGCGTGAACCCCGTGACGCCGGTGGAGGCGCTCGACGACGCGACGCTCGGCCGGCTCGTCGAGACCTCGAGGCGACTGCTCGCGGCGAACACGCACGGACCCTTTCGCACGACGACCGGCGACGGTGTCGTCGCGGCCGGACGGGGCACGGGCAGGCTGTGGGTCTACGGCCGGACCGGCCGCGCGTGCCGGCGATGCGGGACGCCGGTCCGGAGCCAGATATCGGCGCCGCTCGCGCGACGGATCTACTGGTGCCCCGCCTGCCAGCCCGCCGTCACGCCAGCCCGAAGAACGCCCTGACCCGCGTCCTGAATCCGCGCCTCGCCCGAAGCCTGGCGGCCTCCGGGTCGCGGCGGACGCGCGCCCACGTCTCCGCGACGCGATGCCGGGCCAGGCGCAACGCGCGCGGGAACTCGCGCCGGTTGGCCCACCACAGCGGGTGGGCGTGGCGCCACAGCCACGGCACCGCGGCCCACAGGATCAGCAGGTAGTCCACGCGGAGCGGCCTCGGGAAGTTGAGTGCCGTGTCGATCTGGACGAGGGTGTCGGGCCAGGTCGCGAGCGCGAGCAGCACGGCAAGCGCCCCCACCACGAGGCCCCAGGCCCTGGCACGAGGCGGCAGGAACACGAAGAGCACGGCGGGGAACCATTTCATGCTGGCGGCGAGCGCCCAGAGTGCCCCCCCGAGACGCGGCCCGCTGAACTGCGCCAGCCAGACCGCCAGCGTGAGCAGGAGCGTGACGTTGCCCGTGTCGAAGGTGGTGATCAGGCCGGGGGACAGCAGCACGACCGCGGCCGCAGTCGCGAGCGGGTGGCGGCGATACGCCCACTCGGCGGACCAGAGGAAGAGCAGGACGTTCGCTCCACGCCACACGACCCAGGCCACGGACCACGGGAGGATCGCCCAGGGCAGGAACAGGGGAAGCAGCCACGGCGCGTAGACGTAGGGCAGGAAGACGCCGCCCGGGTTGAACGGATCGCCGCCGCCGAGCCATACGCGGACGCCTGCCCAGTACGCGCGGGCATCCGCGCCTGCGGCCTCGCCACGAGCCACCAGGAACGCGATCATCAGGCCGCCGGTCAGGCCAAGGAGCGCGAGCGCCAGCAGACGCCGCGGATCGCGAAGACGCGACGTCTCGCGGCGGATGGCCCGCGCATACACGCCGGCGCGGCGCCGGGTCGGCCCGTCGATGTGGCCGACGAGGGAGTGCTCCGATGATGCGTTCACGGTTCGTTCCAGCGAGAGGCCGCCGCGATGTCAGGCGCGCGGCTCCGGCCGATGGTACCGCCCGCGCGGCGCCGGCGGTCGACGCCGGTCCATGGATACACTCGCGCCATGAGGCTGATCGAGGTCCCCGACGACACCGTGATCCGGCTGCGGGACCGGGTCGCCGCCGAGTTGCCCGCGTACCTGGCCGACCTCGCCACGCTCGTCGGCGTGGACTGCGGGTCGTACACCAAGAACGGCGTCGACGAGGTGGGGCGATGGACGGCCTCGGCGTTCCGCGAGCTCGGGGCGTCCGTGGAGGTCCACCCCGACGCGGAGCTCGGCGACACGGTCGTCGCGACGTGGCGAGGCACAGGCAGGGGCAGCGTGCTCGTGATCGGCCACCTGGACACGGTCTTCGAGCCGGGTACCGTGGGCGCAAGGCCGTTCCGGATCGAGGGCGGCAGGGCGTATGGGCCGGGGGTATCCGACATGAAGGCGGGACTGCTCGCGGGCGTGTTTGCGCTCCGGGCGATCCGCGCGTCGGCACGGCCGGCTCCGGACACTCCCCCTGGCACCGTGTCATGGCTTCCGCTTGCGCGGCTGACGTTCGTGGCCAATCCCGACGAGGAGATCGGGTCGCCGGTCAGCACGCCGCTGATCCGTGCTCTGGCGGCCGGTCACGACGCCGCCCTGGTCCTGGAGGGCGCGCGGGCGAACGGCGACATCGTGAGCGCCCGGAAAGGCAACCTGTCGCTGGTGCTGACCGTGCACGGGCGCGCGGCGCACGCGGGGGTGGAGCCGGAGAAGGGCAGGAACGCGATCCTCGAGGCCGCGCACAAGACGATCGCCCTGCAGGCGCTCAACGGGCGCTGGCCGGGCGTGACCTGCAACGTGGGCGTCCTGCGGGCCGGGACGCGGCCCAACATCGTCGCGGACGAGGCGGTGCTCGAGGTCGATATCCGTTCGCCGACCCGGTCGGCGCTCGAGGCGGCCGAAGCGGCCGTTGCGGAGATCGCGGGCGGCTCGACGGTCGCCGACACGACCTGCGACGTGGTGCGGCGGGGCCGTCACTGGCCCATGGAGCGGCTCCCCGGCACGATCGCACTGGCGAAAGCCGCCGGATCCCTCGCGGCCGTTCTCGGTTTCGAGCTGCACGACGCCGCGACCGGGGGCGCGTCGGACGCGAACACGACCGCGGGGGAGGGCTTGCCCACGCTCGACGGCCTGGGTCCGGTCGGCGGGCTCGATCACTCGCCCGGCGAATACGTGGATGTCCGGTCGATCCCCGACCGGGTGGCGCTGCTTGCCGGGCTGCTCTGCGCCATCGACGCCGGCTGAACCGCGTCGCAGCCGCGCTCGACGGCGGCCGAGAGGCACGAACCGGCGCTCGACCCGGGCCGAATCCGCGAACCCGGTTGGGGGGCTCGATCGGCGCGCTGTCGATCAGCGCAGGAACGATTTCCCGCAGTTGTCGCAGACCGCGTAGACGCCGTGGCGCTCGCGCGCGTAGCCCGCGACGTGGAGCCGGCCGACGGCCCCGTCCGCGGGACAGGCCCACACCCACCAGTAGTCATCCCGCCCGGACGCCGGCAGGGGCGTCGCCTCCGCGGCGATCCGGGCGCCGAGTCCGTCGAATGCGCCGGACGCGCGCTCGACCGCCGCCGCCCGCTGGCTCTCCGTCTCGCGGGTATACGGGTAGTTCTGGCCGATGTTCGAGCTCATGGGACCGGCTCCTTCGGCTGCGCCGGCCGGCGGCCGGGCGACGAGGGGACTGGACGGCCAGCCGCGGAGGTTGTGAGCGCGGCGCGACCGGCCGTCCGAGAGTATAGCGACGCGCCGGGCCCGGACCGCCGGAGCAGCCGATCCGGCGGCTGAGGCCGGCGGCTGCGGCCGGCGGCTGAGGCCGGCACCTGAGGCCGGGCGGCTGCGGCCAGGCACTGGCGGGCGGCCCGGCCGCCTGCGTCGTCCCGGCCTCACAGGGCGCCCGGCAGCCCCTCCGAACGCGGATCGGCCGTGGCGACGAACGAGACCGGCTGGGGAGCCGCGTCCTCGCGGATCAGCTCGATCGCGTGCTCGTGGCCCAGCTTGCTCGACAGCGGGGGGACCCAGGCCACGTCATGGCCCATGGCGGACAGCGCGTCGCCGAGCGCCGGCGACAGGCCGCCCTCGAGGCGCGTGACGCTGGGCGGCGCGTAGTGCCGGTCGGCGTCCGCGGCGAACCGGGGCGCAGCGACCGCGTCTGCAATCGAGCGGCCCCCGTCCACGACCGCAGAGACGAACTGGGCGAACACCTGCGGCTGGATCTCGCCGCCCATGGAGCCGTGGACGATCCACGGCAGGCCATCGCGGAAGAGCATTCCCGGCGTCAGCGTGTGCATCGTCCGCTTGCGAGGAGCCAGCGCGTTCACGTGCGACGGGTCGAGCGAGAAGAAGGACCCGCGGTTCTGGTAGGCGATACCGGTTGCGGGGTCCACCAGGCCGGAGCCGAAGCCCCGATAGTTCGACTCGATCAGGCTGACCGCCCCACCGGACGCGTCCGCGGTGGCGAGGTAGATCGTTCCGCCGCCTCGCGGCGTCGCCAGAGCCGGTGGAGGGAGTGCCCGCCCGGGGTCGATGCGCGCCGCGACCATCGCCGCGTGGGCCGGATCCAGCAGCTCCGCGAGCGCGCCAGGCGTCATCGCCTCGAGATCCGTCAACGTCGCGTCGCGATCCGCGATCGCAAGCCGGGCCGCCTCGAGCACGAGGTGCACCCATCGCACGTCGCTCACCCCGTGCGGACCGAACGCGGTGGCCGCGGGCGGCTCGAACCGCCCGAGCACCTGGAGCAGCTCGAGCGCGACGAGGCCGGAGCTGTTGGGCGGGTGGGACGTGGCCTCGACTCCACGGTACGTCACGCGCAGCGGCGTGCCCCAGGTGGACCGGTGGCTCGCCAGGTCATCCGCGCGGAGCGGCGAACCCTCCGACTCCAGGTAGCCGGCCGCCCGTGCCGCCAGGCCGCCCTCGTACAGCACGCCGGCGCCCTCGGCCGCGAGCCGCCGCAGCGTCGCCGCGAGCGCCGGGAGGCGCACGACCTCGCCCGTCCGCCACGCCCGACCCTCGGGCCGGAAGACGCGTGCCCAGTCCGAGTCGGTGCCGAGAACACCGGCGGCCCGCTCCACCGTCTCGCTCCACGCCTCGCTCGCCGGGAATCCGTCGGCCAGGTCGATCGCCGGCCCGAACAGGTCCGGCCAGGGGAGCCGTCCGTGTCGCTCGTGTGCGTCGCCCCAGGAGCGGACGGCGCCGGGCACGGTCACGGTCCACGGCCCGCGCTCGGGCATCCCGCGCAGCCCCGCCGCGCGTGCCGCGTCGATCGAGGCGCCCGCCGCCGACCTTCCGCTCCCGTTGAGGGCCTCCAGGCCCGCGCCGGGCGTCCAGATGAGCCAGAACGCGTCCCCGCCGAGGCCGCACATGTAGCTCGTCACGACCGCAAGCGCGGCGTTGGTCGCGATGGCGGCGTCGACCGCGCTGCCGCCTGCACGCAGTGCCGCGAGTCCGGCCTGCGTGGCGAGGGCATGGGGTGACGTGACGGCGCCGCGCGTCCCGCGCACGCTGACGGCGGGAACGAGGGCCGGCCCATGATCGGCGGGTGGGGTCGAATGTGTCATGGCGGGATTGTCGGCGATCGGCCCTCCTCCGTCCGCCGGCGAGCCGGCCCGGGGGCCGATTCCCGTACAATCGCCCGGTCCTCAGCCGTGCCCGGGAGTCTGCATGTTCGCCACGCTCGTCGGTGCCTACCCACGAACCCCGCTGCCCGGCCAGCCATTCCGGCTGCGCGCGGCCCACGCCCGCCTCGAGCGGGGAGAGATCGACGAGGCGGCGTTCCGTGCGGCGCAGGACGAGCTCGTTCGCGAGGTCATCGCGGAGCAGATGGATGCCGGCCTGGAGCTGCTGACGGACGGCCAGGTCCGCTGGGATGACCAGCAGACGGCGATCGCGCGCGGGCTGGCCGGGTTCGAGATCACGGGGCTGCTGCGTTACTTCGACACGAACACCTACTACCGGCAGCCTCGCGCCATCGGGATGCCGCGATGGGAATCGTCCGTGACCGTGGCGGACTGGACGTTTGCGCACGAGGCCGCCGCGTCGCTCGCCGGGGAGCGGGGGATCGCCGCGCCGCCCGTCAAGCAGTGCCTCGTCGGCCCGTACACGCTCGGACGCCTGTCCGATTCCGGCTCGCTCGGACGCGAGAAGCTGGTGCTCGCACTGGCCGAGGCGCTCAACGAGGAACTTCACGGACTGCACGCCGCCGGCGCCCCGGTCATCCAGCTCGACGAGAACGCACTGACGCTCATCGGTCCCGACGACGAGGCCGAGCGGAGGCTCGCCTCGGAAGCCCTCCGCCGCGTGGTACGCGGGCTCGACGACGCTCACCTGTGCCTCTCCGTCACGATGGGTGATGCGGTGGGCTTCGGAGCGGACGCGCTGTTCGAGCTGCCCTTCCGGAGCTACCTGTTCGACCTGATCGCCGGACCGGACAACTGGGAGCTGATCGCCCGCGCCCCGGGCGAACGAGGGATCGTCTGCGGCGTCGCCAACGCCCGCAATACGCGCCGGGACGAGGAGCCCGTCATGGTCTGGGCCGCGCATTACGCCGCGTCCACGTCCGGCCGCGGTCTCGCCCGCGTCGGGCTGTCCCCGTCGACCGGTCTCGAGTACCTGCCCCGCGACCGCGCGAAGTCCAAGATCGAGGCCGTCGCGGAGGCGGCACGGAAGGCCGCCATTGCCGATCCCGAGGAGCTGGCCGCGGCGCTCGACCCGCGCGCCGTCGACAAGCGGAGCGCCGCGCTGGGCCGCTACTCGCCGCCGTCCGAGCGACGCGCGGCCCGCGAAACCGGAAGCAGCGCCGCACAGGGGAGCAGCAGGGCATGAGCAACGGCCTCTGGACCACGTCGGTCGGATCCTTCCCCAAGCCGCCCGAGCTCATTCGCGCCCGGGCGGACCATGCCGCGGGACGGATCGACGACGAGGCGCTGCGGGCGCTCGAGCGACGCGCCACGGAGGACTGGATCCGGTTCCAGGAGGAGATCGGCGTCGACATCCTGGTCGACGGCGAGATGTACCGCGGCGACATGGCCACGTACTTCGCAGAGGAGCTGACGGGCTTCGAGATCGGCGGCCTGGTGCGGAGCTACGGCAACCGCTACTACCACAAGCCCATCGCGGTGGGCGACGTGCGGCGCGAGCACCCCATCACGCTCGAGGCGTGGCGCTTCGCCCAGTCGTTGACCAACCGCCCGGTGAAAGGGATGCTCACCGGCCCGTACACGATCGCCGACTGGAGCTTCGACGAGCACTACGGGTCGCGCCGGGAATTCGTGCTCGATCTCGCGCGTGCCATCCACGAGGAGGCGATGGATCTGGCGGCGGCGGGGGCGCGGTTCATCCAGGTCGACGAGCCCGCGGCGTCGGCGCGGATGGACGAGCTGCCGCTGGTGGCCGAGGCGATGGCGATCGTGACCGAGGGACTCAACGCCCACGCGATCACGCACATCTGCTACGGCGACTTCATGCAGGCCTATCCGACCATGCTCGACATCCCCGTCGACCAGGTGGACCTCGAGATGGCCAACTCGGGATACGACCTGCTGACCCGGTTCGGCGAGATCCCCTTCACCAAGGCGATCGGGCTCGGCGTGGTGGACGTGCACAGCCACCGCATCGAGTCGGTGGACGAGGCGGCCCGCGGGATCCGCCGGGCGCTCGAGGTGCTGCCGCCGGAGCGCGTCTTCGTGGACCCGGACTGCGGGCTCAAGACGCGGACCGTCGAGGAGGCGAAGGAGAAGATGCGGGTCGTGGTCGAGGCCGCACGCCTCGTGCGCCGGGAACGCGGCATCGGCGACGAATTGCCCGACGGCCGCCCGACCCCCGGACGATCGCTCGGCGCGCCGCGGCCCGCGGGCGCCTGACCCGGCCGGTGATTTCCCGGCCGGGCGCCACGAGCACCTCGACGTACTCGGCGACGGCATGGAACTGATCCAGCACGCGACCGGCCCGCTGGCGACCAACGTGTACCTGCTCGGAGATCCCGCGACGCGGGAGGCCCTCGCGATCGACACCGCGATCCCGTCGGCGGCGTGGATCGCCGAGCGCCTCGCCGAACGGGGCTGGACGCTCAGGCTCATCGTGAGCACGCATCGCCACTGGGACCACACGGGCGACAACGCCGCGGTCCAGGCGGCGACGGGCGCCGACATTGCCTGCCACCCCCTCGACCGGGACGGCCTGGAGCACCCCCAGCCGCTCTTCGCGCCGTTCCCGATCCCGCCGTCGGTGCCGGCGGTCGATCTCGCCGAGGGAGGGGTCATCCGGTTCGGATCGATCCTTCTCCAGGTCCTCCACACGCCCGGCCACACGGAGGGCTCGGTGTGCCTCGTGGCGCCGGACGACGGCATGCTGTTCTCCGGCGACACGCTCTTCGCGGGCGGCTGGGGGCGCGTGGACCTGCCCGGAGGTTCGGCCGACGCGATGATCGCCTCGCTGTCGCGTCTCGCCCTCCTGGACGACCCGCTCCGCGTGCTGCCGGGTCACGGCCGGTCCACGACCATCGGACGGGAGCGTCCGCTGCTCGACCTGATCGCGCGGGACGGGAGGCTGCCCGCCTGAGGCGCGGCGCGCTGCGGTCCGGTCGAGTCCCCGGCCTGTCCCGGGCGGCCCGGCGGACCGATCCGTGGCTGCAACGCGCAGGGGTTCGGGCACGTTTGACGCGCTGCGGCACCGCGCGTACGCTCGCCGCCCTGTTCTCCTGCCAGCCGTCCCTGGAGGCCCCGTGAATCCTCTCGCGCAGGATCCAGGTCGGTGGTCCCCTGCGCGGGTGCCGCCGGCCGTGCTCACCGTCCCCGGCCTTGTCGCGTCGCGGGTCCTCGACGCGGAACTCGCCGCGCTGCTGTGGATCACGGTCGAGGCGAACGTCCCGCTGATCGTGGCTGCCGGTTCGGACGATGCTCCGGCGCGCGCCGTGCTGGCCGCGTTCCTCGACCTGCTGCCGCCGGCCGTCGAGCGGGTCGAGCTGCAGGGGCCGCACGAGACGTTCGACTGGCTGGGCGATGCGGCCGCGCTCGGCTGGACCGGCGACGACGACGAGCCGACGGTCGGGCCGGCGGGCGACCGCCCATCTCGTGGAACGGGCATCGCCCTGCCACCGCGCCGGATGGTGCCTCCGGAGACGAGCTACCTGGTCGCCGGCGAGCTGGGCAGTGGACCCGGCGCGGACATCGGCGGCTCCCGGGCGAGGCTGCTCATCCGCGCCCTGCAGCGCGGGTACGGGCTGGGCGCGACCGTTCGAGCCGATTCGCTCGAGCAGGTCCTCGTCCGACTCGCGGCGCCCCCCGTATCTGCGAGCGCCGACGAGCTGCGCCGCCTCGGGATCGTGCTCGTGCTCGCTCGAGGCGATCTCGGGGCGAACGTCGAGTCCGCGGCGCGGCGGCACGACGCGGCCCTCGATGGCGCGAGGGGTGCCGTGGCAGCCCCGAAGCACGAGGTGGCGGCCCCGAAGCACGAGGCGCCCCCGAAGCACGAGCATGCCCCCGCGAAGCCCACGACGCCGTCCACGGACGGACCGGAACCCGGCACAGTGGCGTGGCGCGCGGGCGCCTGCCACTACGTCCGCCCGCTGGAGCTCGACGCCGCCGGGCACCTCCAGCGCCGCCCTCCGGCCGTGCTCGCCACGTGGGACCCGCACCACGACCAGCTCGAGCACTTCGAGTGGGGGGTCACGGCGGAGCTCGCGATGCGCGTGGGGCTCGCGCGCGACGAATTCGAGAAGGAGCACGTCGCGCGCACGCGGATCATGGCCGCGCTCGTCGCTGCCGGCCGGACCTCGCCCGAGGCGATCCACAAGGTGCTCGAGCAGCGCGCGCAGCAGCGCGCGGGCGGGGCGTCGTGAGCGCGCAGCCTCGCTCACAGCGGGCCGCGAGGCCCGCCACCCTGGGCGAGCTGCGCGCCTCCGGGTACCAGCCGCGCACGGTGAAGCAGGAAATGCGCGCGAATCTCGTCTCGCTGCTGGGGTCCGGCGCGCGGCTGTTCCCCGGCATCGTCGGGTACGAGGAGACCGTCGTGCCCGCCGTGGAGAACGCGATCCTCGCCGGCCAGGATCTCGTGTTCCTCGGCGAGCGGGGTCAGGGCAAGACCCGCATGGCGCGGCTCCTCGTCGGGCTGCTGGACGAGGCGGTGCCGTTCGTCGCGGGGGCGGAGCTGCGCGACGACCCACTGGCGCCGTTCAGCACGGCGGCGCGGGAGATCGTCGCGGCGAACGGCGACGCGACGCCGGTGGAGTGGCTCGCTCGCGACCGGCGATACGGCGAGAAGCTGGCCACGCCGGACATCACCATCGCCGACCTGATCGGCGAGGTCGACCCCATCAAGGTCGCGGAAGGCCGGTACCTGTCCGACGAGACCACGATCCACTTCGGGCTCATCCCGAGGACGAACCGGGGCATCTTCGCGATCAACGAGCTTCCGGATCTGGCCGAGCGGATCCAGGTGGGGCTGCTCAACATCCTCGAGGAGCGCGACGTCCAGGTCCGCGGGTACACCCTCCGGCTGCCACTCGACCTGTTCGTCGTCGCCAGCGCCAACCCCGAGGACTACACGAGCCGCGGCCGCATCATCACGCCGCTCAAGGATCGCCTCGGGTCCCAGATCCGGACGCACTACCCGCGCACGCTCGAGCACGAGATCTCGATCATGCGCCAGGAGCGCATGCGGTTCGAGGACGTGCCCGGGGGCCCGCACCTCGAGGAACCGGCCTACATGCTCGAGGTGGTGGCCGAGCTCTCCCACCTGGCACGGCGCGCGCCGGAGGTCAGCCAGCGTTCGGGCGTCAGCGTCCGGGTCAGCACCGCCAACCTCGAGACGATGCTGGCGAACGCGTATCGCCGCGCGGTCCGGCTGGGAGAAGGCGATGCGTCGCCGCGGGTCAGCGACCTCGTGGCGCTGCTTCCGTCCACGACCGGCAAGATCGAGCTGGAGACGGTGGGCGACAACGTGCCGGAGGAGCGCGTCGTCGAGCGGCTCGTGAACCGCTCGGTGCTCGCCGTCTTCGGCCGGCGCATGACGGCGGACGCCGTCGACGAGGTCGTCTCCGCGTTCGACGGGGGCCTCGTGGTGGAGACCGGCGAGCTGGTCCCGTCGCGGGAGTACGTGCGCTGGGCGCGGGAGGTGCCGGGTCTCGGCGCCGCCGCCGCGACGCTCGGCGCCGGCGAGTCACCCGCCGCGATCGCGTCCGCGGTCGAGTTCGTCCTCGAGGGCCTGCACCTGCAGCGCCGCCTGAACAAGGAACGCCGCGCGGCCGTGGGCGGCGGAGGGACGTACCGGCGATGACCGGGAGCACGCGCGCGCGAGCTCGGACGAGCTGCGGGGCGGGCGGGCGACCATGAGCGACGAAGCCTTCGAATGGCGCCCGGCGGACGGCGACGTTGCCGGCCGGGGACGGGCGCGATACGCGCACTGGGACGGAAGCCAGCGGCTGGGCGAGATCGACGCGGACGAGTTGCTCGACGCGCTCTCCGAGGACGTCATGTCGGACGGCGACCTCGACGATGCGTTGCGGCGCGCGATCGAAGACGGGATGCCCGGCCGGAAGGGGGAGCAGGGGCTTCCGGGCCTGCGCGACCTCATGCGGCGGCTCGCGGACCGGCGCCGGGAGATCCTCGACCGGCACGGTCTGGACGACCTGCTGGGCGACCTGCGCCGCGAGCTGCAGGAGATCGTGGAGACCGAGCGCGACGGGATCGCCCGCCGGCTGGAGGCGGCCGGATTGCAGCCCGGGGACGCACGGGAGCCGGGCGACGGGACTCGGCGGGCGGTCGGGTCCGAGCCGGGTGACGCGCACCAGCCATCCGACACGTCCCCGGCCGCAGCGTCGACGCCGGGATCCCAGGACGGGATGCGCCGGATGCTGCGCGACATGGCCGAGCGCCGCCGCGAGGTCCTGGACGCCCTCCCGGCGGATCCGGGCGGGCGGATCCGGGCGCTCGAGGAGTACGAGTTCCTCGAGCCGGCCGCCCGTGACGCATTCCAGCACCTGCTCGAGCGCCTGCGCGGGCGCATGCTCGACGCGACGTTCCATGGCCTGGCCGATCAGCTCCGGACGATGGCGCCGGAGGACCTGCAGTCCACGCGCGAGATGGTGCGGGACCTCGAACGGTTGCTCCAGGAGCGGCTCGACGGTGGCAATCCCGACGCGACCGAGTTCCTCCAGCAGTACGGCGACGCGTTCCCGGGCGCGCAGAGCCTGGACGACGTGATCGACCAGCTGGCCGAGCGGATGGCCGCGATGCAGTCGCTGCTGCGGTCGATGACCCCCGAACAGCGCGCCGAGCTGGGATCGCTGATGGACGCCCTGCTGCGGGACGACCGGTTGCGGTTCGACCTCGCCCGGCTCGCCGGCCAGCTCGACCGTCTTCTTCCCGGCGGGCTGGGTGGCCAGGTTCCCTTCGGCGGGGACGACGAGCTCGGCCTGGAGCAGGCGCTCGACGAGATCGGGACGCTCCAGCAGCTCGACCGCCTCGGCGACCAGCTGGCGGGCGCGTCCGATCCGCCGGCGCTCGCGGACGTGGACCCGGAGGAGGTCGCCCGGCTGCTCGGCGACGAGTCCGCCGACGACCTCGCGGCGCTGCAGCGAGCCGCGAAGGTCCTCGAGGAGGCGGGCTATGCCGCGTGGAACGGCGACCGGCTCGAGCTGACGCCGCGCGGGCAGCGCCGCATCGGCCAGCGCGTCCTGGACGAGGTCTTCGGCCGGCTCGGCCGCGACGCCTTCGGAGGTCACCGCCTCCCGCGGGCCGGGACGGCAGGGGAGCGGAGCGGGACGTCATCGGCCTACGAGTTCGGCCGTCCGTTCGACCTCGACCTTCGCGGGACGCTGGACCATGCGGTGGGCCGGAAGCTCGCGAGGACCGGACCCAGGGGCCGATCGCTGAGCCTCGAGCCGGGCGACTTCCAGGTGTTCGACGCCGAGGAGCTCACCTCCGCGTCCACCGTCCTGCTGCTCGACATGAGCCGCTCGATGCTCCTGCGCGGGTGCTTCGTCGCGGCAAAGAAGGTGGCCGTCGCGCTCGACACGCTCATCAGGACGCGCTACCCGCGGGACACCCTGCACGTGGTCGGGTTCGCGTACGTCGCCCACGAGATCCCCGCCGGAACGCTGGCCACGCTGTCGTGGCAGGGCCACGAGTACGGGACGAACCTGCAGCACGCCCTGATGCTCTCGCGGAGGCTCCTCGCCCGGGGCAGTCCGGCGAACCGCTCGATCATCGTGATCACGGACGGCGAGCCGACGGCGCACATCGAGGACGGCCGCGTCGAGTTCAACTACCCGCCGACCCGCCGTACCATCGAGGAGACGCTCCGCGAGGTGGGCCGCTGCACCCGCGAGGGCATCACGATCAACACGTTCATGCTGGAGCGGTCACGCGCCCTGGGAGAGTTCGTCGACCGGCTGAGCCGGATGAATCACGGACGCGCGTTCTACGCGAGCCCCGAGCGGCTCGAGGAGTTCGTGCTGGTGGACTACCTGCAGCGGCGCACGCGCCGCGTGGCCTGAGACGCGCCCGCGTCCCCTGGGACTCGCCGTGTCGGCCCCGACCCGCCCTGACGTCACCGGCTCGCCCGATTGGCCCGGCCGGACGGCAGCGGGCTCGCCCGGCCTGACAGCCGCCGGCGCCCGTCGGGGAACGCGACGGGCCATCTGCCCCGTCGGGAGCGTCCGTCCGGCGCGCCGTCGCCAGGGTCCGCCGCGGTAGGATTCGCGCGACAAGGGAGTCGACCGCACGACGCGTCGCCAACCACCCGGCGTCCCCGCCATCGGAGGTCACCAATGCCTCAGCCCACCGTCGCCGGTTCGCCGGCCCAGCTGCTGGAGCTGCTCGGCGGCATCGCCCACGTCGAGGACGATCGCCTGGTCATCGACGACGAGGCCGCATTCCGGGCTCGCGGCATCCGCGACCTGGCGTGGACGGACGCCTTCTCGACCGACGCGGCCACGGTGGAGGCCGCCCGGTGGATCGTGTGGGAGGCATCGCAGGTGCTCGGCGCTCCGTCGGCGAGCATCCAGGGGCTGTACATGGCGCGTGGCCGCGGCGAGGTGGGCGGCTTCACGGTTCCCGCCATGAACCTGCGGACGCAGGTGTTCGACATGGCCCGCACGGTGTACGAGGTGGCCGGCCGCCACGACGTGGGCGCGCTGATCCTCGAGCTGGCCCGCAGCGAGCAGGAGTACACGTACCAGCGGCCCGGCGAGTACATCACGAGCTGCCTGGCCGGCGCCATCGCCGCCGGCTGGCGCGGGCCGGTGTTCGTGCAGGGCGACCACTACCAGTTCAACGCGAAGAAGTACGCCGCCGATCCCGATGCCGTCACCGAGGGATTGCGCAAGGCGACCCGCGAGGCGCTCGCGGCGGGTTACGGGAACATCGACATCGACAGCTCCACGCTGGTCGACCTCTCCAGGTCGAGCGTCGACGAGCAGCAGCGGACGAACTACGAGCGGGCCGCGGAGCTGGCCGCGCTCATCCGTGCGGTCGAGCCCCGGGGCCTCGACGTCAGCATCGGCGGCGAGATCGGGGAGGTCGGCAAGCAGAATTCGACCGAGCCCGAGCTGCGCGCGTTCCTCGACGGGTTCCGTCGGGAATTCGACCGGCAGGCGGGGGCCGGCAGCCCGGGCCTGTCCAAGGTCAGCATCCAGACCGGGACGAGCCACGGTGGCGTGCCGCTGCCGGACGGCGGCGTGGCCCAGGTCAAGGTGGACTTCGACACCATCCGGCGGCTCTCCGCCGTGTGCCGGGAATACGGCCTCGCCGGGGCCGTCCAGCACGGAGCCTCCACCCTGCCCGACGAGCTGTTCCACCATTTCCCCGAGGTCGACACCGCGGAGATCCACCTGGCCACCGGGTTCCAGAACACCCTGTACGACCACCCGGCTGCGCCGAGGGCCCTCCTCGACGAGGTCGAGGTCTGGGTCCACGCCAACGCCGCCGACGAGCGCAAGGACGGCGAGACCGAGCAGCAGTTCGTCTACAAGACGCGCAAGAAGGCCCTCGGCCCGTTGAAGCGCCGCCTGTGGGAGCTGGAGACGAAGGACGAGATCCTGGCAACGCAGGCCGACAAGCTCGAGCTGCTCTTCCACGAGCTCCGGGTGCCCGGCACGCGGGACACGGTCGAGCGGTTCGTGACGGCGCCGGAGCGCCACCGCCCGCTGCCGGACGGCATCAGGAGCGCGTCACCGGCGGCCTGAGCGGCCGGAGCGTCCGGAGCGCCACCGCCCGCTGCCGGACGGCATCAGGAGCGCGTCACCGGCAGCCGGGCGACGCCCACCGAGCAGCCGAGCGAGGCCCACCGAGAGGCCCGCCCGGCCGCCTACGCGCCGGCGGCCGTCATCGACTCGGCCAGGATCTCCACTGCCCGGTCGATCTCGTCCGGCGTCGTGACCAGCGGCGGGATCAACCGGACCACCTGGCCCCAGCTGCCCGCCGACAGGACGATCAGGTGGCGTTCGAGAGCGCCGGCGATCACCGCGTGCGCGAGGGCCGGATCGGGCGTCCGCGGGTCGCCGGCATCCGGTCGCACGAACTCGAGGCCCACCATCAGGCCGAGGCCCCTGAGGTTGCCCAGCCGGGCGAAGCCGGGACGGATCGCGGATAGCCCGGCCATCAGCTGCCTGCCCCGTTCGCGCGCGTTGTCGACCAGGCCCTCGTCCTCGATGACGTCGAGCGTGGCGTTGGCGGCCGCGCAGGCGACCACGTTGCCCCCGAAGGTCCCGCCGTGGGCGCCGGGCGACCATCGGGCGAGCAGCTCGCGCCGGGCGATGATGCCGGCCAGCGGCAGCCCGGAGGCGATCCCCTTGGCCACGATCAGGATGTCCGGTGTCACGCCCACGTGCTGGACCGCAAAGAGCTCTCCGGTTCGTCCGAAGCCGGTCTGCACCTCGTCGGCGGCGAGGAGGATGCCGTGCCGCGACGCGATCGCGCGAAGCCGGGGCAGGAAATCGGCCGGCGGCACGACGTAGCCGCCTTCGCCGAGCACCGGCTCGACCACGAACGCCGCGACCCGCGACGGCGCGACGACCTGGGTGAAGAGCAGTTCGAGCTGCTCCTCCCAGTCGCAGGTGCATGCCGACGGGTCGTGCGGGCCCCCTGCGGCGCGGTAGCAATACGGGTACGGAGCGTGGTAGACGGAGCCCGGGAGGGGCTCGAAGTCGCCACGGATCGACACGCGCGACGTCGTCAGGGCCATGGCCTGCGCGGTGCGGCCGTGGAAGCCGCCACGGAAGGCCACGATGGCGGGCCGCCCGGTGGCGACGCGGGCCAGCTTGACTGCGGCCTCGACGGCCTCGGCGCCGGAATTGGCGAGGAAGGCCTGCCAGTCGTCGCCGGGAAGCAGGTGGCTCAGCCGGTCGTACAGCCTCAGACCGGGTTCGTGGTAGACGATGTTCTGCTGGCCGTGGAGGAGCCTGGCCGCCTGCGCCTGGATCGCCGCGACGACGCGCGGATGGGCGTGTCCGGTGTTCGCCACGCCGATACCGGAGCTGTAGTCGAGGTATCGCTCGCCCTCGACCGTCACGAGCCAGGATCCCTCGCCGTGGTCGATCACGAGATCGGTGTAACGCGACCACACGGCCGGGACGACGGAACGATCCGGCAGAGCGGCAGGTTCGATCACGACGGGACCTCCATCAGAACGTGGGCGGGGTATTGACCCAGACGAGGCGCGTCTCGTCCGGCGCGAGGGCGCGGAAGCGGTGCGACAGCGTGGACGGGAAGGTGAGGGAATCGCCCTCGCGGAGATCGTAGTACTCCTCCTGGCCCAGCCAGACGCCCACCCGGCCGGACAGGACCAGCATCAGTTCCTCGCCGGGGTGCGCGTACCATCCGTCGCTGCTCGCGCCCGGCTCCAGGACGAACATCTGGGCCTCGAGGACGGTCGGGGCATTCGACAGGTCCTCCATCCGGATGACGGGACGACCGAGTTCGACCACCCTGCGCTCGGCCGCCCGGACCACCCGGCCGCCGCTGGCCGGCGCGGCCCGGAGGAGCTCGCCGACGGTTGTTCCGCACGAGGCAGCCAGGCGTTGGAGGGCCGCCATCGAGACGCCGGTGAGTCCGCGTTCGAACGACGAGACGAAGCTCGGCGACAGCGACGTGGCGGCGGCAACGTCACGCAGGGTCATGCCGCGCTGGAGGCGGAGTTCCCGGAATCGAGCGCCCGTGCTGTCCGGTGCCGCATCCGCGTGCTCGGCGTCACCGTCCGGCCGGGGCCGGGCCGGCAGCAGGTGACGGATGGCCGGGGCGTTGATCCGTGCCGCGCGAAGCCTTGCCACCTCGCGTGCCTGGCGGACGTCGTCGGCGCCGTAGAGGCGCTGCCCGCCGCGGCCGCGGATCGGACCGAGCAGGCCCTGTCGTTCCCACTGCCTCAGGCTCGACGGGCTGGTGCCGACGAGGCGGGCGGCCTCGGTGATGCGCAGCAGGTCGCCTCCGGGCCGGCCGAAGGCGCGAGACGCCCGGGATCCCGGCGCCTCGCCAGGACCGGTCCCGGTCGGAAGCGACCCAGCCGGACGCCCGGCCGCAGGGCGCGCGGCCGGAAGCCGCGCGGCCGGGACGACCGGGTCGGCGTCGGCGCGGAAGGCAGGCCGCCTCATCGCGGCCGTACCGCTGCTCCGGGTCCGCATGGCCATGGCCCGCGTCCCGTCAGTGGCCGCGACGCTGCAGCAGCGTCGAGCCCAGCACCAGCAGCACCGCCGTTCCGAAGATCATCGTGCCCACCACGTTGATCTGGACGGGCAGGGAGTTGCGCAGCGATCCCCACACCCAGATCGGGAACGTGTTGGTGAGGCCCGACGTGAAGTTGGTGACCACGAAGTCGTCGATCGACAGCGAGAAGGCGAGCAGCGCCGCGGCGAGGATGCCGGGGAAGATCAGCGGGAAGGTGACCCGCCAGAACGTCGTCCACTCGTTGGCACCGAGATCCATGGCGGCCTCCTCGAGCCGCCGGTCGAAGCCCGCCATGCGCGCCTTCACCGTCACGACGACGTAGCTGATGTTGAACATGATGTGGGCGATCAGGATCGTGTTGAACCCGAGCGGGAAGAGCAGCCCCTTCGGGATGATCGTGTCGAACGGCGCCTGCGCGGTGTTCACGAACAGCGTCAGCAGGCTCGCCCCCATGACGATCTCGGGCGTCGCCATCGGCAGGAAGATGAACAGGTTGGTCGCAGACCGGCCCGGGAACCGGTAGCGCGTCAGCGACACGGCGATCAGCGTGCCCAGGGCCGTCGCCACCAGCGTCGAGAGGAACGCGATCTCGAGGCTCGTGATGATGGCCAATTCCATGCCGGGCCGGCCGAACGGGTTCGCCCACGCGTCCAGCGAGAACGCGTGCCACTCGTAGTTGAACTTGCCGACCTGCTCGTTGAAGCTGAACAGGATCATGACGGCAATCGGCAGCAGCAGGTAGGCCACGGCGGCGAGCGTGTAGGCGACGAGTCCCCACCGGTCCACCCAGGCGGCGACCCGTCGCCGGATCGTCGGGCGCGGGCGGGCGGGCGCGAACGGCTGGGCGATCGCGGTCATATCGTCACCCCGCCGCTGAGGTCCTCGGTGCCGAGGAGGCGCGCGTACACCATGACCGCGACGATGATCCCCACCATCAGCACGAACGAGAGCGCCGAGGCCGTGGGGTAGTCGTTCGACTCCAGGAAGCGGGCCTGGATCACGTTGCCGATCATCTGGGTCTTGGGGCTGCCGAGCAGCGTGGCGTTGACGTAGTCGCCGAGCGCGGGGATGAACGTCAGCAGCGAGCCCGCGAACACGCCCGGAAGCGACAGCGGGAACGTGACGCGGAGGAACGACTCTGACACGAATGCGCCGAGCGTGGCCGCGCCGGCGACCGCCCCGACTGCGGCGAAGACGAGCACGTCCCACCCGATCCCGAAGGCCATGAAGCCGCCCAGGATCGCTCCCCCTGCCGCGCCGTAGATCCATCCCCGGGGACGCCACGGGCCGGCGTACAGGTCCTGGGCGGCCTCGATCAGCCTGGGATCGATGCGCTCCAGCGCGACGTACAGCGGCAGCGTCATGAACGGCAGGAAGTTGTACACGAGTCCGGACACGACCGCGATCGGTTCGCCCATGAACGTGAAGTTGGCGGGCACCTGGTGGAAGACGTCGAGGCCGTGGATGATCCCGATCACGGGCCCGTTGTTGCCCAGGATGATCTGCCAGGAGATCGTCCGGATGAGGAAGCTCGTGAAGAACGGCGCGATCACCAGGAACAGGATCAGGTTCTTGTAGCGGCCTCCCCGGAAGGCCGTGAAATAGGCGAGGGGATAGGACAGCAGGAACGTGATGATCGTCGCCAGCGTCCCGTACATCAGCGAGTTGCCGAACTGGCGCGAGAAGTCGCGCGGGATCCTCGTGAAGGCGTCGAACGACCACGCGATGTGGTAGCCGAGGTCGACGCTGCCCTTGGAGACCGAGTACAGGAACATCTGGATCGTGGGCAGCACGAAGAAGACGACCAGCCAGAGCAGGCCGGGCGCGAGGAGCAGGTATGGCGTCAGCAGCCGTCGCAGGGAATGACGTGTCCGCGACATCGAGCGTTCCCCTGTTGAAGGGTTGCCGGGCCGCCGCCCCCCGACGGCGGCCCGGCCATGGACGGGTCGGTCAGGACCCCATGAGCGTGTTGAACGCGTCGTTGAACTGCTGGTCCTCGTCGGCGGAGAGGATCTTGAAGGCGTGCTGCTTCGCCACCACGGCCGGCGTGGGGAAGATCAGGGGGTTGGTCGCCGCCGGCGGATCGAGCTTCTTGATCTCCACGTCCGCGCCCTTCACCGGGCACACGTAGTAGACGTAGTCCTCGATCTCGGCCGCGATCTTCGGGTCGTAGACCCAGTTCATCATCGCCTCCGCTGCGCGCTGGTGCTGCGCGCCCTTCGGGATGAGCATGTTGTCCGACCAGATCATCGTGCCCTCGTCGGGGAAGACGAACACGTCGTCCTCGCTCCCCGACGACGCGAGATCGCCGGACCACACCATGGCCGCCCATACCTTGCCGTTGGCGAAGTCCTGCAGGTACGAGTTGCCCGTGAACCGCAGGCCCTGCGAGACGAGAGGCTGCATGTCGCTGACGACCTTGTTGACGTCGTCGATGGTGCAGTTGGCCGGGTCGATGCCGAGCTTCAGCATCCCCAGCCCGAACGTGTCGCGCATCTCGGTCAGGAACGTGACGTGGCCCGCGAGCTTGCTGTTCCACAGGTCGGCGAGCTTCGTGAGCGGCTGCATGCCGGCAGCGGCAACCGACTTCTTGCTGAAGCCGACGCCGGTCATCCCCGACTGCCAGGTGTAGTGGTAGTCGTTGGGCGGATCCCACGGCAGGTTGCGCAGGGCGTCGCGCAGGTTGGCGACGCAGTTCTGCACGTTGGCCTTGTTGATCTTCGAGATCCAGCCCAGCCCCACCAGCTGGGCCGCCATCCAGTCCGTCAGCACCATCAGGTCCCAGCCGGTGTCGAGGCCGGCCTTCAGCTGTGGACGGATCGTCGCGACGAACGAGTTGTTGTCGTCGATCTTCTCCTGGTAGTTGACCTTGACCCCGGTGGCCGCGGTGAACTGGAGCAGGCTGGGGTTCTTCCCCTTGTCCGGTCCGCTCGTGGCCACGTCGATGTACGCGGGCCAGTTCGCGAAGTTCAGGATCGTGCCGATCGGTCCCTCGCTGGCCGCAGCCGCGCTCGCGGGCGCCGCGGACGCGGCCGCGGTCGCCGCTGCAGCCGACGCGGCGGCCGTGGCAGCTGCGCTGGTCGCCGCAGCCTGGGAGGGTGCCGTGGTGGCGCCGCTCCCGGAGCACGCGGCAAGGAACGCGCCAATTCCCGCGAGGCCCGCGACCTGCCCGCCGCGACGCAGCAGCGTCCGGCGCGACAGAGGCGCTTCGAGCGCCTCTGTCAGCCTGTCGTCGCCCATCTCACCCATCGCGTGTGTCCCTCCTCTTGAACTGCGCTACGTGACGATTCAGGCTCCGCGTCCGGCGGTGCCGTTTCCGTCGGCGCCGTGTCCGGCCGCCCCCTCGGCGGCAGTCCCGATCGCCTCGTGAATGACGAACGTGTGCTCCGGCATCCAGGCGAGACCCACCGTCTCGCCGGGCCGGTGGAGCGAGCCCTCCTCGGTTCGCTCGACGTTCTGCTCGTAGACCGTCAGATCGGTGTCCGTCCCCACCCGGACGATGTACTGCGTGCTGACCCCCATGTAACTCGCGTCGACCACGCGGCCTTCAAGCCGGTTCAGGTGGCCGGCCGCCGCGGCGCCCTCCGAGAGCAACCGGATCTTCTCCGGCCGCACGCCGACCTCCACGTCGGCACGGCCGTTGAGCCGCTCGCGCGGCACCCGCACCTGCGCGCCACCGATGACCTGCACGAGCGAATAGCCGCCGTCCTCGCCAAGGCGGGTTCCGCGCAGCATGTTGCTGACGCCGAGGAAGCCCGCCACGAACCGGGTCGTGGGCCGCTCGTACAGCTCCTCCGGCGTGCCCAGCTGCTCGTAATGGCCGCCGCTCATGACGGCGATGCGATCCGACATCGTCATCGCCTCTTCCTGGTCGTGGGTCACGTAGATGAACGTGATCCCGACCTCCTGCTGGATCCGCTTGAGCTCGACCTGCATCTGCTTGCGCAGCTTCAGGTCCAGCGCGCCGAGCGGCTCGTCGAGGAGCAGGACGGCGGGGCGGTTGATGAGGGCGCGGGCCAGCGCCACGCGCTGCGCCTGGCCACCCGAGATCTGCGTCGGGCGACGCTTCTCGTACCCGGGAAGCTCGACGAGCTTCAGCATGTCCGACACGCGCGTGCGCACGTCCCGGTCCGGGACCTTGCGCCGTCGCAGCCCGAAGGCGACGTTCTCGTAGATCGAGAGATGCGGGAAGAGGGCGTAGTTCTGGAAGACCGTGTTGACGTTGCGGCGGTACGGCGGGAGCCAGGTCACGTCCTGGCCCTGCAGCTCGATCAGGCCGCTGGTGGGTTCCTCGAAGCCGCCGATCATCCGCAGGGTCGTCGTCTTCCCGCATCCCGATGGACCGAGCAGCGAGAAGAACTCCCCGTCCCTGACTTCGAGGTTGATGTGGTCGACCGCGACGACATCGGGGCCGAACCGCTTGGTGACATCGACGAGGCGTACGTCGATCTCCGGCACGAGACCTGGCCACTCCTTCCGGGGCGCGGGGGGAAAGCCGACGTGGACGCGAGGTCCTGCAACCCTCTCGGGTTTCAGCAGGGTCGGGAGTATACGGCACAGGCCGAAAGGAGTGTCAAGGAGGGGCCTTCTGGCCGAGAATCGCAGCCGACGCACACGCATGGAAGCCGATTCGCACGGCAGCACCCCCTGCCCCCGGTGGGCGACAGGGCCCGGACGAACCCGCCGGCGGTCCGTGTGCGTCCGAGCCGGGACGGCCCCGGGACAGGCCACTCGATCGTGCCGGGACGGCCCGGCGAATGGCCGCCGGGCGGTACGGGTATGATTCCTGAACGAAGCGCGTGCGAAACCCGACGGCTCGCATGTGCATGGCAGGCCCACCGCTCGCCATCCCCGCTCGTGCACGCACGTGCGCGAGCCGAAGACCACTCACCGAGGCAGACCGCCAGGCATGAACGAACTGACCGAGACGCGCGTGCTCGACGCGCTGCGAACCGTCCAGGAGCCCGAGCTCGGACGGGACATCGTCACGCTCAACATGGTGCGCGACATCGTCATCTCGGATGGCGCCGACGTGGCGTTCACCATCGAGCTCACGACGCCGGCGTGCCCGCTCAAGGACGAGATCGAGCGGAACGCCCGGGAGACGCTTCGCGCCGCCGGCGCGCGCGAGGTGTCGGTGGCCTGGACCAGCAACGTGCGGCGGGCCGCTCCCGTGCAGCCGCAGCAACTGCTGCCGGGCGTGAAGAACATCATCGCGGTCGCCTCCGGCAAGGGCGGCGTGGGCAAGAGCACCGTGTCGGCGAACCTCGCCGTCGCCCTGGCCCAGGACGGCGCGAACGTCGGCCTGCTCGACGCCGACATCACCGGCCCCAACATCCCCCTGATGCTGGGTGTCGAGGGCCAGCCCGTGGCCAGCCCCACCAACAAGATCCTGCCGCTCGAGCGGTACGGCGTGAAGGTCATCTCGATCCAGTTCTTCGTCCCCGAGGGCCAGCCCATCGTGTGGCGGGGGCCGCTCGTCGGCGGCGCGATCCAGCAGTTCCTCCGCGACGTGGAGTGGGGCGACCTCGACTACCTCGTGATCGACCTGCCGCCGGGCACATCCGATGCGCAGCTCACGCTCGCCCAGGCGGTGCCGATCAGCGGCTCCGTGCTCGTCACGACCCCGCAGGACGTCGCGCTGCTCGACGTGACCAAGGCGCTGGCGATGTTCCGGCGCCTGAGCGTTCCCGTCATGGGCATCGTCGAGAACATGACGGCGTTCGTGTGCCCCCACTGCGGGGAGGCGACCGAGATCTTCGGCCGCGGCGGTGGAGAACGCTTCGCGCGCGAGAACGACCTGGAGTACTTCGGCGGCATCCCCCTCGACATCCGCGTGCGCCAGGGCGGCGATGCCGGCGTTCCGGCGGTGGCGCAGCGGGACGGCGGCCCCGCGGCCGACGCGATGCGGACGCTGGCGCGCACGGTCGCGGCCCGCATGAGCGTCCGGGCCGCCCGCGCGGCACCGGTGCTGTCCGTCAGCTAGCGCCGGGCAGGGCCGCTGGCCAGGGGCCCCTGGCGCGACGGGAACCCTGCTGGTCAGGACGTCATGGAGCCTGCCCGGGCCAGGTCGAGTGCGACGTTGGCGAAGGCAGTGGCGAGCGCCAGCAGGCGGCCGCCGTCCACGTTCGCCCGGTCGTCGCACGCAAGGTGGTAGCACGGGTCGTAGGGGATCCCGGCCGTCCCGCCGGCCGTGCGCACCTCGTCGGCCGTCTTCGGATCGCCGGCGCCGCTGAACACCCCGCCCACCGGGATCCCCGCCGCGGCGAACGGTGCTCCATCGGAGCCCGACGTCAGGTCGATCGGTTCGCTCACCACACCGAGGGCATCCAGTTCCCGTTCGAGGAGTCGCTGGATGACCGCCGACCCGGGAGGCGCCGTGGTCGCGTCATACACGAACGCGACCCCGTTCGGCGATCCCAGCATGTCCGCGTTCAGGTATGCAAAGGGGCGGGGACCCGAGCCGAGCGTCTGCACGTAGTGGGCCGAGCCGACGTCGCCGAGCTCCTCGGCTCCCCAGAATGCATAGGCAAGGCGCACCGTCTCCGGTCGCCCGGCCGCGGCTTCCGCAAGCGCCAGGAGCGCGGCGACCCCCGAGCCGTTGTCGTCGATCCCGGGCCCGTCGCGCACGGAATCGAGGTGGGCGCCGACCAGCACGAATGATCCGCCCGGGCCCGAGCGCGGCGTCGCCAGCACGTTCCGGGTTTCGCCAACCCCCACCACCGTGGAGACGGAGAGCCTGACGCTCGTGGCCGTTGCCGCGGCCGCCAGGAGTTGCCGGCCGGCCGAACCGGATGCCACAAGCGCCGGGATCCGGATCCCGTCCGGCGACACGAGCGTCGGCTGCCGCAGCCCGCCCGTCGGGAGCCATGGGTAGGCCACGATGACCGCGGCGGCTCCCGCATCCTCTGCGCGGAGCACCTGCTCCCGGCGCCAGCAGTCGCCCGGCCCCAGGAGCGCGATCGCGCCGGCGGGGAAGGCCGCCCAGTCGGCCGCCGCGCAACCCGGCGCGTCCATGGCCGTGGCCACCGGATCGAAGCCGACCGAGACCACCGGGGCCGTGACGCTGCCGGACGCGGAGTAGATCATGGTCCGGAGATCGGCGGGCTCCGCGAAGTGCACCGCGGATTCGACGATCTCCAGCGAGGCCGCCGCCGGCACCTCGAACGACCAGAACTGGAACGGCTGGAACCGCACGTCGTACCCGAGGCGTCCCATTTCCGCGGCGACCCAGTCCGCCGATCGGTCGAACCCCGGCGTGCCCGCGGCGCGCGTCCCGCCCGACTCGTTCGCGATGCGCTGGAGCGCGTCGAGCCGTGCCTCCAGGCGTCCCGCCATGACGGCGTCGCCGATCCCGGATGATGAGCCTGGAGCGGCGGACGGGGCGGCGCAGCCGGCCGCCAGCACGAGGGCGCACGTCGAGATCAGGACGCGTCCGATGCCGCGTGCCGAGCCCGTCCCTTCGAGCACGGTCACAGGGTACGCTCGCACCCGGACAACGGACGACCCGGGACGGGCTTCGGGCCGTCCCGATGCGGATGATGACTGGATGCCGGCGCGCGTCGGGTGGGGGCACGTAGCCGGCCCGTTGCGGGCCAGCCCGCTGCCGCCCGACGGGTCGCCGTCCTTGACTCAGGGCGCGGGATGTGTTAGCAATCTCACCCTGAGAGTGCTAACCACGCGGGGAGGCCCCACGCGGGGAGCCCGGAACCCGCCACGGCGCCGGAACGCACGCCGCCGTGCCGCAGAGAGGACGCTGAGGAGGCCATGGCAAAGCTCATCGCCTATGACGAGGATGCACGACGCTCCCTGAAGAAGGGCATCGATTCCCTCGCCGACGCCGTCAAGACGACGCTCGGACCCAAGGGTCGCAACGTGGCGCTCGACAAGAAGTTCGGCGCCCCGACCGTCACGCACGACGGCGTCACCGTCGCCCGTGACATCGAACTCGAAGATCCGTTCGAGAACATGGGCGCGCAGCTCCTGAAGGAAGCCGCGACCAAGACCGAGGACGTCGCCGGCGACGGCACGACGACCGCCACGGTGCTGGCCCAGGCCATCGTCAACGACGGGCTCAAGAACGTCGCCGCCGGCGCGAACCCGATGCAGATGAAGATCGGCATCGAGAAGGCCGCCGCCGCGGTCGCCGAGGCGGTCCGGAAGGTCGCCACTCCCGTGCTCGGCCACGACGAGGTCGCGCAGGTCGCGACGGTCAGCGCCGCCGACGAGGAGATCGGCAACCTGATCGCCGAGGTCATGGACAAGGTCGGCAAGGACGGCGTCATCACGGTCGAGGAGTCGAAGACCCTGGCCTTCGAGACCGAGTACGTCGAGGGCATGCAGTTCGACCGCGGCTACATCAGCGGCTACTTCGTGACCGACACGAACCGCATGGAAGCCGCGCTCGACGATCCCTACATCCTCATCACCGACAAGAAGATCTCCGCCATCGCCGACATCGTCCCGGTCCTGGAGAAGGTCCTCCAGCTCGGCAAGCGCGAGCTCGTGATCGTCGCCGAGGACGTGGACGGCGAGGCGCTCGCCACGCTGGTCGTGAACAAGCTCAAGGGCGTGCTCAACGTCCTCGCCGTGAAGGCGCCGGGCTTCGGCGATCGCCGCAAGGAGATGCTGCGGGACATCGCCGTCCTGACAGGCGGCCAGGTCATCAGCGAGGAGCTCGGCAAGAAGCTCGACGCCGCGCAGATCACGGATCTCGGGCGCGCGCGCCGCGTCGTCGCGAACAAGGACGAGACCACGGTGGTCGAGGGCCGGGGAGCGCAGGCCGACATCGACGGGCGGATCAAGCAGATCAAGGCCCAGATCGAGGACACGACCTCCGACTACGACAAGGAGAAGCTCCAGGAGCGCCTGGCCAAGCTGTCCGGCGGCGTCGCGATCATCAAGGTCGGCGCCGGCACGGAGGTCGAGCTCAAGGAGAAGAAGCACCGCGTCGAGGACGCGCTCTCGGCCACCCGCGCGGCGGTCGAGGAGGGGATCGTCCCCGGCGGCGGCGTGGTCCTGATCAACGCCGCGTCGGCCATCGACGGGCTCGAGCTCGACGGTGACGCGAAGATCGGGGCAGAGGTCGTGCGCCTCGCGCTCGAGGAGCCGCTCAAGATCATCGCGCGCAACGCCGGCCTCAACGGCTCGGTGGTGCTCGAGACGGTGCGCCGGAAGCAGGTCGAGTCGGGGAACATGAACCTCGGCTACGACGTCATCAGCGGCAAGTACGCCGACATGCTCGCGCTCGGCATCGTCGACCCGGCCAAGGTGACGCGCTCCGCGGTGGAGAACGCGGCCTCGATCGCCGCCATGGTGCTCACCACCGAGGCGATGGTCACGGACAAGCCCGAGCCGAAGTCCGCCATGCCGGCGATGCCGCCTGGTGGCGGGATGGGCGACTTCTAGCTTCGGCCAGGCTCGAGGCGCGGCGGGGCCGGCCTCGAGGTCCCTTCGGGCGCCCGGAGGGACGCACCGGTTCGAGAAAGACGACGGCGGCGGGGAGACCCGCCGCCGTCGCTCGTCAGCGCCACGCAACGTCGCGGGCGTGGGCTGGCGGGGTTCCGGCAGGCACACCGCGCGGTATGCTGTCGGAACCGAGACGCTGCCCGGGGACCAGACGGGACGGGCAGGCCACAGCGAGGGGGACTCCGCTGACCACCGAACCCGCCCAGGACCCCGCGGCGCCGGCTTCGAAGGAAGCGCCTGCCACCGGCGAACCACCGCGCGCGCCCGGCGTGCGTGAAGAGCTCGGGAGGGTCCGCGAGGCCGCGATGGCGCTCGCGAGGGCGCACCTGGAGCTCCTGAAGACCGAGCTCGGGGACATCGTCGGTCAGCTCAAGGTGATCT
This sequence comes from uncultured Chloroflexia bacterium, assembly GCA_963757865.1. Classification (GTDB taxonomy): domain Bacteria; phylum Chloroflexota; class Limnocylindria; order Limnocylindrales; family CSP1-4; genus JAJYNJ01. Next base: position 56,360 of record CAVWSU010000005.1, read on the forward strand.
CCGCGCTCGCGGGCATGATCATCGCGGTGGCGCTGTTCGCGGCGCAGCTGGTCGCCATCGGGGGGACGCTCTTCATGGGAGAGTGGCTCTTCGGCTCGATCGGGTGGGGCGTGCTGCACGGCGTGCTCGTCTCGGTGGCGCTGATGGTCGTGGCCGCGATGGTCCTGGTCGAGGCGCCCCGGCGCGTCATCACGAGGCCGTTCGCGGTGGCGCTGATCGTGGGGATCGCCGTCTCCGCCGTGCTGGGCGCCAACCTCGTCCGGCGTGGTGCCGAGCAGGCGGGGACACAGCTCCGCTCCGGGCCGTTCCCGCAGCTCGACCCCGGGTGGGCGCCGACGGTGGTCGGGATCGTCGTCGGGGCGGTCCTCCTGGGGCTGATCGGCCTGATCGTGCTCGGGCGCGTCGGCGGATTCGGTGGCGGGTTCGCGGGGCTGATCCTGGGCGGCATCTTCGGGGCGTTCATCGGCTGGGGATGGGCCGGGCTGACGTTCAGCTGGCACGGCGCGGTCGCGATCGGGCTGGCCATCGGGCTCCTCACCTGGATCGTGCTCATGCCGGTATGGCTGCTGGGAGCGCACGTCGACCCGACCGCGCGGTTCCGCCGCCTGTGGCCGAAGGAGTCGTACGAGACGGCCATGGAGACCAAGGAGTGGCTGGAGAGCGAATGGGCGAGACGACGAGCCGGGCTCGGCAGGACGTAGCGCAGGCGAGGGCGCGGCTCTCCACCGAGGTGGACGAGCTGGACCTTGCCGTGCGTTCGGCCGTCGACATCCCCGCCAAGATCCGGCGGTACCCGGCGCGCGTGGCGGCCATGGGTGGCGGCGCCGTGTTCCTCGCGGCCGGTGGGCCGAAGCGGGTCGCGACACGGGTCGCCAGGCTGGTGCGGCGGCCCAAGCCCGGCCCGGTCGCATCGCTGCTGCCCGACGAAGTCCAGCGGATCGTGGAACAGGTGGGCGGCGACGCAGCCGATGTTCGCGCCTCCCTGGAACGGGGCTTCGCCGACTGGCTCGAGCAGGGCCGCGCCGGCGGGAAGAAGCGCGGCAGGAAGGGCGAGCGCCGGACGGGCAACGACACCTTCTGGCACCTGTTCGACACCGTCTCCGCGCCGATCGCCTCCCGGGCCGCGAAGCAGTTCGCCGAGCGTCTCTTCGCCGCCGAGCCCGACCGGCCTCGGGCGGACGATCGCGAAGACGCCGGCGAGGGGTCCGCTTCCCGGTAGACCGCGGTCCGCCTGCCGCTGGAGCAGATGCCGTTGCCGCTAGACTTGCCTGCGGGCGAGTGGCGGAATGGCAGACGCGCCGGCCTTAGGAGCCGGTGCCGCGTGAGCGGCGTGTCGGTTCGACCCCGACCTCGCCTACCAATGCGATGCGTGGCTGTCCAATGAACGCCCGTGCCGTTACCGGTCGGCCACGCCCTCCTACGCGCCTGCCGCGCGTCGGGCCGGGCGGCGAGCGCTCGGCGCACCCGAGGGTCGCCGCCGGCTCGATGGCCGGATCGGCACCGGGGTGCTGGTCGGGTCTGCGGCATCGGCTCGTGGCAACGCCGGCGGGGGCGACTCGACCGCAGGAACTGGCGTCGCGGCGCCAGGATGGTGCAGTCGAAGGAGCCACTCGAGACCGTCCGCGGTGATGCTGCGTCCGACACCACGGGACAGCAACTCGACGAGATCGTGCTCGTCGAGGTCGGCAGCCTGCCGCCTCGGGCTGCCCTCGGAAGGTGCGCTCGACTCGGCCGGCGGCCCGTAGATCCGGCGGCGCAGCTCCTCGCGGGCGCGAACGGTCGGCGCCTCGGCGGCAGATGCCGCGGGAGCGCCGCGGTCATCGGCGCGAGGCCGCTCCAGGATGCCAAGGTGCATTGAACCAGCTCCACTCGATGACGCCGGGCGGCAGCACGCTCGGCGGGCGGCGGCGCCCCTGATGCGCCGCTCCACCAAGGCTGCGCCACCGGGAGTACTGCGTCCAGGACCTTTGGCTGGTGCAGACGCGGTCCGGGAGCACAAGTGGGGCCACCTGTCAACGAACGGCCTGGATGTCGGTGACGGCTGGCACCGATGGTCCTATTGCCGACCCCGGACCAACCGGCTACCGCCGGGCCAGGTTCGGAGGCCGTCACCGGTCTGACGCAGCCCTCGAGATGGCAGCGGAGGTTGACGCGCACGGCCGGTTTGGTTCGGCCTGTACTCCGGTCAAGAGCCTGATGACACCGGTGTCGTGAACGCGCCGGGCGTGCGGCACTTCCTCGACCTGGACCGCGACGCGTACCTCGAGTGCGGCGTCTTCGTTGCTCGTCCGTGCCTACGCCTGCGCAGCACTCGCGCGCGGCCGGGCGGACGGGACAACCGGTTCGAGCAGCGCAGGTCGCCAGGTCGAGAGCAGCAGCGCGGCCACGACAAGGGCGATGCCGATCCAGGCCCCTCCGGTCTCGTAGAAGCTGATCGCCAGCGCAGCCACGAGCCCGATCTCGCGGCGCACCGTGAGCATGGCCGGAAGAGCGAAGAGCAGCCCGAAGAAATGCAGGTCGGGCGAGCCGACGACCGTGAGCAGGCCGATCCAGGCCCCCGCGTGCCGGGGCGGGACGGTGAACACGAGCAGGACGGTGCCGGCCCCCAGCGCCACGCCGAGCGGGAACGGCAGGAAGTGGATCAGCGAGATGCCGCCCACGTCCAGGCCAGGCTGGGCCGCGTGTCTCGCCTGCGCGAGCCACTCGACCCACGCGCCCACCCCGGTGAGGGGGAGCGTCACGGCCACGAGGAGCACTGCCCCGGCGGCTCCGAGGAAGGCTGCCCGGGGGCGCGTGCGCAGCAGGTAGACCCACGGGTGGACCTGCGACGTCTTGAGCAGCGCGACGAACACGCCCAGGGCGCCGTCCACGAGGGGCGGGCGGGAGGACCGCCCGAGGTCGTGTGCCCGCAGGGTGCTGGCCCACGGCTCGGCGGGGCGGGTCGGCGTCGAGCGCGGCCGGTCGTAGAACAGCGCGACGAAGGCCCCGAACAGCAGCACCTGCACGTTCAGGCCCAGGAGCGCCTGCGCGAACGGTGGCCACGCGAGGACGAACGGCCATGCCCAGGCCGGGATGCCGAGACGTTCGCAGGTCCAGGTGGCGACGATCAGGCAGAGGGCGGCCCAGGCGACGGTGACCGCCGCCTCGGGCAATGCGGCGAACGGCGCGAGGACCGGCAGCACGAACGGCGGGTAGAGGAACGGCTGGCCGGGACCGGACGTGACATGGAAGCTGGAGGCCAGGTATGGCTGCCCGCCGTGGATCCAGCGCCCGGCGGCACGCAGCGGGATCTGCAGGTCGACGGCGATCGGATAGGACCGAAGGAACCCGGCGAACGTCGAGATCACCGACGCACCGACCGCGAGTGCGAGCGTCACGCGGAGCAGCATGTTGGCCGGAGTACCCGGCAGGAGGATCGCGGGGGGCGAGACACGCAGTTGGTCCAGCGGCCCGCGATATGCCCGTTCCCGCGTCGTCACGGACCGCATTGTGTCGGGACGGAGGTCCCAGGGTCGCTACAGAGGGGCCCGTTGACAGTGCCGCCGCCTCGCAGCCTGCGGTACCATCGCCGTCCCATGCCCACCGTCGTGCCGCGGATGGCCGTCGAGCCGTCCCGCCCTTTCTCCGTGCCTCCGCTGATCGAGGCCCGAGCTCTCGTCAAGCGGTTCGGCTCGTTCACGGCCGTCGACGCGATCGATTTCGCCGTCGCGCCGGGTGAGGCGTTCGGCTTCCTCGGGCCGAACGGGGCCGGCAAGACATCGACGATGCGGATGATCGGGTGCGTCTCTCCGGCCACGGACGGCTCGCTGCGCGTGCTCGGGATGGATCCCCGCGTTGACGGGCCCCGCATCCGCGCGCGGCTCGGCGTGGTTCCCCAGGCCGACACGCTCGACATGGAGCTGACGGTCCGCGAGAACCTCCTGATCTATGGCCGCTACTTCGACCTGAGCCGCCACGAGGCGCTGCGGCGGGCCGGGGAGCTGCTGGATTTCGTGCAGCTCGGCGATCGCGCCGACGACGAGGTCGAGCCGCTCTCCGGGGGCATGAAGCGGCGCCTGACCATCGCCCGCGCGCTGATCAACGAGCCGGACCTCCTCCTGCTCGACGAGCCGACGACCGGCCTGGACCCGCAGGCACGCCACCTGCTGTGGGACAGGCTCTACCGGCTCAAGCAGCGCGGCGTCACGCTCGTGCTCACCACGCACTACATGGACGAAGCCGAGCAGCTGTGCGACCGGCTGGTGGTGATGGACAAGGCGCGGATCGTCGCCGAGGGGTCGCCGCGCGAGCTCATCGATCGCCATTCGAGCCGCGAGGTCACGGAGCTGCGCTTTCCCGCCGGCGAGCAGGAGCGCCTCGACGGGCGGCTCGACGGCGTGGCCGATCGCGTGGAGTGGCTGCCGGACCGCGTGCTCCTCTACGCCGACGACGGAGAAGCCGCGGCCGCCGCCGTCCACGCCCGCGGCATCCGGCCCGAGAGCGTCCTGGTCCGTCGCAGCAGCCTCGAGGACGTGTTCCTCCGGCTCACGGGCCGGTCGCTGATCGACTGAGCAGGCGTCGCGCATGGCCGTCGGGATCCGGGTCCTCGAACACAACGCCATGGTCTACCGCCGCACATGGCAGGGGTCGGTGCTGAGTTCCATCCTGTCGCCGGTGCTGTTCCTCGCCGCCATGGGCATCGGGCTCGGCGGGTACGTCAACCGCGGGGGTGGGGCCGCGGCGCTCGGCGGCGTGCCGTACCTCGCGTTCCTGGCTCCCGGGCTGCTGGCCGCCCAGGCAATGCAGACGGCCGCGTTCGAGACGACCTATCCGATCATGGGCAAGATCGTCTGGGACAAGCTCTACGACGCCATGCTGGCGACGCCGCTGACGGTCCGGGACCTGCTCGCCGGCGAGCTCGAATGGCTCGTGGTCCGCCTGACGATCGTGTGCACGGCGTTCCTGGCGGTCATGACGGTGTTCGGCGCGGTCCGTTCTCCGCTGGGGATCCTGGCCCTGCCGGTCGTGGTCCTGACGGGGCTGGCGTTCGCTGCGCCCATCATGGCGTTCTCCGCCAGGCAGCGGCGCGACTCGAACTTCAACGTCCTGTTCCGGTTCGGGATCACCCCGCTGTTCCTGCTCTCCGGCACGTTCTTCCCGCTCGAGCAGCTGCCGGCGCTGGTTCGGCCGCTCGCCTACCTCACGCCCCTCTACCACGGCGTCGCGCTGGCACGGTCGCTCACGCTCGGGACGGTGGACCCGGTGGCGGCCGTGATCCACCTGGCGGTGATCGGTGCGTTCCTGGCCGCCGGCCTCGTCCTGACCGCCATGTCGTTCCGATCGCGGCTGGTGGTGTGAGGTGAACGCCTGGGCGCGGATCATCCCGCTGTCGTCCGCCACCCGTCCGGAGCGGCTGTTCGAGCGCAACCTGATGGTGTACCGCCGGACCTGGATGGTGATCTTCTCCGGCTTCTTCGAGCCGCTCTTCTACCTCCTGGCGATCGGGTTCGGGATCGGGTCGCTCGTGGGCAGCGTGGCCGGTCCGGACGGCCATCTCGTGTCGTACCAGGTGTTCGTCGCGCCGGCGCTGCTCGCCTCGTCGGCGATGAACGGGGCCATCTACGACAGCACCACGAACGTGTTCTTCAAGCTGAAGTACGCGCACACGTACGAGGCGATCCTGACCACGCCGATGGGAACGCCGGACGTGGCCCTGGGCGAGATCGCGTGGGCGCTCTTCCGCGGCACGCTGTACGCCCTGGGGTTCATGGTGGTCATGTTCGTGCTCGGGCTCGTCGGGTCGCCGGCGTGGCTGCTGGCGCTGCCCGGGTCGATCCTGATCGGCTTCGCCTTCGCCTCGGTGGGCATGGCGCTGTCGACCTGGATCCGGCGGTGGTCGGACTTCGACAAGATGCAGCTGGTCCTGCTCCCGATGTTCCTCTTCTCTGCGACGTTCTACCCGATCACCGCCTATCCCCCCGCGCTGCGGGTGCTCGTCGAGCTGACGCCCCTCTACCGCGGGGTGGACCTGCTGCGCGGGCTGACGGTCGGATACGTCGGGGTCTCGCAGGCGGTGGACGTGGTGTACCTCGTCGCGATGGGTCTGCTCGGCCTCGCCGTCGTGTCCAGGCGCCTCGACCGGCTCCTGCTGAAGTAGGCGCCGGCGCGCGGCGTCGCCCCGTTCGTGTCTCCCCGGCGTGGCGTCGCACCGCGCCCGCCTCGTCACCGGGCCCGGCGTGGCGCCGGGCGGGGCGTCGCCCCGAGCGCGCCCGTATACTTTCCGGCGATGAACGTGACCGCCACTCCCGCCCCGCGCAGCACGGTCGTGCTCGAGGTGGAGCTCCCCGCAGACCGGCTTCAGCAGGCGATCGACGAGTCGGTGCGGCGCGTCGGCCGCCGGACGCGCGTCGCCGGGTTCCGTCCCGGCAAGGCCCCCCGGGTGATGCTCGAGCGGGCGCTGGGCGTGCAGCGCAGCGGCAGTGCCGACGCCAACCCCATCTACGACGAGGCCAAGGAACAGCTCTTCACCTCCACCATGGCCGGCGCGATCGAGGAGGCCAGCGTGGATCCGCTGACCATCCCCGACCCGGAGTGGGTGCGGTTCGAGGAGGGCCAGGGCGCCACGTACCGCGTGTCCCTGCCCGTCCGTCCCGAGGTCCAGCTGGGCGACTACAACGGCTATCCGTTCGGCGTCGAGATCGAGACCATCGACGACGCCAAGGTCGACCGGGTGATCGACGAGCTGCGCGATCAGCACGCGAGCCTGCGGGCCGTCGAGGACCGCCCGATCCGCGCGGACGACTGGGTGGTCGTCGCATTCGAGGGGACACGGGACGGTCAGCCGTTCGAGGGCGGGCGCGCGGAGCGCTTCCCGCTGGTCGTCGGCGGCGGCCGCATGATCCCAGGTTTCGAGGAGGCCCTGATCGGGCTCTCCACCGACGAGGAGAAGGACTTCGACGTCACGTTCCCCGACGACTACCCCGACATCGAGGTCGCGGGGAAGCCGGCGCATTTCCACGTGAAGATCCGCGAGATCCGCGAGAAGGTGCTGCCCGGAGGCCGACGACGCCTTCGCCCAGGAGGTCGGGGCGTCGTTCGAGGACATGGCGGCACTGCGTGCGGACGTGCGGACGCGCCTCGAGGCCAACGCCCGCGACCACGCCCGCCACGAGTTCGCCGACCGGATCATCGAATACGCCGTGGCGAACGCCACGCTCGAGGTCCCCGACCTGCTCGTGGACCAGGAGGTCGAGGTCATGCACGACGAGCTGCGCCTGCGGCTCGCCGAGCAGGGCATCCCGTACGCGGAGTACGCGCGCATCACGGGCAAGGACGATGCCGCGCTGCACGCCGAGTACCACGAGCCGGCGGAGCACCGGGTGAAGGTGCTCATGGTCCTCTCGAAGATCGCCGACGAGGAGGGGCTCGAGGTCCCGGAGTCGGCGATCGACGACGAGATCGGCCGGGCACGGACGCGTTACGCGGACAATCCGCGCCTGCTGAGCTACTTCGAGTCGGAGCGCGGCCGCTCGTACCTGCGCTCGACGATGCGCCGGACGCAGGTGGTCGAGCGGCTCGTGGACCGCTGGCTGGAGGCACACCCGGAGGTCGGGCCGCTGCCGCACCTCGAGGACGATCTGAACGCGTCGGGCCTGCTCGGGGGTGCCCCGGGGTCGGACGCCGAGGGCACGGTCACAGAGATGGCCGTCGCGGAGACGGCGTCGGGGGAGGGCCAGGCATGAGCCACATGACGGTCCCGGGCCGCTCGGCGGCCCTGCGAGCCGCGCAGGAGACGACCTCGATGCTGGTCCCGATGGTGATCGAGACGTCCAGCCGTGGCGAGCGGGCGTACGACATCTACAGCCGGCTGCTCCGCGACCGGATCGTGTTCCTCGGCGATACGATCGAGGACCACGTCGCGAACCTGATCATCGCCCAGCTGCTCTTCCTGGAATCCGAGGATCCCGAGAAGGACATCAACCTCTACATCAACTCGCCCGGCGGCGTGATCACGGCGGGTCTGGCCATCTACGACACCATGCAGTACCTGCGGGCGCCGGTCAGCACGATGTGCGTGGGCATGGCGGCAAGCATGGCCGCGGTGCTGCTCGCGGCCGGCGAGAAGGGCAAGCGCTATGCGCTGCCGCACAGCCGGATCATGATCCACCAGGGGTCCGGCGGCTTCCGCGGCAACACGCCCGACGTGTTCATCCAGGTCAAGGAGATGGAGGAGCTGGTGAACACGAACCACCAGATCCTCGCCCGGCATACCGGCCAGCCGGTGGACAAGATCGTTCACGACACGGAACGCGACTACTTCATGTCCCCACAATCTGCGCGCGAATACGGCATCATCGACGAGGTCTACGCGGTGCGGGGCGATTCCCTCATCGCGCAGGCTCACGACCAGGAAGTCCGGACCGAGACGTCCAGCGGGACGAGCGACACGTCGGCCGGTCCGGAGCCGCAGGCGCAGTGACCCGCGCGATCCTCGGCAGGGAGTAGCTGCAATGTCGACGCCCCCCGGCAAGAGCACCAAGGTCCCGTATCGCTGCAGCTTCTGCGGCAAGAGCCAGGAGCAGGTCCGCAAGCTCATCGCGGGCCAGGGCGTCTACATCTGCGACGAGTGCATCAACCTGTGCCAGGAGATCATCGAGGAGGAGCTCCTCGAGACCCCGCGCGTCAAGCAGCAGCCGGCCAAGCTTCCGGCGCCGAGCCACATCAAGTCGTCGCTCGACCAGTACGTGATCAGCCAGGAGCGCGCCAAGCGCGTGCTGTCGGTCGCGGTCTACAACCACTACAAGCGGGTCAACGCCGGCCACCAGGTCGACGACGTCGAGCTCCAGAAGTCGAACGTGCTCATGGTCGGCCCGACCGGCTCCGGCAAGACGCTGCTGGCGCAGACCCTCGCCAAGATCCTCGACGTGCCGTTCTGCATCGCCGATGCCACGAGCCTCACGGAGGCCGGGTACGTCGGCGAGGACGTCGAGAACATCCTGCTGCGCCTGATCCAGTCCGCGGACTTCGACGTCCAGCGCGCCCAGCGCGGCATCATCTACATCGACGAGATCGACAAGATCGCGCGCAAGGCCGACAACCCCTCGATCACGCGTGACGTGTCGGGCGAGGGCGTGCAGCAGGCGCTGCTGAAGATCCTCGAGGGGACGGTCGCCAACGTCCCGCCGCAGGGCGGCCGCAAGCACCCGCACCAGGACTTCATCCAGATCGACACCACGAACATCCTGTTCATCTGCGGCGGCGCCTTCGAGGGGCTCGAGAAGATCGTGGAGGAGCGCGTCGGGCGCCGCTCGATCGGGTTCGGGTCCGAGGCGCACATGTCGAAGGTCGAGCGCGAGCGGATCCTCGAGCGCCTGATGCCGGAGGACCTGCTGAAGTTCGGGCTCATCCCCGAGTTCGTGGGGCGCCTGCCGGTCATCGTGACGCTCGCGCCGCTGACGCTGGCCGACCTCGTGCGAGTGGCGAAGGAGCCGAAGAACGCCGTCACACGGCAGTACCAGAAGTTCCTGTCGCTGGACAAGGTCGAGCTGACGTTCACGCCAGCGGCGCTCGAAGCGGCCGCCGAGCTCGCGCTTGCCCGGAAGACCGGTGCCCGGGCGCTCCGGTCGATCGTCGAGGAGGCGCTCCTGGACGTCATGTTCGACATCCCGGAGCGAGCCGACATCCGCAAGTGCATCATCACCGAGGAGACGATCCGCGGCCGCCGGCCGCCGCTGCTGCTGACCCAGGCACAGCTCGACAAGGGCGTCGACGAGACGAATTACATCGAGAAGCTCGAGGGCGCCAGCGCCTAGCGGATCGTCGCCGGGCGCGTCCCGGGACCTGGATCCCCGACGCTCGGCGGCGCGAGCTGGGTCCCGGCGCTCGGCGCGCGCGGCGCGCTGGATGTCCGGCGCTCGGCGGCGCGCGTCCCAGGACCTGGATCCCCGATGCTCGGCGGGGCGAACTGGGTCCCGGACTCGGCGCGGCCCGGATACCGGCGCCCGAGGCCCCACTCCAGAGCCCCCGGTCCCGCTCCGCCGCCTTTCCTGCAGATCACGTCCGTGCAGATCCTTATGTCGGCTGCGGGGCGTCAGAACAGGTGATCCCCCGTCCCGCGGGGCACGCCGTCGCCGGATCCAGCGCACATCCATGCACGACTTGGCGGATTTCCGGCGTCCGGGGACACGGTCCGGCGGACGGGGCGGCGCTCGAGTCGACATACGTTTCCGTGCCGACACGAATTGCAGGAAAGCCGACGCTCTGGCACGGCGGCGGGGTCCGGGGATCAGTTCCCCCGCCACTTGGCTGTGACAGTCGCGAGCAGGCGGCTGCGCCGTGAGCAGGCGGCTGCGCCGTGAGCGGCGCCGTGGGCGCCCGATCGTTCAGCCCCGGCTGCCCGGCCCCGTCGCGTGGCAGATGGGCGCGGCCCGAGCGGCGGCCCTGGGTGGCGCATTCTCGACCCCCGTTACTCGGTGACCGTCGCCGGCCCGCGGCCCTGTGCTACCCTCTGGGCCTCGGCGAGGACCGGGAAGAGTAGCGCTCGATCGCTCCACAGAGACCGCGGTGCCGGAGGCTGGGAGCCTGCGGGATGTCGGAGAGCGCGAACGTCGCCCGTGAGCCGCGCGGCTGGCGCCCGATAGCGCGCCGAGAGGGCAGCCGGATGTCGGCCGCGGGCACGGAGCCCGCGGTAGGCGGTCCGACCCGGGATGACCGGGCCGGCCGGACGCCGAACCAGCAGGTGGTACCACGACCCCGTTCGTCCGCTGGGCGACCGGGGTCGATTCGATTCCGGGACGGGTTCGCGGAAGGTGGCCAGCGTACGTGGGCAGCACAGGCGACGGCCGCGCGAGGCCGTGCGGTGGCGGCGACGCGCCGGATGTGACCAGGGGAAGACGGCGACAGAGGGGAAGATGATCGATCGGACGAACGAGCGGGCGGGGGGCCACGAGCTTCCGAAGACCTACCAGCCCGAGCTGGTCGAGGCCGACCTGTACGCCCGCTGGCAGGCGGCGGACGTCTTCGCGCCCGACGGCGCCGGCAGCCGCGCCGACTGGACGAAACCGCCCTTCGTGATCATCCAGCCGCCGCCCAACGTGACCGGCGCGCTGCACCTCGGCCACGCGCAGCGGGCCACCGTCGAGGATGCCCTGGTCCGGCAGGCCCGCATGGCCCGCCGCCCGTCGCTATGGCTGCCCGGCAAGGACCATGCATCGATCGCCGCCCAGTTCGTGCTCGACCGTGTCCTGGCAGAGGAGGGCGAGAGCCGCGAGTCGCTCGGGCGGGAACGGTACCTCGAACGGATGTGGATGTTCGTCGGTGAGGTGCAGGGGATCATCGCCGACCAGCACCGGCGCATCGGAGCCTCCGCCGACTGGGGGCGGGAGCGCTTCACGATGGACGCCGTTTCGGCGCGCGCGGTGCGGACGGCGTTCAAGCGGCTGTACGACGACGGCCTCGCCTACCGCACCGAGGCCCTGATCAACTGGTGCCCGGGGTGCCGGACGAGCGTCTCCGACCTGGAGGTCATCCCGAAGCCCGAGAAGGGCTCGCTGTGGACGATCCACTACCACCTCGTGCGCGACGATGGAACGCCCGACCCCGACGCCTGGATCTCCGTGGCCACGACGCGCCCCGAGACCCTGCTCGGCGACACGGCCGTCGCCGTGCATCCCGAGGACCAGCGGTACCGGGGCCTGATCGGACGCACCGTGCGAATCCCGTTCGTCGAGCGGGACGTGCGGGTGATCGCGGACGACGTGGTGGACCGGGAGTTCGGCACCGGCGCCGTCAAGATCACGCCCGCCCACGACCAGGACGACTACGCAACCGGCCGCCGCCATGGCCTCGCGTTCGTGACCGTGCTCGACGACGAGGGCCGCGTGGCCGGCACCGGCACGCCGTACGACGGCCTGGACCGGTACGTGGCTCGCGCGCGCATCGTGGCGGATCTCGAGGCTCGCGGGGACCTCGAGGCCGTGACGCCGCACGACATGCTCGTCGGTCACTGCCAGCGCAGCGACGATGTCGTGGAGCCACGCCTCAAGACGCAGTGGTTCGTGCGCGTGGCGCCCATGGCCGAGAAGGCCCTCGCGGCGGTGCGCGAAGGCCGCACGCGCATCCTGCCGAAGCGGTTCGAGAAGGTCTACTTCGACTGGCTCGAGAACATCCGCGACTGGAACGTGAGCCGGCAGCTCTGGTGGGGCCACAGGATCCCCGCCTGGTACTGCCCCGACGGGCACGTGACGGTGACCGACGCACCCGAGGGCGCCGACGCATGCACGGTCTGCGGACGGCCCTCGAGCGACCTCGTACAGGAGTCGGACATCTTCGACACCTGGTTCTCGAGCGGCCTCTGGCCGTTCTCGACCCTGGGCTGGCCGGATCCGACGGCCGACCTGGACCGCTTCTACCCGGGCACGGTCATGGAGACGGCCTACGACATCATCTTCTTCTGGGTCGCCCGGATGATGATGCTCGGCGAGTGGCTGATGGGCGAGACTCCCTTCCGCTACGTGTACCTCAGTGGCCTCATCCGCGACCCCTGGGGCCAGAAGATGTCCAAGACCAAGGGCAACGTGATCGACCCCCTTGGGGTCATCCGTGACCTCGGCGCCGACGCGCTGCGCTTCGCCGTGGTCAACGGGGTGGCCCCCGGCGCCGATGCCCGCCTCGGGGACGCGCGGCTCGAGGGGGCGCGGAATTTCGGTAACAAGCTGTGGAACGCGGCACGGTTCGTGCTCGGGGCACGACCGGCCGGGCTCGCGGCGGGCGATCGATTGGCCCTGCCGGGCGCCGGCGACCTGGGGCCCGCGGAGCGCTGGATCCTGGGCCGCGCGGCGGAGACCATCGCGGCGGTGACGCGGGCCTACGAGGAGCTTCGCGTCGGAGATGCGGCCTCGCTGCTGTACGAGGCGGTCTGGAGCGAGTACTGCGACTGGTACATCGAGCTGTCGAAGTCGCGCCTTCGCGACGAGGCGTCGCCGAGGGAGCGCGCGGCCACGTGGCAGGTCCTCGCCTGGGTCCTGGACCGGTACCTGCGGCTCCTCCACCCGATCATGCCGTTCATCACCGAATCGATCTGGCAGCGGCTGCCGCACCTCGCGGACGACCCCGATCTCCTCATCGTGGCGGACTGGCCGACGGGCGTCGAAGAGCGGGCGGTCGTCGCCGATCCCGACGCGGCCGGCCGTCCCGTGAACGAGCTCATCGACCTCATCCGGGGCATTCGTAACGCGAGGGCCGAGGCCGGGATCGAGCCGACGGAATGGCTCGAGGGACACGTGTACATGGGGGACCCGGAGACCCGCTCGGCGTTCGGGCCCCTCGCCGCTTCGCTGGCGCCGCTCGCCCGGACGCGTTTCTCCGCCGTCGAGGCGCGCGCGGACCTGGAGACGGCCGGAGAAGGCGGCCTCGTGATCGTGGCGGGCGGCAACGAGGCCCGCGTGACGCGCGGCCAGGCCGACCAGGCCCGGGAACGGGCACGCCTGGAGCGCGAGCTGGGCGAGGCGGAACGACTGCTCGGTGCGGCCGAGGCCCGCCTCGCCAACCCGGACTTCGTCGCGCGGGCACCGCAGGCCGTGGTCGACGGAGCGCGGACGCGCGTGGCGGAGCTGCACGAACGGGTCGAGCTCCTGACCGACCGGCTCGGGGGGCGCGGGTGACCGGACGGGCGCACGTGACCCCGGCGACAGTGGTGACCAGGCGGGCCCAGGCGGTCGGATGGAGCCGGCGCGACATGGCCGGAGCGTCCGCGGCTGCTACGATGATCGCGGTCGGAGGCCGATCTCGTCGCGGCACGACCGGGAGGACGTGAGGTGCCGCTCGAATTCCTGAAGCGTCGCAAGCAGACCGAAGAAACCCCGCCCCCGACGCGGCCTGCCATTCCCGAGGAGATCGAGCCGGAGGAGTTCGAGGTCCGGCTGCATTACCGCGCCAAGAGCACGGAAGGCGTGCGAATGCAGAACGGCCAGGCGGCGCTGCGGGAGCTGCCGTCGATGCTGGCCGGCGTCGCGAAGAGCGACATCGACGTCCTGCATCCGCTCCCCGTCGAGCTCAGCGAGGCGGCGCCCACGGTCGTGCAGCCTTCCGAGGGGATGCAGTGGATCACCGCACACCAGGCGGACAGCCCTGTCGCCCGCCACGCGCTGCTCGTGCTCGAGACCGTCGGGGCCGTGGACCTGGCGTTCGACACGCTCGCGGTCGCGCTGCTGCACGGTGAGACGGACACCTCGGGGAACCCCGAGTACAACGCCATCGTGGGCGGCGTGGCATCCCACTGGGACGAGGCGACGGGCGACATGCTGGCCCGTGCAGTCGTCGGGTGGGGCGGCAGGGGAGTCCGCGGCGACACCGATCGCGCGGCGCAGAAGATCCTGTCGAACCTGCTCGCCAACGTACTCGCAAGCCAGTACGCACTCGGCCTGATGCCGTCGGAGCGGCCGGTGCCGGCCGCGGGCGCCGGTGGGCTCGTGTGCGCGTCCTGCGGCTTCGCGTCGGCCCACGATCGCGCGTTCTACTGTCCCAAGTGCGGCATGCGCCTGCTGCGCGGGTAGGTGACGAGGAGGTCTGGGTTGCCGGTCTACGACTACTCCTGCACGCAGTGCGGCAGGACCGTCGAGGTCACGCACGGCGTGCACGCGCACGGTCCGACAGTCTGCGAGGTCTGCGGCGGCCAGATGCGGAAGCTCCTGTCCACGCCGGCGATCGTGTTCAAGGGATCGGGCTGGGCGAAGAAGGACGCGCAGGCGGCAAGCCACGCCAGGAGTTCGCAGAAGACCTCGTCCACGAGCTCGTCGTCGGGATCCGCAGCCGGCGGGTCGGCGACGTCGCCGGCCTCGGGTGGCTCCGGCGAGTCCGCCGGCACGGGGGGATCGGGCGGGTCGGCCCCGTCGTCGTCCGGCGGGTCGGCCACGTCGTCCGGCTCGTCGACCACCACGTCGTCGGGCGGAGGGAGCAAGTCCGGCGGGTCCGGCGCGGACTGACGTGCCGAAACCCCCCTCGGACTGGATCACCCTGGCGGAGGCGAGCGACATCCTCGCCGGCGCCAACATCCGGGTGAGCGCGTCGACCCTGGGACGCTGGGCCCGGGAGGGACGGATCCAGAGCGCGAGGCCCGGCCGCGCCATCTACGTCCGCCGCACGCAGATCCGGTCGATGCTCCTTCCCAAGGGACGGCCCGGCGTGCCCGACGTTCCGCTCCCGGCGCCGATCGACTCGCCCGGGCAGGCGGCGCTCTTCGGGGACCTGGAGGACTGAATGTCCCCGGGCCGCGAGCTCCGTGCCCGGCTCAGGGGACTGGAGCCACGCCGGGGGTCCGGGGTCGCCCGGTTCATCGAGCGCGTGGCCGGGGACCGCAGGACGGCCGAGCTGCGGGACCTGCTGGACGAGTTCTCGGAAATCGGCGGCGACCTCCTGGCGGCCGCCCTTGCCCTGCGCGCCCTGGTCGGCTTCCTCGTGCTCCTGCTGCTCCTGGCGGTCGGGGTCGGCATCCTGTCCGACGACCCGGCGACCCGCGCCGCGATCGTCAAGCGCGCGGCGCAGTTCGTGCCCGGGCTCGACTCGTCCGTCTCCGCGATGCTGTCGGAGCTTTCGAGCGGGCGCGCCACCTACTCGGCGCTGGCCATGGCCGGCCTGGCGTGGACCACCGGCGGCGTCTACGGCACGCTCGACGATGCCCTTCGACGGGTGTTTCCCGGCGGCCGCCCTCGCGGGCTGATCGAGCGTCGGGCGCGTGGGCTCCTCGCCGTCGTCCTCATCTTCGGTTCGGTGGCCGTCCTTCTGCTGCTGAGCGCGGCATGGTCGGCGCTGGAGGCGGACCTGCTTCCGGCCGACGGGATCGCGTGGCGGATCGCGAGCCCGGTCGGCGGCGTCGCGATCGCGAGCGCGGTCATCCTCGTCGTCTATCGGCTCGTCCCGACGGCACCCCCGACCGTGCGCGAGGCCGGGGTCCCGGCGATCGTCGCGGGGATCTCGGTGGCGGCCATGACGGGCGCCTACGCCCTCATCGCCCCACGGCTGGTGGGCGCGCTGAGCGTGTTCGGGACGGTGGCGGCCGTGATCGGCACGCTGCTCTGGTTCGCGTGGGTCTTCCGGGTGATCCTGCTCGCCGGCCTCTGGGCCTCGCGGAGGCGCGACGAGAAGACGCTCGCGTCGTCGGTGGGCGAGGCCTCCACGTCGCCGGCCTGACGGCCGGAGCGGTCAGGCGATCGGCGGCGCCAAGGTGATCGGCGATCTGCTGTCGAGCGGCGCCGCACGTGATCCGCGAAGCGCAGGCGATCGGCGCCGCCCGGAGGATCGGCCGGGGACCGGACATCGGCGCCGCCTGGAAATCCTCGACCCTCGGGGCCGCTAGACCTGCTGCGCGCCGCAGCGGCGACAGAAGCGGGCGCTCGCGGAGAGCGGCAGGCCGCATCCCTGGCAGGCCTGGATCCCCGAACCCGTGTGCGCGACGAGGTCGCGAGTGGATTCCTCCCAGACGCTCCGGGTGATTCGCGGCGACACCTGTGGCACCGGATTGTCCCGCCGGCGGAGCATCCATCCCATCTGTCGCTGCGCGGCGTCCCCGGGCTGAGCCTCGGGCCGTCCGGGCGCGGGCAACGGGCGCTCGTCGGGGGCCACGACCTGCCAGGGAGCCGGTCCGGTGGCCGGCGGCCTGGGCTGCCGGATGGGCACCTGCGCAGGGGCGGGGGGCACCGTCGGTTGGACCGCAGGGGCGGGTTCGGGGGCCGGTTCGGCGGCTGGAGCCACGACCACGGGCTCCGCCGGTGCCGCGGCCGCGGGCTCGGCCGTGAACGCCTCGGGCTCGGCCCATGCGGCGGCCTCGGGCTCGGCCCATGCGGCGGCCTCGGGCTCCGCTTCGACGGCGACCTGCGCCTCCGGCTCGATGTCCGGGATGGCGGCGACGGCCTCCGGCGCGAGGGGTTCCGGCGCGAGCGCCTCCGGGGCGGCAGGGGCGATCTCCCACCCCGCTGTCTCGGCCTCCGGTGCCTCCGCTGCGGTCGCGGCGAATGTCTCGGCGGGCTCGACGGGAACGATCTCGGCGAGCTCACCCGGCACGGGCTCGACGGCGGCCGACGGCCGACGTCGCCTCGACTTCGGCCCCGGCAGGCTCGGCGGCGCCGACGACGTCGACGCCGGCCACGAAGGCTTCGGCCGGGTAAATCGCCTTGGCTTCCGGGGCGACCGCCTCGGAGGAGACAGGCGCGGCCTCCGGGACCGCCTCTGCCACGGGCTGGGCCGGCTCGCCTGTCGCGGAGAACGGGACCTGCATCTCCGGCAGCGCGACGGCCTCGGGCATCGTCTCCGGCTCGAGCACCGTCATGGCAGCCGCGGCCGGCTGCGCCGTCGCCGGCCCGCCTCCCGACGGTTCGACCGACGGCCAGCTGAGCACGTCGACCGTCAGCGGCTCGAGGCGTTCCGCCACCCAGGACTCGGATTCGGCTGGTTCCTCGAGGCGCGTCAGCTCCGCCTGGAGCCCCTTGAGGTCGAGCGGATCCGGCGCGTCCGGCATGGGCGCGCACGTTCGGCACCGGCCGGCAGACTCGTTCCAGCAGTCGCGGCAGGTGTACTGGCGGCACGTGAAGCAGAAGCTGAACGTGTCGTGGAAGGCGCGGAGCTGGATCCCGGACGCCTGCCGGTCCTGCTCGCGACGCGCCTCGGCGATCGCGTCGTCCAGCGACTCGTCCGACGTGAGGTAGTTCCGCAGGCCGCGCGCGAACGTCCGGGCACGGGTGACGGGCCCGCTCGTCGCCGCCGGCGACTCGAACGTGAACTTTGCGCCGCAGCGCTCGCAGTACGATTCGGTCAGGATCTCGGCCATGCTCGCGAAGCCTCGCACCTTCCGCGGAACTGCCTACAGAGTACAGGCTCGCGCCAGCGGGTCACCCCCGACGTCCGTCGCGTGACGCCGGGACGAACGTCACCCACGCCGGCGCGCGCCGACCTTCGGCGCCGGGCCCGCGAGCTTCGGGGCGGCCCCGGCCGGCGGCGGCAGGCCGGGAGGGCCGGCGCCCGGTGCTAGACTCGGCCATCCGATGACCGGACCCTTCACCGCGCTCGAGCGGTTCTTCGAGCGCATCTTCGAGCGTCCCGCCGCTCGATTGTTCGGCGCGAGCGTGGAGCCGGTCCAGGTTCGCCACCGGCTGGAGCGCGCGATGGACGGCGCGCCCCGGACGTCGGGAGGCTTCGTGCCCGACCGGTACCGCGTCCGTGTTCACCCGGACGACCTGGCGGGACTGGGCGACACCGTGCCCGGTTTCGCCGACGCGCTGGTCGTCCATGCGCGGAGCCGGGGGTACCCACTCCAGCGCCGGCCCGTCGTCGAGCTGTCGGGCGACCCGGGGGTCCCGGGGGGCGAGGTCGTCGTGGACGCGACGTTCGAGGGGGCGATGGAGGACGGGTACACCGACCGGGCGGGACTCGCGGACGGTGCGTCGGGCCACCCGCCGGCCGACGGCACCATGGTCTTCGAGGTTCCCGTGGCGCGGGTTCCGTACGCGACCCTCATCGTCCGGTCTCCGGGCGTCGCACCGCTCGAATTCCCGGTCCGCGCCGCGAGCGTCCGGATCGGACGGGGGGACGAGAACGATCTCGTGCTCCCCGACTCGCGCGTCTCCCGCCGGCACGGCCTGCTGTCGGCCAGGCAGGGCGGGCTCGTCTACACGGACCTGGGAAGCACCAACGGCTCCTTCGTGAACGCGGGGAGGGTCAGCGAGGTCGCGCTGGGATCCGGAGACGTGCTCCAGCTGGGCGATTCGACGGTCACGGTCGCGCCCGGCCGATGAACCTGCCCTCGGGGGTCGACGCATTCGCGTTGAGCCTCTGGCTCCTGCGCGTCGCGTTCCTTGCCGGCCTGTACCTGTTCCTGCTGGCCGTGGCGCGGATGCTGCTCCGGGACCTCCGGGTGGCGTCCGCGTCCTCGCCCGGGGAGCTCGGGCGCCTGGTCATCGTCGGGTCCTTCGAAGGCGGTCCGCCGGTCGGGGCCTCCTACCCGCTCGACGCGGTGACCACGCTCGGCCGGGACATCAACAACACGATCTCGATCGACGACCCCTTCGCCTCGGCCGACCACGCGGTCCTCACGTTCCGGGGCCGGAGCTGGTACCTCGAGGATCGGGGCAGCACGAACGGCACCTATCTGAACGGCGCGCCCGTCGTTGGCGTGGCGCCGCTCGGTTTCGGGGACGAGCTCCAGTTCGGGCAGCTGCGCGGGCGGCTGGATCGTCCGCGCGCGCCCAGGGCCGGTTGACGTCGCGGTGAGGGCGTCATGAGCTTCGTCCCGGCGCTCACCGCCCGGCAGCTCGGGATGCGCGTGCGCCCGAGCCTCCGGCGGCGGGAGCTCGGCCTGCTCCTCGTGGTCGCCGCCACCCTGGTGCTGGGCCGGGTCTCGCTCTCGTCGACGGTCGCCGGGCACCTGGCGCTGGGCGACATGCGCCTCCTCGGCCTCTACCTTGGCGCCCTCCTCGCGGTGCACGCGGCGTTCGTGCTCACGGGACGGCGGATGGACCAGATCCTGCTGCCCACGATCGCGATGCTCGGCGGGATCTCCCTTCTGGTCATGGAGCGGCTGCCCCAGGGCCTCGTCGTGCAGGAGTTCGGCGGCCACGCGTTCGGCCTCGCCCAGCTCCAGGTGGGGTGGCTGCTCCTGTCGCTCCTGCTGCTGGGCGGCCTGGCGATCGTCGTCCGGAGCGACAACTGGCTGCGCCTCTACAAGTACAGCTGGGCGGCCACCGGGATCGCACTGCTGCTCGCGGTGTTCGTGTTCGGTCGCGACGTGAACGGTGCCCAGCTCGACCTGTGCGTCGGACCCATCTGCGGCCAGCCGTCCGAGCTCGTGAAGGTCATCCTCGTCGTGTTCATGGCCGGGTACCTGGCGGACAACCGGGAGATGCTGTCGAGGGCGAGCACCCGGATCGGCCCGCTGCGCCTGCCGCCGGTGCCGTACCTGGTTCCGATGGGCGCCATGCTGGGGATTGCCCTCGGCGTCGTGTCGTTCCAGCACGATCTCGGGTCCGCGCTCCTGTACTTCCTGGTCTTCCTGTTCCTCCTGTACATCGCCACGGCGCGGATCAGCTACGTCGTGCTCGGGCTCGCGCTGTTTCTTGCGGGGAGCGCCTTCCTGTACGAGATCTACCCCGTGATCCGCCTGCGCGTGGACGTGTGGCTGAACCCCTGGGCGGATCCGCAGGGAGCCGGGTACCAGACCCTGCGCGCGCTCTATGCGCTCGGTACGGGCGGGATCCTCGGCACGGGGCTGGGAGCGGGGCTCCCGTCGGTGGGGTCCGCGCCGGCGATTCCCGTGATCGAGAGCGACTTCGTGTTCGCGGCGATCGCCGAGGAGCTCGGGATGATCGGGGCGCTCGCCGTGCTGGCCTGCTACCTCGTGATCGCCCAACGAGGGCTGCGTATCGCCGCGACCGCCCACGATGATTTTCGCGCGCTGCTGGCCGCCGGGCTCACGCTGGTGGTGGTCGTGCAGGCGGCCATCATCGTCGGGGGCAACATCAAGCTCGTGCCGCTCACGGGGATCACGTTGCCGTTCGTCAGCTACGGGGGAAGCTCGCTCGTGGCCAACGCGGTGGTCGTCGGGCTGCTGCTCGCCCTCAGCGATCGCGGCGTGGAGCCACCAGCGCCACCCGGTCGCCGCCGCTTCCGCTCGGCGCGGGAGGGCATCGCATGAGCGACGAAGGCCGCGCATTGCGCCGGCTCCTTCGGAGCATCGGCAGGGCCGGCTCGCCGTCCGTCAGCGCCCCGGCCGACCTCGTGGCCCCGCGCATCGGGCGCTCCGTGCTGCACGTCGCATTGGCCATCGGCCTGGTGTACGTGCTGATCGCGGGCACGCTCACGTACTGGCAGGTCGTCCGTGCCGACGCGCTGACGGTCGATCCGGCGAACCCGCTGATCCAGGCGGCGCAGCAGACGACGCTCCCGGGCCGGATCCTGGACGATCGCGGGACCGTGCTCGCGAAATCCGTGCGGCTCTCGAACGGCACGATCCTGCGCCAGTACCTGCACGACGCATCGCTCGGGCCGTTGCTCGGCTACCGGAGCTCCCGGTACGGGACGGCGGGCCTGGAGGCGGCGGAGGACGGCGTGCTCGTCGGCCTGACCGGGCCCTCGGAGGCGGACCTCCTGCTCCGCAAGATGCGGTTCCAGCTGTACCAGCCGCAGGACGTGATCCTCGGGATCGACATGCGGCTGCAGGCGGATGCCGAACGGCTGATGGGCAACCGGCGTGGAGCCGTCGTGGCGATGGATCCCACGACCGGCCAGATCCTGGCCATGGTGAGCACCCCCGGCTTCGACCCCAACTCGATCGCCAATCCGGCCACGGCGCAGGCCGCATTCGGCAGCCTGTCCAGCGACCCGGCCTCGCCCCTCCTGGACCGCGCCACGCAGGGCCTGTTCGTGCCGGGCTCCGTGTTCAAGCTCGTGACGTCCATCGCGGGGCTCGGATCCGGCACGATCTCGGCCCAGACCACGTATCCCGACCAGCCGGCGGAGGAGAAGACCGGCTTCCTGGTGGACGGCTACCGTGTCGTCGATGGACACCACCTGTTCACCGGCAACGTCGCGCTGGACTACACGCAGGCGCTCGAGGTCTCGTGCAACATCTACTTCGCACACGTCGGCCTCGCCGTGGGCGGCCCCGCGCTCGCGAGCTGGGCGTCCCGCCTCGGCTTCGGGGCGCCCCTTCCCTTCGATCTGCCCACCGCGGCGAGCCAGGTGACCTCCGGCGGCGGTCCGCTCGGGGGATTCAAGGATCGCGTCGAGCTGGCCAACGCGGCGTACGGGCAGGCACAGGTGCTGGTGACCCCGCTGGAGATGGCGCTCGTGGCCTCCACCATCGCGAACGGCGGCGTGCTGATGCAGCCTCACCTGGTCATCGGGACGCGGGATGCGAGCGGGGCGACGCACCCGGTCGCCCCCGCGGTGTGGCGCAACGTCGTCGACCCCGGCACCGCCGCCACCATTGCCAACGCGATGGAGCAGGCCGTGTCGGGAGCCTGGGGCATCCCGTTCGCCGGGCTCGGCAAGGTCCCGGGAGTCCCCACGGCCGGGAAGACGGGCACCGCGCAGCTGGGCGGCAGCGGCGAGCCGCATTCGTGGTTCGTCGGGTTCGCGCCGGTGCAGGGCGCCAGGATCGCCGTGGCCGTGCTCCTCGAACGGGCCGGGTCGGGCGCGACGGAGGCGGCTCCGCTGGCCAGCAGCCTGATGGCGGACTACTTCGCACTGCAGAAGGGGGTGACGCCGTGACCGATCGCGCGGACCGGTGGCGGGCTCCGCTGCGGACGGCGGCCTGCAGGCCGGCACGGGCGTGGGACGAGGGGCGGGACGCGGGCGTGCGTGGGACGGGCGGCGCGAACGGGGAGGGACGAATGGCGGGCGTTCCGCACACGGGGAGACGAGGGACGGGCATCCCGCAGAGGGAGGGAGACGACCGATGACCGGCGACCGGCCCGCTCGACCGCTGTTCGAGCGCGTGCTGCTCATGCTCGTCGCGCTCGCGATGGCGGCCGGGTTCTTCATCATGGGCGTCGCGTCGTGGGTCTCGGGCGAGCTGCCCCTGGGGATCTTCGGGCTCCTGGGGTGCTTCATGACGCTCTGGGTGGGCGTGCTGACCCTCCGCCGCGGCTGAACGCTGGCACGGGATCGCGACGTCCCCGGCCTCCGCTCGGGAACCGATCGAGGGCCCGTGGCGTACCATGGCGCAACGGCCGGCGCGGCTGGCTGGGGGGTCGTGCGTGCGCCGTTGCCCCCGTGACGCGAAGAGGGAGTACGGAATGGCGGACGTGCGGGCGCTCGGGGACCGCGTGGTTGCCAACGTCGAACACGTCATCGTGGGCAAGCACGAGGTGGTCCGCCTGGCGCTGGTGGCGCTGGTCTGCCAGGGACACATCCTGATCGAGGACGTCCCCGGGACCGGCAAGACCGTGCTCGCGAAGGCCATCGCGCGCAGCCTCGGCTGCTCGTTCCGCCGTATCCAGTTCACGCCCGATCTTCTGCCCTCCGACGTGACCGGACTCTCGATCTACAACCAGCGCACCCAGGAGTTCGAGTTCCGCCCGGGGCCGATCATGGCCCAGGTCGTCCTCGCCGACGAGATCAATCGCGCGACGCCGAAGACGCAATCCTCGCTCCTCGAGTGCATGGAGGAGCGACAGGCCACGATCGACGGCAAGACGCACCCCATGCCCAGCCCGTTCCTGGTGCTGGCGACCCAGAACCCGATCGAGTACGAGGGCACGTTCGCCCTGCCCGAGGCCCAGCTCGACCGGTTCATGCTCCGTCTCCGCCTGGGGTACCCGACGCCGGCCGAGGAGATCCGGGTCCTCGACCAGCAGAAGCGCATCCATCCGCTCGGCGAGATCGGCGAGGTCGTGGCGGTGGACGAGCTGCTGGCCATGCAGGCAGCCGTGCGCGAGGTCTATGTCGATCCCGTCGTCGCCGACTACATCGTGCGCATCACGTCGATGACCCGGACCCATCCCGACGTGCAGCTCGGCGCCTCGCCGCGCGGATCGCTCGCCCTGTACCACGCCGCGCAGGCGATGGCCGCTCTCGAGGGTCGCGACTACGCCATCCCCGACGACGTGAAACTCGTCGCCGAACCGGCACTGGCGCACCGCATCATCGTGAAGACCGCAGCGACACTCCGGGACGTGGACGGGCGGCAGGTGATCCGCGACGTGCTGGAATCCGTACCCGTGGAGGTCGGAGCGGCGGAGCGTCCGCGCGTCCGACCTGCATAGGGAATCGACGGCGGATGATCGCCCGGCTCCAGCTCTTCGTCCTCATCGCCGTCCTGGTCATCGGTGCCTTCGCCACGGGCGCGGACTTCCTGTTCTTCCTCGTGTACCTGCTGCTGCTGGTGGGCGGTGGGGCGTACGTGGTCACGCGGCTCGGCCTCGCCGACCTCGAGGCCGGGTACGTCCTCAGCCAGTTGCACGGTTCGGTGGGCGAGCAGCTGCGCGTCACGTACACGCTGCGGAACACGAGCCGGGTGCCCAAGCCGTGGCTGGAGGTGGAGCAGCCGTCGACGCTGCCGGTCGGCCTGCCCGGCCGGGCGCTCCTGCTCGCGCCGCGCGGTGAACGCACGTGGCTCACTCGCGTCCCGCTCACGCGGCGCGGGCACTTCCGGATCGACCCGCTGCAGATCCGCACGAGCGATCCCTTCGGGCTGTTCGAGGCGTCCGCCGGCGTGGGCCGGGGTGCCACGCTGGTGGTCTATCCGCGCGTCGAGCCGCTCCCGCTGTGGCGCGTGCCCGCCACCTCGCTCGACGGAACGCACGCCAGCCGCGAGCGGACGTTCCAGACGACGCCCCTGGTGACGTCCGTCCGTCCGTACGTCCCCGGTGACGCCTACAACCGCATCCACTGGCCGACCACCGCCCGGCAGCAGGAGCTGTACGTGCGCGAGTTCGACCTGGAACAGGCCGCGGACGTCTGGATCTTTCTCGATCTCGATCCCGCCGTGCAGACGGGGCGCGGCGACGAGTCCACGCTCGAGGCGTCCGTCCGGGTCGCCGCCGCCATCGGCGCGAAGGCGCTTGCCGAGAACCGCGCCGTGGGGCTCACCTCCTCGGGACGCCAGCTGCCGATCCTTCCGGCGGACCGCGGCCCGCGGCAGCACCAGAAGCTCATGCAGCAGCTCGCCGCTGCCCAGGCGAACGGCGCCGTCCCGATCGTGGAGGTCCTCGTGCAGGGGCTGGGCCGGCTCCGGCGAGGGATGACGGCCCTGCTCATCACGCCGTCGCTGGATCGCGCGTGGATCCGGCCCCTCGCGTCGCTCAGGTCGCGTGGCGTGGGCGTGGTGGTGTGTCACCTGGACCCGCTGGCGTACGCCGCCCTGGCCGGCGACCAGGACGGAGGCGCACCGGACCCCGAGGCGGCATCCGAGCGGACCCGTGAGCTGCGCGCCCTGCGCTACGGACTGGCCGAGTACGACCTGCAGGTGCATGCGATCGTGCCGAGGACGAGGCTCGGCGAGCTGCTGGTGGCGCCGGGCTCTGCCAGCCTGCGCCGGGTGGTGTGATGGCCGGCGCCCGGAGCGACCGTCAGATCCCGATCCGCCCGGCCGAGGGGTGGCTGAGCGTGGTGGCCATGCTCGTGATGCTGGTCGACCTCGGCTCGGCCGTCGACGTCGTGCGGTGGGCCGGCTCGGTGCCCGGCACGGGCCAGAGCCAGACGTGGTTCCTGTCCGCGGCGCTCGTGCTCGGCGCGGCCTGGGGACTGGCCGGCGCCAAGCTGCGGTGGCACGTGCTGCTGACGCACGCCGTGGGAGCCCTTCTCGGGGCCGCGTTCGCGATCTACGTCGTGGCCAAGACCATCCCGGCCGTGCAGGGCGTGTCCCTGCCCGCGGAGGATCCGTACCACCTCGCCAACCTGGTGGCGTCGGTGCAGCTGTTCCTGCACGACGTCTTCGTCCTGCAGATCCGCAGCGGCCAGACGTCGGCCTTCCTCCTCGTCGTGGCCGCGGTCGGCTGGGCCAGCGGGCAGTTCGCGTCGTTCGCGGTCTACCGCCATCACCGGCCGATGAGCGCCGTGCTCTTCCTGGGGCTCCTGCTGCTCGCCAGCATGTCGCTGACCGTGCAGCGCGGCCAGTATCCGTTCCTGGTCGTCTATGCCGCCGCCGCGCTGTTCCTTCTCGTGCGGCTGAGCCTTGCGGAGCAGCGCGTGCTGTGGGCGAACATGCGGCTGGGCGATGCGGGCTCGGCCTTCTCGCTGTACCTGCGCAACGGGGTCACGTTCATCGTGATCGCGCTCGTGGGTGCCGTCGTGCTGACGTCCACGGCCAGCTCCGCGCCGCTGTCGCCGCTCCTCTCGTCGAGCGCGAGCCAGTTCTACTCGTGGGCGAGCCAGTTCGACCGGTTCGCCAGCGGGATCGTGGCGCCCGTCCGGGGCCCGTCCGGCCTCTTCGGCGAGTCGCAGACCATCCAGGGGTTCTGGCAGGCATCGCCCGTCCTCGTGTACCGCGTGACCTCGAGCGACGGCAACGGGTACTACTGGCAGGGTGCCACGTACGACGACTTCAACGGGCGCACCTGGACCCAGAGCCAGGGAGTGACCGCAGGCAGCGTGCCGGCAGGCTCTCCCGTGCTGGCGGGAAGCACGGACCAGGTGAAGCCCGGCGCGGCCTACCGATCCGTCCGGGTGACGGTGTCCCCCGTCAACACGAGCGACCCGACCGTTCTCGCCCCGCAGACGCCCTACACGGTCTCGCTCCCGACGCAGGTGAAGACCGCCGGGTCCGGCGGTCCCGTGGACACGATCAGGCTGAGCGGCGGGCTTGCCGCGGGCGCGTCGTACACCGTGACGTCCCTGGTGCGCAACGTCACCACCGACCAGATCACCGCCAACGAACTCGCGGCGTCGGGAACGGTCTACCCGGAGTGGGCGCGACAGTACATCGCGATCGAGCCAGGGAGCATCGGGCCCGTCGTCAAGCAGGAGGCGGATCGCATCATCGCGACGCTGCCGTCCGGCCAGCGCGATCCGTACCACGAGGCGAAGGCGCTCCAGGACTGGCTCTACAGCGGCGGCAACTTCATCTACGACACCGACGTGCAGGGTGCCTGCGCTCCGGGCACGCCCATACCCGACTGCCTGCTCCAGAGCAAGCGCGGGTACTGCGAGTACTTCGCCACCACGCTCGTGATGATGCTGAGGACGCAGCAGATCCCGGCCCGGTACGTCGTCGGATACCTGCCCGGGCACCCCACCACGGGCGGCGTGTTCCAGGTGGACGCCAGCGCGGCGCATGCCTGGGTCGAGGTGTACTTCCCGCACTACGGCTGGGTCCGCTTCGACCCGACGCCCGGGAACGCGACGAACGGCCAGCAGCCGACGAACCTGCCGAACGGGCCGCCCGTTGCCACGCCGACCCCGAAGCCGGGCTCGAGCCCGACGCCCCACGCGGCGACGTTCGTGCCAGACAACGGTGCGAACGGCAACCCGCGGCCACCGCGGGTGGGTGAGCCCGGTGGAAACGGATCCGGATCGACCGGCGGCGCACAGGGCCCGCTTCCCCTGGCGATCGGCCTGATCCTGGTCCTGCTGGCCGCTGTGCTCGTGGTCGCCGTGCGGCTGCGGTTCGGCGCACGGCCCAGCCCCGCGAGTGCGTACAACGGCGTTGCCCGCATCGCCGCGCGGTTCGGCTATGCGCCACGCCCGGCGCAGACGGTCTACGAGTACGCCTCGATGCTGGGCGACGTCCTGCCCTCGGCGAGGCCCGACCTGGAGGTCGTGGCCCGGGCGCGCGTGGAGGCGACCTACGCCCACCGCGCCCTCGGTGCGGACCGACGGACCGCCCTCGGGCACGCGTACGGCCGACTTCGCCTGCGACTCCTGCGGCTGGCGCTGCGGTACCGCACGCGGCGGCACTGACGACCGTCCCCGTGCGCCGTTCGGGCGGCTACAGGCCCGCCCCGCGGTCCCTCACGGCGTCGGCGGCCGCGGTCGCTCCCAGCGGCGCGAGGTGGTCGAGCAGGTTGTGCGCCCGCAGCGCCGGGCGGCCGTTCCGGACGTCGACGACGGAGATCGCGCAGAGGCCCAGCGGGAAGCGCCAGAACGCGTCGAGCGGGAGTCCGAGCAGCTCGAGGAGCAGGACGCGCAGGAGCCCCTCGTGGGCGACGACGATTGCCCAGGGCACGGCGAGGGGCTCGCGCGCGTCGGTTCCGCGCGGCGGAGCTCCTGCCGCGTCGACTGCGGGGCGCTCCCGCGCGTCGGCAAGGCGGGCCAGCAGCTCAGCTGCGAACGCGCCGACCCGGTGCGCGGCCTCCGGCAGCGATTCGCCCCCCGGCGCGTGGACGTGGACGGGATCGCGCCGCCAGCCGGCCCGGACCTCGGGGTAGCGTGCGACCACTTCCGCACCGGTCAGCCCTTCCCACTCGCCCTGGCTGATCTCTCGCAGGCGGTCGTCGGCGTGAAGCGGGAGCCCCGCCCGTGCCTCGCCGATGGAGCGGGCGGTCTCCGCCGCGCGCCGCTGGGGGGAGTGCCAGCACGCGAGCGGAGATCCGGCGGGGATTGGCAGTGGCGGCGTCGCGGCCGAGTCGGCGAGCCGGGCGGCAACGAGTGCGGCCTGGCGGCGACCGAGCTCGGACAGGGGCGGGTCCGCGCGGCCCTGGATCCGGCCCTCGGCGACCCACGTGGACTCGCCGTGACGCACCAGCACGATGGTCCCGTCGAGCCGGGGCGGGATCGTGACGGTGGCGGCCGGAGTCGCCGGAGTAGCCGGAGTCGCCGCCGGAGCCGCCGGCCGGTCAGTCACCGAGCGAGAGCCGGATCAACCAGAGGTCGAGCACGTCGGGGTCCGCGCGGATCGCGGCCACGGCCTCGTCCGGTGCCGGTTCGTCCAGCGCCAGGATCATCTTGGCCTCCTCCCGCGGGCCGCGTCGTGCCAGGTGCATGGCGCTGATGTTCACGTCGTGCTCGCCGAGGATGACCCCGACGCGGCCCATCGTCCCGGGCCGGTCCCGGTGGCTCGTCACGAGCATGTGCTGCGTGGGTGCCATGTCGACGAGATGATCGCCCAGTCGGACGATGCGCTGCTCGCCGCCGGCGACCGTGCCGCCCACCGAGGTGGTCCCGGAGAGCGTCACGAGCGACGCGAAGGGACCCGCGCCGGCGAGCTTGCGTTCGACGAGCGAGATGCCGCGAGCGCGGGCGATCGTGGGCGCGTTGATCTGGTTGACGCGCTCCGTCGTGCCGGACTCGAGCAGGCCGCGGAACACGGCCGCGGAGAGGGGACCCGTCTCGTGCCCGGCCAGCTCGCCCGCGATCTCGAGCGTGAGCTCGCCGGTGGCGCCCGGCGCCAGCTGCGCGTACAGCTGCCCCAGCGTCTCGGCGAGCGGCAGGAACGGCGCGAGGGCCTGCGCGGTCTCCGGGGCGACCAGGGGAGCGTTCACCGCGTAGAGGGCGGGGCGGCCGTCGAGCACGTCGAGGACCTGCTCGACCGCCTCGACCGCCACGCGCACCTGGGCCTCCGCGGTGGACGCCCCGAGATGCGGCGTGAGGACCGTGTTGGGTGCCTCGAGGATGGGCGACGACGACGGAGGCTCGACGGCGTACACGTCGAGGCCGGCCCCGGCGATGCGCCCCTCGGCGAGGGCCCGGGCCAGCGCCGCCTCGTCGACGACCGAGCCACGCGACACGTTGAGCAGGAACGCCGTGGGCTTCATGCGCGCGAGCTGCTCGTCGCCGATCAGACCCTTCGTGGTTCGTGTCACGGGCACGTGCAGCGTGATGACGTCGGACCCGGCGAGCACGTCGTCGAACGAGCAGAGGGTCACGCCGTGGTGCGAGGCGGCCTCGGCCGAGACGAACGGGTCGTGCCCGATCACGTCCATCTGGAGGCCCCGTGCCCTGTCGGCGATGGCCATGCCGATCTTTCCGAGGCCGACGATCCCGAGGGTCTTGCCGCGAAGTTCGACGCCGGTGAACGAGCTGCGCTTCCACTCGCCGCGACGAACCGATGCATCGGCGGCCGGGACCCGTCGGGCCAGCGCGAACATGAGGGCGATCGTGTGCTCCGCGGCGGCCACTGTGTTGCCGGTCGGCGCGTTGACCACCACGATCCCGGCGCGGGTGGCTGCGTCGAGGTCGACGTTGTCGACACCCACGCCCGCCCGCCCGATGACGGCGAGCCTCGAACCGGCGGCGATGGCCTCGGCGTCGACCTTCACCTGGCTGCGGACCATCAGCGCGTCGTAGTCCGGGAGGGCCGCCAGGAATTCCTCCCGCGAGAGCCCCGTGCGGACGTCGACCTGGTGCTGCGCCCGGAGAAGTGCGACGCCTTCGTCGGCGAGCGCCTCGGCGACGAGGATCCTCACGACCGGGCCCCCGTCGCCGGCGCGGCTTCTGCCGCTGCGCGGGCGACCCGCGCGGCGTCCGCTGCCCGGACGGCTGCCAGGAGGGATGAGCCGCGATCCACCGGGCGCCCTGCGGCCACCAGCGCCTCCTCGAGGATGTCCAGCGCCGCGAGGATGTCGTCCACGGTGACGTGCCCGAGGTGGCCGACGCGGAAGACCTGGCCGGTCAGCTTGCCCTGGCCGCCCGCGAGGGTCAGGCCGCGGCGCCGGAGGTCCGCGTTGAACGACTTCCAGTCGAGGTCGTCGGGGACGAGCGCGGCGGTCACCGTGTCGGACGCATGCGCGGGGTCGGCGAAGAGGCGGAACCCGAGCGCGGCAAGCCCCGCGCGCGTGGCGGCCCCGCAGGCGGCGTGGCGCGCGAAGACGGCCGGATATCCTTCGGCCTCGATGAGCCCGAGCGCGACGTCGAGCTGGAAGCAGACGCTGACGGGTGGCGTCCACGGCGTCGACCCCTTGGCGGCGGCGTCGAGGTGGGCCTTCAGGTCGAAGTAGAAGCGCGGCATCGTCGCGCGCTCCGCGGCCTCCCAGGCCCGCGGCGAGACCGCCAGCATCGTGAGGCCCGGCGGCACCATCCAGCTCTTCTGGGAGCCGGTGACGACCACGTCGAGCCCCCAGCCATCGGTGTCGAACGGCACGGCCCCGAGGCCGCTGATGGCGTCCACCAGCAGCAGTGCGCCGGGAGCCGCATCGCGCACGGTGGCAGCCAGCAGGCCGATCGGGTTCGTGACGCCGGTCGACGTCTCGTTGTGGGTCAGGAACACGGCGACGGGGTCCCGCCCCGCCCGGCGCATGCCCTCGACCGCCTCGCGCACCGCCGCCGGCTCCGCCCCCCGCCCCCATTCGACGGCCAGCACGGTGACGTCGGCCCCGTACCGCGTCGCGATCTTCGCGAACCGGTCCCCGAAGGCGCCGATGCTCACCGCGAGCACCGGGTCGCCGGGCGACAGGTGGTTGACGACGGCCGCCTCCAGGCCCCCCGTGCCCGAGGCGCCGACGAGGACCACGTCGTTTGCGGTCCGGAATCCTCGCTGCAGGGCCGGCACGACGCGGCCCATGAGCGCCGCGAACTCGGGTCCCCGGTGGTTGACCATCTGCCACGAACCGGCCGAGCGCACCGGATCGGGGAGAGGAGTGGGGCCGGGCACCCGGAGGTGTGACTGGAGGTTCGCCACTGGTCTGCTCCTGCTTCGGTGCGCGCACGGAGGGGGTGGCTCCCCGGCCGGCGGGACGTGCGGGCATGCTAGGGCGCTTGACGAAACGCGTCCAGAGAGTCATATATGTCCGCATATGAAGGACTCCAGTGCGCGGGCGCGCCGCACGCCCACGGCCAGGACGACGATCCTCGTGCCCGCCGACCTGCTCGACAGGCTCGACCGGCTGGCCCGCTCCACCGGCCGGACCAAGACGGCGCTGATCGTCGAGGCCCTCCAGGGGTACCTCGAGGCGACGGAACAGCCGCGGGCGCCGATGCCGTTCGTGGCGATCGGACGCAGCGGCCACGGACGGCTCTCGCTGGACGCCTCCCGCATCGCCGCGCGGGAGATGGGAGAGACGCGGGGGTGACCGCGCTTCTCGACTCGAGCGTCGTGCTGGCCGCCGCGGACACCGCCGATCGGAATCACGCCGCCGCGGCCCGCTGGTTCGAAGCGACGGCTGAGCGCCTCGTCATGGGAGCCGTGACACTGGCCGAGTGCGAGCATGTGCTGCAGCGGTCGCTCGGACCCGTGGCGGCGGACGCCCTTCTCGAGGCGATCGTGGCCGGCGCGATCGACCTGGTGGCGCCCACGGGTCCCGACCTGGCCCGGGCCCGGACGCTCCGCCACCTGGCGGTGGACCCCCGATGCTCGCTGGCCGACGCCCTGACGGTTGCCCTCGCCGAGCGCATCGGCGCCGCCCGCGTCGCGACGTTCGATCGCCGGCCGTACTCCCTGCTGCGCTCCGTCGCGGGCGTGTCGTTCGAACTCGTCCCCTGAGGGGGCCGGCGGCTAGACTGCCTGACGTGCCTCGCCGCCCCCGCTCCGCCGGCTCCAGCCCGCTCTTTTCGCCGGACCCCGACGCGTCGGCGGCGGCGACGGACGCGGTCGGTGTCAACGCGCCGCCGGATCCGTCGCCCGACGGCGCCGGCGATCTCCACCAGCCGCTCGCCGCGCGCATGCGCCCCAGGTCGCTCGACGAGTTCGTGGGGCAGGAGCACCTCGTCGGTCCGCAAGGGCCGTTCCGCCGGTTCGCGACGCGTGGGGCTCTCCCCAGCATGATCCTGTGGGGTCCGCCCGGCAGCGGCAAGACCACCCTCGCCCGCCTGCTCGCAGCGGCCGCCGGCGCCCGGTTCCGGACGCTGTCGGCGGTCATGAGCGGGGTGGCCGACGTGAGGGCGGCGATCGCCGAGGCTCGTGCGCGGCGGGAGGCCGACCCGTCGGGGGCTCCGACGGTGCTCTTCATCGACGAGATCCACCGGTTCAACCGGGCCCAGCAGGACGCCCTGCTTCCCCACGTCGAGGAGGGGACGGTCACGCTGGTCGGCGCCACCACGGAGAACGCGTACCTGTCCGTGAACCCGCCTCTCCTCAGCCGTATGCGCGTCTTCCGGCTCGAACCGCTCGACGATGCCGCGATCGGCCTGGTGGTCCGGAGCGCACTCGTGGACGAACGCGGCATGGCGGGACGGGTGGCGCTCACCGACGACGTGCTCGGCCTGCTCGTCCAGATGTCCGGCGGCGATGCCCGGCAGGCCCTGAACCTGCTCGAGGCGACGGCGTCGCTCGCGGAGGCGGAAGGCCTGCGGGATGCCGAGGGGCGCGCGGCTCCGCGCCGCGAGGATCTCGAGGCCGCAGCGCAGCAGCGGGCGGCCGCCTACGACCTGGTCGGAGACCGGCACTTCGACACGGTGAGCGCGCTGATCAAGAGCATCCGCGGCAACGATCCCGACGCGGCGCTGTACTGGCTGGCCGAGCTGATCGTGGCCGGCGAGGACCCGCGGTTCATCGCGCGGCGCCTGATCATCCTGGCGAGCGAGGATGTCGGAAACGCCGATCCCCGCGGCCTGCAGCTGGCGGTCGCCGCATCGCAGGCACTCGAGTACGTGGGCCTGCCGGAGGCGCAGTACGCGCTGGCCCAGGCGACGGCGTTCCTGGCCGCCGCGCCCAAGTCGAACCGCGCCGGGCGCGCGTACTTCGCGGCCCGGGCCGAGGCGGAGGCGCTCGCGCCACTTCCCGTTCCCCTGCACCTGCGCAACGCCCCCGTGGCCCGGATGAAGCGCCACGGCATCGGCGTGGGCTACAAGTACCCGCACGACTTCCCCGGCGCCGACGTCGAGCAGCAGTACCTGCCGGACAGGCTGGCCGGGAAGCGCTACTACGAGCCGTCCGACCAGGGGTTCGAGCGCCAGCTGGGGGAGCTGATGGAGCGTCGGCGGGAACGACGGGCGAACAACCGATCAGACCGACCAGGGGGATCCGGGGGGCAGGACCGGGCCTGAGTCGGGCCATGGGTCGTCCTGATCGCGCCCGGGCAGTGGACGGGACCTGGCGGCTACGGCCGAGCGGTCACGACCGAGCGGTCACGACCGGGGCGCAAAGATGTCGTCCAGGAGGGCCTTGACGATCAGGTCGGGGTCGACATGGTCGGAGTTCGTCATGACGACGATCGAGGCCCCGGCGGCGTCCGGGAAATAGCGCATCGCCGCACGGAACCCGGACAGCGACCCGGAGTGGCCCCAGGAGCCCCAGCCGCTCAGGCTGCGACGCTGGACCCCGAGTCCGTAGGGGAGCGTGGGGTGGAACGCACTGGTCAGGCCGAAATCGAGCATCTCGGAGAGCTGCGCGGGCGGCAGCACCTTGCCCCGATACAGGTACAACGCCCAGCGTGCGAGGTCGTCGGCGCTCGTGACGATCGCCCCGGCCGCGCCGATCGACGTGCCCAGGGACGTGAACGGCAGGTGGGCCGTGCCGTCGGAGAGGTCCTTGACCGTCCATTTCACGAAGCTCGTGTACGAGTACCCGTCGGCGGGGCTCCCGACGATCGGCTCTTCGCTCTGCAGGAACGTGTGCGTGAGGTGGAGCGGCACGAAGAACCGCTGTCGCAGCAGGGAGGCGAGGCTCTGCCCTGTCGCGCGCTCGATCACGTCCCCAAGGAGGATGTAGTTCGAGTTCGAATAGGCCCATCCATCCCCCGGAGGGAAATAGGGCTTGCGGACGTACGCGAGGACCTGGGCGGCGGTCCACGTGGCGCGGCGGTGGGCGTCGAGGGCGTCGAGCAGGGCCGTGTGGTTGAACGCGTCGTCGACCCCGCTCGTGTGATCGAGGAGTTCCCGGATCGTGATGCCCGAGTCGTACGGCAACCCCGGGATCCAGCGGCTCAGGGGGTCGTCGAGCCCCAGCACGCCCTGGGTGGAGAGCTGGAGCGTCAGCGCGGCCACGAACGTCTTGGTGATGCTCCCGGCGTCGAGCAGGGTCATGTTCCCCATCGCGCGCGGCCCCCGGTAGCTCGCGACACCGGCGTGGCCCATCCACACGGTCCCGTTCGGAAAGCGGATCACGGCCTGGAGACCGGGCAGGTGGTTCTTCGCCCTCTCCTCGGCGAGCGTCCGGGTCAGCGCGGTGGTGAGTGCGCGGGTGAAGGTCGGGACCGGGGTCGCGGGGCCGGCCAGCGCCGGGATCGCCATCCCGGTCGGGGAGGGGACGGCCGTACTCGCGACGACGGGGACGGCCGGGATGACGGCGGCGATCGCGAGCGCCAGCGCGAAGGAGCGAACCCGACCCACGCGGGCGGGGTGGCGACGCGGCGGCGCGCCGGCGCGGAGGTGCTCGAGCATCGCGTGGATCATGCGCGGAAGCTACGCCGGCCGGCGGCCCGGCGGCATCGTCCACGTGCAGTAGCGGCGAGCGTGCGACGCAAGCTCAGGGGGACGCGGGCGGAAGTGACCCGAGTGCGCCGAGCAGGCCCGACACGAGCGTGTCGGGGTTGGTGGCGTCGGCGTTCGTCAGCACCACGATCGTGGCGCCCGTCCCCGGGAAGTAGCGCATCGCGGCGTGGAACCCGGACAGCAGCCCGGAATGACCCCACGCGACCTGGCCCAGGAGCGTCACGCGCTGGACTCCGAGGCCGTAGGGCCAGCGCGGCCGCAGCCCGGTGGTGAGCCCGAAGTCGAGCATCCGGGCCAGCGTCGGGGCCGGCAGGACATGCCCGCCGTACAGCGCCTCGGCCCAGCGCGAGAGGTCGTCCGCGGTCGTGACGAGCGCGCCGGCCGTTCCGAGAGCCGTTGCCAGCGACCTGAACGGCTCGAACGCCGAGCCACGGGAGAGGTCGATCGCGGGCCAGGCCGCGTCGGTCGTCGCGTCGTACCCGTGGGCCCTCGCGGCCGACGCCGGAGGGGGCAGCGGTCCCTGCAGGAACGTGTGGCCGAGACCGAGCGGGCCGAGGAGTTGCTTCTGCAGCAGCGCGGGGACGGACGAGCCCGTCGCGGCCTGGATGATCTGGCCGAGAAGCAGGTAGTTGGCGTTGGAGTAGAGCCAGCCACGGCCCGGCGTGAACCTGGGACCAGCCGCATATCGCAGGACGGCGGCCGGGGTCCAGGCGCGGGCCGGCGCCGATCCCAGGCCGGCCAGCAGCGCGGGGCTGTTGAAGGGCTCCCCGATGCCGCTCGTGTGGTCGAGCAGTTCGCGGATCGTGACGCCGCGCCCGGCCGTGAAGTGCGGCAGCCAGCGGGTCACTGGGTCGTCGAGGGCAAGGACGCCCCGGTCGGCCAGCTGGAGCGTGAGCGTGGCGATGAAGGTCTTGGTGATGCTCCCGGCGTCGAAGAGGGTGGTCGTCGTGACCGCGGTGTGCGTGGCCACGTCCGAGTAGCCCGCGTGTGCGATCCACGCCTCGCCATCGGGCAGCCGCACGACGGCCTGGATGCCCGGGAGGTGGTGCGCGGCGCGCAGCCGCAGCAGCTCGGCCGAGAGCCGGGCACGGACGGTCGCGTCCAGGGATCGCGATACGGTGGTGCCGGAGGCCTGCGGCGCGACCCGTGACGGGGTCGGCGAGGCGCCGGCCCGGGCGGCGCCTCGCAGCGCGGTCCCCGCCCCGGCGGCCTGCACGCGCGGCGCGTGGCCCGCCGGAACGGCGGCAACCGGACCGACACCGCATCCAGCGAGTGCTCCGGCGGCGGCAACGGCGAGCAGTAACCGGCCGGGCGCACGCTTCACCGAGTGGCGCGTGGTGCGCTGGAAGATGGTGCCGATGGGGACGCCGGGATGCACGGCCCGAGGGTAGCCGCTCTGGACAGGTTTGGCGTCCGCATGGCCCCGGCAATGTGCCCGGGCGGTGTTGCGACGCCGAATCGCCGGGCCGGGATGGCAGATCGTCATGGTCGCGGGCGCGCTGCCACTCGCGGTCGCGGCTGCGCGGCATGAGCCCGGCGAAACGTCGCACCCGCTCGGGGCTGCTGGAGGCCCCTGGCCGGACCGCGCCGGACAGCCGGACGCCGGGCCGGCGCCCGGAGGAGACGAGGGTCAGACCGCGACGACCTTGAGGAAGTCGACGAGCAGCCAGACCACGGCGAGGACGGCGGCGGCGCCCCCAGCAAAGACGCTGATCCGCCGGAGGTCCCGCGCCACGTAGACGTACTCGTTCGCGGCCTTCTGGGCGAGGAGACCGCCCGGCTTCGACGTCGCGCGCGTCGGGAGACGCCCGGGAGCCGGGCGAGGCTCCGCAGACGGGGCGGGAAGGGCCGGTTCCGCGGTTGCCACGGCGGCGGCCGGAGCGGCCGGCCGGGGGACGGCTGGCGATTGGGGCCGCGGGCGCTTGGTGGACCGCGCGGCGCGCGGGCGCTTGCTCATCTGGTGAAGGGACCTCGTGCGTGGGATCGGCGGAGCGGGGAACGCACCCGGGCACCTAGGATAGCATCCCCCGGCGGCCGGCCGTGACGTACTAGGTGGCACGGGGGACTGTCACGCTCCCCCCGTGATCGACCTGCCAGCCACCGATTTCGCCGCCGACCCCGTCCTCACGGACCGTCCATCCTCCGACCCCGCCGTCCTTCCACTGCTGCAGGGCCTGGACCGAGCTCAGCGGGCGGCGGTGACGCACGAGGACGGACCGCTGCTCGTCGTGGCGGGCGCGGGGACCGGGAAGACACGTGTGATCACCCGCCGGATCGCCTGGCTCATCGCGACCCGGCGGGCACGCCCGTCGGAGATCCTGGCCCTGACGTTCACGGATCGTGCCGCGGACGAGATGCAGGCGCGGGTGGACCAGCTCGTGCCGTACGGGTACGTCGACACGGCCATCCACACGTTCCACGCGTTCGGCGACCGCCTCATTCGCGAGTTCGCGTTCGAGCTCGGGCTGCCGTCGGATCCGCGCGTGCTCACGCGGGCGGAGGCCGTCATCTTCCTGCGGGAACGGCTGTTCCAGCTCGGGCTCGATCGCTATCGCCCCCTGGGGGATCCGACGCGCTTCCTGTATGCGCTGGCCGGCGTGTTCAGTCGTGCCAAGGACGAGGACATCGATCCGGCGTGCTACCTCGCTCACGCGCGAGCCATCGCGGACACGGCCGCGCAGGCGGACCCTGCGGGTTCCGGGGCCGACCGGGACGAGGCGGCCGTCCTGGCGGCCGCGGAGGAGGCCGCCGGGCACCTGGAGGTCGCGCAGGCATACGGCCGCTACCAGGAGATGCTCGCGGCGGAGGGGTGCGTGGACTTCGGCGACCAGGTCCACCTGGCGCTGCGGCTGCTGCGCGAGCACCCGGCGGCACGGGAGCGCCTGCGCCACCGCTACCGCTACATCCTGGTCGACGAATTCCAGGATACGAACCGCGCGCAGCTCGAGCTGCTCGCGCTGCTGGCGGGCGCGCGCGGGAACCTGACCGTGGTGGGGGACGACGACCAGGCCATCTATGCGTTCCGCGGCGCGGCCGTGCGCAACATCCTGGAGTTCCGCGAGCGGTTCGGGGCGCGCGTCGTGGTCCTGCGCCGCAACCATCGCTCACGCGCGCCCATCCTCGAGGCAGCCCGCCGGCTGATCCTCCACAACGATCCGGCCCGTCTCGAGGTCCGCGAGGGTCTCGACAAGCGGCTCGTCGCGGTCCGCCGTGCGCGCCGGGCCCTGCCGGTCCGCCATCACGCCTTCGCCACCTCCGCGGAGGAGGCGGACTTCCTGGCCGTCGAGATCGGACGGCGCATCCGTTCCGGGGTCGAGCCGCGCGAGATCGCGGTCCTGGTTCGCGCCAATGCCGACGCAGACCCGGTCCTGCGTGCACTGAACCTGCAGGGAATCCCATGGAGGTTCAGTGGTGCGTCCGGCCTCTACGCCACGCCCTCGGTCCGCAGGCTGCTCGCGTTCCTCCGGACCGTCGCGAACCCGGACTCCAGCATCGACCTGTACGCGGTCGCCGCTGCCGAACCCTACGGCATCGGCGGAGCGGAGCTGGCCCGCCTTCTCGAGGCGGGGCGCCGCACGCACCGGTCGCTGTGGGCCGTCCTCGAGGACGTCGTGGATCGTGGGGCGGCCGCAGGTTCGTCGTCGGCCAGGACGGCCGTCGAGCGTCTCGTCACGGACCTGCGCGCGGCGCTCGAGCTGTCCGCGCACGCGCCTGCGGGCGAGGTCCTGTACGACTTCCTGCGCCGGAGCGGCACGCTGGCGTCGCTCGCCGCTGGCGGCCCCGAGGTGGGACGGGCCGTGCTCGACGTGGCCCGGTTCTTCGAGATCGTCCGTCGCCAGTCCGACCTGCTTGCGGATCCCCGGGTCCCGTTCCTCGCTCCGCACCTGCGCACGCTCGTGGACGCGGGGGACGACCCGGCGGCCGCCTCCGAGGACGACCGCGACGTCGTGTCCGTGCTGACCGTCCACAAGGCCAAGGGGCTGGAATTCCGCGTGGTGTTCGTGGCGGGGCTCGTCGACGGCCGGTTCCCGATGCGCAACCGGCGCGAGGCGCTCGGGTTGCCCGTGGCGCTGGACGCGTCGGCCGACCCGGAGCCCGACGATGGGCTCGCCGAGGAGCGACGGCTGTGCTACGTGGCGCTGACGCGTGCGCGGGACGAGCTGGTGCTCACCAGCGCCTGGGACACGGGCGGTCGCCGGCGCCGTCACGTGTCGCCGTTCGTCGCGGAAGCCCTGGATCTTCCGTCCGCCGCCCTTCCCGAAGCGAGCCGCACGAGCCCGGATTCCGATGCTCTCGAGCGCCTCCGTGCGCCCGGCGTCGAGACCGCCACTGGCTTCGAGTCCGGCGCCGGCCCCAGGGAGCACGCCCCAGCGGTCGTCAGCTTCACGCAGGTCGACGACTACCTGTCCTGTCCGGCACGGTACCGCTACCGGCACCTGCTGCGGCTCCCGACCCAGCCGCACCACGCCCTCACGTACGGCATCGCGCTCCACGAGGCCGTGGCGGCCTTCGGGCGCAGTCAGATCCAGGGACGGCCGCTGTCCGAGACCGGCCTGCTGGACGTCTTCTCCCGCGCGTGGTCCGGGCTCGGCTTCCTGTCCAGGGAGCACGAGGAGGCACGGCGGGCGTCCGGCATCGGGGCACTCGCCAGGTTCAGGGCCGCCGCACTGCGCTCGTCGCGACGTCCGCTGGCCGTCGAGGAGCCGTTCATGGTCTCGCTGGACGGGACGAGGTTCCAGGGTCGGTTCGACCGCGTGGACCAGGACGCCCACGGCGTGGTCATCACGGACTTCAAGTCGAGCGACGTCCGGGATCGGGCGCGGGCGCGCGAACGCGCCAGGGACTCGCTGCAGCTGGCCCTGTACGCGCTGGCATGGCAGGCGCGAGAGGGTGCGCTCCCGGTCGCCACGGAGCTCGCGTTCCTCGACTCCGGCGTCACGGGAAGCATCGAACCGGACCCGGCGCGGCTCGCGAGGGCCGCGGCCAGGATGCACGGGGCCGTGGACGGCATCCGCGCAGGCGACTTCGCCCCGCGCCCGGACGCGGTCGGATGCCGGTTCTGCCCGTTCCGCGAGATCTGCCCCTCGAGCGCCGCATGAGCGGGCCGCAGGCACGAGAGCGGCCGTCCGGTCGAGGGCGATACCCGCGGCGCCAGGGGGGCCGGGCGTGGTACTCCGGCAAGGAGAATGCGTGCCCGGGCCGGCGGGCGCCGGGTAGACTCGGTTCGCCCGCGATCCGGCGGGCCCAGCCCTTCAACATGCGACAGGAGCCGCGTGCAGCACCGGGACCGTATCGTCGCGATCGCGCTCATTGCCGTTGCGCTGGTCTGCTGGCTCGGGGTCGCCGGGCTGCTGACCCAGGTGTCGCCCACGGGCCGGGTGGAGGTCCAGTTGACGGGTGCCCTGCTGATCGGGCTGGCATGCGGCATGACGGCGGCCCCGCTTGCCTGGCTGACCGTGTTCAGCCACCACCGCCGCATCGCCTATCACGGCGACTGGATCCGGGCCGGCCGCCGGGGGGCGTGGGTGGGGCTCGTCATCGCCCTGCTGATCGCGCTGCGCACGCAGCAGGCGTTCAGCGCCCCCATCGCGCTGTTCGTGATCGTGATGGTCGTGTTCGTCGAGGTGAGCCTCAGCGTGCAGCGCTGAGCATCAGCCGGGGCAACCACGGGCCCGCAGGGCCGGACAGGAGCATGCGGGCCGGGCATCGCTACAATCGGCCGGCGTCCCGCCGGACCCTGGTGCGGAAACCGGCGGCGCCAGCGCTGCAGGATGGCGAGATGGCGCATCCGTCCCCCGGCTCGATCGGACGTCTCAACGGCTGGGATGCCGGGTACGAGACCTTCGACGACTTCGATCTGCCGATGTACGTGGGGATGCCCACGTACTCGAGACTCCCGTACGTGGCGGACGCGTCCGAGCTGGCCCGGCGCCGGCCCGACGTGGCGATCGTCGGCGCCCCGTTCGACGATGCCGTCAGCCATCGCCCAGGTGCTCGCTTCGGTCCCCGCGCGATCCGCGAGGCGACCTACACGACGGGGTCGCTGCACTCGCTCCAGCTCGATGTCCAGCCGTTCGAGGTCCTCGACGTGGTCGATGCCGGCGACGCGAACATCGTGCCGGCCTGGCTGGAGCGCGGCCACGCGATGGTGTACCGCAAGGTCCGGGAGGTCGCGGCCTCCGGGGCGATCCCGATCGTTCTCGGGCGGCGACCACTCGATCACGTGGCCGTCTGCCACCGCCATCGCGGATCTCCGCGCGCCCGCATCGATCGGGATCGTCCACTTCGACGCGCACGCGGACACGGCTCCCGACGACTGGGGCGTGCTGGCCGGCCACGGCACGCCGATGCGGCGGCTGATCGATTCCGGCGCCGTGCGCGGACGCAACTTCGTCCAGGTCGGGCTCCGCGGCTACTGGCCCGGGCCCGAGGTGTTCGCGTGGATGGGCGAGCAGGGGATGCGCTGGCACCGGATGCGGGAGATCGAGGAACGCGGTGCCGACGCCGTCGTGGACGACGCCATCTCCGAGGCGCTCGAGAGCGCCGATGGGATCTACCTGTCGGTGGACATCGACGTGATCGACCCGGGCATGGCCCCGGGCACCGGCACTCCCGAACCGGGCGGCCTGCTCACGCGCGAGCTGCTGCGGGCGATCCGCCGGATCGTGGGCCGGGTGCCGCTCGTGGCCATGGACATCGTGGAGGTGTCGCCGCCGTACGATCACGCGGAAGTCACGGCGATGGCCGCCCACCGGTGCGCGCTGGAGGCGATCAGCGCACTCGCCGTGCGGAAGCTCGCAGGCGATCCCGTCAGGTTCGAGACCCACGACGCGCCGCGTAACTGAGGGACTCATCGGGGCGCCGTGAGGACCCCCGGCGCGCGTCCAACCGTCCGACGCCGCCGTGAGGGACCCCGGCCCTCGTCCAACCGTCCGACGCCGCCGCGGGCGCACCTTCGCCCTCAGCGGGCCGCGCGCCGTGTCGCCGCGGGCTACGATCTCCGGGATCGCACCGGAGGCACCATGCCGCTCACCACCGTCCGTCCCGCAGGCCCCCACGAGGCCGCCAAGTCACGGATCGCCGCCGCTATCGAGGCGGCACGCGAGGAGATCCTGGATCTGTCGCATCGGATCCACGCGAACCCCGAGCCCGCCTTCGAGGAAGTGAAGGCGGCGACGTGGGTGGCCGAGGCGATCGCGCGCCACGGGTACGCGGTGGAGCACCCCGCCGGGCGCCTGCCGACGGCCGTGAGGGGCACGCTGACCTGCGGCCGCGGGTCGGCGGGAGGGCGCGTTGCCGTTCTCGCCGAGTACGACGCGCTGCCCGGGATCGGTCACGCATGCGGCCACAACACCATGGCCGCCAGCGGGGTGGGGGCCGCGATCGGCCTGGCGGCCGTCGCCGGCGACCTGTCCGGAAGCGTCGTGTTCCTGGGCACGCCCGCCGAGGAACGCGGCTCGGGAAAACAGGTGATGCTCGACGACGGGCTGTTCGACGGGGTCGATGCGGCGCTGCTCTTCCACCCGAGCGACCTGACCCAGGTCGAGGCCCGCCTGCTGGCCAGCGAGGACGTGGACGTCACCTTCCAGGGGCGGGCGTCGCACGCCGCCGCCGAGCCGTGGGAGGGCCGCAACGCCCTCGACGCGCTGATCCTGCTCTTCGATTCGGTCGGCCTCTGGCGGCAGCAGCTGCGGCCGGACGCGCGCGTGCACGGGATCATCCTCGAGGGTGGCACCGCGGCGAACATCATTCCCGAACGCGGCGTGGCGAGGTTCATGATCCGGTCACCGGACCAGGCCTACTTCGAGGGCATGCAGCCGCACTTCCGGGAGCTGTGCGAGGCCGCCGCCCTGGCGACCGGCTGCTCCGTCGACGTCGTCTTCTCGGGCCGGTCGGACACCATGCGTCACAACCGGATCCTCGGTGCGCGGTATCTCGCCAACCTCGAGCCGTACGGCATCCGCGACGATCCACCGTCCCCCAACCTCGGAAGCTCCGACATGGGCAACGTGAGCCTCGCCGTGCCCACGATCCATCCGTCGCTCGCGATCTGCGACCAGGGCGTTCCCGGTCATTCGATCGAGTTCCGCGAGGCCGCCCGCACTCCGCGCGCCGACGAGGTGACGCTGATCGCCGCCACGGTCGCGGCGCAGGTGGCATACGAGCTGCTCGCGGATCCCGGGCTGGTCCAGTCGGCATGGCGCGAGTTCCGGGAGTCGGACGCATGAGCGTGGGCGAGGCGCTCGCCCGCTGGTACGACCTCGACCTCGACGACGATCTCGACGACCTGGACCTGTACCGGGCGCTCGCGTCCCGGTCCGGCGGTCCCATCCTCGAGCTCGCGGCCGGGACGGGGCGCCTCGCGGTCCCGCTCGCCGCGTCCGGTCTCGAGGTCG
Source organism: uncultured Chloroflexia bacterium (assembly GCA_963757865.1). Taxonomy (GTDB): domain Bacteria; phylum Chloroflexota; class Limnocylindria; order Limnocylindrales; family CSP1-4; genus JAJYNJ01. The sequence goes on from CAVWSU010000005.1 coordinate 99,463, forward strand.
TCGCCGTGGACAACGACCCGGCCATGCTCGCGCGGGCCGGCGCTCGCTGGTCGGCCGAACGACGGGGCCGCCACGTCCGGGCGCACGGGCGCCTCGAGCTCGTGGAGGCGGACCTGTTCGAGCTGGACCTCGAGGCGCGGTTCGGGCTTGCCATCCTCGCGCTGAACACGTGCTTCCTGCTCGGCGATGCCGCCCGCCAGGCGGCCGCCGTCGGTGTCATGGCGCGGCACCTGCGCCGCGGTGGCCTCGCCGTGATCGATGCGTGGCTGCCCGCCGCGGAGGACCTGGCGATCTACGACGGACGCCTCGTCCTGGAGTGGGTGCGCGACGACCCCGAGTCCGGGATGCGCGTCACCAAGCTCGCGAGCGCCTCGTACGACGCGCCGACCCGCCGCCTGGACCTGACGTCGATCTTCGAGTCGGCCGACCCGGCAGGCGGACCGGTGACCCGCCACCTGCGGCGGGATGTGCTCCACCTGACGAGCGCCTCGGAGCTGGTCCGCGCCGTCACCGATGCCGGCCTCGCGGTCGACCAGCTCGCCGGGGACCACCAGCTGTCGCCGTTCGGGCCGGGATCGTCGCGCGTGGTGGTCGTCGCCGGCTTGGTATAGTCGCCGCGTGCCCACGGATCAGATCCGCCTGCTCGTCGTCGAGGACGTGCCGCAGGTCGCCCAGTACATGCGCGGCCTCGTCAGCACCAGCCCGCGGGTCAAGCTCCTGGACATCCTGCGCGACGGCCGCGAGGTGATGGACCAGGTCCTCCAGCAACGCCCCGACGTCGTGATCGTTGACGCCCTTCTCCAGGGGCGCATCGGCGGCCTCGAGCTTGCCGCCCAGCTGCGGCACGCGAACGTGCCGCCGGCGATCGTCGTGATCACGGTGCCGCAGCGGCCGGTGAACGTCGCGCCCGACAAGGGGATCGACGCCGTGCTGTCGATGCCGTTCACCGGCTACGAGCTCATCACCCTGCTGCAGAACACGTTCCAGGCGCAGCGGACCCGCGACCCGTCGACCTCGTCGATGCTGCTGGGCGTGTTCGCGCCGAAGGGCGGCGTGGGCAAGACCACGCTCGCGTTCAACCTCGCCGTGGCGCTGCAGCAGCACCTCGGCGTGAAGACCGTGCTGATCGACGGGAGCCTCCAGTTCGGCGACCTGCGGGCCCTCCTGAAGGTGCCCGCGGATGCGCCGTCGATCCTGGACCTTCCGACCGACCGGATCCAGGAGACCGATCTGGCGGACGTGCTCTGGCGCGACCCCTCCGGCATCGACATCCTGCTCGCACCCCCGCGCATCGAGATGGCGGACATGGTGACGCCACGGGACGTGGAGAAGGTGCTCTCGCTCCTGCGGCGCGTGTACGACGCGAGCGTCGTGGACCTGCCCACGAGCCTCGGCGACATGACGCTTGCCTTCCTCGACGCGGCCGACGTGATCCTGCAGGTCATCACCTACGACTCGACCACGATCCGCAACACGATCTCCGTGAGCGAGACGTTCCGCGCCATCGGCTACCCTGCGTCCAAGGTCCAGTACGTGCTGAACCGGGCGGATTCGGCGGGCGGCCTGGACCCGGGCCTGGTGCGGTCGGCCATCGGGCGCGATCCGGAGCACACGATCGTGAGCGACGGGCACCTGGTGGTCGAGGCGAACAACCAGGGCATGCCCTTCGTGCTGGCGACTCCCCAGGCGCAGATCAGCGTCGACGTGCGGCGCATGGCCGAGGCGATCATGCCGTCCCGGCGCCCCGTGGCGGCGCGGGCCTGACCCATGGCCGACGGCCGCCCCATCGGGCTGTTCGACTCCGGCGTCGGCGGGCTGACGGTGCTGCGGGAGGTCGTCCGGCGCCTGCCGGAGGAATCGACGGTCTACCTGGGCGACAACGCGCGGGCACCGTACGGCACGCGGACGGACGACCAGGTCCGCCGGTTCAGCGCCGAGTGCCTGGACGAGCTCGTGCGGCGGGACGTGAAGGCGATCGTCGTGGCGTGCAACACCTCGACCTCGGTCGCGCTTCCCGACCTCAGGAGGCGATACGACGTCCCCATCGTCGGCGTCGTCCGCCCCGGGGCAACGGCCGCCGCGCTGGCCACGCGGACCCGCCGGGTCGGCGTCATCGCGACCCCGGCCACGATCCGCTCCCACGCCTACTTCCAGGCGATCAAGGACGAGAACCCGTTCGTGGAGGTGTACGAGCACGCCACGCCCGAGTTCGTCCCCCTCGTGGAGGCCGGACGGCTCGATGGCCCGGACGTGGACGAGGCGGTCAGGCGCGGCCTGGCGCCGCTGCTGGGCAGTCGCTCGGCCGATGGCGAGTGGGTGTTCCCGCTGCCCCTCGACGCCCGCATCGACACGCTGCTCCTCGGCTGCACCCACTACCCGCTCATCGCCGACGCGATCCGGGCCGCCACGGGAGAGGGCGTGGCCGTGATCGACTCCGCCCTCGCGACCGCGAGCGTGCTGGCCGAGCTGCTGGCGATCAACGAGCTGCACGCGCCCGCCGGGGCGAGCCCGGCGCATCTCCAGCTCACGACCGGAGATGTCGCCCGGTTCCGCGAGACGGCGGCGCTGCTCTTCGGGTCGGAGTTCACGGCCGTGGAGCCCGTCGTGGTGCCGGTGGCCGCATGATGGCCCACCGGTGCGTGGAGCGGGTCGTGGCCCCGGTGGCGGTGTGATGGCCGGCCGGGGCGCTGAGCCGCGGCTCCGGGACCGGCACTGGCAGGCCGGCGTCGCGGTGGGCGCGCTGGCGGGGATCGGCGCGGCGTACCTGAACCGGCGCGTACAGCGGACGGTGCACGGCGGCCTCGTCGACTGGCCCCGCGCGGAACGGCTCGCGGCAGCCCGGCTCGGACGCGCGCCCGGTGCGCTCGACGGGGCGGAGATCCAGCGGTCCGCCGCGCGGTACGACGAGGCCATGCGGCGCATCGTGCCGGCCCTCGAGGCGGAGCTCGGCACCCCGCTTCCGGGCGTCGTCGAGCGACATTCCGCCGTCAGCCGCGCGGAGTGGGCGAGCGCCAACCTCGTCGTGTTCCGGCAGTTGTACGGACACATCGAGCGGGCTCTCGGCGAGCGCATGCATCCGCGCGAGGGGAGCCTTGGAGAGGGTCTGGCAGCGCTCGCCAATCGGGCCGTCGCCACCCAGCAGGTCGCCATCGTGCTCGCCTACCTCGGCACGCGCGTCCTGGGCCAGTACGACATCGCCCTGCTGTCGGCCGAGGCCACGCCCGGCCAGCTGCTGTTCGTCGAGGAGAACATCCGCGCGACCGCGCGCTCGCTTCGCGTTCCGCTCGACGATTTCCGGACGTGGGTGGCGCTGCACGAGACCACCCACGCGTTCGAGTTCGAGGCGCACCCGTGGCTGCGGCCCTATCTCGCCGAGCGGATGGAGCGTCAGCTCGCGGGGTTCGTGGACGATGCGCGCGTGGTGAGCGTGGGCGGCATCGGCCGGATGCTGAAGCGGATCAGGAATCGCGGCGGTGGGAGCCTCCTCGAATCGCTCCTCGAGCCCGAGCAGCGGCGGCTCTTCCGCGAGACGCAGACGGTGATGAGCCTCCTCGAGGGTTTCGGCGACTGGGTCATGGACCGCGTGGGCGCATCCTTCCTGCCGGACGTCCGCATGCTGCGCGAGCGGTTCGAGGAGCGCCGGGGACAGCCCCGCAGGGGCCTCGACGGGATCATGGCTCGCCTCATGGGCATGGACCTCAAGCTGGCCCAGTACCGGCGCGGCGAGCGGTTCGTCGCCGGCGTGGCGGAGGCGGGCGGGCCCGGCGCAGTGGCGCACCTCTGGGACGGCCCGCACGCCCTGCCGTCCGAGGCGGAGTTGACCGATCCGGGCGCGTGGGTGCGCCGGGTCGTCGGAACGAGCGGGGACGCCGGCACGTGACCGCCGGGCACGCCGCCCCCGCATCGCGTCACGCGGGCAGCCCGTCGGCGATCGCCCTCGGTCCCATCCTCTGGTCGCGCTACGGCGCGGACGACCTCGCCCGCATCTCTGCCGCCGCCCCGGGCTCGAGGATCGTCCTCGTGGGCGCGGATGGGTCGGCCGACGGGCCGCTGGACGAGGCCGAGGTCCTGCTGCGGGGCAGTTCGCTGGGCGGCGACGCGCTCGAGCGCCTGCTGGCCCGCGCGCCGCGGATCTCGTGGATCCATTCCGCGTCCGTGGGCGTGGAGCGGGTCCTGACGCCGGCCACGCTGCGGCGCGAGATCGTCCTCACGAACGGCCGCGGCGTCTTCAGCCGCCCCATCGCCGAGTACGTGCTGATGATGATGCTCGCGATCGGACGGCGCCTGCCCGAGCTCGTCGAGCTGCAGCGCGAGCGGACGTGGCAACCGCTCGAGGGCGGCGAGCTGCGCGACTCGACCGTCGGCATCGTCGGGTTCGGGTCGATCGGCCGTGCCGTCGCCTCGTACTCCACCCTGCTGGGGGCCCGCGTGATCGCGCTCCGCCGGCATCCCGAGCGCGGCGTCGCCGCACCGGAGTCCGTCGACGAGGAACCGCTTCCCGTGCCGCCGCGGGTTGACCGGGTGCTGCCACTGTCTGGACTGGGCGAGCTGCTTGCCGCGTCCGATTTCGTCGTGCTGGCGCTCCCCGTCACGGCGGGCACCGAGACGCTCATCGACGAGCGGGCGCTTGCGGCGTTCAAGCCGGGGGCGTGGCTGATCAACGTCGCCCGCGGCCGCCTCGTGGACGAGGCCGCGCTCGTGCGCGCGCTGCGCAGCGGGCCGCTCGGAGGCGCCGTGCTCGATACGTTCCGCGACGAGCCGCTCCCGTCGTCGTCGCCGTTCTACGCGCTTCACAACGCGATCGTGACGCCACACACGAGCTGGTCGAGCCGGCGCGTCCGCGCGCGCAGCATCGACGTGTTCGCCGCGAACCTTGAGCGGTTCTCGCGCGGCGAGCCGCTGCACAACGTGGTGGATCCCGCGGCCGGGTACTGACGCCCCGGGCGGGTCCCGGCGGCCGGTCGGGCGGGTCGGGAGCCGCTACCCTTGCCGCATGCAGATCGCGATCGTAGGCCTCGCGGGGTCGGGCAAGTCCACCGTGTTCAACACGCTCACCAGGGGGCACGCGCAGACCGGGGGATACGGCGGTGCCGTCGTCAACGTCGGCGTCGTCAAGGTGCCGGACGAGCGGTTGATCCGGCTCACGGAGATGTTCCACCCGAAGCGGGAAGTCCACGCGGACGTGACGTACGTCGACCTGCCCGCGCCTCCGCGGGCCGACGAAGGCGGCGGCGGGGCGAACGACATGCCGCCCGACCAGCTGGCCCGTCTGCGCACCGCCGACGCCCTGCTGCACGTGGTCCGCGCGTTCGACGATGCGGCGGTTCCTCATCCCGACGGCTCGGTCGATCCATGGCGCGACCTCGAGCGGCTCGACCTGGAGCTGCTGCTCGCCGACCTCGCGGTGACGGAGAAGCGGGTCGAGCGCCTCCGGGCCCAGGGCCACCACGGGACACCGGCCGAGCGTGAGGCCAACGACCGCGAGCTTGCGATCCTCGAACGGCTGCTGCCGGGCCTGCAGGAGGGAACGCCCATCCGCGACATGGCCCTCGACGAGGACGAGTCGCGGGTCCTCCGCGGCTTTCGCTTCCTGACCGAGAAGCCCGTCCTCGTCCTGCTGAACATCGGCGAGGCCGACCTGCCGCGCGAGGCCGAGGTCGTCGCGGGCGTCGCGGATCGCTACCGGCACGAGCGGACGATGGTCGACGGACTGTCCGCCAGGGTCGAGATGGAGATCGGCGAGCTCGAGCCGGAGGACGCGGCGATCTTCATGGAGGAGCTCGGGCTGCACGAGTCCAGCCTGGACCGCGTCATCCGGCTGTCGTACCGGCTGCTCGGCCTGATCAGCTTCTTCACCGCGGGGCCGGACGAGACGCGCGCATGGACCATTCCCGACGGCGCCTCGGCCGTAGATGCGGCCGGTGCGATCCACTCTGACCTTGCCCGCGGGTTCATCCGCGCCGAGGTCGTGACGTTCGAGGATCTCGTGCGCCTGGGCACGATGGCCGAGGCACGCAAGGCCGGGCGGCTGCGCGCGGAGGGGAAGACCTACCGCGTGCGGGACGGCGACGTCATCGAGGTCCTGTTCAACGTCTGACCGCCGGCCCCGATCCGGCGGCCGCGTGCCTTCCGCCGGCCGCGTGCCTTCAGGCGGCCGCGTGCCTTCCGCCGACCGCGTGCCTTCAGGCGGCCGCGTGCCTTCCGCCGGCCGAGCGAGAACCGCCGGCCGCTCGATCTCCGGCCCGCATCCCGGGCCCGGCCCGAGTGTGCCGGCAGGCCTCGCAGACCGTCCCTCGCGAAGGGTTCAGTTGGGCCGCTCGCGGTCCAGGTCCACGATCACCGAGCGGAACGCCTTCCCGTCGTCGAGCCCCTCGAGCTCGTCGCGTTCGTCGCGCGCGTCGTCCTCGGCGCTCTCGTCGACCTCGGCGATGTAGTTCTCGTCCTCGATCCGCGAGACGTTCACGGCTGCCACGAGCAGCGCGTCGCTGACGTACGTGAAGTCGAGCGTCCGCTCCAGCTCGTGGGCGACGGCCTGGACCAGCGTATCCTCCTCGAACCGGTCCACGACCCGCCGCCGCGCCTCCTGGACGTACTCGAAGAATTCCTCCGCCGTGAACTCCTGCTCGTGGGCCAGCAGCGCGTCCGAGTAGAGGTCGTTGTCGCTCTCGTGGAGCTCGTAGAAGTACACCTTTCCTCCCGCGTGATCCGCCCGCCGAGTATAGTCGCGCGCTCTTTCGGGCCCCCGGCGCCACGCCCGGTCACGTGACGGCCGTCTCGCTGATGCCGGACGTCGTGGTCGTCGGGGCCGCGACGCGGGACCTCGATGCGGACGGGCGTGGTGCGTGGCGGCCGGGGGGCGGCGTGTCGTACGGCTCGCTGATGCTGGCGCGCCTCGGGCTCCGCGTGGGCGCACTCGTCGGTCTCGATCGGACCTCCGTCGAGGCCGGCGAGCCGGCAATGCTCCGTGCGGCCCGCGTGGACGTCGTGACGGTGGAACTCTCGCACGGCCCCGTGTTCGAGAACCGGGAGACGCCGGCCGGCCGGTGGCAGATGTGCCACGACACGTCGGACCCGCTGCCCGTCGCGGCACTTCCGCCGGCCTGGCGCGGGGCGCCGGCGTTCCTGTTCGCCCCCGTGGCCGGCGAGCTCGGACCGGAATGGGCGGACGTGCCGTCACCCGATGCGACGGTGGCCCTGGGCTGGCAGGGACTCCTGCGGCACCTGGTCCCGGGGCAGCCGACCGGCGCCCTCGTCCCCGTGGCGGGGCCGGTCCAGCAGCGTGCCGATCTCATGGCGATCAGTCGCGAGGATCTTCCGGTGCCCGGCGACGACGCCACGCTCCACGGTGACGGGCTCGACCGGCTCCTGGCCCGTCCGGGACAGGCGCTCGCGGTGACGGCCGGGCGGCGGGGAGGTCTGTACCTTCGCCGGACACGGGCCGGCTCGCTGGGGGCGTGCGCCTGGCCGGCCCTCCAGGCCGAGCGGCAGGTGGATGCAACGGGAGCCGGGGACGTGTTCCTGGCAGCGCTGCTCGCCGCCCGCCTCTCGCTCGGCGGGGACCTTGCCGGCGAGCGCCGGGCACTCCGGTTCGCCGCCGCCGCGGCTTCGCTCTCCATCGAAGGCGTCCGGGCTCAGTGCCGTCCCGGACCTGGCACGGATACGGCGGCGCCTGCTGGAGGGACCGTCCTCCGGCTGACGCCCGCGAGGCGGCGTCGGAGCCGCTCCCGCCGCCGGACGAGATCGTGCTGCAGCCGCGGCAGATCCCGGCCCAGGGCGCGCTGCCGGTCCACGAGCGCGGACGCTCGCTCCGTCGCGTCGAGGGCAGATGCAGGGTCGCCGGCCGAGTGCTCGAGGTACTTCGCGAGCTGCACCCACGCCACCGCGGCCAAGGCTCCCTGCGCCGTGGCGATGTCGAGCCAGGCGTTCGCGGAGTCGCGACGGCGGCCGGCCAGCCGGAGCACGCGAGCCCGCTCGGCGGCGAGGGCCTCGTGCTGTCGGTCGTCGAGGGCGCGCGAGACGGCCGTGTCGCAGCAGGCCAGCGCCTCGTCGAACCGACGGCGGCGGGCGTAGGCGCGACCGAGCGCGGCCACGTCCCCGGCCGGCTCGCGCTCGCGCGACGCAGGGTCCGCGAGGCGACCGAGCAGGTGCGCGAGCAGCAGGCCGAGCGATACCACGTCCTGGCGGTTGTGCTCGATGACCGCCCGAAGGGGCTCGGCCGCCCCGGTGCGCAGGAACTCCAGGTAGCGGGCCGGGACGAGCGCGCCGGGCAGATCGTCGGGGCGGAACACGCCCGCGACGCCACGTTCCACGGTGGCGAGCCGCGCATCGTCGAGCCGGTGACGCCACAGCTGGCGAGCCACCGGCAACAGGTCGAGGTGACCCGCGTGCTCGGGTGCCGCCGAGCGCTGGAGCCGGAAGCGGGTCACGAGCAGCGGCCAGTCGAAGCCCCGCCCGTTGTATGTGACGAGCCACGCGTCCGGCGGGATGGCGGCGCGCAGCGCGGCGAGGAACGCGGGTTCGTCCGGGTGATCCGGGAGCACCAGCTGGACGACGTCGAACCGCTCGCCATCCCACCGGCCCAGTCCGACCAGGAACGCGACCGTCCCGGCCGCCGTGCCCAGGCCCGTGGTCTCGGTGTCCAGGCAGACGAGCGGATGTCCGGGGTCGACGGGGTAGGGGAGAGCGGCGAGGCGCTCGAACGCGACGGGCATCGGCCGCGAGGCCACGACCCGGACGACGCGCCCCTCCGCGCTGCGCTCGACGTCTCCGCCGAGGGCCTCCGCAAGCCTCGCCGCGCGGTCCGGCCCGGGGGGAGGACCGGGGGCCCGGACGTGCGCGGGTGGCGCCGCGCGGCCTGCCGCGGCCCGGAACCGGGCGAGGCGGGCGGCCACGTCGCCGTTGACACCGTGGGATCCGGACGATGGCCCATCGACGGTAGCCGTCGGGGCCTGCGGCATGATCGCCGGACGGGCGATGTCGGGCTCCATGGCGCGGACGATGCCGTCCCGGTGTGCCAGCTCCGGTGTCACGCGTCCGAGCCCGCATCCACCGGGTCCGAGCCCGCCCCCATCTGGCCCGAGCCCGTACCCCGGGCCGACCCCGTATCCCGGGCCGACCCCGTACCCGAGGCCGCGCCTGCACCCTCGGCCTCGTCGACCCCGGCCAGCGCCTCCAGCAACCGGCGTGCCATGCCCTTGCCGTCGCCGCCGGTCTCGAACCGGGGCCCGGTGCAGGCGGGGCAACCAGCCTCGCACGGGCATGCGGCCACGAGATCGAGGGCGCCACCCACGAGTTCCGCGTGACGCTCGTACAGCCGGGGCGCGAGGCCCACGCCTCCCGGGACGCCCTCGTACAGGTACACCGCGGGCCGCCCGAGGTGGGGCGAGCGCACCTGGGCGACCAGTCCGAGGTCGTGCGGATCGCTCATCAGCAGGACGCTCGCAACCGCCTGCAGTGCCCGGCCGGCGCCGACCAGGGCCACGTCCAGGTCGTCGCGCCGCCAGGCCGCGAAACGCGCGGCGTCGAGCGCGATCCAGTAGGCCGTCGTATGCAGCTCGATCTCGGGAAGGTGGATGCGTCCCCACCCGAGGTTCTCGTTCGTCTCGAGCCGCAGCTTCTTGTAGATGCTGGCCAGCGAGCTGACCATGACCTCGCCATGGGCCCGCTCGGCCGCGGGCACCGCTCCGCTCTGGAACGTCTCGAGCGGCTTGAGCGTCACCGCCAGGTCCGCCTGCGTGTAGTGGTCGACGTCGACGCGCCGCACGTACGCCTTCCGCTCGTCCCAGTCGAGACGGTCGACGTGGAACTGGAGCGACTCGTGGAGGTAGATGGCGTCCTCGTGGACGAGCGTCCGGGCCGCGAACAGGTCGACCTCGCCGAGCACGCGCGGCCGCTCCCCGGTGGTGTCGATGATCACGACGTTCTCGTCCGCCGCGCTGCGCAGGGAGATCTCGCTGGCCGGGAAGTTCTCGCTCGCCCAGTACCACCGCCCGTCGTCGGCCTGCCGCACGTGCCCCTCCTCGCCGAGGAACGCGAGCAGATCGTCGGCCGGTTCGGGGCCGAACCGCTCGCCCGGCCGGAACGGAAGCTCGAAGGCCGCCGCCCGAAGGTGCGCGAGCAGCACGTGTAGGTTGTCGGGGTCGAGCCGTGCCTCCTCGGGCGTCCGGTCGAGCACGTACTCCGGGTGTGCCGCGACGTACTGGTCGACGGCTCCGCCGCCCGCGACGAGGACCGACGCGCTCACGCCCTGCCGCCGCCCGGCACGTCCCATCTGCTGCCGGGTCGCGGCGATGGAACCTGGATATCCGACGAGGACCGACGCATCCAGCCCGCCGACGTCCACGCCCAGTTCGAGCGCGTTCGTGCTCACGACGCCCAGGAGCTCGCCGGCACGCAGCCCGCGTTCGATGGCCCGCCGCTCGCTGGGAAGGTACCCGCCACGGTAGCCACGCACGCGGTCGCCCGGGCCGCGGCCCTCGCGCATGGCCTCGCGCAGGCCCGTGAGCAGGAGTTCGACGCCGACGCGCGACCGGCCGAACACGATGGTCTGGTGGCCGGCACGGAGGAACGCCAGCGCCACGCGCTCCGCAAGCGCGAACGAGCTGCCGCGCGCGCCGAGGGCGGGATCCAGCAGCGGCGGATCGAGCACCAGCACGTGGCGCTCACCCGTGGGCGCTCCGCTCTCGTCGATGCAGACCGGCTCGCGGGCGGTCAGCAGACGTGCCAGTTCGGTCGGGTTGCCGATGGTCGCGGACGAACACGCGATGACGGGTCGGGATCCGTAGTGCTCGCAGATCCGCATGAGGCGGCGCAGCACGTTGGCGACGTGGCTGCCGAAGACGCCGCGGTACATGTGCAGCTCGTCGATCACCACGTACCGCAGCTGCTCGAAGAGCTGGAACCACTTCGTGTGGTGCGGCAGGATCGCCGCGTGGAGCATGTCGGGGTTCGTGACGACGACCTGTCCGGCCGAGCGGACGGTGGATCGGATCGGCGCCGGCGTGTCCCCGTCGTAGGTGGCGCACGCGACGTCGAGCCCGGCGGCGCCGGCGAGCTCACGGAATGCGGCGACCTGGTCCTGTCCGAGCGCCTTCGTGGGAAACAGGTACAGCGCACGCGCGGCGGGATCGTCTGCCACCGCCTGGAGCACCGGCAGGTTGTAGCAGAGCGTCTTGCCCGACGCCGTGGGCGTCGCGACGACGACGTCCCGGCCCGAGTGAAGGGCGTCTGCCGCGGCGGCCTGGTGCGTCCAGAGCCGGTCCAGGCCGCGCGCCGCCAGGCCCGTTTCGATTCGCGGGTCCAGCCATCCGGGGAGCGGGGAGAAGCGTGCCTCCTCGGCTGGCATCACGCGATGGGCGACGACGGCCCGCGCGATTGCCGGGTCCTCGAGGAGGCGTTCCAGGACGTCCGTCATGGACGAGGGCGCGTACAGCCGCATGCCGCCTCCGGTCAGATCGCGTCGCCGAGCCGCCCTCTCCCGGGCTCGTCATCCGCGCCCGGTGGCGGCAGCCAGCACAATCGCACACCTGTTCTGTTTCAGCCAGTGTAGCAAGACATGCAAGCGGCCGGCGCGTGCCCGGCGACACGGCTTGACATGGTGCGACGGCGCAGCTACGGTGCGCTCGATGCGAACCGTCCAGTCGGTCAGCCTGCCGCTCGTCCTCGGCGCTCGCGACGCGAACGCCGCGAATGCCGCGGGTCCGGCGAAAGCCGCGCAACACTCGCTGCCGCCGGACGAGGATCGCGAACCGCAGGGTTCCGGCCAGCCGGGCTCCCAGACGCCGGCGCAGCCCCGGCTCGGGATCGCCGGTCTCGACCGCCGCACCATCACACTCGCCGTGGCCGCGCTCATGGTCGGATGGCTGGTGCTGGTGTTCGGCCGCGCCATCGCGCAGTCGAACCAGGTCGCGGCCCAGGCCGCGATCCTCCGGGTCCAGGACGCCAACCTCGCCCAGCAGGTCTCGGAGCGCCAGTCCGAGCTCTCCGTCATCCAGTCGCCGGCATTCCTGGCGCTCGAGGCCCGGGCCTACGGCTATGGGAAGCCCCGCGAACAGGTGTTCGCCCTCCAGCCCGGGGCGCCTCCTCCACCCGCGCTCACGCCGCTCGGCGCAGAACCGTCACCCGCTCCGCCACCGGGCCCGCTCGAGGCGTGGCTGCGCCTGCTGATCGGGCACTGAGTGGCGGTCGCCCGATCCGGCCGCGACGATGCGCCCGGGGCCACGTTCGAGGTCACGGCGCGCACCGAGATCAGGCGCGTGGAACGCGCATCGTACGATCGCGAGCTGGTGTACGCGATCCTCGACGAGGCGCTCGTCAGCCACGTCGCGTTCGTCCTGGATGGGACCCCGTTCGTCGTGCCCATGCTGCACGGGCGGATCGACGACACGTTGTATCTCCACGGGCTGCCCGCCACGCGTCTCATCCGGCACCTCCGCGGCGGCGCCGACGTCTGCGTGGAGGCGACCCTGCTCGACGGGCTGGTGATGGCGCGGTCGTCGTTCCACCACTCGATGAACTACCGATCCGTCGTCGTGGTCGGCAGGGCGCACCTCGTGCGCGACGCGGCCGAGAAGCTGGCCGGCCTGCGCGCGATCGTGGAGCACGTCGCACCCGGGAGGTGGGATGACGCGCGTCGCCCGAACCGACCCGAGCTGCGGCAGACCCACGTGATCGGAATCCCCGTGCGGGAAGCGTCCGCGAAGGTTCGGACGGGTCCCCCGGTCGACGATCAGATGGACCTCGACCTGCCCGTCTGGGCCGGGGTGATCCCCGTGGAGACGCGGCTGGGACGGCCCTCCGTGGCCGGTGTCGACGGTGTCCCGGCCGAACTGCCCGGCTACCTGGCGGACCTGGTGGAGCGGGGGCCGGCGGCGGCGAACGACTGAGCGGCCGAGTGGCCGCTGCCCGGCCATGATCGGGGCCGGCCCGGCGTCACGCGCGCGGATCGGCGGCGCTGCCCCCCGCGCCGGGCGCCTCGACGGCACGGGCCACCTGCCTGGCGTGCTCCTCCCGGTCGAGTCGCGCGTCGACTCTGAGGGCCGCCTGCTCCTCGACATGCATCCAGTCGAAGAAGATCACCAGCCCGGCCGCAAGGAACCCGAGCCCGCCCGCGCCCCACATGAGGGCCCCGGCGAGCTGCTGGTCGGCGAGGGGCGTGATCCACGTCAGCTGGAGTTCGGCGTAGTGCGCGTACAGGGGCGCGCCGGCGTTCATGATCGCGATGCCGAGGAAGGCGCCCTGGGTCATCTGGAGCAGCATCACGACGAGGCGCAAGGGGTGCGAGACGTTCCACGGGCTGGGGTCGCGCCCCACCATCGGCCACCAGAACAGGAGCGAGACCGTCAGGTAGGCGAGGTGCTCGGCGTTGTGGACCGTGTCGTTCTCGAGCGTCAGCTCGTACACGGACGAGAAGTGCGTGGCCCAGAGGATGCCCGCGAACAGCACCGACGCGACGATCGGGTGGCTGACCAGGCGCACGGGCCGGCTGTGCAGCAGGGGCATGATCCAGTGGGTCCTGGCGCGCGGCGACGAGACCCGGAGCAGGAGCGTGACCGGCGCCCCCATGACCAGCAGGGGCGCCGCGACCATCATCAGCAGCAGATGCTGGGTCATGTGGTCGGCGAACAGGATCGATTCGTAGTGGTCCACGGGGCCCTGCAGCGCGTACTCGATGACGGCGAGACCCGCCATGAACGCCACCAGGCGCGAGATCGGCACGGGGTTGCCCGGGTGCTCCCGCCGGACCCTGAGCACGGCCCACACGTAGAGCGCGGCCGCCAGGAACGCGGGCACCTGGATCGATGGATCGAACGTCCAGTCGGCGATCGCGTCGAGCGGCGTCGGTTCGGGGACGGCGGCCACTTCCCCGGCCGCGTGGGCCAGGGCCTGTGCCGGCACCGCCAGCCAGACCGCCACGGCCACCGCGCCGGCGGCGAGCGCGGCCACCGGGACGGCGCGCGGACCGGCGACGACGCGCGCGAGGGCGAGGCGGCCCGGCCGACGAGCCACCGCCGGGACGGGACCCGCGGAGGACGAAGATCCGGCGCGCCGATCTGGCCGGGCGACTGGAGGGGACTGCACACGCATCGGGCACGGGATCGTAGCATCGGTCGGCCGGACGGGCGTCGGGAGGGGATGGCCGGCGTACGATCGGCCCCGTGATCGACCGGATCGTGGACCGGGCGCTCCACACGGTCGGCGAGCCCCGTCCGCACCCGGCATCGAAGCGCTGCGCAGGAGCTGCACGGGCTCGTCCCGATCGTGGACCTGCTCGTCGGTACGGTGCTGTTCCGCCGGACGTTCCTCGAGCGTTCGTCGGTCGGGCACGTGGACCTCCCGAGGCTTCGCGAAGGCGGCGTGAACCTCGTCGGGATGTCGATCGCCACGCGGTTTCCCGACCGGCGGGGGACCCTGTCGGCGGCGCAGTTCCTCAGCCTGGGCGTACCCGCGCGGGTGATCGGATCGGACATGGGGATGATCGAGCACATGGTCGGCCGGATCGACGGCTGGGCCGCGTTGTCGGAAGGCCGGTTCCGGGTCGTGCGCAACGCCGCCGACCTCGAGGCGGTGCTCGCGCCGGGCGGCCCGGTCGGCGCGTTCATCGGGGTGCAGGGCGGCCAGGTCCTCACCGGGTCCCCGGATCGCATGGCGCGCGCCCTGGCACGCCTGCGCGCGGGGGGCGTCCGCATGGTGGCCCTCGCGCATGTCATGGACAACCCGCTCGCCGGCTCGGGCACGGGAAGGCGGGCCGGCGGCCTGACCGCGCTCGGCCGCCGCGCCGTCGCGGGGCTCGAGACGAGCGGGATGCTGGTCGACCTGGCCCACGCATCGTCCGCGACGATCCGGGACGCCGTGCCCGCGCTGACCCGTCCACCGGTCCTCAGCCACACGGGGTTCGCGGAGCGAGCCGCGCGACCGAGCCGCTGGCGCCGTTACTCGGCGGCCAGCCGGAACGTGCACATGGCCGACGCACGACTGGTCTCGGAGGCCGGGGGCATCGTCGGCGTGACGACGGCCGTGTCGCTGCTGGGCGGCGACACGCCGCGAGACCTGGTCGACACGGTCCGGTTCGCGATCGACGAACTGGGAGCCGGCCACGTCGCGATCGGCTCGGACATGGATGGCGCGCTCCGGTCCGTCATCGACGCCGCGGGCTTCCCGGTGCTCACCGACGGCCTCCTCGCCGCCGGAGTGCCCGAGGCCGACGTCGCCGCCGTCCTGGGCGGAAACGCCGTCCGGATGCTGCGGGCGGTGATGGAAGGCTGACCGTCGTCGACGAACCGGCGCGGTCGGATCGAGCGGATACCTCGCTATTCGGCTGCCCGGCGTCGTCGAGGCGAGCGGCCGGGGCTCGTGGCGTACTCCGACGGCTCCTCGGCCGCCCGGGTCGCGGGCTCCGGTTGTCGCACGGACTCGTGCTCGGCAAGTGCGGCGCCGAGATAGCGGAACGTCCATTCCTCGGCGAGTGGCCGCGTCTCGAGGAAGACGATCGGGATCTCCGGGTAACGGACCTGGACGCGCGCGAGCATGTCCGGCAGGAATCCTGCCGGAGCATAGGGGTGCCTCAGCAGGTTTCCGTACCGATCCTCGACCACCACGGCCGCGCGGGGCATGTCAGCCAGTCTGGTCAGCTCGAACACCAGCGTGCCGGTGTTCAGCGATCCGGCGAGGTCCGCAAGCGACTTTCGCTCGACGACCGCGACCGGGGAACCATCGTCCGCCGACACGGCATAGTCGCCGGCCACGAGCGCTGCGCGGATGGTCGTCGCCTGCTGCTTCGAAAATCGATACGGGTACCGTTCGCGACTGTCGACGACGATGACGATGTCGGCAAGCCCGCTCGCGCGCCGCCCCGGGATGCGGGCACCGGGTCGCGCCGTCGTGACGACCTTCCGAGTCTGCCAGAAGATGCCCTCGCGACCGGACGGCAGGGTGGTGAAGACGAACTGGGACCTGTTCTCGCGCGGTCGAGCCAGGACGATGTCGATCGCGACGCCCCGCCGCCGACAGAGCGTGACCGGCACCTCCTCGACGATCTCGACGTCGGACGGCCAGCCACCGTCGACCCGGGCGCAGAAGACGCGACTCGTCCTCGGCCACGTGTCACGGACCTTGAGGATCAGGCCGCCGTCGATGGGCAGGCGGACGAGGTACGGCAGCCGGGAATCCGGGTCCGGGTTCCTGGCGACGACGAAGTTCACGGCGAACAGCCTACGGCTCACACGCCGTGACGTGCACGGGGCCTCTCGCTGCCGCGTTCGCAATTCCTCCTCGACCGGTGCGGGCTTCCGGGCGGTCGTGCACTGCACGGCCGCGCAGTTGCCGACCCCGGCCGATCTCGGTACGCTTTCCCCGCGCGGCGGAGTAGCTCAGTGGTAGAGCAGGGGACTCATAAGCCCTTGGTCGCAGGTCCAAATCCTGCCTCCGCTACCAATCCTGCCAGCGTCAGACCGCGCGCGACGGCACCCGATCGAAGTCCGGACGCCGTCATCGTCCGCGAAACATCCTCGTCGTCGGAGCCGGCAGCCTCTCCTTCGTGCGGCATCCTGCGTGCCTGTCGGGTCCCTTGCATCGCAGGTCGAGCGCATCCCCTCGGGCCGCGTGGGGCATCCGTGTCTGGGACCGACGCGTAACCGGTGTGATGCGGAAACCACAGGTGCGTCAGACAGCCACACTGGCCTGACACCCGCGCCGCTCCGAACGGCCTCGGGCTACCATCCATCCGGCCCTTGACAACTGGCACCGCCTGCGAATTCGCGATCTGTTGACATCCGGGAGGCGCGGTACCAAAGTCCTAATCCTGTTGGCTGACATACGGAGGGGAAATGACGTCGAACAACATGACCAGGGCGCTCGTGCGACGGGGCCGCGCCAGGGTCCTCGCCATCGCAACATCGGGGGTAGTGCTGGGATCCCTCGTCGCAGCCGCGCCGATCTTCGCGGGGGTCGCGGGCGCAGCCAGCCTGGGCACGGCCGCCGCCAGCCCGGCCAACGTCTGCGCGAGTCAGACCACGCAGGTGGCCCTGACGATCGACGGCTTCGGTGGCGCGCGCTACGTCTACATCGCGGCTCCGTCCGGCTTCACGGTCACGTCCGCGACCAGCGACTCGGGGACTTCCAGCGTCACGTTGGGAATCGTCCGGGTCCAGGAGCCGGCATACCTTCCCACTGACGGTCACGATGTCCGTGACCGCTCCGGCCAGCGGCACGGGTCTCTCGTGGACGGTGCAGGGAGACGACCGGAGGACGAGGGCTACAACGACGGCGACAACTCCGGCAACGCAGCGGTGGCGACAGCAGCGACGACTGGGCGGCGACGGCCGCCACGACCGTGGATGCCGGATGCCACCTCGTCTTCACGGCAGACCCGGCGACGACCGCGCTGAGCGGCGGCTCCGCGCCGATCTCCAGCGTCCTGGGTGGCGCATACACCTCGCCGGTCGCAGTGCAGGTGCAGGACAGTGGCAACAACCCGGAGCCCGTGTCGACCAGCGTGACCCTGGCGATCAGCGCGGACGGTCCGCTGACTGCGGGCGCGACCGCCACCACGTCGGGGGGAATCGCGCCGATCGGAACCGCCTCGTTCTCGAGCCTTGCGAACGGTCACTCCGGCACGAACCTCACCCTGACCGCCACGGCGCCCGGTCTCGGGTCCGCCACGTCGGCCAGCTTCGACATCTACGACAGCGGCACCGTGTGCACGGGCAGCTGCGAAACCTCGCCGGCACCGGGCTTCTCCCTCTCGGCCACCGGGTCCGGCTTCCTGGCGGCCTCGCTGCCCACCTTCACGCTGAGCTGCTCGGCCCTGCGGTATGGGCTCTATCCCGGCATCCCGGGCACCACCACCCTCGGTTTCACCTACATCAACGGCGGCGCGAAGTCGGTGACGTTCTACGTCGCCAAGTCGCTGCTGACGACCCTGAAGGCCAAGCTGCTGGCGCTCCACTACATGGTGTGCTACACGTCGCCGACACAGTTCAGGACGGTCTTCAGGCTGAAGGCACAGCCCGACCCGACCGTCACCGCAGCCGTCAACGACGGCCAGACGTGGTACACGGGCCTGCTTCCCGACTGCGAGGACACCGGCGGCGTGGCACCCTGCGTGCAGAGTCGCCAGATCGTGACGACCGGTGATCTGCCGGGCGTGTACGTCCAGGTCCTTGCACCGGCAGGAGATCCATTCGGGCGCTGACGACGGGTCACCGACCGCACCGCTGCATTCCATGCCGCCGCCCCGGGGTTTCCGGGGCGGCGGTCTTTCCATCGCGCGACCACCGGGCTCGAACGCGGGTGCCCCTGTCGCACGTCACCGGGCACCGGAGTGGACACGTGTCGATGCGGCGCAGCGACCGGCGCGTGCTCGCGGCGATCTGCGCTCGATGGGCCGGCCGCGTCAGCTACGCGTCGACGGAACCCGCCGGTGACGTCGATGGGTCGAGGGGTCTGCCGTCGCGCGAGTCACCTGCCGCTCCCGCAGTGTCGCGCCCGCCCTGTCGTTGTCCATCGTACTGATCGAGCTCCGCTACCAGCCAGAGGAACAGGGTGACGTCGTCCTCGGGGTCAACAGCGCAATCGAGTGCCCCGCCTGTTGCCGCGCTCATGACCGCCCCCGGGCACGCCGAGTGCCGGCTGCGAGGGCAATGGCCTCAGGCATTGCGCCGGAGTCGTCGCGTGCCGGATGCCGACCGACCGAAGCATCCCGCCAACCCGTCCCGGACCCGGATCTGACCGGCCCGGCGGGAACGTGCGGTCGTGACCATGCGCAGAGGATCGGACCGGTGACGCCCGTGTGCCGAATGCCGTCTGGCCCGATCGTACCTGCTCGATTGGGGGGCATGCACCGGGCGCATCGGCCGGCCGGTGATCACGGTGCCGATCGCCCATCGGGCTCGCGGCGGCGTCGATGCAACGCGCGCACGTCGTCCCCGACGAGTCCCGTAATCGTCGGCGACGTCGGGAGCGGCCTATAATCCCGGGACGCCACCGCGGCCTCCGCGGTGCGCACCGTACGACCCGGAGGGTCACCTCGCTTGAACACGCGATTCCTGAGAAACGGCATCGTGATGCTGGTCCTCGTCGTGGGGACGGCCGCGCTGCTGTACACCGTATTCATGCCGGCGCAGACCGGCGGAGACATCCCATACAGCGGCGGAAACGACTCGTTCCTCGGCCTCGTCAAGAGCGGCCAGGTCGACTCGGTCGTGGAGCAGGGCACGCAGCTGCAGATCACGCTCAAGGATCCCGCCGGCACCGTCAAGACCAGTCAGATCCCCGGCACACTCGGGGACAACCTCATGTCGGACATCCGCGCCACGTGCGCGGAGTCCGGGGCGGCGCCCAATTGCCTGAACGTGCCCATCACCCCGCAGCAGGCCTCGCAGACCGGCCAGTGGCTCGGGCTCCTCATCAGCGCCCTGCTGCCGGTCCTCCTGATCGGCGGCTTCATCTTCATCATGATGCGGCAGGCCCAGGGGACCAACAACCAGGCCATGAGCTTCGGCAAGAGCCGGGCCCGCATGTTCCTGGGCAACAAGACCGTGGTGACGTTCGCCGACGTGGCGGGCGTCGACGAGGCCAAGGGGGAGCTCCAGGAGGTCGTGGAGTTCCTGAAATATCCGGAGAAATTCAACTCGCTCGGGGCACGGATCCCGCGAGGAGTCCTGCTGATCGGCTCCCCGGGCACCGGCAAGACGCTGCTCGCGCGGGCGGTGGCCGGTGAGGCCGGCGTCCCGTTCTTCAGCATCTCCGGCTCGGAGTTCGTCGAGATGTTCGTGGGCGTCGGCGCGAGCCGCGTGCGCGACCTCTTCGACCAGGCCAAGCGCAACAGCCCCTGCATCGTGTTCGTGGACGAGATCGACGCGGTCGGCCGCCAGCGCGGCGCGGGCCTCGGCGGCTCCCACGACGAGCGGGAGCAGACGCTGAACCAGATCCTCGTCGAGATGGACGGTTTCGACACGAACACGAACGTGATCGTGGTGGCCGCGACGAACCGTCCCGACGTGCTCGACCCGGCGCTGCTGCGCCCCGGTCGCTTCGACCGCCAGGTGATCCTGGACCGGCCGGACATGAAGGGCCGCCTCGAGATCCTGCGCGTGCACGTGCGCGGCAAGCCGCTCGACAAGGCGCTCGACCTCGAATCGATCGCGCGCCAGTCGCCGGGCTTCTCCGGCGCCGATCTCGCCAACATCGTCAACGAGGCGGCCATCCTGGCCGCCCGGCGCAACAAGAAGGTCATCGGCTCGTCCGAGTTCTCCGAGGCGCTCGACCGCGTCATGGCCGGGCCGGAGCGGAAGAGCCGCATCATCAGCGATGCCGAGAAGGCGATCATCGCCTACCACGAGGGTGGCCACGCCCTGGTGCAGCGCATCCTGCCCAAGTGCGACCCGGTCACGAAGGTGACCATCATCAGCCGGGGCATGGCTCTGGGCTACACGATGGCCCTCCCCGAGGAGGACCGCTACCTGCAGTCCAAGTCGGAGTTCGAGGACAAGATCGCCGGTCTCCTGGGCGGCAACGCCTCGGAGAAGCTGGTCTTCGGCGACACGACGACCGGCGCCTCGAACGACATCGAGAAGGCCACCAACCTGGCGCGCAAGATGGTCACCGAGTACGGCATGAGCGAGAAGCTCGGCCCGCTCGCCCTCGGCAAGCGCGAGGAGATGGTCTTCCTGGGCCGCGAGATCGGCGAGCAGCGCAACTACTCGGACGAGGTCGCCAAGCAGATCGACGACGAGGTGCGCACGATCATCGACCGGGGCTATGCCCGGGCGATGGAGGTGCTGTCCTCGTACCGCGACCGGCTCGACACCCTCGCCCAGCGGCTCGTCGCCGAGGAGACGCTCGATCGCGTCGAGTTCGAGAAGATCTTCGCCGACCTGCCCGATCCGCGGGCCGACCAGGGCGGCCCGACGCCGCGCCCGATCGGCGTGCTCACCCCGGACCACCGGCTCCCAGCCGACGGCTCGTCGCCGTCCGGCCCGGCGCCGGCTCCGTCGCCCTCGCCGGCCTAGCCGCGCGAGGTGGCGCTCCCGGCCCGTCCATCGAGGGCAGGCCGGGAGTCCGTTGCAGCAACCAGCTCCCCGCGGGGAACCTGAAGCAGTCGGACGAGGCGGGCCGGATGGCCCGCCTCGGCACGCACGGAGGGTGCACGGTCATGACCGGACAATTCGCCGATCTCGACGCGAGGCTCGACGGCACGCGCGAGGCGCGCCTGGCCGACTACCTGGACTTCCTGCGCATCCCGAGCATCTCGGCGCTGCCCGAGCATGCCCCGGACTGCCGGCGGGCCGCGGAGTTCCTCGCGGCGCACCTCCGGGACGCCGGCCTCGAGCACGTCGAGGTGGCCGAGACCGGGGGCCACCCCGTCGTCTACGCGGACTGGCTGCACGCCGAGGGCAGGCCGACGGTGGTCGTCTACGGGCACTACGACGTCCAGCCGGTGGATCCCCTCGACCTGTGGGAGAAGCCGCCGTTCGACCCGCGCGTCGATGGCGGTCGCGTGTATGCCCGGGGCGCCGCGGACGACAAGTCGAACGTGCACGCCCACGTCCAGGCGGCCGCGGCATGGCTGGCGACCCGCGGCGGGTTCCCCATCAACCTGAAGTACGTGTTCGAGGGCGAGGAGGAATCGGGATCGGAGCACCTCGACGCGTGGCTCGCCAACCACCGCGACCGGCTCGCCGCCGATCTCGCCGTCGTGAGTGACACCGGGTTCTTCGAGGGCAACGTGCCCGCGATCACGGTGGGGCTGCGCGGAATCATGTACGCACAGATTGACGTCTCCGGGCCGGATGGGGACCTGCATTCCGGCGCGCACGGCGGCGTCGTCCGCAACCCGGCCACCGTGCTGTGCGAGATCGTCGCAGGGCTCCACGACGCCGAGGGGCGCGTGAACGTGCCGGGCTTCTACGACGACGTGCGTGCCCTGTCCGCGCGCGACCGCGAGGAGTTGGCGCGCCTGCCGTTCGACGACGCCGGCTACCTGGCGTCGATCGGCATGGAGGCACCGTGGGGCGAGCCGGGATACACGACGCTGGAGCGGCGGGGCGCCCGCCCCACGCTCGACGTCAACGGAATCTGGGGCGGCTTCGAGGGCGAGGGCGCCAAGACCATCATCCCGGCGCACGCGCATGCCAAGGTGAGCTGCCGCCTCGTTCCGGACCAGGACCCAGAGCACGTCTTCGAGCTGGTCCGCGACCGTGTCCGGGCCCTGGCACCGGCCGGCGTACGCGTCGAGACCCGGCTCATCCACGGCGGCCGACCCTCGGTCATGCCGATCGATCACCCTGCGACACGCGCTGCCGCCGCATGCCTCCGCGAGGTGTTCGGCTCGGACCCCGTCTACATGCGCGCGGGCGGATCCGTGCCGGTCGCGGCGTCCTTCGAGTCGATCCTGGGTCTGCCGGTGGTGCTCCTCGGCTTCATGCCGCCCGACGACCACGCCCACGCGCCGAACGAGTCGATGCGGCTCGACAACTACGAGGGCGGGCTCCGCACGATCGTCCGGTACTGGGACGCCCTCGCGTCGACGCCGCTCCGCTGAGCGATTCCCGGATGAGGCGCGCGCCGGGATTGCCGCCGGGGCCGAACCCGCGGCGGGGCCGGCACGCACCGGTACCGCTCCGGACCCGCCGGAGGGGCTCCGGCCGGATGCTATGATCGCGACAAGTTCGCCCGGAGGTGATGACCTGGTGGAGACGACCGCACAGCCGATGGGTGTGCCGGACCCGTCGCAGCCGTCGGATGACGGGGGCATGGCGACCGCTGAGGCGCAGGCGGTATGGAGCGTCGAAAGCGACGGCGGGTCGATGCGCCCCCGGTCGGCTCTCGACATCCTGTTCACGCTCAACGACCGCATCGCCACGGGCGACGTGGCCCGGTACCAGCCCGTGCCGCTCGGATTCACCCCACTCGACAAGACGATCGGCGGCGGGATCCGGCCCGGCGAGATGCTGCTGCTCGGCGGGGCGCAGGGCACCGGCAAGACGACCATGTGCCTGCAGATGGCCCGCAACATCGTGTCGAGCGGCCTGGCCAACGTGCTCTACATCTGCTTCGAGCATGACGAGGAGTACCTGCTCAACCGGCTGATCGCGCTCGAGTCCGCGCTGGTCCACCTTCCGCAGACCACCGGGGCGATCAAGATCCAGGACGTCCGCAGGGAGATCCTCGGCAGCTGGATGGTCGAGGGTGAGGCCGGACACCAGCTGGCGTCCAATCCCCGCCTGCGGCCGGCGCTCGACCGGATCGGCCGGTACGGCGAGGGGCTCTTCCTGCTGCGCGGATCGCAGACGGCGTCCACGGTCGACAACATGCGGCAGCTCGTGCAGCAGCACCGGCAGCTCTCGGGCGACCGGGCCCTCGTGGTCTTCGTGGACTACCTGCAGAAGGTTCCCGTCATTCCCGAGCCGCCCACCGAGACCGAGAAGGTCACCTACGTCGTCAACGGCCTCAAGGACATCGCCCTGTCGGAGGAAGTGCCGCTGATCGCGATCGTGGCGGCCGACAAGGAGGGCCTCAAGGCATCGCGCCTGCGCAACCACCACCTGCGCGGGTCGTCGGCCATCAACTACGAGGCGGACATCATCCTGATCCTCAACGAGAAGTACCACATCGTCGCGAAGGTCAACATCGAGTTCAACCCGTACCAGGCCCAGCGATTCCGGGACTGGGTGGTCACGAGCGTCGAGAAGAACCGTGGCGGCAAGGACAACGTGGATCTCGAGTTCGAGAAGCACTTCGAATACTCCTGCTTCGATCCGGACGGCCGCACGGTGCAGGAGAAGCTGATCGAAGAGCGGCTCTACAACGACTGAGGCCATGGACTTCGCCCAGCGGTTCCCCGAGATCGTCGAGGCGGTGGTCGAGATCCCGGCCGGCAGCCGGAACAAGTACGAGTTCGACGAGCACGCCGGGGTCTTCCGGCTGGATCGCGTCCTCAGCTCGGCGGTGTACTACAACTTCGACTACGGCTTCGCCGAGGCGACGAGGGCCGACGACGGCGACCACAGCGACGTGCTGCTGCTGATCGCCGAGCCCACGTTCACCGGGTGCCGGGTGTGGACGCGGCCGGTCGGCGGGCTGGCGATGCGCGACGAGCACGGAGACGACTTCAAGGTGCTGAGCGTCGCCGTGGGCGATCCGCTGTACGCGCACGTGGAGTCGCTGGACGACGTTTCGCCGCACCGCCTGGTCGAGATCGAGCACTTCTTCGAGACCTACAAGCTGCTCGAGAACAAGTCGGTCGAGGTACTCGGCTGGCGGGACCGCGGGGCGGCGCTGGACATGCTGAGGGCCGATCGGGCGCGCTGGGAACGGGAGCGGCAGGCGACGGCCGCCTCCACGCATCCGGAGGGATGACCGGGTCGGGCCGCCCGCCGACCGAGTGGCCTCCGCTGGAGCCGCGCCCGGAGCTGGTCTTCTTCGACATCGGCGACACCCTCATCCGGGTCGATCCGTCCTGGACCGGTGCGTACCTGGCCGCGGCCACGTCGTGGGGTCTGGACGTGGACCCGGCCGCGCTCGCCGTCGCGTTTGCCCAGGCCCTGGGGGAGGGGCTGTGGGATGCGGCCGGCCCGTTCGAGGCCACGCCGGAGGGCTCGTTCCAGCGGATCAAGGGATTCGACGTCCGGGCCATGGCGCTCCTCGGCTACCACGACCTGCCGGACGAGTTCTACCGGCACCTGGGCCGGTTCTTCGAGCAGCGGGCGGCGTGGCGGGTCTTCCACGACGTGCATCCGGCACTGGAGGCGATCGGGGCGGCCGGGATCCGGCGTGCGGTCATCAGCAACTGGGTCTGGGCTCTTCCGGAGCTCCTCCACGACCTCGAGCTGGCCCACCATTTCGAGACCGTCGTGGCCTCCGCGCGGGTGGGGTACGTCAAACCGCAGCGCGAGATCTTCGCGCATGCCCTGGACCTGACCGGCGTTCGCCCGGAACGCGCCGTGCACGTCGGCGACAACCCCGACGCCGACGTGGCGGGGGCGATGGCGGTCGGGATCAGGCCGGTGCTCCTGGATCGCTCCGTGCGGTTTCCCGACGGGTTGCCGGATCTCCCCGACGTTCCCGTGGTGGCCGACCTGTTCGCGCTCCTGCGGCTGCTCGGCCTGCCGGCCGGCCCCCGAGTCGCCGCGCCCGGCGGCTGACGGTGCGGGACCGGGATCGGAGGGGCGGGCCGGCACGCGCGACCGGGCCCGCCGGCCGGGATGGCGACGATGCACCCTGGAGGCTGTTCATCGCCGTGCCCGTTCCCGGACACGTTCGGGACGCCCTCGCCGCGGCGCTCGATCCGGTCCGCGCGCGAGCGCGGAGCGGCCGCTGGCAGGATCCCGGGACCTGGCACCTGACCCTCCGCTTCCTGGGCGACACGTCACCCGGGTCGGTGCCGGCCATCGAGGCGGCTCTGCGCGAGGCGGCGGCGGGGCAACCGCCGTTCGAGGCGTCGCTGGGCCGGGCGGGTTCGTTCGAGGGCCGCGGTGGGGGCGTGGCCTGGATCGGACTCGAGCGGGGCGTCGAGCCCGTCGCCCGGCTCGCCGGGTCGCTAGGCGCCCTTCTCGCCCCAGGCGAGGTCGAGCGAGGGCCGTTCCGGGCCCACCTCACGATCGCGCGCGACGCCCCGGACGGGCTCGTCCCGTCGCTCCAGGCCGCGCTGGACGCCGCACGGACCCCGGCCGATCGCCCATCGCGGGTCGGCCTGGGCAGGCCGCCTCGCCCCGTGGCGGGCAGTGACGCACTGGCATGGACGGTGGACCGCCTCGTCCTGTACCGGAGCGTGCTCGGGCGCGGGGGCGCGGTGCACACGGAGATCGCCGGGGTGCGCCTGCAGCGCTGACCGGGCTGCGGGGCCGTCTCCGGGGTCCGGTACGAGTGGATCGGCGCAGCGCCGGCCGCGGCGTTCCGGCAACGTGCCACACGGGCTTGCGGTCGGGCGCGCGCGCGACTAGATTCCGCGGACAGTCGTTGACCGGGACGAGTACCCGTCAACCGCGGGCCACAGCGAGCCGGGATGGTGGGAGCCGGCGCCGACGGCGGGGCGGGGAATGGACCCGCGAGGCGTCCGGGCGAACCGCGGCCGGGGGTCGCGCAGTAGTCCGGGCCGGAGGCCCACCGTTATCGCGGGGCAGGTACGGCGTCAGAGAATGACCCCGGACCGCGGAAATGAGCGGCCGCCACGCGGCCGGAACGAAGGGTGGCACCACGAGGTCTCGGCCTCGTCCCTCGCGGGACGGGGTCGATTCGTGTCCGGGGCCACGGTCCCTGCAGCGTGAGGTGCACCGCGATGAGCGCGCAGACGAAGTTCCTGCTCGACGAGACCCACATCCCGCGTGCCTGGTACAACATCGTGCCGGACCTCCCGGTGCCGCCCGCTCCGGTACTCCACCCGGGAACGGGCCAGCCCATCGGGCCGGCGGACCTGGCGCCGCTGTTCCCGATGGCGATCATCCAGCAGGAGGTGAGCGCCGAGCGGGAGATCGAGATCCCCGGTCCCGTGCGCGACGCCTACCGCCTGTACCGGCCCGCGCCCCTGTACCGGGCCCATCGGCTGGAGCGCGCGCTCGACACGCCCGCGCACATCTACTACAAGTACGAGGGGACGAGCCCGGCGGGGAGCCACAAGCCGAACACGGCGATCGCCCAGGCGTTCTACAACCACCAGGAGGGCGTCCGGCGGCTCGCCACGGAGACCGGCGCGGGGCAGTGGGGGAGCGCGCTCGCGTTCGCCGGCGCCCTGTTCGGCCTCGAGGTCAAGGTCTACATGGTGCGGGCGAGCTACGACCAGAAGCCGTACCGCCGGAACCTCATGGAGCTGTACGGCGCCGAGGTCGTCGCCAGCCCCAGCCCCACCACCGTCTACGGGCGGCAGGTCCTCGCCGAGCACCCCGACAGCCCGGGATCGCTGGGCATGGCGATCAGCGAGGCGGTCGAGGACGCGGCGGGACGCGACGACACCCGGTACTCGCTCGGCTCCGTTCTGAACCACGTGCTGCTCCACCAGACCGTGATCGGGCTCGAGGCCATCGAGCAGATGGAGATGGCCGGGGAATCGCCGGACGTGATCATCGCCTGCGCGGGTGGCGGGTCCAACTTCGGTGGGCTCGCGTTCCCGTTCGTCGGCAAGATGCTGCGCGGCGAGGCCTCGTACCGTGTCGTGGCCGTGGAGCCGGCGGCGGCGCCCTCCCTGACGCGTGGCGTCTACGAGTACGACTTCGGCGACACGGCGCGACTCACGCCCCTCGTCAAGATGTACACGCTCGGGCACGACTTCATCCCGGAGCCGATCCACGCCGGCGGCCTGCGCTACCACGGCATGTCCCCGCTGGTGAGCCTGCTCAAGGAGCAGGGGATCATCGACGCCGTCGCCGTGCACCAGCGGTCGACGTTCGAGGCCGGCGTGCAGTTCGCGCGGACGGAGGGCATCGCCCCCGCGCCCGAGTCGGCGCACGCCATCCGCGTCGCGATCGACGAGGCCATCGAGGCGCGCGAGCAGGGCACCCCGCGGGTGATCCTGTTCGGGCTCTCGGGTCACGGCCACTTCGACCTCACGGCCTACGAGCGCCACCTCTCCGGGCTCCTGGAGGACTACGAGTACCCGGCCGACCGGGTGCGCGAGGCGCTCGCGGCCGTGCCCGTGATGTGATGCAGGGGCGGCGGCCCGCCCTCGGGCGGACCGCCGCCGCGTTCCCGGCCGGAGGCGTTCCCGGCCGGAGGCGTTCGCGCGCGCCCGACGCGGCCATGCCGGAGTGTGAGAGAGTTCGCACATGCCATCGCTGGCGTGCTGGACCTGCGGGCGCCGGATCTACATGACCGACCCACTGGATGTGCTGCTGCCGGACGAGCGGCGCTGTCCGCGCTGCGGGGCGAACCTGGATGTCGAGCGTCGGGCCGACGACCGGCGGCAGCTGGTCCGCCGGCAGAACGCTCCGGATCGGCCCGGGCCGCCGGGACGCAGCGAGCGGCGAGCCTCCGATCGGCGTTCCGGCACGGATCGTCGCATCCGGCGGTGAGGAACGGGTCGGTCGCGAGCGGCAGGCGGCTGGCGCTATGTACTCGACGGGCGCGCCTGGGGCCGGCAGCCCCCTCGCGAGCCCGCCGGGATCAGTAGAGAGGACCCTCCGACCGCGGAGGCTCGACGAGCCGGTGCCGGAGCGCAAACGCGACCGCCTCGAGCTTCGAGTGCACGTGCAACTTGCCCATGATGTTCTGCACGTGCGTCCGGAGGGTGTTCGGCGTGATCCCGAGGCGCTCGCCGATCTCGGGAGAGGCCAGGCCCTCCGTGAGCGCGCGCAGCACCTCCAGCTCGCGAGGCGTCAGCGGTTCCACCAGCACCCGATCCTGCTGGCGGTCGCGTGCCGCGACGACCCGCCGGGCGATGTCCACGATCACCGACCTGGGCAGCAGGATCTCGCCCGCATGGGCCGCCCGAACGGCGTCGACCACCTCCGCGACCGCCCGGTCCTTCGTCATGTAGCCGTCGGCGCCCGCCTGGATCGACTCCAGCACCGTCTCGTCGTCCGCGATGGCCGTGAGCATCACGACCTTGGCGCTGGGCCAGCGGGCCTTGACGATTCGCGTCGCCTCCGATCCGGTCCCGTCGGGCAGCCGGTAGTCCATGAGGACGACGTCGACCCCCGTGCGCGGAGCCTCGCGCACGTCCGAGACCGTGGGCGCAACCCCCACGACCTGGATGTCGGGCTCGCGCTCGAGCACGCGCGACAGCGCGTCCGTGAGCAGTTGGTGATCATCGACCAGCAGGACCCTGATCGGAGTGTGCTGTGCGACCGGCAAGGCGCACCTCCCCTGAGCAGGTGGGGAGGATAGCACCCGACGTCCGCGGCAGGCATGTCGGAGTCATCGCTGAGTAGACTGCGCACGATGCGACTGACGATCATCGGCTTCGGGCTCATCGGCGGATCGATCGCCCGCGCCCTCGCCGCGCGCGATGCCGGGCAGTGGGACGTGACGGCCTGGAGCCGGTCCGCGGAGGTCCTTCGGGCCGGACTGGCCGACGGCGTGCTGGATGCCGCCGCCCCGTCGCCGGAAGAGGCCGTCGTGGGTGCCGACCTCGTCGTGCTGGCCGCCAATCCGCTCGCCAACCTCGAGCTCGTCGGCTCGCTCGGTTCCCACGTCGCGCATGCGGGAGCGGCACTCTCCGACGTGACCTCGGCACAGGTCCGCCTCGCCCGGGCGGCAGCCGGCATCTCCGGACTGCGGCACGTCGGCGGGCATCCCATGGCCGGCGTCGAGGCCTCGGGGTACGAGGCCGCGCGCGCCGACCTGTTCGCCGGCCGGCCCTGGATCGTGCTGCCGTCGGCGACGGCCCTGCCCGACGATGTCGGGCTGGTTCGCACGCTCGCGACCGCCTGCGGAGCGATCCCCGTCGAGCTCGGTGCCGAGGAGCACGACCGGCTGGTCGCCGCCATCAGCCACATGCCGCTGGTCGTCGCCGCCGCGCTGGCGGAGACCGTGACCTCGAGCGACGCCTGGGCGTCGGCGTCGCGGCTGGCCGCGGGCGGCTGGCGCAATTCGACGCGGGTCGCGCGCGGCGACCCGGATCTTGGGGCGGGGATCGCTGCCCTGAACCGCGACGAGCTGCTGGCGTGGCTGGACCGTTTCGCCGTGGTGCTCGGGGCGTGGCGTTCGGACCTCGCCGGCCTGCCGGACCGTCCGGGGCCGGTGGATGCAGATGCGCTGCGAGCCCGGTTCGAGCGTGTGCGCGCGGCGCTGGCCGATCACGATGGCTGAGCACGAGCTGGTGCTCGGCGCACCGGTGGAACGGCTGTGGACCGGTGCCGCGTGGCGCGGCGTGCGTTCCACGGGGACGGATGCCGTCGTGTCGGCCGCGCTCGCCGCGGCGACGTTCCGGCCCCGCGCCGAGGCCGAAGACGATCCCACGTGGAAGCAGCTCATCCCGTACCTGGTCCTGCGCGACGGCGCTCGCGTGTTCCTGATGCGGCGGACGCGGGCAGGATCCGATGCGCGCCTGCACGACCGGTACACGATCGGCGTGGGCGGCCACGTGAACCCCGGGGACGACGGGCTCGAGGGCGCGCTGCTGCGCGAGTGGCGCGAGGAGCTCGATGCGCCGTTCGATCCCGAGGTGCGCCTCGTCGGGCTCCTCAACGACGACTCGGACCCCGTCGGGGCGGTGCACCTGGGGATCGTGTTCGAGGCCGACGCGGCGGGCCGCCCGGTCGGGATCCGGGAGACGCACAAGCTCGCGGGGGCGTTCGCCGGCGCCGACGAGCTGTGGGCGGCCTGCGAGGCGATGGAGACCTGGAGCCAGCTCCTGCTGGAGCACCTGTTGCCGCGACCGGCCTGACGCGCCCGGCCCCCTGGTCGCCCGGCGCCGGGGTCGTCGCCCGGCCCGAGGCCCCGGAGGCGGGCCGGGAGATGTATCCGGCCGCGGCGAGACATCCGGCCCTTGGGCCGCGCCGTAGGATGGAGCGGGAGGTGCGCGCCATGCGCGGCACGACTCGAACGGCGGCAGTGCTCGGGATCCTGCTCGCGATGCTCATGTTCCTCGCCGCCGCGGCGCAGGCCGCGACGCCGCACGTCGTCGTCATGCCCGTGACCGGGATCGTGGACCAGGTCATGGCCGGCTATGTCCACGACGGGATCGCGAGCGCGGCGAGCGGGGGCGCGAGCGCCGTCGTGCTCGAGATCGACACCCCGGGCGGCTCCCTCGATTCGATGCGGACGATCACGCAGGACATCCTCGGGGCACCGATCCCGGTCATCACGTGGGTCGCACCGCAGGGGGCCTGGGCCGCCAGCGCCGGCACGTTCATCACGATGGCCGGCGCGGTCGCCGTCATGGCGCCCGGGACGAACATCGGCGCGGCGTCGCCCGTCGGCAGCGGAGGGCAGGACATCACCGGGACCGAGGGTGCCAAGGTGATGAGCTTCACGATCTCGAGCATCACCGCGATCGCGGAGGCTCGGGGCCGCAGCGTCTCGTGGGGAGTCGCCGCCGTCCAGGACGCCAGGTCGTCGTCGGCGACGGAGGCCGTGAGCGCCGGCGCGGTCGACGGGATCGCCGGCACGCTCGACGAGGTCCTCGCGTTCGCGTCGGGTCGGGCCGTCAAGGGATCGGGCGGCCCGTACATGCCCCAGCTGGTCGGCGCGACGGTCCAGCAGCTTCCCATGAACCCGTGGCAGCAGCTGCTGCACCTGCTCGCCGACCCGAACCTGGCGTTCATCCTCTTCGTGCTCGGTGCCTACGGGCTCATCCTGGAGTTCGTCCATCCGAACCTCGTCACCGGCGCGCTCGGTGGCGTGTCCCTGATCCTCGCCTTCCTGGGGTTCGGCAGCCTCCCGCTCAACCTCGCCGGCCTGCTCCTGATCGTGCTGGCGCTGGTGCTGTTCGTGACGGACATGACCGTGACCAGCCATGGCCTGCTCACCCTCGCCGGGCTCGGCTGCTTCGTGCTCGGCTCGGCGGCGCTCTATACCCAGCCCGGAACCTACGAGCCGGGCGTGGGCGTCGCGTGGCCGGTGATCGGCGCGATGGTCCTGGTCACGGGCCTGTTCATGTTCGTGGTCGTGGCAACGGCGTGGAGGATCCGCCACCGGCTGCGACTGCCCCTCGGCCTGGGAGGCAGCCTCGCCGACGGGACCGTGCCCGTCCCGGCCGGCATGCCGGCGAGTGTCCGGCGCCCACTCCAGCCGAAAGGCACGGTGTACGCTGGCGGAGAGGAATGGAGCGCGCGGAGCGCCGATGGCGGCGCACTGGATCGCGGGGCCCGCGTGCGGGTCGTCGGGCAGGACGGGCTCGTCCTGGTCGTGGAACGTGCCGATCCGTCGGGACCGGCTGACGTGGAGGTGTCCGGCAGATGAGCCTCGACCCGATCGCGCTTGCCGCGCTCGTGCTGGTCATCGTCGTCGTGCTGGTTCTGGTGTACCTGTCGGTCCGGGTCGTCAACGAGTACGCCCGGCTGGTCGTGTTCCGGTTCGGGCGAACCGGCGCCGACCTCGTCAAGGGGCCCGGGCTCGTCTTCCTGATCCCGATCGTGGACCGGCCGGTGACGGTGGACCTGCGCGAGCAGTTCATCGAGGTGCCCAGTCAGACCACGATCACGCGGGACAACGCGCCCATCAACGTCGACTTCCTGATCTACTGGCGCATCGTCGACCCGCTGAAGAGCGTCGTGCAGGTCGCGTTCTTCGCGGGCGCCCTCCAGGGCGTCGCCACCACGACCCTGCGCGCCGTCATCGGCGACATCCTGCTCGACGAGGTGCTCTCCAAGCGCGAGCAGATCAACGAGATCCTCCGCGCCAAGCTCGACGAGGTCACCGAGCGGTGGGGCGGCAAGGTCACGACGGTCGAGATCCGCGAGATCACGCCGCCGCGCGACGTGCAGGACGCGATGAACCGGCAGCTCTCGGCCGAGCGCACCCGCCGTGCCGTCATCACCGAGTCCGAGGGCACGCGCCAGTCGACGATCAACGTCGCCGAGGGCGACAAGCAGTCCGCCATCCTGCGTGCCGAGGGCGATCGGCAGGCCGCGATCCTCCGGGCCGAGGGCTTCAGCCAGGCGCTCGAACGGATCTTCGGCGCCGCGAAGGGCGTCGACGAGAAGACCATGGCGCTCCAGTACCTCGATGCCCTCAAGACGCTGGGCGCCGGGCCGGCCACCAAGTTCGTCATCCCGGTGGAGTTCACCGAGCTCCTGCGCCCGATCTCCGGCTTCGTGGATCGGGGAATGTCCGCCCGTCCGGCGCCTGCGCCCGAGCCGGCGCCGGCAGCCGTCCAGGCTCCGTCGCCAGGGCCTGCCGCCGGGGCACCGGGGCCCACGGCCGGCTGATCCGCCCCCGGGCGGCCGGCGACGGTGCCGATCGTCCAGATTCGCGCCGATCCGTCTGATCGCGCCGATCCGTCTGATCGTGCCGGTCGGCCCGGTTGCGCCGACCGGCCTGGTCGGCCCCGGCCGACGCGCATCGGTCCATACGTTCCGCGCCGTCGGGTATCATCCGCGCGACCCGAGCTGTCCCGTCCCAGAGAGGTCAGATGGCCGCCGCCAAGATCCTCATCGTCGATGACGATCCCGACACCCAGAGGGTGCTGGGTTACACGCTGAAGCAGGAAGGGTTCGAGGTGCTCGTCGCCGTCGACGGCGCCGAGGCGCTCCGTGTCCGCGATCGCGAGCGGCCGGACCTGATCCTCCTCGACATCATGCTTCCCAAGCTCGACGGCTACCAGGTCGCCGAGAAGATCCGGGCCGACGAGGGGACGGCGAGCCACGTTCCGATCGTCATGGTCACGGCCGAGACCGACATCGAGCAGAAGGTGCGCGGGCTGCGGGCAGGCGCGGACGACTACCTCGTCAAGCCCTTCCACCCGGCCGAGCTCCTGGCACGGATCCGGAGCCTGCTCGCGCGCTTCGCGCCCCGGTACGTCGAGACGGCCGGTCCGGCTCCCGCGGCCGGCCGGGTGCTCGCCTTCTACGGTGCCAAGGGCGGCGTGGGCACGACGACGCTCGCCATCAACGCGGCCATCGCGCTGCAGCGGGACCAGGGCCGCCGGGTGGTCCTCGTTGACGGCAACCTCCAGTTCGGAGACCACCGTGTCTTCCTGGACCTGGGGCTCGATCGCAAGTCGATCGTGGACGTCGTGGTCGCGCCCACCATCGACCAGGACCTGCTGAAGTCCGTGCTGATCCACCACGACACCGGCATCGATCTACTGCTGGCGCCGCCCTCGCCGGAGACCGCGGAGCTGGTCAACGACGAGCAGCACCACATGAGCCAGATCATCGAGCTGCTCCGGCAGCGCTACGACTACGTCGTGGTCGACATCGACAAGCGGCTCGACGAGACCAATCTGGACGTGATCGCGGCCGCCGACGTCGTGTTCGTCGTGATGACGGCCGACCTGTCGTGCCTCAAGAACGTGCGCCTCGTGCTCGAGACGATGACGCAGCTGGGCATCGGGCCGGGACGCGTCCAGCTCGTCCTGAACCGGTCCACCGCGTATACGGGAATCACCGTCAAGAACGCCGAGAGTGCGCTGCGACAGCGGATCGCGTTCCAGGTCGTCAACGACTACCGCGTCGCGATCACCGCGCTCAACACGGGCGCCCCGTTCGCGGTCACGCGGACCGACGCGGCTCTCGGCAAGTCGGTCGTGGAGTTCGTTCGCCAGGTGGACAAGCTCGACCTGTCGCGATCGGAGGCCGTGGAGGTCCTACCCGCGGCGACCTGACGCCGCCGAGGCGCCGCAAAGGCCGCGCAAGGGCCGGGTGACGCCGCCGCGGAGCGGGTGCATGTCGCCGGCACGGTGGCGTGAACCGGGCGCAAGGTCCGGGTCAACCATGCACGAAGCCGGCGGCACGGCGGCGTGAAGCCGGGCGCAAAGTCCGGGTGAAGCCTGAGCGAAGCCGGCGTGGAGGCCGCGTGAAGGCCCCCGCCCTACGCTCGGGCCATGCTCGCGACGCTGATCACGGCGGTGGTTGACGGCCTCGAGGGCGCACTCGTCCGGGTCGAGGTGGACGTGGCGCCCGGCCTGCCCGTATGCCAGATCGTCGGCCTGCCGGACGCGGCCCTTTCGGAGGCTCGGGAGCGGGTCCGGGGCGCGATCCGGAACACCGGGTACGCCTATCCGCAGCAGCGCATCACCGTCAATCTCGCCCCCGCCGGCCGGCGCAAGCACGGCGCCGCGTACGACGTCGCGATTGCCGTGGGCATCCTCGTGGCGTCGGGACAGGTTGCGGCCTCGGGAGGAGACTGGGCCCTCCTGGGCGAGCTGTCGCTCGGGGGTGAGGTGCACCCCGTACCGGGCGTGCTCCCCATGATCCACACGCTGCGCCGCGCCGGGGCCAGGCGCGTGGGCGTGCCTGCGGCGAACGTTGCCGAGGCCGCGCTCGTGGAGGGCATCGAGGTTGTGCCGCTCGCCGGCCTCGACGATGCCGCGCGCCTCGTGGCCGGACCGCGGGGCCGCCGCGCGGCCAGGGCGTCCCGGACCGATCCGGTGGCCGTGTCCGGGACCGCCATGCGGGGCGGGGAGTCGGGCACGCAGCTCGTGCACGCGGACCAGCCGGTCGATCTCGCCGAGGTGCGCGGTCAGGCGGCTGCCCGGTGGGCGCTGGAGGTGGCGCTGGCCGGCGGACACAGCCTCCTCATGGTCGGGCCACCGGGGGCCGGCAAGACCCTCCTGGCGCGCACGATTCCGGGCCTCCTCCCGGCGCTGGACGAGTCCGAGGCGCTCGAGGTGACCGTCATCGCGTCCGTGGCCGGGCTCCTCGGGCCCGGCGACGGGCTGCGACGGACGCGCCCCTTCCGAGCACCGCACCACACGGCGTCGTACCCGGCGCTCGTCGGCGGCGGCCCGCGGCTCGCCCCGGGCGAGGTGTCTCTCGCTCATACCGGGATCCTGTTCCTGGATGAGCTTGCCGAGTTCGACCGGGACGTGCTCGAGGCCCTGCGCCAGCCACTCGAGGAGGGGAGCGTCGTGATCGCCCGAGCACAGGGCGCGCTGCGCTTCCCCGCCGAGGTCCAGCTCGTCGCCGCGATGAACCCCTGCCGGTGCGGGTATCACGGGGACCTGGAGCGAGCCTGCACCTGCCGGCCGGGCGAGCCGGAGCGATACGTCCGCCGGGTCAGCGGCGCGCTCCTCGACCGGCTCGACCTTCGCGTGGAGATGCCGCGGATCCGTGCCGCCGACCTGCTGCTGGGCCCGGAGCCGGAGGGGAGCCACGTCGTTGCCGCCCGAATTGCCGCCGCGCGGCAGCGCGGAACGGCCCGCAATGGCGGCCGGCTCAACGCCCGGCTCTCCGGCCGCCAGACCGTCGAGGCGTGCGCGCTCGAGGCCCGCGGCAACGAGCTGCTGGCGCTCATCGCCGGGCGTCGCGGACTGTCCGCACGAGGCGTGCACCGCGTCCTGCGCGTCGCCCGAACGATCGCCGACCTGGCGGCCAGGGACGTCGTGATCGAGTCCGACCTGCTCGCCGCCACGGACCTCCGCGATCCCGCCGCGTCGGAACGGCCGGGCCTGGCGGCCTGAGACATGCTCGGCATCGGTGCTCGCGGGCCACTGGGGACCGGGCCAATGCCGATGCCGCCGGCCGGCGTCGTCGCGCTGCGGGAAGGCACGCCGGAGCGCCTGATCGACGAGGGCGCCTCCGCGCCGGATGCCGGGATCCTCGCCGAGGAGCGCCAGGCGTGGGTCGTGCTGGCGACGGCGGAAGGCGTGGGCGACCGCACCCTCCAGCGGATCGTGGCGACGCACGGCTCGGCCCGCCGGGTGCTCTGGCTCGCGGCCCGCGGCCGGTTGACGCGCGGTCTGATCACGGAGACGGACGCAAGGTCGAGCTCCCTGCCCGGAAGCACGCTCCTCGCCATCGAACGGGCCGCCATGGAGCCGGGTCGGAGGCTGGCCGGGCTGTCCCGCGCGGGAGTCTGGACGATCACGCTGCTCGACCCGGACTACCCGCGGCGTCTCCTGTCCCTCCTCGCTCCTCCGCCGGTCCTGTTCGGTCAGGGGTCCGCCGGCGCCCTCAGTCAGCCGAGGGCCGTGGCGATCGTCGGGACACGCCGGGCGTCGCCCGCCGGCCGGTGGGAGGCCTCCCGCGCGGCGAGCGAGCTCGCGTCGACGGGCGTCGTGGTGGTGTCCGGGCTGGCCGTCGGAATCGATGGCGCCGCACACGCCGCCGCGCTCGAGGCCGGGGGCGTGACCGTTGCGGCCATCGGGTCTGGGCACGCGAGGCCGGGACCCGTGGCCCACCGCCTGCTCGTCCGCGGCATCCTCGAACGGGGCGCCGTGATCGGGGAGCTGCCGCCCGCGGCTCGAGCGACGAAGGGCACGTACCCGCGCCGGAATCGCCTGATCGTGGCGCTCGCCGATGCCGTGCTGGTGGTCGAGGCCCCGGCTCGAAGCGGCGCGCTCATCACCGCCCACCTGGCGATGGACCAGGGCGTCCCCGTTCACGCCGCTTCGGGGGTCGAGTCGTCCGAGCTGTCCGCCGGGTGCCGGGCCCTGCTCGACGAGGGAGGGGCCCGGACGTTCACGGGTGTCGCGGGCCTCTGCGCGGATCTCGGCTGGGACGACACGATGGGAGCGTCGCCGTGCGTTCGCGGTCTCCCGTCCGGCACCGACTCGCTGCCGCCGCTCGGAGCCGCGGAGCGCCAGGTGGCCGCCCACCTCTCGACGGGCCCGCGATCGGTCGACGACCTCCTGCACCAGACCGGGTCATCGCCCGGCGAGCTCGCCGCCGTGCTGACGCTGCTGCAGCTGCGCGGCCTGGCGCGAACGATGGGTCCCGTGTACCTGCCCGCGGGACGGCTGCTGCTCGGGCCTCCGTGAACGTCCGGCCGCATGCCACCCGGCCGTGACCGTCCGGCCGGGTGCCACCGGGCCCTGAGACACCGGCCGCATGCCGCCCGGCGCCGTGCGCGTTGCGTCCGTCTGTTACCCTGCAAGGCGGATGAAGCGGGTCGGACGCCCTGCCGGGTCTCGCGTCACCAGCGCGGTGCCTCGCGTGCCGCAGTCGCTTCGGGCGGCCCTGCTGGTGGTCGCATCGATTCCGGTCCTGGTGGGGGTCTACATGCTGTCCCTGCGAAGCCACGCCCGCGCCTTCCGGTTGGTCGTGCTCGGTATCGCCGTGCTCGCCGCCGGATCCTTCGCGGTGATCCGTCTCGCGCCGCAGGCGCAGGGCCACCGCCCGGCCCCCGTCGACGTGCGTGCCATCGCGCGGCTCGCAACCCCGCTGGTCGCGGATGTCGCCGGGACGCAGCCGATCGATCTCTCGTTCAACGCCCCGATGAACCGCGACTCGGTCCAGGCGTCGCTCACCGTGACGCCGATCACCGGCGTGCAGCTCACCTGGTCCGCCGGAGACACGGGCCTCGCCATCACCCCGTTGCATGCGTGGTCCCCGGGAATCATCTACACCGTGTCCGTCGCCACCACGGCTCGGACCGCGTCCGGGACGGCGCTGGCGGAGCCGGTCAGGGCCATCTTCCTGACCGCGGATGCCCCCACCGCGACGATCGTGCCCGTCTCGATGACCGGGAAGCGGGCGAGTGCGTCGGCCGGATTCCGTATGACGTTCTCGCGGCCGATCGACCTGGCCAGCCTGCGCGCTGCGCTGACGATCACGCCTGCGGCGGATGGACGGCTGTCGACCGACCTCCAGCGCGGGGACCCCACGACCGTCACGTGGGTGCCGTCCGCCCCGCTCGAGCCGAACACGACGTACGTGGTGACCTTCTCAGCCCCCGTCCTGTCCTCGGACCAGATGGCCGTCGCCGCCGCGCCGCGCCTCGTGGTGCGTACGGTGAACCAGCCGGAGGTCGTCAGGACCCGGCCCGCGGACCACGCCCAGGCCGTCCCGGCCGGCTCGTCGGTGAGCGTCAGGTTCGACCGGGCCATGAAGCGGGCGACCACGCAATCCGCCTTCCGGCTGGTGGACGCGGGGACGGGCGCGAGGGTCGCCGGCTCGTTCTCGTGGGTCGAAGGTGACACCGTGCTCGTCTTCAGCCCCGCGAAGACGCTCGCGGCGGGGCACGCCTACACGCTCTCGATCGGCCCGGGCGCCACCGGCGTGGATGGCATCGGGCTCGCCGTTCCCGCCGGTGCCACGACGGTGCGCGCCTCATTCAGGGTGGCGGCACCGCAGGCCGCCGCGAAGACGACACCGGCCACGGCCGCGCACGCCGCCTCGCCGGTGACGACGCCTGCCCCGAAGCCGACCACCACCCCCAAGCCTGCCCCGACCCCCAAGCCGACCACCGCCCCATCCGCGAGCGCTCCGTGGCTGAGCGTCGAGCAGTACGCCCTGCAGCTGCTCAACTGCACGCGGACCGGAGGCTGGGTGCAGTCGAACGGGACAT
Source organism: uncultured Chloroflexia bacterium (assembly GCA_963757865.1). Taxonomy (GTDB): domain Bacteria; phylum Chloroflexota; class Limnocylindria; order Limnocylindrales; family CSP1-4; genus JAJYNJ01. Next base: position 138,286 of record CAVWSU010000005.1, read on the forward strand.
GCGTCGGATACGGCTCCGGCAAGTACAGCGCCTACGTCGCGCCGCTGACGCTAAGCCCGGGCATCTCGACGTACGTCTCGCGTCCCTACGCCAAATACCAGGCCGTGCGGAACGCGTGCAGCCACTTCCTCGATGGCACGCCGGGCGACCGCCTGGCGCGCGCCGGCTACACGAGCTACCGGTGGGGCGAGAACATCGGGTGCCAGTCGGGTGATCCGCGCCAGGTCGTCATCAACTCGATGCTGTTCTTCCAGGGCGAGAAGTCGTACAACGGCGGCCACTGGGCCAACCTCAAGAGCGCGCAGTACTCCACCGTCGGCATCGGCGTGTGGGACGACAACGGCTACGTGCTCGTCGTGTTCGACTTCTACCACCCCTGATCCCGTGGTCCACGACGCCATCCTGCACCTGCTGAACGAGCAGCCCCTCCTCGTCGACCTCGAGTCGCTGCCCGGCACCGGCGACACCGCCGTCGTCTGCACAAACCTGCGGATGACCAGCGGAAAGCGCCCGGTCTGGGTGGATCGCGGGGAGAACTGGTTCGTCTTCCCGCTGACGCAGGTGCGCTTCCTCGAGGTGCCCGGCACGGTCGGCGCCGGGCGGCCGGCAGGTGACGCGCTGGCCGTCGCCGTGGTCGCGGACGAGCCGGACCTGGAGCTGGACGAGGAGCTGTTGCGGCGAATCCGGGAGACCTGAGCGGCCTCTCCGCCGAAGGCGGAGGTGATTGGGCGCCAAGGGCCGGGTGCTACACTCCCGCCCGATGACGAAGAACCTCGTGGTCGTCGAGTCGCCGGCAAAGGCGAAGACGATCGAGCGGTACCTCGGCGACGAGTACCGCGTGCTGGCCTCGTACGGCCATGTCCGTGACCTCCCGGAGAACCCCGGCAAGGGCAAGCTCGGCGTGGACGTCGATCATGACTTTGCCCCGGAGTACGTGATCTCGGAGGATCGCCGGAAGCAGGTGGACGCGATCAGGCGCGCCGCCCGCACGGCCGACCACGTGTACCTGGCGACGGACCTCGACCGGGAAGGCGAGGCGATCGCATGGCATGTCGCGGCCGCGGCGGACGTTCCGGCCGAGAAGACGCGTCGCGTCACGTTCAGCGAGATCACCGAGGGCGCCATTCGCGAGGCGTTCGCGCACCCCCGCGCCATCGACGAGCACCTCGTGGACGCGCAGCAGACGCGTCGGATCGTGGACCGGATGGTTGGCTACACGCTGAGCCCGCTGCTGTCCCGCAAGGTCCGTGGCGGTCTGTCGGCCGGGCGCGTGCAGTCCGTGGCCACCCGGATGGTGGTGGACCGGGAGCGCGAGATCCGCGCGTTCACGGCCCGCGAGTACTGGACGCTCGAGGCGCTGCTGCAGACGCCCGCCGGCGAGCGATGTGCGGCGGAGATCGTGCGGATCGATGGCGCGAAGCCGCAGATCGCGGACGGGGCCGCGGCCACGGCGCACACCGAGGCGCTGCGCGGGCTCGAACCCCGCGTCACGAAGGTGGGGGTGACGAGCCGGAAGACCAATCCGTCGCCGCCGTTCACCACGAGCACGCTGCAGCAGGAAGCGAGCCGCAAGCTCGGCTTCTCGCCCCGACGGACGATGTCCACGGCGCAGCGTCTCTACGAGGGCGTCGACACGGGCTCGGGCCAGGTCGGACTCATCACCTACATGCGAACGGACTCGACCGCGATGGCGAGCGTGGCGATGGCCGAGGCCCGCGACGTGATCCGCGAGCGCTACGGGCAGCCGTACGTCGTGCCGCGCGGACGCGTCTACCGGACGAAGACCCGCGGCGCGCAGGAGGCGCACGAGTCGATACGGCCGACGTCCTTCCAGCGCGATCCCGAGTCGCTCGCGTCGCACCTGAAGTCGGACGAGCTCCGGCTGTACCGGTTGATCTGGCAGCGGGCCATCGCGTCGCAGATGTCGTCCAAGGAGACCGAGACCACCGCGGTGGAGCTCGAGGCGGGCAGGTACGGGCTGCGCGCGAGCGCGAGCCGCACGACGTTCGACGGGTTCTCCCGGGTGTACACCGAGGGCCACGACGACGACGCCGACGAGCTCGAGGGCCGGCTTCCCGCGCTGCAGACCGGCGACCGGACCGCCGTGGTCGAGGTGACGCCCACCCAGCACTTCACGGAGCCTCCGCCGCGGTACACCGAGGCGACGCTCATCAAGGCGCTCGAGGAGAAGGGCATCGGGCGGCCCTCCACCTACGCGGCGACGATCTCGACGATCCAGGATCGCGGCTACGTCACGCTCGTCGAACGGCGCCTGCGACCCGAGATCGTCGGCGAGATCGTGACGGATCTCCTGGTCGAGCATTTCGGCGAGTTCGTGGATCCGGAATTCACGGCACGCATGGAGGAGCGCCTCGACGAGATCGCCCGCGGCGAGCGCGAGTGGGTGCCGCTGCTGCGGGACTTCTACGGGCCGCTGCGCGATCTCGTGGACGAGAAGCGTCGCGAGCTGCACCGCCGTGACTTCACCACCGAGGCCTCGGACGAGGTGTGCTCGCTCGGCCACCCGATGGTGATCCGCCTGGGCCGGTACGGCCGCTTCCTCTCGTGCTCGCTCTATCCGGAGCACCAGGAGAGCCGGCCGCTCGCGGACGAGTCCGGGAACGGGGCCTCGGGAGATTCCGCCGATGGCCGGGCGCCGGACCGGCAGCTCCCGGGCGTGGGTGAGACGTGCCCGGAGTGCGGCCAGGGGGCGCTGGTCGAGAAGCGCGGCCGCTTCGGCCCCTTCGTCGGCTGCTCGCGGTACCCGGAGTGCACCTATATCAGGAAAGAGGGTCCGCCCCCTCCGGCCCAGCTGCCGTTCGAGGTCGCGTGCCCGAAATGCGGGAAGGGGCATCTCGTCGGCAGGCGCGCACGCCGCACGGGCAAGGTGTTCTACGGGTGCTCGACGTACCCGTCGTGCGACTTCACGACCGACTTCGAACCCGTCGGCGCCCGACACGATGCGGATGCCGGCCCGGTCGGCCGGCGCGGCGAAAGCGGGATCTGTCTCCTCTGCGGCGCGGACGTGCCGTTGCCCGAGGGCGACCTGGTGGGAGCCAGCCTGGCGGGCGGCCCTCCCGATCCCGGCGCGCTCGCGCGACGCACCCGGCCCGGCGGGAAGCCATCGGGCGGAGCCCGTCGCTCCGGGAGTCGCCCGGCCGCTCCCGCTCGTCGATCCGGGGGCCGGCGCACCGCCGACGCCGGCGCGGCGTGAGCCCCGACGACGCACTCGCGTCGTTCCTCGAGGCACTGTCGGCACGCGACGCATCGCCGCACACGATCCGCGCATATCGCTCGGCGCTGAGCGACTATCTCGGGTGGCTTGCCTCGGCCGACGCACGCGCCCTGGCCCGCCCCGGGCATCCCGACGACACGGCCTGGGAACGACCCGGACGTGCCGTCCTGCGCGGCTACCTCGGCCACCTCGCGGACCACCTCGCGCGACGATCGATCGGGAGCCGCCTCGGCGCGGTCCGGTCCTTCTACCGCCACGGCAGGCGCGCCGGGTGGCTCGAGGGGGACCCGTGGGCGGCCATCGCCACGCCACGGCAGGGCTCGCGGCTCCCGAGGGTGCTCGACGTCGGCCAGGTCGAGCAGCTGCTGGACGCCACGGACGTGCACCCGGCGCCGCCGCTTGCCCCTACCGGTCGTGCCCGATCCGGCGGTCGCACGGAGCCGGAACGGGCGGCACCCGGAACCCGGGAACGGCAGCGGGGCTGGCTCGCCGTGCGGGACCGGGCGATCGTCGAGACCGCGTACGCCGCCGGCCTGCGCATCAGCGAGCTGGCCGGGCTCAGGCACGAGGACCTTGACCTCCGGCACGCCGAGATGAGGGTCCTGGGCAAGGGGCGCAAGGAGCGCGCGGCATTGCTGGGCAGGCCGGCCGTGGAGGCGCTCGACGCGTACCTTCGCGAGGTGCGACCCATCCTGCAGGAGCGATCGCGGTCCCCGGATGCCGGCTTCGTGTTCCTGAATGCGCGCGGCGGTCCCATGGGCGTGCGCGGAGTCCGGCTCCGTATCGATCGCCTCGTGCGGCTCGCGGGGCTGCCCGACGGGGTCAGCCCGCACACGCTGCGGCACTCGTTCGCGAGCCACCTGCTCGACGGCGGCGCGGACCTGCGCGTGGTGCAGGAGCTGCTGGGCCATTCCAGCCTCGCCACCACGCAGCTGTACACGCACGTGTCGCCCGGCAGGCTCCGGACGGCGTATACCGCCGCGCACCCTCGGGCGGGCCGGGCCGCAGGCGCGGCGTCGCCGGCTCCAGCGGCGGGCCGTGCCACGGCGCCTCCGGTTCGCGCGCCTTCAGGCGGCCACGGGGAAGCACCTGCGGCCCGCGCGCCTGCCGACGGTCGCGCGGCAGCACGTCCGCCCCGCCCTCCCGCCGATCCACCGGGGCGGCTCGCGCGCCAAGCTCCCGGGCGATGACCGAGCTGGGGGTCACGGCGAGCAGCAGGACGCTGGTGCGGGCCGGGCTCGTCGTCACCGGCGCGTACCTCGCCTCGCGGATCCTGGGCTGGGTCCGCACCGCGGCGTTGCTTGCCATCTTCGGCCCGGGACGGGAGCTCGACGCGTACCTGGCCGCGTTCCGGATTCCCGACGCCATCTTCCAGCTCGTCGCCGCAGGAGCGCTGGGTTCGGCGCTGATCCCGGTGCTCGCGGGGTTCTTCCACGAGGAGCGCCAGGCCGACGCATGGCGGCTGGTCTCCAGCGTCGTGAACCTCATGCTGCTCGCACTCGCGGCATTCGGCGTGGTCTTCTTCGTGGCTGCGCCGTGGATCATGCCGCTCATCACGCAGGACTTCACGCCTTCGCAGCTCGACCTGGCCGTGCGCCTCAGCCGGATCATGCTGCTTTCGCCGATCCTGCTGGCCGTGTCGGCGGTGGCCACGAGCGTCCTCAACGCCGGGAACCGGTTCACGGCCGCGGCGATGGCGCCCCTGCTCTACAACCTGGCCATCATCGTGCCGGTCGTGCTCCTCGGGGGAACGATGGGCGTCACGGTGGCCGCGGTCGGCGTCGTGGTGGGCGGCGTACTGAGCCTGGCCGTCCAGGTCATGCCCCTCGACGCGATGGGATACCGCTACGAGCGCGTGGCCGACACGCACGACCCGGCGACACGCGAGGTCGTCCGCCTGGTGGCGCCACGGGCGCTCGGGCTCGGCGCCACGCAGATCACGTTCATCGTGAACACGCTGCTCGCGTCCGGGCTCGGGGCCGGGATCATCACGAACTACACGGCCGCGTTCACGGCCTACCAGATCCCCATCGGTGTCATCGGGCTGCCGCTCGGCGTGGTGCTGCTGCCCTCGATGTCCACCGCGCTCGCGGCGGGAGAGCAGGGACAGTTCGGCTACCTCGTCACGCGCTCGCTCAGGCTCCTGCTGTTCGTCATGCTGTTCCTGGCCGCCGTCGGGATGGTCGTGCGGACGCAGGTGATCGACCTGCTGTACGGCTACGGCAGCGTCACGCGGGGCGACGTGGGGGTGATGGCCGACGCGCTCCAGTTCTTCCTCCTGGGCCTGGCGGCGGACTCGCTCGTCGTGGTGCTGGCACGAGCCTTCTACGCGGACAAGGAGACGCGGATCCCCGTCGCCGCCGCGCTGGTGGCGGTGGCGATCAACGTGGTCGTCTCGGTCGCGACCGTCGGAACGCTGGGGCTGCGCGGCCTGGCGCTCGGCATCGCGTTGGGGGCCTGGGTCGAGGCGGCGGCGCTCACGGTGCTGCTGACGCGCCGGATCCGGGCGCTCGACCTGCGCGGCCTGGTGCTTGCGGCCGTCGTGTTCGCCGCAGGCGCGGCGCTGGCCGCGGTGGTCGCGGGCTGGGGACTGGACACGCTGGCGTCGGCGGTGGGCGTGCACCCCGGGCGCGTGCTCGTGCTGGTCGAGCTGCTGGTCGCCACGGCCATGGGCGGCGCGGTCTATGCCGCCTGGTGCTACCTGCTGCGGATGCCCGAGCTGCCGGAGACGATCGGGTTGCTCAGGCACACGCTCGGCCGGAGGATGGCGTGAGCGTGGGAGGATCGGCGCCGTTCGACGCAGCAACACTGCGCGATGACGACGTCGCGTGGAACGACTTCGTCGCGTCGACGCGGCTCGCGCCCTACCTCCAGGCCACCCCGTGGGCCGAGGTGAAGGCGCGCAACGGCTGGACCGCACGCCGGATCGTCGCGGGTTCCACCGGGGGGCAGCTTCTCGTGCACCCCATCGGTCCGCTGCCCTGGTCGGTCGGGTACGTTCCGAGGGGACCCGTCGCGCCCGATCTCGGCCCCAGCGGTGTCCGCGACTGGACCGACGCCCTTCGCAGGACCGCCCGGGACGCGCGCCTCAGCCACGTCGTGATCGACCCCGAGCTCGAGGCCGGCGGCCCCGAGCTGTCCTGGTTCCGGGACGCCGGCTGGCGCCCCTGCCCGTCGCCGCAGCCCGCGCGGTCCCGGTGGATCGACCTCGCGAAAAGCGAGGACGAGCTGTGGGGTGACCTGCGGGGGAAGTGGCGCCAGTACGTCCAGAAGGCACGACGCGGCGGCGTGCGGATCGTCGATGCCGGCCCCGAGCGTCTGGCCGACTTCTACGCCATCTACGTGGAGACCGCGCGCCGCGCCGGCTTCACGTACCGCACCGAGGCCACCTACCGCGCGACGTACGAGGCCTACGCGGCCCACGGCACGGCCAGGCTCATGTTCGCCGACGGCCCGGATGGCCACGCGGAGGCGACGCTGATGCTGATCGGATGGGGCAGGCGCGTGGTCGAGCCGTACGGCGGCATGACGCAGGCGGGTGCCGGGTCGCGCGCGAACTACCTGCTCAAGTGGGAGGCGATCCGCTCGTCCCGCGAGGCGGGGTACGCGCTCTACGATCTGTGGGGCCTTTCGCACGCGGGGATCGAGCACTTCAAGGTGGGGTTCGGTGGCAGGGAGGTGGAGTACATCGGCGGGCTGGAACTGCCCGTCCGGCCGTTCGTGAGGAGCACGGTGCAGGCGGTCCAGGCGGGACGGGTGATCCTCGCGCGCCGGCGGCTGCGCGGCGAGCGCCCGGCCACCGCGGACGGGACAGAACCATGAGCGACGCCGAGGGCCGGAATGCACTGCATCCACGACGCCCCCTCGGGGAGCTCGAGCTGCTGCTCGAGCGTCGCGGGCAGCTCGTCGCCGTCGCGCCGGCAGCGCCGGGCGGCGCACCCGGCGAGCGTTCGGACGTGGAGGTCTCGCAGGTCGACTACGACTCCCGCCGGGTGCGTCCCGGCAGCCTGTTCGTGGCCGTCCCGGGCACGAGGCAGGACGGGCACGCGTTCGTGCCGGGGGCCGTCGCCGCCGGCGCCGCCGCCGCGATCGTGGAGCGGCCGCTGACGGAGCTGCCGGTGCCCCAGCTGGTCGTCCGGGGCTCGAGGCCGGCGCTCGCCATCGCGGCCGCATGGCTGGACGGGTTTCCGAGCCGCAGTCTCGGCGTGGTGGGGATCACCGGCACGGACGGAAAGACGACCACGAGCTTCCTCGTGCGGGCGGTGCTGGAGGCCGCCGGTTACCCCTGCGGGATGTCGGGCACCGTGACGACGATCGCCGGCGGTCGACCCTTCGGCGGGCCGACGCGCTCCACGACCCCGGAGGCGCCCGAGCTGCAGGCGGCACTGGCCGCGATGGTCCGCTCCGGCGACCGGTTCGCCGTGGTCGAGTCGACGTCCCACGGTCTCGCGCTCGACCGGGTCGGGGAAGTCGCGTACGACGTCGGCGTGCTCACCAACCTCACGCACGAGCACCTCGAGTTCCACCGAACGCACGAGGCGTACCGCGCGGCCAAGCGGCGGCTGTTCGAGGCGCTGGCGGTGGACGAACGCAACCCCGAGAAGGGATGGGGCAAGTCGGGAGTCGTGAACCTGGACGACCGCTGGGCGCCGGAATTCGTCGAGGCGACCGCACGGGCCGGGGCACGGGTGGTGGGCTACGGGCGGACCACCGACGCCACGGTGCGGCTGCTGGACCTCCAGCAGGACGCCCGGGCGCTGCGCCTCGAGGTCGCGACGGAACGCTGGCAGGGCCCCGTGGTCCTCCGCCTGGCCGGCACCTTCAACGGGCACAACGCACTGGCGGCGATCGCCGTCGGGGAGGCACTCGGGCTCGATCCGGAAGCCGTTCGCGCCGGCCTGGAGGGCGTCGAGCGGGTCCCGGGGCGGATGGAGCGGGTGCCGACCGCGCTGCCCTTCACCGTCGTGGTCGACTACGCGCACACGCCGAACGCCCTCGGGCTCGTGCTCGACGATCTCGCGCCGGTCGCCGCCTCGGCCGGGGGCGGGCTGATCGTCGTATTCGGGTCCGCCGGAGAGCGGGACGTCGTGAAGCGGCCGGTCATGGGCCGCGTGGCTGCCGAGCGCTGCCGCCTGGTCGTGGTCGCGGACGAGGACCCGCGCGGTGAGGACCGCGAGCGCATCCTGGACGAGATCGCGGCCGGCGCGGAGTCGGCGGGCATGGCGCGCGGGCGAGACCTCCTGGTGATCGCCGACCGGCCGTCCGCCATCCGGGCCGCGTTCGAGCACGCGCGGCCCGGCGACGTCGTCGTGCTCGCCGGCAAGGGGCACGAGTCCACGATCGAGATGGCCGACGGGTCGCACCCGTGGGACGAGCGCCGCGTGGCCCTCGAGGCGCTGGCCGAACTGGAGGCCGGGCGCTGAACGGCGACATCGAGGCGGCTGGAGTGGGGGAGGGACCTTGAGCGGGGACACCGGGGCGTCGAGCAGTGACCTCGCCGTGCGCGAGGCGGGGCCTGACGACCGGCCACGCTGGAACGCGTTCGTTCGCGGCCTTCCCTCTGCCGACCCCCTGCAGGCATGGGGCTGGGGCGAAGTGGCCAGCACGGGGGGAGAGCACCCGGCGCGGATCCTCGCGACGGACCGGGACGGCCGGGTCAGGGGCGTCGCCCAGGTGCTGGTCCGCGACGCCGCCGCGGGCCGGCGCGTCCTGTACGTCCCGCACGGCCCCGCATGGGACTCCACGGCCGCCGACGGCGAGCTCGTCCTGGGCGCCATGCTCGAGGGCCTCCGACGCGAAGGAGAACGGCAGCGGGGCATCGTCCTGAAGCTCGATCCGCGCGCCACCGACGCCGCCTCCTCGGTTGCGCTCCGCTCGATGTTTCTCGCGCGGGGACTGCGCCCCGCCCGCGCCGACCTGCAGGCCGCGACCACGCGCGTGCTCGATCTCCGGCCCGGCTCGGAGGCCGTGTTCGCGGCGCTCGAGAAGGACACGCGAAACCTCGTCAGACGCGCGGGTCGCGAGGGCGTGCGAACACGCATCGTCCGGGACGACGACGCGCGTGCCTACGGGGACTTCTCGCGGCTGCTTGCCGCCACGGGATCCCGTGCCCGGTTCCGCGTTCGTCCGGGGGCCGCCTTCGAGGTCCTGGCCAGGGAGTTCGCGCCGGCCGGCGACGCGTACCTCGTCCTTGCAGAACTCGCGGGCGAGCTGATCGCCGGGTGTCTGGCGCTCGCGACCGGTCCCCGGGCCTTCTACCTCTACGCGGCGTCGCTGCGGGAAGACCGCCTGCGGCATGCCAACGGGGCGTACGCCGCGCTGTGGGCCTGCATCGAGGCTCTCGCCGCCGACGGCCGCGAGACGCTCGACCTGTGGGGCGTGGTGGAGCCCGGAGATGCGCCGTCCGACCCCGGCTGGGCGGGGTTCAGCCTGTTCAAGCGGGGATTCGGCGGATCGCCGCTGCGTCATCCCGGCACGTTCGACCTGGTCCTGTCGCCGGCGTGGTACGCCCTCCGGGACCTGCGCGAACGGTTGCGGCACTGACGCCGCGTATCATGCCGGCCGTGCCAGAGACCGTCGCCGAGCCCGGGCAGCTGCACGTCGTGGACGCGACGGCATGGCCGGCGGACCGGTGGGACGCACTGGCCGCGCGCAGCGACACGGGCCACGCCTTCCAGTCGCACGCCTGGGGCGAGAGCAAGGCGGGCCTCGGCTGGCACCCTCTCCGCGTCGTGGTCGAGGTCGACGGCGAGCCCGTCGCAGCGGCGTCGTTGCAGGAACGCGCGCTCGCCCGTTCGGCCCCCGGACCGCTGGGCCGGCTGACATACCTGTACGCGCCTCGCGGACCCGTCCTGCTGCGCCGGGACGCCGGGACCGCGGACGCCGCGCTTGCCACGCTGCGCCGTGTCGCACGGGCACGTCACGCGGCCGTCCTGGCCATCGATCCGGAGTGGGAGGAGGGGAGTGCCCCCGCCTCGGCTCTCGGCCGCGCCGGATACCGGCCGGCGGTCCGGGAGATCCAGGTGTCCCGGACCGCGATGATCGTCCCGCTGCGCGCCGACGAGGGCGGGCAGCACGAGCTCCTGGGCGACAGCACCGCGCGCAACATCAACAAGGCGCGCCGGGTGGGCGTCACGGTCGAGCGGGTGGACCTGGCCGATCGGGACCTCCGGGAGGAGGCGCTGGGCTCCTTCTGGGACATGTTCGCCGCGACCGGCCGGCGCGAAGGGTTCATCGTGCGCGATCGGACGTACCAGCTCGCACAGTGGCGCGCGCTCGGCGAGGCGGGACTGGCGAGCCTGTGGTTCGCACGTGCCGGCGGGCGGCGGCAGAACGGGGTCGTGCTGCTCCACTGCGGCCGCCGGCTCGTGTCCCACGTGGCAGGCTCCCCCGACGACGCCGATCTGCGGGGCACGCGCTCGAACCACCTGCTGCAGTGGGAGATCATGCGGTGGGGTGCCGCCGGTGGGTTCGAGACGTACGACCTCGGTGGCGTGGACACGGCGGGGGCTCCGGGGCTTCCGATCGACCGCACGCACCCGCTCTGGAACCTCTACGAGTTCAAGCGGGGGTTCGGAGCCCGGGGCGTCGTGTTCGTGCGGGCGCACGAGGTGGCGCCGCGGTGGGCGCTCGGGACCGCGTGGAGCATCGCCCGTCGCCTTCGCTGAGGGCCTTGCCGGCGCCGGCCACCGCGAGGCGCCGGCCGGCGCGTTGCGCGGACGTCATGCCGGCACGGGAACGCCGCCGGAGAGCCGCGAGATCGGGCGGGTATGATGGATGGCCATGTCGACACAGCCGGCGAGCGTTCCCACGCATACCAGCCACCGCGCCGGCCCGGGCGTCCCCGCCTCGGGCGCTGACTCGCCTGCGCAGAGGCCGGGTGTCCCCGCCTCGGGCGCTGAGGCCGCTGCGCGGACGCCGGACGAGATCGATGCGCTCGAGCAACGGCTGATCGACGAAGTCGGCAACCACCACCCTCTGGCCGATCTGTCCGGGGTGGAGCGCGCCTACCGGTTCGCGGTCGAGGCGCATTCGGCGCAGCGACGCGCCAGCGGGGAACCGTACGTCACGCACCCGCTGGCCGCCGCCCAGACGCTCGCCGAGCTCGGGCTCGACCCGGTTGCGATCCAGGCCGCGCTCCTCCACGACATCCCGGAGGACACGGAGTACTCGCTCGAGGACGTCGACGAGCGCTTCGGCCCCGAGGTCGCCCGGCTCGTCGATGGCGTGACCAAGCTGTCGAAGTTCAGCGCACACAGCCACGAGGAGCGACAGGCCGAGAACATCCGGAAGATGTTCCTGGCGATGGCCGAGGACGTGCGGGTCGTGCTGATCAAGCTCGCCGACCGGCTGCACAACATGCGCACGATCAGCGGGCTCCCGCCGGAGAAGCAGCAGCGGATCGCGCGCCAGACGCTCGAGATCTACGCCCCCCTGGCCGAGCGCCTGGGAATCTGGCAGATGAAGTGGGAGCTCGAGGACCTGTCGTTCAAGGTGCTCGAGCCCGTGGCCTTCCGGTCGATCGCGACGCAGCTGGAGACGAGGCGCTCCGCACGCGAGACGTACGTGGAGCGCGCCATAGCCGAGCTTCGCGAGGCGCTGGAGGCGAGCGGCATCGAGGCGGACCTGTCGGGACGCCCGAAGCACCTGTACAGCATCCACCGAAAGATGGAGCGCAAGGCCGCCAACTTCGACGAGGTCTACGACGTGTACGCGATCCGCGTGCTCGTGGACGAGGTCAAGGACTGCTACGCGGCGCTCGGCGTCGCGCACTCGCTGTGGCGTCCGATTCCCGGCCAGTTCGACGACTACATCGCGATGCCCAAGACCAACGGGTACCAGAGCCTGCATACGGCCGTCATCGCGCTCGAGGGCCACCCGCTCGAGGTGCAGATCCGCACCCACCAGATGCACCGTATCGCGGAGGTCGGGATCGCCGCGCACTGGCGGTACAAGGAGGGATCGAAGTCCGACCGGGACTACGACGCGAAGCTCGCCTGGATCCGGCAGCTCATGGAGTGGCAGCGCGAGGTCGCCGACGCCACGGAGTTCGTCGAGGGCCTCAAGCTCGACGTCTTCCAGGACCAGGTCTTCGTGTTCACGCCGAAGGGCGAGGTCAAGGACCTGCCGGCGGGCTCGACACCGCTCGACTTCGCGTACCGCATCCACACGGACGTCGGGCACCGCTGCATCGGCGCCAAGGTGAACAACCGCCTGGTCCCGCTCGACTACAAGCTGCGCAACGGCGACATCGTCGAGATCGTCACCACCAAGGCGGCGCACGGGCCGTCGCGCGACTGGCTGACGATCGTCCGGACCACGCACGCCCGGGAGAAGATCCGGCAGTGGTTCAAGCGCCAGCAACGCGAGGAGAACATCACCCACGGCCGTGAGTCCCTCGACCGCGAACTGCGTCGACTGGGACGCACCTCGCTCGAGCGCGTCGGCGTCGACCGCGTGTCGGAGATGGCGGAGCTGTACAAGTTCCCGACCGTGGACGACTTCCTGGCCGCGGTCGGCTACGGCGCGGTGAGCGCCCAGCAGGCCGTGATCCGCATGGGAGTCGTGGACGACTCGAACGAGGCCGTGCTGCCGCAGGTCGCGCCGCCGACACCGCATACGCAGGTCGGCGGTGTCCGGGTCAAGGGCGTGGGCGACCTTCTCGTGCGGTTCGCCGCCTGCTGCCACCCCATTCCGGGCGATCAGATCATCGGGTTCATCACGAGGGGCAAGGGCGTGACCGTCCACCTCCGCGACTGCGTGACGATCCTCCACGAGAAGGACGTCGAGCGGCTCATCGAGGTCGAGTGGGAGGGCGCCGCCGAGCGCACCTATCCGATCGCGATCCGGCTGGACGCGTACGACCGGACGGGACTGCTGTCGGACATCACGAACGTCGTCGCCGAGCAGAAGGTGAACATCGTCGCGGCCCACGTGGAGACACATGCCGACCGGACGGCGACCGTGAGCGCGACCCTCCAGGTGTCTTCGGTGGCGCAGCTCGCCCGCGTCCTGTCGCGGCTGGAGCAGGTCAAGGACGTCTTCTCGGTGCAGCGCGCCCTGGGCTGACGCTCAACGCGCTCGGTCCACGCTCAGGAGGCCTCCGCTTCGTCGCCGGACGCCCGCTTGTCCTCCTTCGTGTGGGCCTCGCGGCGCCTGCGCGCCGAGATGTCGTCGATCAATTCTTCGTGGTGCCCTGCTTCGCGGGCGACGCGCCGCTGTTCGTCCGCCGTCTGCCAGACCGCGCGGGCCTGCTCCTCGACCTCCGCGGCGAGCCGGTGGAACTCGGGGCTCGAGACGGGCTCCTGCCGCTTGCGCTCCTCGGCCGCACGGAGCCTGCGCACCTCGGCGAGGAGGCGGTCCGAGGTCGCCTGGATGTCGGCGTCGTCGTCGCTCATCGGCACAGTGTCCGTGCGGGTGGGGTCGACCGCGTGGAGCAGTGGGGCACGAACCTGTTGCGGGTCGCTTGCGACCGGCGAGCGGTGGGCCGCCCCGCACCGCCACGCGTCGTCCCGGTCCGGTCCAGCGCCGCCCGGCGCGCCGCACGTTCGAAGGTGTTGTCGCGGTACCAGTCCATCCCGTGGGACCACGCCCACAGTGACGAGGCCAGGTAGCGGACCACGTATCCCGCGCTGCCGTACCGCCGCCACTGGCGCACGTGGGTCAGCTCGTGCGTCAGCTCGTCGGGCTCGAGTCGGCGCCAGCTGACGATGGTCGTGCCGATCGTGATCGCCAGCCAGCCGGGGACCAGCAGCCGGGAACCGGCCGCGCGGAGCCGTGGGCGCACATAGAGGCGCACGATGACGGGGTCGGGAACGGTGGCCACGGTGGGCCCATGGTAGGCCGCGGTCAGGCGCGGAGCATGGCAGGCCGCGGTTACGGATCGGCAACGCCGCGGCCGGGCGCGGACCATGGCGGGCCGCGCACCCGATAGACTTCGGCCATGCCCAGCTTCCGCGCGCCCCGTGGGACACGCGACCTCTTGCCGCCCGACCGGCCGGCGTGGGAGCGCCTCGTCGCGCTCACGTCGAGCCTGGCGCATCGCTACGGCTACGCCGGGATCGAGACGCCGATGTTCGAGCAGACCGCGGTCTTCGAGCGTGGAGTCGGCGCGGTCACGGACATCGTCGAGAAAGAGCTGTTCCGGATCCAGCCTCGGACGGACGAAGCCGAGTCATGGTCCCTGCGCCCCGAGGCAACGGCCGGGATCGTGCGGGCGTACGTCCAGCACGGGATGCGGACATGGCCGCAGCCCGTCCGCGTGCAGTTCGTCGGTCCGATGTTCCGGTACGACCGGCCGCAGGCGGGTCGCTACCGGCAGTTCTGGCAGTGGGACGTCGAGGCGATCGGCGACGCGGGGCCAGGCATCGACGCCGAGATCGTCGAGCTCGGGTACCGCTTCTACGCCGAGGCCGGGCTGACGAGCGTCCGGGTGCTGCTGAACTCCATCGGGGATCCGGCCTGCCGGCCTGCCTACATCGCCGAGCTGCGGTCGTACTTCGCGTCTCACCGATCGAGCCTGCCCGACCTGGAGCTGTCGCGCCTGGAGACGAACCCGCTCCGGCTCCTCGATTCCAAGGATCCCGACATGGCGGCGCTCATCGCGGCCGCGCCCCGAATCGTCGACCGCCTGTGCGACGCGTGCCGTGCCCATTTCGATGCCGTCCGGGCCCACCTCGACGCGCTCGGGGTGCCCGTGCGCGTGGAGCCCTCGCTCGTGCGGGGTCTCGATTACTACACCCGCACGGCGTTCGAGTACTACCGCGAGGGTGCGGAGGGCCAGCAGCAGGCCCTCGGGGGTGGCGGCCGGTATGACGGGCTGGTCGAGCTGCTGGGCGGCAAGCCGACTCCCGGCATCGGGTTTGCGCTCGGGCTGGACCGCGTCGTCCTCGCCCTGGAGGAGGCGGGGATCGCCAGGCCCGCGGTCGCGGGTCCCGCGGCCTTCGTCGCCGGCGCCGATCCGGGCGACAGCGTCGGCCGCCTGAAGATCGCCACCGAGCTCAGACGTGCCGGGCTCTCGGCCAGGGCGGACCTCGGGAACCGGAAGCTCGGGCGGCAGCTCGAGCAGGCGTCGCGCGAGGGCGCGCACTTCGCG
Source organism: uncultured Chloroflexia bacterium (assembly GCA_963757865.1). Lineage (GTDB taxonomy): Bacteria > Chloroflexota > Limnocylindria > Limnocylindrales > CSP1-4 > JAJYNJ01. The sequence goes on from CAVWSU010000005.1 coordinate 153,615, forward strand.
GTGATCCTGGGCGACGAGCTCCTGGACGGGATGGTGCAGCTGCGGGATCTGCGGGCGGGGTCACAGCACCCGGTTCCGCTGTCCGACCTGGCGCGGGAGATCGAGCGGGACGAGGCGTCGCACCGGCACGGGTAGGCCGCCGGGCCGACGCAGACGGGTCGAAGCAGTCGGGCTGATGTGCGCCCGGACGACCGGAGCCGGTGCGCACGGGGTCGTCGGGATGGCCCGCCGGGTGGCCGGGCTGGTGCCCGGCGGCGCGTGCCCTTTGCGACGGGTGGCCGCGCTGCGGCCCGCCGCGGTGTGCCGTTCGACTACGATACCGGCACCATGACCGACGCCACCGTGCTCTCGCACGCCCTCGACGACCTCGCGACGCCCTACCGCTCCGATACCTGCGGCGATCTTCGCGCCGACGATGCCGGCCGAGAGGCCCGCCTGGCCGGGTGGGTGCATCGCCGGCGGGACCACGGGCACCTGATCTTCCTCGACCTCCGCGACCGCCATGGGATCACGCAGGTCGTCGTGGACGCAAACGAGTCGCCAGAGGCACACGCCGTCGCCGCGCGAGTCAGGGCCGAATTCGTCCTGTCGGTGACGGGTGTGGTGGCGGGGCGCCTCCCGGGGACCGAGAACGCGAAGCTCGCCACGGGCGACGTGGAACTGCGCGCCGGTGAGCTCCAGATCCTGTCCGAGGCGAAGACGCCGCCCTTCTACATCAACGAGCCGGATGCTCCCATCGACGAGGCGGTGCGGCTGCGCTACCGCTACCTCGACATCCGCCGCGAGCCGATGCGCGACCGCCTCCTGCTCCGGTCCGCGCTGGTGCGAGCCATCCGGGACGCGCACCATCGGGCGGGCTTCGTCGAGATCGAGACGCCCATCCTGATCAAGTCCACGCCGGAGGGCGCGCGCGACTTCATCGTCCCGAGCCGCCTCCAGCCGGGGACCGTCTACGCGCTGCCGCAGAGTCCCCAGCAGCTCAAGCAGCTGCTGATGGTCGCCGGCGTCGACCGCTACTTCCAGATCGCGCGCTGCTTCCGCGACGAGGATCTCCGCGGCGACCGCCAGCCGGAGTTCACGCAGCTCGACCTGGAGATGAGCTTCGTCCGCGAGCAGACCGTCATGGACTTCGTGGAGGCCATGGCGATCGAGGTCTCGCGCACCGTCGCGCCGGAGCGGCCCATCCAGGACGTGCCCTTCCAGCGCTTCACCTTCGAGGAGGCGATGGAGCGCTTCGGCTCCGACAAGCCGGACGTCCGGTTCGCGATGGAGCTGATCGACCTGGCGCCTGCGCTCGGGAGCGGCTCCACGGGAGACGCGCCCTCGACGGGCTTCCGCGTGTTCGACGACGTCCTGGCCTCGGGCGGCCGGGTCAAGGGGATCGTGGCGCCGGGAATGGCCGGTGCGAGTCGGCGTGAGATCGACGAGCTCACGGCGTTCGCCCGCCGGTACGGGGCGAAGGGGCTGGTCCACGTCGCGGTGGACGCGGATGGTTCGATCCACTCGCCCGTGGGCAAGTTCCTCGGCGAGGAACGGTTGCGGATGCTGGCCGGTGCCGCCGGCGCCGCCCCAGGCGACCTGCTGCTCGTGGTGGCGGACCGCCCCGAGGTGACCGCCGACGTGCTCGGCCGCCTGCGGCGCGACCTTGGCGAGCGCCTGGGGCTCGCAGATCCGAAGGTGCTCGCGTACTGCTGGGTGTACCGCTTCCCGATGTACCAGTGGGATGTCGACAACCACCGATGGGACGCCACGCACAACCCCTTCTCGGGCGTGGTCCCCGAGGACGAGCCACTGCTGGTCACGGCGTCCGGGGACCCGTATCGGCCCGCGCCGGAGGACCCCGCCGGGCGGGCACGCGCGATGCAGTACGACATCGCACTCAACGGGTGGGAGCTCGGCGGCGGCTCGGTGCGGATCCATCGCCGCGAGCTGCTGGAGCGCAGTTTTGCGCTGCAGGGCTACTCGCACGAGCGTATGCACGATCTCTTCGGGGGGATCCTCGAGGCGTTCGATTTCGGCGCCCCGCCGCACGGGGGTATCGCCCTCGGCATCGACCGATGGGCGGCGCTGATCTCGGACCAGACGAACATCCGCGAGGTGATGGCGTTCCCCAAGACCTCCTCCGGCACCGACCTCATGCTCGATGCGCCGTCGCCGCCCGATCCGGACCAGTACGCCGAGCTGGGCCTGGCGTACGTCGGCCTGCCAGACGCGACGTCGGGGAACGACCAGGCGCCGGATTCCGGGTCGAGTGCCGCCAGCCAGGTGCCGGACTCCGGGTCGACAGCCACCGGCCAGGTGTCCGACGAGGCCGTCCCCAGCGCTCGCGACGCGTAGCCGTCCATGGACTGGGTAGCGGCCGTCGGTCGCCACCCGCGGACCGCCGCCGTCGTCGGTGCGCTCTGCATCGCCTTCTCGGGCATCTTCTTCAGGCTGTCCGGAGTCTCGCCGGCAACGGCCACGGTCTTCCGGTGCCTCTACGCGCTGCCCGTGCTGGGCCTGGTGGCGCTCGGCGAGCAGCGCCGGTACGGCCCGTTCGGGCGGCGGCGACACGTCGTCGCGCTCGCGTCCGGCGTCTTCTTTGCCGCCGACCTGCTCTTCTGGCACCACGCGGTCAACGACGTCGGGGCCGGACTCGCCACCGTCGTCGCGAACCTCCAGGTCGTGGTTGTCGCCGCGGTCGCCTGGATCGCGCTGCGTGAGCGGCCATCCCGGGCCGTCGGCGTGGCCATCCCCGTGATGCTTCTGGGCGCCCTGCTGATCTCGGGTGTGATCGGATCGGGTGCGTACGGCGCCGATCCGCAGCTCGGCGTGACCCTCGGCCTTGCCTCGGCCGTGGCGTATTCGGGCTACCTGCTGCTGACCCGCCAGGGCAATCCCGGCGGCCTTCGCCCGGGGACCATGCTGTTCGACGCGAGCATGTCGACGGCGGTCGTCGCAGCCGTCGTCGGTACGATCATCGGCGAGCTGGATCCGGTCCCAACCTGGCCCGCCCACGGGTGGCTGCTGCTGGTTGCGCTCACCTCGCAGGTAGCCGGTTACCTCCTGATCTCGGCGTCCCTGCCGCGGCTGCCGGCCGCGCTCACCTCGGTCATCCTGCTCGCGCAGCCGGTGGCGACGGTCATTGCCGCGGGCATCCTGCTGGCGGAGGCGCCGTCGCCGGTCCAGCTCGCGGGTGTCGGGCTGATCGTGGTCGGCTTGCTGGTGGCAGGCACCCGAACGGGAACCCGCCCACTGTCTCGCGGCTCTCCCGTGTCCGAGGTCGATCCGTACGCCGTGGCGTGACTCCGGCAATGCCCGGGAACGGGCTTCATGCCGAAGCCGCGGTGTCATGCCCGCGCCGACTTTCCTGCAGATCATGTCGGCAGGGAAACGTATGTCGACTTGACCGCCCGCTTCGGGGAGCCTGTCGGACGGTAGAGCGCCATGGACCGGGTCCCTGTGCCGCGTCCGAGCACGCAGACAGGGCCCGCACACGCGTCCGGCATCGTGGCGGAGGCCACCACGCGCGCCCCATCCGACATACGTTTCCGCAGGAGCGCGAATTGCAGGAAAGCGCGCGGGGGGCGCACGGGCGACCGATGGCTGGGCCGGCTCGGTCCCGCAGCCGCCGCACGGACCTGCGCCGCAGCAGGCGCCGGATCAGGGCACGTCCTCGGCCGCCTCCGCATCCCGCAGCGCCCCTCCGAGGAGGCGCTCCACGATGACCGTATCGCGCCAGCGGCCGTCCAGTCGCCCGTGGCGTCGGTACGTGCCGACCTCCCGGAAGCCGAGCCTGCGACAAAGGGCGCGGCTCGGGGTGTTCTCCGGGAAGATCCGCGAGACGAGCTTCCAGAACCCGGCCGCCTCACACGCAGCGATAAGGCCGGCCAGCGCAGCCCGGCCGGCGCCCGTGCCACGCGCGTCGCGGGCCGCGTAGACGGAGAACTCGGCCACGCCCTCGTAGCAGGCACGCGCCCGGTACTCGGACGCGGCGGCCCAGGCGACGACCCGCCCATGGCGCTCCGCGACGACGACCGGGTAGCGGCGCGAGCGCTCGCCGACCCATCCGGCGACCTGCGCGGGCGTCCGTGGCTGGGTCTCGAAGGTCGCGATCCGATCCGCGATCCCCTCGTTGTAGATCGCCGCGATCGCCGTCTCGTCGCCGGGCCGGCCAGCTCTGACGATGGTCTCGCCGTCAGCCGTGCTGTTCATGACCGGGGAGTGTGCCACGTCGCCGGGGGAGGGGGCGCCCTTCGGGGACCTGGTGGTACGCGATCGAGGGCGCCACGTCGCACGGAAAGGCGGACTCTGACGCGGCCGACCCGGGACACGGGACCCCCGTGCCAGGCAATGACCTTCTCCGACGAAGCGCCGCGCCGGCCGCCCCGGCCGCTCCGTACCTGACACTCGGCACGCCGCGCCGGCCGCCCCGGCCGCCTGGGAGCCGCCCTGTGCGACAATGGGAAGGCCCATGACCGAGATGCCCCGCCCGACCTTGCCTGCCACATCGACCGCGCGCGTCCGCGAGGACGTGCGAAACGTCGCCATCGTCGCGCACGTCGACCACGGCAAGACCACCCTCGTCGACGGCCTGCTGCGCCAGACCGGGTCGTTCCGCGCCAACCAGGAAGTCGTCGACCGCGTCCTCGACTCCCTCGACCTCGAGCGCGAGAAGGGCATCACGATCATGGCGAAGCACACGGCGGTCGAGTACGGCGGTGTCCACCTGAACATCGTCGACACGCCGGGACACGCCGATTTCGGGGGCGAGGTCGAGCGCAGCCTGCTGATGGTCGACTCCGTGCTGCTGCTGGTCGATGCGTCGGAAGGTCCGCTCCCCCAGACCCGCTACGTGCTCCAGAAGGCGATGGCACGCCGCCTTCCCGTCATCGTCTGCCTCAACAAGATCGACCGTGGTGATGCGCGGCTGGCCGAGGTCCTCGACGACGTGTACGAGCTGTTCCTCGACCTCGGAGCGGACGAGCACCAGATCGAGTTTCCGATCGTCTACACGAACGCGAAGGCCGCCACGGCGACGCTCGACCCGGCCGTCCCGGGCACGGACCTGAGCCCGCTGCTCGACCTGCTGGTCCGCGTGACGCCCCCGACGACCTACGACGAAGGCTTCCCGCTGCAGCTGCTCGTGACCAACCTGACGGCGAACGAGTACGTGGGCCGCATGGCCGTCGGGCGGATCTGGAACGGCACCATCCGCATGGGCCAGCGCATCGCGATCGTCCGCGAGGAGGACGACACCACCGAGGGGACGGTCGACCCCGGGCGGGTCGTGACGCTCACGGGCACGGTGACCAGCCTCACCACCGCCGAGGGGATCCAGAGGATCGACGTGCGCGAGGCGGGCCCGGGTGAGATCGTCGCCGTCGCCGGCATCCCGGACGTGACCGTCGGTGACACGATCACCGACCCGCTCGATCCGCGCCCGCTGCCCCGGCTCCAGGTGGACGCCCCCACCATCAGCATGTCGTTCGGCGTGAACACGTCGCCGCTCGCGGGTCGCGACGGCCGCTACCTCACGAGCCGACACCTCCGCACCCGTCTCGAGCGCGAGGTGCTCGGCAACGTCGCCATCGAGTTCGTGCCGTCCGATTCGGGCGAGGCATTCGAGGTCCGGGGCCGCGGTGAGCTGCAGCTGGCCGTGCTGATCGAGACCATGCGCCGCGAGGGCTACGAGCTCCAGGTGTCGCGCCCGGAAGTCATCCTTCACGAGGTCGACGGGGCGGTCCACGAGCCGTACGAGCGGATCACCGTCGATATCCCGCCGGACTTCATCGGCGAGGTGTCGGAGGCTCTCGCATCGAGGCGCGCGCGCCTCGAGCAGATGACGACCGACGCGGACGGTCGCGTGCGCATGGAGTACGTGCTCCCCGTTCGGGGCCTGATCGGCTTCCGCGGGCAGCTCCTGACGCTCACGCGCGGCACGGCACTGATGCACCAGATCGGCGAGGGATACGGGCCCTGGGCCGGGGACGTCACCCACCGCACGTCGGGCGTGCTCGTGGCGGACCGCACCGGTGTCACCAGTACGTTCGCGCTGCACAACCTGCAGGATCGCAGCGAGCTGTTCGTCGGCCCGGGCGTGGACGTCTACGAGGGGATGATCGTCGGCGAGAACGCGCGCCCGGGGGACATGGACGTCAACGCGACCAAGGAGAAGCACCTGACCAACATGCGGTCGTCCACGCAGGAGCAGACGCTCCGCCTCACGCCGCCGCGGGAGCTCACGCTGGAATCCGCGATCGAGTTCATCTCGGCGGACGAACTGGTCGAAGTGACCCCGAAGTCGATCCGCCTGCGCAAGCGCTCCCTGTCGCTGCACGATCGCCGCCGGGCAGCAGGACGCGAGCACGAGCGGCGCATGGTGGGGGCGCGCGAGGCGGCGGACCGGTAGGGCTCGCCGGCCCGGCAGGCTCGTACCGGACCGCCAGGCCCCGTCGGGCCGAACCCCCCATCCGGCCGCGAACCCTGCCGCGACTACAATCCCGCCCATGCCGATCTACCTGGACCACGCCGCGACCACGCCTCCCCGCCCGGAGGTCGTCCAGGCGATGCTGCCCGTGCTGACCGACTCGTGGGCCAACCCCTCGTCGACGCACGGGTTCGGACGGCGGGCTCGCGTGGCGCTCGACGAGGCACGCGAGTCAGTCGCGCATGACATCGGCGCGGACCCGCGGGAGGTCGTCTTCACGAGCGGCGGCACCGAGGCCATCAACACCGCGATCAAGGGCGCCGCATGGGCCTCGAAGACGCGAGGCCACCACCTGGTCACGTCCGCCGTCGAGCACGAGGCCGTGCTGAACTCGATGCGGTACCTCGAGAAGTTCGGGTTCGAGGTCACCGTGCTGCCGGTCGACCGGTATGGCCGGCTGGACCCCGACGAGCTGGCGTCGGCGATCACCGACCGCACCGTGCTCGTCAGCCTGCAGTACGCGAACAACGAGGTCGGCACCATTCAGCCGCTCGTGGAGCTGGTGCGCCGGGTCCGTGCGCAGCGACACGTGATCGTGCACGTGGACGCCGTGCAGGCCGCCCCGTGGATGGACCTCGACGTGGCCGCGCTCGACGTCGACCTCCTGTCGATCGCGGGCCACAAGCTCGAAGGTCCGCGAGGAATCGGCGCGCTCTACGTGCGCCGGGGGACGACGATGCTCGCGCAGCAGCAGGGCGGCTCGCAGGAGCGGCACCGACGTGCCGGAACCGAGGACGTGGCGGCCGCGGTGGGCCTGGCGACGGCCCTGCGTCTCGCGCGCGAGGAACGCCCGGGCGTGGTCGACCATGTCCGTGCCCGGCGCGACCGGCTCCGGGACGTCCTGCTCGACGTGCCGGGCGTCGAGCTCACCGGCCATCCCCGCGACCGGACGCCCGGTCACCTGTCGGTCGTCGTGCGCGACGCGGACGGCCAGTCGCTGGTGCTCGCGCTGGACCTCGACGGCATCGCGTGCTCGAGCGGCTCGGCCTGTGCGTCGGGCTCGACCGAGCCGTCGCACGTCCTCACGGCGATGGCGTACCCGCCGGAGGAGGCACGCGGCGCACTGCGGCTCACGCTCGGCCGGACCACGACCGACGACGAGATCGACACGGCCTGCGGAATCCTGCCCTCGACCATCGCGCGCGTCCGCGAGGGAAGCGCCACGCTGGCCGCAGACCCGCTCGGACAGGCCACCGCGAGCTGACATGGTGGATGAGGAGCCGATCCCGTGTGGCCGGGAGCCGACATCGTGGGCGAGGTAGGCCGCCGCGAGCGAATCGTCGTCGCCATGTCCGGAGGCGTGGATTCGTCGGTCGCGGCCGCGCTGCTGCACGAGCAGGGGCACGAGGTCGTCGGCGTCTGGATGCGCCTTCACGACGGCGCCGATCAGCGCTCGGAGTTCCGCAAGAGCTGCTGCTCGCTCGACGCGGCGGACGACGCGCGGCGTGTCGCGGGGCAGCTCGGAATCCCGTTCTTCATCCTCGACCTGGAGCGGGAGTTCGCCGCCGGGGTGCTCGACCCGTTCGTGGCGTCGTACATGGGCGGTCGCACGCCCAGCCCGTGCGTGGACTGCAACACGTACGTCAAGTTCGGGGCGCTGCTCGGACGCGCCCGCCTGCTGTACGGCGCCGGGGCCGTGGCGACGGGGCACTACGCGCGGATCGACGCGGTCACGGGCACGGACGGCGCGGACGGCAGGGACGGGGCGGACCACGCGCATGACGCAGATCACGCGCACGAGGAGAATCACGCGGACGGCGCCGATCAGGCGGATGGCGCGCATGACGCTGATGGCGCCGATCACGCGGACGGCACCGGCGGACGGCGGTGGCGCCTGCTGACCGCCGCCGACCCGGCGAAGGACCAGAGCTACTTCCTCTACGGCCTCCGCCAGGACCAGCTCGCGCGGACACGGTTTCCGCTCGGAGAACTGGCCAAGCCCGACGTGCGGGCGATCGCGCGCGGGCTCGGACTTGCCACCGCGGAGGCCCCCGAGAGCCAGGAGATCTGTTTCGTGGCAGGGGGCGATTACCGCGAGACGCTCCGTGAACGCGCCGGCTGGCAGGAGACGCCCGGTCCTGTCGTCGACGTGGACGGCTCGACGGTGGGTCAGCACCGCGGAGCGGCCGCCTACACCGTCGGACAGCGCACGGGCCTGGGCGTGGCCGTGGGTGAGCGACGCTACGTGACCTCGATCGACGTGGAACGCAACCTGGTGCGGCTGGGCCGGCGCGAGGACCTGCAGCGGCGATCGTTCGTGCTGGAGGCGATGACCTTCGTGTCCGGCCACGCGCCGCGCGCCGCCCTGCGCTGCTCCGTCAGGATCCGCCATCGCGGCGCGCTGGTGGGAGCCACGGTGCACCCGCCGGTCAGGGGACGAGGCTGGACGGTCGAGACTGACGAGCCAGTGTGGGCACCCGCGCCGGGTCAGGCCGCGGTCCTGTACGCCGGGGACGAGGTGCTGGGCGGAGGGCGCATCGCCCCCGACTGACGGGTGCATCGCCGCCGATCGACGGCGTGTCGTCCCCCCACTGACGGCGCCCGGCCGATCCTCGCCGGTCGAGCGGGGACCCTGGGGCTTCCCCGCGTTCCTCCCGTCGTGCCCGCTATCCTCTCGGTGTGCCTGCCATCGAGCCCGCCATGGTCCTCGCCGTCCTCGTGGGCGTGCTGAACGTCGCCCTGTTCGTGCTGTTCGGGGGCGAGGCACGCGGACGGCTGCCGTTCATGGTGATTGCCGCGATCCTGGGCGCCTATGCCGGGCAGGCGCTGGGCGCGCGCCTGGGGGATCCCGTCCGCATCGGCGACTTCGGCCTTCTCAGTTCGTCGGCGGTCGCATGGGCCGGCATCGTGGTCGTCGCGATCGTGAGCACGCTCGGGCCGACGCGGCATGCGTGACCGCCGAGGGGAACGAGGCCATTCGACACCGACGGGGACGGGACGGCCGCACCGGGCATCCGCGGATGGGGGCGAGCATGGGCATCGGCGACACGTTGGAGCGAGTGGGCCTCAGGGTGCACCAGGCCCTGTACGAGGGAACCGGAGGCCGGATCGGGCACCGGGCGATCCTGGTCCCGACCCTGCTCCTGACGACGACCGGAAGGCGCTCCGGACGTGATCGGACGGTCGCGCTCACGTACGCGCGTGACGGCGACGGCCTCGTGGTGGTCGCGTCGAACCACGGCGAGGACACCGACCCCGCGTGGCTCCACAACATCCCCTCGAACCCGGCGGTGAGGATCCAGGTCGGGCGCGACCGGCGCGGCAGCCGGGCACGGATCGTCGGGCCGGGCGATCGCGGCCGGGAGCGGCTGTGGGCGCTCGTCGACGCCAACAACCACGGGCGGTACACGGGATACCAGGCCCGTACGTCCCGGCCCATTCCCCTCGTCGTGCTGACACCGGAGTCGCCGTCCGCGTGACCGTCGCCGCCGTGGCGCCCGCAGTCACGGGCGCGACTTCCACCGTGGCGGGCGGCGCCGGGATCCCGGTCCCTTCCCGTCGCAGCCCCCACGTGGACGTGGGGATACGGTACCGTTAGGGAGATGCCGGACCGTGACCCGCGGATCGTCCCGCTGCCGTCGGACGAGATCCGCCGCCGTTTCCTCGCGTTCTTCGCGTCGCGCGGCCACCAGGTCGTGCCGGGCGCGAGCCTCGTGCCGGCCGGGGACCAGACCCTCCTCTTCACGAACGCCGGCATGGTCCAGTTCAAGGACGTGTTCACCGGCCGCGAGCCCCGCACGTACACCCGTGCCGTGGACGTCCAGCGGTGCCTGCGCGTGGCCGGCAAGCACAACGACTTCGAGGAGGTGGGCCGCACGGCGCGGCACCACACGTTCTTCGAGATGCTCGGCAACTGGAGCTTCGGCGACTACTTCAAGCGCGAGGCGATCCACTGGGCCTGGGAGCTGCTGACGCGCGACTACGGGATCCCGGGCGAGCGCCTGGCGGCCACCGTGTACACCGACGACGATGAGGCGTACGGCGTCTGGCGCGACGAGATCGGCCTGCCGCCCGAACGGATCGCGCGCTGGGGCGATGTGGACGCGGGCGACGACAAGAACTTCTGGCGCATGGCCGAGACCGGTCCGTGCGGGCGCTGCAGCGAGATCCATTTCGATCGCGGCGCCGAGTTCAGCGAGGGACCGGAGTGCATCCCGGACCACTCCGAGACGTGCCCCCGCTGGCTCGAGGTGTGGAACCTCGTCTTCATGGAGTTCGACCAGCAGCCGGACGGTCGCCGCGAGCCGCTGCCGTTCCGCAGCGTCGACACGGGCATGGGGCTGGAGCGGCTGGCCAGCGTGGTGCAGCAGGTGCCGTCCAACTACGACACCGACCTGTTCACGCCGATCCACGCACGGATGCGCGAGCTGCTCGGCCACGACCCCGATGCGTTCGAGGCTGAGCGGTTCAGCTACCAGGTCATCGCGGACCATTCCCGGGCCGCCACGTTCCTGATCGCGGACGGCGTCCTTCCCTCCAACGAGGGCCGCGGGTACGTGCTGCGCCGGATCGTGCGCCGGGCGGTCCGCCACGGGCGGCTGCTCGGCCGCCGCGAGCCGTTCCTTGCGCAGACCGCCGACGTCGTGATCGACGTCATGCAGGACGCGTACCCGTATCTCGTGGACCGGCGGGACGCCGTCCTCGAGACGCTGCGGCGCGAGGAGGCCCAGTTCGACCGCACGCTGGAGGCCGGCACGGTCCACATCGAGGCGGCCCTGGCGAAGATGGGCGTGGACATCGCGGAGGGGCGCGTGATCGGCCGGAGGCCCGAGGCGCTCCCGCCGGACGCTCCGGTCCTGGACGGCTCCGTCGCGTTCCGTCTGCACGACACCTACGGCTTCCCGATCGACCTGACTGTCGAGCTCGCCGCCGAGTACGGCGTTGCGGTGGACCGGATGGGATTCGAGGAGGCCCTCGCCGAGCAGCGGGCGCGGTCGCGCGCGGGGACGAAGGGGGAGCTGAGCCGGCTGGCCCAGGAGGCGAGCCTGCTCGAAGCGATCCTGCGGCGCGCGGGCGACACGGCGTTCACGGGCTACGAGACCACCGAGTCCGAGGCCCGCGTGGTCGCGATCATCCGCGACGGAACCGAGTACGGCGAGCTGTCGGGCGAGGGCGAGGCGGAGGTCGTGCTCGATCGGACGCCGTTCTACGCGGAGGGAGGCGGCCAGGTCGGGGACCGTGGCGTGCTCGCCCGCGGCGAGGACGTGATCTTCCGGGTCGAGGACACCCGCAGGCCCGTCGGGCAGCTCATCGTGCACCGCGGCATGCTCGGCGGAAACCTGCGCGTCGGGGACACCGTCCGCGCGGCCGTGGACGGGCGGCGGCGTGCCGCCACGATGCGGAATCACACGGCCACCCACCTGCTCCACCGCGCGCTGCGCAACGTGGTCGGGCCGTCGGCCCGCCAGGCCGGTTCGCTGGTCGCTCCGGACTACCTGCGGTTCGACTTCCCGCTCGACCGGGCGCTGACGGCCGCCGAGATCGCCGCGATCGAGGAGCAGGTTCGGGGCGTCATCCGGGACGACCGGCCGGTCACCGTGGCGCACATGCCGATGGCGGAGGCCATCGCGGCGGGGGCCGACGCGTTCTTCGACGAGAAGTACGGGGCCGTGGTCCGGACGGTCAGCGTCCAGGACTACAGCCGTGAACTCTGCGGCGGCACGCATTGCCGCGCCACCGGGCAGATCGGCGGGTTCTTCGTGACGGCGGAGCGCTCGATCGGTTCAGGCATGCGGCGCATCGAGGCGGTGACGGGCGAGGCTGCCGATGCGCTGGTCGCGGAGCGGTTCGCGCTCCTCGAGACCACGGCCGAGACCCTCGGGGCGCAGGGCGTCGCGCAGGCGCCGGCACGGGCCGCGGAACTGCAGGCGCGTGCGAAGGATCTCGAGCGTCGCCTGCGGGCGGGAGGCACGGGCAGGCGGTCACCGGCCGACGTTGCCGCTCACTCGAAGGAAGTCGCGCCGGGCGTGCGGATGGTCGCCCATTACGGCGCGTTCGAATCGATGGAGCAGCTGAAGGGCTTCGCCAGGGAGCTGCGGGCCGCGCTCGGGTCGGGCGTCATCGCCGTCGGGCTGGACGCCGACGAGCCGCAGCTCTTCGTCACCGTCAGCGACGACCTGATCGGTCGGGGGCTCTCCGCCGCCGACCTGGTGCGAGCCGGCGTGACGGCCATCGACGGGCGCGGCGGCGGACGGGCGGAGATGGCCCAGGGCCGCGGGGGGCGCCGAGACGGGCTGCCCGGGGCCCTCGAGGGCGTGCGTGCCGCGGTGGCCACGGCGCTGGACGGGAGCGCCTGACCGCGATGTCGTTCTGGCGCCGGCTGCTGGGACGCGAAGGCGAGGCGGCGCCTGCCGCCTGCACCGCGCTCGACGTCGGCACCGAGTTCGCCAAGGCGCTCGCGTTCGAGATCGACGAATCCGGCAACGCCATCGTGCGGGGCGTGGGCCGCCAGCGCCAGGGGCTGGCGCACATGCAGTCGGGAACCGTGGCCGACATCGCCGCCGTGGTCGACAACTGCGCCGTCGCGCTGCAGGAAGCCGAGGAGATGGCCGGCTTCCGGCCCAGCCAGGCCGTGGTCGGCATCGCGGGCGAGCTCGTGAAGGGCTTCACGACGACGCTCTCGCAGGAGCGCAAGCGGCCCGACCAGCCCATCGGCGAGGCCGAGCTCCAGCGCCTGATCGACGGGGTCCAGCACGAGGCCCTCCGGGAGGCGGAGCGGGCCGTCACCTGGGAGACCGGGCTGCCGAACGTGGACGTGCGGCTCGTGCACGCAGCCGTCACCGGCGCCGCGATCGACGGGTACCCGGTCACCAACCCGGTGGGCTTCCAGGGCCGGCACGTGCGCATCTCGATCTTCAACGCGTTCGCGCCGCTCGTCCATCTCGGGGCGCTGCAGAGCGTGGCCGCGCAGCTCGACCTGGAGCTTCTCGCGGTGGTGGCGGAGCCGTTCGCCGTGGCGCGGTGTCTTGGCGGCGAGCAGGTCCAGCAGGCGGGCGGGCTCTTCATCGACATCGGCGGCGGCACGACGGACGTCGCGCTCGTGCGCTCGGGCGGCATCGAGGGAACCCGGATGTTCGCCCTCGGCGGCCGCGCCTTCACGAAGAGCCTCGCGGACCAGCTCGGCGTGCCGTTCCAGCGGGCCGAGGCGATGAAGATCGACTACGCGCGCGGCATCGACGTCCCGGACCACGACCGGCTGGGCGCGGTGGTGGCGGAGGACGTGGCCGTCTGGTCGGCGGGAGTCGAGCTCGTCCTCGAGGAGCTGTCGGCCGGCGATCTCCTGCCGGGGCGGATCTACCTGTGCGGAGGAGGCGCCGGACTGCCACAGGTCCAGGCCGCGCTGCGGGATCCGGGTTTCGCAAAGCGGCTGCCCTTCGCCCGTCCCCCGGACGTGACCGTCGCCGCGCCGGCCGAGGTGCGCGGGGTCCACGACGAGACGGGGCTGCTGCTGGACCAGCAGGACGTGACGCCCATGGGCCTCGCGTACCAGGCGGTCGAGATGGCCGCGGAGGAGTCGACGCTCGACGCGGCACTTCGCCGGGTGCTGCGGGCCATGAAGGTCTGAGGCAGACTGGGCCCGATGGCGATCCACTATCTCGACATCGACGACGAGGTGACGACGGCGGTCGCGCGGATGCGGGCGTCGGTCGAGCCGCACGTCGGGCTCGTGCTACCGGCCGGGTCGCATGTCGCCACGAGCCGCATCAACTTCCGGCTGCTCGCTCGCGAGGCGGCCTCGCGCGACCTGCGCCTCGCGATCGTGGCGCCCGAGACCTCGGTCCGGGCCATCGCCATCGCCGCCGGCGTGCCGGCGTACGCGACGGTCGCCGCGTACGAGGAGGCGCTGGCGGACGAGGCGGCTCAGGAGGCCCGCGAGCGTCGCCGCGCGGCCGACGTGGCCTTCTCGGGGACCTCGGGAGGCCGCGCCGGTGCAGATCACGGGCGCTCCGGCGCGGACCATGCGCGACCTGCGGCGGATCGCGCGCGCGAGCAGGGGCCCGGGTCGCCGGTGTCGCCGACGGAGGCAGGGCGAACCCCCGGACCGTCCGGGGCGGGGGAGGCCCGCGGCGGCGGCTCGGTATCGGCAGGGCGAGCGGGCGCTTCGGATCGAGCGGGGCCGGGCGGCGGAGCCGCGCCGGGCGGAGGGATCGTCGCGGGCGCAGCCGCCGGGGGAGGGGCGGGTGGCGCGGCCGACGCGACCCCGGGAGGATCGAGGACCGGCGCGCGTTCCCTGGGCGCCCTTCCCGTCGCACCGCGCGTGCACGACGAGCCGCGCCGCAGGCGACGCTGGGCCCTCCCGCTGGTCGTGCTCCTGCTGCTGATCGTGGCGGCGGGCGGGGCGGGCGCGTACCTCCTCCTGCCCAGCGCCACGATCGTCGTCACGCCGGTGGGCGTCGCGCAGGGACCGATCCAGCTGCAGGTCACGGCCGATCCGACGGTGACGTCGGTTGACGCCGCGCGCCTGGTCATCCCTGCACAGCAGGTCCCGGTGCCACTGACCGCGGACGGCACCTTCCCGGCGACGGGCCAGAAGGTGGACCAGGTCGCGGCAACGGGCACGGTCACCTTCATCAGCAACGACACCATCGACCCCGTGACGATCCCCGCGGGGACCACGGTGGCCACCGGCGCGGGCATCCAGTTCCTCACGTCGACCACCGTCGTGACCCCCCGAGCGACGGTCAACGGGACGACGATCACGCCGGGCCGCGCCAGCAGCGGGGTCACGGCGGTCGCGCCGGGCCCGGCGGGCAACGTCGTGGCGCATGCGATCACCGTGGTATCCACCCGGCTCCAGGCGTTCCAGGTCACGGCGGACAACGCGGAACCGACCACGGGCGGGAGTCGCACCGTGACGAAGGTGATCAGCAAGCAGGACTACGATGCCGCCGTGAAGCAACTGGCGACGCGCATCAACGGGCAGCTGTCGGGCGCGGCTGCGAGCCCGTCGGCGGCACCGTCGGGTGCGACGGTGATCCCGGGCACGGCCACGCTCGGAGACGTGGTCACGGCGCCGGCATCGGACGGTCTCGTCGGCGTGGCCAGGTCCTCGTTCCAGCTCACGGCCACGGCCACGGCCACGGTGCTGGCCGTGTCCGAGCAGCCGCTCGACGGTCTGGCGGCGTCCCACCTGCAGGCGGACGTGCCCGCCGGCTGGTCGCTGTTCCCGGATTCCGTCCGCACGAGCGTCAGCGATCCGACCGTCCAGGACGGGCGCGTGACCTTCACCGTCACGGCCCAGGGGGAGCGCTGGCATCCGCTGGATGCGGCAGCGCTGCTGGCGCAGGTCAAGGGACACAGCGTCTCGGACGCGCGGACCATCCTCCAGCAGTACGGCGAGGTATCGATCGCGACCTGGCCCTCGTACGTCACCACCATCCCGACGCTGGACGCGCGCGTGACGCTGACCGTCGCCCCACCCAAGCGGGCGGGTTCGTGACACGGCTGCTGGGGCTGGACGTGGGGGACCGGCGGGTCGGGATGGCCGTCGGCGACGATGCGCTGGGGTCGGTCCGGTCCCTGGCGATCCTGCGGCGCCGGACGCCACCCGAGGACGCGGAACGCCTGTCGCGCATCGCCGCCGAGCAGCGCGTGGACGAGCTCGTGGTGGGGCTGCCGCTCGACATGGACGGCGGCGAGGGTGAGCAGGCGCGGCTGACGCGAGCCTGGGCGTCGGAGATGGCGACCCGCACCGGCCTGCCCGTCACGTGGCGGGACGAGCGCCTGACGACGGAAACGGCCGAGTCGGCGCAGCCTCGGCTGAGGCGGGATCGCGCCACGGGCCGTCCGACGAGGGCGTCGATCGTCGCGCGGCGGGGGCGGGTGGATCGCGAGGCCGCGGTCCTGATCCTGCGGTCGGAGCTGGACCGGCGCGCACCGACGCCCCGGTCCGAGGCATGGACGCAGCCGTCGGAAGGGGGCGATCGCACCGGGCCGCGGCAGACGGGGGGCAGCGCATGACACAGGGGCGGCCGGCCAACGGCGTGCGGAGCGGCCGGTACACGCCGAGATCGCCCGCAGGCAGGCGCCGCCCGGCGCCCGGGCGCATCGCGGCCTCGCTGGGCGTGATCGCCGTGGCGCTCGTGCTGCTGTGGGTGCTCTCGACCGTCGCGATCGGTCCGGCGGTCAATGGACTGGTGTTCGACCTGGCGAAGAGCAATCCCTCGCTGCTCCACGTGGGGCCCGTCGCGAACATCGTCAGGGATCGCCTCGGCAGCGACCTCGACACCCCGGCGGGCGCCAACCCCGCCGTCGTCCACTTCACCGTGCCCCTCGGGGCGACTGCCGCCGACGTCGCGCAGGAGCTGCAGCAGGCCGGTCTGGTCAGGGACCAGTTCGCCGTCACCTACCTCGTGATCACGGGCGGGCTGTCCGCCGACATCCAGGCCGGCACGTACGACCTCACCGCGACCATGACGCCGAGCGCGATCCTCGCTCGCCTGCAGCAGGCACCCGTGGCCACCGTGACGGTCCAGCTGCGGGAAGGGCTGCGCCTCGAGCAGATCACGGCCTACCTCGAGACCCTGCCGCTCAAGATGGACGTGCAGTCGTTCTACGACCTCGTGATGCACCCACCGGCTTCGATCGTCTCGGCCTACCCGTTCCTGTCGACGCTTCCGGCCGGCCACTCGCTCGAGGGGTTCCTCGGCGCCGGGACGTTCGACGTGTACCAGGACGTGACGCCCGAGGAGATGGTCAAGGACCTGCTCGGCCTGTGGCAGACGCAGATCGGCATGGGGCCGGTCCAGGAGGCGCAGAAACAGGGGCGCAACTTCTACCAGGTCCTGAGCCTGGCCAGCCTCGTCGAGCAGGAGGCCCGGGTCGCGTCCGAGCGACCGTTGATCGCCGGTGTCTACGCCAACCGGATCTCCCAGAAGATGATGCTCGACGCCGATCCGACGGTGATCTACGGCTACGACACGGTCGAGCTCCGCAAGAGCCCGCTGGCGGATTGGAAGAACTACGTGTTCTGGAACGCGCTGGCGAATCCGGGAGCCGTCAAGCTGCCCTCCGATCTGCAGGGCTTCCAGACCTACGTGAACACCGGCATGTTCCCCTGGCCGATCTGCACGCCCAGCCTCGCCTCGATCCAGGCCGCCCTCAGCCCGGACACGAAGACCGGCTACCTCTACTTCGTGGCGAAGACCGACGGCAGCCACACGCACGCGTTCGCGAAGACGTATGCGCAGCAGCTCGCGAACATGCGGAAGTACGGGTACATCCAGTAGGCGGCCGCGGGTCCGAAGCCGCGCGCATGACATGAAGAGACCCCGGCATGATGCCGGGGTCTCGTGGCGCCGTGGATCGGCTGCGGCTAAACGGCGAGGTTTCCACCCAGGACGATGAGCGCGAGGATCAGGATGAGTGCAATGAGTCCGAGCGCGAGGTGTACCTTCGCCATGGGATGGGCGTGCCCGGCCACGCGGCCGGCAGGGGCCTGTTCAGTCCAATATGCCATCTCCCACTCCTGATGCGTCGCTGGAATTCCCGGAACGCGGGACCATCCTCGCCGCGCCGGAAGCGGCCGGCAATGACCCATCCGTACGCCGTTCCCACGACGGTGGTGCCATGACGGATGGGTACCAGGGGCGGACCTGGGCGGGGACTGGCCCGAGCCGGGATGCTGCGGGAGAGGCGTGTGGCGCGGTCGCTCGGGCAGCCAACGCGCCGTCGCGGCGCCCCGCCGGTGAGCAACGCGCCCGCGGCCCGCGGGCGGTAGAGTGTCGCGGCTGATCGCGTCCACGGCCCAGGCCCGCATGCCCGCAGACGAGTGCACGACATGACCCAACCGCCCCTCGCCCACCGCAAAGCGGGAGCGCCGAGCCCCGACGACCTGGCACGGTGGTCGGAGGCCGACGCGGCCGCGCGGCCCGTACGCCTCGCCCGCATCCGGGAGCGCATGGCGCGGGAGGCGGTGGACGCCTACCTGGGCGTGAGCCGCGAGAACACCCGGTACCTGACCGGCTTCGTGCTCGGCGAGGGCGAGGAGAAGAGCGCGGGCGATTCCGGGCGCTTCCTGATCAGCCATGACGATCTCGTGGTGCTCGCCGACAGCCGCTACCGCGAGCAGGCCGAGGAGGAGTGTCCCGGCAGCCGGATCGAGGAGTCGTACTACGACCTGCCCGATCGCTGGGCGGGCCTCGTGCGGGGACTGCGCGGTCCGCAGGGCGGCCCGGTCCGACGGATCGCCGTCGAGGCGAACCTCGTGAGCCAGGCGCTGTGGGGCCGGCTGCAGTCGGCCGAGCCCGACGTGGAGCTGGTCGCAAGCGGCGGGTGGATCGAGGAGCTCCGGGCCGTCAAGGACCCGACCGAGATCGAGCGTGTCGGCGCCGCCTGTGCCGTCGCGGACGAAGCCCTCGAGCGCCTTCTGCCGTCGATCAGGCCGGGGATCCCCGAGCGGGAGCTCGCGCTGCAGCTCGAATGGGAGATGCGGACGCACGGCGCTGAGGCACTGGCCTTCGACGTGACCTGCCTGTCCGGGCCGCGTGCCGCCCTCCCGCACGGGTCGCCGGGTGAACGTCGCGTGGCCGAGGGGGAGGTCCTGCTCTTCGACTTCGGCGCCCAGGTCTCCGGGTACCGCAGCGACATGACCAGGACGCTGTTCGTGGGGGATCCGTATCCCGCCGACGTGGCCGTCTACGAGCTCGTGGCCCGCGCCCAGGAGGCTGCGTTCGAGCTGCTCATGGACGCCGCCGCCGGTCACGATTCGCCGACCGGCGTCTCGGTCGACCGGGCGGCGCGCGACGTCATCGTGCGTGGCGGTCACGGGGACCACTTCGGACACGGGCTCGGGCACGGCATCGGGCTCGCGACGCACGAGGTTCCCTCGCTGAGCCTCCGTGCCGCTCCCGCGCCGTTGCCGTGGCCGACGGTCTTCTCGATCGAGCCGGGCGTCTACCTGCCGGGGCGCACGGGTGTCAGGATCGAGGACCTGGTGGCCTTCGACCCCGAGGCCGGCCGGGTCGAGCTCCTGACGGCGTTCCCGCGGACGCCCACGGTGGTGGGCCCGTAGCGGGACGAAGCCCGGGTACAATTCCCGCAATCACGGATGTCGTCTCGCGCCGCTGTCTGCGGCCGCCCACCGACAGGAGTCATCCCGACCATGGTCTCGACCGGCGACCTGCGCAAGGGGATCGTCATCGAGCTCGACGGCGAGCTCTGGCAGATCCTCGACTACCACCACATCAAGATGGGTCGCGGCTCCGCGCAGGTGCGAATCAAGCTCAGGAACGTCAAGCGGGGCCAGACCGTGGAGCGCTCGTTCCAGGCCGGCGAGAAGTGGCCGAGGGCCCAGCTCGATCGCCGCCAGATCCAGTTCATGTACCGCGACGGTGACGAGTTCCATTTCATGGAGACCGAGTCGTTCGAGCAGTTCACGTTGACGGCCGAGCAGCTCGGAGACGCGGTTCCGTACCTCCAGGACAGCATGCTGCTCGACCGGACGAGCTACGAGGGCGAGACCATCGGCGTCGAGCTGCCGATCACCGTGGACATGGTCGTGACCGAGACCGAGCCGGGCTTCGCCGGCGACACGGCGACGGGTGCGCGCAAGGCGGCCACGACGGGGACCGGACTGACGGTGCAGGTCCCCCTGTTCGTCGGCGAGGGCGACACGATCCGCATCGACACCCGCACGGGCGAATACCTGACGCGGGTCTGACCGACCTGCCGATGGACACCCTCCGGCCGGGCCCGTCAATGGACACCCTCCGGCCGGGTTCGTCATGAGCGACGATCGGCCGTGGGAACGGTGGCTGCGCCGGGACGACGTCCCGACCGATGGGCCGCCCGATCCCGAGCCTCCGCCGTGGACGGGTGAGCCCGCGAGACCGGTGCCGGAGCAGCCGGCGCCGGGCGGTGCGGTGTCGCGACCGCGAGGCGGCGAGCGGGCCGATGCCGGCGGAGGCGACTCCGACCGCCGACCGATGCGGCCGTGGACGTCGAGCCCCACGCGCCCGGGCCGCACCGGCGCGCGCATCTGGACGGTGGGCGACATCACCCGGGCCATGCGCGACGTCGTCCGCTCTGAACCCGCGTTCCGCGATCTCTGGATCGAAGGCGAGATCGGGCAGGTGACGGTCAGCGCCGCGGGGCACTGCTACTTCACGCTGCGCGACGGGCGATCGCAGCTGTCGTGCGTCTTCTTCCGGACCCAGCGCCAGGGCAGCCCGTTCGAACTCCGAACCGGGCTGCGCATCGTGGCGCGCGGCCGGCTGGACGTGTACGACGCCGCCGGCACGTACCAGCTGTACGTCGAGTCTGTCCAGCCCGCCGGCTTCGGTGACCTCGCGCTGCGCTTCGAGGCCCTCAAGGCACGTCTCGCGGCCGAGGGGCTCTTCGACGCCGCGCGGCGCCGTCCGCTCCCGCCGTCCCCCCGACTGATCGGGCTCGCGACCAGCCCCTCGGGTGCCGTCCTGCACGACATCCGGCACGTGCTGCGGCGCCGCTGGCCGCTGGTGCACGTCGTCCTGGCCCCGTGCCAGGTCCAGGGCGACGGCGCCCCGCCAACGATCGTGGCCGCCCTGGGGCGGCTCGCACGGTGGCGCGATCCCGGCACGATGGCGCCGCCCGACGTCATCATCCTGGCCCGCGGCGGCGGGTCGCTCGAGGACCTGTGGGCCTTCAACGACGAGCGCGTGGTGCGCGCCGTGGCCGCCTCGCCGGTGCCGATCGTGACCGGCGTGGGGCACGAGACCGACGTCACGCTCGTGGACTTCGCCGCCGACGTGCGGGCACCCACCCCCTCCGCGGCCGCCGAGCTGGTCGTTCCGTCGCGGGCCGAGGCAGGAGCCGCCTTGCGCGCGGTCCGTGGCCGGCTGGACGCGGCGGTCGAACGGTCGATCGCGGGGCCGCGCCTCGCCCTGACCGCCGAGCGCCGGGCCCTGGCCCGACTGCACCCGTCCGCCGTGCTCGCCGGAGAGCGCCAGCACGCTGGCGACCTGCTGGATCGTGCGGGACGTGCCATGGACGCCCGGCTGGCCGGCGATCGGGCCCGGCTCGACAGGGCGGCCGACCGCATGCCCCTGCTCGTCCGCGGGCGCCTCGCTCGGGCCCGCGCCGATCTCCGATCGACGGGATCGGGGCTGGCCGCCCTGTCGCCGTACGCGACGCTCGAGCGCGGTTACGCGATCGTGCGGACCGCCGGCGGGCACGTGCTCACCCACGCCTCCGACACCGCGGCAGGCGACGCGCTCGACGTCCGGCTGGCGCAGGGCGGATTGGACGCCACCGTGACCACCGTGCGAGACTCGGCGTGATGGAGACGACGCCGGCCGCCCGGGAGGATCAGGCCATCGACGAGCTCGCGTTCGACGCCGCCCTCGCGCAGCTCGGCGAGGTGGTCGCCCGCCTCGAGACGGGCGGCCTCCCGCTGGAGACGTCGATTGCGCTGTACGAGCGTGGCGTGGCGCTCCACGCCCGGTGCGCCCGGCTGCTCGACGATGCGGAGCTTCGCGTCCAGCGGCTCGTCGAGGACGCAGGCGGCGCGCTTCGCGCGATCGACCTCACGCCCGACGACCCGGACGACGAGGCGGCGCCGAGCGCGTAGAATCCCGCGATGCCACCTTCCCCGGAGGACGCCGTGTCGATCCTCGCGTCGCTGTCGGGGCCCCGCGACCTCCGAAACCTGGACGACTCGCAGCTCGAGTCCCTGTGCGAGGAGATCCGCCGGACGATCGTCGAGACGGTCGCGGTCACCGGAGGCCATCTCGGCAGCTCCCTGGGCGTGGTCGAGCTCACCGTGGTCCTGCACCGGCTCCTGGAGTCGCCCCGCGACCGCATCGTGTGGGACACCGGGCACCAGGCGTACCCGCACAAGTTGCTGACCGGCCGGCTCGAGCGGTTCTCCACGCTCCGCCAGCTCGGCGGGGTTGGAGGGTTCCCGCGCCGCAGCGAGAGCGAGCACGACGTCATGGACGGCGGTCACGCGGGGACCGGCCTTTCCATCGCCCAGGGGCTGGCCGCGGCACGCGACCTGCGCGGAACGCGCGAGCGGATCGTGGCGGTGGTCGGCGACGCGGCACTGATGAGCGGCCTCGCGCTGGAGGCGCTCAACGACATCGGCCAGCGGCAGATGAACCTGCTCATCGTGCTCAACGACAACGAGATGAGCATCTCGCCCACGGTCGGCGCGCTCTCGAACTACCTGAGCGCGATCAAGCTGTCGGAGGCGTGGCAGACCACGAAGGCCGGGTACGACGCCGTCCTGGAGCGGATCCCCATGGTCGGGAGCACGGCGGTGGAGCTCTCCCGCCGGGTCCGCAAATCGGTCGTGAACTTCGCGCAGCAGCCGGGACACCTCTTCGAGGACCTCGGCATCACGTACATCGGCGTGGTGCCCGGCCATGATCTCGCGGCCCTGACATCGACCTTCCGGCGCGCGCTCCGGCTCGAGGGACCGGTGATCGTCCACGTCCGGACCCACAAGGGTCACGGCTACGAGCCGGCCGAGGTGGACCAGGTCGGATTCCACGGCGCCGCGCTGCCTCCCATGCAGGTGCCCGGCGTGACGCCCGCGCCCGCTCCAGCCGGGACCAACGGCGACGGCGACGCGACGCCCTCCGTGGCGCAGGCCGCGGCGGCAGCACGGAAGCCACGCACGTACACGGCCACCATGGCCGAGGAGCTTCTCGCGATCGCGGCCGCCGATCCCCGCGTCGTGGCGGTCACGGCGGGCATGCCCACCGGGACGGGCCTGCACCGGTTCCAGGCCGCCTATCCGGAGCGCTTCTTCGACGTCGGCATCGCCGAGCCGCACGCGGTCACGCTCGCCACCGGCCTCGCGCTGGGCGGGCTCCGGCCCTACGTCGCGATCTACTCCACGTTCCTCCAGCGCGCCTTCGACCAGACCGTCCACGACGTCTGCCAGAACGACCAGCCTGTGGTGATCGGGGTCGACCGGGCCGGCCTCGTGGGAGAGGACGGCACGAGCCACCAGGGCATGTTCACGCTGCCCGCGCAGCGGCAGCTGCCGAACCTGGTCATCGCCTCGCCCCGCGACGAGCAGGAGCTGCGCCGCCTGCTCCGCACGGCATTCGCGCAGGAGCACCCGTTCGCGCTCCACTACCCGCGCGACCCGGGCTTCGACCTGCCGGAGGTCCCCGCGACGCCCATCCCGATCGGCGAGGCGGAGCTGATGCGCGAGGGCCGGGACATCCTGTTCGTCGGGTTCGGGCCCATCGTCATGCGCGCGGTCGCCGTTGCCGATGTCCTCGCGGCCGAAGGCTGGTCGATCGGGATCGTCAACGCCCGGTTCGCCAGTCCGCTCGATGAGACCCTGATCCACGCCCGGGCGCGCGGTGCGAGGCTCGTGGTCACGTTCGAGGAGAGCGTGGACGCGGGCGGGTTCGGGTCCGCCGTGCTCGAGTCTCTGGCACGTGGCGGGATCGCGGATCGGCGGCTCAGGGGCGTGCCCGTCCGCGTCATCGGCATCCCGGCCGGCCGCTTCGTCGACCACGGCTCCGTTGCGGACCTCCGCGAATCTCTGAGACTCGACGTCCCGGGCCTGGAGGCACAGGTGCGCGAGACGATTGCGGCGCTCGGCATCGAGCCGTCGAAGCCGGTCCTCGAGGCGCGCTCCGCCTGAACAGGATCCGCCTCGACCAGCTGGTGGTCACGCGCGGGTTCGCCGAGACCCGCTCGCGCGCGCAGGCGCTGCTGCTGGCCGGGCGGGTGCGGGTCGGCACGGGCGACGGGGCGCGCACGGACCGGAAGCCGGGGGAGCTGGTGGACCCCGCGACGCCGCTCGACCTCGTGGAGCGTGCGCCGTTCGTGTCGCGCGGAGGCGAGAAGCTGGCGGGCGCGCTGGACACCTTCGGCGTCGTGCCGGATGGACGTGTCTGCCTGGATGTGGGTGCGTCCACCGGCGGGTTCACGGACTGTCTGTTGCAGCGGGGAGCGAGGCGTGTCTATGCTCTCGACGTGGGTCGCGGCCAGCTTGCCCCTTCACTCCGCGCCGATCCTCGCGTCGTCTCGATGGAACGGACGCACGCGCGCCGCCTCGACCCCGTCGATCCCGAGTCGATCGCGCTGCCCGAGCGCCCCTCGCTGGCCGTCGTCGACGTCTCGTTCATCTCGCTGACCAGGCTGCTCGGGGCCATCGCGTCGGCGCTGGCGCCCGGGGCGGAGATCGTCGCGCTCGTGAAGCCGCAGTTCGAGGCCGGACCGCGGCTGGCGGCGGGGGGCGTGGTGCGCGACCCGGCCGTGCACCGGGACGTGATCGACGGGGTGCGGGCGTTCGCGGCGTCGATCGGCCTGGACGTGCTGGGAGAGACCCCGTCGTCCCTCGTGGGTCCGGCGGGCAACCGCGAGTTCTTCCTGCACCTGGCGGTCCCCGCCTGATGCGCCTGGGTTTCGCCTTCAACCCCACGATTCCGGCGGCGCTCGACCTCCGCGAGCGCGCCCGGCGCTGGTGCGACGAGACGCACGTGGACTGGTGGGACGTCACCGCGGGGGACGCCGAGCACCTCATCGGCTCGTTGCCCGGCACCGACGTGCTGGTGGTGCTGGGGGGCGACGGGACGCTGCTGCGCGCGGCGCACTCGGTGGCCATCGCCGAGGCGGACGTGCCCATCCTGGGCGTGAACCTGGGGAAGGTCGGGTTCCTGTCGAAGGCCGAGGCGCACGAGCTGGAGCGCGTGCTCGCACGCGTCATGGCCGGCGACTACGACCTGGAGGACCGCATGGCGCTCGAGGCCCGGGTCCTGCCCGCAGGGCGCGAGGAGGGAGCGCGTGCGTTCGTCGCGCTCAACGACGCCGCGATCGTGCGAGCCCGCGAGGCGCGCGTCGTCCGGCTCGAGGTCACGATCGACGGATCGCACCTGGCGACGTACGTCGCGGACGGCGTGATCGTCGCGACTCCCACGGGATCCACCGGCTACTCGTTCAGCGCCGGCGGCCCCATCCTGGATCCCACCAGCCGCAACCTGGTCGTGACGAGCGTGGCCGCCTATCTGAGCGCGGTCCGGTCCGTTGTGGTCGGCCCGCGGCACACGGTCCGGGTCCAGGTGCTGGCGGCGTTCGACGTGCTGGTCAGCATCGACGGGCACGAGGACGTGCTCCTCAACGTCGGCGACGTGGTCGAGGTGCGGGCACGTGAGCGGCCGGTCCGGTTCGTGGAGCCTCGCGGCGCGCCCGCGTTCTGGGACCTGCTCCGCGAGAAGGCGCAGCTGTTGCCCTCGTGACCCTGCTCGAGCTGGAGGTTCGCGACCTCGCGCTCATCGAGCGGGTGCGGATCGAGCCCGACCCCGGCTTCACGGTCATCACCGGCGAGACGGGCGCCGGCAAGTCGCTCCTGATCGACGCGCTCTCGCTCGTGCTGGGCGCCCGTGCCGACGCCGGCCTGGTCCGGTCCGGCGCGACCGGTGCCCGCGTGCAGGCCCTCTTCGACCGGAACCCGGAGCCGTTGATCTGCGTGCGCGAGGTGGCGGCCGGCGGCCGCAGCACGGCCCGGGTGGACGACGACGCGGTGACCGCCGCGCGGCTCGCGGAGGTGGCCGGCCCCCTCGTCGAGATCCACGGGCAGCACGACCAGCAGCGCCTGCTCGAAGCTTCCCATCAGCGCGATCTCCTCGACGCCTACGGAGGTCACGCGGAGATGCGGGACGGCGTCGCGACGGCGGTCGCGGCCTGGCGGGAGAACCGGGCGGCGCTCGACGCGCTGGAGGACGATCCACGCACCACCGCCCGCATGCTCGAGCTGCACGAGCACGAGGCGAGCGAGATCGAATCCGCCGGCCTGCGGCCCGGCGAGGCCGACGAGATCCGGGCACGGCTGGCCTCCGCGGCAGGGGCCGAGCACGTCGCGCGCCTGGTGAGCTCCACCAGGGAGCGCCTGGCGGGGGAGGGCGCGGGCGCTCACGATGTGCTGGCCCGCGCGGCCCGCGACGCGGCCGAGCTTGCCCGGCTGGACCAGCGGTTCGCCGACGTCGCGGCGCGGGCGGAGGGGCTGCTGGCGGAGGCCGACGATCTCGCGTCCGAGCTCCGCCGCGTCTCCGACCAGCTGGACCGGGACCCGGACACGATCGCCGCCCTGGAGGAGCGCCTGGGCCTGATCTACGCGCTCGAGCGCAAGTACGGGCCCGACGAAGCCGCGGTGCTGTCCCACGGGGAGCGTGCCAGGGAGGCGGCTCGACGGCTGGCGGGGCTCGAGGCCGAACGGGCGGCGCGAGCGGCGGACGATGCGCGCCTGGAGTCCGCGGCACGGGCCGAGGCCGGGAGGCTCGCTGAGGCCCGGAGGTCCGCGGGCGCCCGGCTGTCGCGCGAGGTGTCCGGGGCGGTGGAGGCCCTCGGCTTCCGGCAGGCGCAGTTCGAGGTCGCGCTCGTGCCGGGTGCCCTCGGCCCGGCGGGCACGGAGGCCGTGCAGTTCCTGATCGCCCCGAACCCGGGCGAGCCGTCCATGCCGCTCGCCAGGATCGCGTCGGGCGGGGAGCTCTCGCGCGTCTCGCTGGCCGTCAAGGAGGTGCTGGCCTCGGCCGACGCCACGCCGACGCTGGTCTTCGACGAGATCGACGCCGGCATCGGGGCCCGCTCGGCGGACCGGGTCGGCCGCAGCCTGCGGCGCCTGGCGCGCGACCACCAGGTCCTGTGCGTGACCCACCTGGCCCAGATCGCCGGCCACGCCGACGCGCACCTGAAGATCGAGAAGCACGAGCGTGGCGGGCGGACGGTCACGGAGGTGCGCCGCCTGGATGGCGACGAGCGCGTGGCCGAGCTGGCCGAGATGCTCGGAGGCGAGGCCGGGGGACCCGCGGCGCACGCGGCCGCGGTCGAGCTGCTGGAACGGGCAGTCACGGACCGCGAGCCGGAGCCGCGATGATCCGGCCGGCCGGCCGGCGGGAGACGTCCGCAGGGCGCGGGTCGCGGGGCGCGGTCGGGGGCCTGGCCGGCCGCGAGCCGCCCGAGGATCTTCGGCGCGCCATCGAAGCGTACCTGCTGCACCTCCGCGTCGAGCGCGGCCTGTCGCCGCTCACGATCCGTGCGTACGCGGGCGATCTCCGCGGCTTCGCGGCGGCCAGGGGCATCGAGCGCTGGTCGAAGAGTGCCGAACCCGCCATCGGATACCTCGCAGAGCTTGCCCGCCCGCCGAGGGCGCTGCGCCCGTCGAGCCATCGCCGGAAGGCCGCGGCGATCCGGGCCTTCTACCGCTTCGCGTACGGGGACGAGCGCATCGACGTCGACGTCGCCGGGGGGCTCGACCTGCCACGACAGGCTCGACGGCTCCCGGACGTGCTCGACGCGGACGAGGTGCGCCGCCTGCTCGAGGCCGTTCCGGTGCCTTCCGGCCCGCCCGCGACGGAGGCGGAGGCGACGGCCATCCGGGATCGTGCGCTGATCGAGCTGCTCTACGCGTGCGGCCTCCGGATCGGGGAAGCGCTCGGCCTCGACGAGGACGACGTCTCGGTCCCCGGTGCCTATGTCCGGGTCATCGGCAAGGGCGATCGCGAGCGGCTCGTCCCGATCGGCGAGCCGGCGCTCGATGCGCTGGCGCCGTGGCTGCGGGAGGTCCGGCCGGCCTGGCTGGCGCGTGGCGCTGCGAGGGGACGCCGGCGGTCGGGGCCCGGTGTCGCAGGCACCCGCGGCGCCGGTCCCGCGGCGGAGGCGAAGACAGGCGACCGGCCCAACTCCCGGACCGCGGTGGAGGCGATGACGGGCGACCGGTTTGCCGCGCATGGGGAAGACGCGCTCTTCGTGACGGCACGGGGCGCGCGGCTGGGCCGGATGGCCGCGTGGCGCGCCGTCCAGCGCGCCGCGCAGGCCGCCGGGCTCCCGGAGCACGTGACGCCGCATACCCTTCGGCACAGCTTCGCCACGCACCTCCTCGAGGGCGGAGCCGACCTGCGCGTCGTCCAGGAGCTGCTCGGACATGCGAGCATTGACACGACACAGCTCTACACGCACCTGACCGGGGAGCGAATCCGGCAGGTGTACGCCCGGGCCCACCCGAGGGCGTGAGGGAGGAGGTCGGGACATGCGGTATGCGGACTCGCTGCTCGCGGATGGCGAGGTCGTCGTCCGGCGTGCGCGTCAGCACTGGCTCGCCCTGCTCGTCGACGGGAGGCGCGCGTGGATCCTGGTGCTCGTGGGGCTGCTCGCCCTGATCGTCGGGCTGTTCGTCCGTGACGCCACCGAGCCATGGCGGACGATCGGCTCCGTCCTTTCGGTCGTCGCCCTGGTCGCGCTTGCGGCCGGGCTGCTCGACGGGGCCTACCGCGTCCTCCGCTGGCGGACGCAGGACTACGTCGTGACGAACCGGCGCGTGGTGCAGGTCGAGGGCATCCTCAACAAGCGGGCCGCGGACTCGTCGCTCGAGAAGATCAACGACGCCATCCTCGAGCAGAACGTGCTGGGCCGGATGTTCGGTTACGGAGATCTCGACATCCTGACGGCGTCGGAGTCCGCGATCGACCGGTTCCGCATGCTTGCGCGGGCGGCCGACTTCAAGCGGGAGATGCTCAACCAGAAGCACGCCCTGGAGCTGGAAGTCGGGCGCGCACCCAGCCCGGCGCTTCGCGCGGATCCGGCGGGGGCTCCCGACCGGTCGCGTGCCGCGGGAGCGGGAGCAGGAGCGGGGACCGCGGAGCACCCCGAGTTCACCCATGCGACGCCGAGCCTCGCGACCGGCACGACGGCCGCGACGGCATCTGCGCCGCCCGCAGTCCCACCCACCGGTCCGGCCCAGGCGCCCGTCGGCACGGGCGTGGACCCCCAGCAGGTGACCGCCACGCTGTCCCGGCTGGCCGACCTGCGCGACCGGGGCGCGATCACGCCGGAGGAGTTCGAGGCCAAGAAGGCCGAGCTGCTGGCTCGTCTCTGACGGCCCCCGGTCCGGGCTCGGGGAGAACCGGCGCGCCCTGCCGACCATCGACGGCGGCGGGGATCGCCGGAGGCGGTGTGCGCAC
Source organism: uncultured Chloroflexia bacterium (assembly GCA_963757865.1). Taxonomy (GTDB): domain Bacteria; phylum Chloroflexota; class Limnocylindria; order Limnocylindrales; family CSP1-4; genus JAJYNJ01. Next base: position 182,982 of record CAVWSU010000005.1, read on the forward strand.
TCCGGCCAGCCTCGACCGCTACCATGTCCCGGTCGCCCCAAGCCACCCGGAGGTCGCGTGAGTCAGCAGCTGGTCGCATCCCTGATCGCGGTCGCGGTCATCCTGCTGGTCGGGTTCCCGGTGCACGAGTTCAGCCACGCGCTTGCCGCCGACCGGCTCGGCGATCGGACGGCCCGGTATCTCGGGCGGCTGTCCCTGGACCCCCGGGTTCATTTCGACCCACTGGGCGCCGGGCTGCTCGCGCTCAGCGCGATCGCCGGCGGGTTCTTCATCGGCTGGGCCAAGCCCACCCCGGTGAACCCGAGCAACCTGGAGGGCGGCCACAGGGGCGAGGCCATCGTGGCGGCCGCCGGGCCCGCGTCGAACCTCATCATGGCGGGGCTCTTTGCGATTGCTCTGCGCGTGATTCTCGCTTTCGCGCTGCTGGATCCCAACGCTGGGGCAGTTCAGCTGCTGCTCCTGCGGATACTGCTCTACCTGGTCCTCATCAATGTCTTCCTGTTCATCTTCAACCTGTTGCCGATTCCGCCCCTGGACGGGTACAAGGTGTTGCTCGGCTTCGTGAGCCCGCGCACCGCATGGCAGATCCGACAGTACGAGCAATACGCGCTCGTCCTGATCGTCGTCGTGTTCCTGCTCGGGGGACCGGTGATCGGCCCGATCGGCGATTCGATCGCGAATTTCCTTGTCGGCCAGACGATCTTCTAGTCGTGGCGCGTGGTGGGCGGGTAAGGTCCGCCAGTTCGCCACGCACCTGCATGCCGGAGTGAGACCGGAGGAGCGCCGCGAGCTGGAGGCCTGGCTGACGCCGGAACAGCGAACGCTCTTCGACTCCATGCACCCCGCCGACCGCCGACACGGGCTCGACGTCGTCCGACGGCTTCGGGCCGATGGGTGGACGGAGCCCGATCTGCTGCTGGCCGGGCTGTTCCACGACGCCGGCAAGGGCCGGACCGGCCTCTGGCCGCGCGTCGCGTGGTCGCTCGGCGAGCACTACGGCGCCCTGCCCAGGCGCGCGGCCGGACTCATGCCGGGGCTCGGACCCGCGCTCGAACGCCTGGACCGCCATCCGGACACCTCGGCCGAGCTGGCCCTGCAGGCGGGATGCCCGCCTCGCACCGCCGACCTGATCCGCCATCAGGCCGCGCCCGCGGACGACGCCGGCCGCGCGCTCCACCGCGCCGACGAGGCCAGCTGACATGGCGCGGACATCCGGCGGGCGCCACACTCCTCCGTCCGTGCCGGTCGCCGTCTCGTTCGGGGAGGGGAGACGACCCGAGCAGGCGACGCAGGTGCGCGTCGGTGGCGTCGCGCAGTCGGCACGAACTGCGGCGCGTTCCACGGAACCGGGACGCGCAGGGCCCGGCGCAGGCGGTCCGGAGGCTCCGACGGGGGCCACCGAGCCCACCACGGGCGGGATGCCCGCACCGGCATCCCGTGCGGACGCGGAACCGTCCCTGCTCGACGCGGGACAGGGCGACGGGCCGGGCAGCGATCCCGTGGCCTTCGACGGTCCGCTCGCCCTGCTGCTCTCGCTCATCGAGGCGCGCCAGCTCGACGTCCTCACCGTGCCGCTCGGCGGGCTCGCGGGTGCCTACCTCGAGGCGCTCGGCGGGCTCGAGGGTGAGCGGCTGCCGTACCTGAGCGCGTTCGTGGCGGTGGCGGCGCAGCTGATCCTGATCAAGTCGCGCGCGCTCCTGCCGCGCCAGCAGGCCGAACCTCCCGTTGCGCTCGCCGACGACGGCCCGGATCCGGAGGCGGAGCTCCGCCGGCGGCTGATCGTCTACCGTGCATTCCGCGACGCCGGGCAGTGGCTCCGTCAACGGGCCCTGGCGTTCGGGCCGCTCGTCCGCAGGGAGCCGTCCGTGGCGCTGGCGGCGGGCCTTGCCGGTGCGCGCCCACCGGCCGAGCCTCCACTGGACCCCGGCCTGCTCGAGTCGGCGCTGCGTGGCGCGGCCCACCTGGCCCCCCCGGCTCCGCCGCCCCCGGAGATCATCCGTCGGACCATCACGCTCGCCGAGCGGGCCGACGCGATCCGCGAGGCCATCCGGCGCGCGCCCGTCCTGGTGCTGCAGGACCTGCTCGACGACACGGCCGACCGCGTGCTGGCCGCGGTCACGTTCCTCGCCATGCTGGAACTGGTGAAACGGCGCGAGATCACCGTCGACCAGGAGCGACCCTGGGGCCCGATCCACTGCAGGGCCATCGGAGGCGGCGGTGCGGTCGGCCCACTCGAACCGATCGACGAATCGCTGGAGGGCTTTGCATGAGCGCCGACGCGCTGCATGGCACGAGCGCCGACGCGCTGCCTGGCAAGAGCGCCGAGGCGCTGCATGGCACGAGCGCCGACGCGCCGCGACCGCGGCTCCCGATGCCGCCGCGAAGGCGGAGGACGGGCCCGCCGATCCCGTTGCCGCGGAACCGGCCGGCGAGCTCACGAGCCAGCAGATCGAGGCGCTCCTGTTCGTCGCGGAACGCCCGCTGTCCCGGCGCGAGATCGCGGCCCTCGCCGGCGTCGACGCCGCGACCGTGGACGCGCGGCTCGGCGACCTCGAGGTCGACCTTGCCGAGCGGGGCATCCGACTGCTGGCGGCCGGAGATCGGGTCGCGCTGGCGACGGCCCCGGACGCCGGCGGCCTGATCGCCCGCTACGTGGGCACCGAGGGCGTTCGCCTCACGCCCGCGGCGCTCGAGACCCTGGCGATCGTGGCGTACCGGCAGCCCGTCACGCGGTCCGTCATCGAGCGGATCCGTGGCGTCGACTCGGACTACGTCGTGCGTTCGCTCCTCCATCGCCGGCTCATCGCGGAGCAGGGCCGGTCGGAGGCTCCGGGGCGCCCGATCCTGTACGGCACGTCGTTCGAGTTCCTCGAGCGATTCGGCCTGACCTCGCTCGACGAGTTGCCGGAGATCGAGGCCGGGATCGCGGCACGGCTCGCCGAGGCGGATGCCGAACCGGACCAGGCGGCCGGCGCCGGCTCCCGAGCCGCATCATCGGAGCCGGGGTCGGGTGGGCAGGGATCCCTCTTCGAGCGGAACGGCGTCTGACATGACGCCCGTCAGGCTCCAGAAGGCGCTCGCCGACGCCGGTATCGCGTCCCGCAGGCGCGCGGAAGAACTCATCGCCGCCGGGAGGGTTCGCGTCGACGGCGCGCCGGCCCTCGTCGGTGCGACCGTCGATCCCGCAACGCAGCGAATCGAGGTCGATGGACGCGGGATCGAGGCGCGGCCCCCGTCGGTTCACCTGGCGATGCACAAGCCTGCAGGGGTGACGAGCACCGTTTCCGACCCTCACGCCGCCACCACGGTCGTGCAGCTCGTGCCTCCGGCGCTCGTGCCGCCGGGCTCCCGGCTCTACCCCGTGGGCAGGCTGGACCGCGATTCGGAGGGGCTGCTCCTGCTGACGAACGACGGGGACTGGGCGCAGCGCGTGCTGCATCCCAGCCACGAGGTCGAGCGGGAATACGCGGTGGCGACGCGTTTGCCGCTGTCACGCGACCAGGCGGAGGCATTGCTCTCCGGCGTCGCGCTCGAGGAGGGCAGCGCGACCCTGCTCGACCTGCGCCCGGCCACGGCGACGGAGACCGGATCGCTCCTCCAGCTGCTGGACTCCGCCGATGCGGCGCCCGTGACGTGGTATCGCGCCACGCTGGGGCAGGGGTGGAAGCGCCAGGTGCGCCGGATGTTCGCCGCGGTCGGCGTCCCCGTGGTGCGCCTCGTGCGCGTCAGGATCGGGACGCTTCGCCTGGGCGGGATCCGGCCCGGACAGGTCCGCCGGCTGTCGACCGCGGAGGTGGCGGCTCTCTCGCAGCCTGCGCCGCGGCGTCCCGAGCTCGCACGACACGCACCGGTGGTGCGCGGGACGGCCGTCCAGCGGCCGGGACGCGGGCGGAGACGCCCGTGAACGGGATTCGCGGCCCGGTCGTCGCGGTCGATGGCCCGGGTTCCAGCGGCAAGAGCACGGTCGGCGCGCTGGCCGCTGCCCGGCTGGGCTTCCGCTTCTGCGACACGGGCCTGTTCTACAGGGCGGCCGCGTGGCTCGCGCTGCATCGCGGCGTCGCTCTCGACGACGGCCCGGCACTGGCGGCGCTGGTTCCGCTCCTGAGCCTGGAGTCGGACGGGGCCGGGCGCTTCGTCCGGGTCAGGGCCGACGGCGTGGACGTCACGCCGCTCGTCCACGTCCCGGCGGTGGATCGCGTGGTGAGCGTGGCGGCGCGGCAGCCCGAACTGCGGGAGGCGCTCCTGCCCAGGCAGCGCGCGCTGGCCGAGGGCGGGTCGATCGTGGTCGCCGGCCGGGACATCGGCACCGTCGTCTTGCCCGATGCCGACGTCAAGATCTACCTCGATGCGTCGCTGGGGGAACGTGCTCGCCGGCGAGGACTGGAGCGCGGCATCGGCGGGCAGGCCGCGGGCGGCGAGGATGCGCGACGGATCTTCGAGGAGTTGCGGGCACGGGACGCGATCGACAGCGGCCGCGACGTGGCGCCGCTGCGAGCCGCGGAGGACGCGATCGTGCTCTGCACCGACGGGTTCGCCCTCGAGGAGGCGGTCGATGCCGTCGTCCGGGCCGTACTCGATGCGGTCCGGGCACCGTCCCCGGGCGGCTAGCTCCGGGAGAGGATCGGTCCCGGCACCATCACCGGGCGGCAAGGTCCGGCATACCACCCGGCCGCATCCCGCGGTCCGTGGGACAATGACCATTCCATGGGAAGAGTCAGAGACGTCGTCATCACGCGCCGCACGGGCTTCTGCTACGGCGTGCGCGAGGCGATCGACTACGCGAAGACCGCCGCCGCCGAAGGCAAGCAGACACACACGCTCGGCCAGGTCGTCCACAACGAGGGCGTCATCGAGCACCTCGAGGCCCAGGGGATCCGGACCGTGGCGACCCTGGACGAGGTGCAGGCCGGTGCGGCCGTCGTCATCCGGGCGCACGGCGTCACCCCCGAGGTGATGGACAGGGCGAAGTCCCGCGGGCTCGAGGTCATCGACGGCACGTGCACGTGGGTGATCCAGGAGCAGCGCGCGCTGGAGCGGCTCGTCGAGGAGGGCTACACGATCGTCCTGCTCGGCACGCCGAAGCATCCCGAGGTCGTCGGCCTGCTCGGGTTCGCCCCGGACGCGATCGTCGTCGACGAGGAGGAGGACTGGGAGGCCATCCCCCGGACGAAGCGGATGGCGCTGATCAGCCAGTCCACCCAGCCGCCGTGGAAGTTCGAGAAGCTGGCCGCGTTCCTCGTCGGCCGCTGCCACGAGCTCAAGATCGTCAACACGATCTGCCCGGTCACGATCAGGCGCCAGCAGGACACGATGGAGGCCGCCGCGGCCGTCGACTTCATGGTCGTGGTCGGCGGGCGCAGCAGCGCCAACACCAAGGAGTTGACCAGGCTGTGCCGGATCGCCGGGACCCCGGTCCTGCAGGTCGAATCGGCAGCCGATCTCCAGGACCCCGACGCGTTCGGCGAAGCCGAGGTCGTGGGCGTGACGGGCGGCACGTCGACGCCCATCGAGGACCTGCAGGTCGTCACCCGCCGCATCTACGAGCTGGCGGGAACGGCAGAGGCGCGGGCGCATGCCGCCGAACTGGCGGCCGATTCCCTCGGTCGCGTCGCAGCCTCGACGTACCGGACGAGCAGCGTCACATCGGGCGCCGTCCCCGGCGCGGCCTGAACGTGCGCGCCCGTCCAGCGGCGCGGCCGGCGCGAGGGCTGCCCATCGTCGCGATCGTGGGGCGTCCGAACGTCGGGAAGAGCACGCTCTTCAACCGGATCGTCGGGCAGCGCACGGCGATCGTCGAGGACCGCGCGAGGACCACGCGGGACAGGCTGTACGCCGAGGCCGAGTGGAACGGACGCCGGTTCATCGTGGTGGACACCGGCGGGCTCGAACGCCGCCCGGGAGACCCGATCGAGGCGAAGGTCCAGGAGCAGGCGCGCCTGGCGATCGACGAGGCGGATCTCATCCTGTTCGTGGTCGACGCCGCGTCGGGCGAGACGCCGGCCGACCAGGAGGCGGCGGAGCTCCTGCGGAGCGCGCGCGTCCCGGTCATCGTCGCCACGAACAAGGCGGACAGCGAGCGGCGCGAGTACGACGCCGCGGAGTTCCATCGCTACGGGTGGGAGGACACGTTCGCGGTCTCCGCGCTCCACGGACGGGGCACGGGAGATCTGCTCGACGCCCTCGTGTGGGCGCTGCCTCCGGAGAGCGACGAGGAGCAGGAGCGGAAACGGCGCGAGACCGATGAGGAGGAACTCGCGGAACTCGCCGCCCTGGCGGAGGCGCAGGGCGTGGAGCTGCCGGAGGTGACCGCGGACGGGGCGGACGCGCCGGCTGCGCTCGACATGGAAGGCTCGGGAGAGCCCGGGCAGGACGAGGTCGGCGAACCCGGCATGACCGGCCCGACGTCCGACGAGGCGACAGCCGCCTGGGACCGGCGGGCCGAGGCGGATCGGCGAGCCGCGACGGCCCCGATCGACATCGCCATCGTCGGCCGTCCCAACGTCGGGAAATCGTCGCTGGTCAATGCGCTCCTGGGTGAGGAGCGCGTCATCGTGAGCGACGTGCCCGGCACGACGCGCGATGCGATCGATACGGCGATCGAATGGAACGGCCGGACGATCACGCTCATCGACACGGCCGGCCTGCGGCGGCGCGGCAAGGTGGCGAACGGGCCCGACTTCGAACGGTTCTCGGCCCTCCGGGCGCTGCGGGCGCTCGGCCGGTGCGACGTCGCGATCCTGGTGCTCGACAGCGTGGACGGGCTCACCCGGCAGGACGCCCACGTCGCGGGCTACGTGGTGGAGGAGGGGAAGGGCCTCGTCGTCGCGCTGAACAAGTGGGACCTGGTCGAGAAGGAAACCGGCACGTTCGACGAGTACGTGGCCGCCGCCCGGCGCGAGGCACAGTTCCTCGATTTCGCCCCGATGGTTGCGATCAGCGCGAAGACCGGGCAGCGCGTCAGCCGCGTCCTGGACGCGGCCGTGGAGATCGCCGCGCAGCGGCGCCGGCGGGTCCCGACCGGAGAGCTCAACCGCCTGCTGGCGGAGGCGACGTTCCGCCAGGCACCCCCGGCCGGTCAAGGGGGTCCGGCCCGAAGTTCTACTACGCCACGCAGGCGACGGTTGCTCCGCCGACGTTCGTCATGTTCGTGAGCGACGGCGCCGCCGTCCATTTCAGCTACGCGCGGTACCTCGAGAACCGCATCCGCGAGGCGTTCGATTTCGGCGGCACGCCGATCCGGCTGGTGTTCCGGACCAGGACGCGGGCGCAGGTGGAGCGCCGTCGCCCTCCTCGAACGCTGGGGCGTGGCGCCGGCGGCCGGTCATCCGCACGGGGCGGGCGCGGCAGTGGGCACCCTCGTGGGGGATCGGGTGGCTCCGGTGCCGGCGGAGGCAGGCGGGCCCCCGGTCGTTAGCGTCCTCGTCGCCGCGTCGCATCTCCAGCGCCCTGTCGAGAACGGCGACGAGAGCAGGGGAGGGCGGGACCGCTCTGGTAGAATCCCGGCGAGTCGGGGCGTAGCGCAGCCTGGTAGCGCACTTGAATGGGGTTCAAGAGGTCCCGCGTTCGAATCGCGGCGCCCCGACCAGAAACCCCGCACGAAATGGCCCCTCCGGACGACAGCCGGAGGGGCTTTCGGTTCGGGTCTGACCCACGCGGTTGACCCACACGGGGTTCCTGTACCCCGACCGCGCCCGGCTGCGCGCGGCCGCGGCAGCTGTGTCGACCTCCAGGCCGACTACGAGCGGCAAGCAGCAGGGCCAGCTCCTCTGCATCTGAGGCAGCGCCCTGCGGGAAATAGGGCGGCAGGCCAATGCGCCTTTTGGGCGTTCCGGTCGATCCTCCCTCCAGACACGGGGGCGATGACGCGGCGGTCCGAACACTGGTCGCCTGGGACCACGCCGAGCCAATGGCGAGACCGACCCGTGGAGAGCGTCCCGGGAGGGAACGCCATGCGTCGGCTCGTTGTTCTTGCCGCGGCCGGATTGCTCATGCTCGCCCTGGTGCCGATGGCGAGCGCCGCGACGACCAGCACCACGACCAGGCATGTGGATGGCACCGTCAAGGTTCATGAGCCCGCTTACGACCGCGATTGGCTCGCCCGGTTCGAGGTGCGGACGACGCCGGCGGGTGACGTGCAGTTCGGCTACCTGCACCTGTACGGGATCACCGACGACAGCACCGTGAACAACAATGGCGGCGCGATCCACGAGTTCAGCGTCAACCACGTCGACTACTACCGGACCGCGACGGGCCAGGGCGCGACGCTCTACATGGAGGAGTGCATCATCAGCAACCCGGAGTCCGAGCCGGTTCCCCCGAGCCGGTGCTTTGCCAGCGACTACCAGGTCTCCGACGGGCATCCGGACACGTTCCTGGCCTACCTGGGCTGGACCGTCGAGTCGGGCAACATCTCGATCTACACGACGGGCGGCCAGAACTCGCAGTAGCCACGGGCGCCGGGCCAGCCTCCGGCGCGTCGCCCGGAAGGGCTCCAGGCAGTCATCCAGGCCATCGAGAGACGCCAACAGCCAGTAAGTGCGGCGGCATACGCGGGGCCCCGTCACGGATCGTTCGGGCGGGGCCCTCGCATGCGCGCCGTGGCCTCACAGGCCCCCTGGGCTGAGCGGCTCCTGAAACGACGCGTCCTGGTGTCGTCCTGGCCTGTCGGTCTGTGCGCGGCAGACGGACTACTGGATCGATCGCCGGAGGAAGAGCACGGCGAACAGGACCAGCGCCACGGCCGCAACCAGGACGATGGGCGCCACGCCGGAGGCCGACTGGATCGCGCCGCCGACGAGCCCGCCGACCGATGCGCCGATCGCGCCGAACATGCCGCCGATGCTGGACCCTATCCCTCCGAGCGCCGAGCCGACGGCGCTCCCGTAGTCGGCCATGCACGCATTGTCGGGCAGGGCGCAAGGGCCCGGGCGCGCCGCCCGCGATCCTAGGGCTGCGTGTCCATCATGACGATGCGCGCGCTGCGTGCGAGGAGCCGTTCGAGGACGAGCTCGTTTGCCAGGCTCAGCTCTTCCTCGGCCGGGGCTCGGAACGCGCCGTCGGCAGCGTGTCCCCGGACCTCACCGTCGGCGCAGTCGCTGGAGATCGCCTGGCCGTTGTTGCGCCGCGGAAGGTCGGGACTGATCGCCATGTCTTCCCCCATGCCTCGTGTCGTGGTCCAGGCCGCCGGACCGACGGCCTCGCCGCCAAGCATGTTCCCCGGGGTCCCGTCGCCCCACCCTACGATGGTCCGCGGGCATGGGCCCATCGGTCCCGGTCGCGTGCTGCGCGGCAACGATCGAGTCCCTGGACACGCCCCCGGGCAGCCTCCGGCAACTTCCGGGCGCGCGTTCCGGGCAACCACCCGTGCTGCCCGGACACGTACCGGGGGCGGCGATCCATGTCTGCCGGACGCCCCCGTTGGCGCCTGGACGACGCTCCTGCGCGCCGGGCGGACACGCCGCACGTCAGGACGGCGTACCGTGGGGCTCATGAGTGCCAAGAAACAGACCCAGCGCAAGGCCGAGCGCGAGGCCGTCAAACACATGCGGGCCCTGGAACGAGAACGTGAGCAGAAGGCGGCTCGCGAGCCGGCAGAGGGCGAGACGCCGCCAGCCGACCCGAAGGCTGCCCGTCCCGCGGGATAGAGAGGGCCCGGCCGTCAGGGCGCCCGCGACGGTTGCGGCCGCCCGAGACGGTTTCGGCTGCCCGAGGGGATACTGTCGGCAGGAGGGCGCGTCCCGCTGCCCCAGATCGACCCGGAGGTGTGACCCGTGACCACCGCGGCGGCGGCTACCTCGGCCCTGTACTCGAGCTACTTCCACGAGGCGCACGCCGCGATGCGCGAGGTCGTCGGCGGCGCCGGCCCGTCGGTGCTCGACTGGAGACCGGGCCATGACACGAACTCCATCGCGGTGCTGGTCGCACATGCCGTCGAGGCGGAACGCGCCATCACGTCGGATGTTGCCGGCCTCACGCTGCCACGCGACCGGGACGCCATGTTCCGCGTGTCCGGGCTCGGCCCCGACGAGCTGGTGGCGATGATCGATGCCACCGAGCGTGACGTCGACGGGTTTCTCGCCGCGTTGACCGACGAGCGCCTCGCCGCCGCCATCGACCGCCGGGGACGGACGGAGACCGGCGCGCGCTGGCTCCTGCACGTCGCGTCGCACACGCGTGAGCACATCGGCCAGGCGACCCTGACCCGGCAGCTTGTGGAACAGGTCATGGAGAACGGACTCGGAGCCTGACCACGACGGCCACCCGCGCCGGGGACGAGTCCGGCGCCGGATGCGATGGACTTCCCGCGCGCCGGCCGCCTACGCGCGGACGGGAACCGCCGCAGTCGGGCGAGGAGCCGGGGCGCCGGGGCATTCGCCGCTCAGGTCGAGCTTCCCCGAGTGCTGCTCCGCGGGTACCCATGTCGTGCGCACCAGGCCGCACACGCCGCAGATTCCGATCACGAATGATCCGCGACCCTGATCGGTCGCCGCGAACGTCCACTCGTGCTTCAAGAGTCTGCGCCTCCCTCGTGTGGTCCCGAGAGTAGAGTCGATCGGGGGATGCTGGCCGTAGATCGAACGTCAACAACGCGGACGTACTTTCCGCGCATCTGCCACGACCGATCGAGCGCCTCCATGCGGTCGCGACCGCGGCGTTCTCGGGCTGGCGGCACCGCCTCCTACCCGATCGAGCGGGCGACGGCGGGCCGATCGGCCCGATGCGGGGAAGGCCGGGGGCCGTAGCCTGCGGTCTGGACGCGCGCCGCAACATCCTCGCGCAGAAGCCCCGGTCGGAGGAGGCCGGGGCTTTCTGTCGGGTCTCCTGCCCGAAAGGGGGAACCCCGCTGGTACCATCTGGCGCTTCCGGCGGGGGCCGGCCGCGATAGGCTCAGCAGGTGATGTCCGGGACCGTCGACCACTATGCAGTCCTCCAGGTCGACCCGCGCGCCGAGCTCGGCGTGATCCGGGCCGCCTACCGCGCCCTTGCGCGCAGGCACCATCCCGACGTGGATGGCGGTTCGCACGACCGCATGACGGCGCTCAACAACGCCTGGGCAGTCCTGCGCGATCCGGTGGCTCGGGCCGCCTACGACCGCCAGCGGGCGGCCACGGTCCCGCCCCAGGCCGCCCCGGGCGCGGGGGAGCGACCGGTTCCCAGGCCCCCGGGGAGCGCCTCGGGCAGCGTGCTGGACTTCGGGCGATACGCGGGATGGTCCCTCGGCGAGCTGGCACGGCACGACCCGGACTTCCTCGAATGGCTGGCCCGGACGCCGACGGGACGACGCTACAAGGGCGAGATCGAGCGTCTGCTGTCATGGCCGGCGCGGGCGACGGCCGGGGTCGGCGGCCGGCAGCCCGGCTGGGCGCGATTCCGCTGACCTGAGCGGCCGTGCGGCACATCACGTCGGCACGGCTTCGCCAGCTGGTGTCCATGCCCTCGGCGATCGACGCCGTACGGGACGCCTTCGTGCGCAGCTCCGCGGGACGGATCGAGCAGCCCACCAGGCTGGCGCTGGAAGGCGGAAAGGCCCTCGCCATGCTCGCGTCGGACCGGGACGGAGCCGGAACCGTCCTCAAGGCCGTCACGGTGATACCCGCCAACCGCGACCGGGGCATACCGGCGGTGCAGGCGGTCGTGATCTGGTTCGACGGTGGCACGGGGGCCCCGATCGCGCTGATCGACGGGGAGGCCCTGACCGCGCTGCGGACCGGGGCGGCGTCCGGCGTCGCGACCGCCCTGCTGGCGCCGGCGGAGGCATCCGTGATGGCCATGATCGGGGCGGGTGCCCAGGCGGCGGACCAGGTTCGCGCGGTCTGTGCGGTGCGGCCCATCCGCGAGGTGCGCGTGGCGTCGCGCCATCTGGATCGCGCGGACTCGTTCGCAGCGCGCCTCGGGCAGGAGATGGCGCCGGTCCGCATCGTGGCCCGGACGGTTCGCGAGGCGCTCGACGGGGCACAGGTCGTCTGCACGGCGACCACCTCGGTCGAACCGCTGTTCGCGGCATCCGACCTGGGGACGCGCGTCCACGTGAACGCGATCGGTGCCTACACGCGGGAGATGTGCGAGCTGCCGCCCGAGCTGTTCGCGGACGCGAGCGTCGTGGCCGTGGACGCCATCGACGCGGCGATGTCGGAGGCGGGCGACCTCCTGCGAGCGATGCGGGATGGACGGATCACGCGCGACCGGCTGGTCGAGATCGGCACGCTGGCGTCACGACCAGAGACGGCCGCTCCCGGCGGGCGGACGGTGTTCAAGTCGGTCGGCGTGGCGGCGCAGGACTGGGCGCTCGCCCGGCTCGCCGTGGAGCGGGCCGCGGCCGCCGGAGACGTCGACCGGCAGGACTGAGCGCGTCAGGGGCCCTGCAGTCGGCGACGACTTCGAGGGCGAGCCCCTCGCTTCGTCAGGAGAACAGCGAGATCAGCTCCCCGGCCAGCCCGAGCAATTCGGTCGTGAGGAAGGTCGGGTTGCGGAACACGAAGCCGCCGAACCCCGCGTCGATGTACGGCTGGAGCGCGTCGGCCGCCTGCTCGGGCGTCAGCGCCGACATCAGCGCGCGCCTGGCGGGCACGATCTGTTCCAGCGCCGCTGCGGCCTCGCGGTCGGACTCGACGAGCACGAACGGCGCCATGGCCGTCCGCAGGATCGTGGACGGATCGCGGCCCTCGGCCTCGCAATGGCGCTCCAGCACCTCCGTCTTGTGGCGCAGCTCGTCGAGCGGACCGAACCAGTTCGACATGTCGGCATATCGGGCGACCAGGCGCAGCGTGCGCCGCTCTCCGCCTCCTCCGATCAGGATCTTCGGGCCCCCGGCCTGGATGGGCCGCGGCACGTTCAGGGCCTCGTCGATCCGGTAGTACCGGCCCTCGAAGCTCGGGCGCGGCTCCGTGAACATGAGCCGGCAGATGGCCAGCGCCTCGTCGAGCCTGTCCATCCGCTCGCCGACCGGTGGGAACTCGAACCCGTATCCGCGGTGCTCCGAGTCGTTCCAGGCCGCGCCGATCCCGAGCACGGCGCGGCCGCCGGAGATCACGTCCAGGGTGGTGACGATCTTCGCGAGCATCGCCGGGTTTCGGTAGGTCACCCCGGTCACCATCGTGCCGAGCCGGACGCGCGTCGTGCGGGCGGCGACCGCCCCGAGCGTCGTGTAGGCCTCGAGCATGGGCTCGTCTTCCGCCCCGACCGGACCGATCTGGTAGAAGTGGTCCATCACGGTGATGAGGTCGAAGCCGGCAGCCTCGGCGGCGCCGACGAGCTCGACCAGGCGCCCGAAGAGACCCTCCGGGGGAACGTCGGGAAACGTGAACCGTGGCATGTGGTAGCCGAACAGGGGTCGCATGCCCCGACGATACCCCAGGTGCCCGGATCGCTCCGGCGGCCGGCTGGGGCGGACATGTCCGCGAGCCGTGAGCCGTGAGTCCAGGCCGGCCGTACCCGATCGGCGGGACGTACACTCGGCCGATGACCGGCCTGCCAGACGAGCGTACCCCGACGCCCGATGCGCCCGGGAGCGTCCCCGAACCTTCGGACGAGCAGCCAGCGGCCCCGGGGTCGGGGGATGTGCGGGTCGACCGCGAGACCCGTGCGGGAGATCTCGCTGGTTCCGGCCTCGGGGCGCTGGACGAGGCCCAGTTGTCCGGGCGCGGCGACATGGATCCCGAGGCGTTCCGACGCGCCGCGCACGCGGTCGCCGACCTCATGGCCGACTACCTGGCGGGGGTCGAGCGCTTCCCGATCCTGCCGGACGTCGAGCCGGGCGACCTGCGCCGGCAATTCCCCGCCGCGGCGCCGGAGCAGCCGGAGCCCCTGGGCGACGTCCTCGCCGATTACCGGCGGCTCGTCGAGCCGAACATCACCCATTGGCAGCACCCGGCGTTCTTCGCGTACTTCGCGAGCAGCGGTTCCGGGCCCGGGATCCTGGGCGAGATGCTCATGGCCACGCTCGTGGGCAACGCGATGCTGTGGCGGACCTCGCCCGTGGCGACGGAGCTCGAGGAGGTCACGATCGGCTGGCTCCGCCGCGGCCTCGGCCTGCCCGAGGCGTTCGACGGCTTCTTCACCGACAGCGCCTCGACATCGAGCCTCATCGGCCTGGCGGGGGCGCGGCAGGCGGTCCCCGGCATGGACGCGTCCGGTGACGGGCTTGCCGGCCGCCCGGGCCTCCGGATCTACGCGTCGGCCGAGGCGCACAGCTCCATCGAGAAGGCCGCCATGACCCTGGGTATCGGCCGTGCCGGGACACGCCGCATCCCCACCGACGCGGAGTACCGGATGGACACGCGGGCCCTCGAGGCCGCGATCCGCGAGGATCGCGCCGCCGGCCATGTCCCGTGCGCCATCGTCTCGACGATCGGCACCACGGGCTCGACGTCCGTCGACCCCACCGAGAAGATTGCCGACATCGCCGGACGTGAAGGGATGTGGCTCCACGTCGACGCGGCCTACGCCGGCGCCACGGCGCTGCTACCCGAGCGCCGCGCCCCGTTTGCGGGCTGGGAGCGCGCCGACTCGATCGTGGTCAACCCGCACAAGTGGCTGTTCACGCCGCTCGACGCATCGCTGTTCCTCACACGGCGGTCCGAGGTGGTCCGCGCGGCGTTCAGCCTGGTCCCCGAGTACCTGCGAACGCTCGACCGGTCCCGCGACGTCCACGACTTCAACGAGTACACGCCGCAGCTGGGACGTCGCTTCCGGGCCCTGAAGATGTGGATGCTGCTCCGGTACTTCGGGCTCGAGGGCATGCGGGCGCGCCTTCGCGCGCACATCGAGCTGGCGGCACGGCTGGCGGACCGGATCGACGCGGAACCCGACGCCGAGCGGCTGGCACCGGTCCCGTTCTCGACCGTGTGCTTCCGATGGCGCCCCACCCGGTTCGCGGGGCGCGAGGACGAGCCCGAGGTCCGCGCGGAACTCGACCGCCTCAACACCGCGCTCCTCGATGCGGTCAACCGGGAGGGCCGCGTGTTCCTCTCCCACACGCGGCTTCGCGACCGGATGACGCTGCGGATCGCCATCGGGAGCATCCGGACGGAGGAACGCCACGTGGCGCTCGCGTGGGAACGCATCTGCGAGCACGGCAGGCGGCTCGCGCAGGGCTGATGGCCGCGGCTCGTTCTCAGGAGCCAGCAGGATCGCCTCGGCGACGCCCGCGGCTCCTGCCGCCCGAGTGGCCTCGCGGCGACTCGTCGGCGGCTCAGGCATAGACTCACGCCGTGGATCGAGTTCGGGATGACAACCTGTCCGTCGAACCCGGAGCGACGGAACCGCCTCGCGCTGCCGGTTCGCCCGACCGCTTCGATCTCGCCCTCGACGGCATCCGCCTCTCCGCCCTCCGGTGGAAGCCGGCGCTCCCGGCCTCGCCACCGCCGGTACTGCTGCATCACGGGCTGGCATCCTCGGCCGGATTCTGGGGCCCGACCGCGACGCAGCTCTTGGGCGGCGGAGCAGGTGAAGCCGGCCGCGCGCCCGCCGTCACGGACGATACCGGGCGGACAGGCGGCATTGCGGGCAGTGACGGCCGGGCAGCCGCCATCGCCACGCAGGATCCGCGGCCCGTCAGGACGGTTCCCGCGAGCGCCCCGGCCCGCGAGGTCGTGGCCCTCGACGCGCGTGGTCACGGCGAGAGCGATCGTCCGGACCAGGGATACGGCACGGAACAGGTTGCGGCCGACCTGCAGGCCGCCCTGGTGGATCTCGGATGGGCCGGGGCGGGCCGGGCTCGGCCCGTGCTCGTCGGCCACTCCTGGGGCGGCAACGTCGTGCTGGAGCACGCCGCCCGCCATCCCGGGGTCGCGGCCGGCATCGTGCTCGTGGACGGCGGGTTCCTCGAGCTGGGTCACATGACGTGGGAGGAAACGGAGCGGGACCTGGCGCCCCCCAGGATGGGTCCCATGACGTGGGCGGACTTCACGGCCCGGGCGGCGGGCTGGTGGGGCGCAACCGGCTGGTCCGACGCCGTCGAGCAGGCGATCCACCACAACTTCGAGGAGCTGCCGGACGGCACGATCCGGCCGCGACTGTCGAGGCAACGGCACATGGCGGTGCTTCGGGGCATGTGGGAGCAGCGGCCGTCGGAGCTGTACGGGTCCGTCCGCGTGCCCGTGCTGCTCCTCCCGGCCCGCCGGTCGAGCGCCGACGGGCGAGAGCGCCAGTTCATCGAGCGGAAGGTGGAGGCCGTCGAGCGGGCCGTGGCCGCGCTGGGCCGTGCCGGCGTGCCCGTGACCGTCGAATGGTTCGAGGAGTCCATCCACGACATCCCGCTGCAGCACCCGGCGCGCCTCGCGGCGCGGATCCAGGCGTTCATCGCCGCGCTGCCGGCCGACGGAGCGCCGCCCGGCTGAGGACGCGGTCGCCGGCTCATGGCACGAGGCCCGGCGGACGCCGCGCTGCCCGGCTGACGTCGCGCCGCCTTCATCGTGCGAAACAGTCCACGCCGCCGCGCCCCTGCCACGAATCTCGTCGGCGAATGGTCGGGACCACGCGGATGCCGTTGCCGCAGAGGGGCAGGTGCCGGGCGATCCGCGGTAGACTGCGGTCTCACAGGGAGGCCGGCGGGGAGGGCCCGCAGGTCGCGAGCGAGGAGCGAAGCGAGCCATGGCCATCGCCACCGTCACCGATCGCCGGATGCTCATCGACGGAGAGTGGGTCGAGTCGTCCTCCGGTGCCTGGATCGAGGTCCACGACCCGGCCTCGGGCGCGCTCGTCGGCCGCGTGCCGGCGGGGACCGCGGACGACGTCGACCGCGCGGTCGCCGCCGCCCGCCGGTCGTTCCGCGACGGTCGGTGGCACGGCATGTACGGGCCGGAGCGCGTGGCGGTCCTGAACCGCCTCGCGGACCTCATCGACGCGCACCTCGGCGAGCTGGCCGAGGTCGAGTCGGCGCAGACGGGGTCAGCCCTCAAGTTGCGGCGGGATTCGGACATCCCCTTCGCGGCCGACAACCTGCGCTTCTTCGCCTCGGCGATCCGCCACCTGGAGGGCAAGTCGGCGGCCGAGTACAGCGGCAGCCACACCAGCATGATCCGCCGCGAGCCGATCGGCGTGATCGGGCAGATCGCCCCCTGGAACTACCCGCTGATGATGGCCGCCTGGAAGATCGGTCCCGCGCTGGCAGCGGGCAACAGCGTCGTGCTCAAGCCCGCCACGGCCACGCCCCTGACGACGCTCATGCTCGGCGAGCTGGCGGCCGAGGCGGGACTGCCGGACGGCGTGCTCAATATCGTCACCGGCCGGGGAGACGTGGTGGGCGCGGCGATCGCGGCCCATCCCGACGTCGACATGGTTTCGCTCACGGGCGACACCGAGACCGGCAAGAAGATCCAGGCCGCAGCTGCCGGGACCCTCAAGCGGCTCCACCTGGAGCTGGGCGGCAAGGCGCCGTTCATCGTCTACGACGACGCGGACCTGGAGGCGGCGGCGCGCGGGGCCGTGGTCGGCGGCCTCGTGAACGCGGGCCAGGACTGCACGGCCGCTACCCGGATCTACGTGCAGCGCCCCGTCTATGACCGGTTCGTCGAGCTGCTGGCGGGCCACATGCGCGCGACGCGCGTGGGAGCCCCCGCCGATCCGTCGACGGACATGGGAAGCCTCATCAGCGAGCAGCAGGTCGAGCGGGTCGAGGGGTTCGTCGAGCGCGCACGGCAGGCCGGCGCGCGTGTCATCGTCGGCGGGGCGCGGGCCGAGGTGCCCGGCCTGCACGGCGCGTTCTACCAGCCCACGCTCATCGACGGCGTCGGGCAGGACGCCGAGATCGTGCAGCAGGAGATCTTCGGCCCCGTCCTCACCCTGCTCCCGTTCGAGACGGAGGAGGAGGTCCTGGCGAAGGCGAACGACGTCCGGTACGGGCTGGCGAGTTCCGTGTGGACACGCGACGTCTTCCGGGCGATGCGTGCAGCCAAGGCGCTCAACTTCGGCGAGGTGTGGGTCAACGACCACCTGCCGCTGACGAGTGAGATGCCCCACGGTGGGTTCCGCCAGTCGGGCTACGGGAACGACCTGTCGGACTACGCGTTCGACGAGTACACGCAGGTCAAGCACGTGATGATCGAGCTGACCGGCGAGGCCGAGAAGGGGTGGCACTACACCGTCTGGGGTGACCAGAAGGAGTAGCACGCCCGGAGCGGGCATAATCACCCGCAGCGCAGCCGGCGGCAGGGCAGAGGCCCCGCGCCGGGCCCGGCATGCAACGGGCGCGCCTGCAGGAGGAGGTTCCTCGAACCGTGCCGCCGCTCTCGCAGCTCCAGCGCGTCCCCCTGGTCTTCCAGGCGCGGCTCGACCGACAGGGCATCTTCACCACCGGCCTGCTCCTGGAGGTGTCGGAGACGCCCACGCGACGCCAGTACCTCGCGGACCAGGTGGGGGCCACCACCAACGACGTCAACGACTGGCGTGACGAGGCGATGCTGCTCAACCTTGCCCGCTTCGGGCCGCTCGAGCAGGCGCTGTTCACGCAGGCGGGCATCACCGGGATCGGCCAGGTGCTCGACCTCCCGCTGGACGAGCTACGCGCCAGGCTCGCTCGAGCCGCCCGCATCCTCGGCGTCGACGCGCCCGACGACCTGACGGTCGAGGGCTGGTGGGAACAGGCGCAGACCCTCGAGGAGGAGTAGCGTGGCCGGCCGCAGCGCCGGGCCCGCATGGCGGGTCGCCATCGCGATCGGGGGGGCACTCGCCATCCTCGGCGTCTCGGTGGTCGCGCTGCTCGACCCGGCGTACATCCACGCCGCCCTGGACGCGGCCGGCAGCGCCGCCATCCTCGGGCTGGACCGGCAGGCCACGTACGCGGCCTCCGATCGGACGTTGAACGAGCTGGTGTTCGGACCGGCGACGTTCGCGTTCAGGGTCGCGCCCGGAGGCCCGCCCTTCTACGACGCCTCCGAGGCCTCCCACCTGCGCGACGCCTCGAACCTGCTGCACCTGTTCCTGGTGGTGGTTGCGGCGGGCATCGTCCTCCTGGTCCTGGGCGTGGTCCGCTACCGGCGCGATCCGGCAGCCTGGCGAGCGCTCCGCACCGGCGCGATCGTCCTCGCCGCCGCCTTCGCGGCCATCGGCCTGTTCTTCACCGTGGCGTTCGACCAGGCATTCACGCTGTTCCACGAGGTGTTCTTCCCCCAGGGCAACTGGGAGTTCAACAGTGCCACGGAGCGCATGGTGCAGCTGTACCCGACCCCGTTCTGGGAGCTGATCGCGACGACACTGGCGATCCTCGTGCTGGCGCTCTGCGCTCTCGTCTGGCTGGTCGCGACGCTGCGGGCACGCTCGCTCGACTCGGGCGCCGCGATCTCGTCCACGGGCCCGGCGAGCCCGGTCGTGACGCCGGCTCCGAATGGTCCCGACGCGGCGGGCCGGGCCGGTGGAGGCGGCCGGTGACGACCCAGGACGGGGGAGGGATGCTCAGCCTGGAGGACGCCCTGGAGCGGATCCTGCAGGGGTGCGTGCCGCTGGCCGCGGTGGCCCTCCCGCTCGATGCCGCACTGGGGCAGGTGCTCGCAACACCGGTCGTTGCCACGACCTCGCTGCCGCCGTGGGACAACAGCGCGATGGACGGGTTCGCCGTCCGCTCCGCCGACGTCGCGGGCGCGTCGGAGGCGCGTCCCGTCGAACTTCGGGTCACGGGCGAGGTCGCCGCCGGCCATGTGCCCGGGCACGAGGTCCAGCCCGGGACGGCGATGCGCATCACGACCGGCGCGATGGTGCCGCCCGGGGCCGACACGGTGGTCCCGGTGGAGGACACCGATGCGCCGGCGGGCGTGGCGGGCCTGCCCGCAACGGTCGCCATCCGCGTGCCGGCGCTACCCGGGGCCAACGTGCGGCGGGCCGGTGATGACGTCCGGCGCGGGGACCGGGTGCTCGAGCCGGGGCGGCTCGTGGGTCCGGCAGCCATCGCGCTCGCGGGCGCGGCGGGTGCGGCGACGCTCGAGGTCCATCGCCGGCCGCGTGTCGGGATCCTGGCCACCGGCGACGAGCTGACGCCGGCCGGGGAACCGCTGGGGCCGGGCCGCATCCACGACAGCAACTCCGCGGCACTGCTTGCCCAGGCGCGTTCCGCCGGCGCGACGGCGACGTCCTTCGGCATCGCCCCGGACGAGCCCGCCGCCCTGCACGCGCAACTCGCTGGGGCGATCGCCGCGTCCGACGTGGTGGTGCTGAGCGGCGGCGTGTCGGTGGGGGCGCACGATCACGTGCGCGACGCGTTCCAGGCGCTTGGCGATGTCTCGTTCTGGCGCGTGGCGATCCAGCCGGGGAAGCCGCTCGCCTTCGGGCGCACGACGGCGGGTCGTGGCGGCGATCGGACCGACCCGGACCGTCCCGTCGCCCTGTTCGGCCTGCCGGGGAACCCCGTGAGCGCGTTCGTGACGTTCGAGCTGTTCGTGCGACCGCTGCTCCGCGTCCTGATGGGCCATGTGCCGCCGGCGGGGACCCTCGTGCCCCACGCCGCCGCGGCCCGCCGGCGGGTGACGGCGCGCCTCGCGGCACCCGTGACCAAGTCGCCCGGCAGGCGCGCCTTCCTGCGCGTCAGGCTGGAACCCGATCCGTCCGAGCCCGGACGCCTCCTCGCCAGTCCGGCGGGCGGCCAGGGCTCGCACGTGCTGTCGGCGCTGGCCGCGGCGGACGGGCTTGCCGTCGTCCCCGAGTCGGTGCCGGGGCTCCCGGCCGGCCACGAGGTCGAGGTGTGGGTATTGGAGGGCGAGGGAGCATGAGGCGAGGACGCATGACGAGGGAAGGGACTTCGACCCGATGACCGAGCAGGGTGCTCCCCGTGCGGCCCGGCGCCGCCTCACCCACGTGGATCGATCGGGCCGGCCGCGCATGGTGGACGTCAGCGCCAAGCCGCCCACGGCCCGCCGGGCGGTTGCCGAGGCGGAGGTCATCGTGTCGCAGGACACGCTGAGCCTCGTCATCGACGGCGACGTGCCCAAGGGTGACGTGTTCACCGTCGCCGAGATGGCCGGCGTCATGGGCGGCAAGCGCACCTCCGATCTGATCCCGCTCTGCCACCCGATTCCGCTCACCGACCTGGTCGTCGAGGTGACGCCCGATCGCGCCGCCTCCGCTCTGCGCATCCGGGCGACCGCCGCGACGATCGGCCAGACCGGCGTGGAGATGGAGGCGCTGACCGCCGTGTCGGTCGCCGCGTTGACGATCTACGACATGATCAAGGGCGTGGAACGCGGCGCCGAGATCCGCCACGTGCGGCTGCTGGAGAAGTCCGGCGGCGCGTCCGGGGAGTGGCACAGGCAGCCGGGAGCCGAGTCGGGTCCCGTGAGCAGGACGCTGCCCGGGTCCGGTCCGAAGCTGCCCCCGGGCACGCGCGGGCCGCGACGCTCGCCCCGGCGGGACGCCCGATGAGCGCCCCGCACGCCCGCCGCTGAGATGGCCCATGCGCTCGTGCTGACGGTGAGCGACCGCTCCGCGCGCGGCGAACGGCCCGACGCAACCGGCCCGCGCGTCGCCGCTCGCCTGCGCGAGCTCGGGCACGAGGCCCACGTGCGCATCGTGCCCGACGAGGCCGTGGAGATCGCGGAGGCCGTCTCGGCCGCCGCGACGGACCACGAGCTGATCGTGGTGGCGGGAGGTACGGGCCTCGGCCCGCGGGACGTGACGCCGCAGGCCGTGGCCGCCGTGCTCGACTACGAGATCCCGGGATTCGGCGAGCTCATGCGCGCCGAGGGCCGCCGCTCGACGCCACTGGCCACCCTGTCGCGCTCGCTGGCCGGCGTCACCGGCGCGTCGCTCGTGCTCGTCGTGCCCGGCAGCCCCCGCGGCGCGATCGAATCGCTCGACGCGGTGGCCCCACTGCTGCCCCACGCCCTCGAGACGCTTGCCGGGGAGGACCACCGGGCGTGACCTCCGAAGTCCCGCTCTACCCGCTCGCGCCGATCGTGTTCGTGCTCGCGGTCCTCTCGTTCGCGCTGCAGATGGCGCGGCATCTCCGCGTCTTCGGCGCGGCGCGACCCTCGACCGTGGCGGACCGGGCGGGAGAACGCTTCAGGTCCCTGGTGGTGTTCGCGATCGCCCAGGTCCGCATGTTCCGGGACCCGCGCGCCGGCATCATGCACGCCGCGATCTTCTGGGGCTTCGTGATCCTGACCGTGGGCACCGCGAACCGCGTGACCGGGGGCCTCGTGGAGGCCGTGCTCGCCTGGCCGGTCGACGGCTGGCTCTGGCGGATCGTGGTCGCGCTGGGCAACCTGCTGGCCGTCGGCGTCCTGGTCGCGATCGGCTACGCGACGTTCCGGCGCCTGGTGACCAGGCCGGCGCGCATCACGCTCTCGCGCGACGCCCTGCTGGTCCTGGTCCTGATCGCGGGCATCGTGGTCACCGAGCTGGTGGCCGAGGCCTTCCGCCTGGCCCGCTACGGCGACCCGTACGCGCAGGCGACGCTCGTCTCGTGGCCGCTGGGGCAGCTGATCGCCGCGCCGCTCGCGCCCGGCGCGCAGGCCGCGATCTTCGGTGTCGCGTGGTGGGCCAACATCCTGCTCGTCTGCTGGTTCCTGGTCTACCTCCCGGGATCGAAGCACCTCCACATCGCGACGGCGTTCTTCAACACCGCCTTCCGGAAGCTGGCGCCGCGTGGCGAGCTGCCGCCGATGGACCTCGAGGCGGAGACGGCGACGTTCGGGGTCCGGACCGTGGCGGACCTGGGCTGGAAGGATCTCCTGGACGCCTTCACGTGCACCGAGTGCGGCCGGTGCCAGGCACAGTGCCCGGCCTGGGCCACGGGAAAGCCGCTGAACCCGAAGACGTTCGTGATGGGGCTCCGCCAGATGGCGGTCGACGCCGAGCACGGCACGCGGCTGCTGCCAGGCCTGCCGGCCGTGCCCTGGATCCGCCCGTCCGACGCGCCGGGACGACAGTCGGGCGGTGACGCCCGGGAGGCCCTCGGACGGCCGGTCGTCGACGCCGCGATCCCGTACGACGCGGTGTGGGACTGCGTCACGTGCGGGGCGTGCGTGGAGGCGTGCCCGGTCACCATCGAGCACGTCGACAAGATCGTGGGCATCCGGCGCAACCTGGTCCTCGAGGAGAGTCGCTTTCCGGCCGAGATCACCGCGGCATTCACGAACATGGAGCGGCACGGCAACCCGTGGGGGCAGCCGCGGTCCGCGCGCCTCGACTGGGCGAAGGGCCTGCCGTTCGACGTGCCGACGGCCGCCGAGCTCACCGGCGGGGATGGCGGGCCGGCGTCCGGCGCGGAGGGGATCGAGGTCCTCTACTGGGTGGGCTGCGCGGCCGCGTTCGACGACCGGAACAGGCGGGTGGCACGCGCCGTCGTCACGTGCCTGCACGCGGCGGGCGTCCGTTTCGCGGTCCTGGGCCAGGAGGAGACCTGCTCGGGCGACCCGGCCCGCCGCATGGGGAACGAGTACGTGTACCAGGTCCTCGCGCAGGCCAACGTCGAGACTCTCGATCGCTACCGTCCGCCGGCCATCGTCACCGCCTGTCCGCACTGCTTCAACACGCTCGCCAACGAGTACCCGCAGTTCGGGGGGCACTACGAGGTGGTGCACCACAGCGCGTACCTGTCGAGGCTGGTGGCCGAGGGACGCCTGCGCACCGGGGGAGGGCGGCTGCCGCTCGCGACGGCGCCCGCCGCGCGGTCGCATGCACGCGCCCGGTCGCGAATGACACCGCGCCCGGGTCGGCCGCGAGTGACGCAGCGCCTGCCGAGCCCGGCGCCCCGCCGGAGCCCGCAGGCCGGACCGTCACGTACCACGACTCGTGCTACCTGACCCGGTACAACGGCGTCGTCGACGAACCGCGGGCCGTGCTTGCGGCCGTGCCCGGGCTGGAGCTGCGCGAGATGGACCGCCGCGGGCGGCAGTCCTTCTGCTGCGGCGCCGGCGGCGGCAGGATGTGGATGGAGGAGCGCCGCGGGATCCGAATCAACGCCGAACGGACCCGCGAGGCGCTCGGGACCGGGGCGGACACCATCGCCACGGCCTGTCCCTTCTGCCTGACCATGATGCGCGACGGCGTCGCCGATGCGGTCGGCGCGGGACTGGGCGGCGACGGCGTGCAGACGATCGACATCGCGGAGCTGCTGGCGGCCAGCCTGCCGCAGGAGCTGGACGCCGTGGCCGGCGCGACGACAGGGAGGGAGGCATCGTGACCGAGCGCCTGACGCCCGAGCAGGTCGAGCTGCGCGATGCCGTCCGGGAGCTCGCCCGGGAGCGCATCGCTCCGCGGGCCGCGGACATCGACGAGCGAGGCGAGTTCCCGCGCGACATCGTCGAGCTGCTGGCACGGCAGGACGTGTTCGCCCTCATCTATCCCACCGAGTACGGCGGGCTGGGCGAGACGCTCCTCACCAACTGCCTGATGATCGAGGAGGTCAGCCGGGCGTGCGCGACGAGCGGCCTGATCCTCGCCGTGCAGGCGCTGGGCTCGCTGCCGCTCCTCCTCGCCGGCAGCGACGAGCAGAAGCGACGCTGGATCCCCGGGCTGTCGAGCGGGGCGCTGCTCGACGCCTTCGCGCTGACGGAGGCCGGCGCCGGATCCGACCCGGCGGGCATCCGCACCCGCGCGGTCCGTGACGGCGACGGCTGGCGCATCGACGGCACGAAGCGCTTCATCAGCCACGGGAGCGAGGCGGACCTCGTGGCCGTCTTCGCCGTGACCGACCCGGGAGCGGGGAGGCACCGCGACCTGAGCTGCTTCTACGTGGAGCGCGGGATGCCGGGCTTCCAGGTCTCGCGCCTCGAACACAAGATGGGGATCCGCGGGTCGCCGACGGCGGAGCTGACCTTCGACGGCGTGCTCGTTCCCGACGCCAACCGGGTCGGCGAGGTGGGGGAGGGCTTCCGGATCGCCATGCGGACGCTGGACCGCAGCCGGCCGGGCGTCGGGGCGCAGGCCGTCGGGATCGCCCAGGGCGCGCTGGACGCCGCCGTCGCCTATGCGAGGGAACGGGTGCAGTTCGGCAAGCCCATCGGCGAGCAGCAGATGGTGCAGGCCATGCTCGCCGACATGGCCACCCGGACGGAGGCGGCCCGGCAGCTCCTGTACGAGGCCTGCGAGCGCGTGGAACGTGGCGCGACCGACGCCGCCCGGTGGGCGGCGATGTGTAAACTCTTCGCTGGCGACACGGCGATGGCCGTGACGACCGACGCCGTCCAGGTCCTCGGCGGATACGGCTACATCACGGAGTACCCGGTCGAACGCATGATGCGGGACGCCAAGATCACGCAGCTGTACGAGGGCACCCAGCAGATCCAGCGCCTCGTGATCGCACGCGCCCTCCTGTCGGCGCAGTGATCCTGCAAGCTCCGGCCGCCTCGCGCCGGCGCCTCCGTGACCGCGCGGTGGTGACGCTGACCCGCGCGTGCCGGGGCTCGTCGCCCGTCCGTCTTCCGGCCGGCCCGGGCAGCGCAGGGAGGTAACGGTGCGGATCGTCGTCCTCCTCAAGGCGGTGCCCGTCGTCGGCAACGAGAAGCTCGTGGACGGCTGGCGCGTCGACCGCTCCGCCGGGCTCGAGGCGAACGGCAACGACGAGTACGTCCTGGAGGCCGCCCTCAAGCTCGTGGAGGCGCACGGCGGAGAGGTCGTCACGCTGTCCATGGGACCGACGCCGGCGACCGAGGCCATCCGGAAGGCGCTGGCGATGGGCGCCGCGCGGGCGGTGCAGGTCGTGGACGACGCGCTCGCGGGCTCGGACACGCTGGCGACGGGCCGGGTTCTCGCGGCCGCCCTGGGCCGGCTCGAGTACGACCTCGTCGTCGCCGGGGCGGACAGCTCGGACGGCCAGGGCGGGAGTCACGGGCGCTGCGGTGGCCGTGCGCCTGGGCATCCCGTACCTCTCGTACGCCGCGGCCATCGAGCCCGACCCGGGGGCCGGGACGGTGCGAGTGCGCCGGATCAGCGCCACCGGCTTCGACGTGATCGAGGCGCCCATGCCGGCGCTCATCGCCGGCACCCAGCTGCTCGGCGAGCCGAGGTACCCGTCGCTGCGCGGCATCATGCAGGCGCGAACCAAGGAGATCGCCGTCTGGACCCTGGCGGATCTCGGCATCGATCCGGCAACCGTCGGATCCGGGGCCGCCACGACCGAGGTCGAGAGTGCCGAGCCCCCGCCGCCGCGTGCGGGTGCGATCGTGGTCCGGGAGGCGCCGGACGCCGCCGTCGAGCGGATCGTCGAGTTCCTCGCCTCGCGGAGGCTGATCTGATGCCCGGCGCGATCTGGGCCATCGCCGAGATGGCGGACGGCGAGCCCACGCGACTGAGCCACGAGCTTGCGACGCTGGCCGCGACGCTCTCCGCGGCCTCGGGCCGTCCGGCCGCGAGCGTGCTCGTCGGGCTGGGGGCCGCCGCGGGAGCGGAGGCACTGGCCGCGCACGGTCCCGACGTCCTCGCCGTGGAGGCCGACCCCGGGGACCGGCCACTCGCGGCGGTCATCGCGGAGCGCGTCGCCACGCTCGTCCGCGAGCGCGACCCTTCGTTCCTGCTGGTCGGGGCGTCGAACGACGGGCGGGACGTGGCCGGGATGCTGCAGGCCACCTTCGAGTGGGCCACGCTCGTGAACTGCGCCGGGGTGCGCTGGAACGGCGACGGACCCCAGGTCGAGATGAACATCTTCGGTGGACGCCTGGCCACGCTCAGCCACCTGACGACGGACCACGGCATCGTCGTCGTGCGTCCCAGCGCCGTGTCCGCGGAGGCCGCGGCGCAACCCGGACGGGTCGAGGCGGTCGACGTGGCGCCGGCCGTGTCGCTCCAGTCGGGCCGCGTCGTGGAGCGCGTCACGGAGGCGTCGGCAGCCGTCGCCATCGAAGAGGCCCCGGTCATCGTCGCCGGCGGCCGCGGCGTGGCGAGTCCGGAGGGGTTCGGCGTCGTCCAGGATCTCGCGACTGCTCTCGGCGCCGCCGTGGGGGCGACCCGGGCCGTGGTGGACGCCGGATGGATCGGATACGCTCACCAGATCGGCCAGACGGGCAAGAGCGTGAAGCCGCGGCTGTACGTCGCGGCGGGCATCAGTGGCGCGATACAGCACAAGGTCGGCATGCAGACATCCGGCACCATCGTGGCGGTCAATCGCGATGCCGACGCGCCCATCGCAGAGTTCGCCGACCTGATGGTGGTGGGCGACCTGTTCGAGATCCTGCCCACGGCTGACCGTGGCGATCCGCGCCCGGCGCGGGCAGTAGCGGGCCCCGCGCGATGGACCCCGCCGTCATCCTGCCGCTCGCGCTCGCGGCGATTCTCGCCGGTGCGGTGCTGTGGTTCCTGCAGCGCGCGTCGGGGGCGCTCCGGGCCACGCGGAGCATCGAGCGGTTCCAGGAGGAGGCGGCGAGCCTGGGAGCACGGCTGGACGCCGTCCTCGCATCCACGGTGGCGCGGGTGGACGCGCTTCGCCGGAACGAGGTCGACGGATCGTCGCTGGTCGACGAGCTGGAGGCCGTCATGACGGCGCTCGACGGGCAGCTCGCGGAGGCGGAGGGGCTCACGCCTCCCATCACCTTCGCGGCGAGCCGGCAGGGCATCATCTCCGAGATCAGGCACGCCCAGCGGGCTCTCGACATGGTGCAACACGGGTGCGCGCTGGCCGCAGGCCCCAGGGCGCGGACACGCAGCACGGAATCGCAGATCTCCATCAAGCGCGGCTATCTCAACCTGCTGCACGCACGGGAAGCCCTCGCACGGCACGTGGGCGATCTCGCCGCCGCCAGGGATCCCATGGAGTCGTCGTGGAGGACGTCCCGGGTCTAGCCGTCACCCCGTCGCGGCGGCGGGCGCGTGGTGACACGGACCCGCCCTCCGATGTCCTGCGATCTGTGGCCGGAGCACCACATCTGGTGGTACGCTCGGAGACCCGGCACCAGCCGTAGTGTCGGACGGCAGGAGGCGAGGTCCGGCATGCGGTGCCCGGCCTGTGGCGAACGAGACACGCGCGTGATCGACTCGCGCGACCTGGACGACGGAAGCACCATCCGCCGCCGCCGCGAGTGCACGCGCTGCTCCAACCGGTTCACGACGCACGAGCGCGTGGAGGCCGCACGCCTGGTGGTGGTCAAGCGCGACGGGAGCCGCGTGGAGTTCGACCGCGAGAAGCTCGCGATCGGCCTGCAGAAGGCGCTCACCCGCCGGCCCGTCCCGGACCGTGCTGCGGAGCTGGCGGCCGAATCCATCGAAGCGGAGCTGCGCGCCGCCGGCGTCAGCGAGGTGCCCTCGCAGCGCGTGGGCGAGCTGGCCATGGACCGCCTCCGCCATCTCGACCAGATCGCGTACATCCGGTTCGCCAGCGTCTACCAGTCCTTCGAGGACATCGAGCAGCTCAAGCGTGAAGTCGACGGGCTGCTGTCGGCCCGCGCCGTCGCCAGCCCCGCCGGGAAGGGAGCCTGACGTGAGCGTCCTGTCGGACCGGGACATCCGCGCCGCGCTGGAGGCCCGCCGGATCCGGATCGACCCGTACGATCCCGGCTGCCTGCAGCCCTCCTCGGTGGACCTTCACGTCGACCGTGACTTCCGCGTCTTCCGCAACAACCGCTACGCGTACATCGACGTCCGCGAACCGCAGCCGGACCTCACGGAGCTCATCCGCATCGAGGACGACTCGCCGTTCATCCTGCATCCCGGCGAGTTCGTGCTGGGGCAGACGCTCGAATGGGTGGAGCTCCCGGACGACCTGGTCGCGAGGCTCGAAGGCAAGGCGCTGGCGCTCGACACGCCGGTCCCCACGCCGGGCGGCTGGC
The DNA here is from genome assembly GCA_963757865.1 of uncultured Chloroflexia bacterium. GTDB lineage: Bacteria > Chloroflexota > Limnocylindria > Limnocylindrales > CSP1-4 > JAJYNJ01. Next base: position 211,667 of record CAVWSU010000005.1, read on the forward strand.
GGACGATGGGCGACCTCGAGCCCGGCGACACCGTGTTCGACGAGACGGGAGCTCCGACCGCGGTGCTGGCCGTCACACCGCCCATGCTCGGACGCCCGTGCCGCGAGGTCGTCTTCTCCGACGGCACACGGGTCGTGGCAGACGCGGAGCACCAGTGGGTCACGGTCGACAAGGCGGGTCGGCGTCACGGCTCGTGGCGCCTCGGCGTTCGGACGACCGAGGAGATCCGGCGCAGCATCCGGGTCCGCGGCGAGCTGAACCACCACGTGCCGCTCGCCGGCCCCGTCCAATACCCGGCTCGCATCGACCTGCCGATCGAGCCCTATACGCTCGGCGCCTGGCTGGGTGATGGGACGAGCACCTCCGCCACGATTACCTCCTGGGACGAGGAGGTGCTCGAGCAGATCAGCGGTGACGGCTACGGCGTTCGCGCGCTGCCGTACGCCAGGCGCGCGTTCCGGATCGGCGGCGCAGGGCACAGCAGAGACGTCGCGACGGGACGCTACCGGCGCAACGAGTCGCTCTCGAGCAGTCTGCGCGAACTGGGGTTGCTCGACAACAAGCACGTGCCGGCGTCCTACCTGCAGGCCGGCCCCGGCCAGCGCCTCGCCCTGCTGCAGGGCCTCATGGACACCGACGGGTTCGTGGACGACGTCGCCGGGCGTTGCGAGTTCACCAGCACGCGCGAGAGCCTCGCCGATGGCGTGGTCGAGCTGGCCGCCAGCCTCGGGTTCCGGCCCGTGAAGAGCATCGGCAGGGCCACGCTGAACGGTGTCGATTGCGGGCCGAAGTACCGGGTGAAGTTCACGCCGGACCGCCCGGTGTTCCGTCTGCCTCGCAAGCTTGCTCGTCAGAAGGCTCCCGACGCGAGCTACCAGCGCTTCCGCGCGATCGACGTCGTGCGTGAGGTCCCGTCGGTCCCCGTGCGCTGCATCCAGGTGGCATCGCCGCGGGGGCTTTTCCTGGTCTCGCGCGTCGTTCATCCCGACCCACAACAGCTCGCTCGGCCGACTGGGCCTGCTCATCCACTCCACCGCCGGCTACGTCGATCCGGGCTGGAAGGGCACGCTCACGCTCGAGCTCTCGAACGTGGCGAACCTGCCGATCACGCTCTACTGCGGCATGAAGATCGGCCAGATCAGCTTCTTCCGCATGACCAGCCCGGTCGAGCGCCCGTACGGCAGCCCGTCGCTGAAGTCGAAGTACCAGGGACAGGACACGCCGACGGCCTCCGAGTTCTACCGCGATTTCGCGCAGGATCGACGACTGGGACCGCGCCGGCAACGCTGAGGACGGGGGACGCATGACCATTCGTGAGGGGATCGCCTGGTCCGCGGACCTGGGCGGAGGGACGCGCATCGCCCTGGTGCAGGCCGGCACGTTCCGGTCCGACGCGGGCACGCTGTTCGGGCCCGTGCCACGGTTCATGTGGCAGAAGCTCGTGGCCGACGAGATCGACGCGCACGGGGCACTGCTGCAGGCCCTGAACTGCCTGCTGGTGGAGACGCCGGGCGGCCGCGTGCTCGTCGAGACCGGCATCGGCGAGCGCTCCGACGAGCGAACTCGGGAGCGGCGCGACATCCAGGGTCCTCCCGTCCTGCCTGCCCTGCGCACGGCGGGCTTCGATCCCGGGACGGTGGACGTCGTGGCGTTGAGCCACCTGCACTTCGACCACGCAGGTGGGTTGCTCGCGGCGGACGGCTCGGCGGCGTTCGGCCGGGCCAGGATCGCCGCCCAGCGCGTCGAGTGGGAGTTCGCCCTTGGCGACAACCCGCGCCTGCAGGCCAGCTACGACCAGGGCGAACTGCGCCTGGTCGAGGAGGCCGGATGGGCCGGGGCGGTCGACGGCGAGGCCGAGCTGCTGCCGGGCGTGACGGCGATCCGCACCGGAGGACACTCGGGGGGCCACCAGGGCGTGGTCGTGCGCGGGCGGGATCGCACCGTGGCGTTCTTCGGGGACCTGTGCATGCGCCCCTGGAGCGCGAACCCGCGGTGGGTGACCGCGTTCGACGATTTCCCGCTCACGAGCGTCGAGGTCAAGGCCGGCCTGTTCCGACGGGCCGTCGAGGAATCCTGGACCGTGGTGCTGTCGCACGAGGCCGAGACGCCGGTCGGGCGGATGGTCGCGGATCGCGACCGGTACCGGTTCGAGCCGCTGTAGCGCCTGACGGCGCGAGATCAGGGCGCGGCGCTTGCCGCCGAACTCGCTTCTGCTGCGGCCGCGCTCGACGCGGCGCCGCCGGCGCCGGAGCTCCCGCCCGTTCCGAGCAATGGCGCCAGCATCTGCTCCGCCTGGGACAGCGACAGCGGCCCGTTCCAGACCTGCCGGACGAGGCCCTGCCGGTCGACGAAGACCTGCGTCGGCAGCCCGTACACGTGGTACGCCTGGTACACGGCCGACGTGGCGTCGAACCCGATCGTGTACTGCAGGCCGTACGTCTTCGCGTACGCGCGCACGTCGGCGACCGACGACTCCTGCACGCTGACCGCGATCACCACCAGCCCCTGCGCTCGGTGGGTCTCGTAGATCTCCTCGATCGTCGGCGTCTCCGACTGGCACGGAGGGCACCACGACGCGAAGAAGTTGATCCAGACGGGATGGCCGATGAAGCTCGAGAGGACGATCGGGCGGCCCTGCAGGTCGTCGAGCTGCACCGGCTTGCCGTTGGCGACACCTACGAGCTCGGGAGCGCGATCGCCTGGCTGGAGCCCCTGCTGCGCCGGCGCGAACGCCACGAACGACGACCCGGGCGTGGGCGCGGGCGGAGCGGCCGATCCGAGCGGCGTGGTCAGCGCCTTGAGGCCGACCGCCACGAGGATCACCGCGAGCACCGCGGCCACGAGCTGCCGGCCGCTGAACGGGCCGACGACACCGCGTCGGACCTCCGGCGTCACCACGTCACCGGCGCGAGGAGTCCCGGGAGTGGCATCCGGTGGCTCGGGCGGAACGAGTCGGTCGCCGTCAGACACGGGGCGTCAGGTAGCTGAAGCGGGCAGAGAACCAGCCGAGCCAGTCGAAGATCAGGCTGAGCCCGACCAGCATCACGAGGGCGCCCCCGGTCAGCTCGATCGTCCGGGCGTGGCTCCGGAGGGCACCGACGAACCCGGGAACGCGGTCGAACGCGAGAGCGAGCACGATGAAGGGGATGCCCAGGCCCGCGGAGTACGCCGCGAACAGCAGCCCGGCCTGCAGGCTCGGTCCGAGCGCGGCCAGCCCAAGGATGGCGCCGAGCGTCGGTCCGATGCACGGCGTCCAGCCCAGGGCGAAGATGGCCCCGAGCCCGAACGCGCCGAGCGGCGTGTGACGCACGCCGAGCGGTGCAGGTCCGGACGGCTCGAGTGGCCGCCACGTCCGCGCCAGCAGCCCGACCGGCAACAGCCCGGCCAGGTTCAGCCCGAGGAAGATCAGCACCACGCCGCCGGCCTGGCGGAGCAGGGGGAGGTTGGGCGCCAGGATCCCGCCCGCGTACGTCGCGGTGACGCCCAGGACCGTGAAGACGGCACCGAACCCCACCACGAACCCGAAGGCGTGGGCCAGCACGAGCCAGCGCGGGCCGGTGCCACGCGTCCAGGTCACGATTCCGGGGCCCGAGACCGTGCTGCGCAATCCGCGGGCGGCCGTCCCGCCCGCCAGCGCCACCGACCCGGCGGCGCTCACGCTCACGGCGCCGAGCTGGCCGAGGTAGGCGGGCACGACCGGCAGCACGCACGGCGAGAGGAAGCTCAGGAGCCCCGCCACGATGGCCGCGGCAAGCGTCAGCTCGGGCATCCGCCGCCCTGGCAGATCCGGGGTCCGGCAGGCGCCCACCCGGGACGACCGCTGGCAACCGTCTGCCCGGCCCACTGGCCGCGGACGTCCGCCGCGCGACGCCGGTGCGACGCCATCACGCCGGGACTCCGTCGAGGACCCTCGTGAGGAACCGGCGGATCGCGTCCGGCCGGATCGCCAGGGGCAGCTCGTCCGATCCGCACTGCACTACCGGAATTGTCTCGAAATGGCGCGCGTGGAGGACCGGATCGGCGTCGATGTCCACTTCGACGACGCGGGGTACGGATCGTCCGGAGGCTGCGCGCTCCGAGATCAGCGCCGCGATCTCCTCGCGGGCGTCGTCGCAGAGGTGGCATCCCGGGCGCGTCAGGAAGGTGATGGTCGGGGGAGGGGAGGCGTCGGCCACGCCGCCATTCTATGGCAGCCTCCCCTCGGGACCTGCGAGCGGCAGGTTCCGCCGGACCGTCGAGACCCCGCTGATCGGCCGACCGTCGCCGGACGGGAGCCGCGGGCGCCGTACAATCTCCCGGCACGCCCCCGTAGCTCAGTGGATAGAGCGAGGCCGTCCTAAGGCCTGCGTCGGCGGTTCGAGTCCGTCCGGGGGCGCTTGAAGCAAAGTCTCGCGCGTGCCGAAGAGGAAGAACGGGCGCGCCGTCGGCACGAGCTCGACGGTATACGTGCCGTCACCGGCGATCTTGACTCGCTCCACGAGGAGCCTGATCAGCTCCTTGAGCTGCTCCGGCGTTGCAGTGTCGATGCTCGGGATCGTCTGGATGTGCGGCTGCGTTGGGCGACGCGACGTGCCGCGCGAGTGTGATACTGTGAAACTGTGAAGAACATCACCGTTTCCGTGCCCGATGACGTCTACCGAGCCGCCAGGATCCGGGCGGCGGAGCGCGGCAGCTCCGTCAGCGCCATCGTCGCGGACTACCTTCGCTCGTTGGCCAGCGAGAACGCCACGTTCGCCAGGCTCGAGACTCAGCAGCATGCGATCCAGCGGGAGATCGGCCGATTCCGCGCCGGCGATCGCCTGGAGCGCGACGAGGTGCACGCCCGTGCGGTTCGTTGACACGAACGTCCTGCTCTACTCGATCTCGACGGTGGAGTCCGAGGCGGAGAAGGAGCGGCGGGCGAACACGATCCTGGACGAAGGCGACATCGGTCTCTCGGTCCAGGTGCTCCAGGAGTTCTACGTGCAGGCGACACGCCGGAGTCGGGCGGACGCCATCACTCACGAGCAGGCCGTCGGGCTCATCGAGTCGTGGTGCCGCTTCCCCGTCCAGGACACCACGGTCGGGGTGATGACGGCCGCGCTGGCCATGCGACGCCGCTTCGGTGTCTCCTACTGGGATGCCGCCGTGATCGAGGCGGGGCGAGCACTCGGCTGCTCGGTGGTCCTGTCGGAGGATCTCAGCCCGGATACGGACTACGACGGTGTCCGCGTGGAGAACCCGTTCGCCGACTGATCCACCGCGGAACACGCGGGACGTCGCGCGGACCGGGCTGGTTCTCGATCCCACGGCCTGAGCCGCTTGGGCAGCCGAGGTCGCCACAATCCACCAGTCAGGCCACCGCTCAAGCTGACGCGTACCAGCGGGACGGCGGCCCGAGATGGGCAGCACGTGGCGCTCGCCTCGCGATCAGTGACTCGAAACAGGGGTGGCCGAAGCGTCCCCGGTCCGTGCTGACTCTCGCCCGGGCGAACCAGGGACGCCTCCCGAAGACGACATGCCGGTCAGCCGCGTGTCACGCCGGGACGGACGCCAGCTCGCCGACGACGAAGCCCAGGCGACCGGTCCGGTCTTCGACGAGGTGCCCGAGGTCCGCGATGTTGGCCGCCGTCCAGGTCCGGGCTGCCGCCATCGCCGTTTCGGCGGCCTCGGCCGAGCTCCAGATGCTGATCGAGCAGTTGGTCCCGTCTCCGAGGTCGGCGAAGGTGTAGGCCACGAAGCCCGGCGTGGCGCGGAACACGTCGGCGAGCCCTCCGGGGTCCTGGAGCATCCGGGACAGCTTCTCGAAGGTGCCGGCGGTCTGCTTGTAGGTTGCGATCCGAACGTGCTGCATCCTGTGCTCCTTGTGCTGCCCCGCGGCGGTGCGGCGGGATCGGAGACACCGTAGGACCCGCGCACGGGGGCGCGGAATGACCCGCGAGGTGAGAGTTCACCTTGCCGTGGGGTAAGGTTCGGCCGAGGAGGGCCCGGGAGGTGGATGGTCCTGGTTCGCAGGCGAGGGTGATGCCGGAGCTGACCCGCCGCGAGCGCGACGTGCTGACCGCGCTGTGCGGCCCGCTCGCGTCGGACCGGCCCGTCGCGATGCCGGCTTCGATCCGCGAGATCGCGGCCGAACTCGTCGTGACGGAGGCCGCCGTCAAGCAGCATCTGCTGAACCTGTACGACAAGTTCGACGTGGCTGAGGGCACGGAGAGCCGGCGGATCGCGCTGGCACGGGAGGCCGTGCTGCGCGGCTTCCTCCCCGGGGCCGGCGCGCCCGCGATGGTCCCGAGCCCGCTCGACATGGGCCGTGCCGCGGCCGCGCGACGTGCGTGGGAGGACGCCTATGCCGCCCTCTCAAAGGCGAGTTCCGCCGAGTCCCTCGATGTCGGCGACCTCGAGTTGCTCGGCGACGCCGCGACGTGGACGGGGCGGTTCGACGCCTCGACTGCGGCCCGAGAGCAGGCGTACGCGGCGTATCTGTCGCTCGGCGACCGGCGGTCGGCGGCACGTGTCGCGCTGGGGCTCGGGTGGAATGCCGCCGTGACGCTCCGGTTCTCGGTGGTCGCAGGCTGGATGGCGTCGGCGGGGCGCCTGCTGGCTGCCGACGAGGCCGGGAGCGAGGCGTCCGTGTGGCCGGAGCACGGGCTGATGCTGTCGCTGATGGCGCTCGGTGAGCTCGGGTCGGGCCAGGTCGACGCCGGCCTCGAGCATGCGCGCGCGGCGTTCGACATCGGTCGGCGGACCGGCGACCCCGACATCCAGGCGCTGGGCCTCGTCTTCCAGGGCTTCGGGCTCGTCCACCAGGGACGGCTCGATGACGGGCGCGCCCTCCTCGACGAGGCGATGGCGAGCGCGACGGCCGGCCACCTCGGGACCCTTGCCCAGGGGATGGTCTACTGCCGAACGCTGAGCGCGTGTCTCGACACGTTCGACTACCGACGGGCCATCGAGTGGACCGAGGAGATCGATCGGCATGCGCCGGCGCTCGGCACCGCGGGGTTCCCCGGAGACTGCCGGACGCACCGGGCTGCCGTGCTCGTCGTGCGCGGTGACTGGCAGCGCGGCGCCGAGGAGGCGGAAGCCGCCGCGGCGGAGTCGCGCGCCTACGACCTCGGCCACACGGTCCAGGCGCTCACCGCGCTCGGCGAGATCCGTCTGCGACAGGGTGACCTCGCCGCGGCGCGCGACGCGTTCGATCGCGCGGCCGAGTTCGGCCTGCCGCCGGGTCCGGGCCACGCGCTGGTGCTCCGCGCGGAGGGCGATGCCCCTGCCGCTCTCGTCGCCATCACCAACGCCCTGGGCGGGGCCGGGGACGACCCGTTGACCCGGGCCCGCTACCTTCCAGCCGCCATCGAGATCGCGCTCGCCGCGGGCGACCGGGATCGGGCGCGCAGGTTGTGCGCCGACCTCGCGGACATCGCCGCGGCGTTTCCCGGTCCAGTGCTCGCGGCGACGGTGGCCGCGTGCGAGGGCGGCGTCTCCCTGGCCGACGGAGACGCCACGGGAGCGATCGGGCTCGTCCGTGATGCGGCGCTGCGGTGGCGTTCGGTCGGGGCTCCGTACGAGTCGGCGCGCTGCCGGATGCAGGTGGCGAGCGCGGCCGCAGCCCTCGGTGACCGCGGCGAGGCTGCTCGCGAGGCTCGGGCCGCGCTCGCGTCGTTCTCGGAGCTCGGCGCGCAGCGCGACATGGAGGCGGCCGCGGCCTTCCTCGATCATCTCGACTGACCGGCGACCTGAGGACGCACGCGCGAGGCATCCGCTTACCACGCGAGGCCGTCAGCCACTTTTCCTCGTGTGGCCCGGCGTCCGTCCCGGGCGCTTTCCCACACCCCGATGGACAATGCCCGGCATGAGCACGAGGCACGACGCGTGGACCCGACTGCTGCTCGCCGGAGGCGCGATCGGTGGTCCGCTCTTCATCGCCGTGTTCACGGTCGAGGGGGCGCGGCGCGAGGGCTACGACCCGCTGCGTGAGCCGGTCAGTGCCCTGGCGCTGGGAGAGCGGGGCTGGGTGCAGCGGACGAACTTCCTCGCCACCGGGATCTTGATGCTGGCCTGTTCGCGCGGGCTTGGACGCTTGCCGGCAGACCATCCGGCCGCCTCGCGCTGGGGAGCACGCCTCGTGGGGCTGTATGCCATCGGACTCGTCGGGGCCGGCGTGTTCGTGACGGATCCGGTCGAATACGGCGCTCCCGAACCCGGAACCGCGATGGAGCCGAGCCGGCGGGGCATGCTCCACGAGCTGTTCTCGCTGCAGGTCTTCGCCGCCCTGGGGATGGCTGCGCTGACGTACGCCTCACGCTTCGCCAGGACTCGGAAGCCAGCATGGGCGGTCATGTCGGCGCTCACCGGAGTCCTTGTCCCGGGCGGTCTCGTGGTGTTCGGCAAGGCGCTGTCGCAGGGCGGCGGACTCCGCCCCGTTGCGGGACTCATCCAGCGACTGACCATCTGCGCCGGGTGGAGCTGGATCAGCGCCCTCGCGCTGGCGGCGCGACGGATGGAGCCAGGAGCTTGACGTGCCTGGTCGCTGAGCGCCCGGGCGGTCGGCGATGGGGTTGTCGTAGGCTCGCCGATAAATCCCCGGCCCACGCGGAGTCTTGCCATCGACGCGCGCTCACAGGGAGCGATGCCCAAGTGGCTGATGGGGGGAGAGGCTGATGAATTCACCTGAGGCCGCGGTCAGCGCCTATTTCACGGCGCTGAACGCCGCGGATCTCGACGGCATCGTGGCCGTGTTCGCCGACGACGGATCCGTCATGGCCGACGAGTTCCCCAGCGCGACGGGCCAGGAGCAACTGCGCCGCCTGTTCACCGGGATCTTCAAGGCGCGCAGCTTCGGGCGCGAGCTCCACATCGACCGCATCATCGAAGAGGGCGACCTGGCGGCCGTGCAGACGCACACCACGGGGACGCTGACGATCCTCGAGACGAACACGACGATCCAGGGTCTCAGCCGCGAGCTGTGGGTCCTCCGTAAGGCCGATTCCGGGTGGCGGATCGTGGACTACATGTTCAACCGATCCGGGCGTGCGGGGTCATAAGGGCTCGAGTGAATCGGGCGCCTTGCCCGCAGTTCGACTGGCGCCCCGATGTCGCAGCCCGATTACACTCGCCGCCATGTCCGCCGGTCAGACGGGGCCCGCCGCCGTCGAACTCCGCAGCGTGTCGCGGAGCTTCGGCGCGGTCCGTGCCGTCGACGGCATCGACCTGCGCCTCGAGCTCGGCGAGATCGCCGCGCTCCTGGGGCCGAACGGCGCCGGCAAGACGACGACCATCGACATGATCCTCGGGCTCGGACGGCCGGATCGTGGGTCCGTCAGCGTGCTCGGCATGTCGCCGGCCGCGGCGGTCTCGCGCGGCCTCGTCGGGGCAGTCCTGCAGACGGGCGGGCTCCTCAAGGACCTGACCGTTCGGGAGACGGTTCGCCTCACGGCGTCGTTGTACGCCGAATCGCGGCCGGTCGACGAGGTGCTCGAGCGGGCAGGGATCACCCATCTCGGGGGACGGCTCGTGGGGAGCTGCTCGGGCGGCGAGCAGCAACGACTTCGATTTGCCCTTGCACTGCTGCCCGATCCGGCCCTCATGGCCCTCGACGAGCCCACCGCGGGCATGGACGTCGAAGGCCGGCGCGAGTTCTGGTCTGCCATCCGGCGCGACGCCGAGCGCGGTCGAACGGTGCTCTTCGCGACCCACTATCTCGAGGAGGCCGACGCCTACGCCGATCGGATCATCCTGCTGCGTCAGGGCCGGATCGTCGCGGACGGCACGGCCGCGGAGGTCAGGAGCCTCTCTGCCGGTCGATCGGTCAGTGCGGTCTGGCCCGGGTCGGACAGGGCGACGCTGGGGAGCCTGCCGGGCGTCCGCTCGGTCGACGTGCGCGGTGACCGGGTGATCATCCAGACGATGGATTCGGACGCCGTCGCACGCTTCCTGTTGACGTCGACGCCTGCCCGCGACGTCGAGATCGCCACGCACCATCTCGAGGACGCCTTCCTGGCCCTGACGGGCGACGACGGTGCGCCTGCCGGGCAGGCCGTCCCGGAGGCGCGGGTCGCGTGAGCGCACAGGTTTCGGGGGAGGCCCGCTCCCTTGAAGCGCGGCAGGCGCCGCCCCTGGGCGGGTTCAACCTCACGCTCCTGGCGATCGAGATCAGGCGCCTGCTGCGAAATCGCCGGACCGTGGTCGTCACGCTGGTCTTTCCGGTCGTGCTGTTCCTGCTGTTCCGCTCGAACAAGCGGGCAGTGGCGCTCACCGGTGGCGAACTGACCGCGGCCACCACGATGATCGGTGTCGCGGTGTACGGCGCGATGCTGGCGGCCACCTCCGGCGGTGCGATGGTCTCGATCGAGCGCGCGCTCGGCTGGAGCCGGCAGCTCCGGGTGACGCCACTCCGCCCTGCGGCCTACGTCAGCGTCAAGATCGCGACGGCGATGCTGCTTGGCTTCGTCTCCGTGACGGTGATCTACGGCGCCGGAGCGATCGACGGCGTGGTCATGAGCCCATCGACGTGGGTCGCGACGGGGATCCTCGCATGGGCCGCCTCGGTCATCTTCGCCGCGCTCGGGCTGTTCATGGGCTACCTGCTGCCGGCGGAGAACGTCATGCAGGTCATGGGCTTCGTGCTTGCCATGCTTGCCGTGCTCGGCGGCCTCTTCTGGCCCGTGAATTCACTGCCGTCGGCGATGCAGACGATCGCCCCCTACATGCCGACCTGGGGCGTCGCCGCGATCGCGCGGTTCCCGTTGGTCGGCGGAGCCTTCGATCCGACCTGGATCGTGAGCATGATCGGCTGGACGGTCGTGTTTGCAGGCGGAGCCACGCTGCTCTTCCGGCGAGACACCCGCCGCGTCTAGCGCCAGCCGAGCTCCGGGGCGACGTATCGGAGGATGCTCTCGATCGCGTGGGCGTTGTACTCGACGCCGAGCTGGTTCGGGACCGTCAGCAGGAGCGTGTCCGCCGCCTGGATCGCCGTGTCCCCGGCCAGCTCCTTCACGAGGGCGTCCGGCTCCGCGGCGTACGACCGCCCGAAGATCGCCCTGGTCTGCGCGTCGAGGTAGCCGACCTGGTCCGACGCCTGGTTATCGCGCCCGAAGTACGCCCGATCGCGGTCGTCCACCAGGGCGAAGATGCTGCGGCTGACCGACACCCGCGGTTCGCGCTCGTGGCCGGCGGCCGTCCACGCCTCGCGGAACCGCCGGATCTGTTCGGCCTGGAGCTCGTGGAACGGCACACCGGCGTCCTCGGTCAGGAGCGTCGACGACATCAGGTTCATGCCCTGCTTCGCCGCCCATTCGGCGGTCGCGCGCGTTCCGGCGCCCCACCAGATACGGTCTCGCAGCCCGGGCGCATGCGGCTCGGGGCGAAGCAGTCCGGGTGGGTTGGGGAACATCGGAGACGGGTTGGGTTTGGCAAACCGGGCGCCACCCAACGCCTCGAGGAGCACTTCGGCGTGCTGGCGCGCCATGTCGGCGTCCGTCTGGCCCTCGGGCGGCGAGTACCCGAAATAGCGGAAGCCGTCGATGACTTGCTCGGGCGAGCCCCGACTGATCCCGAGCTGCAGGCGGCCGCCCGCGATGAGGTCGGCGGCACCGGCATCCTCGACCATGTACAGCGGGTTCTCGTAGCGCATGTCGATGACGGCCGTCCCGATCTCGATGCGCGTGGTGCGGGCGCCGACTGCGGCCAGGAGCGGAAACGGCGATGCAAGCTGCTGGGCGAAGTGATGGACCCGGAAGTAGGCGCCGTCACCTCCGATCGCCTCCACCGCCTCGGCGAGCTCGATCGACTGGATGAGTGCGTCGGCCGCGGTGCGCACCTGCGAGTGCGACGACGACGACCAGTGTCCGAACGACAGGAATCCGATCTTCTTCACGGGCCGAGTCTAGGGCCTCCGCGCCTGCCATCGGTCTTCAGCGGGGCTCCCGCATGCCGCGCGCAGTCGGCTGGCCGACAGGTCAGGATCGTTACGCCGTCCCCTCGTCCCCCGGCTCGCGCTCGGCGTAGGTCACGCCGTCGAACGGCCAGTCGGCCTCGAGCCAGCTGCTGACCGCGCGCCAGAGGGGGACGTCGAGCTCGGCGCGGCTGGCGCGCACCCATGACCGCACGTGCGCGCGGTGCGGCCCACGCGGTTCGGGGTAGATGTACACGCAGCCGATGACGTCGGCCGTGACCGGATCGAGCACGGTGTAGGTGAACCCGCGCCGGTTCTCGAAGTCGTCTGCGTGGCGGCGGAGATCGCGCAGATTGTCGGTGGCGGATCGCCCGTCCGGCCACTTGCCGTCCGGCCAACCCGGAGTCCGGCGGATGTGCTCGACCGACGACGTCCAGGCCGCGTAGTCGGCCTCGTTGTGCTGGGGCCCGAGCGGCTCGAGGCGGAAGAGCGGCGTCTCCAGCGACGACGGGGCGACGAAGCCGGGCGGGACGAAGGGAGTGGGTTCCATCGCCGGATCATGGCCGCCCGGCGACATGAGCGCAACACGGGTAGCGCTCGTTCTTCCCGGTTCGGGGGCTACGAGGTGCCGGTCTACGACCTCGATCCGGCCGCGCCGTCTCCCAGGTTCGCACGGGCGCGAGCGAGCCTGTCGCCGCGAAGGCCGACGCAGTCGAGCGTCCAGAACGTCTCCACGTAGACGAGCGCCCCGCGCATCCAGGCCTTCCACCCGGGGAGCGGGAACCCCTGGCAGGCACCCTCGGGGATGCGGGCGGACGGCGGCATCACGCCCAGGTCCGACGCTGGCCGCCAGCCGAGCCGCGCGTAGTAGGCGGGGTCGCCCTCCAGGAAGATCGCCGGTGTCCCGGCACGCTCCGCCTCCGCCACGGCGTGGGCGACGAGCGCCCGGCCGATCCCCCGCCTCTGCCACTCGGGCGCGACCGACAGGGGGCTGAGCACGAGCACCTCGACCAGTCGCGGCTCCGCGTCGATCCAGCTCCGCGTGAGCCGGACGTGACCGACCACGCGGTCGTCGACGAGGGCGACATAGCCGGCGCTGTCCGAGCGCAGGGCCAGCGCCTCCTCGAGGGCGACGACCTCGGGCTCGCCCTCGAAGGCACGGCCGACGACGTCACGGATGGCCGCGGCATCTCCCGGCACCTGGCGGCGGATCGTGGCGTCGGCGGGGGCGTCCATCGCCAGCAACACTACCCCGGCGCCGCTACCCGGAGGAGGTCAACCAGGCGACGGGAGCACCGATATTCATCGGACGCCGCCGGGCAGGCGCCGATCTCCTTCACGAGGACGCAGTTGAACGGGTTCGGCGCCCGAGTGGGCGGCTTGGCACTCGACCCGATCATCGGGACACTCGTCGACGGCAGGTGGGTTCAGCCCTGGGCCGGGCGCCCCGGGGGCGGGAGGACCAGCACGTCCCTGCGGGCGAACACGCCCAGGAAGCGGACGCCGCAGAGGAAGAGCGCGACCCCGAGCCCGCTGTAGAAGAAGGCGATCATCCAGTCCGGCATGAGGTGCGAGAGGCGCAGTGCCATGCCCCCGCCCATCATCAACGCCATCACCACCCAGGACGAGGCGTTAAAGAAGTGCCAGAAGGGGAGCCGGTCCTCCGTGCGCGCCCGGATTCGACCCGTGTGCTTCCGGACGAGACCGGAGAAGACGAACACGTAGAACACGAGGAAGATCACTCCGGCGAGCGGGACGAGGACCAGGTGCGCGGGAGCCAGCCCGAACTCCAGCGGCAGGCCGATGACGCAGACCATGGCGCCCGCGGCGCACCAGACGAGGCCGGCGAGAAGCATCAGGTGGTTCTTGGGGAGGGTGACGACGCGCACGCTCGAACACTCCATGGCTGGCCGGCGGACGCCCGGCGATTGTACCCACCGTGGACGGGTGCGGCGCCCGGCACGGGGCCGCAACCACCCGACATCCTGTTCCTGCCCATCAAGGCAGTTGAACCGCGGCCTGCGCCAGCCCAGAATGGCCCGCGATGAACGACGTCGCGTCCCCGCGCGTTCGCCTGCCCGCCCGGACGGCGACCTTCCTGTTCACGGACATCGAGGGATCCACGCGTCTCTGGGAGGAGCACCGCGACGCGATGTCCGCTGCACTCGAAGCCCACGACGCGCTGCTTCGTTCCACCGTCGAGCGGTCCGGCGGGAGCGTGGTCAAGACGACGGGCGATGGCATGCTCGCGGCCTTCGACCGGGCCGAGTCGGCGATCACCGCAGCACTGGACGGCCAGGTGGCGCTGGCGGACCACGCGTGGGCGACGCCCTCGCCGCTTCGGGTCCGCATGGCGATCCATTCCGGAACGGCCGACACGCGGGACGGCGACTTCTTCGGGCCCGCCCTCAACCGCGTCGCCCGCCTGCTCGCGATCGGGCACGGCGGGCAGGTGCTCGTGTCGGGCACCACCGCTGCGCTCGTCGCCGACGACCTGCCTCCGGGCTCCGAGCTGATCGACCTGGGCGAGCACCGCCTGCGGGACCTCGACCGGCCCGAGCACGTCTTCCAGTTCGTGGCGGCGCCGCTGCGTCGCGAGTTTCCCCCGTTGCGTTCCGGGACTTCGCATCCCACGAATCTTCCGCTGCAGGTCACGTCGTTCGTCGGGCGCGAACGCGAGCTCGTGGACATCGAACGGCTCCTCTCCACGGGACGCATGGTCACGCTGGTTGGCGTGGGCGGAACCGGCAAGACGCGACTCGCGCTCCAGGCCGCGGCGGAGGTCGTGGAGCGGTACCCCGACGGCGCCTGGCTCGTCGAGCTCGCCCCGCTCACCGACGCCTCGCTCGTCGGCGCGGAGGTCGCTCGCGCCCTGCGGGTGCAGCCGCAACCCGGACAGCCTCCGCTCGACACGCTCGTCGATTACCTCCGCTCCAAGCACCTCCTCCTGCTCATCGACAACTGCGAGCACCTGATCGGTGCCGCAGCCGACGTGGCGCATCACCTGCTCGGCCGCTGCGCCGAGCTCAGCCTGATGGCATCGAGTCGCGAGCCCCTGGGCATCGAGGCCGAGGCCGTGTATGCCGTGCCGTCGCTGGCGCTCCCGGCATCGCTCGAGGAGGCCGGCGCGCACACGGCCGCCAGCGACGAGGAACTCGAACAGGCCGGTCGGTCGGAGGCCGTCTGCCTGTTCGCCGAGCGGGCGGCCGCGACGCTTCCGTCGTTCGCGCTCGACCGGTCGAACATGCTCGCCGTGGTCGAGATCTGCCGGCGACTGGACGGCATCCCGCTCGCCCTCGAGCTGGCCGCCGCGCGGGTCAACGTCCTGTCGGTCGCCGAGATCGCGCAGGGCCTGGGCGACCGGTTCCGCCTCCTGACCGGCGGACGCAGGACCGCGCTGCCGCGCCAGCGGACCCTGCAGGCGCTCATCGACTGGAGCTGGGACCTGCTGGACGACGACGACCGTCGGCTGCTGCGCCGGCTGTCGGTCTTCGCCGGGGGCTGGACGCTCGGGGCCGCAGCCAGCGTGACGTCCGAGCGCCCGGAGCGCACGGGCTCCGCGACGGTCGATGCCGCCGCGCGGTTCGCCACGCTCGACGGACTCGGCCGCCTCGTCGATCGCTCGCTCGTGGCGGTCGATCATGACGACACCACCCGCTACCGGATGCTGGAAACCATCCGCCAGTACGCGGCCGATCAACTGGCCGCGATCGGGGAGACAATCGCGCTCCGCGACCGCCACCTGGCGACGTTCCGACAGCTGACCATCGACGCGGGGAAGGGCCTGGACGGCCCCGACATGGCGACGTGGCTCGCGCGCATCGACACGGAGATCGACAACGTGCGCGGCGCGCTCGACTGGGCACTGGAGACGGACCCGGAGGCCGCCCTCGAGATGTGCGGCTCCATGGCCCGCTACTGGCGTTCCCGGAACATGGCGTCCGAAGCGCCCGACAGGATGAGACGCTCCATCGATCGCGTCCGGGCACTCGCCGAGCCGGCGTCGGCGGCGGCGGCCCGCGCGCGGGGGGTGCTGTTGGCCCGTGCCTTCGCGGCCTACGGCGTCATCGCGGTGGGGGCCGGGCGCTCGGACGCCGCCGCCGTGGCGGAGGAGGCGGTCAGGATCTCCCGGGAGGCGGGTGACGGCCCCGCCATCGTCGACGCCCTCGCGACCTACGTGAACTTCAAGGCGCTGTTCGGTGACGGCGAGGATGTCGACACCTGGCGCTCGATGGCCCGCGAGGCGCTGGCTATCGCGACCGACCTCGGAGACGCGACCCGCATCGCCAGGGCGCAGTCCGTGCTGGCCTTTCTCGAGGCGCCCCTCGATCCCACGGCGGCGGACGCGTGGCTCGAGCAGGCCAGCGAATCGGCCCGCCAGTCGGGCAACCCGCAGGAGATCGCGTCCCTCAGCCAGGTCCGCGGGCGCATCGCCGCTCGCACGGGCCGGCTCGACGATGCGCAACACTGGTTCCGACAGTCGCAGGCGCAGTTCCGAGCCATCGGCGACCGCCGGTTCGAGCTGTCGGCCCAGAGCGAGCTCGCTCACGCCCTCCGTCGCTCCGGGGCCATCGACGCTGCGGAGACGGAGTACCGCCAGACGATCCATGGCTGGCAGCACAGCGGAAACCGCGGAGCGGTCGCCAACCAGCTCGAGTCCATGGCGTTCCTCGCCATTGGTCGCGGTCGGGGTGAGCGTGCCGCCCGCCTGCTCGGCGCGGCCGAGGGCCTTCGCGAGATCGCAGGGGCCCCCATGACCGCCTCGGAGCACGTCGAGTACGACGGCGAGGTCCGCCGGCTTCGCGAATCGCTTGGGGCGGATGACGTGCGCCGCGCCTGGGCCGAGGGTCGCGAGCTGTCCTCGGACGAGGCGGTCGCCCTGGCGCTGTCCGGTTGAGGCACGTTGAATCGCGCCGGGAGTTGACGGTGCGCAGCGGAACCCGAGAATGCGCGTGGTGAACGAGATCGCGTCCTCTCTCGTCCCCGCTCCCGACGGCCCGGACGGCACCGCGGCCACTCCGTCGCGCGCCGCACCTGCACCCGAACCGTCCAGCGCGGCTGATCCGACGCCCTCGCCCGCACCCGCCGCGTCCGGCGGCCACTCCTCGGTCCTCCCGGCCGTCCACACGGCGACGTTCCTCTTCACCGACATCGAGGGGAGCACCCGGTTGTGGGAGGAGCAGCACGAGGTGATGGGGCGTGCGCTCGAGCTGCACGACCGGCTCCTGCGGGACGCGGTCGACGGGTCGGGCGGGACCGTGGTGAAGACGACCGGCGACGGGATGCTTGCCGCCTTCGAGCGCCCAGCCTCGGCGCTCCTCGCCGCCATCGAGGCCCAGCGCGCCATGGACCAGCACGCATGGCCGCTGCCGGAGGCGCTCCGCGTCCGCATGGCCGTCCATTCCGGCTCGGCCGAGACGCGGGACGGCGACTTCTTCGGCCCCGCCCTGAACCGGGCGGCGCGCCTGCTGGCGATCGGCCACGGGCGCCAGGTGCTCGTCTCCGGTTCGACCGCGGCGCTCGTCGCCGACGACCTCCCCCCGCAGTCGGAGCTCCTCGACCGAGGCGAACACCTCCTGCGTGACCTCGGCCGGCCCGAGCACGTCTACCAGCTGGCGGCGCCGGGACTCCAGCGGGAGTTCCCGCCACTGCGGTCCGTATCCCAGCACGAGTCGAATTTGCCGCAGCAGGCCACGTCGTTCGTGGGCCGCGAGCGGGAGCTGGCCGAAGTGGCGGCGCTCCTCGAGTCGGCGCGCCTGGTCGCGCTCGTCGGTGTCGGCGGAACGGGCAAGACTCGCCTTGCGCTGCAGGCCGCTGCGGATCGGCTGGAGCGCCACCGGGACGGCGCCTGGCTGGCGGAGCTGGCGCCGCTCTCGGATCCCGACCTGGTGGTGCAGGCCATCGGGCGGTCGCTGAAGATCCAGGAACAGCCGGCGCAGCCGCTGATCGACACCGTGCTGGATTTCCTGCGGGCCAAGGAGCTGCTCCTGGTCCTCGACAACTGCGAGCACCTCATCGCGGCCGCCGCCGCCATGTCCGAGCGGCTGCTGGCGGGCTGCCCGCACCTGCGCATCATCGCCACGAGCCGTGAGCCGCTCGGGGTCGCCGGCGAGGCGGTCTATGCCGTGCCGTCGCTCGCGCTGCCGGCGGCACCGGACGGGCCGGGCGGCCCGGCCACGCCCGATGACGGCGAGCTTGCCGAGATCAGCCGGGCCGAGGCGGTCCGGCTCTTCGTCGAGCGGGCCACCGCGACGCTGCCCTCGTTCGCGCTGGACGCGACGAACGCGGCGGCGGTCGTGGAGATCTGCCGCCGGCTCGACGGGATCCCGCTGGCGCTCGAGCTCGCCGCCGCGAGGATCAACGTCCTCTCCGCCGACGAGATCGCGCAGGGACTGGTCGACCGGTTCCGGCTCCTGACCGGCGGCCGGCGCACCGCGGTGCCGCGGCAGCGCACGCTGCAGGCGCTCATCGACTGGAGCTGGGACCTGCTGGGCGATGACGACCGCCGGCTCCTGCGCCGGCTGTCCGTGTTCGCCGGCGGCTGGACGCTCGATGCGGCCGTCGCGGTCGCGGCCGATCCGCCGGCGGGGGCCGACGGCGCGCAGCCCGTCGGCGGTGGCGCCGGCCGGCTCGCCGTCCTCGACGGGCTGGGCCGCCTGGCCGACCGGTCGCTGGTCGTTGTCGACCACGGTGCCGCGACGCGCTACCACATGCTCGAGACGATCCGGCAGTACGCCGGCGACCAGCTGAGCGCCAGCGGGGAGACGGCCGACCTGCGGGACCGGCACCTCGCGTACTTCCGCCGCCTGGCGCTGGAGTCCGGGCGGGAGCTGGAAGGCGCGAAGATGGCCGTCTGGCTCGGACGTCTGGACGCGGAGGTCGACAACGTGCGGGCCGCGCTCGACTGGGCCTTCGAGACGCGCCCGGAGGATGCTCTTCGCGTGTGTGCCGCCCTGGTGCAGTACTGGCGGTCCCGCGCCATCGCGTCCGAGGGCCTGGAGCGCATGCACCAGGCGGTGGACCTCGGGCGACGCTGGTACGGCGCGCCGTCGGCGACCCCCGAAGGGGATCGAGCGGCGCTCGTGGCCCGCGTGATGGCGAACACAGCCCAGCTGGAGGCAACGCGCACCGGCCAGGGCGGCACGCCGGAGCTCGCGGCCGAAGCCACCGCCTTGGTCGCCGAGTCGGGAGACCAGGTCGCGATAGCCGAAGTCGCCGTCGCCATGAGTTTCGCCGGCGTCGCCGTCGACGGGTCGATCGCCACCGACGGACCCGTCGGCGAGAGGGCGCAGGTCGCCGTGAGGCTTGCCGAGGAGATGGGCGACTGGTACCGCACCAGTCTGATCCAGACCGGCTTCGCGATGTACGAAGATGGCCGGCAGCCGGGCACGGGACGTGCGTGGCTGGACCGCGCGGCCGAGTCCGCCGCCCGCAGCGGCAACCCGTTCGCGATCGCAAACGTGGCACAGGCCCGCGGCCGGGCGGCGAGCATGGCCGGCGACCTGGTCGAGGCGCGACGCTGGTTCGACGACGCCGTCGCCCGCTTCCGCTCGATCGGCGATCGCCTGTTCGTCCTGGTCATCGAGAGCGAGCTCACGCACGCGCTGCGACGCGGCGGCGTGCTCGACGAGGCCGAGGAACGATACCGGCGCACCATCCGGGAGTGGCAGCGCAGCGGCAACCGGGGGGCCATAGCACACCAGCTCGAATCGTTCGCCTTCATCGCCGTGGCCAGGGGAGACGGCATCCGCGCCGGTCGTCTGCTCGGCGCGGCCGAGGCGCTCCGCGAGGCCGCCGGGGCGCCGATGACGGACATGGAACGCCGGGAATGCGAGACGCAGCTTCGACTGCTGCGCGAGGTGGGCGACTCCCGGGCGCTGGCTGAAGCCTGGGCGGGAGGCAGGCGGATGACGGCCGACGAGGCGGTGGCGTTCGCGCTCTCCGACTGACGGGGCAGCCGGACCGGCGAACCGCCGCGGGGTCGGCGCTTGCCTGCTGGCTTCCGGGAGGTACTCTCTCAGGCAGCGAGGGCGGTCGCTCGCAGGCGCGGACGTGAACGACGCGCCGCAGGCCCAGATCACGACCGGGAAACGAGCCGGACATGTCGCTGCTCCGTCGCGAAGCGCAGGCGAAAGAGCGCGCAGCAGGGAACGCCCCTGCCGCGCAGTCGCCGGCTGCGCCGTCGCCGGCCACGCCTGCCGCGACGCCCGCGGCCGTGCCCCCCGCCGGGTCCGTTGCGGCTCCGCCTGACCCACGTCCCGACGCATCACCCCGGCCGGCCACGGCTCCCGGCACGGCCGTCGCACCCGTCGCCCCGACCGCGGCCATCGCGCCGGCTGTGCCCGCGTCGCCGGCTGTGATTGCGTCACCGACCGCGCCTGCCACGCCCACGATTCCCGCAACACCGGGCACGGCGTCCGCGCCGGCCGCGGCATCGACGGCACGGCTGGCCTCGAGCGTCACGGGTCGCGACCAGCTGCTCCTCGACCTCCGGGTGCAGCTGCACGCAGAGGTCGTCGGTTCCTTCGACTCACTGCTCGGGGTCACGGACGCGGCGGACCTGCGCGCAAGGGTCACCACGCTCGTCGAGCGGGTGATCGGCCAGGCGCAGATCGGCGTGACGCGGGACGAGCGGCTCCGGTTCATCGACGAGGTCATCGACGAGATCACGGGGCTCGGCCCGCTCGAGCCACTCCTGGCCGACGAGACCATCACCGAGATCATGGTGAACGGACCCCGCCAGATCTACATCGAGCGACGAGGGAAGATCCTGCGCGTCGACAGCGCGTTCATGGGTGACGAGCACGTCCTGCGGATCATCGACCGGATCATCGCCCCGCTGGGACGCCGGATCGACGAGTCGAGCCCCAGGGTGGACGCCCGGCTTCCCGACGGCTCGCGCGTCAACGTGATCATCGAGCCACTCTCGCTGGTCGGGCCCGTGATCACCATCCGCAAGTTCGCCGCGCGGCCGTACACGGTCGAGGACCTCGTGGGGTTCGGCACGTCGACGGCCGAGATGTTCGAGTTCCTGCGGGTGTGCGTCGAGGCCCGGCTCAACATCTTCGTCTCCGGCGGGACCGGTTCGGGCAAGACCACGTTCCTGAACGTCCTGTCCTCGTTCATCCCGAACGACGAGCGGATCATCACGGTCGAGGACGCGGCCGAGCTGCAGCTGCGCCAGGATCACGTGGTCACGCTCGAGGCGCGCCCCCCGAACCTCGAGGGCGAGGGCGAGATCACCATCCGGGACCTCATCCGAAACGCCCTGCACATGCGTCCCGACCGGATCATCGTCGGCGAGTGCCGGTCGGGAGAAGCCCTGGACATGCTCCAGGCGATGAACTCCGGGCAGGAGGGCTCCCTGTCCACCGGCCACGCGAACACGCCGCCGGACATGCTCCGACGCCTCGAGACGATGGTGCTGATGACCGGCTACGAGCTGCCGCTGCGCGCCATCCGCGAACAGATCGCCTCGGCCGTCGACGTGATCGTCCACACCGCGCGCCTGAAGGACGGTTCGCGCAAGGTCGTCAACATCACCGAGGTCTACGGGATCGAGGACGACGACATCCTCACGCAGGACATCTTCGCGTTCGAGCAGACCGGCGTCGTGGACGGCAGGATCCAGGGGCACCTCTCTCCGACCGGGATCCGCCCGACGTTCATGCGCAAGCTGATCGCCTCGGGCGTCGCGCTTCCACCCGGCGAATTCGGCATCCCGCCGGAGGATCCCGCGCGACCGGGACCCCTGGGGAAGGGCCGGTGGGGCGCGGGCGAGTCCGCGCAGGGGTCGGATGTGTCCGGCGCGCGTGTCGGCCGGGGCCGGGTGGTCAAGGCCGGGGGCATGGTCTACGTCTCGTCGATCGGGCCGGTCGATCCCGAAACGGGCCGCGTGGTGAGCTCGGAGATCAGGGAGCAGACGCGCCAGTGCCTGCGCAACCTGAAGTCGTCGCTCGAGTCGGCCGGGAGCTCCCTGGAGAAGGTCGTCTGGGCGAACTGGTCGCTGCGCGAGCCCGTCGAGTTCGACACGTTCAACGAGGAGTGGGCGCGCTGGTTCCCGGGCGACGCGCCGGTGGGCCAGGGGACGCTGCTGCCCCCGCTGCACCGGCGCGCCGGATTCCGGGTCTCGATCGGCGTCATCGCCGAGGCCTGATCGCGCGACCCCTCGGGGGCGGGACCGTGTCAGCCCGCGGTCATGCCTCCGCGACGCTCTTCAGCTGCGCGAGCATCTCGGCCACGTGCGACTTCAGGCCGCGCTCGCCGATCACTCCCAGCACGCTGCCGAGTGGCCCATAGGGCAGTTCCACGTGCTCGTCGAACGTGAACCGGCATCCCTGGCCGATCGGGTCGAGGCTCCACACCTGTTCGTCGGCCTTCACGCCCGACCCCGACGTCATGTGGAAACGCAGCCGCCGGTTCTCGTGCCATTCCGTGAGCTCGAGATCCTCCTTCAGCATCGGCCCGACGGCCTTCTCTTCCATGTGCACGCGGGCGCCGACGCCCCGCGAGCCGGCGTCGAGATACCGGAATTCGTGAAGGCCGACGAACCAGCGCATGACCTTGTCGGGCTCGACCAGGAAGGGCCAGACCCGTTCCGGCGGCGCTGCGATGTCGATCGACCGGTGCACGTCCATCGCACTGACCTCCACCAGGTGTGCGAGCGCCACGCTGCTCAGACCGGCTGGGCCACCTTCGTTTCCGTGAGCGCCGGCTCGAGCGTCGCGGTGACGGGGTCGAACAGGCGGACCTCATGGATCGCCGTGTACGGGATCTCGTACTGGCGGAAGATCCCGATGAGCGTTTCCTCCGATGGAGCCACCCAGTGGCAGTAGGTCATGTTGTCGGCAACACCGCAGAACGTGCTGATCCACTTCACGCCCTCGGGCACCGGCGCCTTCGTCAGGGGTTGCAGCTGCTCCTCGGTGAAGGCGGCAGGGTGGACCGCAATGTAGCGGGACATGGAACCCTCCCGGCCCCCAATGGGGCCACGTCATCTCGAGCCGGTCCTGACCCGTCCGCCGCGAAGCGCGGGCGCGTGGGGTTCACCACGGCCGGGGCGGCGTTCGACTCAGCACCGCTCGTCGCGGGTCGGTCTCGCCGGTGGCTCGGCGCGGTCGAGGCGGCCTGAGCATGGCCGCGCGTCAACGCCCCCCGCGTGTCCGACGAGCATCCACCGACTCTGCCGCAGCACAAGTGCCGAAGGACAGGTTTCGCACCCGCGCGCCCGACTCGTCGCCGGGTCGACTACCCGCCGACAGGCGCGAAGCTGTTGAACACCGGGTAGCCGTCGCGAACCCGATCAGTCGGTGGCTTGTAGGCGCGATTGGGGACAGCGGGAAGGTGGCCCGATGCGGGTCAAGACCCGTACGGCTCGGCGTCGGTCAGCGCTGCATCCGACCGTTCGTCGCCGGCCACGGCGGAACACCTCCCAGGACACGTGAGGTCGTCACTGAGATCATTTCCGGTGGAGCGCTGGGGCGGGCCACCTCGGCCAGCACTGCCGCACGGGGAGGCATGACCGAACGGGATGACGGGCGGGGCTGCGTGGTGATTCCGACGAGGAGCGCGATCATCACGGCCACGAGAAGCTGCTGCCCGCCGCGCGACTGGTGCGACGCTGCGCGAGGCACAGCCAGGGAAGGGTCCACGATTTCGGCCACAGCATCGGGTGCCGGAGACCGCTCGGAATGGCGATGGATGGGTCGTGGCCTGACGCGCGCACGCAGGCGCTGCGTGGACACCGGTTCGAGAGCTTCGGGACGCTCGGGCGGCACGGTCGGGGCCTCGTGCGCGGGGACAGCCGCCGAGGATCCAACGCTCCCTGGATCATGGTGATCGCATCGGTGCCGTGAGCCGTAACGCCGACGTATCAGGCGCGGCTGGACCACGGCTCGTGGCCTGGGGCAGGGCGGCCGTCAGCCCGAGCTTTCGATCCCCGTGAACCGATACCCTTCGCCGGCGCGCTCCACGTGGCCAAGCTCGGTGAGGTGGAAGCCGTGGACCAGCGCGTGGTGACCGGACGCGCGGTCGAGGAGCCGACGGCGGGTCGCCACGGTCTGCGCCGCGTCGACGTCCATGCGGCTGGGCCAGTCCGGGTGGGCGACGTGCTCCGCGTGGAGGACCGCGTCGCCCAGGGCAAGCAGCTCTACCGCGCCGATCTCGACCTGGATGGCCACGTGGCCCGGCGTGTGGCCGGGCGCGGGGATGATCCGTACCCCTGGTGCCACGTCCACCTCGCCGTCGGTCAGCTCGAGCAGGCCGGCCTGGCGGAGGGGCAGGAGATGGAGTCGTGCGATCGAGGCGAGGTAGTCGTCGGCTGGCCGCACCGGTCCGGACCCGAGCCAGTAGTCCCACTCGAGCCCCGACATGACGTGGCGGGCCTTCGGGTACCGGGGGACCCGGACGCCGTCGCGCTCTACGGTGAGCCCGCCGATGTGATCGGCGTGGGCATGCGTGATCAGCACCAGCACGATCTCGCCGGTGGTGACCCCGGCAGCGCCGAGGGACCCCTCGGTGCCGCCGATCGGTGCGTTCCATTCGGCCGCCAGATCCTCGCCCGCCCCGGCGTCGAGCAGGACCGGCCCGTCGGCTGTCCGCACGAGGAGCGGATGGTAGGGAAGGGGCAGCATGCCATCGGAGTCGAGCCGGCCCGCCAGGAGCGTCGCGAGTCGCGCGGGCTCGACATCCGGAAAGACATCGCCGACGTCGTAGGCGACGACGCCGTCGGAGAGGATCTCGACCGCAGACGTCCCGGCATGGATCGCGGGCTGCCCCGTCATGGCCAGTCTCCTTCGAGTCTGATCGGAGTGACGCGACAGGCTGAGAGTCGAGCCGCTCATCGTCCGTCATTCAGCCTGACCCGCCATGCGTCCACGGCACAGGAGCCGGACGACTCGTCCGGGTCGGTCTCGCCAGTGGCTCGGCGCGTCCCCGGCGGCCTGAGCATGGGCCGCGCGTCAATACCCCCCGCGCGCCACACGAGCATTCGCTACGTGTGCCTTGCCGCAAGTGCCGAACGATAGGAGATCAAGTGGAGGGCCTGCCGGCACGAGAGCAGACGCTTGCCACACGCGTGTGCAAGGCCCCGCGGTCCGCTACTTGCCCTGGGCCACGAACGGGTCAGGCGTGCGCCGCGATCTTCGCCTCGGCGAGGGCCTTGAAGTCGGCGAGCATCTGGCGCGTCTGCCGCTCGACCCAGCCCTTGGTCACGAGATCCTTGATGAACCCGGGCCAGTGGCCCGGCATCTCCCAGTCGGAGTCGATGGTCAGACGGGTCGCCTCGCCGTCGGGCTCAAATCGCATGACGTTGTCCATCGGACCCGTGTCGCTGTGTTCGTGCATGAGCCGCAGCGGCTCCACCTCGATGATCCTGTAGGTCGTCTTCACCTCGAAGCCCATGAGCCGCATGCTCGCCACGTACGTCGTCCCGACCTTGTCCAACGGCCCGTCGACCTCCAGGTGGCCGATCCGCGGCATCCAGTCTTCCCAGTGCGACGTGTCGCAGTAGAACGCCCAGACGTGCTCGACGGGCGCCTCGACGCGGATCTCCTCGCGCAGGTGTTGCATGACCGCCTCCATGCACACGCGGGTCGGTCTCGCCAGTGGCTCGGCGCGGTCTCGGCGGCCAGGATCTGGACCGCGTGTCGGTGCCCCCCGTGTACCGGCTACCGTTCGCCGCCGCTGGCGCGCGACAAGAGGCCATTCGGACCACTGGGCAGGCCGTCTGGCAGGAGGCTGGCCGTCGTACCGATGGTCGACAGGACCCGGCCTCCTGGGCATGCTCGCTCAGCGCCTGCCCACCCCACACCGCGACGCGGAGTGGCGCAGCATGTGCCGGCACGCACGGAGGGAGGCCCATGCGCTCGTTTCGGTTCATCGCGGACCTGTCCGCGATCGTGGATGGACGGACGCTCGCCGAGAGGGCCCGCCGAGCCGAGTCCATTGGCTACGACGAGATCGTCCTGGGCGACCACCTGCTGGAGCAGCTGGCTCCCATCCCTGCGCTGGCAACCGTCGCCGCGGCGACCGACCGGATCCGCATCGGCACGTTCGTGCTCAACAACGACCTGCGCCACCCGGCCGTGCTCGCCCAGGATCTCGCCACGCTCGACGTTCTGAGCGGGGGTCGCCTGGAGGTCGGGATCGGAGCCGGATGGAACGAGCCCGAATACGCCGCCATCGGCCTCGCCTTCGACGGCCCCGGCCGCAGGATCGAGCGAATGACCGAAGCAGTGGCGATCCTCAAGGGCCTGTTCGCCGACGGGGCGTTCTCGTTCCAGGGCACGCATTACACGATCAAGGGACTCGACGGGCAGCCGAAACCGGTCCAGCGGCCCCATCCGCCGTTCCTGATGGGCGGTGGTGGCCGGCGCATGCTGACGTTCGCGGCCCGGGAGGCCGACACCGTGGGGCTCGCGCCCATCGCAACGGGGGAGGGTCGGGCATCGTCGACGACTGCATGGCCGCGGCGACCGAGCGGAAGATCGGCTGGATCCGCGAGGCGGCAGGTGATCGGTTCGAACGCCTGGATCTCAACGTGTACCCGGCGGTGGGGCCCGTGCGCGTGACGGATGACGCCCTGGGAGAGGCCACCGAGCTCGCGCACCGATTGATGAGCCGGCATGGCGGGGACGTATCGGCCGGCGAACTCCTGGAATCGCCGTTCGTCTACATCGGCTCCGTGGACGGGCTCGTCGACAAGCTGATCGCCGCCCGTGAGCGCTTCGGGATCAACTGCCTGACGGCATTCGACATGGACCAGCTGGCGCCTGTCGTCGAACGGCTGGCTGGGACGTAGACGAGGCCGAGCGGGGCAGGGGATCCACGCGGCGGGTGCATGCCGCGCAGACAGGCACGGGCCGGCGTCGTGCACGCCGGAGCCCGTTCCGCCACCGTGCCGTCCTGCCGCCGCACGGCAGAGTCCCGCACGGCCGTCCGGCCCTGTCGCCCGTCCCGCGCGCGGCGCAGCCTGCACGCAGGAGGTGACCTGACCGATGCTGAGCGAGAGGATCCTGCTCGCGTACGACGGCAGCGAGCAGGCCCGACGAGCGCTCGACTTCGCCGTCGAGCTCACGAAGCTCAGCGGCGCGAGGCTCGGCGTCGTGAGCGTCGTGCCCGTCCACGCCGGGCGGATGGCACTGGATCCATGGGACGACGCGAGTGTGCACACGTCCGAGTTGCGGGAAGCACGCGAGCGGATCCAGGCGTCCGGCATCACGCCGACGCTGCACGAGCCGTTCGGCGACATCGCCGAGGCCATCGTGCGAACCGCCGAGGACGGCGGATACGACCACATCGTCATGGGGAGCCGGCACCTGGGGCTCTTCGACCGCATCCTGCACGGCTCGGTGTCGGAGGCGGTCGTGACCGAGACCACCCGGAAGGTGACGATCGTCCACTAGCCGTCGGCAGCCCGGGCCGGGGTTGCCGATGCAGCACATGCTCCGGTCATATGGGACGCCTGGCGGGCTGCACACGCCGGGCGTCCCTCTTCGTTTCCGGGCCGCTCGCCGCCCGTCCGCCATCGGCCCCGCAAGGCGGATCGGCCGGATAGACTGGCCGGCATGCACGAGGGCCCCGACGAGAAGGATCCAGCCGGCTCCGATGACGGGCGCGGGGGTCCGACGGGTCCGGCGTGGCCGCCGGCGCCTCCTCCGACGAGTCCGGCGTGGCCGCCGAAGCCCCCTCCGTCCGGTCCAGCGTGGACGCCGCCACCTTCATCCGACTCAGCCTGGACGCCCGTGTCGGCCTGGCTGCCTCCAGGGGCGCCGACCCCGGTGCGCGTGTCGAGACGGCGGCGCCTGGCGGCAGCGGCACTGGTCGTGCTGCTCCTCGTCGGTATCGTGCCGTTCGCGGTGCTGCGACTGCCCTCGGGGCCCCCGCCCACCGTCACGCAGCCGCCTCCCGGCCACTCGGCGGGCGTCGTCCGCGTGGCGGGATGGCAGCCTGCCACGTACGACCCCGCGCTTCAGGGCGACGCCGGCACCGCCGCCCTCCTTGCCCAGCTGTTCGACGGGCTGACGACGTTCGACTCGTCGCTCACCGTCCGGCCGGCGCTCGCGCAGTCATGGAGCGTGACGGGCGGCGGACTGCAGGTATCGTTCCGCCTTCGCCCGGGTCTCACCTTCTCGGACGGCAGTCCGATCACGGCCTCGGACGTCGTCTCGAGCTGGCTGCGCGTCCTGGATCCGCACCTCCAGGCCCCCCTCGCGTCGCTGCTCGACGACGTGGTCGGCGCCGTCGCGTACCGGCAGGGCAGCGGGCCGAGGTCGGGCGTGGGGATCGCCGCGCAGGGCGACACCGTCGTCGTCCACCTCGTCAAGCCGGCCGACTACTTCCCGGCGGTCGCCGCCAACCCGGCGCTCGCGGTCGTCCCGCCGTCCGAAGTCACATCCCTCGACACGACCCGGGCGCCGGCCGATTTCACGGGCTCGGGCGCGTACGTCGTGGCCGGAGATGACGGATCGTCGATCACGCTGCGCGCAAACCCGCGCTACTGGGCGGGAGCGCCCCCGATCGGGACCGTGATCGTCGTCACCGACTTCGGCGGGCAGAGCCCGGTCGATGCGTTCACCGCGGGGGCCGTCGACTACGTGCCCGTGGACGAGGCCGACGCGCTCTGGCTCCGCTACGACCGCCAGCTGGGGCCGCAGCTGCGCGAGGAACCCGCCTTCACGGTGACGTACTACGGCTTCGACACCCGCCGGGCTCCGTTCGACGACGTTCGCGTGCGGCAGGCGTTTGCCTGGGCGGTGGACTGGCGGCGCATCGCACTCCTCGCCGACGGACCCGGGTCGGTCGCGACGTCGATCGTGCCCCCCGGCATCCCCGGGCGTTCGACGGCCGACTACCTGCCCGAGTTCGACCCGGCCGCGGCCCGGGCGCAGCTCGCGGCGGCCGGCTTCCCCGGCGGCCGCGGGTTGCCGCCGATCACCATGGTCACGAGCGGCACGGCCTACGACGAGGCCGTGGTCGAGCAGCTGCGCCAGAACCTCGGCGTGACGGTGACGCTCGAGGTCACTCCGCCGGACGAGTACTCGCAGCGGCTGGTGGACGACACGCCGGACATCTGGAGCATGTCGTGGATCGCGGACTACCCCGCGCAGGAGGACTTCCTCGGGATCCTGCTGCGCAGCAGCGCGACCTCCAACTACGGCGGGTGGAACGACCCGCAGTTCGACGCGGACCTCGACAGAGCCGGGGCCGCGGGCAGCCCGGCCGCCCAGGCAGCGGCGTACGCGGCTGCGCAGACCATCGTGCGTGACCAGGTGCCGGTGGTTCCCGTCAGCTATGCGGCCGCGGGAGCCCACGGCAGCGCGTCCTGGGCGCTCAGCCGGACGGGACTGCTGGGAGCCACCACGAGCGCCATCGGGATCCCCCGGTTCGCCGGACTGGCGTGGGCGCCATGAACCGTCGCGCATCCCTCCTGGAGGGGGTCCGTCGTCTCGTGCCGATCCAGGTTGCGGCCGCCCTCCTGCTCGCGTCCGCTGCCGGAACGATCGCGGCCCCCTCGGCCGCGGCGGCCGGATCCGTCTCCTTCGACCTGCCGACCGGGACCGCCGTGCTCCTCCGGCCGCTCGTGCTCCAGGACACGTTCCGGTCCACGGTCACACCGGTCCGCGTGGAGCTCGTCACGTCGTCCCCGTTCGTCGCCGGATCCACCGTCGAGACCGTTCCGGTGACCCGGGCAGCCGGTGGAGCGTGGCATGTGTCCGTGTCGCAGCCGGACACGGGATCCGTCAACACGGTCTACCGGTTCGCGTTCAGGGTCACACTTCCGGGCGGTGTCACGCAGACGAGCCCGACCGCGAGCGTCACGGTCACGGACACGCGCTTCGCCTGGCAGTCCATCTCCGGGACGACGGTCACCCTTCACTGGTACGCCGAGAGCCGGAGCGTGGCGCAGGGCTTCCTGGCCACGGCCGAGTCGGCGGTCAAGCGGGCCGCGTCCGCCTTCGGCGTGTCGACCGTCCCCCGCCTCGACTTCTTCATCTACGACGAGTCGCAGCCGTTCTTCGACGCGGTGGGCGCCGGCGCCAACGCGGATGCCGCCGGGGTCTACATCCCCGACACCCACACGGCGTTCGGCACGGTCTACGCGTCCGACCTCGGCACGAGCTGGCCGGACACGGAGATCGCCCACGAGGTCACGCACCACGTCTTCGAGATCGCGACGCACAACGCCTACCACGCGCCGCCGTTCTGGCTCGACGAGGGCGCGGCGGTCTACTACTCCGAGGGGATCGGGCCGCGAAACTCGGACCTCCAGGCCGGGATCCGGCAGGGCACGATCATCCCGCTCGACGGATTGAGCGGGGCGTTCCCGTCCAGCACGGATCCGTTCGTGCTGTCGTACGCGGAAGCGGTCTCCGCCGTGGACTTCTTCCTGCGAACCTACGGACAGCCCGCGCTCCGGCGGCTGCTCGCGGCGTACAAGGCCGGCGCGACGGACGACGAGGCGTTCCAGGCCGCCACGCACGGCACGGCCGGCGCGTTCGACGCCGCCTGGCTTGCCTCGATCGGCGTTCACCCGCCGCCCGCCTACGGCCCCCGGCCCGCGCCCGCCGGGCCGTTGCCCCCGGGCTGGTCGTCGTCCCCGGCACCCGGGTCGCTGTCGGCCTTCGCGTTGATCGGCGCCGCCTCGGCGCTTGCCGCGGCCGCCGCCGCCCTGCGCCGCCGGACCGCCCGCCCGCGGCGCCCCGGAGCCTGCGAGAATCACTGACGTGGACCCCTCTCCCGTGGAATGGAACGAGAGGCGGCTGACGCCGTGGCCGGCCGGGCGGACGTTGTGGCCGGCCTGATCGCCCGCGCACGCGGCATCCCCAGCTGGCAGCTCACGCTGGGCGCGGCAATGCTCGTCCTGGGATTCCTGATGACGGCGCAGGCCGGCGCCGAGCCGTCACGGGTCCAGTACACGAGCCAGGAGCGGCCCCCGCTCGTCGAGACCGCGACGACGCTGCAGTCGCAGCAGGACGCCCTGAAGGCGCAGATCCTCCAGCTGCGCACGCAGATCGAGCAGCTCGAGGCGTCCTCGGCCGGCAACGGTGCGCTGGTGACGAACATGAATCAGCAGCTCCAGCAGGCACGGCTGGCCGCCGGCCTGGTCGACCTCCAGGGGCCGGGCGTGGTCGTGCAGCTCGAGGACTCGACGCAGGCGGTCCCGCCGGGAGCCGCACCCGGCGATTACCTGGTGGGCGCCAGCGATCTGCGCACGGTGGTGAACGAGCTGTGGCTCGACGGCGCCGAGGCCATCGTGGTCAACGGCGAGCGAATCACCGCGACCAGCGGCATGACGGACATCGGCTCGTCGATCCTCCTCAATGGCGCGTACCTGCAGCCTCCGTACCAGATCGTCGCCATCGGCCCGAAGGACATCTACTCGCGCCTGACCTCGTCGGACAACTTCGCGCAGTTCGTCAAGTCGCGCATCGAGGCGTTCGGCATCAGGCTCGGAGCGGGAGCCCTGGACAACGCCGTGGTTCCGGCCTACGCGGGTACGGTCGCGCTCTCCTACGCGCGAGCCCTGCCGCCCGGGGCGTCTCCCGTCGCGACGTCGGGCGTGTCGGCGCCATGAGAGGCATGCGCTCGCGGCGCGCCCAGTGGACCATCGGGTTCGTCGCTCTGGTGCTGGGGTTCCTGGCGATCGTGCAGCTCCGTGCGCAGGCCGGGGGAGTCGGGCTGGCCAATCTTTCGTCGCAGGACCTCACGACGCTGATCGCGAGCCTCAACCAGCGCAACACGCAGCTCGCCTCGGAGGTCAGCACGCTCGAGGCGCAGGCGCGATCGCTCCAGCTGGCCAAAGCCCAGGGCGTATCGGCCATGGGCGGCCTCCGCGACGACCTCGATCGCATCCGTCTGTGGGCCGGGCTCGACCCCGTGACCGGACGCGGCGTCGTCGTCGAGTGCGCCGGACCCATCAGCGCGGATGCCGCGAACGATCTGCTGAACGAGCTGAGGATCGCGGGTGCCGAGGCCCTCGCCGTGAACTCCGTCCGCGTCGTCGCGGCCACGGTGGTGGCGGGACCGCCGGGAGCCCTGTCCGTCGAGAACGTGCCCCTGACGTCGCCGTTCCGCGTCTACGCCATCGGCAACAGCATCAACCTCACCGCCTCGCTCACCCGCGTCGGCGGCATCGTCAGCCAGCTCCAGGTCACGAGCCCCGACGTCCAGCTCACGGTGACGCCCGAAGACTCGCTGGTGCTCCCGGCAACGGATCGGTCCCTCATCCCCGTGGACGGTAAGCCCCGCCTCTAGGCTGGTAGGCTGTCGCCGATGGACCAGCTGACCGAGCGAGCCCTGCAGGTCGCCGGCGGGGCGGAGCGCTGAGCGTGGCCGATCATCCCGTCGTCGACTTCGTGGCCGGGGACCACGTGCGGCTGCGCAAGCCGCACCCGTGCGGCGCGTCCACCTGGAAGGTGGTGCGCATCGGCGCCGACATCGGGCTCGTCTGCGACGGCTGCGGCCGGCGCGTCCTCCTGGAGCGGCGCGACCTGGAGCGACGGCTGGTCGCGTTCCTGGAGCGCGGCTCCGACACGCCCGCGGCGTCGTGAGGCCCGCGGAGTGAACCGGGTTTCCGGACGGCAGGCGGCGTGAGCAGGGGTCCCGCGGGCGGGCAGGAGCCCGACCAGGACCGCACGGCCCGGCCCGTCCGCCACGACACCGGACCGGCCAGTGGAGCGCCCGAGCCGTCCGGCCTCGGCGTCCTCGCCAACCGCCGCTTCCTGTCGCTCTGGCTCGCGCAGGCGTCGACCCAGATCGGCGGGAACATGGTCATCTACGGGCTCACGATCGTCGTGTACGGCCTCACGAATTCGAACTCGGCCGTGAGCCTGCTGATCCTCACGTTCCTCGTCCCGGCGGTCGTCTTCAGCGCGGTCGCGGGCGTGTTCGTGGACCGGATCGACCGCCGCCTGATCCTCATCCTGACGAACCTCCTGCGGGGCGGCGCGTTTCTCGCCATGGTCCTGGTCAGCAACCAGCTCATCCTGGTCTATGCGCTGAACATCCTCGTCTCGACCGTTACGACGTTCTTCGCGCCGGCCGAAGCCGCGATGATCCCGTTCCTGGTGGACCGCGACCGGCTCATGCAGGCGAACGGCCTCTTCACGTTCACGCTGAACGCCTCGTTCGCGCTGGGATTCGCGCTGCTGGGTCCGCTGGTGGTGAACCTCGCGGGGCCCAACGTGCTCCTCGTGCTGGTCGCGTTCTTCTACTTCGTCGCCGCCGCGCTGTGCGTGACACTGCCCAGGACGGAGGCCGGGACGGTCGCGGAGGGAGGCGCGCTGGGCGGTGCCGAACGGGCGGTCGCGTCGTTCGTCTCGCAGCTCCGCGAGGGCCTGGCCTACATCCGCTCCGACCCGCGCATCTTCTGGTCGCTGACGTACCTGGCCATCACCGCCTCGCTCATCGGGGTGCTGGGCGTGCTCGGGCCCGGCTTCGCGACCAAGGCGCTGGGCCTGCGCGAGCAGGACTTCGTGGTGGTCGTCCTGCCGCTGGGCGCCGGGATCGTGATGGGGATCCTTCTCCTGAACGCGTACGGCCGGTATCTCCCTCGCCGGCGTGTCATCGAAGGCGGGCTGATCGGGCTCTCGCTCGCGCTCGTCGTCCTGTCGATCGCCGGCCCGCTGTCCCGGTTCCTCGAGGCGAGCGCACGCCAGCAGACGGTGGCCGAGCTCGGCGGGCTCGTCTCGCTGCTCTCGATCGTGGTGATCCTGGCCTTCCTGGCCGGCGGCGCCTACGCGTTCGTCGCGATCCCGGCCCAGACGCAGCTCCAGGAGGAACTGCCCGAGGAAGTGCGCGGCCGGGTGTTCGGCGTGCTCAACATGCTCGTCAGCATCTCGAGCTTCCTGCCGATCGTCATCGTCGGACCCGTCGCCGACGTCGTGGGGACGCCCGTGGTGCTGCTCGCCGCCGCCGTGCTGGTGGGCGTCGCGGGCGTCGGATCCATCGTGGCGGTGACGCCGGAGGGCCCGGCCTCGGCCATGCCCGGCCAGCACGTGTCGCCGGTCGACCCGGTTGCCCTCGCGACGGGCGGACGGAGACCGCCTTCCCCCGGCGATCGGCCATGAGCGGCGTGCCGCTCTCGTGGCGGGTCGCGGCCGTCCTGATCATGCTGCTCGCCGTCGTCGTCGGCGTGGGGCTCGTCCTCGTGATCCCGCTCGCGCTGCTCGCCCTGCTGTGCGCCGGATTCGTGGCGATCACGCTGGTGCTCGTGCCGGCGAGCCGCCGGCCGCCGCTCTCGCCCCTGTCCGAGGAGGAGGTCGATCGCCTGGGCCCGCTGCCGTCCGCCACCGTCGTCGTGGCCGGGCGGGACGAGGCGGCGGTGATCCCGCACCTCGTGGCCGATCTCGGGGCGCAGGATCACAGGGCCGCGGACGGGACTCCGCTGTTCGAACTGATCGTCATCGACGATCGCTCGTCGGACGGCACCGGCGCCGTGGCGGTGGCCGCCGCTCGATCTGCGGGCATCGGCGACGTCACGCGCGTGATCCGCCGCGGGCCGCCCCACGCCACCCCGGTCGATCCCGCGGTCCCGCCGCTGGCCGACGGCAAGGGCGCGGCGCTCGGCGCGACCGGCCCGGCCGACTACCACGGCGAGTTCGTGGCGGTGCTCGACGCCGATGCGCGCGTCGGACCGGACTACCTGCGTCGCGCGGCGACGTATTTCGCGCGGGGCGCCGGTGCGATGACGGCCCGGCGCCGGACGTTGCGACACCGCCCCACCGGATGGTTCCTCGATCAGCTCGAGGCCGCGCAGGCGGACGAGCAGGACGCCGACGGGGAGATCCAGCGCGGCCGCTGGAGCACCGGAGGATGCAGCGAGTTCCGTGGCAACGGGATCCTCGTCCGGCGCGAGCTACTGGCCGCCGTCGGTGGCTGGCACGACCACGCGCTCTGCGAGGACCTCGACCTGTCCTCGCGCGTGGCCATCCTCGGCGAGCGGGTCGGCTGGGCCCTCGACGCGGTGGCCTGGGAGGAGCCCGTCCTCGACCTCGGGGCGCTCCGGCGGCAGCGCCTGCGGTGGGGCGCCGGGATCATCCGCCGCGAGCTGGAGCTGTCGGTTCCGCTCCTGACCAGCCGGCGCCTTCCGGCGATGGCGAAGCTCGACTACCTGGCCTACTCGGCGCAGACGGTCCTGCCGGTGTCGCTCGCCGCGGCCCTCGTGGCCGGCGTGGTGGCCGGCGCCTGGCCCGCGCTCCTCCTGCTCTTCGCCACGTACCTGGGCCCCGGCACGCTGCTGGCGATCGACTCACTGCGATGGGAGGGCCTGCACGGCGCGCGGACGATGCCCGAGCGCATCCTTCGGGGCGTCCGCCTGATCGTCTTCTCGGGCCTGTGGATCCCGGTGTTCACCGCGTGCTGGCCGATCGTGGCGTTCGGTGGTGGCCCCGTGCGCTATGCCAAGACCGAGCACACCGGCGCTCCCGAGGGGTTCCGTCCCGAGGCCGGAGGACCCAAGACCTAGACGCCAGCTGGCGGACGTCGGCCGTCCAGGGTCGCGCGGCTGTCCGGCCGGACGTTCGCTCATGCCTCGTCCCCGCAATGCCGGGCGTCCGCAGTCGCGCCCGGCTGCGAGGCTGGACTCGTCACGATGCCGCGTGCAGGGTCGGGGTGACAGGCGACCCACGGTCCCTGGCCCTGCACCTTCTCCTCCGCGCTGCGGCGGGTGGAACCGTGCCTGCGGCCGACGCTACCGTCTGCCGGCGCACTCCTGCCGTCGACGCATGTGCCCGCGGGCCTATGCCTTCGGCGCTCCGCGCTTTCGAGGAGCCACGGCGGCCACGCCGGCGCCGGCGGCCGGGACGATCCGCGCGCTGCCTGCGGAGGGCCAGAAGCCGCCTTCGTGACCGTCGTCCCAGCGCACCCTGAAGTGTGGCGCCGTCGGGCTGCCGATCACCTCCAGGATCTCGCCCTCGCGGGAAGGAATGCCCACACGCTCGGATTCGACGATGATCCGGTCTCCGACGTTCGCTCCCACGGTCACACCTCCGTTGGCTGAGGATGGCGGGACGCTCGGGCACCTGAAAGAGTCCGAGGTCACGATCGAGCGACGATCGTCCCCACCCTCGCCACGAAGCGGCACCGGATCCGTCACTTGATCAGGGACGCGTAGGCGCCGAGGGTGGCATGGACGCCCGAGAAGAGCTCCTGCTCGTCGAACCAGAGGAAGCCGGCGAGCCTGTACTTCCGGGCCTGGGCGGCGGTGAAGACGAGCACCGAGGCCGAGCCCTTCCGGTGTTCTCGCCGTAGAGGCGCAGGTGATGGGGGTTCCGGGCGGCGAGGTAGGCGAGGTAGTGGACCGGGCGCCAGGCATCGGGGTTCGCGGAGGCGTCGTTGCCGTACGGGCAGTCGAGCCACGTCGTGTCGAGGACGACGCCGGGATCGATGATGGTGGCCACGAAACGCGCGTAGTCGTAGCCGCGCTGCACCTCGCCGTTCTTCTCGGCACTGGTCGTCATCACCTTCGACGAGGGCCGGACGAGCACGGGCGGGGGCGGTCACGTGGCGACGATCGTGGTCAGCCCGCTGGGAAGGAGCCACTTTGCGTCGGCCGAGCCGCTCGACCACTACTCCCTTCTTCGGGCGATCGAGGACGCATGGCGGCTCGGCTGCCTCGGCAAGGCCTGCTCGGCGAACGACATGCATGCGTTCTTCCGGCAGGGCGCAGCCTGCGGCCCGTCGGATGCGCCGTGGGATGCGGATGGGGTAGCATGCGGCGTGCAACCGGGCGGTTGGCTCAGTCGGTTAGAGCGCGTGCTTGACATGCACGAGGTCACAGGTTCGATTCCTGTACCGCCCACCACATCGTCGAACGCGTCGATCGGGACACGCGAGCAGGCAGGGAGCCCAGAGAGCCCGGGCCACGGCTGAGAGCCCGGGCGCACGCCCACCCCGCTCGCACCACCCGAGAGCGGCCGGTGAACCGGCCCGGGTCCGCCCGTTAGCGCGGGAGCGAGAGAGCGCGGACGGGGTCCGCGAACGCGGGTGGAACCGCGGGAGGCACGAGGCCTCTCGTCCTGCATGGACGAGAGGCCGTTCTGATTCTCATGGAGGCGTGGCATGGGCGACAACGAGAAGGCGGCGGGCGTGGCCGTCGAACCGCCGGAGGACCTGTCGTTCGAGGCCCCCCAGCGAGGATCGGCCGAGGAGATGCTCGACGCCCACGCGGGCGACCCGCTCGACCCCATGCGCCACTCCACGGCGCACGTGATGGCCGAGGCGGTCCTCGAGCTGTTCCCCGACGCACGGCTCGGCATCGGCCCGGCCATCCGGGACGGCTTCTACTACGATTTCGAGTTGCCGCGGCCGCTGACCCCCGAGGACCTCGCGGCCATCGAGGAGCGCATGCGGGTGTCGGTCGCGGCCGACCATGCCTTCGTGCGGGACGAGCTCGATCCCGACGCCGGACGCGCCTTCTTCGCGGAGCGCGGGCAGCCCTTCAAGGTCGAGATCCTGGACGACCTCCGCGCGGCGGCGCGCGTGGCGAACGAGCCCGAGCCCGTCGTCTCGACCTACCGGCACGGCACGTTCGTCGATCTCTGCCGCGGTCCCCACGTCGAGTCGACCGGGCGGATCGGCCCGTTCCGGCTCCTCGCCGTGGCCGGCGCCTACTGGCGCGGGGACGAGAAGCGGCCCATGCTGCAGCGCGTCTACGGGACCGTGTGGTCCACGCAGGAGGAGCTGGACCAGTTCCTCTGGCGGCGCGAGGAGGCGAAACGCCGGGACCACCGGCGGCTGGGCGTGCAGCTGGACCTCTTCAGCTTCCACGACGTCAGCCCCGGGTCCGCGTTCTGGCACCCCAAGGGTCAGCGACTGTGGCGGATCCTGGAAGCCGCCATGCTCGAGCTGCAGGAGCGCCGGGGCTACCAGGAGGTGTCCACGCCGATCCTCGTGTCGAAGAAGCTCTGGGAGCAGTCGGGCCACTGGGACCACTACGCGGACAACATGTTCCGGCTGCAGATCGAGTCCCAGGACTACAGCCTGAAGCCGATGAACTGCCCGGAGAGCACGATCATCTACCGGACGAAGGTCCGCTCGTATCGCGACCTGCCGCTGCGCCTGTCCGAGTACGGCCACCTGCATCGGAACGAGCGATCGGGCGTGCTCCACGGGCTGACACGCGTCCGCCACTTCGTCCAGGACGACGCCCACCTCTACGTGCGACCCGACCAGCTCGGTGACGAGCTCCAGGCGCTGCTCGGCGAGGTCGCGGAGTCGTACTCGTGGTTCGGCCTCGTGCCCCGCTTCACGTTCGCGACCAAGCCCGACGGTGCGCTCGGCGATCCGGCGCTCTGGGAGCAGGCCGAGGAGATCATCCACGCGACCCTCGAGCGCACGGGGGCGCCGTACACGGTCAAGCCGAAGGACGGCACCTTCTACGCACCGAAGATCGACATCTACATCGACGACGCCCTGGGGCGCGAGTGGCAGATGGCGACGATCCAGGTCGACCTGGTGATGCTGCCCGAGCGGTTCGACCTCACCTACATCGACGAGCACGGCGAGCCGCGCCGGCCCATGGCCATCCACCGGGCGATCTACGGATCGCTCGAGCGGTTCATCGGCATCCTGACCGAGCATTTCGCGGGCGCCTTCCCGTTCTGGTGCGCGCCCGTCCAGGCCGTCGTCGTGCCGATCGCCTCGCGTCACAACGACGCCGCGCGCGAGCTGGCGGCCGTGCTCCGGTCGCGTGGCATCCGGATCGAGGTGGACGAGTCCGACAACCGCATGCAGAACAAGATCCGGCTCGCGCAGGAGCAGAAGGTGCCGTACATGCTCGTGCTCGGCGACCGCGAGGTCGAGGCCCGCACCGCTGCGGTACGCACGCGGGCCGGCGTGCAGGAGCCACCCGTGGGATGGGAAGCGCTCGTGGACCGCTTCGCCGCCGAGGCCGCCGCCCGGACGCCTTGAGGCTCGTGATCCGGGCCGCAGTCCCGGACCTAACGGCCGGAAGCCTGGCGCCGCACTGCAGACCGGGGCCTGTGCCGGAAGCCCGGAGCCCGCGCTGCAGCCTGTGGCCAGCGCTGCAGCCTGTGGCCGCGCCGTAGCCTGAGGCCCGCGCCGTTTGCACACCCGGCAACGTATCTGCCGCCGAGGGCCGTTTCGCTGCGCAACGGCCACCCGGGGACCGCTATCCGGTGTTCCGTGTCACGAGGGGCGAGCAGACCGTCGTGGAGACCTCTCGCGGGCCGGGCGTGTGCTCGGCCCGTGTTCGGGTCGGCGGCATCGTGACGACTCGGAGCCGATCAGCCGCCCCGTGCGGCGCAATCCCGGGCATACCGTGCCTCCGGTGCACGTTGCCCAGGGGCTGGGATCGGCCCGCCGAGTGCAGATGACGCCGAGCGCGGAACCGGGCCTGGCGGGATCGGCCCGCCGAGTGCGGATGACGCCGAGCGCGGAACCGGGCCTGGCGGGTCCGCCGCCGAGCGCCGATGCCGCCGAATGCGGATGCCGGGCCGGGCGGGTCAGAGCGGAACGGTGCCGGGCACCGAGTCCGCGATGGTGTTCCGCCGAGTCCGGATGGTGCCGGCCGCGGAGAGCGGAACCAGATCCGGGCGCCGCGACCCGTGTTGGCCCGCGGGCATATCCTCGAGACGGTTTGCCGAGCGTGAAACATGCGTGCTATAGTCCGCCCGGCGACCGGATCGGTCGGGCGCTGTGGCGCCCGGCGTGTCGGCCGCCGTTCATTCATGTACCGGGCACATCGAGGGGTTAGAGACTGAGCCGAGACCTGCGCGTCAACCAGATGATCCGCGTTCCCGCTGTGCGGGTCGTGGACGAGGAAGGTGCCCAGCTGGGAGTGCTGCCCACACTGGAGGCGCTCCGGCTCGCGCAGGAACGGGGGTACGACCTCGTCGAGGTCGCACCGATGGCCGTCCCACCGGTTGTCCGGTTGCTCGACTACGGTCAGTACAAGTACGACGCGGCCAAGAAGGAAAAGGAAGCCCGCCGGCACCAGCGGTCGGTGGAATTCAAGGAGATCCGCCTCAAGCCCAAGATCGGCCAGGGGGACTTCGACACCAAGGTTCGGCGCGCCATCCAGTTCCTGGAGGAAGGCGACCGGGTGAAGGTGGCGTGCCAGTTCCGGGGACGCGAGCTCACGCACGCGAACCTGGGGCGGGACCTGCTCACGAAGTTCGCGGAACTGATCAAGGACCACGGCGCCGTCGAGCGGCAGCCTCTGCTCGAAGGCAAGTCGATGTCGATCGTGATCGCGTCGACCCACAAGCCCAAGCCGCAGGCACCGGTGGCCACGGACGGCAGGCCTGCGGCGGCGGAACCAGCAAGCGACGAGAAGGCGCCGGCACCGGTGGCCACGGACGGCAGGCCGGCGGCGGCGGAACCAGCAAGCGACGAGACGCCACGGGGCGCCGAGACGCCGGAAGACGAGAAGACGCAGGCTGCCGCGTCATCGCCCGAGCCACAGCCACAGCCCGTTGCCGCAACGGCGGCCGCGAAGACGAAGACCAGCGCGACACGCGCGTCGTCCGGAGGCGCCACGGCGCCGGCCGGGACGGAGAGCCCCGCCGGGGGGACGTCGCCGGAACCCGGTTCGGCAGGAGAATGATCACGTGCCAAAGTTGAAGAGCCACAAGGCGACGCAGAAGCGCTTCGGCGTGACCGGCAACGGCAGGATCGTCCGGGTCAAGGCGTGGCGTGGCCACCACCTCGAGATCAAGTCGTCGCGCCGGACCCGGCGCTACGCCGGCAAGGCGATCGTCGAGGGACGAACCGTCGGGCAGGTCCGCCGCCTGCTCCCGTACCTCTAGGAGCCCCACCCCATGGCACGCGTCAAGCGAGGCGTCACCGCCCACCATCGTCACAAGCGACTCCTCGACGCGGCGGAAGGCCGCCGTGGCACGCGATCCCGGCTGATCAAGCCGGCGCGCGAGGCGCTCCTCCACGCGATGGCGTACGCGTACGTCGGTCGCAAGCAGCGCAAGCGCCAGATGCGGGCCCTGTGGATCGTCCGGCTCAACGCAGCCGCTCGCGAGAACGGCCTCACCTACGGGCGCTTCGTGGCCGGCCTCAAGGCCGCCGGCGTCGCCCTCGACCGGAAGATCCTTGCCGACATCGCCGTGCGGGATGCCGCGACGTTCACCCGGATCGCCGAGGTCGCACGCACCAGGTAGCTCCCGGAGCCCCCATATCGTGGACCTGGAGACGATTTCCGCGCGCCTCTCGTCCCTGCAGCAGTCCGGCCTCGACGCGATCCGCGACGCGGCCGACCCCGACGCGCTGGAGGCCGTGCAGGTCGCCTTCCTCGGCCGTCGCGGCGAGCTGAAGACCCTGCTCGGCGGCATCGGGGCCCTGCCCGCGGAGGACCGCCCCAAGGTCGGTGCCATCGGCAACCGCGTCCGCGAGGCGCTCGAGGAGACGCTCGAGGCCCGGCGCACGGAGCTCGAGGCGTCGGCGCTCGACGCCCGACTGGCCCGCGAGGCCGTCGATGTCACGCTGCCGGGCCGGCCGTTCCGGCGGGGCTCGCTGCACCCGCTGATCGAGACCAACCGCGAGATCGCGCGGGTCTTCGGCCAGTTCGGGTTCGTCGTGTACGAGGGGCCCGAGGTCGAGACCGACGTCCGCAACTTCCAGGCGCTCAACATCCCGCCCGACCACCCCGCTCGCGACCTGTGGGACACGCTGTACACCGACGTGCCGGGGTACCTCCTCCGCACGCACACGTCTCCGGGCCAGATCCACGTCATGCAGCAGGCGGCGCCCCCCATCCGTGCCCTGCTGCCCGGCCGGTGCTTCCGGTACGAGGCCGTCGACGCGAGCCACGGGTTCGAGTTCTTCCAGGTCGAGGGGCTCATGGTCGACGAGGGGACCACGATGGCCGACCTGCGGGGCCTGCTCGACGCGTTCGCCCAGGCGATGTTCGGGCACGGGCGTCCCACGCGCTTCCGCCCGGGCTACTACCCCTTCACCGAGCCGTCGGTCGCGTTCGACGTGCAGTGCGTCGTGTGCGACGGTGCCGGCTGCCCGTCGTGCAAGCGCACGGGCTGGATGACGATCCTCGGCGCCGGGATGGTCCACCCGGTCGTCCTGCGCAACGGCGGGCTCGACCCGGAGCGCTACCAGGGCTTCGCGTTCGGCCTGGGCACGGACCGCATCGCGATCCTGCGCTACGGCATCGACGACATCCGGATGTTCCTCGAGAACGACCTCCGGTTCCTGGAGCAGTTCTGATGCGCGTGCCGCTGTCCTGGCTGCGCGAGTACG
This sequence comes from uncultured Chloroflexia bacterium, assembly GCA_963757865.1. GTDB lineage: Bacteria > Chloroflexota > Limnocylindria > Limnocylindrales > CSP1-4 > JAJYNJ01. The sequence continues at coordinate 253,764 of CAVWSU010000005.1, forward strand.
TCGACGTCGAGCTGTCGCCCGAGGCGCTGGCGGAACGGCTCACGCTCCTGGGCATGGAGGTCCAGGGCATCGATCGGCGAGGCATCGACTGGGAGCACGTCGTCGTCGGCGAGCTGCTCACCGTCGAGCCGCACGCCGGGTCCGACCACCTGCTGGTCACCACCGTCCGCACCGGTTCTGCCGATCCCGTCCTCACGATCCTCACCGGCGCGTCGAACGTCGAGGCGGGTCAGCGCGTGCCCGTCGCCGTGCCGGGAGCCGTCCTGCCGGGCGGCCGGCGCATCGAGGTCACGCGGATGGTGGGCCGCGAGAGCCAGGGCATGCTGTGCTCCGGCGACGAGCTCGGCCTGACGATCGATGCCGACGGCATCCTGATCCTGCCGCCCGACGCGCCCGTCGGTGCCCCGATGGCCGACGTGTTCGGCGACGTCGTGCTCGACGTGGACGTCAAGCCCAACCGCGGCGACGCGCTCTCCATGCTCGGCCTGGCGCGCGAGGTAGCCGCCGCCACGGGTGGCCTGCTCCGCTGGCCCGAGATCGCCCTGGACGAGCGGGGCACCGCGACGAGGGACCACCTCGCGGTCGAAGTCACGGACGCCGAACTGTGCCCGCGCTTCGTCGGTCGTTACCTCGACGGCCTGCACGTCGGGCCGTCGCCGCTCCTCGTGCAGGCGAGGCTGACGGCGGCGGGCGTCCGGCCCGTGTCCAACGTCGTGGACGCCTCCAACTACGTCATGCTCGAGCTGGGGAAGCCCACGCACACGTTCGACGCGTCCGCGATCGCCGCCGGCGCGATCGTGGTGCGGCTGGCCCGGCCGGGCGAGCGGCTCGAGACCCTCGACCACGTCGAGCGGGAGCTCACCGCCGACACGCTGGTGATCGCCGACGAGCGCGGCCCGCTCGGGATCGCCGGGGTCATGGGCGGTGCCTCGAGCGAGGTCGCGGACTCGACCACGGCGATCGTGATCGAATCGGCGGTGTTCGACCCGGTGAGCATCCGCCGCACGGCCCACCGGTATGCACTCCGCAGCGAGGCCAGCCTGCGGTTCGAGAAGGGCCAGGAATCCCGCCTCGCGCGCATCGGCGCGGACCGTGTGGCGCAACTGGTCTCTGCATGGGCCGGCGGACGCGTGGCGCCCGGACGCGTCGATACCGCCCCCGGCGAGCCGGAGCCCTTCCGGTTGCCGTTCCGCACGGCGCGCGTCTCCGGTCTCCTCGGGACCGCCGTCGACCGTAGCGAGATCAGGAGCCTCCTGGCACGCGTCGAGGTCGGAACGGAGCCCGCCAGGGCGGGTGACGAGGTTCCGGTCGCAGCCGGCATGCCCCCTGTCGTGCTCGACGAGGCGGCGGCCCGCGACGCACTCGTGGCCATCGTCCCGACGCATCGCCGCGACCTCGAGATCGAGGCCGACGTGACCGAGGAGGTCGCCCGCGTCCTCGGCTACGAGCGGATCCCCGGCCGGCTGCCCGAGACGCCCATGCCCGAATACCGGCCGGATCCCCGGCGCACGGTCGATTCCGTCCGCGACGCGCTCGCCGGCCGCGGGCTCGACGAGGTCGTCACCCACGCCCTGGTGGGTCCCGTGGATCACGAACGGCTCGGAATCCCCGCCGCCGATCCTGCCACCATCCGCGTCACGAACCCGCTGTCGGCGGACCACTCCCAGATGCGGCGATCGCTGCTGCCGGGACTGGTGCGCGTCCTCGTGGAGAACGAGCGGCAGCGGCGCGGCGACCTGTCGCTCTTCGAGGTCGGGCACGTGCACGAGCTGGTCGAGGGAGAACCCGCCGAGCGGCTCGTCCTCGGGATCCTGCTCGCCGGCGACCAGGCCGGCGCGGCGTGGAACCAGCCGGCGCGTCCCGCGGACTTCTGGGAGGCACGCGGCCTGGTGACTGCGCTGTGCAAGCGCTTCGGCGCGTCTCTTCCGACTGCCGCAGCAGCTCCCTCGACCGCGCCGTACGAGCACCCGGGCCGGACCGCGGCGCTCACGATCGACCGGGCCGGCGAACGGACCATCGACCTCGGGCGCGTGTTCGAGCTGCACCCGGCGTATCTCGAGGCCGTCGGGGTCCGGACCGGGCACGTGGCGGCGGCGCTCATCGACCTGGACGATCTGCAGTCGGCGATGCCGGCCGCCCGCCGGTACGTGCCGTTCCCTCGCGTCCCCGCCGTCGAACGGGACCTCGCCATCGTGATCGGGGAGGGTCGCGCGGCCGGTGACGTCGAGGCCGTGGTCCGGCAGTCAGCCGCGCCGCTGCTGCGAGAGCTGCGCGTCTTCGATGTCTACTCGGGCGCGCCGCTGGTGGACGGAGAGCGTAGCCTGGCGTTCCGGCTCACCCTCCAGGCCGCCGACCGGACGCTGACGGACGATGAGATCGACGCCATCATGGCGCGGGTGATCGAGGCGCTTCAGGCCCGGCTCGGCGCCCGAATCCGGTCCTGAGGGCGGTCCGGACGTCTGGCGCGCCACCGGGCGCGCTGCTACGCTTGCCGCCGGGGCGGGGCAACACAGGAGGGACCGTGGATCTGGCCGGGTTCATCGGCAGCCTCACGCTCGCCGATGGCGTGCTCGTCGCGCTCTTCGCCGTCGCATTCTTCCTCGGGTACACGCAGGGCGTGCTGCGCCAACTGCTCGGCATCGGCGTGTTCCTGGTGGCCTTCATCGTGGGTGCGTACCTGCGCGCGCCCGTCGGATCCTGGCTGGCGTCGAACTGGACGTGGCTCCCGGTCGAGTTCTCGGCGATGGTCGCGTTCGTCGCGAGCTTCCTGGTCCTGCTCGGCGTGCTGACGCTGGGCGTGCAGGTGTACTACCAGCGGGTGGTCCTGGCCGCCCGGTACGCCGTGCTCGACGAGATCGCCGGCGGCGTGCTCGCGGTGCTCATCGCGCTGCTCGTGGTCTCCGTGCTGATCCTCGCCGGAGACTCGTACTACCACGGCGTCGGCACGAACCCGCCGCCCGGTGACGTGGGCTGGATGCGCAGCCTCTTCGACGCCTTCGACGGATCGGCGCTGGTGCGCGCGATGCGGGACGGCCTGATCCCCGGCCTGCTGGTCCTCCTGGGCCCGCTGCTCCCCGAGGCCGTCCGCTCGATGCCCGTCTGACCGGCATTCCCGGTGGAACGCCCGCCCCCGCTTCCGCGCGCCTTCTATGCCCGGCCACCGCTGGACGTGGCGCCGGACCTGATCGGCACGGTGCTCTGGCACGAGTCGCCCGAAGGTGAGACGGTGGCCGCCATGATCGTGGAGACCGAGGCATACCTGGGTCCGGCCGACCGCGCCTCGCACACGCGTGCCGGACGGACGGCACGGACCGCGCCCATGTTCGGGCCCCCGGGCCACGCGTACGTGTACCGTCTGTACGGCATGCACTGGGCATTCAACGTGGTCGCGCACGCGCCCGACGCCGAGGCCGGCGCGGTCCTGGTGCGCGCCGGGCTTCCGGTCGAGGGCATCGAGGCCCAGCGCCTGCGGCGTGGCAGGGCCGGCGACCCGGCGGAGCGGCTGGCGGCCGGGCCGGGGCGCCTGTGCCAGGCCCTGGGGATCCTGGGAACGGACACTGGGCGTGACCTGACGGCCGGCGCGCCGCTCTGGATCGGAGCCGCGCCTCCCTCATCAGGGCTCGGGCCGGGCGCGCGGCTCGTGACGGGGCCGCGCATCAATGTCACGTACGCGGGCGAGCCGTGGGCGGCCGCTCCGTACCGCTTCGGGCTCGCCGGGAGCCCGGCGCTGTCCGTCCCGTTCCCGGGCCGCGCGAGAGACGCGTCGGCGCGGTCCCCATTCACCGCCCTCGATGTCGAGAGGGCCGGATGATGGACCCGAAGTCGCTGCAGGTGCTCGAGTTCCCGTCCATCCGTGCCCGTCTCGCCGACCAGACGAACTTCCCTCCCTCGCGCCGGCTCGCCGAGGCCCTCCTGCCGTCCGACGACCCCGACATCGTCGCGCGGGGCCTGCAGGAGACCGACGAGGCCCGGGACTTCGCTGTCGAGCACCCGGGCGCCGGTATCGGCGGCGCGCACGACATCCACGAAGCCGTCGAGCGAGCGGCCCGGGCCGGCCGCCTGGACACGGGTCAGCTGCTGCAGATCCGCGACACCCTGGAGGCCGCCGGGCGGCTGGCCGACGCCCTGGCCGAGGAGCGGCGGCCCCTGCTGCGCGAGCTGGGGCGCGCCATTCAGCCCCTCCCGGCACTCCGCGCGACGCTGGACCGCAGCATCGATCCCTCCGGGGAGCTGCTGGACGGCGCATCGCCGGCCCTGGGCTCGCTGCGCCGCGCCGTCCGCGTGGCCTTCGACCGGCTGCGGTCCCGGCTGGACGAGCTCGTGCACGGGAGCGAGCTGTCGGGGGTCCTGCAGGAGCCGATCGTCACGCTCCGCAACGGCCGCTACGTGGTCCCGGTCCGTGCCGACGCGCGGGCCAGGGTGCGCGGCATCATCCACGACCAGTCCGGCAGCGGCCAGACCGTGTTCGTCGAGCCGATGATCGCCGTGGAGCTCGGCAACGCCTGGCGCGAAGCGCAGCTCGCCGAGCAGGCGGAGGTCGAGCGGATCCTCGACCACCTGTCCGCGATGGTCGGACAGCAGGCACCGGCGCTCCGCGCCACCCAGGACGCGCTGGCGCGGTTCGACTTCTGGTCTGCCAAGGGCCGGCTCGGGGCGACCATGGACGCGGTGCGCGCGGCGACCTCGGGCGAGCCCATCGTGGAGCTTCTCGGTGCGCGCCACCCGGGTCTCACAGGTCGCGTCGTGCCCATCGACATCCGCCTGGGCGGCGAGTTCACCGCGCTCGTGATCACGGGGCCCAACACCGGCGGCAAGACGGTCACGCTGCGCACGCTCGGCGTGCTTGCGCTGATGCACCAGTCCGGCCTGCACGTGCCGGCACAGCAGGGGAGCCGCCTGCCGATCTTCCGGGACGTGTATGCGGACATCGGTGACGAGCAGTCCGTCGCCCAGTCGCTCTCGACGTTCAGCGGCCACCTGCGCTCGATCGTGCGGATCGTCGAGGCGGCCGGCCCCGGGACCCTCGTGCTGCTCGACGAGCTCGGGGCAGGCACCGACCCGACGGAGGGATCCGCGCTTGCGCAGGCGCTGCTCGATCATTTCATCCGCTCCGGGGCGCTGGTCGCGGCGACGACGCACTACGCCGAGCTGAAGACCTACGCGCACAACGCGGCTGCGGCGATGAACGCCTCGGTCGACTTCGACCTGGAGACGCTGACCCCGACGTACCACGTCACGATCGGTCTGCCGGGCACGAGCCAGGCGTTCGCGATCGCCGAGCGGCTCGGCCTTCGCGGCGACCTGGTGGACGACGCGCGCTCCCGGCTGACCCGCGCGCAGGTCGAGTTCGAGGAGACGCTCGCCTCGATCCGCCGCCAGCGGGCGGAGACGGCCGACGCGCTCGAGCGCGCCCGCGTCGCGGAGGCACGCGCCAAGGAGGCGCAGCGGCAGGCCGAGCAGGAACGGGGCCGCACCAGGCGCGAGGAAGCCGAGCGCGCGGCGCAGGTCCGCGCCGAGGCGGAACGGCTGGTCGAGGACCTCCAGGCGGATCTGCGCGCGGTGCGCCGGTCGCTGGAGCGGGAGACGCTCACGGCCGGCCGCCTCGAGGCGATGGAGGCCTCTCTCGAGGAGCGGCTGGGGAGGGTCCCCGCGCCGGAGCGCCCCGCGTCGGCCGGACCGCTGCCCGTCCGGTGGCAGGTCGGGATGGACGCGCAGCACGTGCGGGGCGGCTGGGCCGGCCGGATCACGTCGATCGACGAGGCCAAGGCGCGCGCGACGCTCGACGCGGGTGGCCTGCGCGTGGAGACCGACCTCGACGATCTCGTGCCCCCGGGAACGCCCGCGTCCGACGAGCCCGGTGGAACGCAGGTCACGGCCAGGCCACGGACGGGCAGGCGCGGCGTGTTCGGCGAGGAGCCCGCCGTGCGGGTGCGATCGGCGGGCCGGAACCCCGGAACCCGGGGCGCCGCCGCCGTGTCCGCGGGGGTGGGCCGCTCGCCGGGCGCCGTGCCGGGGGAGGGGCCGTCCACCGGGCGCCGGCCCGGAGGCCAGGTCCGTGCCGTGCCCACGACGCTCGACCTGCGCGGCGCGCGCGTGGACGAGGCGCTCGAGCTCCTCGACCGCTACCTCGACGACGCGTCCGTGGCCGGTGCGGGGCAGATCACCGTCGTGCACGGCCACGGGTCGGGTGCGCTTCGGGACGCGGTGCGGGCGACGCTGTCCGGGCACCCGCTCGTCGAGTCGTGGCGGCCCGGGGAGCGCGGCGAAGGTGGCGACGGCGCGACGATCGTGAAGGTCTGACGGGCCGCCGATCCGGATGCGGACACCTGTCGAGCGGTCCGGTCGGCGGCGGCCGGGAACGCGCCCGGCGGCCCCGCTCTATGTCTGCAGGACCACCTGCGTGCCGACCGGGACCACGCTGCCCGGCTGAGGCGACTGCCCCGTCACCACCGGCCCCGTTCCCGTCACGACGGGAGTGAGGCCCGCGGCCTGGAGCTGCCGTTCGGCGGTCTGAACCCGGCGACCCAGCACGTCGGGAACGGTCGCGGTCGGTCCGGCCGATGGCGGCGGATTGGGTGAGAACCCGGGCGGGAAGCTGCTCCCCGGCGGGAACGAGGGCAGGCCGCTGGGGGAGGGGGGAGCCTGCTCGCACGTCTTCGTCGGCGGGAAGGGTGCCCCCCATGTCTGCCCGAACGGCTGGTATACGAGGTTGTAGAAGTAGGTCGTGCGCGTCTTCTGCGGACCCCCTGCGACCCCCGCGCCCTTCATCGCACGGGCCGCCCACGCGAGGTCGGCCGCATGCCAGTCCGGGTGGTCCGATTCCACGTTCGAGAAATCCAGGAATCCCAGCGTCTGCGGCTGGACGTCGGTCGAGCATCCCGGCTGCCAGAGCAGGTAGCCGTTCTTCGTCGACGGATCCGGGATCACCTGCAGCGGCTGCCGGAGGTTGTCGACCTGCGTCGGCTGCGTGCCGTCGATGAACAGCTCCGGCACCGTCCTCGTCGTGAACGGGCCCGGGCGCAGGCCGCTGTACGCGTCGACCGACATCGTCGTGATCCCGGTTGGCTCGGTGAAGTCCTGGATGGGCCAGGTCCGGGTCACGTCGTCCAGGAAGCCCTGCCAGACGTACGTCGGCACGTCGAGCGATGCGAGCGGGGACTGCACCGTGCTGACCGGGCTGTTGTCGCTGTTGCCGTTCCACGCCACCACGGCCAGGGCATACTCGCCCGCCTGCCTGCCCGCCGCATCCGGTGGCGCCGTGTAGCCGGCCGCGATGAGGTCGTTCGTGTCGTTGTTCGTGCCGGTCTTCAGGGTGGCCGGCCGGAGCTTCCCGGCGGTGTTCGTGAGCTTGAACACGCCCCAGTAGGGGTTGATGGCCGGGTTCGTGTTGCCCTTCAGGATGTCCGTGATGATGTAGGCGGCGCGCGGATCGACCACCTGCTCGCCGGCCGGCGGCACGTACGGGTTGATGACGTTCTGGCCATCCGGGCCCACGACGCGGAGGATCGTGGTGCGACCGAGGTATCGGCCGCCGTCGGCCATGGTCGCGTACCCGGTCGCCAGATCGATCGGGTGGATGACTTCCGTGCCCAGGGTGAGCGAGAGGCCGGCCGTGGGCGTGTCGGTCTGGAAACGCAGGCCGAACTTCTCGGCCGTGTTGAAGACGTGGTCGACGCCGTTGATGGCCTGGGCCTTGACGGCCGGAATGTTCAGCGAGTACTGCAGGGCCTGGCGCATCCGCACGGGACCGCGCTCGAGCGTGTCGGCATCCGTGGGCGTGTAGCCGCCGCCGAAGTCGGTGGTGACGTCCATGAACATCGTGGCGGCGGTCATCGAGCCGTCGTTGATCCCCGTCACGTAGTTGAACGGCTTGAACGATGACCCGACCTGGCGCCAGCCATCGGAGAGCACGTCGAACTGGGGCTGGAACTGCTTGCTGGCGTTGGTCGCGTAGTAGTTGGCGCTGCCGACGTAGGCGATCACCTCGCCCGTCTGGTAGTCGACCGCGGCCAGGGCGCCGTTGTGCACGTTGCGCCCCTCGAGGTTCTTCATCCACGGCTGGAGGGTCAGCCCGAGCTTCTTCGCGGCCGCCGCCGGGTCCTTCGACTGCGGGACGACCGCCGCGGCCTGCACCCACTTCTCGGCCAGCTTCTGGACGTTGTAGTCGAGCGTGGTGTAGACCTTGAGCCCGCCCTTCTCGAGGACCGGGCAGGTGGAGATCCCGACGCCGCAGAGCTTGTCCGACAGCTCCTGGCGGACCTGCCACACGAACTGCGGCGCCTTCCAGGCCGGTGCCTTCTGCGAGACGAGCACCACGGGCTCGTTGATCGCCGCCTCGAAGTCGGCCGCCGTGTAGTGGTCGCCCGTCAGGGGCAGCGGCAGCGAATTCTCCATGAACTTCAGCCAGTAGTTGCGCCGGACGACGATCGGGCTGTCGGCCGGGACGACGAGCGTGCCGTCGGGCTGCACCACGGCGTTCCGCACGAGGTCGTACTCCGTGGGCGACTGGGGGATGGCCGCCAGGATGACCGCCTGGGCGAGCGTGAGCTTGCTGAGGTTGGTGACGCCGAAGTAGCTCCGCGCGGCCGCGGCGATCCCGTAGCTGTTGTTGCCGTAGAAGTTCTGATTCAGGTAGTCCTGCATGATCTGCTCCTTCCCCGCCTGTCCGGGGAAGGCCTGGGTCAACCTGATCGACTGGATGATCTCCTTGATCTTCCGTTCGACCTTCTTGTTGGGGTCCGCGACGAGCGCAGGGTCGAGCAGGCGCGCCCGGACCAGCTGCTGCGTGATGGTGGACGCGCCCTGGGTGTTGCCCGAGAGGGAATCCTTGACGGCGCGGAGGATGCCGATCGGATCGAAGCCCGTGTTCGTCCAGAACGTCCCGTCCTCGATCGTGGTCGTGGCATCCACCATGACCGGCGGGATCTGGGAGAACTGGACGACCTGGCGGGTCTGGCTCCCGAACGTCGCCAGCTGGACGCCGTTCCGGTCGTAGATCACCGACTGCTGGTTGAACTGCAGGTTGTCGAGGACGTGCGGGTCGACGAGGCCCTGGCTGAAGTAGCCGTACGCGCCGAGGGCCGCCACGAAGCCGACGAACCCGACGATCAGCAGGGAACCGAAGAGGAGGAGGGGGAGACCGACGGCAACGCTCGCGATGCCGCTGCCGCTGCGCCCCCGCCGACCGCCGTTCAGGCGCCGAGCCTGCCGACGCGTGGCGCTGGTGTGCATGTCCCCGGCACTCTAGCATAGGAAACGACGCTCCCAGACGGCCCCGAAAGCTTGCAGGTACCGTGACGCCCATGCCCGAGATGATCGATTTCCTCGCCGAGCTGCGGTGGCGCGGCATGCTCCAGGAGATGACCGAGGGGCTCGAGGACCGGCTCACGCGAGGCCCGCTGAGCGCCTACGTCGGGCTCGATCCGACGGGCGATTCGCTGCACCCGGGCCACCTGATCCCGCTGTTCGCGCTCCTCCACCTCCAGCGTGCCGGCGGGCGTCCGGTGGTGGTGATCGGGGGCGGGACGGGCATGATCGGGGACCCGTCGGGGCGGAGCTCCGAGCGCAACCTCCTCGACGGGGACACGCTCGAGCGGAACGTCGCGGCGATCCGCGCGCAGGTCGAGCGGTTCCTGGCCGTCGACGGCGGCGGGCAGCCCCCGCTCGTGATCGACAACCGCGAGTGGCTCGCCAGGTACGGCCTCATCGAGTACCTGCGCGAGATCGGCAAGCACTTCACGCTGGCGTACATGCTCGACAAGGACTCGGTCCAGCTCCGCATGGGCGCCGGGATCTCGTTCACCGAGTTCAGCTACATGACGCTCCAGGCCACCGACTTCCTCCACCTGTACCGGGACCACGACGTCGAGGTGCAGATGGGAGGCGCGGACCAGTTCGGCAACATCACGGCCGGGCTCGAGCTGATCCGGCGCGTCGAGGGCCAGGCTCCGGACGGCGGGCCGCGCGCGTACGCGCTGTCGGTTCCGCTGCTCGTCTCGCCGAGCGGCCGGAAGTTCGGGAAGACGGAGGAGGGAACGATCTTCCTGGCTCCCCACCGGACCTCGCCGTACGCCTTCTACCAGTACTGGCTCGGGGTGGACGACCGGGACATCGGCATCTACCTGCGACGCCTCACGCTGCTGGGCCGGGAGGAGATCGAGGCGCTCGACGCCGCCCAGGCGGACCATCCCGACCAGCGACCCGGGCAGCGGGCGCTGGCGTTCGACTTCACGGCGCGAATCCACGGCCTGGCGGAGGCCGAGCTCCAGCGACGCGTGAGCGAGATCGCGTTCTCCGGCGAGCCGCTCACCGACCCGGACATCCTGCGGGTCCTCCACGATGACGCGGGCGGATTCGACCTCGGCCCGGACGCCACGACCGTGTTCGATGTGGCCACGGCGAGCGGGCTGTTCGCCTCGAGGGGAGATCTGCGGCGCTCGATCTCGCAGGGCGGCGTGACCGTGGACGGGACGCGCCTCGTCGACGCGGACACGCCCGTCGGGGCGCCGGTCGCGGGCTGTTACCACGTGGTCCGGCACGGGCGCCGGCGACTGGCAGTCGGCCGGCTGCGGGACTGAGCTCTCCACGCGGCGCACGCCCGGGACGGTGGCGCGCAGAATACCCGGACCGTGAGGGCCGAGTCCGTGGATCCCGGGACGCTCTTTTCCGGCCATCCTTTCGCGCTGGTTGACGTGGACCGCGTCGAGGCCGTCGTCGCGTCGATCGGCACGACGACGATTCGCACCACGAAGAGCCAGATCGAGTTTCGGCGCAGGCGCGGCTTCGCCTGGCTGTGGCCGCCGGTGTTCGGGGACCGGGGCGTCGAGATCGTCCTGTCGATTGCGCTCCCTCGACAGGACGCGTCACGTCGCTTCAAACAGGTGGCCCACCCGGCGCCGCGCGCATGGATGCACCACATGGAGATCCGTGATCGGTCCCAGCTCGACGACGAGGTCACTGCGTGGCTGCGGGAGCCGTTCGAGAACGCCTCGTGGCGTTCGTGGAGGCCGACGGGCCGCCGGGGATCTCGACGAGAGCAGCGTGGGGGCCGGCGACCCGGGCCGGCGGGGGAGGCACGAGGCCTCAGCCGCGCCGCCGCGACTCCAGGACTCCGATCACCTCGGCGGGCTCCAGCCCGCGCTCGGCGCAGAGGACCAGGAGGTGGTACACGAGGTCCGCGACTTCGCCTGCCAGCGCGGCGCGGATGGCGGCGCGCCGGGCATCCGTGGCCGGTCCATTCGCCGCCGCTCGTTGTGGCACACCGTTGGCGCCCGCCTCTCCGTCGGCGGCCGCGCCCGCCACCGGCCAGCTCCGTTCGGCTTCCGCGTCGTCACGGGCCGCGAGAAGCACCTCCGTGGCCTCCTCCGTCACCTTCCTGGCACACGCGTCCACGCCGCCTGCGAGCAACCGCGCGGTGTACGAGGCGGTCGGGTCGGCGGCGCCGCGGCGTTCGATGATCGTGGTCCACAGCGTCTCGAGCGACGCGAAGCCCTGGGGCGACGGCCACGGTGACGGTGCCGGCCCCGACGATGCGGTGCCGGGCGAGGGTGCAGCGACTGCCGTCGACGGTGCGCGCGCCGGCGCACCAGGCGCCGGGGGGACCGGTGGAGCGTCGAAGCAGGATCGCCGGCCGGTATGGCAGGTCGGTCCCGTGGCGTGGGCGGCCACCAGGATCGCGTCCCGGTCGCAGTCGAGCGTCATGCGATCGAGTCGCAGCACGTTGCCGCTGGTCTCGCCCTTCTGCCACAGCCGCCCCCGGCTGCGCGAGTGGAAGTGAACCAGGCCGGTCGCGCGCGTCGCCGCGAGCGCCTCGCGGTCCATCCACGCGAGCATCAGTACCGTCCCGTCGCCGGCGTCCTGCACGATCGCGGGCACGAGCCCCTCGGGCCCCCAGGCGACGTCGCCGGCCTCGAAGGCGGTGGTATCGGGAGTGCCCGGGTCCGCCGCCGGCACGGCCATGGCGTCTCGCACGTCCGATGGCTTCTCCATCACGCCGCTCGCGGGAGGCGGACCGGCAGGCCCGCCGCGGCCATCGCGCGCTTGACGGCCACGATGCCGTGCACGTCGCGGTGGAAGATCGACGCGGCCAGCACGGCATCCGCACCGCCGACGACGATCGCCGCAACCAGGTCCTCGGGACTCCCGGCCCCGCCCGACGCGACCACGGGCACATCCACGCGCGAGCTGACCGCGCGAAGCAGCTCCAGGTCGTAGCCGGCGCGCGTGCCGTCCCGGTCGATGGACGTCAGCAGGATCTCGCCGGCGCCGCGCCGGGCGGCCTCGACGGCCCACTGCACGACGTCTCGCCCCGTGCCCTCGCGGCCCCCGCGCACGACGACCTCCCAGGCGGGCGCGCCCGATCCGCCTGGGGCCGCCACGATGCCGCCCGCGCCCGAGACGATGCCGCCCGCGGCCCCGAGCGAGCCGTCCGTCTCCGCGGCGGTGCCACTCGTCTCCGGGGAGACGTTGCGCCTTTGCGGGGAGACGCGGCGTGCGTCGATGGAGACCACGACGCACTGGCGGCCGAACCGCCGCGCGGCCCGGTCGACGAGTCCGGGATCGGCCACGGCCGCGCTGTTCACGGCCACCCGGTCCGCACCGGCCCGGAGCACCGCGCGCATGTCGTCGACCGAGCGCACGCCGCCGCCGACGGTGAGGGGCACGAACGCTCGACGCGCGGTCCGCTCCACGACGTCGAGGAGCGTGGTCCGCTCCTCCACCGCCGCCGTGATGTCCAGGAACACGATTTCGTCGGCCCCCGCGTTCGCGTAGCGCTCGGCCAGCTCGGCCGGGTCGCCCTCGTCCACCAGGTCGACGAATCGCGTGCCCTTCACGACCCGACCCGACCGCACGTCCAGGCAGGGGATCACGCGTCGCAGCAACATCAGGCCCTCACCGACATCACGCCGCCACCGTCCGCAGCACGTTCTCGAGCACGCGAAGCCCGTCGGCGGCCGATTTCTCGGGGTGGAACTGCACGCCGAGCAGGCGGCCCGAGGCCACCGCGCTGGCAAAGCGGCCGCCGTGCGACGTCTCCGCCACCACGACGCCGCGCTCGCGGGGCACGGGGGCGTACGAGTGGACGAAGTACATCGGGACGCGGGCCGGCAGCCCCTCGAACATCGGGTGCGGGGCGGTCGTTTCGACCTCGTTCCAGCCCACCGTCTCGACCTCGTTCCAGCCCACGTGCGGGAGGGTCGGCGCGTCCGGAAGGCAGCAGGTCTCTCCCTCGAGCCAGCCGAGGCCGCGCGAGCCGTCCTCCTCGGAGATCTCGAAGAGCAGCTGCATGCCCAGGCACACTCCGAGGTACCACGCGCCGGCTCCCACGGCCGACTCGATCGCGCCGGCCATGCCCGACCGCCGCAGGCGCCGGATCGCCGGGCCCTGCGCCCCCACGCCGGGCATGACCACGAGCTCGGGAGTGCCCAGCTGGTCGCCGCGCCTGACGACGCGAACGCTCGCCCCGAGCACCTGGAGCGCGCGCTCGATGCTCAGCAGGTTCCCGGCACCGTAGTCCACCAGCGCGACCGACGGACCGTTCTCGTTCATGTCCCGACCGGCTCCGGCGATTCGCCGAGCATGCCCTTGGTGGACGGCACGCCCGCGCGGCGGGGATCAGGTGCGACCGCCGCCCGGAGGGCCCTTGCCAGCGACTTGAACGCCGCCTCGGCCACGTGGTGATCGTTCGTGCCGTCCGCCTGCAGGTGGAGCGTGATCCCCGATTCGCGCACGAACGACTCGAGCGCGTGGGCGACCATCTGGGTCGGGAGCGCCCCGATCCTCTCGCCGTGGAACGCGAGCGCCAGCACGGCATACGGCCGCCCGGAGCAGTCGACGACGGCCTGCGCCAGCGCCTCGTCCATGGGCACGCGGGCTTCGCCGAAGCGCTGGATCCCCACCGCGTCACCCAGTGCCCGGCGGAAGGCCTGTCCCAGCGCCAGGGCGACGTCCTCCACGGTGTGGTGCTCGTCGACGTGCAGGTCGCCGGTGGCGTCGATCTCGAGGTCGAACAGCGCGTGATGCGCCAGCGACCCGAGCAGGTGATCGTAGAACCCGACCCCGGTCGCCACCCGCGCGCTGCCGATTCCGTCCAGGTCGAGCGTCACGTGCACGTCGGTCTCGCGCGTCGTCCGTCGCACGTCTGCCCGGCGCGGTGCGCGTGCGTTCATATCGGCGTCCCCCTTCCCAGTGCGGCAACGAGCCGGTCGTCCTGTTCCGGCGTCCGGACCGTCAGTCGCAGGTGACCGCGCAGCGGGCCGGCACCGAACCGTCGCGGCACGAGGCCGTGCTCGAGCAGACTCGTTGCCGCGCGGTCTGCGGCCTCGGGTCCCCCGGCGTCGAGAAGCAGGAAGTTGGTGACGCTGGCCTCCACGCGCCACCCCGCGCGCCGCAGTTCCGAGCACAGGCGTTCCCGCTCGGCGACGATCGACGTGACGTTCCTCCGTGCGAAGTCCCCGTCGCGGAGGGCCGCCGCGCCGATCGCGGCGGACAGGGTCGAGATGCTCCCGGGCGGGCGGACCGCCGACAGGCGCTCCACGAGCGCCTCCTGTGCCACGGCGTACCCGACGCGGATGCCGGCGAGCCCGTACGCCTTCGACAGCGTGCGGACGACGACGAGCCGCGGGAACCGGTCGATCTCCTCGATCAGGCTGTCCCCGGCGAACTCCCGGTACGCCTCGTCGACGACGACGACGGGGCCGGGATCCGCCGCTTCGGCGAGTCGCCGGAGGAGGGCGACCAGGACGCCCGGGGCCTCCACGCTTCCGGTCGGGTTGTTCGGATCGCAGAGCCAGACCAGGTCAGCGGCCGCGGCCTCTCGCACCACGCCGTCCGGGTCGATCGCGAACCCGTCGCGCGCCGGCGCCCGCGGGACCTCGATCAGCCGTGCTCGCCGCTGTCCGGTCAGCACGGGGTACATGCCGTAGCTCGGCCCGGGCATCACCGCGCGGCCGCCGGGCTCGAGACAGGTCTTGGCCACGAGGTCGAGGACCTCGTCCGCGCCCGCCCCCACGACGATCCGGGATCCGGGCACGCCCGTGGCGGCCGAGATCGCGGCGGTCAGCTCGGCGTATGTCGCGTCGGGATACTCGTTCAGCGGCGCGGGGCCAGGGAGCGTGCCCGCCCCCGGCCGCACGGGTGCGCCCGTCGCGCCCTCGACCACCGGCGCACGCCCTTCGCCCGTCCCGGCGCCCGGCCCCGGCCGCACATCGAGCCCTGCCGCCTGCGCGATCCAGGTCGCGAGGCCGTCGGGGGTTCGGGGCGACGTATTCGTGTCGAAGCGGACGATCTGCGCGGGATCCAGGCCGTACGTCGCGGCGATCTGCGCGTCGCTCGGCTCCCACTCGTACCCCTTCGCCTCGTCCGCGGGGACGGAGGCCCCGGTGGCGGTCACGATTCGAACCTGGCTTCGACCGCGTGCCGGTGCGCGACCAGGCCCTCGGCTTCCGCCACGACCGACACGGCGGCGGCGATCGAGGCCAGTCCCTCGCGATCCACGACCTGCGCCTGCATCCAGTGGCCGAAGTCCTCAACCGCGAGCGGCCCGCGCGCCCGGGCGAGCCTGCCCGTCGGGAGCACGTGGTTGGAGCCCGTGGCGTAGTCGCCGGCCGACTCGGGCGCCCATGCTCCGAGGAACACCGATCCCGCATGACGGATCCGCGGGAGCAGGTCCTCGGCCGCGTCCACGGCCACGGACAGGTGCTCCGGGGCGTACTCGTTGACGAAGTCGATGCCGTCGTCGAGCCCGCTCGCGATGACGACGAGCCCGGCCGACCCGAGCGACCTGGCGAGGAACCGGACGCGCGGCTCGGCGGGCAGACGCCGGGCGATCTCGGCCTCGACGCGATCGGCAACATCCTCGTCCGTTGCCACGAGGACGGCGGGCGAATCCGGTCCGTGTTCCGCCTGGCTCAGCAGGTCGGCCGCGACGTGGGCGGGATCGGCCGTCGCGTCGGCGAGGACCATCACCTCGGAAGGGCCGGCCGGCATGTCGATCCCGACGTCGCCGAGTACCTCGAGCTTCGCCGCCGTCACCCAGGCATTGCCCGGGCCGACGATGGCGTCCACGGCCGCGACGGTACCGGTGCCCACGGCGAGCGCCGCGATGGCCTGGGCGCCGCCCACGGCGTAGAACTCCTCGATCCCGAGCATGCCGGCCGTGCCGAGCAGGACCGGTGAGATGCACCCGTCCCGGCCGGCCGGGCTGGCCACGGCGATGGCCGCCGACGCCGGCGAGCCGCGCAGGCACGACGCCCATGATGAGCGAGCTCGGGTACGCGGCCTCGCCGCCCGGAACATAGATGCCGACGCGGTCCAGGGGGCGCCATACCCGCCCCACCCGGATGCCGGGGGCGACGTCGACCCACTGTGCCGGCGCCGGCACCTGGACCCGGTGGAACGTCTCGATGTTGCGCGCCATGAGCTCCAGCGCGGCCCGCAGGTCGTGCGGCAGGGCGTCCGCCTCGGCACGCAGGCGCTCCGGCGGCACGGCGATAGGCGCCGGGGTCCCCGGTGCCGCGCCGGCCGGGATCCCGTCCGTCCACGCGCCACCCACTCGCGCCCCCAGCTCGCGGACCGCGTCGTCGCCGCCGGCACGGACGGCCTCGACGATCTCGCGGGCCGACTGCCGCACGGCGGCGCCGGTGCCGGCGCTCCGGCGGACCAGCTCCCGGCGCTCGGCCGCCGACAGCCCGGCGAGCCGCACGCGTCGGAGGCGGGGCGGGGCCATCCCCGGCTCGGCCGGCCGGGGGAGAGACGTCTCGGCGCTCACTGGATCAGCAGCTCGATCGGCAGCACGAGGATGCCGGAGGCGCCGGCCGCACGCAGCCGACCCAGCAGGCCCCACATCTCGTCGGCTCCCACCACGGCATGGACCGCCACCATGTCGCCGCGGGCGAGCGGCACCACGCTCGGCGACCCGAGGCCGGGAAGCAGCGCCTCGATCTCCGCCAGCCGGTCGAGCGGCGCGTTCATCATCACGTACCGGCGCTCCCGGCCGTCCACGACGGCGCGGAGCATCGTGACGACCTCGTCCGCGGGCCCATCGGCCCCCTTGCCGGCCACCAGGATCGCCTGGCTCGACAGGAGCGTCCCGACCGAGCGGAGCCCGTTGACGAGGAGCGTGGAGCCGGTCGAGACGAGATCCACGATCGCGTCGGCGAGGCCCATGCGCGGCGCGACCTCGACCGCCCCGCTGAGCGGAACGATCTCGACCGCGATGTCACGATCCCGGAAGAAGCGGGTGGCGGTCGCGGGATGGGAGGTCGCCACGCGACACCCGGCCAGGTCCGCGATCCGCTGCGCCGGCGCATCCGACGGCACGGCTGCATCGAGCCGGCAGCGGCCGTAGTGCAACTCCGCGCGCACCTCGAGCGGCCGCCCGACTCCTCCAGCAGGTTCCCGCCGGTGATGCCCATGTCCGCGACGCCGTCGCCGACGAACTCGACGATGTCCTCGGTTCGGGCGAACAGGATGTCGATCGGGAAGTTCTCGCAGCGGCTGACCAGGGAGCGCTCTCGCGCGTCGAAGACGAGCCCGGCGTCACGCAGCAGGGCGACGGTCGGCTCGAGCAGGCGGCCCTTGTTCGGGACGGCCAGTCGCAGGTGCGCCGTCACCTCGTCACCGGCGCGCCGGCCGGGGCCCTTCCGGCGCCGGACCGGTGCCCCCGCCGCTCGAGCGCGCGGACGTAGCCGCCGGTCCCGTGGTGGAGCCACTGCGCGATGCGCGTCACCGTGGCGGTGGAGGCGCCCGTCTCGCGGGACACGTCCCCGTAGTGGCGCCCGTCCGCGAGCATCCGCACCACCTGCCACCGCTGGGCCAGGTCGTGGAGTTCGCCGAGCGTGCACAGGTCCCGCAGGAACCGTGCCGCCTCGTCCCGATCGTCCAGGTCGACGATCGCGTCGAGGAGCTCGTCCGTCTCGGGCGTCTGCCAGTCGTCGCCGGTGGGTGCCGTCACGTCTCTTCCCTCGGGTCCCTGCATGTCGGTCGCGGACCGGCGCACGATCCGCGCGGCCCTGGTGGTCCACGTCGCTCCGGTGGTTCACCCACCTTCGCTGGACCGCGCGCCTCGGGTGGACCGCGCGGCCTCGGTCGTTCACGCGGCTTGGCGTGTTCATCTGCTACCGTACTAGCATGCTAACACGACAGGACGTGCGCCGGGCGGCGACGGGCCGATTCGTCCTGGCCCCATCCATCGACCTGCTCGGGGGACGCGTCGTCCGGCTTGTCCACGGCGACCCGACCCGGGCGACCGTCTACGCCGACGATCCCGCCGCCGCGGCCACCCGCTGGGCGCGCGAGGGTGCCGACCTGCTGCACGTGGTCGACCTGGATGGGGCGATCGCCGGTCGGACAGCGCAGAGCGGGCCCATCGCCTCGGTGATCGCCGCCGCCGTGAGGGAGGGGATCCCGTGCCAGGTCGCCGGGGGGCTCCGGAACGCCGAGGCCGTGCAGCGGGCACTCGCACTCGGCGCCGACCGCGTCGTGCTGGGGACGGCGCTCCTGGCCGACCCGGACCTCGCGCGTTCGCTGGTCCAAGGGTACGGCGCATCCCGCATCGTGGCCGCGCTCGATGTCCGCGACGGCATGGCGGTGGGGGAGGGATGGCGCGACGGCGCACCCGGGACGCCGCTCGAGGCTGCCGTGTCGATGCTGGTCGGCGCCGGAATCACCACGCTGGCGGTGACGTCCATCGCCCGCGACGGGACCATGGACGGACCCGACCTCGCGCTGCTACGGAGAGTGCGCGCGATCGCGCCGGCGTGGCACTCCTCGGCTCCGGCGGCATCCGGACGGCCGCCGACGTCCGGGCGCTGAGGGACGCCGGCTGCAATGGGGCGATCCTCGGCCGGGCAGTCTACGAGGGCACGCTCACGCTCGCGGACGCGCGCGCGGCGCTCGACGAGATCGCCTGACGCTCGCGCGGCGGCCGACGAGCCCCGCGTGAGTGCGCGGCGGCGGACGAGCCCCGCGTCAGTGCGCGGCGGCCGCCTCCTCCTTCTTGTGGGCGTCGATGACCTTCTGCGCGATGTGCGCGGGCACTTCCTCGTAGTGGTCGAGGGTTGCCGAGAACGTGCCGCGTCCGGCGGTGAAGGCGCGCAGCTCCGTCGCATACGTGGCCAGCTCGGCCTGCGGCACCAGCGCGTGCACCACCTCGGTGCCGTCGCCCCCGGCGTCCATCCCCAGGACCCGGCCTCGCCGCGTGTTCAGGTCCCGGTTCACGTCGCCCATGAACGCCTCGGGGACGCGGATCGCGACGTCCATGATCGGCTCCAGCAGGACCGGGCTGGCGTCCTGGAGCCCCTTCTTCGTCGCCGCCGTGGCAGCCAGGCGGAACGAGAGCTCGTCGGAATCCACCGGGTGGAACGAGCCGTCGTACAGGGTCGCCTTGAAGTCGACGACCGGGTAGCCCGCGATGGCCCCCTTCGTCGCGACATCGCGCACGCCCTTCTCGACGCCGGGGAAGAACTGCTTGGGCACCACGCCCCCGACGACCTTCTCGTGGAACTCGACCCCGCCGCCGGGGTTGGGCTCGATCTCGATCCAGACGTGCCCGAACTGTCCGTGACCGCCCGTCTGCTTCTTGTGCCGTCCCTCGACCTGCGTGCGCCCCCGGATCGTCTCGCGATACGGGATGCGCGGGGTGTGCGTGAGCACCGCGGCGCCGAACTTGCGCTTCAGCAGCTCGACCAGGACCTGGATCTGGTTCTCGCCGACCGCGAACAGCAGCTGCTCGCCGGTCTCGGTCTGCCGCTCGACCTTGACCGTGGGCTCCTCCTCCACGAGCCGGCTGAGCGCCTGGCCCATCTTGTCGAGGTCGGCCTTGGTCTGCGGCTCGATGGCCACGGCCAGGGTGGGGGCTGGAAAGGGCAGCGGCGGCATGGTCAGCGCACGCTCGCGGCTCGTGAGCGTGTCGCCGGTCAGCGTGGCCGTGAGCTTCGCCACCGCTCCGACCTCGCCGGCGCCCAGCTCGCCGACCGCCTCCTGCTCCTTGCCGTGGAGCGCGAGGACCTGCCCGATCCGCTCCTCCTCACCCCGCGCCGGGTTCCACACGTGGTCGTGGCTGTGGATGGCGCCCGAGAGCACCCGGAAGAAGGTGAGCCGGCCGACGAACGGGTCGGCCGTCGTCCGGAAGACGTGCAGGAGAAGCGGGCCCGACGGATCGGGGTCGACCTGCACGGGCTTGCCCTGCGCATCGAGCGCCGTCACGGGCCCGCGATCCAGGGGCGAGGGAAGGTACGCGACGATCGCGTCGAGCAACCCGGTCACGCCGATGCCGCGGGCGGCCGATGTCACGACCACGGGCGCGATCAGGCTGCGGCGCACCGCGTCCCTGACGCACGCCTCCAGTTCCGCGTCGCTGATGTCCTCGCCCTCGAGGTACTTGGTCATGATCTCGTCGGACGCCTCGGAGGCGGCCTCGACGAGCTGCTCCCGCCGTCGCGCGACCTCGTCCTCGAGTTCGGCCGGCACGGCCGACTCGCTCATCCTGTCGCCCTGCCACGTGTACGCCACCCGGTGCACGAGATCCACGTAGCCCCGGAACGCGTCCGCGGTGCCGATCGCGACCTGCAGCGGCGCGATCTTGAGACCGAAGCTGTCGCGGAGCCGGTCCAGCGCCGCGCCCGGGTCGGCGTTTTCCCGCTCGCTGCGCGTGATGGCGAACAGGGCCGGGAGCCCGGTCGAGCGGCCGAGCTGCACGGCCTTCTCGGTTCCCGCCTCGACGTCGCCCGACGCGTCCATCGAGATGACCACCGCATCCGCCGCGGCATACCCCTGGATCATCTCCCCCACGAAGTCGGCGTAGCCGGGCGTGTCCACCAGCGTGATCCGGTGTTCCGCGTGCTCGAGCGAGGCCACGGCGAGCGCAAGGGAGAGGTGGCGCTTCTGCTCCTCGGGCTCGAAATCCAGGCTCGCCGTCCCGTCGTCGACGCGGCCCAGGCGGCCGATCGCCCCGGCGCTGTGCAGCAGGTGCTCGGCCAGCGTCGTCTTCCCGGAGCCGGCATGGCCGGCCAGTACGACGTTCCGGAGGCGGTTCGGTTCCACGTGCTTCATACAGGGCAGCCCTTCCAGCGGTTCGAGCAAGCGGAGGCCGGGGGTCGCGCGGCCCGGTCATTCTAGTAGAATGCCGGGGATGTCCGGACACTCCAAGTGGTCTCAGATCAAGCGCCAGAAGGGCGTGAACGACGCCAAGCGTGGCGCCGTGTTCACGAAGGTCGCGCGCGACATCGCGATCGCGGCTCGCGCCGGGGGCGCGGACCCCGACGGCAACTTCAAGCTCCGCCTCGCCATCGAGAAGGCGCGCGGCGTCAACATGCCCGCCGACAACATCAAGCGCGCCATCGAGCGCGGCGCCGGTGGCGGCGAGTCGGAGCAGTTCGAGGAGATCACGTACGAGGGCTACGGGTCGGGCGGCGTCGCGATCATCGTCGAGGCCGCGACGGACAACCGCAACCGTACCGCGGCGGACGTCCGGGCCATCTTCACCAAGCACGGTGGCCAGCTGGCCGGCTCCGGGGCGGTGGCCTGGCAGTTCGAGCAGCGCGGGCTGATCGCGCTCTCGCTCGACGGGCAGGACGCGGACGACCTCGCGCTGATGGCGATCGATGCCGGCGCGGACGACGTGGACACGGATTCGGACCCGCTCGAGGTCTACACCGGACCGACGGAGCTCGAGGCCGTGCGGCGAGGGCTCGAGGCGGCCGGCGTGAAGATCGAGTCGGCCGAGCTCATCATGCAGCCGACCAACACGGTCGAGGTGGACGCGGCCAGGGCCCGAGGCAACCTCCGGCTCATCGAGCACCTCGAGGACCACGAGGACGTGCAGCGGGTCACGGCGAACTTCGAGATCCCCGACGAGGTGATGGCCGAGGCGGCCACCACTTGATCGTCCTCGGGATCGACCCGGGCACCGCGATCACCGGATACGGGATCGTCGAGCGCACGGGCTCCCGGGTGAGGGCACTCGACTACGGGTGCATCCAGACGCCGTCCGATCGGCCGCTCGCGGAGCGCCTGCTCGAGATCCACGCGGCGATCGCCGACCTCATCGAGACCCACCAGCCGGCCCTCGTGGCGGTCGAGCGGCTCTTCTTCAACAAGAACGTCCAGACGGCGTTCGCCGTGGGCCAGGCACGCGGCGCCGTGCTGCTCACCGCCGCGGAGCACGGACTGCCGGTCTTCGAGTTCACCCCCAACGAGGTCAAGATCGCAGTGACGGGCTACGGGCGGGCTCCGAAGGGCCAGGTGCAGCGGATGGTCCAGACGGTCCTCGGGCTGCCCGACCTGCCTCGCCCCGACGACGCGGCCGACGCGCTGGCGATCGCGATCTGCCTGGCGCACAGCCGGCCCGCCGCGGCCTGACGGTTGGTGGAGGGCGTGGACCGGTGATCGCCTCGCTGCGGGGAACGGTGGACGCGATCTTCGCCGACTCGCTCGTGATCGACGTGGGGGGCGTCGGTTACCGGGTGTTCGCGGGACCATCGACGCTGGCGGCCGCGAGGCAGGGCCAGCAGCTCAAGCTCCACACGCACCACATCGTGCGGGAGGATGCGCAGGCGCTCTACGGGTTCCGCACGGTCGAGGAGCTGGGCTTCTTCGCGCTGCTCCTGACGGTGACCGGCGTGGGCCCCAAGGTGGCGCTCGCGATCCTCTCGGCGCGTCCCGTGGCCGATCTCCAGCTCGCGGTCATGCAGGGCGACGAGGCGGTGCTCACGGCCGTGTCCGGCGTGGGCAAGCGCCTGGCCGGGCGCATCGTGCTGGAGTTGCGCGAGAAGGTCGCGGCCGCGGGGATGGCCGCATCGTCCGTGCCGGGCCGCGGGCCGCTGGCCGGCGCGACGGAGTCGGAGGTCGTCGGCGCGCTCCAGGCGCTCGGCTATTCGCAGTCCGAGGCACGCGACGCGGCACGCGCGGCCGCCGCCGATTCCGGCCCGGCGGCCTCGCTCGAGGATCGCGTGAAGGCCGCTCTCCGTCGGCTCAGCCGGGAGTAGGCCGACCCTCAGTCCGAGCCTGCCGGGTCGCCGTGCGGAACCCACCAGACCCCGTCGCCACCAATCCACCGGCTCTCCGCCGGCGATCCGCCAGGCCCGTGCCGGCAATCCACCGGCCCGCGGACGGCGATCGCGACTCCCGGCCCCGTGACCGGCGATCACAAGGCCCGGCCCCGTGCCGGCGATCCGCCAGGCCCGTGCCGGCAATCCACCGGCCCGCGGACGGCGATCGCGACTCCCGGCCCCGTGACCGGCGATCACAAGGCCCGGCCTCGTGCCGGCCCATCAGCCGGAGTCCATGGCCCGCTATTGGAGTCCATGGCCCCCTATCCTGCAGAATCGTTCCGTACGGAGCCGTATGTCCGATGCGGGGAGTCGGCACGGCGCACGGACATGCCGGGGCCGCCACCTCCCCGCACGAGCCGAGCGTGAGCCCGGGTCCGGACGCGATGATCGGACCCAGCCAGAGGCCCCGGACCAGACATACGTTTCCCCGCCGACGCGAACTGCAGGAAAGGCGCCGCGCCGAGCTGGCAGGCGCCGGGCCGAGCTGGCAGGCGCCGGGTCGAGCTGCCAGCTCGATCCAATCCCGCCGGCCGGGCCGTCAGTCGGCAGGTGGCGCCGCACCCCGGACTAGAACATCCGTGCTACTCCGGCCTCACGACGGCCACGCCACCTGCTAGACTCGGCCCCGATGGAATCCGCTCCCCGGGTCGTGGGCCCTGCCGCGCTCGCCGTCGAGGAGGCCGTCGTCGAGACGAGCCTGCGGCCGCGCCACCTCGACGAGTACGTCGGGCAGGAGCAGGTCAAGCGCAACCTGGGCACGCTGCTCGAAGCCGCGCGGCTCAGGGGAGAGGCCGCGGATCACGTCCTCCTGTACGGGCCACCCGGCCTGGGCAAGACGACGCTGGCCAACATCGTTGCCCGCGAGCTCGGCGTCAACATCCACACCACCAGCGGGCCGGCCGTCGAGCGGGCCGGTGACCTCGCCGCGATCCTCACCAACCTCGAGGAGCGCGACGTCCTCTTCATCGACGAGATCCACCGCCTGAACCATGCCGTCGAGGAGATCCTGTACCCGGCGATGGAGGATTTCGTCATCGACGTGATGATCGGCCGGGGGCCCAGCGCGCGGAGTCTGCGCCTGTCGCTCAAGCCGTTCACGGTGGTCGGCGCCACCACCCGCGCCGGCCGGGTCGGTGGCCCGCTGCGCGACCGGTTCGGCGCCATCTACCGACTCGACTACTACGACCCCGCCGACCTCGCCGCGATCGTCCGCCGCTCGGCGGCGATCCTGGGCGTCGAGATCGACGACGACGCGGTCGACGTGCTGGCGCGACGGGGCCGGGGCACGCCGCGCATCGTGAACCGCCTGCTGCGCCGTGTGCGCGACCACGTCGAAGTCCGCGGCGAGCCCCGCATCACGGTCGCCCTCGCGGACGCGGCCATGCGGGAGATGGAGATCGACGAAGAGGGACTCGATGCCACGGACCGGCGGCTGCTGCTGGCGGTCGTGCAGAAGTTCGCGTCGGGGCCGGTCGGTGGGGCCGCACTGGGCGCCGTGATCGGGGAGGAGGTCGAGACCGTGGAGGACGTGTACGAGCCGTACCTCCTGCAGCTCGGCTTCCTCGACCGCACGCCGCAGGGTCGCGTGGCCACGGAACGTGCGCGGGATCACCTGCGGCGGCTCGGGTTCGAGATCCCCCAGCCGCGCCGGACGGATCGGGCCGACATGGGGCTGTGGGACGGGCTCACGAGCGAGGGCGCGCGGACGGACGCCGAGCCATGACGGACGCCGAACCGTGTCGGCCGCCGAGCCGTGACGCGACGCCGAACCGTGTCGGCCGCCGAGCCATGACGGCCATGAGCGCCGCCGCCACTGACGGCGCGTGAGCGAAAGGACGTCCATCCGGTCCGGCGAAGCGCAGAGGGTTCGAGGGCCGGACGACACGCGGGCCCGGACGGCAACGGACAGAGCGGGGGAGAGGGGATCAGTCGATGAGTGTCTCGTCCAGCGGGTCGGCGGGCGGCCAGGGGTCGCTCGCGCTCGCCGCGCGCGGGCTCGAGAAGTCGTACGGGACGACAAGGGCGCTGGCAGGGCTGGAGCTGTCGGTACCGGAGGGCGTGGTGTACGGGTTCCTCGGCCCGAACGGTGCGGGCAAGACCACCACCATCCGGTGCCTGCTCGGGCTCATCCGTCCCGACGGGGGCCGGATGGAGCTGTTCGGCAAGCCGTTCACGTGGCGTGACCGGCAACGGCTCGGGCAGGTCGGCGCCCTCGTCGAGTCGCCGGCCTTCTACCCCTACCTCTCGGGCGGGGACAACCTCAGGGTGATCGCCGCCACGGGGACCGCCCCCCACCGGGGTCGCGTGGACGAGGTCCTGGAGATGGTGGGCCTGCGCGACCGGGCGCGCGACAGGGTCAGCGCCTACTCGATGGGCATGCGCCAGCGCCTGGGCATCGCGGCGGCCCTGCTCTCGGATCCGCGGCTCCTCGTGCTCGACGAGCCGGCCAACGGGCTCGACCCCGCCGGTATCGTCTCCATGCGCGAGACCCTGCGCTACCTGGCGAGCCAGGGCAAGACCGTGTTCGTGTCGAGCCACATCCTGCCCGAGGTGGAGCAGATGGCCGAGGTGGTCGGCATCATCGACCACGGCAGGCTCGTGCGCCAGGGCCGTCTCGAGGAGATGCTGCGGGAGACCGGCCACGTTCGCGTCCGCCTCACCGCCGCGGACTCGGTCGCGGGCCGCGGGCTCCTCGAGCGCTTCGCCGGTGCGGACGCGGTCTGGGAGGCGGCCGGCCAGGGCGACGGCGACGGCTGGATCACCGTGCGGGTCGAGCCCGACCGCGCGGGCGAGGTCAACCGGACGCTCGCCGAGTCGGGCATCTACGCCACCGGCCTGGAATCGGGCAGCGACCTCGAATCGCTGTTCCTCTCGCTGACGGGAGCCGCGTGATGCGCCTGCTGCAGGGCGAGCTCCTGAAGCTCGCGAAGCGCCCCGCGACGTTCATCACGCTGGGCATCTTCCTGGCCATCCTGCTCCTGCTGTTCCTGGCCGTCGGGGCGAGCTACCGGACCATGGCGCAGCTGCCGGCCGACCAGGGCGGCGGGGCCCAGACGGAGGCCGCCATCCGCTCCATGCTCGAGTTCCCCGGCGCCTACGCCGGCGTGGTCAGCTTCGTCGCGAGCATCGGCGGGCTGTTCGCCATCGCGTACGGTGCCGCGGCCGCCGGCGCGGACTGGGGCTGGGGCATGGTCAAGGTTGCCGTCTCGCGCGGCGAGAGCCGCAGCCGCTACATCGTGACCAAGCTCGTCGCCGTCCTCGTGCTGCTCGTGCCGGCATCGCTCCTCGCGTTCGCCGTGGGGGTCGGGGCCGTGGCGATCGCCGCCAGCCTGGCGGGCTTCGGCCTCAGCGGCATGGGCGACGCCTCGACGCTCGGCACGCTGCCGTCCCTGCTCGGCCGGAGCTGGCTCGCCCTGGCCGAACAGGCGAGCATCGGGTTCGCCATCGCGACACTGGCGCGCAGCCAGCTGGCGGGCCTGGGGGTCGGGATCGGGATCTACTTCGTCGAGTCGTTCGCGGTCAGCTTCTGGCCCGAGTACGTGCGGTACCTGCCGTTCAGCGTCGTGAGCTCGCTCCTGCGCGACCCGACGTCATCGTTCGCGGCCGGCGAGCAGGTGAGCCGCTTCACGATCGACCAGACCGCGGCCCTGCTGCTCGTCGTCGCGTACCTCGTCGCGTCCGCGGTGCTCTCGGCGATCGTGCTGGAGCGGGCCGAGATCACGGGGTGAGCGACGCAGAGGCGATCGACACGTACCGGGCGATCAGTCGAGGGGCTGCCGGCAGCGTATGGGCCCCCGTGGGCCGGCCGATCCGGTTCGAGGTGCTCGCGTCCACCGGCGTCCCGGACGCGCATGGGCGCGCCGCGCCCGGCGACGGGGACGTGCGGAACGCTATCCCGTCCGACCCGCTCCCTGCCCGGGATGCCCCGCGCGCCGAACGACCGGCGGAGGCGACACGGGCGCGTCGTGGCCGCCTGACCCTGCCCCACGGCGTGGTCGAGACGCCCACGTTCATGCCCGTCGGCACCAACGCGACCGTCAAGGCGCTCGATCCCGACGACCTGCGCGAGGTGGGCGCCGGGATGATCCTCGCGAACACCTACCACCTCTACCTGCGTCCCGGGCACGAGCGGATCGCGCGGCTGGGCGGCCTGCACCGGTTCATGGCATGGGACGGCCCGATCCTCACGGACAGCGGCGGGTTCCAGGTGGTGAGCCTCGCGGACCTGCGGGAGATCGACGATGACGGGGTGACGTTCCGCTCGCATCTCGACGGATCGACCCACCGGTTCACTCCCGAGCACGCGATCGCCGTGCAGGAGGCGCTCGGGTCGGACGTGGCGGTCGCGCTCGATCATCCGGTTCCGCCGCATGCCTCCGGCCGGGGCGACGTCGAGGACGCCATGCGCCGGACGCACGCATGGGCCGAGCGGTCGCTGTCGGCCCATCGACGGCCCGACCAGGCGCTCTTCGGGATCGTCCAGGGAGGCCTCGAGCCCGACCTGCGGGCCGAGTCCACGCAGGCCATCGCCGCGCTCCCGTTCGACGGACTGTGCATCGGTGGCCTCGCGGGCGACGAGACGCCGGCGCAGCGACGGGCGGCGCTCGACGTGGCGGTCCCGCTGCTCGCGGACGACGCCCGGCCGCGCTACCTGATGGGGCTCGGCTCGCCGCTCGACATGCTCGATGCCGTGGAGGCGGGCATCGACCTGTTCGATTCGGTGCTGCCCGCGCGAGTGGCCAGGAACGGCACGCTGTGGGTCCCCGGCGGCCGCCTCAACATCCGCAACGCGCGCTTCCTCGACGACCCGCGGCCCGTCCTGGACGGCTGCCCGTGCCGCCTGTGCCGCACGTTCTCGAGGGCCTATCTCGCCCACCTGTTCAGGGCCGAGGAGCTGCTCGCGTACCGGCTCGCAACTTGTCACAACCTCACCTTCACCCTAGACTTCATGGCACGGGTCCGGCAGTCGATCGAGGCCGGCACGCTCCACGAGTTCCGGCGCGACGAGACCGCGCGCCATGTCCCGGAAGACCCCGGAATCGCCGTCGAACGTGACAGGCAAGCTGGCACGAAGCTGCGGTGAAGTCACAGTGGATGTGCGCCGCCTACCCTGACGGCGCACCGCGGAGGCGGAGGCATGGGAACCAAGAATCGCCCTCACCGCGAAGTCAAGAAGAAGCCGAAGGAAACGACGTCGAAGGCCCGAATCCAGCCGCTCCTCGACGCGCCGCCGCAGAACGTCGAGGTGATCAAGCCGCGACGGAAGCCGCGGACCGTGGAGGAATCGGAAGAGGCCTGACGCGATCCTCGGCCCCTGACGGGAGAGCATGAGCATGGCCATCACGGGATCCGGTCAGGCGGCCGGCGCGGCACGCAACGGGGACGCGGCGGGGGACAAGGCGGCAGGCGAGCGCACGCGCGCCGTGGACGCCGCGATCCTCGCGATCGAGAAGCAGTTCGGGCGCGGTTCGATCATGCGGCTCGGGTCCCGCGAACGGCAGCAGGTCGATTCGATTCCGACGGGCTCGATCGCCCTGGACCTGGCCCTCGGCGTGGGCGGGATCCCGCGGGGACGCGTGACGGAGATCTTCGGCCCCGAGTCGTCGGGCAAGACCACGCTGTGCCAGCACGTGCTCGCCGAGGCGCAGCGCAAGGGCGGCGCCGTGGCCTTCATCGACGTCGAGCACGCCCTCGACCCCAAGTACGCCAAGGCATGCGGCGTCAACGTCGACGAACTCCTCGTGAGCCAGCCGGACACGGGCGAGCAGGCCCTCGAGATCACGGAGACGCTCATCCGCTCCGGTGGCGTGGACTGCGTGGTCGTCGATTCGGTGGCGGCGCTCGTGCCCCGCGCCGAGATCGAGGGCGAGATGGGGGACTCGTTCGTCGGGATCCAGGCCCGCCTCATGAGCCAGGCTCTCCGCAAGCTCACCGGCGCCGTCAGCCGCTCCAACACCGCGCTCGTGTTCACCAACCAGTTGCGCGAGAAGATCGGCGTGATGTTCGGCAACCCCGAGACCACGCCGGGCGGCCGGGCGCTCAAGTTCTACGCCAGCGTGCGGCTGGACATGCGCCGCATCGAGACGATCAAGCAGGGCACGGACCCCGTGGGCAGCCGGGTCCGCGTGAAGGTCGTGAAGAACAAGGTCGCGCCGCCGTTCCGGGTTGCCGAGTTCGACGTGATGTACGGGACGGGGATCTCGCGCGAGGGCGGGCTGCTGGACGTCGGCGTCGCCACGGACATCGTCTCGAAGACGGGAGCGTGGTTCAACTACGGGGAGACACGGCTCGGCCAGGGCCGCGAGGCAGCCAAGGAGTTCCTGCACCAGAACGCCGACGTGGCGCAGCAGTTGGAGACGGAGATCCGGGGCAAGGTCGCGAACATCGATCTGCCTGTGGAGGGGATCGCCGAGGCGGAATGACCCGCGCCGAGTCCGTGAGCGCCGGGGGGCACGGTCCCGCCTCCGGCGGGCGACGGGCCCGAGGCGACGCCGCCGGGACCCGGCCTATCGCCGGAGCCGGCCACCTGGCACCAGCCGCGCTCATCCCGCGCGCCGGGCAGGGCGTTCGAGCCCGGCACGTCGCCTGGGCCTGCCATGCGGCGTGTGCCGAGCGCATCAAGGGCACCCGAGTCACGTGCGCCGCACTCGGCCGCGCCGCATGAACCAGCGCCCCAGGCACCGGCGTAATCCCGCGGAGACGCGCGAGAGGCACGCCTCCGTCACGGAGCAGGGGCCCGTGATGGATGCCGCCGCCAGGTTCCTCGAGGCGCGGCCGAGGAGCGTGGCCGAGACGCGTCGCCGCCTGACGGACGCGGGGTACCAGGCCGCGCTCGTGGACGACGTCCTGGTGCGGCTGGAGGAACTCGGCTACCTGGACGACGAGGCATTCGCGCGGGCCTGGGTCGAGAGCCGGGACCGCGCACACCCGCGGGGCGAGGGCGCACTCCGGCGAGAGCTTGCCCTCAAGGGGATCGCCACGGACCTCGTCGCGGCGGTACTCGCCGAGCGTCGTGCGCCCGCGCCGGACGAGCCAGCCGGACTCGAGCCGGGGGCCGGGCCATCGGCGTTCGAGCCGTACCGGGAGCGGGTTGCGGTGGACCCCGACCTCGACGGCGCCCTTCGTCTCCTGGCGCGCCGTTCGGCCGCCCTGCTGCGCGAACCCGACCCCAGGCGGAGGCGCCAGCGGGCCTATGCGCTGCTGGCCCGCCAGGGTTTCGACCCGGGAACGTGCCGCGAGGCGGTCGAGTCGTGGGTGGCCGCGAGCCCGGGCGACCCGCTCGCTCCGCCCGATGTCGCGGACGTTTGACGCCGCATCCGGGACGCGTATAGGCTTCGCCGCGGATCACTGAAGCGGCGCACGTGAGTCAACGGCCGGGGCGCTCGGCCCACGATCATGGACGCCAGATTGATGGCCCAGCCAGCCGCGCGCCCTGGTGGGGACGCACGGCGCATGACTCGGAACAATCCACCTTCCAGCCCATTGGCTGGTCGGGAGGCATAGATGCCCGACAACCCCGTCCTCCTGGCGGTGGGGGCGATCGTCCTCATCTTCGGGGCGGCCGCGCTGGGATTCCTGGCCCGCGGACTGTGGGCCGCCCAGGCGGTCCGCGCCGCCCAGGACAAGGCCGGCCGAATCGTCGCCGAGGCCCGGGCGCAGCAGAAGGACCTGATCCTCCAGGCCAAGGAGGAGCAGGTGCGCCTGCAGCGCGAGACCGCGGAGGAGGAGCGATCCAAGCGCGCCGAGCTCTCGACGCTCGAACGCCGGCTTCTCCAGCGCGACGAACAGCTCGACCAGCGCACCGACATGCTGGAGCAGCGGGACCGCAAGCTATTGGACCGGGAGCGGGAGCTCCAGGACCAGCGCGACGCGCTGGGCCGCGCCCGACAGGACCAGGTCGCCGCCCTCGAGCGCGTCAGCAGCATGACGGCTGATGAGGCGAAGGCCCAGCTCCTCGAGGCGGTGCGCGAGGAGGCCGAGCACGATGCCGTGCGTGTTGCCAGGGCGATCGAGCGCCAGGCGCGCGAGGAGGCGGAGGATCGCGGTCGCGAGATCGTCGTCACGGCCATCCAGCGGATCATGGCCGACCACACGGCGGAGATGACCGTGTCGGTCGTGCCGCTCCCGTCGGACGAGATGAAGGGCCGCATCATCGGCCGCGAGGGCCGGAACATCCGCGCCCTCGAGCAGGCCACGGGAATCGACCTGATCATCGACGACACGCCGGAATCGGTCCTGATCAGCGGGTTCGACCCGGTGCGACGAGAGGTGGCACGGCTGGCCCTGACCAAGCTCATCCAGGACGGGCGGATCCACCCCGGCCGGATCGAGGAGGTCGTCGCCAAGGCGCGTGCCGAGGTCGAGGCGATCATGAAGCAGGCCGGCGAGCAGGCCGCCTACGACGCCGGCGTTCCGGGCCTGCCTCCGGAGGTCATCAAGCTGCTCGGCCGCCTCAAGTACCGCACCAGCTACGGCCAGAACGTGCTGAAGCACTCCATCGAGACGAGCCGCCTCGCCTCGATCATCGCCGCCGAAGTCGGCGCGGACATCCAGGTCGCCAAGATGGGGGGCCTCCTCCACGACATCGGCAAGGCGGTCGACCACGAGGTCGAAGGGCCGCACGCGCAGATCGGCGGACAGATCGCGCAGCGCAACGGCCTGCCGCAGCGCGTCACCAACGCGATCGCCGCCCACCACCAGGAGATCGAGTACGCCTGCATCGAGGCGCCGATCGTCCAGATCGCCGACGCGATCAGCGCCAGCCGTCCCGGCGCCCGCGGGGAGTCGATGGAGGCGTACGTCAAGCGGCTCGAGGACCTGCAGGCGATCGCTGACAGTTTCCCCGGCGTCGAACGGTCGTTCGCGGTGCAGGCCGGACGAGAGGTCCGCATCCTGGTCCGGCCCGAGGAGATCGACGACCTCGCGTCCATGCGGCTCGCCCGCGACATCGTGCACAAGATCGAGGAATCCCTCACGTACCCGGGGCAGATCAAGGTCACGGTGATCCGCGAGACGCGGGCCGTGGAATACGCCAAGTAACGCCGGATGCGCCACGAGGTCCGCGAGGTCCAGGCCGCCGACCGTCTCGTCCCCGCCCCCACCCGTCCGCGCAACGGCACGGTCCGCGTGCTGATGATCGGCGACGTCATCGGCAAGCCCGGACGGGAGGGCGTGGAGCGGCTGCTTCCCGGCCTGCGCGAGGAACGCGGCCTCGACTTCGTCACGGCCAACGGCGAGAACCTCGCCGGGGGGATGGGCCTCACCGCGTCGACCGCGCAGGCGCTCTTCGCCGTCGGGGTCGACGTCATCACGAGCGGGAACCACATCTGGGACAAGCGCGAGATCTACGCCGAGCTCGAGCGCGAGGAGCGCATCCTGCGGCCGCTGAACTACGGCCACGACGGCGTGCCGGGCCGGGGCTGGGGCATCTTCCATGCCGTCGACGGCAGCGAGATCGCCGTGATCAACGCCCAGGGACGCACGTACATGCAGCCCATCGAGAACCCGTTCACCACGGTCCGCCAGCTGCTGGAGGAGGGCGCCGACGAACTGCCCGCCGTGCGGATCGTGGACTTCCACTGCGAGCTGACCAGCGAGAAGAACGCCTTCGGCGTGCACCTCGACGGGCTCGCCAGCGCCGTATGCGGCACGCACACGCACGTCGTGACGGGGGACGAGCGGATCCTGCCCCGCGGGACGGCCTACCTGACCGACATCGGCATGACCGGGCCCGTCTACAGTGTCATCGGGTTCGAGCCCCGCACGGTCCTGCCCCGGTTCCTGAACGGCCTTCCCACGAGGTTCGAGGTCGGAAGCGGCCCGGTCGTGTTCAACGCGGTCCAGATCGACATCGACACCGCCAGCGGCCGTGCGCTCCACGTCGAGCGCGTCAGCCGGATGGTGGAAGCCTGACCGCCGGGGCGGCCGAGTGACCCTGCCCCGCCGGAACCGGATCGACCTCCACTGCCACACCGCGCGGTCGGACGGCGTCCTCGAGCCGGCCGGCCTGCTCGCGGCGATGCGCGAGTGGGGGATCGCGCTGGCGGCCATCACCGACCACGACACCCTGGACGGGTTCCGGGAGGTGCGCCCGCGGGTGGCCGCCGGGACGTTCCCCCGGTTGCTGCCGGGCGTCGAGATCAACAGCATCGCGCACGACATCCCCGGCCTGTGGGAAGGGGAACTGCACATCCTCGGCTACGGCATGGACCCCGACGACGCCGCATTCGAGGCCGCGCTCGCCACCCAGCGCCGGCTGCGCAGCGAGCGTGCCGGGATGATCGTGGAGCGCTTGCGCGGCCTGGGACTGTCCGTGGACGAGCAGCTGCCCTCGGCGATGGGCCCGGGCGTGAGCTCCCCCGGGCGGCCGCACATCGCCCGGGCGCTGGTGGCAGCCGGGCACGCCCAGAGTGTGGACGATGCAATGCGCCGCATCCTGGCGCGTGGCGCTCCCGGGTACGTGCCGAGGCAGGGCCTCGGGCCGCGCGAGGCGATCGACGCGATCCGGGCGGCCGGCGGCATCGCGTCGCTCGCGCACTTCCGCGAGGCCGTCGAGCGTCCCGAGATCGTCGCCCTGCTGCGTGACTGGGGCCTGGGCGGCCTCGAGGCCTACTACGTCTCGTTCGACGACGCCGCGAGAGCGGCTGTAGCCGCCGTCGCCGCCGAGAACGGGCTCCTGGCCACGGGCGGCAGCGACTTCCACGGCGACACGTGGACCTACGCCGAGGCCCAGGCGGCGTGCCACGTCCCCGACGCCGCCGGAGAGGCGCTCCTGGCCGCGCTTGGGCAGCCGGCGCTCCGGGGATAGACTGGGCGACCATGGCGACCCGACAGCTCCCCGTCCTCGACGTGCTCGCGCCGCAGCGCGCCGCGCCGACCCGCGCCGACCCGCGCCGCCCCGCCGCCGCGCCGGCCACGCTCGAGGAGTTCGTCACGGACGACCTGGCGCTGCCCCGCTTCCACGTGTGGACGCTCGGCTGCCAGATGAACCAGTCCGACTCGGAGGAGATGGCGGGCGCCCTGCTGGCCGCGGGCTGCGCCGAGGCCTCCGCGATGGAACAGGCGGACCTGATCGTCATCAACAGCTGCGCCATCCGGGAGACCGCGGAGGCCAAGATCATCGGCAGGCAGGGCCAGCTGTCGCGGCTCAAGCAGGCGAACCCCGGCCTCCGCGTCGTCCTGACGGGCTGCGCGGTGCGCGTGGAGAACCGGGAGCGGCTCGGACGGCGCTACCCGGCCGTGGACCTGTTCCTGCGCCCGGACGAGGAGCCGGAGCTGGTCGCGCGTCTCGGCCTGGCCAGCCTCACCGCGCCGGGCAGACTCGCGGGGCCCGGGGGGCCGCGGGTGACGCGGGTTACCCGCGGATGGATGCGGTCGGTCCAGCGGCGGCCGGTCCAGCGGCCGCACCGCCGCGCGAGCACGCGGCCGTGGCCGATGCGCTGCCGGCGGTCCGGGCAGGGGCCGTGTCGGACGACCGCGTCGCGCGACGCAGTGCCATCCAGGCATGGCTCCCGATCATCTACGGCTGCGACAAGACCTGCACGTACTGCATCGTGCCGTTCAGCCGCGGGCCCGAACGGAGCCGGCCGTTCGAGGACGTCGTGGACGAGGCGCGCAACCTGGCCGCGGCCGGCTACCGCGAGGTCACGCTGCTCGGCCAGAACGTGAACTCGTACGGGCACGACCTCCCCGCGGCACCCCGCTTCGGGCACATCCAGCGCTCGCGCGAGATCGGCCACCAGCTCGACCTCGACGGGCGTCCCGACATTGCGGAGCTCCTGCGGGCGATCGACGGGATCCGCACGGCCGACGGAGTCCCGGCCATCCCGCGCCTGCGCTTCATCACCTCGCATCCATGGGACCTGGGGGACCGCCTCATCGCGGCGATGGCGGAGTGCGCCGTCCGTGTGCGAGCACCTCCACCTGCCGGTCCAGTCCGGCTCCGATCCTGTCCTGCACCGCATGGGGCGGCAGTACACGGTGGATTCCTACCTCGACCTCGTGGAGCGGCTGCGGGCCGCGGTGCCCGGCATCTGTCTCACGACCGACGTGATCGTCGGGTTCTGCGGCGAGACCGAGGAGCAGTTCCACGAGACCCTGGCGCTCCTCGAGCGGGTGCGCTACGACACTGTCTTCGCCGCAGCCTTCTCGCCCCGTCCCGGCACCCCCGCCGCGCGCCTCCCCGACGACGTTCCGGCCGCGGACAAGCGTCGCCGGCTGAACGAGCTGCTGGCGCTGCAGGAGGAGATCGGCTGGGAGCGCAACCGCGCGTGGATCGGGCGGACGACCGAGGTCCTCGTGGACGGCATCGACCGGCCGCGAGCGCACGACCACGGCGACGACGCGGGAGATGCACCCGTTCCCGGGGCCGGTTCGTTGCCAGGCGCCGGTTCGTTGCCAGGCGCCGGTTCGTTGCCAGGCGCCGGGCCCTTGCCCGAGGGACACGTCCGGCTGGGTGGCCGCAACCGCGAGAACCGCCTCGTGCACGTCGCGGGACCTGCCGACCTTGTCGGGCAGCTGGTCCGCGTCCGCGTGGAGCACGCCGGACCGTACTCGCTCACCGGCACGCTCGCGGACGCGGGCGCCTGACGGCATGGCCCTCCCGACGGCCGGCGACCGGGCGGAGGAGGGAAGCGACCCCGCGTTCCCTGCCCTTGTCGTGATCGCGGGAGCGACCGCGACCGGCAAGACGAGGCTCTCGCTGCGTCTCGCGGCGGCGGTCGGGGGCGTCGAGATCGTGTCGGCGGACTCGCGGCAGGTCTACCGCGGCATGGACATCGGCACCGCCAAGGTCTCCCGCTCCGAGCGCGCGCTCGTGCCGCACCACGGACTCGACCTGGTGGAGCCGGACGAGCCGTTCAGCGTCTCGCTCTACCAGCGGCACGTGCTCGCGGCCCTCGACGGGATCGCCCGGCGGGGACGCGTCGCGTTCCTCGTGGGTGGCACGGGGCTGTACCTGCGGGCCGTGGCGCGCGGCGTCCCCCTCACCGACGCGCCGCATGACCCGGAGCTGCGCGCCCGGCTGGACGCCGAACTCGCCGAGACCGGGCTCGCCCCGCTCGTCGAGAGGCTCCGTCGCGACGCGCCGGCGGTCGCCGCGCGGACCGACCTGGCCAATCCACGCCGTGTCGTCCGCGCACTGGAACGCGTGGCCGTCACCGGGGACGTGCCGCCGCCCGAGCCCACGGGCTATCCCGGCCGTGTCCTCTGGCTCGGCCTCGCCGTCGAGCATGCCACGCACCGCACCTGGATCGCGAACCGGGCGGCCGGCCAGTACGCCGGCGGGCTCGTGCGCGAGGCGGCCGCCCTGGCGTCGCGCTTCGATGCCGCCCTGCCCGCGCTCAGCGCCATCGGCTACCGGGAGGCGATCGACGTGGCCGAGGGCCGGCGGACCGAGGCGGAGGCGCTGTCGGAGACCATCGTCAGGACGCGTGCGTATGCCCGCCGGCAGCGGACCTGGTTCCGGGCGGAGCCTGACATCCACTGGATCGACGCGGTCCACGATCCGTACCCCGAGGCGCTCCGCCTGCTGCGGCAGTTCCTGGAGGCTGCCGGCGCCTGAGCGCGCCGTACGCGGCGGCCCCCGGATTGCAGGCGCGCGTGCGGTAGAGTTCCCCTGCACCAACCGAACGGAGGATCATGGCCCGCCTCATCGAACTCGAACCGCCGCGCGAGCGCGCGTTCCTCGTCGCCGCGGACACCGGCAGCGAGCCCGGCTGGACCGCAGAGGAGTCGCTCAACGAGCTGGCGGCACTGGCCGACACGGCCGGCGCGGAGGTGGTCGGGGCCGAGTGGCAGACGCGCCGGGTCCCCGATCCCACCTGGTACGTGGGCAAGGGCAAGGCGCAGGAACTGGTGCAGGCCCGCTCCGAGACGGGCTTCACGCTTCTCATCGCGGACGACGAGCTGACGCCGAACCAGCAGCGGTCGCTCGAGGGCGTCGTGGGCTGCAAGGTGCTCGACCGCAGCGGGCTGATCCTCGACATCTTCGCCCAGCACGCCCGCACGCACGAGGGCCGGCTGCAGGTCGAGCTCGCCCAGCTCGAATACCAGCTGCCCCGCCTGACCCGCCTCTGGACCCACCTGTCGCGGACCGGCGGCGGCATCGGAACGCGCGGCCCGGGCGAGTCACAGCTCGAGACGGACCGGCGCCTGATCCGCGAGCGGATCCGGCGGCTGCGAGAGCGACTCGAGGACGTGCGTCGCCAGCGCGAGATCGCCTCCCGGTCCCGGGACCGCCGGCTCGTGCCCACGGTTGCCATCGCGGGCTACACGAACGCCGGCAAATCCACCCTGCTGAACGCGCTCGTCGGGTCCGAGGCCGCGGTCGCCGAGGACCGGCTGTTCGCCACCCTCGATCCCACGAGCCGCGCGGTGAAGCTCGGCGACGGGCAGTCCGCCGTCCTGACCGACACGGTCGGCTTCATCCACAAGCTCCCGCACCAGCTCGTCGACGCCTTCCGGGCGACGCTTGAGGAGGTGACCCGCGCCGATGTCCTGCTCGAGGTGGTGGATGCCTTCGATCCGCACTTCACCGAGCACCGGGCCACCGTCCAGCAGGTCCTCGACGAGCTGGGGGCAGGTTCGAAGCCGCGGCTCGTCGTGTACAACAAGGCCGATCTCCTGGAATCCAACGCGCGGGACGAGGCGAACCCGGCCCCGATGATCGGGGACGCCGTGCTGATCTCGGCGCTCACCGGCTACGGACTCGACACGCTTCGCGCGCGGCTGTCGACGCTGCTGGCCGACCTGTGGGAGGACGTGGACGCCGTCGTCCCGTACACGGCCGGCGAGCTGATCGCGCGGATCCGGGAGCGGGGCACGATCGACGTCGAGTACCGCGGCACCGACGTGCGGGTCCGGGGACGCGTGGCGCCACAGCTGGCCGGCGAGCTGCGCGCGGCGGCGGGCATCGCGCCCGAACCGCTCGGCTGACGGCACGCGGGAGCCATCGGGCGTGCACGACGAATCGACCGACGACGCGTCGACGACGAGCGTGACGAGCGACGCGTCGAACGACGCGCCCGATCCCTTCGAGAGCCTGGTCGACGACGCCCTGGAGGGCCTGCCGCCCGTCTTCCGCGACCGCCTGGACACCGTCGCGGTCGTGGTCGAGGACGAACCGACCGCCTACCAGCTGGCCGAGGTGGGAGCACCCGGCCTGTTCGGGCTCTACACAGGTGTCCCACGGACGGCGTGGGGCGCAAGCGACGCGGCACTTCCGAGCAAGATCACCATCTTCCGGGGGCCTCACGTACGCGTCTTCCGCGATCCCGAGTCGCTGGCCCGAGGGGTGACGGCGACCGTCCGTCACGAGGTGGCCCACCACTTCGGGATCTCCGACGCGCGGCTCGAGGAGCTGGCCCGGCAGCACGGTCGGTGAACCACCCCGCCTGAAGCGGGTTCGCGTCACCCGGCCTATCCTCCCGGCCACGAGACGTCGGTCGGGGGCCCCGGCCACCGACGCAGCCGGCACCCGGGGGAGGAGGCCTGCGATGAACGTGCCGCTCTCCGTCCTGGAGTTTCGCGACCGCGCGGCGGCCTATTTCGCCGAACGCGTCGGGGTCGTGGACGGTGAGCGGAGCTTCACGTACCGCGAGTACGCCGAACGGACGCACCGGCTCGCGAGCGCCCTGCGCGGCCTCGGCGTGGAGCCCGGCGACCGGGTGAGCTTCATCACCTATAACACGCACCAGCTGCTCGAAGGGTATTACGGGGTGCTCGAGGCGGGCGCCGTGCTCAATCCCATCAACATCCGGCTCACGCCCGACGACATCGCCTACATCCTCGACCACTCGGCGTCGAAGGTCGTCCTGTTCCACGCCGACTTCGCTCCGCTGGTCGAGCGCATCGCCCCCGGGCTGGCGAGCCGTCCGACGTTCGTCGTGATGGAGGGCGACGTGCGGGCGCCGGCCACCCACGAGTACGAGGCACTGCTCGCAGCCGCGTCGCCCGACGAGCCTCCGGCGGAGGTGGACGAGAACGCGGTCGCCGAGCTCTTCTACACGAGCGGGACCACGGGCCGGCCGAAGGGTGTCGCGCTCACCCACCGGGCGCTGTACCTGCACGGCCTCCAGACGGCCCTCGCGCTGGGCGTGACG
This sequence comes from uncultured Chloroflexia bacterium, assembly GCA_963757865.1. Classification (GTDB taxonomy): domain Bacteria; phylum Chloroflexota; class Limnocylindria; order Limnocylindrales; family CSP1-4; genus JAJYNJ01. The sequence goes on from CAVWSU010000005.1 coordinate 292,915, forward strand.
GATGGCGACACGATCCTGCACGTCGTGCCGCTGTTCCACGTCAACGGGTGGGGGGCGCCGCACTGGATGACCCTGGTGGGCGGGCAGCACGTGATGCTCCGCCGGTTCGATCCGGGCGCCCTCATGGCCCAGGTGGAGCGCCACCGCGTCACGTACCTGCTGGCCGTGCCGACCATCTTCAACGCCGTCCTCAACAGCCCCGAGTTCGGGAGCCACGACCTCTCGAGCCTGCGGCGGGTGCTCGTCGGCGGCGCACCGGCGTCGCCCGCGCTGATCCGTTCCCTCGAGGAGAAGCTCGGCGTGGAGGCCGTGGTGGGGTACGGGCTGAGCGAGACGTCTCCGGTCATCACGATCGCCTGGCCTCGAAGGCACCTGCTGGCGACCGAGCCGCCGGAACGCCGACTCGAACGGCAGGCGACGACGGGCTGGGCCACCCCCGGGACGCGGGTGCGCGTGGTGACGGGGGAGGGGACGGAGGTCGAGCCGAACGACGAGCAGATCGGAGAGATCGTGGTCCGCTCGAACGTGGTCATGGACGGCTACTACGGTGATCCCGAGGGCACCGCGGCGGCGATCCGCGACGGATGGTTCCACACCGGCGACATGGCCACCGTGGACGAGCAGGGCTACATCACGATCAAGGACCGCCTGAAGGACGTGATCATCAGCGGGGGCGAGAACATCTCCTCGGTGGAGATCGAGTACGCGCTCGCGGAGTTCCCGGGGCTGCTCGAGGCCGCCGTGGTCGCGGCGCCGGACGAGACGTGGGGCGAGGTCCCGCTGGCGATCATCGCGATGAAGCCGGGGACGACCGCGACGGCCGACGACGTGATCGCCTTCCTGCGGCAGCGCCTCGCGGCGTTCAAGGTGCCGAGGCGCGTCGAGTTCGTGGACCAGCTGCCGAAGGGTGGGACGGGGAAGATCCTGAAGGGCGCGCTGCGCGAGCCGTTCTGGCGGGGCTACGAGAAGCGGGTGCACTGATCGCGGCGATCGCCATGCCCACGCCCGATCGCCACGCCCACGCCCAACCTCACCCCCAGGCCAGCGTGCGATCGCCGGAAGCTACCTGTCGAGGATCCGATCGGCCTTCTGGTCGATCTTCTCCTTCTGCGCTTCGCTGAGGCGCCCCTTCTCCTCCTGTTGCTCCGCCCGCGCCTTGGCATTCCGGGCGTGCGACGCGTCAGGCATCGGGTACTTCCGCTCGTCCGGCAGGCCGAACTTCGAGTCGGGCAGGGAGTCGCGCTTCTTCTCGCTCAGCTTCGCCATGTGAGGCCTCCTCTCGGTGGACACGAGGCCGACCGGCTCCGACTGCCTCGGCCTCGAGACCAGCCTCGGCCGCCGATCGGTCGTCCGCGATACCAACGCCCCGGCGGTACGTGTCGTGCGCCTCCCAACGGCCAAGTCGCGGGGCCTCGCCGGCCGTGCGCCTGCCAACGGCCGAGTCGCGGGGTCCCGCCGGCGCCTCCCAACGGCCGGCTCGGGGTCTCGCCGGCGCCTGCCAACGGCCAAGTCGCGGGGCCTCGCCGGCGCGCCGTGCCCGGCTTTCCTGCAGATCCGTCTGGTCCAGACACGTATGTCCGATAGGCGGACCGTCCGGACCCATGTCGGGGCATTTCGTCGCCTTCCCGGCGGCCCCTCGCGGTGTCCACGGCGCCCGCCACGCACGAATTCCGCTCACCGTCGCCGAGCCGCAGATGCGCGGGGCCGGCAGTGCCCGCGACAACCGACATACGTTTCCGTGCGGAGAATTTCTGCAGGAATGGGGCCGGGCGCCAAGCGAGGTGCGGGCTGAAGGAGGCGCGCGCCAACGAGGGCGCGACATTGGAGGCGCGCGCTGGTGCGGGTCAAAGGAGGCGCCGCGCTCAGGCGAGCCGCGCGAGGGTGGCCTCGTCAGCGATGCCGCCGTACCAGCGGTCCAGCACCTGCCCGAACACGGTCTCGTCGGGCGACGCGAGCTGGAACAGCGTCATGCAGGAGCGGACCTTCCTCGCGTCCGTCATTCCGAAGAAGTCCTCCGCCGAGTGTGCCCGTGCCTCCAGGACGAGATGCGCACACTCCCGCAGGCGCGGGCCGAGCACCGGATGGTCGACGTAGGCGCGCGCCTCATCGAGCGACGCGATCGCGTAGTAGCGGGACACGTCGCTGTGTCCGAGGCCGGCCACCTGGGGGAAGATGAACCAGATCCAGTGGCCGGTCTTGAGGCCGCGCCGGAGCTCGCCACGCACGCCGTCGTAGACGTACTCCTGCGCCGACACGAAGCGCTCGAGGTCGTACGGCACCCGACCATTGTGCGACGATCCGCGGGCACAGTCCCGCGCGTGGAAGACCTCCGCCGAACGGCCGGGCTGAGCGGGCGGGGCCGAACGGGCTGAACGCGGCCGAACAACCGCCCGTCCGTCGGCGCTACGATGCAGGCGCGCTGGGCCGCGCGGACCAACGTCCAGGGTCGACCAGAGGTCGACGGCCGAACGACGCCGCACGGCGTCACGCACCGCCAGGGGGATCGCGCATGCCGGACGTCTCCGCGCACCAGCCACGACACGCCGTTCCGCCTGGTCCCTTCGAGCGCGTCCTCGGGGGACTGTACGGGGCGGTGTGTGGCGACGCGCTGGGCGCGGTCACGGAGATGCTCTCGCGCGACCAGATCACCGCGACGTACGGACGGCTGGAGCGCATGGTCGCCCCGGATCTCAGCCCCTTCGCGGCCGGGCGCGCCGCAGGGCAGATCACCGACGACGCCAGCCAGCTCATCGTGCTGGCCCGGACGGTCGCACGTACCGAGCACCTCACGGCAGCCGACGTTGCCTCGGCCCTGCTCGAGTGGGCGGCCGATGACGAGATGCTCCGCCGGTTCGCGGGCCCGACCACGCGGGCCGCGATCGCCCAGCTGCGGGAGGGCACCGATCCGATCGCGGTGGGACGCGAGTCGGCCGGGTTCATGCGGGGCACCAGCGACGGGGCGGCCATGAAGGTCGCGCCGGTCGGGTGGGTGCACGCCGGCGACCTCCCGGCCGCGGCCCGGGACGCTGTCACGGTGTGCCTGCCCACACACGCCACGCGCGTGGCGATCGCAGGTGCGTGCGCGATCTCCTGCGGCATCGCCGCGGCCATGGAGCCCGACGCGGACGTCGTGTCGGTCGCGCGAGGCTGCCTGTGGGGCGCCGTCGAGGGCGAACGCCTGGGACTCGAGCACGGACGCGACGTCGCCGGCCCGTCCGTGAGCGAACGCATCCGGCTCGGCATCTCGCTCGCGATCTCGAGCAGGGACGAATGGGAGGCCGTCGACCGCATCGCCGCGATCGTGGGAGCCGGGCTCCACACGGCGGAGGCCGTGCCGGCGGCGGTGGCGGCGTTCGTGGCGGGTGGCGGCCGGCCGCGAGAGACCATCGTCGCCGCGGCGAACCTCGGGGACGACACCGACACGGTGGCCTGCATGGCCGGCGCGCTCGCCGGGACCCTGGCCGGGATCGACGCCTTCCCCCGGGACTGGCGCACGCTCGTCACCACGGCGAATGGCCTCGACCTGGAGCCGCTCGCCGCGGAGCTCGTCGCGCGGCATGCCTGAAACCCACCGACCGGCGCCCAGGATCGCCGTCCTCGTCCCGATGATGTGCGTCGACACGTACGTCACCGTGTCGTCGCTGCCGGCTGCGGGGTGGAAGGTGATCGGCCACGCGCTCGGCGACCTCGACGGCGGGGTCACGGGCAACTTCGCCGTGGCGGCCGCTCGCCTCGGCGCCGATGTCCGAGCGATCGGCTGGGCCGGGACGGACGCGGCCAGCGTACGAGGCGTCGAGTCGTTGCGGCACGAGGGGATCGACGTGTCCCTGGTGGGTCTGCGGGAAGGACACCCCGTGTTCAGGACGATCGTCCTCGTCGACGAGCGCGCCGAACGCAGCGTGGTCCTCATGCCGCCCGGCGACGACACGCTCCCACTGCCTCCGCTCGAGGCTTTGCGGGATGCCCTGCGAACAATGGCTCCCGACCTCTGTTACGTGGGACCCTGGGACGGTCTCGCCGCGAGCATGGGGGAATGCGCGCACGCCGCCGGGGCGACGTCGCCGCGACCGTCGAATCGGACGCCCTGCCGGCCGAGCTCGACTGGGCGTCGCTGCGAACGGTGGACCTGCTGTTCATGAGCGAGGAGACGGCAACCGCGTCCGGATGGTCCGCGGGGAAGCCCACGGTCGCGCCCGATTGGTGGGCGCGCGGGCCCCGCATCGTCGTCATCACGCTCGGAGCGGCAGGGGCCCGCTACGTGACGACCGCGGATGGCACATGGTTCGCCGCGGACGCTCCCCGGGTTCAGGCCGTCGACACGACCGGCGCCGGTGACGCGTTCGCGGCCGCGTTCTGCACGTTCTGGCAACTGGGACTTCGCGGGGTGCCCCTCCTGGCCCGGGCCAACGCGGCCGGGGCACTGGCGGCCACCGCACTCGGACCACGCGCGGGCATGCCGTCCCGGGAACGCGTGGAGGAACTCGCCCTCACGACGACCGGCACATCGGAGGCACGATCATGACGCACCAGCCTGCACCCGGGCGCTACGACGCGATGGCCTATCGCTTCTGCGGCCGCAGCGGCCTTCGCCTGCCGCTCCTGTCCCTGGGGCTGTGGCACAATTTCGGCGACCACACGCCGCTCGCGACGCAGCGCGAGATCGCCCTCACGGCCTTCGACCTCGGCATCACGCACTTCGACCTCGCGAACAACTACGGTCCGCCGTACGGCAGCGCCGAGCTGAACTTCGGGCGGATCCTCCGCGAGGACCTGGCGGCGCACCGGGACGAGCTGATCATCTCGAGCAAGGCCGGCTGGGACATGTGGCCGGGTCCGTACGGCCAGGGCGGCGGCTCGCGCAAGTACGTGCTGGCCAGCCTCGACCAGAGCCTCCGGCGCGTGGGTGTCGACTACTTCGACATCTTCTACTCCCACCGGTTCGACGTCGACACCCCGCTCGAGGAGACGATGGGGGCGCTCGCGTCGGCCGTCAGGCAGGGCAAGGCGCTGTACGTCGGCATCTCGTCGTACTCTGCCGCGAAGACCCGCGAGGCGGCGGCGCTCCTCCGGGCCGAGGGCGTACCGCTGCTCATCCACCAGCCGTCGTACAACCTGCTGAACCGCTGGGTCGAGCCCGACCTCCTGAATGCCCTGGAGGAGGTGGGCGCAGGGATGATCGCGTTCACGGCGCTCGCGCAGGGCCTCCTGACCGACAAGTACCTGCATGGGATCCCGGAGAACGCGCGGGTCAACCGCCCGGGTGGCGACTCGTTCCAGCGCGAGACGCTCAACGAGGAGAACCTGGCTCGCGTTCGGGCGCTCAACGAGATCGCCCTGCGCCGCGGCCAGAGTCTCGCCCAGATGGCGTACGCGTGGGTCCTCCGCGACCCGCGGGTCACGACCACCCTGACGGGGGCAAGTTCCGCGGCACAGGTCCGGGAGAACGTCGGCGCGCTGGCCAACCTCGCGTTTTCCGCCGACGAGCTCGCCGAGATCGACCGCCACGCAGTCGAGGGTGGCGTCAACCTCTGGGAGAAGCCCAGCACCGACCAGCGCGTCTGAGGGCGGCCGGGAGAGCCGGCGGACTGGAGGCCGCCCGCCTTCGCCCGCCGGCCTCTGTGCCGTGCCGGTCGTCGGCGTCGTGGCTGCCTCAGGCGCGCGGCTCGAACCGCCGCTTGACCAGCTCCACGAGCGCGAGGTACGCGGCGACCACCACCACCAGGAGCAGCCAGTACGCCGGCGGTAGCGCTGTGAACCCGAGGATGCCGCCGAGCGGGCTGATGGGGATGACCACCGCGACCGCGATCGCCGCGAGGATGGCAGCCAGGAGCGGCATGCTGGGGCGGCTCAGCCAGAAGGGGCTGCGACGAGTTCGGATGACGAGCACCACGAGGACCTGGGTGCACAGCGACTCGATGAACCAGCCGGTGTGGAAGGCCCGTTCGTTCACGCCGAGCGCGAGGAGCAGCAGCCCGAACGTGACGTAGTCGAAGAGCGACGAGATCGGTCCGAAGATCAGCATGAAGCGCTGGATCGCCTGCACGTCCCATCGGGCGGGGAGGGCGCCGACGTCCGGATCGATCGTGTCGGTCGGGATGGCGGTCTGCGAGGCATCGTAGATGAGGTTGTTGAGCAGGATCTGCCCGGGCGTCATCGGCAGGAACGGCAGCAGCAGGGCGGCCCCGGTCATGCTGAGCATGTTGCCGAAGTTCGAGCTCGTGCCCATGCGGATGTACTTGAGCGTGTTGGCGAAGGTGCGCCGGCCCTCGACGACGCCGCGGCTGATCGCCGCGAGGCTGGGCTCGAGCAGGATGATGTCCGCCGCCGAGCGCGCCACGTCCGTGGCGTTGTCGACGCTGATTCCCACGTCGGCCGTGTGGAGCGCCGGGGCGTCGTTGATGCCGTCGCCGAGGTAGCCCACCACCGCGCCCCCGTCGTGCAGGGCGCGGATCACCTGGAGCTTCTGGTCGGGATCGACGCGGGCGAAGATCGTCGTGCGCTTTGCTCGCGCCACCAGCGCGGGGTGCGTGAGCGCGCGCATCTCCTCGCCCGTGACGACGCCCTCGACGGTCAGGCCGACCTGGCCGGCCACGTGCCGCGCGACGAGCTCGTTGTCGCCGGTGACGACCTTGAGTGCGACGCCCTGTCGGGCGAGCTCCGTGATCGTCGTCTCGACCCCGACCTTGGGCGGGTCGCTGAACAGGATCACGCCCTCGAACACCAGGTCCCGCTCGAGCTGGGCCGCATCGTCGAGGCTCGCCGCCGGGCCTGTCCCGGTGGCACCAGGAAACACATCCAGGCCGAGAGACCGCGAGCCGACCGCCACCAGCCGGAACCCTTCACCAGACGCACCGTCGACGAGCGTCGCCAGCCGCGCGTGCTCGGCGGCGTCGATCGGTCGTGCGGCGTGGTCTTCGCGGACCCAGGCCGACCGGGCGATGAGCGCCTCCGGCGCGCCCTTGGTCACGAGGAGCGGCTGCTCGCCAGTGCGTTGCACGACCACGCTCAGGAGCCGGCGGGTGAAGTCGTACGGAAGCTCGGCCCGCTTCTCGTACGCGGACAGATCGGCCGGCGCGGGCATGCCCGACAGGACGGCCGCGTCGAGCGGGTTTGTGAAGCCCGCCTGGAAATGGCTGTTGAGGTACGCCAGTTCGAGAGCCTGCCCCGCCTCGACGGCGTCATCGCGGTCGATCCCGACCGCGCGGACGAGCTGGAGCCGGCCCTCGGTCAGCGTTCCGGTCTTGTCCGTCGCCAGGACCGTGATGCTTCCCAGGTTCTGGATGGCCGGCAGTCGCTTGACGAGCACGCCGTGCGCGGTCAGCACGTGGGCGCCCTGCGTGAGGTTGAGTGTGACGATCGCCGGCAGCAGCTCGGGCGTGAGGCCCACGGCCAGGGCGATCGCGAAGAGCAGCGAATCGAGGATCGGGCGGTGCAACGCCACGTTGATGACCAGGACCGCAATGACCAGGATCGCCGTGACGCGGAAGATGAGGACCCCGAACGTCCGCACCCCCCGCTGGAAGTCGTTCTCGGGAGCGCGCTCGGCCAGCCGCATGGCGATCGCCCCGTAGCTCGTGCGCGTCCCGGTGGCGGTGATGCGTGCGCGCCCGGTCCCGCTCACGACGCTCGTACCGAAGAAGACGAGCCCGTCGCGATCGGGGTCGCGGGCCGGATCGAGATCGCCAGCTCGCGGCGCCTTGAGGGCCGGGGCGGACTCCCCGGTGAGCGAGCTCTCGTCGACATAGAGGTGGTTGGCTTCGAGGATCCTGCCGTCGGCTGGAACGATGTCGCCGGCGGTCAGGATCACCAGGTCCTCGCGAACGACGTCGTGGATGGGCAGCTCCTGCGGGTTCCCGTCGCGGACGACGGTCGCGCGAAGGGTCAGCCGGGCCTGCAGGGCGGCCACCGCCGCCTCCGAGCGCGCCTCCTGCACGAAGCCGAGGACTGCACTCAGGACGACGATCGCGAGGATGATCGACGCGTTGACGGCATCGCCGACGAGCAGGCTGACCAGGCTCGCTCCGACCAGGATCAGGACGAGCGGGCTCGACACCTGGGCGACGAGGATGGCGAGGTTGGTCCGGCGACCGCCGCCGCCGATCGCGTTGGGACCGTCGCTGCGGAGCTGCTCGGCGGCCTGGGCGCTCGTCAGGCCCGCGGTCGATCGGGCTGCCTGCGCGGCGTCGATCGAGACCGCCGGTGAAGCGCCTGGGTCGCCGTCATCGTCAGCTGGCATCCCGGCTCCAACGTGCCAGCGCTGCACCCGTTTCTCGCGCTACCGGCGGGCGTCGAGTGGCTCGGTGTCGTCCGTGCCGACGGCGATCCCGGTCCGGCGCCACTCGGCGTAGTCGGTCACGATGCCCTCGTCATCGACGGTCAGCTCGGCCTCGAACGTCCCGCTCGCGTAGCGGTACGTGAACTCGTCGAGGCGAGTGTACGTCTGCGGCGCCTTCTCGACTGTCAGCTCGGGGAAGCGGACCCATGCGGCCTGGATCGTCTGCGCCGCACCGACGCCGAGGCGGAGTCGCCGGATCGGCAGCGTGTTCGTGGACGGACTGCACCCGAGATCGACGTCGGAGCAGCCCCGCAACGCCCTCGCGGGCGTGCCGCGCTGAGTCCACGCGCCCTTCCGATCGCGCACGAGGTCGAGCGTGCGCTGTTCGAAGCCGCGCAGGTCCCGCACGTGGACGGCCGTGGTCATCCCGACGGCGTCCGTGAGGACCCGGTACTCGATCCGGACGGGGACGCCGGCCTCGGCGGCGAGCACGGTTCCCACCAGCGAAAGCCCGCTGTCGCGCACGGTGACCGTGCACTGCTCCTCGGCATCGACCGCGCCGGACCGGCGCCAGGCCACCCGCCTCGTCGTCATGCCGGTCGGATCCGCCGTGCCGCCGCGGCGACGATCATGCGGCATCGGCCGATTCCGAAGCAGGCTCCAGCGACGATCCGGCTGCCCCGGGTCCCGGTCGCGACGTTCGTGCCCGCCGTGCACCCATCCGCCATGGCATGAGCGTAGCGCGGATGGCGATGCGACCGCCAGAGGCGTGCTGCCTCGGATTCCGACAAGCGTCCAGCGGCCGGTCGCCGCAATGCCCCCGTCTCCGAGCCGCTGGTACCATGGCCCACCCGCGACGGCCGGCGGTACCGCCGGGGCCGGACGGGAAGCGAGCGCAGGGAAGCGAGCGCGCAGGGAGGCGTGTGATGGCAGAGTCCCCGATGGCGGGAACGCCCGTGTGGGTCGACCTATCCAGCGCCGATCCGGCCGGATCGCGCGCCTTCTACTCGGGCCTGTTCGGCTGGGACGTCCAGGTGTCCCCCGACCCGCAGTACGGCGGGTACGCGATGGCGCAGATCGACGGGAAGGACGTGGCCGGCATCGGCCCGACGATGGCGCCCCAGGCTCCCACGGCCTGGATGATCTACCTCGCGGCGGTCGATGCCGAGGCGGTCGCGCGAGCCGTCGGCGAGGCCGGCGGCCGGGTCGTCGCACCGCCCTTCGACGTCGGCAACCAGGGACGGATGGGCGTGTTCCAGGACCCGGCCGGGGCCTTCATCTCGGTCTGGCAGCCTGCGGCCATGTCGGGCTTCGCCACGGGCCTGCCGAACGGCTTCGCCTGGGCGGAACTGAACGCGCGCGGCATCGACGCGGACATCGCGTTCTACGAGCGTGTGTTCGGCTGGGCCCACCGATCCCAGCCCATGGGGGAGGGGATGCCGCCCTACATCGAGTTCCAGCTCGGCGGCACGAGCGTTGCGGGTGGGATGGAGATGAACCCGATGGTGCCGGCCGGCGTGCCCAGCTACTGGATGGTCTACTTCCGGGTGGCCGACGTGGACGGCATGTTCCAGGCGGCCCTCGCCGCCGGCGCCCGGGAGATGCTCGCCCCACAGGACTTTCCGGGGGGCCGCTTCGCGATCCTCGGCGATCCGCAGGGTGCCGTGTTCGGCCTGATGAGGATGTCCGCCCGATAAGACGGCGTCAGACGGCGGCCGAGCCGCTAGGCTGGGCAGATGCGCGCAGGCTCGCTCCGCCTTTTCCGGGTCGCCGGCATCGACGTCTACCTCCACATCAGCTGGCTGCTCATCTTCGTCCTGCTGAGCTGGTCGCTGGCCGATGGGTACTACCCGGCCCTGCTCCCGGACCTCACCGTGCCGCAGGCCTGGGTGCTGGGGGCGGTCTCGGCGATCCTGCTCTTCGGCGCCGTGCTGGTACACGAACTGGCCCACTCGCTCGTGGCGCGTCGGCGCGGCATGTCGGTCGAGTCCATCACGCTCTTTCTCTTCGGCGGCGTCTCGACGCTGCGTGACGATGCCCCGCGGGCCTCGACGGAGTTCCTCGTCGCCATCGTGGGTCCGCTCACGAGCTTCGTGCTGGCCGGGCTGTGCCTGGTGTTCGGCATGCTGGTCGGCGACGCCCGGGTCGCCGCCGTCCTCGACTACCTCGGATTGGTGAACGCCCTGCTCGGGGGCTTCAACCTCATCCCGGGCTACCCGCTCGACGGGGGCCGCGTGCTGCGCTCGCTGGTCTGGCAGCTCAGCGGCGATCGGCGCCGCGGCCTCGCGGTGGCGGTCGGCGTTGGCCAGCTGGTGGGCTACGGCCTGATGGCCGTGGGCGTCGTGGCGGTGGTGGGAGGGGACCCCTTCGACGGCGTCTGGCTTGCGGTGATCGGCTGGTTCCTCCAGAGCTCCGGCGCGGCGGAACTGCGCCAGGTCCGGTCGGCGCAGCACCTGGGCGGGCTCACGGTCGGCGCCGTGATGCGCCCCGACACGACCGTGGTGGATCCCAACAGCTCGGTCGAACTGCTCATCGACGAGGTGCTCCTGCCGGGCAATCGGCGCGCCGTCCCGGTGGCCCTCGGCGGGCGCCTGGTCGGAATCGTCGCCCTGAGCGACATCGGACGCGTGCCCGTCCCGGATCGAGCCCGCACGCGAGTGGCGGACGTGATGGGGGCACGCCAGGGGGTGGTCACGACCACGCCGGAGGCGCCGCTTTCCGAGGCGCTCGGGGCGATGGCGGCCGGCGATTACGAGCAGTTGCCCGTGCTGGGGGACGGACGACTGGTGGGCATGCTGACGCGTGCGGACGTCGTGCGCCAGATCCAGCTGCGCGAGGCGCTCCACCTCGACGAAGGGACCGGTCCGCACTAGCCGGCGGGTGCCGGCGGACGGGGACGTCCAGGGAGCCCCCGAGGCAGCCCAGCCTTGACGAAGGCGTCGAGCGCGGCGCCGGCCCGGCCGAATCACCCGTACGGGTGACGCCTGTTCGGGCCGCGCGGGTTGAGGCTGAGGAGCGTGGACACGATAGGGCGGCCCTCCCGGGCCTCCCGCCGGTGGCGCCACCGTCCGGTCCCCCGACGGCCCTCGGGCCTGGATGGCCCGCCGAGGAGCAGGCGATCGGCGGGCGTGGCGGCATCGGTGCCTGGCGGGGCAACACCGTAGCGCAGGGAGGGACAGATGCTTCATGTCACGCAGGCCGCCGCAGCCCGCCTGCTCGCCACGCGACTCAGGATGAAGCTGCCGCGGGACTCCGGCGTGCACCTGAGCGGCGATCCGACACAAGGCCGCTTCGCCGTCGCCTTCGTGCGCGAGCCGAATCGTGACGATGTCGCCGCCTCCCGGCTCGGAGTGACCTTCTACATGAGCGAGGGGCTCGCGGACCTGCTCTCGGACTGGACGCTCGATCTTCGGCCTGTCGGCGGGAAGCTCGGCCTGGCCCTCGTGCGACAGGACCGCGCCGAGTCGCAGAGCGACCGGGGAACCGCGAGCGCCGCAGTCGACGCGTGACTAGCGAGCACGACATGTCCATGGACACGCGATCGGCTCCGCCCGATGCCTCGCGCACGGTGCGGCCCCCGAACGACGCCACCGCGACACCGGCGCCCTGCGACTATCCCGCTGGCCGCGAGGACGATCTCGATGCGCGCCTGTCCGGCGCGCGGGCGGAGGCCGAGGCCGCCAGGCTGGAGTTCCTCGCCCTGCGCGGTGCTACCGCCGGCGACGATGAGGTGCGACGCGCGAGGCGGCGCTGGGACGACGCACGTGCTCGTGAGCGTCAGCTGGAACAGCTGCTGCTCACGCTTCCGGGACGGCACGAGCACGCAGTCGGCGAGGTGCGCGAGTGAGCTCCCTGCTCCCGGGCGGGAGGCGGATCCTGTGACGCCTCGACCCGAACCGATGCGGATCGCCCTGGTCGCCCCTCCGCTGCTCCCCATTCCTCCCAGCGGATATGCGGGCACGGAGCGGGTGGTGGCCGTGCTGGCCGAAGAGCTGACACGGCGGGGGCACGCGGTCACGCTCTTCGCGTCGGGGGATTCCAGCGTGTCGTGCGAACTCGTCCCGACCGTCGAACGCGCGCTCTGGGCGGGATCCACCCCGCCGCGCTCGGATACGGCGTTCGACGATGCCGAGGCGCTGTTCCTCGCGCGCACGGCCGACATGGTGTGGCGGCAGCACGAGCGGTTCGACGTCATCCACGCTCACCTCGAGGGGCACGGGTTCCTGCTCGCCCGGCACTGTCCCACACCGGTCGTCACGACGCTGCACGGACGGCTGGACGTGCCGGGGATGCCGGATCTTCTCCGCGATTTCGCCGAGATCCCGCTCGTCTCCGTGAGCGACAACCAGCGCCGGTGGTTCCCCGACGCCAACTGGGTGGCGACTGTCCATCACGGGATGCCGCTCGATTCGGTGCCGTTCGGGGAGGACGTCGGAACGTATCTCGCTCTCGTGGGTCGCATCTCCCGGGAGAAGGGAGTTGCCGAAGCCGTGGAGGTCGCCCAGGTGACCGGCATCCCCCTGAAGGTCGCGGCACGCCTGCGCCTCGATTCCGAGCGTCGGCTGTTCGAGGACGTGCTCGTGCCGGCAGTACGTGACGGCGTGGCCGAGTACCTCGGCGAGCTGGCCGCGCCCGACCGCGATGCGCTGTACGCAGGCGCACTGGCGACCCTGATGCTCGGTGCATGGCCGGAGCCATTCGGGCTCGTCGCGATCGAATCGATGGGTGCGGGGACCCCTGTCGTCGCCCGCCGTGCGGGAGCACTGCCGGAGCTCGTACAGCACGGCACGGACGGATTCCTCGTCGACGACGTCCAGGAGGCCGCGTATGCCGTCGGCCTTGCCTCGCGCCTCGATCGCCGGGCCATCCGCGACCGCGCCCTGCGCCGGTTCACGCCCGAGCACATGGCCGACGCCTACGAACGCGTGTACCGCGAGCTCGTCGAGGGTCCGGGTTCGCGACCGCTGCGCATCGGCAGCCACCTTCGTCCGTCCGGGAGCGACACCACGGCACACTCGGTCGGCCGAGGACTCATCCGGCAGAACCAGCTCGGACGGTTCGTGCCAGCCGCCAACGGCGGGCGGCCGTCGAGAGGCCGGGACATCGGGTAACCACGGCGTTTCGACGCGTCAGGCCGGGGAGTCCAGGTGGGTCGGCGGTGATGCCTGCCCGGGGGTTGGCACGGCAATCCCCGCGGGGGCCGACGGCACGGCCCGAAGACCGGATGACGCGGCCGCGGGAACGGACGCCGGGGCGGCGGGAGGAAGCGGCGCCGGCGGCTCAGCGGAGCCTGCGGGCGCGCCCACATGATCGAAGAGACCGAGCTCGAGACAGCGCGCCACCGCCTCGGTCCGGCTGCGCACGCCGAGCTTCGAGTAGATGTGCGCGAGATGGGTCTTGACCGTGTTCCGGGACACGAACAGGCGCGCCGCGATCTCGTCGTTCCGCAGGCCGGACGCGAGAAGGGAGGCGACCTCGAACTCGCGGCCGCTCAGGGGCTCGACATACGTCGGCTGCTCGCTCGGCGGGTGCACGCCTGATTCGCCGCTCAGCAGAACGCGCAGGCCGCCGAGTCCGCGGACGAGGTGCTCCTCGCGTCGGAGCGCGCGGTGCACGATCTCGCCCGCTGCCGACGAGAGCACGCCCTCCAGCGCGAAGAGGCCGAGCCGGATGACGTCGCCCGGGGTATCGACCGCGAGCGCCGGCGACGGGGGCAGGTACATGTAGGCGACCACGATCCCGCCCAGGAACGTCGCGAACAGGCCCGGCCCGAGGCCGCCGGCGATTGCGCTCAGCAGCACCGCGAGCACGAACGTCTGGAACGGACTCCGGTCGTGCGTGACCCACGAATGTGACGCTCCAGGAATGCCCTGGCGCGTATCCTGATCGCCGTCGAATGCGCGCGGAGTCACATCGCGAGTGAGCGTCCCGTTCGGCTTCACGGCCCTGCCCGCCCATCGAGCGCGGCGCGAGCGAGCGGGCGTGCTCGTCGCGTGGATCGGAAGCGGGCTCACGCTGGTCCTGTCGACACTCGGCATGACCGTCGGGCTGCCGACCACGAGCGACGTGGTGACGATCGTCACGGGTCTCACGGGGTCCCTCGCCGCCGTGTCCCTCGCGGTGGTGGGAGCGGTGCTCGTGACACGCGTGCCGCGGAATCCGATCGGCTGGCTCCTGTGGGCCGGCGGACTTCTGTTCGGCGCGGCCAACGGCCTCTCGATCCCGCCGACGGGGGCTGGGCCTGCGACGGCGTGGGTGGCGTGGGTGGGCAACCTGTGCTGGGTCCCGGCCCTCGTGCTCGTGGCGCTCTTCTTGCCGCTCGTGTTTCCTACCGGGCGGCTGCCCTCACGGCGCTGGCGGCTCGTGGTCGCCCTTGGACTCGCCGCCCTCGTGGCGTCTGAACTGCAGGCCGCCTTCACGCCATTCCCGCCGGGCTCCGCGCCTCCGGGGGTGACCAACCCACTGGCCCTGGGCGGGACGGCGGCATCGCTGCTCGATCTCGGGTCCGCGGCGGCCACCGCGACGGGCGTGGTCTGCATTCCGCTCGCGGCCGCTTCGCTGGTCCTGCGCTACCGGCGTGCGACGGGGATGGAGCGGGCCCAGCTCCGCTGGTTCGCGGCCGCGGCCGCGCTGGTCGGCCTGGCCCTCGCCGTCGCGCTGCCGCTCGGCGGCTCCACCGGCGGCATCCTCCTCGTCGTTTCGAACGTGGCCTGGCTCGTTCTCCTCGTTGGACTCGCGCTGCTGCCCGTCGCCATCGGCATCGCGGTCCTGCGCTACCGGCTCTACGAGATCGACCTGCTCATCAACCGGACCGCGGTGTACGGGTCGGTGACCGCGCTGCTCGTCGTCGCCGTGGGCGCGGCCAACATCCTCCTGCAGCGCCTCGCGGAGTCGGTCACCGGGCAACACTCCGACTTCGTCGCGGCGGCGCTGGGTGCGGGGGCCGCGGTCACCTTCACCCCGCTGCGCCGCCGGATCCGCCCGCTGGTCGACCGGGTGCTGCCCGGACGGGCCGTCCTCACCCTCCTGTTCACCGACATCGTCGGCTCCACCAGGACGCTGGTCGAGCTTGGCGATGCACGCTGGCGCGGCGTCCTGGGGCAGTACCTGTACACGGTTCGACAGGAGCTGTCTCACTACCGGGGCCACGAGGTGAACACGGCCGGCGACGCCTTCTTCGCCACCTTCGAGCGACCGCTGGACGGCCTGCGCTGCGCCTGGGCCGTCCGGAGCGCTGTGCGCGAGCTTGGCCTGGAGACGCGCACGGGCCTGCACCAGGGAGAGTGCGAGATGCGCGGGGAGCAGCCCAGTGGCCTCGCGGTGCACACTGCCGCCCGCGTCATGGCCGCCGCCGGGGACGGCGAGATCCTCGTCTCGGCCGCCATGCGCGACGCGCTCGCCGAGACCGACCTTGCCGTCGTCGACCGAGGGCGCCACGAGCTGCGCGGCGTGCCCGGTGAGTGGCAGCTCTACGCCGCCGAACCGGTGGTGTAGAGCTCGAGGAGGCGCCGTGCGGCCACCGTGGCTCCGTCGGTGCGGACCTGGGCGGCCACCGCGGTCGCGCGTGCGCGGGTCTCGGGGGCCAGCGCCGACCCGAGCACGCTCGCGAGCGATACCGCGGTCGGAACGGGACCGTCATGCGCGCTGTCGGTGCAGACTCTCGCCAGACGGAGGGGAGGGGACCCCACCGACAGGCTCTCGCAGCTCAGGGAGATCGACGTGGCACCGCATGTACTGGTGGCCCAGTTGCGCTTCGCCCGCAGCGAGTTCGTCCGGGGGCTCGACGGCGTCTCTGCGGAGGACGGGGTCCGTCGCGTGCTCCCGCTGAACTCCGTCGGCTGGATGGTCGGCCACCTGGCCAACCAGGAGCACGGCTACTGGGTCAGGCTGGCCCAGCAGACGGACGTGGCCCCCGGACTCCCCGATCTCGTGGGCACCGGCCGACCGGCCAGCACGCCTCCGCTCCACGAGATGTGGACCGTCTGGCGCACCGTCACGGCGATGGCGGACGCATACCTCGACACTCTCACCCCAAAGCTCCTGGAGACGTTCCTACGGCGCCGCGACGTACCGCTGGCCGAGAACGTCGGCACGCTGCTGCTGCGCACCACGTACCACTACTGGTATCACACGGGCGAGGCGGCGGCCGTCCGGCAGGTGCTGGGGCACACGGACTTGCCCCAGTTCGTCGGGGACATGACCGCGGCCGCGTACCGCTGACGCACCGCGCGGCCACCGATCCGGGCGCGCTGCGGCAGCAGGGAACCCACGGCTCCTGCCACCCATGGGCCGCGTCTCGTCGCACCTGTGAAGTCCCAGGAATGCGCCCGATCCCGTCTCTGATATGCGCCGCCGAGCCTCACGGTTTGTCCGGGTCGTCTCGGGGTTTGTCACGCCAATACAGACGTGGTGGAGCCCCGGCCCATCAGCGGGGGCTCCACCGTGTCGCTGGTTGATGCGGCTGCGGCCTAGCGGAGACCGAAGACGCCCGGCGAGTCGACGTTCTTCGCGTTGATGGTCACGAAGACGTTCTAGGTGCCGACGCCGGACAGGGAACTGGCGTCGAGATCGTAGATGTACTTGCAGTCCACCCGGCGGAACATCCGCCGGTGTCCTCGGACTGGGCGGCCAGGGGTCTCAGCGATCGCGCCGAGGTCGGAGCCGGCGCGATGCACGCGTCACCGGCCCAAGACCCTCGCGATCAGCACTCTGGGCTTCCGGTTTTCTACGGCAGGTAGTAGCTCGGGTTGGGGAGCTTGAAGGTCTTGTCCGCGTAGCCGCCGAGCAGGTCGCTGTACTGGTCGCCGAAGTCGGCCACGATGTCGTAGCCCTGCGACTCGATGTAGGCGCGCGTGCCGGACTTGTACTGGATCGTCGGGCACGACACCTTCAGGGTGATGGACGGCCCGCAGAACTCCGGCGTGTTCAGGTAGGCCGGGTACGTGTTGGTCGTCAGGTTGATGGTCGGCTTCGTGAACAGGCCATCGGTGAAGCCGCCATGGCCGATGTCGAGCGCCGTCGGCATCGGGTAGCCGGCGTCGATCTCCGGCAGCGTCGCGCCCGAGTAGGTCACCGACGTGATGTCGGCGAACCCGACCGCGGTGTCACTGACGAGGTTCGCGATGGTCGCCTGGTGCTGCGCGTCGCCGCGGCCCGTGATCCAGAAGATGGCGTACCCGAGGTCGTGTGCCTTCTGGGCCAGAGCCAGCATGCCCGGCGTCGCGGGGAATAGGTTGCCAGTGAACGCGTCACGGGTTGGGTGGCGTCCCGGTCGTGTCAGCCCGACGAAGACCGCGTTCGTGGTCGGGTTGTAGTCCCAGTTGCTGAAGAGCTCGTAGTTGTACGTCGTGAGCGTCGTGTCATCGACGTCGAACACGATCGCCGGCATGGCCGACTTACCGGCACGGGCCTGCAGCCACTGCTGACCCTCCGCGGCCACGTTCTCGACCTCGCCGGCGTAGTTGCTGGCGGAGTTCAGGGCCAGCGTCCAGCCGGCCGTTGCCCCCGAGCCGCTCGCGGCGGTCGGGGTGCCGTAGTAGTTCTTGATCTGCGCGCGCAGGACGTCGATGTTGGTGATCTGGTCTGCCTTCTGCGGGGTGAACGTCAGCAATGACGGCGCCGCCACGGCCACGCCGACGGCTGCCAGGGACAGCACGGCCGCCCCGATCGCCATCGCGAGGTGCCGGGCGCGCGAACGCTGAGTGAGCCTACGCATGAACATCCTCCCTCTGTCCGACAATCGCATAGTGCGATCGATCCGAGGACGCCGGCTTGTCTGATCTGGGGGGGATACCATTGCGGCGCGACGCCACCCGCTGCCTTCGCCTCCCGCCGGCACGCGCCATTTGCAGCGAACCCCTCGACCGGTCCCTCGTCCGAGCCGGGATCGCCCGCCGCCCCCACTCGTCGAACGGCGCGATCCCGCCCGGTACCGCTATGCAGTGCCCCGAACAGTCGCGTGGGTCTATTCCCCGCGCCAGTGGCGTTTGGCTCTAACTTCATCACTTCGGCGTACCGGTGGTGCCTCGCGTCACCACGCGCTGCGTCGGGTCACAAGAGCCACGGTCCGCGGCGCCCTAGGTGTAGTTCCCGGGGTTGTTGAGACAGTCAGAGTCATGCGGGCATGAGCTCGAGGAGCCAGCCCTGGAGGTGCTCGAGGGGAGGAATGCGCTCGAAGCCGCGGGCGGTGAACGGCGTGCCGTCGTAGCGCTCAGCCGGCGTGTGCCAGTCGAGCTCCCCGTGCAGCCGGTCGTAGTTGTAGGGGCATGAAACTCGCGATGGAACCCTCGACCTCGGCCGGGTAGGCTGCTCGGAGAACCGGGACCAGGGGTTTCTGGGAGAACGTGGTCGGGCAGGCCGTGACGTTCCTATGGGCCGAGAGCCCGCAGTTTGTAGCTGGCCGCCCCTGCGACTGCCCGGGTGTGCCGTGAGCACGGATCCGTAGTTGTCGTTCGCCCGCCTCGTCTCCACCGCGAGAGGAGGTCAGCATGCGCGCGATCGGAATCGACGTCGGCCGCGACTTCTGCGAGGTCGCCATCGCCGAGGCAGGTCAGGTGCGCTCGGCCGGGCGGTTCGCCACTGAGCCCGAGGCGATCGAGGCGTTCGGCCGCACGCTGGCCGCAGACGACCGGGTGACGCTCGAGGCGACCGGCAACGCCCTTGCGATCGCCCGCATCCTCGAGCGTCATGCGCAGGTCGTGCTGGCCAACCCGAAGGCGGTGAAGGGGGTGACGGCGCTCCGAACCAAGACCGACAAGATCGACGCTCGGACCCTGGCCACCCTGCTCGCCGGCGGCTTCCTGCCCGAGGTCTGGATCGTCGACGAGGCGACCCGGGTGCTCCGTCGACGGATCAGCCGGCGCGCGCATCTGGTGCGCCAGCGGACGAGGGTCAAGAACCAGGTCCACGCGGTCCTGATCCGCAATCTCAAGGGCCGGCCTCCGATGAGCGACCTGTTCGGGGTCAAGGGCCGGGCATGGCTCGCCGAGCAGCTCCTGCCCGCTGACGAGCGGGATACCGTCGAGGCCTGCCTGCGCCAGATCGACTTCTTCGACGGCGAGATCACCGCCCTCGACCGGGCGCTCGCCGAGGCGGTCCTCGGGTCGGCCGAGATGCGCCGTCTGCTGACGCTGCCCGGGGTCAACGCGGTGACCGCGGCCGCGCTGATGGCCGCCGTCGGCGACGTCCGGCGCTTCCCGACGCCGCGCCACCTGGTCAGCTATCTCGGCCTCAACCCACGCGTCCAGCAGTCGGGCTCGGAGCCAGCCCGGCACGGCCGGATCTCCAAACAGGGACCCTCCGATGCTCGCCACGTCCTCGTCGAAGCGGCCTGGCGAGCGGCCCGGGAGACCGGACCGCTACGCGCCTTCGCCGGGCGAGTTGCGGCCAGGCACGGCTCCAATGTCGCCGCCGTCGCGGTCGCCCGCAAGCTCGTCGTCATCGCCTGGCACATGCTTCTGCGGGGCGAGGACTATGCCTTCGTCCGGCCCTCGCTGGTCCGCGAGAAGCTCCGCCGGCTCGAGCTCCTGCTCGGAGCGGAGCGTCATCGCGGGGAACGGACGGGCGTCTTCGCCGAGCGCACCCAGCACCGGCTCGAGAAGGAGCTGGCCGCGCAGGCCGAGGCGGCCTACGAGCGACTGGTCAAGGACTGGATCCCGAGCAAGACCGGTGCGGGAGCCGCAAGTGGGGCGCGCATCTCACGACGCTGACGCGTCAACCAGCGCGGCAGGGATCAGCCCCGACCCTGCGCTTCGGTTCGGCGAGTCTCCCGCACCGGCCCCACTATGCACCCGGCTGGAAGAGGTGAGCAAGGGACTTGACTTTCATCCGTAGTAGGTGGCGAAGCGGGTCAGGCCGTCGGCCGTCGCCTCCAGGGTCCGGAAGACATGGCGGTCGAGCAGCTCGGACTGGAGGACACCCCAGAAGCGCTCGATCTTGCCGTTCGTCCAGGGCGAGTTCACCTGGGTCCGGATGTGCCGGATGCGCAGCTCCTCGAGGGTCTTGCCGAAGAGGGTCAGCACCCCCGGCACCCAGAACACGAAGGGGCTGCCGTTGTCGCTCATGAGCTCGAGCGGCGTGCCGCACAGCTCGACGCAGTCGGTCAGCCACTCGAGGATGGGCACGGCACGCGGGCGGGGCAGGACGCGCAGGCCGATCAGGAAGCGGCTGTGGTCGTCGACGAGGCCGACGATCCAGACCTTGGTGTACTCGCCCCGTGCGCGCTGCAGGAAGAAGGGCCCCTTGATGTCGATGTGCCACAGCTCGTTCGGGCGGCCGCGCTCGTAGGCCGGGCCGTGCTCGCGCCGGACCGACGTCCGGGCGGTGCCGAGATTGGCCAGCAGGGCGTCGACGGCGTGGTGGCTCAGGGGGTAGATCTCGCGCCGGCTGAACTCCGCCGCCAGGCGCTTCGAGTTCCAGTACGTGAGGAGGCGCACGACGATGACGGCCTGCTCGACCCAGCCCGGGAGCGCGACACGCGCCGGGCCGCGCGGAAGCGGGCGGAGTCCCTCGAGACCGCCCTCGGCATAGCGGAGACGCCAGCGGTGCAGGCTCGCCCGGGTGACGCCGAGGGCCAGCGCGGCGCCGATGCCATCCTCGTTCGCGACCCGCACCGCCCTCGCGCGGAACCGCAGGGCGGCCACGTCGTCGCCAGCGATGAGGTCGGGCGGGCGGCCGCCGCGAGTCGCCAGGAAGAGAAAGTCCGGACCCTCTTGGTACGTGTGCCGAAGCAGACGCCGGTGCGGGTCGGATCGATCCTTGCCCTCGATCTCATCCATCCGCCAACGCTAGAACGCGTCACTGCGGCGTGTCTCAACAACCCCGGGAACTACAGCTAGGTAAGTGCCGATAAGATGAGTTATGTAACGTTTCGCACGATCTCGGAGGGGCGAAGGCCGAGGCCGGCGTCGAGCAGCGCGCGATCCATCGTCGCCAGCTCGGCGCCCCGACCCCCAGCGACGGACGCATACGCGGCGTCGTAGACGGTGAGGCCGCGGCGTTCGGCCAGTTTCACAGCCTCGGTGAGCGCCACGTGGCTCACGGGGATCTGCGGACAGATCTCGGTGAGCGCATCCAGGACCGTCGTGATGTCCTCCACCTTCGCGCGTAGGCCACGGAGGAGCGCGTTGGCGACTTCGTACGCGGTCCGGTCGAGCACGAACAGGGCAACGCGGCGTGAACGATGGAGCTCGAGCAAGGCCCGTGACGGCTCAACCTCGTCCTCGCCGTCGTCGTGGAACCACTTCAGGACGACGGACGCGTCACAGACGACGTCGATCGGCGGCATCCTGCGCCTCCCGGTCTTTCCGGATCAGGTCTGCCGACTCGAACGAGCCGTACGGCGCAAGCGCTTCCCGCGCCCGCTGCACCGCCCGATCGAGGTCTTCAGGCGCGGGCCAGCCGAGTTCGCGCATGGCGGCTTCCTCGAGAAACCGGCTGCGGGTCGTCCCGCGCGACGCAGCCTCGCGGTCGATCCGCAGGAGGAGATCGTCCGGGACGGAGATCAACACCTTGGCCATGCGGGCAAGATATCCGACGGATATCGCGGTGTCAACCGCTCCTCGCGGGGGCTCGGTCCAGCGGCCGAGGCCTTTTTGCCTCGGCCAACAGGTGCCAGGAGGTGAAACACGCTCCCAGGCCGCGGGCCCGGGCGGCTACCAGGAGATTCTGCGCGGCCGGGTAGTACGCGGGACATCCGCGAGGGGTCCTCCTGCGACACGAGCGGATCGGGCCGCGCCGGGACCACGCGGACCGCGGTGTCCACCGTCACCATTTCGTGACGAAGGACGCGTTGTGGGGCCAGACGGCAGTTGTCGGGCCCGGTCGGCGGGCGTGATCGTTACCGTCATCGCGGGGGGCGCTGACGCGCGGCCCACACATCTGGTCGCCTTGGGCCGCGTCGAGCCAGTGGCGAGACCGACCCGCCGGGAGTCGGAGGCTTCCGATGCGTGCGCGTCTTGCCCTGCTCGTCGTCCCGCTGCTCCTGGTGTCGCTCCTGCCGGATGTGGTTGCGGCGTCCGCGCCGGGCTCGGCGCTCCCGGACGCGGCTGCGCGGCACCGCGCCGCCGTGCTTGCGTACTGGACTCCCGAACGGATGAAAGCGGCCATTCCGCGCGACTTCCTGTTCGATGGATCGCACGGCAGGCTGCAGCCCGCCGTGAAGCCGGACGTCAAGCCGACCCGGCCTCCGAAGCCGACGCCCACGCCGACGGCCGTGCCCACACCGACACCGACGCCCACGCCGACACCGACGCCAACTCCCTCCGTCGATACGATCGGGTCGTCGTGGACGGCGGGCGGACTCATGCTGACGGCCACCGGCCGCGTGTACTTCGAGATGGAAGGGAGCGGCTGGATCTGCTCCGGATCGGTGATCTCGGACGGCAGGGGGGATCAGTCGATCGTGCTCACCGCCGGCCATTGCGTCGTCGGCAACGACGGGGTCTTTGCGACGAACTGGCTGTTCATCCCCGCGTTCGACCTCCACCCGACCTACACCTGCGCGACCACCGAATACGGATGCTGGGTGGCCGACGCGCTCTACGCGGACCAGTCGTTCGCCACCGCAGGCTCCTTCAACACGACCGCCGCCCAGCACGACTGGGGCTTCGCGGTGGTTGGTTCGGATGGACTCTCCGGAACACAGCTCGACCTGCAGGTCGGCAGCGTGCAGATCGCATACCCCAACCTCACGTCGCAGAAGGCCAGCGCGTTCGGCTACCCCGCCGCGGCCCCCTACTCCGGCAGCGACCTGGTCTATTGCCGGGGCACCGTCGGTCAGGACCGGCTGACAGGTAACACGACGTGGTCGCTTCCGTGCAACCTGACGGGCGGTGCGTCAGGCGGACCGTGGGTGCGGGCGAACGATACGACCAGCTACTCGGACGCCACCGCTGGCTCCGTCAATTCGTACAAGTACACCTTCGACAAGAACCACATGTACGGCCCCAAGTTCAACGACGACACCCGGAACGTCTTCACGGCGGCCAACAGCGGAGGGGCGCTGCCGAGCGGAGTGGTGCGCGTGGTGTTCTGACCGCCGAGACTGCGCTTCTCCCCTCCCCCGCGGCGGGGCGGTGCGAGTCGACGTGCCGACGCGGATGCCGCACCGAAGGTGAACCGCTCACGTTGACCCGGTCAACCGCGGCGAGTCCCGGGCGATTCGTGCCGTTCGGCCGTACCGCCGTGGGCCGGACGGTGCGCACCATCGCGGGACACGGAGGACAGTCCGTGTTGGCCAGGGACGGCGACGTGGGGGAGCGGAGCCGTCGCACGTGAGGAGGCGGGCGAAGCCCGACCGTCCCGCCCGGGGCCTTCGGAGCCGCCCGCGAGGGAGGCAACATCGTGGGATTTCTGCGTCCATCGTCGCCGCGTGCCCGCGCGACGGTGACCGGGCTCGCGTCGACGGTGCTCGTCGCGGGCATGCTGCTCGGCGGCGCTGCCGGCGTAGCGGCCAAGGATCATGAGAGTCAACGCCCCGGGTCGGTCGACATCCAGCTGCTCGCCATCAACGACTTCCACGGCCAGATCTCGGACTACAGCGCCACGCTCGGTGGCGTCGAGTACCTGGGCAGACTACGTCCGCTCGCTCGAGGCCCAGAACCCGAACACGCTCTTCCTCTCGGGCGGCGACCTGATCGGCGCGAGCCCACTCGTTTCGGCTCTCTTCCATGACGAGCCGACGATCGAGGCGATGAACCAGCTCGACATGAACTACGCGGTCGTCGGCAACCACGAGTTCGACGAGGGCCTCGCCGAGCTGTACCGCATCCAGAACGGCGGCTGCAACCCGGTCGACGGATGCCAGACCGGCCACACGTACGCCGGCGCGGACTTCCAGTACCTCGCCGCCAACGTCGTCGGCCCGAACGGCAAGACGATCTTCCCGCCCTACGCGGTGGTGAACCTGCAGGGCACCAAGATCGGGATCATCGGCGTCGTCACGACCGAGACACCCACGATCGTCATGCCCTCCGAGGTCGCCGGGCTGACGTTCCTCCCCGAGACCGAGACGGTCAACACGTACGCGGCCGAGCTGCGCCAGCGCCAGGTCAACACGATCATCGTGCTGCTCCACTCCGGCAACGGCAGCTCGGGGCCGACAAACAACACGTGCCCGGCCTCGCTCGACAGCGGGTTCGCATCGATGGTCACCGGCATGGATTCCGCCGTGAAGGTCGTCATCAGCGGCCATTCGCACGCGACCTACAACTGCACGATCGGCGGCAAGATCGTCACCCAGGCGAGGTCGGCCGGCCGCGTGCTCACCGACATCGACCTGACGATCGACCGCGCGACCGACACGACGACCGTCGCAACGGCGACCAACATCGACGTGACGACACGCCGTGTCGCCTGATCCCGCCGAGTCGTCGCTGCTCGCCTACTACACGACGCTCTCGGCACCGATGGCCAACCAGATGATCGGCTCGGTCACGACCGACATCACCCGCAGCGCCAACGCTGCCGGCGAGTCCGCCCTGGGCGACGTCATCGCCGACGCGCAGCTCGCGGCGACCTCGTCCGCAACGACCGGCAACGCCGTGGTGGCGATGACGAACCCAGGCGGCATCCGCATCGACATGCTGTACGCCCAGATCAGCGGCGGCGAGCAGCTGGGGCAGATCACGTACGGTGAGGCGTTCGCCGTGCAGCCCTTCTACAACATCCTCTACACCCGCACGTACACGGGCACCCAGATCAAGGACGATCCTCGAGCAGCAGGCCACGACAGCCAAGACGCTGCAGATCTCGGGCAGCCTGACCTACGACTGGTCCACGGGCGCGGCCCCGGCTCCAAGGTGTCGAACCTGAAGATCAACGGCGTCGCCGTCGATCCGACCGCGAGCTACCGCGTGACGATGAACAACTTCATCGCCACGGGCGGTGACGGGTTCACCGACTTCACGGCGGGCACGGACACGCTCGTCGGCATGAGTCGACCTCGACGCCCTGGTCGCGTACTTCGAGGCCAACTCACCGGTCGCGCCCGGACCGCAGGACCGCGTCACCGCTCGTCCCGTAGCGCCACGCTCCCACGCATAGCCCGGGAGCCGGCCCCCGTGGGCTGGCTCCCGGCGCACTTTGAGTGGGCCGGGACCGCGAGACCACACGCATGCCCATGCGCTCGTACGCCCGCGACCCGCGATCCTCGATCAGGGAGGGCACACCATGACATGGAATCCAGGCCGGGCCGGCGCGCGCATCGCGGCCGTCTTCGCCACGGCCGCGCTGCTGGCGACCGGGTCGATCGCCGTCGTGCCACCGGCGCCGGCGGCGGCCGTCTCGCCCGACGTCGTCATCAGCCAGGTCTACGGCGGCGGCGGCAACAGCGGCGCCACGCTCAAGAACGACTTCATCGAGCTCTATCAACCGGGGCTCGACGGCCGGTCGACTGTCACGGGCTGGTCCGTGCAGTACGCGCTCGTCGGCCGGCACGGGCAACTTCGGTCGGGAAGACCGATCGCTGCTTACCGGCACGGTCCAGCCAGGGCAGTATTACCTCGTGCAGAGGCCGCGGGCGCGCGGCGGACGCGTCGCTCTGCCGACACCCGACGCAACCGGCTCGATCGCACATGCGGGCGACGGCCGGCAAGGTCGCGCTCGTCAACAACTCGACCACGCTGACCGGCACCGTGCCCCGCTCAGCGCGTCCGTCGACTTCGTCGGCTTCGGCTACGGCGAACTGCTACGAAGGCAGCGGCCCAGCGGCGGACCACGTCGAACACGACCGCCGTGCTTCGGAACGGCGACGGCACCGACACCGACAACAACGCCGCCGACTTCACGATCGGCGCGACCAACCCGCGCAACACCTCGTTCCACTTCGCCGCGACGAGAGCGGCCACACCGAGCACGCTGTTGCGGGCGACGCGACGGGCTCTGAACGTCGCGTGACGCCCGGCACTTCCGACCAGCACCGCTCTCGCGGTGACCTGCGACCTGACCGCGATCGGCGGGTCGGCCAGCCAGACGTTCTACGACGACGGAACCGAACGGCGACGTGACCGCCGCCGACAACACCTTCTCCTTGTCGACCACGGTCGCCGCCGGCACGACAGGCGGCACCAAGGGCCTGGCCTGCACGATGAGCGACGCTCAATTCCGCACGGGCACCGCCTCGATCGGCCTCACTGTGCTGGCCATCGTTCCCATCGGCACGGTCAACGGCCCGGTCCTCGACACGGACAACGGCACGGCGCACGTTTCGCCGTACGCCGGCCAGACCGTGACCGTCCAGGGCGTCATCTACGAGAAGACGCTGCAGGCCACGAGCGGGACCAGCACCTACAAGGGCTTCTTCGTCCAGAACACGTCCGCGACGGAGGACGCCGATCCGAACACGTCCGACGGTCTGTTCGTGTTCATGGGCACCACGAGCACCATCGTGGCCCGACGGGCCGTACACCCCCGACGGTCGGGGACGAGGTCGTCCTCTCGGCACGGTCACCGAGTACTACAACATGACGGAGCTGGCGAGCCCGCTCACGGGTCCAGCCGGTGGTCGGCACCGGCGTCGACATTGACGCCGAGGTCCCGCCGGTCGTGGCGAATCCACCGGTCGCCCTCGCCGACGCCAACCGCTACTGGGAACGGCTCCAGGGCATGCGCGTGCAGGTCCCCGAGGACAGCGTCGTGCTCGGCGGGCGCAACGTGTTCAGCCCGGCCGACGCCGAGATCTGGGTGGCCGCCCCGGACAGCACGATCGCGCAGCGGACCGACCCGTACGCACGGCGGGCGTTTCGCGACGCCAATCCGCTCGACGACAACTACGACCCGACGAACTGGGACGGCAACGGCTACCGCATCCTGATGGGCAGCCTCGGCATCAAGGCCGCGGCTGGGGACGCCTCGACCCTCATCGATCCCGCTCGCACCTTCGACACCGTCACCGACGCCCCCGCCGGTGGGCTCAATTACACCTTCAGCAAGTACCGGATCGAGATCAGCGCCCAGCCGACCTTCAGCGAGGGCCCGGATCCCTCGCAGAACAACCCGCCGCAGGCGATCGACCGCGGCACCCAGTACAGCATCGTCGACTACAACCTCGAGAACCTCTACGACTACCGGAACAACCCCTTCTCGGGTTGCGACTTCGCGGGGGACACGGGCTGTCCCCTCGGCGGCACCCTTCCTCTCCGCGGTGACACCCCCCTACGACTACGTGCCGTCCAGCGATGCTGCCTACCAGGCGCGCCTGACCGACATCGCGACGCAGATCGTGACCGACCTGCACAGCCCCGACATCCTGATGGTCCAGGAGGTCGAGAACCAGGACATCTGCACCGTGACCGCCGCGGCGCTCACGTGCGGCACGACCGACAACGCCGACGGCAAGCCGGACGTGCTCCAGGAACTGGCGCTCAAGGTCGCCAGCCTGGGCGGTCCCGCCTACGACGCCGCGTTCGATCGGGACAGCTCGGACCTCCGCGGCATCGCCCCCGCCTACCTGTACCGCACCGACCGCGTCGAGCTCCTCTCCCCTGCCGGTGACCCGGTCCTCGGCACCAACCCGGCCAGCACCGGCTATGCCGCGGTGCCCTACGACGGCGACGTGTCCAACCCGAAGACCCTCAACGCCGTCTACACCGGAACTGGGGCCTGCGAGACGTCGTGGGTCTTCCCGCGCGCTCCCGACATCGCGCTCTTCGGCATCTGGAGCAGCAGCATCGGCGTCGGGACCCGCACCGACGTCTACACGATCGACAACCACTTCAAGAGCGGCCCGGACAGCTGCGTCGCGCATCGCA
>CAVWSU010000006.1:0-250698 GCA_963757865.1 uncultured Chloroflexia bacterium
GGGTCGGGCGCCCCTTCTCAGGATGGCGGGCCAGGTCGAACACCTGGTGGTGCGCCGACTTGAACGAGGAGCGCCCGGCCGCGATCGCGTTGTTGGAGCGCGGCTCCACCTTCACGTTGTATGGCGGATCCGCGTGGACAAGGTCGACCCGCGCGCCAGCCAGCAGGCGGTCGAGGTCATCCTCGCTCCCGGCGTCGCCGCAGAGCAGCCGATGCTCGCCCATGACGTACAGGTCGCCCGGCTGGGTCGTCGCCGTCTCGGGCGGCGCGGGGATCTCGTCGGGGTCGGTGAGGCCGACAGGGAGGATCCCGTAGGCGTGGGCGAGGTCGGCGAGCATTCCCCGCAACGCCTCGTCGTCGGGGGTGACCTCGGCGAGCAGGGCCGCCAGCTTCTCCGGGTCGGCGCCCGCCATGGCGGCCAGCGGATCGAGCGTGGCCAGCGCGAAGCGCTCCTCCTCTTCGGAGAGGTCCACGAAGGTCACCGGGATCGCCGGCTCGCCGTGGTCAAGCGCCCGTGCGACCCGCAAATGGCCGTCGATGAGCCTGCCGCTCCGCTGGTTCACGAGCACCGGCGCCACCCAGCCGACCTCGCCGAGGGCCCCCTCGAGGGCGCGCTCCTGGGCCCGCGAATGGGAGCGCCAGTTGGCCTCGTTGGGAAGGAGTGAGGCGGGATCCGCCGTGCCGGTCCCCACGACCCGGCTGCGCCAGGGCGTCCGGTTCGCGCGGGGTGGGCGTGTGCTGGCGGAGGCGACGGCGGCCGGCGACGCGGCGCCGAGGGTTCCGCCGGACGGTCCGGCGGGCGCTCCCGGCGACGCCGTCTCGGCGGACACAAAGACGCCGTCCTGCGTGGCCTGCGCCACGGGACGGCTGGTGTCAGAGGGAAGGGACGGGATGCCCGAGATGGTGTTGGTCAGTGAACTCTTCTCTGCCTCGTACGGGCGGGCGGGCGCCATGCCCGCGTCCGGATCATCGTACACGTACTGCGGGCGCCGTCAACGCTGTGTACTCGTCCTCCGCGTGCTGGCGTACCTCGCGACCCGCACTCAGGTTGGCCGGCCTGCCCTCGGCCGACGGCCGGGTCGCCCCCGGCTCTCCCGCCGGTACCGCTCGAGCTCGCCGCGCGTGACCCACCAGTCCCGCCCGTGGCGCCTCGCCTGCAGGCGCCCGTTGGCGATCTGGTGGCGCAGGTTACCCGCGGTCACCCCCAGACTTTCCGCCGCCTCAGCCAGCGTCACCTGCCGGATCCCCTCCGCTACTGGCGCTCGCTACGTGGCGGCCGTCGTCGGCGTCGTGGTTGGGGACGAGGTCCCGATCCTCTCGCGTGGCGTCACTCCCGTCATGACATCGCCTTCGACACCCTCACAATCTACATGCTCGCGAGTGGATTATCATAGCCCGATCGGGTGTCGAATCTGTCGAAAAGCGTGCTCAACGACGACGGCGGACGACGGGAAGGAAGTCGGGGAAATCGGGCTGAGGGTCGGCTTGGGAAGCAAGCACTCTGCCAACTGAGTTACTCCCGCTCGCAGGGCAACCGTTGTTATAGCAGATGCCGTGAGCCTCGACCAGCACGGCGGCTGGCGGGGTGACCGCCCCAGCATCGTCCGCGTGCTCGTGTCCCCCCGCCGGCGAGTCACGCCGCCCGAACACGCCGGGGGGATTCCACCCCTTCAAGCTCGCCCCGCGGCCGAATAGGGTTCGGCACATTCCGGGCCAGCAGAGGGGGGCATCACGATGGCGGGCATTGCCAGTCGCGACGGCGGGATCGGACCTACGGGCAGCTTCAGACAGCTTGCCGTCGCACCCACGGGCAGGACCAGGCAGCTTGCGGCCTCCCTCGCGACGATCGCGCTGCTCGCGGCGTGCGGGTCCAGCGCCGGCGGCGGCGCGACTCCACCGGTCGCAGGCTCGTCGGACGCCTTCGCCCTGCCGTCGTTCGCGCTTCCGAGCGGACCCGCGGACGGCAACGCCAACGAGCCACAGGGCCCGCCGACCGGCAAGATCCGCCTGGCCAACTTCTACGCGCCGAACGGGCAGCCGGGTCCGGCGCTCGACATCTACGACCTGTCGCGCCCCGGCCCGGCCGACAAGCCCCTCATCGCGAACCTCGCGTACGGGCAGGTGTCCGCGTACGTCTCGCCACGAGCCGCCGGCAACGGCAGCACGTACAACAACCTGTACATCTACCCGGCCGGCTCGAAGACGCCCGGACAGCCGATCGACGGGATGCAGTCGGGCGGGAACATGTCCCAGAGCGGGTGGGAGGCGGGCCAGCAGGGAACGTACGTCCTCGGGACGAACGCGCAGGGGATGAACGGCGGCCCGAACGTGTCGTTCCAGGAGGTCGAGGAGGTCATGCCCGGGAACGCGACCGTTTCACTGCCATCCGCCCAGCCAGGCGGCGCGGTGATCGCCGTCAACGAATTCGGCGTGCCACAGGGCGACACGGTCCCGGGTGTCGAGGTCCGCATCGACGGCGTGTGCCCGGCCGACGAACAGAGCCCCACGAGCGGGCCCGTCGTCCTGAGCCAGATCAACGGTTCGAGCTTCGGCGTGTCCCCGGGCCCGCACACCGTCGACGCCGTCGTCGACCCTGCGCCCGGCTCCAGGCTGAGCGCCGACCAGTGCAAGGCCGCGACGGCGGCGGCATCGGCGTCGGTCAATGCCACTGCCGGCTCCCCGGTTCTGGTCCTCGTCTACGGGCCGGCGATGTCCGGTCTCAAGATCGTCGCGGTACCGGTGGGCTGACGGGGGAACACGGCCTGCTCGTTCGGCAGGACCGTGCGTGCTCACGGCCGACCGCCGGCGACCGTCGTTCACCGGTCCGGAGGGTCGGCACGCTCCACCTCCGCCGACGTCCTGAGCGCCCGCCAGACCCGTTCGGGCGTGAGAGGCAGCTCCCGGATGACCGCGCCGGACGCCTCCCGAACGGCCGCGGCGACCGCCGGCGCCACGCAGAGCAGCGCGCCCTCGCTCATGCCCTTGGCGCCGTACGGTCCCGGCCCGTCCTCGTTCTCGACGAACTCGCTGTGCAGCTCGAGGGGCAGGTCCATGCTGGTCGGGATCCGGTAGTCGATGGCGCCGAGGTTCCGGATGCGCCCCTCGTCGTCGAAGACGTAGCCCTCCATCAGGGTGTGTCCGAGCCCCTGGACCGCGGCGCCCTCGTCCTGCATCCGGACCTGCAGCGGGTTGAGGGCCTTCCCGACGTCCGAGACCGTGACGTGGCGAGCCAGGGTGATGTCTCCCGTGTCCGCGTCGACCTCCGCCTCGACGGCGGTGCAGTTGAATTCCCAGAAGGCGGCCGTGCCGCCCAGGGGATGCCCCGGCAGCTCGTCCTTGCGCATCTCGCCGTTCCCGATCAGCTCGCCCCCCAGCCGGCCGAGGCCTCGGGTGAGCACGTCCAGGACCGGCACCTCGCGCCCGGGGAGCCGCACGGTGCCCCCCTGGACGACGACCCGTGCCTCGTCGATGCCCTCCAGGCGTGCGGCCATCGCTCGCAGCTGGGCCTGCACGTCGCGGCAGGCGGCAAGGATCGCGTTGCCCATGAGGACGGACGAGCGGCTGGCCGAGGTCTGCGCATCGTACGGGACGACGGCCGTGTCGCCCATGACGACGGTGACCCACTCGAGCGGGCACCCGAGCTCGCCGGCGGCGATCTGGGCGAAGATCGTGCGGGCCCCCTGGCCCATGTCGGAGGTTCCCGCGTACACGACGACGCTCCCGTCGGCCAGCAGTCGCACGGTCGAATAGGAGAGCCCGGTGGTGGGCCCGGACTTGATGCCGAGCGCGATCCCGCGGCCCCGGCCCGGCGGCAGGGGCGTCCCCCAGCCGATGGCGTCGGCTGCCCGGCGCACCGTCTGCTCCCAGTCGCCGTCGGCGGGCGTATCGAACGGGATGAAGGCGTCGCCCTTTCGGGCGAGGTTGCGCAGGCGGATCTCCAGCCGATCGATCCCGAGAGCGAGCGCTCCTTCGTCGATGTTCGACTCGACCGCCCAGTTGACCTGCGGGTTGCCGAAGCCGCGGAACGCGGTCGACGGGGTCGTGTGGGACAGGACGCTTCGCCCCACGACGCGCCCCGCGGGCACACGGTACGGCCCGCATGCCGGGTAGCTGCCCTTGCTCACGACACGGTCGGCGATGTCCGCGTACGCGCCGATCAGGTAGTCGGCCGCGACGTCCTGGAACGCGAACGTGCCGTCCGCGTTGAACCCGGTGCGGACGCGGACCTCCGCCGAGGCCCGGCGAGCCGCCTGGAACGTCTCCTCGAGGCTGAGGGCCAGGCGCACGGGCCGGCCGGCCTGCAGCGCCATGAATGCGACGAGCGGCTCGTACTTCGTGTGCTGCTTGCCGCCGAACGCACCGCCGGGATCCGGAGCGAGCACGCGGACCTTCGACAGGGGAAGCCCGAGGAGCCTCGCCAGGATCCGCTGGAGCCAGTACGGGTGCTGGATGGTGCTCCAGACGGCGATCCCGTCCCCGGCCGGTGCGGCCATGAATGCGTGCGGCTCGATGGCGAAGTGGGTGACCATCGGGAAGGCGTACGTGTGCTCGACGACCAGGTCGGCGGGAGCCGCGTCCACGTCGCCCCAGCCGATCCTGTGCTCCCGCAGCACGTTGCTCCCGTTGAGCGGGTCGCCCGGACGGAGTTCCGGGTCCTGGACCAGCGGGGCCGAGGGATCGAGCGCCGCCTCGAGGGTGACGATCGCGGGCAGCGGCTCGTACTCGACCTTGACGAGGCTGGCGGCCTCCTCGGCCGCGTCGCGCGTCTCCGCGGCCACCGCCGCCACCGGCTCGCCGTGGTACTTCGTCTCGCCCACCGCCAGGACCGGGCGGTCCTCGAACTGGGGCCCGAAGCGGGGGACGGGCTGCGGGAGGTCCGACGGGGTCGTCACGAGCCGGACGCCGGGCACCCGCCACGCCTCGCTCGTGTCGATCGAGACGATCCGGGCGCGCGCGCAGTCGAGGGTGACCAGCTTCGCCTGGAGGACGTCCTGCAGGCGGATGTCGGCGACGTACTGCTGGCGGCCCGTGACCCGGTCCGGCCCGCCGCCCCGACGCGGGGAATCGCCCACGCCGCCGGCCGTCACCGGTCCGGTCCCTCGGCCGCCGCGAGGACCGCCTCGGCGATCTGCTGGTACCCGCCGCAGCGGCAGAGGTTGCCGGCGAGGCCCTCCTGCACGTCCGCGAGGGTCGGATGCGGGTTGAGCTCCAGCAGCGACTGTGCCGCCATCAGCTGGCCGGGGATGCAGTACCCGCACTGCGCCGCTCCCCGGTCGAGGAACGCCTCCTGGAGGGGAGTGAGGCGGCCGTCGCGCGCGAGCCCTTCGACCGTCCGCACGTCGGACCCGTCGACCTCGACGGCGAGCACGAGGCACGAGTCGACCGTGCGACCGTCCACGATCACCGTGCAGGCGCCGCACTCTCCCACCAGGCAGCACTCCTTGGCGCCGGTCAGCTCCAGGTCGTCCCGCAGGACGTCCAGCAGCGTGTGGTGGGCCGCCACGTCGAGCGCGCGGCGACGCCCGTTGACCGTGACCTCGATGTGGATCGTGTCGCCCATCCCGGTCACGCCTCGCCGAGCCGCCCGATGGCGACCTGCAGGGCTCTCATGCCGAGCACCCGCAGCATCGCCAGGCGGTACTCCGGGCTCGCCCGCATCGAACGTGGCGAGGGGCGGGCGCCTTCGAACATGCGCTCGAGGATCTCGGCCCTGGCAGCCCCGGGCGCGCGCGGGTCGGCCAGCACGCCGCTCTCGTCCACGACCAGCACGGGCCGCGGCCCGACGCTGCCGTAGGCGAGGCGTGTCACGCCCGCGCCGTCCACCCCGCACGTGAGGGTGACGGACGCCAGGTCGTGGCCGCGGCGACGCGTTCGTCGAACGTGCACGGCGGCCATGCGCCCGGCCGGAAGTGGCAGCTCGATCGCCACCACCACCTCGGTTCGTTCCAGGGTCGTCTGCCCGGATCGCACGAAGAACTCCGAGATCGGGATTCGCCGCGTGCCGTCCGGACCCGCCGCCACGACGGATGCCCCGTAGACGAGCAGCGGCGGCGCACAGTCCGCGGCCGGCGACGCGTTGCAGATGTTCCCCGCCAGCGTCGCACGGTTTCGGATCTGCACGGATCCGACCACCGCGGCGGCCTCGGCGAGCGCGACGAAGTGGCGCCGCACGACCGGGTTCGCGGCGATGTCCGTCATCACCGACGTGGCACCGATCGACAGGAGACCGGCCTCCTCGCGGATCTCCGGCCCGAGCTCGGGCACCCGCTTGACGTCGATGACGACCGACGGACGGAGGCTGCCGTCGCGGAGCCGGATGATCAGGTCGGTTCCACCGGCGAGCAGCCGCGCTTCGGGACCGTGCCGTCCCAGGAGCGCGACCGTCTCGGCGAGCGTCCGGGGGCGCTCGTACGTGAAGGGGTGGATGGCTGCCACGCCGGCCTCAGATGATCCGGTCCACCTCGTCCATGAGCACCTGCGGGGTGGCTGCCCGGACGAAGTAGAAGGGTCGCTCGGAGAAGCGCGCGGCGAACTGCGCGCGCGCCCTGCGCAGCGCTTCCGTGTCCACGATGGGCATCGGAAAGCCGGCGGCCAGCAGCTCGTTGAGCAGGAAGTAGTTCTGCAGCGAGTGCAGCGTCTGGAACTGGCGCTCGAAGGGGATCATCTCGGCCAGGGTGGGGTCGAAGTTGCCGTCGATGGCGGGCACGATCACGAGATCGACGACGGCCGGCTCAGTGTAGATCCCCCAGCTGGGCATCGAACCGAAGAACTTCTCGACGCCCCGGTCCGGGGCGGCCTTGTCGGCGCGCTCCGTCCCCTCGGTGCGCTTCCTGATGAACGGTTCCTTCGAGCCGACGACGGCGCGGCCGGCCTCGTCCACCACCGTCGTCTCGGTCGAGACGAGCAGGGCGCCACGACGGCACGCCTCGATCTGGCCCATCGACTTGCCGTGGTTGGATTCTCCGCCGAGGAACATCACGGTCCTGTCGCGGTGGCGCACCGCCGAGGCGTGGAACGGATGGAGCCCGGCGGCCTCCATGCGCAGCGCGAGCATCGCCACGACGACCTTCTGGATGGGGCCAGCCGGCCACGGGCCGGTGAAGGTCATGTGGCGCCCGTCGTAGGCGATGTCCTTCGGGCCGTCCTGGTGCCACACGATGTCCGGCTCGCCCAGGCTGACGGCCGGCTCGAGCCGCACGTCCGCGAGGCGGTAGTTCAGGAAGCTCATGTCATCGAGGACGTGCTCGCGCGGCTCGCCGCCGTACACGTCGACGCGGAGCCGTGCCGCTCCGGCCGACATCTCCTCGGACAGTCTCAGGTGCTCGTTCATCCATCCCTCACTGGGCAGTGCGGCGCCCGCGGCGCGACAGGTTACGAGGGCCGCCCTTCGTGGACGGCCGGGGCGATGAGGTCCTCGAGCGGTTCGATCGCCGGACGCGTGCTCGCCGCGCTCCCGACGACGCCTCCCTCTGCGGTCCCTCCCCCGGCCATCGAGAAGGCGTCGACGAAGGTCGCGTCGAAGGTCGATCCGGCGACCTGGAAATGGCGCCGGATGGCATCCACGGCAAGCTCGGCGTCGCCCTGGCGGAGGGCGTGGAGGATCGGCAGGTGCAGGTCGGCCGCGGCGACGGCATCCACGCCCGCGGCGAGGGTGATGTACGTCCGGGCGACGGGCATGAGATATCGCCAGACCCGTTCGAGCGTGCGGTTGCCCGCGGCCTCGATCAGCCGGGCATGGAACCGGCCGTCGACGAGCGCCTCCGCATGCCGGTCACCGGCGGCGGCCGCCCTCTGCATCTCGTCGACGTAGCCCTGGAGCTCGTCGAGATCCGCCTCCGACATCCGCGCGACGGCGAGCCTGGCGCCCAGGGATTCGAGCTCGGCCCGCACCCCGTAGGCCTCCAGCAGCTCGGCCTTGCTCGGGCTGCGGACCCGGGCGCCGCGGAACGAGCTGATCTCCACGACCCCCAGCGCCTCGAGGTCGCGCAGCGCCTCCCGGACCGGTGCCTGGCTCACGCCGAGCTCGCGCGCCACGCGCGTCTCGACGATCCTGGACCCCGGGGGATACGCGCCGGTCAGGATGGCCTGGAGGAGGTGGTCCTCGATCTGGTCGCTGAGGACGTCGCGCGAGATGAGCCGGCTTTCGGGCATGGATCGTCCCTACAGGCCGAGCAGGTCGTTCTTGGGCATCGCCGCCGCCTGCAGGATCTCCACGAGGCCGCTGGTCCCGTTGACGCGGATGCGGTCGCCGCTCCGGATCACGTGCGTGGCCGCGGACGTGCCGACCACCGCCGGGATCCCGAACTCGCGGGAGAGCACCGCCGGGTGCGACGTCGTCCCGCCTGCGTCCGTGACGAGCCCGACGATCTTCGTGAAGAGCACGACCCACGCGGGGTTCGTCATCTGGCAGACGACGATGTCGCCCGCCTTCACCTCGTCGAACTGCTCCTCGCGGATGACGACCCTGGCGATCCCCTCGACCACGCCCGGCGAGCCGCCGATCCCGTTGATCTGCCCGACGATGTCCGAGGGCTTCCGGTAGAACTTGTCGGGGAAGCCCCAGTTCGTCAGGTACGGGAAGGCGAGCTGGCTCGGCGTGGCGGTGCCGATCCAGTCCCTCGGCACGAACGTGTACGAGCGTTCCCGTTCGGCACGGCGCCGGGAGACCAGCAGCCGGGCGTCGACGGCCGCGGGATTGCCGATGAACTCGCGCAGCTCGTTGTAGCGCAGGAACATGACGTCGTCCGGCGCGTCGAGCAGCCCCTGCGCGACGAGCTTCCGGCCGATCGCGATCAGCACGAGCCGGAGGTGCGCATTCGCGCCCTGGTCGATGTAGAAGTGGTGGTCCGGCGTGAGCGGGGCCATCCTGAGGTTCATCTCGTTGGCCGCCCGCATCTCGTCGAGGGCATCGCCCTCGAGGCCCGCGAGGATCTCGGCGGACGCGCTGCGGATGTCCTCCTCCATCGTCCGGATGGTGGTCGGGTAGTCGTAGTCGGTGTCGATGTACCCGCGCACGGTCTCGATGACGGGCTCCATCTGCTCGCGGACGGTGGGAAAGACGAACTCGTGGCTCCAGACGGCGTGCCAGCCGAACTCCCGCTGGTACGGCTCCACGCGCTGGGCGATGAACTGTCGTCCACGCTCGCCGGACCGGAGCGCGGCGATGATCTCCTGCACCAATTCGTGGCGGAAGGCCGCGGCGAGCTCCGGGTCGGACTTCGCCTCCTCCTTCATCGTCCACAGGGCCTCGATCGAATCCCAGTTGCGGTCCCGCGCCGAGTTCTGGAGCCGCCCGAGCAGCGCCTCGTCGACCTCGCCCCGGGTCTTCTGCGCGACAGCCCGCAGGTTGAGCGTCGCGGAGAGCTGGGCGAAGTTGAGCATCCAGTGGATCTTCCAGTGGCGATCGTGGACGTCGATCGCGTCCTCGAGCAGGCAGGCCAGGTTCACGAGATCGAGATCGTCCTGCCGGTCGAGCTCGCCTTCCAGGTACGCGAAGTTGCGCTGCATCTCGGGCACGAGCCGGTCGCGCCACCAGGTCGCGAACTCGCGGCCGTAGACGGGCAGCACGGCGTCGAGGTACGCGCCGATCCGGTCCGCGTAGTCCGGGTCGAGCAGGCACCCGCGCGCCGTAGCGGGCGCCGTATTCCATGGCGTCGACCGTGGCGTCGGGTCGCGCCGGCACCGCCGCCGTGTACAGGTAGCCGTTGACGCTCTTCGTGATCCAGTCGCAGGCGAACGGCGTCCCGAACCGGCGGAACATGTGGTCGCAGGTGAGCCACCAGCCGCCGATGTCGTAGTACATGGGGCTGAGCGGGTGCGGGCAGTGGAGGTCGTCGTAGACCCAGAACAGCCCCTTCTCGAGCTCCGTCTCCCAGGTGACGGGGAACGCCTCGTCGCCCAGGAACCGGCCCAGGACATCTTCCTCGACCACGGTCATCTGCATGGCCTCCTGCCCTCTCCCGGTTGCGGATCGCCCGTTCCTTCGATGATCGATTATCGTATGCTAGCGGTCATGCAGGGGCGCCGTGAGGCGATCGCGCGGGTGACGCCGATGGCGCAGTCCCGCGACACGTCCGGCCCCGCGCCGAGGAGCCCGCATTCGCGCCGAGGAGCACGAGTGGCCCGACACCGCGATCGACGCGAACCCGGAGAGGTCCGATGACCATGATCGACAGTCCCCTGCTGCAGACGGCGCGGCTCGGCCTCACCGATTACTGGAACGACTCCTGCGCGAGCGACGAGCTCGTCTACGCGATCGAGCGAGGCGCGGTCGGCGCGACGTCGAACCCGCCGATCGTCCTCGAGGTTCTCGGCAAGGAGCGCTCGCACTGGGTGCCACGCATCCGCGATCTGGCGGAGGCCAACCCGTCCTGGTCCGAGGTCGAGCTGACGTGGGCCCTGGTCGAGGAAATGGCCGTCCGCGGCGCAGGGGTCCTCGCGCCGATACACGCACGGGAGCACGGGAAGAAGGGCCTGCAGTCGGTTCAGACCAACCCGGCGAACTACCGCAACACCGCGCGGATGGTCGAGCAGGCCGAGCGGTTCGCCGGCCTCGCGCCGAACATCCAGGTCAAGATCCCGGCCACCCGCGCGGGGATCGTGGCCATGGAGGAGGCCACCGCGCGCGGGATCAACGTCAACGCCACGGTCTCGTTCACGCTCTCGCAGGCGGTGGAGGCGGCCGAGGCCATCGAACGCGGTCTTGCACGCCTGGCCGCAGAGGGCGGGGATCCGGACCGGCTCGCGCCCGTCATCACGATCATGATCGGGCGCGTCGACGACTGGATGCGGGTCGTGGTCGACCGCGACGGCCTGGCGGTGGACCCCACGGCGCTCGACTGGGCGGGAATCGCCGTGTTCAAGCGTGCCTATGCCGTGTTCCGGGAGCGCGGGTACCGAAGCCGGCTCATCGCCGCGGCGTATCGCCACGTGCTGCACTGGACGGAACTGGCAGGGGGTGACGTGATCCTGACGATGCCCCACGCCTGGCAGGTGCGCTTCAACGACAGCGGGATCGCCCCGGTGCCCCGCATGGAGGTGCCGGTCGACCCGGCCCTCGTGGACGAACTGAGCCGCAGGATCCCTGAGTTCCCGCTCGCCTACGAGCCGGGCGCGCTCTCGCCCGCCGAATTCGACACGTACGGGGCGTCCGTCCGGACGCTCCGGCAGTTCATCGCCGCCTACCACGACCTGGTCGGCGCCGTACGGGACATCGTCCTGCCCAACCCGGACGTCAGGCCCAGGTGACGTCCTCGCAACCCGGACACCCGAGGAGGGAGCGGTCATGACCATCCAGGTGAGCGCCGAACACGCAACCGTCGCTCCGCCGCCCGTCATCAGCCACTGGATCGGAGGGCGCCCGATCGAGGTGCTGCCCGAGCAGACGGGCCCGGTCTACAACCCGGCCACGGGCGAGGTGATCGGCCGCGTACCGCGGGGAGGCGCGGCCGAGGTGGACGCCGCCGTCGCCGCGGCCCGCGCGGCCTTCCCGGCCTGGCGCGACCTTCCGCTGATCGCCCGCAGCCAGGTCTTCTTCGCCTACCGCGAACTGGCGTATCGCCACCGGGAGGAGATGGCCGCGCTCATCACCCGCGACCATGGCAAGACCTTCCCCGACGCGCTGGCGGAGGTCCTGCGCGGGCTCGAGACCGTGGAGTTCGCCTGCGGGCTGCCGACGCACCTCGCCGGCATGAACACCCCGAACGTCTCGACCAAAGTCGATGCCCATACGCTGCGGCAGCCGCTCGGCGTCGCGGCCGGCATCACGCCGTTCAACTTCCCGGCGATGGTCCCGATGTGGATCTACCCGATCGCGATGATGACCGGCAACACCTTCGTGTGGAAGCCGTCCAGCCACACGCCGGGGGCGACG
This sequence comes from uncultured Chloroflexia bacterium, assembly GCA_963757865.1. GTDB lineage: Bacteria > Chloroflexota > Limnocylindria > Limnocylindrales > CSP1-4 > JAJYNJ01. Next base: position 11,872 of record CAVWSU010000006.1, read on the forward strand.
CAGCTGCAGGCCGAGCTGTGGAAGGAAGCCGGACTGCCGGACGGCGTCTTCAACGTCGTGTACGGCGGCCGCGATGCCGTCAACGCGATCCTCGTCCACCCCGGCATCGACGCGATCCAGTTCGTCGGGTCGACGGCGGTCGGCCGCCACGTCTTCGAGACCGGCACCCGGGCCGGCAAGCGCGTCGCGGCCTACACGGGCGCCAAGAACGCGATGGTCGTGCTTCCCGACGCGGACATGGACCTCGCCGCGGATTCCGCCATCGCCGCGGGCTACGGCTCCGCCGGCGAACGGTGCATGGCGCAGACGCTCGTCATCGCCGTGGGAGACGCGGGCGACCGGTTGCGGCCCATGCTCGAGGAACGCATCGGCAGGCTCAGGATCGGTCCCGGCATGGAGCCCGGCGTGGACATGGGGCCCATCTACTCGTCCGGGCATCGCGCGTCGGTCATCGAGTGGATCGAGACGGGCATCGCCGAGGGCGCCGAGCTCGTGGCGGACGGCCGTCCGTTCCACCATCCCGAGCATCCAGACGGCTTCTTCCTCGGCGTGACGCTCTTCGACCACGTGACGCCGGAGATGAGCATCTACACCGAGGAGATCTTCGGCCCCGTGCTCGGCATGGTCCGGGCGAAGACCTACGACGAGGCCGTGGCGCTCATCAACGCGCACCAGTACGGCAACGGCACGGCGATCTTCACCACGGACGGCGGCGCAGCACGGCGCTTCGAGCTCGAGGTGGACGTGCCCATGATCGGCATCAACGTCCCGATCCCCGTCCCCGCCGGCTACCTCTCGTTCGGTGGCACGCGCGGCTCGGCCTTCGCGGACGTGCAGATGCGCGGCGAGGACTCCATCCGCTTCTTCACCAAGCAGAAGGAAGTCACGGTCCGGTGGCCCGAGCCGGGCAAGCGCGGTGCGCTGAGCCTGGTCTTCCCCGGCAACTAGGAGACTGCCATGAACCCACTCGACACCTTCCGCCTCGACGGCCGCGTGGCCTTCGTCTCGGGCGGAGGGGGCGCCATCGGCGGAGCCCTCGCGGAGGCCCTGGGCGCGGCGGGGGCGAGACTCGTGCTGGGGGACATCGACCAGGGACGCGCCGACGAGGCGGCCGCGCGCGTCCGGGCGGCCGGCGCGGAGGCCATCGCGTTCGGCGCCGACATCACGAAGGAGTCCGAGGCGGAGCGCGTCGTCGCCTCCGCCGTGGACCACTTCGGGCGGCTCGACATCATCGTCAATGCCGTCGGCGGCGGTGCCGGCAAGGTGCTGTTCGAGGCCCAGGAGTACCCGCGCGACGCCTGGGACTGGATCATGGAGATCAACCTGCGCAGCACGCTGATCGCGACGCAGGCCGCGGCCCGCGCGATGATCCGCGGCGGCGAGGGCGGCCGGGTCATCAACATCAGCTCGGTCCGCGCGACCCTCGGGATCAACGCGGGGTACTCCGCCTACGTCGCCGCGAAGGGTGCGATCAGCTCGCTCACCCGCCAGTGGGCAACCGAGTGGGCGAAGCACGGGATCACCGTGAACGCGATCGCGCCCACGTTCGTGGATACTCCCCAGGTCGCCACCCTGCTGGCGGACCCGGTGTTCAAGTCCGGCCTGGTCAGCCGCGTCCCGCTGGGCCGGGTGGGCCAGACGGACGACCTCGTCGGAGCGGTCATCTTCTTCGCATCGCCCGCCTCGTCGTTCGTGACGGGCCAGATCCTGGGCATCGACGGCGGACTGACCGCCACGCAGTAGGGCATCCCGCGACGACACGCACCGAAGACAGGCCGCCTGCGCGGCCAGCCACCAACTGGACGGAGGACCAACGCATGCAACAGGTGACGCGGAATGTCTGGACCGACACGACGCTTCGGGGCTGCAACCCGAGCTTCGTGACGACCTCGGACGGCGTCGTCGTCATCGACACGCCGCAGCTGCCCACGAAGGCCGTGGCGATGCGGCAGGAGGCGGAATCGCACGGGCCGATCCGCTACCTCATCAACACCGAGCACCACGTGGACCACATCTTCGGCAACCACTGGTTCAGGGGCGCCGGAACGGTCGTCCACCACCAGGGCGTCCACGACCGGTTCATGGTCGTGTTCGCGGACCTCGACCCGTTCGACTACGCCCTCGAGGCGATCCCGACGGACGACCCGGACGGAGCCTGCCCTGGTCCCGGACCGCGAGACCTACTACGCCGAACCTGAACAGGTACGGGATCGTCTTCACGGGCGACATCACGCTCCACGTCGGCGACCACACGTTCCGGCTGCTGCACACGCCCGGCCACACCCCCGGCCAGATCGCGGTCCACGTCCCCGAGGAGCGCGTCGTGTTCACCGGCGACACGGTGTTCAACGACTGCGCGACGTGGCTGATGTCCTCCGACGTCGACCAGTGGGTGGCCGCGCTGGACCGGATCCGGACCCTCGACGTGGATCACGTCGTGCCCGGGCACGGGCCCGTCACGACGCTCGCGTACCTGGCGACCCAGCGAGCCATGCTCCTCGAGTGGAAGGCGGCCGTCGCGGCCGCGGTCGCGAAGGGCTGGAGTCGCGAGGAGACGATGGCGCGCGTGAGCTTCGCCGACCGCTACCCGGTCGACATCGGGCAGGGCTACATGATGGGCCACATCCAGACGCAGAACGCCGGCTCGCTCTGGGACAAGCTCACCGCGCTGCCGGACGCCGCCGCCCGCTGACGTGCGCCCGCGCCCGTCGTCGCAGACCGCCGGGCGGATGGCCGTCCGGGACGCCGAGGATCCGCCCGACGGCGCCGGGACCCGCCCGGGGACCCGGCATCCCCGGAGGACGTCTCCGACGTGACCCGCGTCTACGACCTGGACCACCCGCACGCCCTGGCCATCGATGACCTGAAGGCACTGGTCGGCGGCAAGGCCGCAAACCTGAACGTGATGGTGACGCGGCTCGGCCTGCCTGTGCCGCCCGGCTTCGTGCTGACCACGGCGACGTGCAACGCCTACCTGGCGGGGGGCTGGCCGGACGGCCTCGATGCCGAAGTACGCGCCCACATGGCTCGGGTCGAGGCGGTGGTCGGGCGCCGGTTCGGCGACCCGGCCGACCCGCTCCTGGTCAGCGTCCGATCCGGCGCGCCCGTCTCCATGCCCGGGATGATGGACACGATCCTGAACCTCGGCCTCGACGACGCCACCGTCGCCGGCCTGGGCGCGGCGTCCGGCGACGCCGGGTTCGCGGCCGATTGCCGCCGGCGCTTCGTCGAGATGTTCCGCTCGATCGTCGGTGCGGCCCCGCCCGAGGACCCCTGGCTGCAGCTCAGGGCGGCGATCGAGGCGGTATTCAGGTCCTGGAACAGCGACCGGGCACGTGCCTACAGGGAGCACGAGGGGATCCCCGACGACCTCGGAACGGCCGTCACGGTCCAGGCCATGGTCTTCGGCAACCGGGGACCCGGCTCCGGGACCGGCGTGCTCTTCACCAGGAACCCGGCGTCCGGCGAGCCCGTCCTCTACGGCGACGTCATGTTCGACGCCCAGGGCGAGGACGTCGTTGCCGGGACGCACAGGACGCAGCCGGTCGGCGCGCTCGACGAGCGGCTGCCGGATGTCGCTCGGCAGCTGCGGGAGTACGCGGCGCTGCTCGAGCGCCATTACGCGGACCTGTGCGACATCGAGTTCACGATCGAGAACGGACGACTCTGGATGCTCCAGGTCCGCGTCGGCAAGCGGAGCCCGCGGGCCGCGGTGCGGATCGCGCTCGACATGGCGAACGATCCGGAGTTCCCGCTCGGCCGGGCGGAGGCGGTCCGACGAGTGTCGGCCCATCTCGCGCGCCCGCCCCTCGTGGACATCCGCCGCGACGACCGCCCGGCTCCCCTGACCGTGGGCCTGCCGGCGTCGCCCGGGACGGCGAGCGGGCAGATCGTGACGTCGCCGGATGCCGCCGAGGTCGCGGCCGGGGCCGGTCGCTCCGTGATCCTCGTCCGCTCCGAGACGTCGCCCGAGGACGTCCACGGCATGGCCAGGGCCGCCGGCATCCTCACCGCACGCGGCGGGCTCGCGAGCCACGCGGCGGTGGTCGCGCGCGGCTGGGGCATCCCCGCGGTGGTCGGGGCAGCCGGCGTCGAGGTCGGGGACGACCGTGTCGTCATCGGCGGCCGGGCGCTCGCTGCCGGCGAGGTCATCACGGTCGACGGAAGCACCGGCGAGGTCTTCGCGGGGGAAGTCGCGAGCAGCCGCGCGATCGCCCCGGAGGCCGAGGTCCTGCTGGCATGGGCCGCGGAGCTCGGCATCGCGGTGGGCGGGTCGGAGGCCGCGGGTGCCGCCGGCGCGGGCGCCGCCGGCGCGGACGCCGCCGCGTCCGACGACGCTCTCGGCCGCGTAGCCGTCGCCGGGCCCCGTTCCACGGCCGTCGCCGCGGACGATGCGATGAGTGCCCATCCGGCCACCGGCCCGTCCGGCCCGGCGATCGACCCCGACCTGCTGGCGCGTGCCCTGCTGGTCAAGGGACACGCCACGCGGGAATCGCTCGCCCTCGCGTTCGGCACGCAGACGGAGCACGTCGGTCCGATGGTCGACGACCTCGTCGCTGCCGGCATCGTGGAGGCGGCCCCGGCCGGGATCCGGCTGACGGGTCCCGGCAAGCTTCACGCGCTCGGCCTGTTCACTGCGGATCGCGATGGGGCGGGTGGTGAGGCCGCCTGCGTCGCGGCCCTCGACAGGTTCCTCGAGCTCGACCGGCGCATGAAGGACACGGTCACGGCATGGCAGCTGCGCGAGGTGCACGGTGAGCAGGTCTTCAACGATCATGCCGACGGCCGGTACGACGCTGGAGTCCTCGAGCGGCTGGCGAGCCTCCACGCCGACACGGACGCGTGGCTTGCGCCGCTGTCGGCAAGGCTCGCGCGGCTCGCCGCATACCGCCGGCGACTGCAGCTGGCCCTGGATCTCGCGCAGGGCGGCGATCGGCGGTTCGTCGCGTCTCCGCTCGTGGACAGCTACCACGGGGTCTGGTTCGAGCTCCACGAAGACCTGATCCGCCTCGCCGGCAGGCGCCGTTCGGACGAGGCGGCCGCGTCGCGCGCGTAATCGCGACCGAGTTCGTCGGTCGCCGGTCGCCGGTCGCCCGCAGGGGCGTCGCGCCCGTAGTCGCGACCGGGTTCGTCGCCGGCCCGTCGCCCGCAGCCGCGCCGCCTCGGAGCGGACGCGATACCCTGCCCGCGTGACACGGTCCCGACCCGCCTCCGACAGGCCCATCCGCACGGCCGAGCTGCTCGCCGTCGGTACCGAGCTGACCACCGGCGAGACGCGGGACACGAACGGGGGCGAACTGGCCGCCTCGCTGTCCTCGGCCGGCGTGAGCATCCGCCGCATCGCGGCGCTTCCGGACGACCTGGAGTCGGTCACCGCCCACGTGCGCGAGGCCCTTGACGCCGTCGATCTCGTGGTCTCGACCGGGGGCCTCGGCCCGACGCCCGATGACCTCACGCGCGAGGCGTTCGCGGCCGCGCTGGGCGAGACGCCGGTCGTGGATCCCGCGCTCGAGGCGTGGCTGCGGACCATGTTCGAGCGGCGCGGCAGCAGCCTCCTGGCGGTGAACCTGAAGCAGGCCTGGCTCATCCCGTCCGCCACGTCGATCCCGAACGCCAACGGCACGGCACCGGGCTGGTGGGTGGATGCCCCGGACGGGAGGGTCGCGATCCTCCTGCCCGGTCCGCCGCGGGAGATGCGGCCCATGTGGCAGGAATGGGTGCTGCCCAGGCTGCGCGACCGCGGGCTCGGGGACGGGCGCGTCGTGCGGAACCTGCGCACGTACGGCATCGGCAAATCGATGGTCGTGGATCGGCTGGGAGACGCGTGGCTGCGGCGCGCCAATCCCGTCGTGGCGACGTACGCGGGCGCCGACTGGCTGGACATCCGCGTCTCCGCCGTGGACGAGGTCGATTCGGACGGACGGCAGGTCGCGGCACCGGAGATCGTCGAGGCCGCCGTCGCCCGCATCCGCGAGGCGCTGCCCGGCCACGTGTGGGCGGAGGGCCGCACGAGCTGGGCCGAGCTCGTGACCGCGGCCCTGGAGACGTCGAAGGCGAACCTCGCGACGATCGAGTCCGGCACCGGCGGCCAGCTCGGCCTGCTGCTCGCCGACGTCGCCGGCCTGGTCGAGGCCGTCGCGCTGGCCGAGGACGGACACTCGACCGCCCTGAAGGCGGGACTCGAGGGCGCTGCGGCCCGGGTGGCGCGGGAGAGCGGCGCCGCGGTGGGACTCGCCCTCGTCGCCCAGGCGGGCCCGCCCGCAACCTCCGTGGAAGTGGCCGTCGTGGCGCCGGCCGACGACTGGAGCCGGCGGCTCGAGCTCCGCCTCTTCCAGCACGGCTCTCACGGCCGGCTGCGCGCGGCCGTGGCGGCCGCCGCGTTCCTGATCGAGGTACTGCGCGAGGCGCCCGCGTCGGGCACGCACGAGTCGCGCCGCGCCTGACCGCGCAGCGCGGCCATCGTCAGGGCTCGAGGAAGACCTCGCAGGGTCTGCTGCGTCGCCGCATCCGCGGCGAGCCCGTCGGCGAAGTAGCCCTCGATCGAGCGCCGGCTATCCCCTGGCGAGGCCCTTCTTCATCATCGCCAGCGACGGGTCGGGGCCCTTGAAGCCGACCAGGTACTCGAGCCGGATGGGCGCGAAGCACTCGTAGAAGACGACGTCCTCGTCGGTCAGCTGGCGGAACGCGTGGACGTGGTTCGAGGGAATGACCAGGAGCGAGCCGGGGCCGACTTCGGCCTCCTCGTCACCGACCCGGGCCCACAGCCGTCCGCGCTCGACGAGCATGATCTGCTCGGCCTCGTGACTGTGCTCGGGGATGACCACGCCTCCCCGGTAGACGATGCGCGTGAGCATCGCCTTCTCGCCCGAGACCGCCTGGCGGAACACGCCGGGCACGTACTCGACGGTCGGGAACTCATCCCAGGTCGTGATCTGTCCCATCGCGATCTCCATGTTCCTTGCGAGCTACATGCTGCCGGGGCGCGGAGCCGGGCGCCGGGGCGCGCGGCATGCCGGGAATGGTCGGATCAACCGGCCGTCGCCGCGAGCGCCTCCAGGCCGCGCAGGATCTTCTCGGGCGTGACCGGCAGATCGTCGATCCGCACGCCGGTGGCGTGGTAGATCGCGTTGACGATGGCCGGGATGGGCGAGTTGGCGGTCATCTCGCCGAGGCCCTTGACGCCGTACGGCCCGTTCGACGACGGGACCTCGAGGACGACGCACTCGATCTCCGGCATCTCCAGCGTCCCGGGCATCAGGTATTCGCTGAAGGTGCTCGGATTGTGCTCGACGGCGGGGTAGTACGGCGCGGTCGTCTCGTACAGAGCATGCGACATGCCCATCCACGCGCCGCCGACGATCTGGCCCTGCACGAGAGCGGGGTTGACCTGGCGCCCAACCTCGTACGCGCTGCGGATGCTCAGGACCGCGACCTCGCCCGTCTCCGTGTCGACCTCGACTTCGGCGACCGTGCAGGCGTGGGCCTCGGTCGAGTCGGGATCCATTGCACCGGTCTCCGGGTCCACCGCGCTCTTCGGCTTCATGTATGCCCCGCGCCCGGCGATCGTCCTGCCGTACGTGAACTGCGCGAGCGTCGCGATGTCGGCGATCCTGACCGACCGCGACGGGACGCCCCTGACCAGCAGGTTCCCGTGCCCGTCCATCTCGATGTCGTCCACCGACGCCTCGAGCTCCTCCGCGGCCACCTCGAGCAGCGCCCGGCGAGCCTCGGTGGCGGCCGCGATGACGGCGTTGCCGACGCGGTGCGTGGCCCGGCTCGCGAAGGTCCCCATGCAGTGGGGGCCCGTGTCCGTGTCGGCCGTGTCGATCACGATCTCGTCGAACTCGACGCCCAGGGTCTCCGCGGCGATCTGGCCGATGACCGTCTTCAGCCCCTGGCCGAGGTCGGTGCTGGAGAGCGACACGACGAACGACCCACTCGTCGTGGCGTGCACCAGCGCCTGCGACGGGTCGCCGCCGAGGTTCATGCCGGTCGGGTAGTTGACGGCCGCGATGCCCGTCCCGCGCAGCCTGGCCATCACCTGTCGCCTCCGTCCCGGCCCGGGTCACGCGGCGCCGACGTCATCGACCGGAACTCGTCCGGCAGCTCGTGCCCCACGAGTGTCGCGGCCGCCTGCATCGTCTCGATCAGCGTGGCGTCCTCGGCGAGCTTCCCGTGCGGCTTCACGTCGCCGTTGTGGTAGGCGTTGATGAAGCGGATCGTCCAGGGATCCACGCCCACCCGCTCGGCGATCCGGTCCATCTGCACCTCGAGCGCAAACGAACCCATCGTGACCCCGAAGCCGCGCATCGCGCTGCTCGGCTGGCGGTTCGTGTAGACGCAGTAGGCGTCGATCGAGACGTTGGGAATCGCGTACGGGCCGGCGGCGTTCGCGGCGTGCTTGGTGAGCGCGTAGGGGGTCTGGCGGCTGTACGCGCCGGAGTCGGCGTAGCTGGTGACCTTGCGGGCGATGATGTGGCCGTCCCGGGAGACGCCGTCCTTGATGTAGATGCGCCAGGCGCTCCTGGTGGACGACACCTGCATCTCCTCGGAGCGGCTGTAGACGAAGCGGACCGGGCGATTCGTCTTCATGGCGGCCAGCGTTGCGATCGGCTCGACGATGACGTCGACCTTGCCGCCGAAGCCTCCCCCGACCGTGCCCCCCACGAAATGGAGCTGCTTCCCGGGGACCTGCAGGATGATGGAGGTGTTGTCGAGGCTGAAGTAGAGCGCCTGGGTGTTCGTGTAGACGGTGTACCGGCCGTTGGCCTCCGGCACGGCGATGCACCCGGTCGTCTCCATCGGCGCCTGCTCGATGGGGCTGGTGTTGTACACGCCTTCGACGATGTAGTCGGCGAGCTCGAACGCCTTCTCGACGTCCCCGAACCGCACGCGACGGCACGGGTGCCCCTCGTACATGAACGTGTTGTTGCCCCAGTTGGTGACGATCGGAGCGCCGGGCTTCAGGGCCTCCTCGACGTCGAACACGGCGGGGAGCTCCTCGAGGTCGAGCCGGACCTTCGAGACGGCCTCGACGGCGGCCGCCTCCGTCTCGGCGAGGATCGCCACGATCGCCTCCCCCTTGAAGCGGACGCGGTCCTCGGCCAGCACGTACTCCTCTTCGGGCTCGACCCCGATGAGCGTGAGGATCGTGTAGAGGTTGTGGGGAACGTCCCTCCAGGTCAGGGCGCGGACGAAGCCGGGGACTCGCTCGGCCTCCGAGAGGTCCACGCCCAGGATCCGGGCGTGGTGCAGCGGGCTGCGCACCATCTTCAGGTGCAGCATGCCCGGGAACGTGCGGTCGGCCGTGTACTGGGTCCGGCCCGTGACATGGCCGACGCCGTCGCTGCGGGGAACCGACCGGCCGACGACGTTGAGCGTGTCGCTCATCGTGCAGCCTCCCCCGAGGCACTCGCGAGCATCTCGCCCGCCGGCCCTTCGCCGGCCGTGACCCCCGACCCGTTCATGGCCCCGGCCGCCCGGTGGACGGCCACGACGATGGGCTGGTAGCCGGTGCACCGGCAGATGTTGCCCGCGAGTGCCTGCCGGATGTCGTCGTCGGTCGGGTCCGGGTCGTGGTCGAGCAGCGCCTTCGCCACCATGACCATGCCCGGCGTGCAGTACCCGCACTGCAGGGCGTGCGCGTCGAGGAACGCCTGCTGGATCGGATGCAGGCCCTCGGGCGGCGTGATGCTCTCGAGCGTCGTGACCCGCCTGCCCGCGACGTCCTCGACGGGGAGCAGGCACGACAGCATCGGCTCGCCGTCCACCAGCACCGTGCAGCTGCCGCATCCGCCCTGGCGGCAGCCCTCCTTGGTGGCCGTGAAGCCGAGCTGGTTCCGCAGCACGGACTGGAGGGTGGCCATGGGCTTCACCATGACCTCGACCTCGCGGTCGCCGAACTCGAACGTGACGATCGTGGATGCCATGCTACCGACCCTCTCCGCGGGCGCGGGGCGCCAGCTGCTCGAGTGCGCGACGCACGAAGAGCCCGGCCATCCTGCGCCGGTACCAGTCGGTGGCGATGCCGTCGGTGAACGGCCGGCTCTCCCGTGCCGCCGACGCCGCGGCCGCCTCGATCACGTCCGGTTCCAGGCCGCTGCCGACCAGGAGCCGCTCGGCCCCCGCGGCGCGGACGGGATGCGGCCCGACGGCTCCCAGCGCGACGCGGGCCTCGGAGACCCGCTGCTCGTGCCACGCGACGCGGACGGCCACGGTCACAACGGACGGGGTGCTGGCGTGCTTGCGGCCGAGCTTGAGGTACGCGGTCCCGTCGTCGCGAACGGGCACGCGGAGCTCGACGAGCAGCTCGTCCGGGCCGACCGGTTGGTCATGAACCCCGTGTAGAACTCGGCGATCGGGACGACGCGCTGTCCCCCGGCGCCGGCCAGGACCACCTCGGCGTCCAGCGCGAGCAGGGCCACCGCCACGTCGCCACCGGGTGGTGGCGTGAACAGGTTGCCGCCCACCGTGGCCATGTTGCGGACGGACCAGCTGGCCGTGTTGCGGGCGGCTTCGCGGAGCACGGGGATCGCGTCCTGGTTCAGCAGCTGCGTCAGGGTCGCCGTGGCGCCGATGCGCAGGACGTCCCCCTCCCGGTCGAGCCGGTCGAGGCCGGCCAGGCGCAGGCCCATCACCTCCTCGGGCAGCGAGATGCCTTCGTTGATGAGCGGCATCGCGACGGTTCCACCCGCCAGCACCAGCAGCTCGGGGCCACGCGCCGCCAGCAGGCCGAGTGCCTCCGGCAGGGAGCGGGGCAGGTAGTAGCTCCTGACGGTCACGCTCGAATCTCCCTCGTGGGTCGGTCGTCCTGGCTCTCGGGGGCGACCGGACGGCCACCCGACAGCCGCGAGTCCATGTTTCGCAGTCCCTGGTCGATGAGGGAGCCCGCCAGCCCCTCGACGAAGCGCGAGTCGAACCGGGCGAGCGGTCCGCCGATGACGGCCCGGCCCTCGTAGTCGATCCTCGTTCCCTCGCCCGCGTCCGTGAGCCGGAACGTGGCCGAGCCACGGATGGTGCCGAGCGAGCCCTCCAGCTCGCCCTCGAGCTCGCCACGGGCGGGCGGGTCGGAATCGACCAGGCGGACCACGGTCCGGTACGTCCCGACCACGCCGGGCAGCCTGAGCGAGATCCGTCCCCGGTACTCCGCGTCGCCGACCTGCTCGATGTCGCGGCAGCCGGGGATGACCGCGAGGAGCGCGTCCGGGTCGCAGATCGCGGCGAACACGTCCTCCCGGCGAGCGCGCAGGGTATGCGTGCCCCTGATGTTCACCGGCCGTTTCCCTGGGCGGCAGCGTCAGGTCGCAGGCCCTGCTCGACGTGATCGAGGTGGTCGAGCATCGCGCGTTCCGCGGCGTTCGGGTCGTGCGCGCGAAGCGCGTCGACGATGCGCCTGTGATCCTGCAGGGAGGCCTGGCGGACCCGGCGGAGGCCGCCCGTTCGTTCACGGCTGGCCTTGCCGAGCGTGCTGACGATGCTCATGAACTGCGAGAGCAGGAAGTTGCCGGCCGCGGCGCAGACCGCCTCGTGCAGGGCGATGTCCAGCTCGCCGAACCTCTCGGCATCGTCGATCGAGCCGGCCAGCGACGCCACCAGGTCGTCGAGCGCGGCGATCTCGCCGTCCGTGATGCGGGTCGCCGCCAGGCGCGCGTTCCCGGCCTCGACGACGCGCCGGGCCTCGAGCAGCTGTGCGAGCGCGACGCTGTCCTTGGCGAACGCGAAGTCGAGGTGCGCGATCAGCTGCCTGGGTTCGAGCGACGTGACGAACGTCCCGGCGCCCTGGCGGATGTCGACGACCCGCATGAGCGCCAGCGCCCTGAGCGCCTCCCGCACGACGGGGCGGCTGACGTCCATCATCTCCGCCAGGTTGCGTTCGGCGGGGAGCCTGCTGCCCGGCCCGAGGTGCTGTTCGCCGATCAGCGCGAGCAGCCGGTTCGCGACCTCCTCGGGAAGCGTGCTGCGGGGAATCACCGTGAAGCGGCCGTCCCCGGCGCCTCCGGTGGCGACGCCGTCAGGGGCGGCGGAGCGCGGTTCTCTCGGCATCGGGGTGTCGGGCTCCTGGTGGCGTTCGTCGCTGCCATCCTAGTGTCTCGCTGGTATAGTGGTCAACTGGTAAGACCATTTGTCCCGGCGGCGCGTCCGGCCTCGCGCGGGATTCCGCCATCGCCAACGCCCTCCCCCAGCGCCATCGAGCACGGAGGCTCCCACGTGATCGAACGACACATCACGTTCGCCGTCCATCCCGACAGGACCGCCGACTTCGAGCGGTTCATCGCCGACGAGTACGGGCCGGCGATGGCGCAGTCGCCGGGGTTCGTCAGGTTCGAGCTTCTTCGAGAGGCGGAGTCCGCCACCCGCTACCAGCTGTCGTTCCGCTTCCTGGACGGTGCGAGCGCCGCGGGATGGCGGACGTCGACCGTCCACGTGTCGCTGCAGCCGGCGCTGCAGGCGCTCCACGCGGGCATGGAGATCCAGGGGTACGAGGTCGTCGGCTGACCCATCGGCACTGGAGGGCGGCAGGACATCGGGAGGCGGCAGATGGGCGACGAACACGTGCTCGTGACCGGCGGGACCGGTTGCATCGGCTCCTGGGTCGTCAGGAACCTGCTGCAGGACGGGGTGCCCGTCGTCGTCCTGACCGCGGGACGGAACTTCCGGAACCTCAGGCTGATCCTCACCGGTCCGGAGTTCGACAGGATCACGTTCGTGACCGCCGACATCACCGACATCGCGGCTCTCGAGTCGGCGTCGCGCCGGCACGGGATCGACCGGATCGTCCACCTGGCGGGCCTGCAGCTCCCGTTCTGCGCCGCGGATCCGGCCAGGGGCGCCATCGTGAACGTCGTGGGGACCGTCACGATGTTCGAGCTGGCGAAGCGCCTCGGCATCGGGCGGGTGGTCTACGCGAGCAGCGCGGCGGTCTACGGCCCGCGGGACCGGTACCCGGAGGCGACACTGGCCCCGGACGCTCCGTTCTGGCCGACCTCGCACTACGGGGTCTACAAGATCGCGAACGAACAGGGGGCCGGCGTCTACTGGCGGAACGACGGGATCTCGAGCATCGGGCTCCGCCCGCACACCGTCTACGGCCCGGGCCGCGACCGCGGCATGACCTCCAAGCCCACGCTGGCCATGATCGCCGCGGCCGCGGGACGCCCGTACCACGTCGGCTTCGGCGGCCGTTACCAGTTCCAGTACGTGGACGACGCGGCCAAGGCGTTCCTGCGCGCGGCCAGGGCGCCGTTCGAGGGCGCGGCCGTCTTCAACATCGGCGGAAGCACGCACGGCGTCGACGAGATCGTCGAGCACATCGGGGAATACGAGCCGGGATCCCGCGGCACGATCACGGCCGAGGATGGGGTGCTCTCCCTGCCCGAGGCCTTCGACGGCAGACCGATGGTCGAGGCCCTGGGAGCGTACGAGGAGACGCCCCTCGAGGAGGGGGTCCGGCGCACGATCGACTGCTACCGCGCAGGGCTCCGGAGCGGCATCCTCGACGACGCATATCTCGACAGGGTGCTGGGCTGACGGGTGGCCGCCGGCCGCGGGCACGGGTCATTCGACGGCCGGCCGCTGGCCAGGGCGGCGACTCCCGAACCGTACGGGCACGCAGCGAGGTGACGGGATGGACATCATTGTTCGCGAGGCGGTCCCCGACGACTGGCGGGAGAGCGGCCGGATCTGCTACGAGGCGTTCGCCACGCTCGCGGCCCGCCACGGGTTTCCGCCGGACTTCCCGAACGTCGCGGCTGCGGCGGAGCCCATCCGGCACCTGATCGAGCATCCGCAGATCTACGGCGTCGTGGCAGAGGCCGGCGGCCGCATCCTGGGCAGCAACTTCCTCGACGAACGGTCCACCATCTCCGGGCTCGGCCCGATCAGCGTCGATCCCGCCGTCCAGGACCACAGCGTCGGGCGCGCCCTCATGTCCGTCGTGCTCGACCGGGCCGTCGAGCGACGCGCTCCGGGCGTCCGGCTCATCCAGATCGCCTACCACAACCGGTCGCTGAGCCTGTACGCGAAACTCGGCTTCGACGTGCGCGGCTCGTTTGCCGCGATGCACGGGGAACCCCTCGGGATCACGCTGCCCGGCTACGTCGTGCGCCCGGCGACCCCGGCCGACGAATCCACGTGCAGCCGGCTGTGCGTCCGCGTGCACGGGCATGATCGCGCCGGCGAGGTGCGCGAGGCGATCGCCGACGGCACCGCGCGCGTCGTCGAGCGGCTGGGGCGCATCACGGGCTACACGACCGGCATCACCTACTTCGCGCACTCCGTCGCCGAGACCACCGACGACCTGCAGGCGCTCATCGGCGCGGCGGAGAGCTTCGGCACACCGGGCTTCCTGGTGCCGCTGGCGAACGCGCAGCTCTTCCGCTGGTGCCTGGCGCACGGGCTGCGCGTCTTCTTCGTCGTCAACATGATGACGATCGGCATCTACCAGGAGCCGGCCGGCGCCTTCATGCCGTCCGTGGGGTACTGATCGCCTCCAGTCGCCGCGCGGCTCACGCTTCCGACGTCACCCTCGTGTAGGCCGCCGCGACCACCACGATGATCGCCCCGAAGACCACCTGGTTGGTCGCCTCGGGCATCCCGAGCACCGTGAGCAGCGCAGAGAGGACGGTGAGGATCAGCGCCCCGACCATGGTGCCGCCGAAGCCGCCCCGGCCACCGAAGATCGACGTGCCGCCGATGACCGCCGCCGCGACGGATGGCAGCAGGGATGAGTCCACGAGCGACACGCTGGCCGTGTTCGACAGGCCGGAGATCAGCAGCCCGGCGATGGCCGCCATGACCGCCGAGATCACGTAGAGGACGATCAGTACCTGCCACGAGCGGACGCCGGACAGCCGTGCCGCAGCCGGGTTGTCCCCGATCGCGTACAGCAGGCGGCCGTAGCCGGTCCGCCGCAGCCCGATCATGATGACCGCCGCGAGGGGCACGAAGACGATCAGGCTGTAGGGAATGACGTCGGCAAACGTGGCGCTCCCGACGGTGCGGAGCACCGGGGGCACCCCGGACCCGGTCTGCACCATCTGCAGTTGCCAGACGTTCGACAGGCCGAGAACCACGAAGCTCATGCCGAGGGTCGTGATCAGAGGATGGACCCTGAAGACGCCGATGCCGATGCCGTTGACCAGGCCGACCAGGGCGGCCGCCACGAGCACCACCACGATGCCCTGTGCGACACCGCCGGGGCTGTGGAGCAGCGTCGCCGTGACGAAGCCGGCCATCGACGCGATCGAGGCCACGGACAGGTCGATGCCCCCCGTCAGCATCGTCAGGGTCTGGCAGCCGGCCAGGATCGCGAGCGGAATGGCGGCACGCGCGATGACGCCTGCCCACCCCGGGGTGACGATGCCGGGGTCGGCGACGTCGATGGCGAGGACGAGGATGGCAAGGAGTCCGATTAGCGGGATGATCGGGCGGTCCCGGAGGGTGGTCCGCCATGCCGCGGCGACCGACGTGCGGCCGCTCGCCGCTGCCACGGTCATCAGCTCGCCCTCCGGCTCTCGAGCGCGCTTCCGAGGATCAGCACGCCGACGAGGATGACGCCCTGCACGACGAGCGCGTAGTTCGGGTCGATGCCGAGGAACGTCGTGTCGTTCTGGATGAGCTGGAGCACGATGACCCCGACGATCGGGCCGAACACGCCGCCGCGACCTCCGGCGAGGCTGACTCCGCCGAGAACGACGGCCGCCACGCTCTGGAGCGTATACGGGCCGGGCACCGGCGTCCCGATGCCCGTGCTCGCCGTGAGCGACAGGCCGGCAACCGCGCCGAAGAGCCCGGCCAGCGCGTACGCGATGACCTTGGTCCGGCCGATCGCCACGCCGCTCCGGAAGGCGGCCAGCTGGTCGCTGCCGACGGCGTAGAGCGAGACGCCGAGGCGCGATCGGGACAGGGGGATCCACACGAGCGCGACGATCACGATGAGGACGACGAACGCCTTCGCCAGCCACTGGAGCCACTCGACCCCGAACAGCGGGCCGGCCGTGAGGCTCATCAGCCAGGACGACGCACCGCCCCCCGGGGCGGCCCGGACGAGCAGGGCGAACCCCGCCCATACGAACGATGTCGCCAGGGTCACGATGATGTCCGGGACGTGCGTGGTGACCACGAGGGTCCCGTTGATCGCGCCCAGCGCTATGCCGAGGAGCAGCACGCCGGCCACCACGGCGACCCCGAAGGCGTCACCCTGACCCTCCATCAGGGTCGCCGCGACCACGCTCGTGAATGCCATCATCGAGCCGATCGACAGGTCGATCCCGCCGGCGATCACCACGATGGCCTGCGCGACCGCCGCGAACGCGAGCGGCATGATCGAGATCCCGAGACCCTGGATCGCGAAGGCACCGTAGTTCGGCTGGATGAGCTTGGTGAACGCGAACAGCAGGACGAGCAGGCCGACGAGTCCGAGTGTCCACGCGTTGCGCCGGGCCCACGCGGCGAGGTCGAGCGTCCGCCGTTCCGACGTGACGGCCAGCGCGGTCATGCGGGAACCTCCGGCTGCCGGGCCGCGTCCGCCGCCGGCTCGCCGCTCGGTGATTCCGTGGCCGAGGCGACCATCTCCTCCGGCAGCGCGGCGCCGGACTGGAGGTGATAGGCGGCGCGAAGGAGGGCGGCTTCGTCCGCGTCGGCGCGATCGATCTCCGCGACGACCTGGCCGCCGAAGATCACGATCGCCCGGTCGCACACGAGCTGCACCTCCTTGAGCTCGGACGTGTAGAGGAGGACCGCCGCGCCCGCCTCCGCCAGCTCGCGCAGCAGCACGTAGATCTGCTGCTTCGTCCGGATGTCGATCCCGCGCGTCGGGTCGAAGCACAGCATCGTCCGCACGCCGCCGGCGACCCAGCGCGCGATGGTCACCTTCTGCTGGTTGCCACCGGAGAGCCGGCGGACCTCGTTCCCCGCGCGGGCATCGATCTGCAGGCGTGCGACGGCTTCGTCCACCTTGCGGCGTTCACGGTGCAGATCGATCAGCCCCCACCGGCCGAGGCGCGCGGTGAACGGAAGCGCGATGTTCTCCCGCACGGATCGTTGCATGAGGAGCGCCTCCGCCCGGTCGGCGGCGACGTAGACCAGTCCGGCACGGATCGCGTCCGCCGGGTGGCGGAACGAGACGCCGGTGCCATCGACGACGATCTGTCCCTGGGTCGGTCGCTTCGCGCCGGCCACGATCTGGAACAGCTCGTCCTGGCCCTGCCCTTCGAGGGCCACCACTCCGAGCACCTCGCCGGGGTGGAGGTCGAACGAGATGTCGCGGAGCCTGGTGCCCATGCCGAGCCCCTGCACGGAGAGGCGCGCGGGCGCGCCGTTGGTGGCCCGGCGCGCTGTGCGCTCGGTCGCCGGGATCGCCTGGTCGACGATCTCGCCGAGCATGAGGTCGACGATCCGCTCCTCGGATCCGGGCGTCACGTCGACCACGCCGACCGTCTCGCCCTCGCGCAGCACGGTGGCGCGGTCGCAGACGGATCCGATCTCGCTCAGTCGATGGGAGATGAACACCACGGAGCGCTCACCCCCGCGCATGTTGCCCACCACGCCGAGCACGCGCTCCGTCAGGTTCGCGGGCAGCGCGGCGGTCATCTCGTCGAGCATGAGCACATCGGGGTCGATCGCCAGGGCCCGGGCAAGGTCGATGATCCGGAGCGAGGCCAGCGGCAGTCGCCGCGCCAGGCTCGACAGGTCGAGATCCTCGAGGCCGAACTCCGCGAGCCAGTGCCGGAAGGGCTCGAGCGGCGTCTCGGTCAGGCGCAGGTTCGCCCGGATGTCGAGGTCGGGGATGATGGCCGGGTCCTGGTAGACGGACACCAGTCCGCCGCGACGCGCCTCGCCCGGCGAGTGGACGGTCCGCTCGCGTCCGCGTACGGCGATCCGGCCCGCGTCCGGATGCACCGCGCCGGTCAGGATCTTGACCAGCGTGCTCTTGCCGGCGCCGTTGGCGCCCATCAGCGCGTGCACCTCGCCCGGGCGTACGGCCAGCGACGCGGACCTCAGCGCCACCACGGCGCCGTACGTCTTCGAGATTCCCGTCGCCTCGAGCACGAGGTCGGTGGTGACGATCGTCATGGCTCCTCTTGGGAGATCGACCTGGAGGAAGGAGGGATGCCGGCCGGGCCGGCATCCCTCCCTGCGTCGAACCTCGAGTGAGGTCAGCTGCCCTTGCAGCTCGCGGGAACCGTGTTCGGATCGTACGTGGTCCAGCCCGGGATCGACAGGCTGAGCGGCCACAGCGGATCCATCCCCGGTACCGAGATCCACGCCTTCAGGGCATCCTTGCCCGCCTGGGTCGTGTTGTCCAGGATCTGGGGCGTGAGCAGGACGGTGTTGGGCCGGCCGGCATTCGGATCGGCCTGCACCGGCTGCTTGTCGAGGAGCTTGAGCGCGACGGTGATGCCGGCACCGCCGACGGACGCCGTGTTGGTCACGGCCGCACCGACGAGGCCCGGATAGTTGGTCGGGTCGAGGAGCTGCTTGACGAAGCCGCCGATGTCCGCGTCCGCGATCGGCACGAACTTCTTGTTGGCGGCCTTGATCGCGTCGACGATCTGGGTGCCCATGCCGGATGCCCAGATGCCGTCGATCTTGTCGTACTGCCCGCTCTGGATGAAGTCGTTGGCCAGCTGCGTGGTCTTGGCCGGATCCCAGCCGGTGAACACGCCCTGGTCGGTCGGGACGAGCTTGATGCCCGGGTACTGCTTGAGGACTTCCTTGAATCCCTTGTCGCGGTCGGAGTCCGCGGAGGCGCCTGCCGCGCCGCGCGTGTACCAGACGGTGCCCTTGCCGCCGAGCTGGTCGAACAGCCACTTGGCGCCGAGCTCCGCGTACATGACCTGGTTGTTGTACAGGTTCCAGGTGTTCGGATCCGTGACGTACTGGTCGACGGACACCGTCACGATCCCGGCCGCATGCGCCTCGGCGAGTGCCGGGTTGAGGGAGCTTGCGTCATTCGGGTTGAAGACGATGGCGTTGACGCCCTTCGCGATCAGGCTGCGGATGTCGGAAGCCTGGCCCGCGGCGTCGGTGTTGCGGTGGATGATGGTGAGAGCGGACGAGCTGCCGCCGACCGCGGCCCACTGGGCCTTCGCGGTACAGACCTGCTCCTCGCGGAAGCCGTTGCCGACGGCCTGACCGTTCGAATAGCCGATCTTGTAGCTGCCCGCCGAGAGCGCCGCCGCCGACGCCGGAGCAGCCGCCGACGCCGGAGCAGCGGCCGACGGGGCCGTTGTCGCGGCGGACGAGCACGCTCCGACGATGGAGGCCACCGCGACGAACGCGGCCAGCCTGCGCACCACTTGATCTCGTTTCATGAACCTGTATCCCTCCTGCGTTGCCTGCCATCTCCCCCCGGACCACCGGTTGAGCAGTCGCTCGCTCCTGCGGTCAATGCCTCCTTCGCGTATCACCTCCCGCCTCTGGGCGACTGCCGGCGGGCCGCGCGGTCCTCCGTGACCGCCTCCCGTCCGTACCGGTGAGCTCGGGCCGCCACACGGCGACCCGCCACGAGGCCGTCACTCATCGCTCCCGTGCGGGGCGACCGGCGCCGGACCGGCCCCGAGGCCGGCCTTGCGCGCGCGGAAGTCCTCGATGATCGTCTCGGTCGCGGTGGCGCCGATCCGCGTGACCCCCAGCTCCATCACGGCGAGGAGCGCGTCCAGCGTGCGGACACCGCCGGCGGCCTTGATCCGGACGTGGGGCGAGGTGTTGGCGCGCATGAGGCGGAGGTCGTCGTGCGTTGCCCCGCCCGGCGCAAATCCCGTCGACGTCTTCACGAAGTCCGCGCCCGCCGCCTCCGACAGGTGGCAGGCCCGAACCTTCTCGTCGTCGGTCAGGTACGCGTTCTCGAAGATCACCTTGACGATCGCACCGGCCGCGTGGGCGACCTCCACGACCGCGGCGATGTCCGCCTGGACGTCGGCGTCGCGGCCCGACTTGAGGGCGCCGATCTGGAGGACCATGTCGAGCTCGGTCGCTCCGTCGGCGAGCGCGCGCCGGGCCTCGTCGACCTTGGTCGAGGTCAGGTGGTTGCCGTGGGGGAACCCGATCGTGCTCCCGACATCGACGTCCGTGCCGCGCAGGAGCTCGACCGCCCTGGCCACGTCGGCGGGACGGCAGCAGACCGAGGCGACGTCGTACTTCGCGGCCAGGCGGCAACCGGCCTCGATGAAGGCATCGTCGAGCTCGGGCCTGAGCAGCGAGTGGTCGATGGTCTTTGCGATGTCCCGCTCGGTGAGGGTGGCGATGTCGATGCTCATGCGACGGACCTCACTTGCACCACGGACGCAGCACGTCGCGCGCGATGAGGAAGCCCTGCTTGACTTTCTCGTCCGTGCCCTCGAACCGGCGGTCCTCGTGCTCGATGATGCAGTCGCCCTCATAGCCGGCCCGGTACAGCTCGGAGAAGACGACCGTCCAGTTCACGTCGCCCAGGCCCGGGATGCGGGGGATCTGCCAGCCCATCCCGTTGGAGAAGATGCCGCGCTCGTACAGGCCGTCGGTATCGATCATCAGGTCCTTCGCCTGGAAGTGGAGGATGTGCGACCCGAACTCGCGCAGGAAGCGTCCCGTGTCGATCATCTGGAGCACCAGGTGCGACGGATCGAAGTTGAGGCCGATCGTGCCGCCCCACTGCTCCAGGATCCGGCGCCACATGCGGGGCGAGGTGGCGATGTTGTTGCCGCCCGGCCACTCGTCGTACGAGAACAGCATGGGACAGTTCTCGATCGTGATCCGCACGCCCTGGTCCTGCGCGAACCGCACGATGTCCGGCCAGACCAGGAGCGCCTGCTCCCAGTTCTCGTCGGGGTTCTTCGCGGAATCGCCCCCCAGGAAGGTGTTCACGAGCGGGACGCCCATCCGGCTCGCGGCGACCATGACCGAGCGGAGGTGGTCGATGACCATGGCCCGGTGCGCCGGGTCGGGATGGAGCGGGTTCGGGTAATACCCGAGGCCGGAGATGGCCAGGCCCCTGGCGGCGAGCTCCTCGCGGATCTCGACGGCCTGGGCGGCCGACAGGTTCGCGACGTCGATGTGGCTCGTGCCGGCGTAACGCCTGGTGGGCCCGCCGCTGCGCGGCCAGCAGGCGATCTCGAGCACCTCGAAGCCGCTCGTGCGGGCCCAGTCGGCCACCTCCATCAGCGGGGTGGCGGGAAAGGGCGCGGTCAGGAAACCCAGCTTCATTGCGGCAGTCCCTGCATGTGCGGAGCGATGTGGCCGTGCCCGGTCGCGTGGCCGACCTCGACCCAGCGGCCCGTGCGCGAGCTCTCCAGGATCGCGTCCCCGATGAGCATCTCCTCGTGGCCGTCGGCGAAGGTCGCGTAGGCAGGAGCAGGGGACGGAGCGCCGGCGAGCACGTCGGCGTAGATCGCCGCGAACGCGGCGCCGAAGGTGTCCCCGAACCCCTCGACGTGGCCACCCGGCAGGCGCGCGGCCGCGCGTCCTGCCTCGTTCATGAGCGCGGGGTTGCGGATCAGGAGCTCGTTGGGCCGGTCGCGGTGCCCGATCCAGAGCTGTTCGGGCTGCTCCGAATCCCACGCCACCGCGGAGGCGGAGCCGTCGATCTGGTAGGTGAGGCTGTTCTTGCGGCCCGGACTCAGCTGGCTGATCGCCACGCTTCCCCGCGCGCCGCCTTCGAAGCGCAGGAGGATCGTGGCGACGTCCTCCGTGTGGATGTCGACCGGCACTGTCTCGGCGGCACGTTCCGTCGAGAAGGTGACCACGGGACCCGCGGGCCTGTGGCGAACCGGGATGAACGTCGTGAGATCGGCCATCACCGCGTCGATCCGCAGGCCGGCCAGGCGGGTCACGAGGTCGAGCCAGTGCGATCCGATGTCCCCGACCGCCCGCAGCGCCCCGCCCTGCGCCGTTTCGAGGCGCCAGTTCCAGTCGGTATCGAACAGGAGCCAGTCCTGGAAGTAGCGCCCCGTGACCAGCCGGACGTCGCCGACGCCGCCCTGCGCGACGAACCCCGCCACGTGCTGGTTGAGCGGGTAGAAGCGGATGTTGAAGTTGACCGCGTTCACGAGACCGCTGCCGGCGGACAGTTCGACGAGCCCGGCCGATTCCCGGGACGTCAGAGCCAGCGGCTTCTCGCAGACGACATGCCGGCCCGCGGCGAGGATCCGGCTGACCTGCGGGGCGTGGAGCTCGTTCGGCGAGGTGACGTGGACGACCTGGACGGCGTCGTCCTCGAGCAGCTCCGACAGGCTCGCGTATGCGCGCGCGAGGGACAGGTCGGCGGCGCGGCGAGTTCCCAGCTCCGGCGTCGCCTCGAGCAGCCCGACGACGCGCACGCCGATGCGGCGGAGCGCCTCGACGTGGACCGTGCCGATGAAGCCGCTGCCGATGACCGCGGCCCCAATGTCGCCGAAATGCCTCATCCCAACTCCGGAGCCGTGCGAAGCGGGCAGCCGGCCACCGGTTGCGCGGGGGACGTCATCGCTCTCGGGGGCCAGTCTCGCGCGTGGCAACGGCGAGTGCCAATGACACTAGCGGCCGATTAACTGTCAGGAGCGGCTGGCGCACGGCGCTGGGCAGGGCCATCACGAAACGCTCCGCGCCCGGTTCGCCGTCGCCGGCGCCCGGACGGATGCTGCAGGAAGTCCAACGGATGATCCGGCGCGACTCGCGCGCGCAGGAGAGCCATATGGACGGAAATCGACGCGGGCCGGCGGTCCCGCCGCTGTGCACGAGCCCGCGCACGCGCCCGACCCGCGCTCCCGGCGCATCCAGTGCGCTGGTATCGTCCTCACATGACACTCGACGTGCGGTGGCTGGGGCACGTCCCATACCGGGAGGCGTGGGACCTGCAGCACTCGCTGGCGTCCGCGCGCGCGGACGGCGCGATCCCGGACACTCTGCTGATGCTGGAGCACCCGCGCGTGCTCACCCTGGGCCGCCATGCCACGGAGGCGCACGTCGTCGCCTCGTCCGACTACCTCGCCGGCATCGGCGTCGAGGTGATCAGGGTCGAGCGCGGGGGCGAGGTGACCTATCACGGGCCCGGCCAGCTGGTGGCATACCCGATCGTCCGGCTCGGGGACCGCGGGCTCCTGATCCGGCCGTTCGTCCGCCTGCTCGAGAGCGCGATGATCGAGACGGCCGCGACGTACGGGGTGGACGCCGGACGTCGCGACGAGTACCCCGGCGCCTGGTGCGATCCGGAATCGCCCCTCCCCCGCAAGCTCGGCGCCCTCGGTGTCCGGGTCGAACGGGACGTCACGTACCACGGGATCGCGCTCAACGTCACGACCGACCTCGCCGACTTCGGGCTGATCAACCCGTGCGGCCTCACGTCCATCGGCGTCACCTCCATCGCCAGGGAGGCCGGGTGGCCGGCGGAGCGCAGGGTGCCCACCACCGAGTCGGTCGCCGAGGCCGCATCCCGGTTCGGGGACCGGTTCGCTGCCCTTCTCGAATCCGCGACGCGCCATCCCGGCGCCCCTCTCCGGACGGAGCCGCTGGCGGCGTCATCCGCGGCCGGCTCGTCCATGGCGGGCCATATCCCGAACGGCACGGGCTGAGGACATGGCCGGCGGCGTCTTCGAGCTGCGCAGGGATGCCATCACCGGATGGTGGGTCGCCGTCGTGGTGGAGCGCGCGTACGAGGCGGGCAGGTTCGCCCACCGGGCCCAGCCGCTCGTGGGTCGCGAGTGCCAGAACTGTGGGGATGCCCGCCACACGGAGCCCTGGATCCGCACGCTGCGGCCGCACGCGTTCCGGGTCGCCGGCGACGAACGGCCCGGACGGGACGGCGAGCGCGGAGGCCGGGACGGCGAGCGCCAGCGATCTCCGGCGGAGCGGCTCGCGCGAGACGAAGGGGCACGCGGCTCGCGCGAGGACGGCGCGCGGGGCACGCGCGACGGGAATCGCGAGGAGGCGCAGGGGAACCTCGGCCTGGTGGCCGACGTCGGCGCCTGGCTCACGATCGCGGCCCCGCACGGACACCACGGCACGCTCGCCGAGGAGTCCGAACAGGTCGTGATCCGCATGCTGGAGCTCGTACGGCGCACGATCGTCGACGCACGCGCGCGCGGCGGCACGGAATACGTCCAGGTGGTCGAGAACCACGGGCGCGAGGCCGGAGCGCTCACGAACCACCTCTGTTTCGACCTGTACGACCTGCCGCAGATCCCGCACCGGGTGGGCGAGGAGCTCGGCGGATCTGCCCGCTACGTGATCCGCGAAGGCGTGTGCCCGTACTGCCGGCTCGTCCACGACGAGGTCGCGTCCCGCGAGCGGCTCGTGTTCGAGGACTCGGCCGGCGTGGCCTTCGCGCCATACGCCTCGCGTTCGCCGTTCGAGCTGTGGATCGTTCCGCGACAGCACCAGGCGGATTTCGGGCTCGCCTCGGACGCTCAGCTGACGAGCGCGGCCGAGACCCTCGGCAAGGTCCTGCGCCTGCTCGACGCGCTCGATGGACCGCCCTACAACCTCGTGCTGCACACGTCTCCGCTGCACCAGCGCGTGGAGGAGACGTATCACTGGCACTGGGAGATCCACCCGCGCCTGAGGGAGATCGCCGGCCTGGAGCTGGGGACCGGCCTGCCGGTCAACCCGGTCAGTCCCGAGCAGGCCGTCGCCGAACTGCGCTCGCACGCCGGGCTGGACCGGGTCGAATGGCCCGTCTGAGCGCGGCTCCGTCACAGGGACCACTCCCCGACCGTCACATGGCCGCAGGGCACGGAACCGTGCCCGCCGAACCGGTCGGTGCTGCATGGCCGCCGGCTTCGATTCCCAGGCATCGTCCGCAGAGGCACGGGTGGTATCGATCGAGCTATCGCTCCCGCGATCGGTGGTCGCGATGAGCGGCGAACGGACGTCGGACCAGGCGTTCATCGAGGCACTGTTCGCGCAGCACCATGTGGAGATCTACGGGTTCCTGGCGCGAATGGTGCGCGACGACGAGCTGGCCGCCGATCTGGCGCAGGAGACGTTCGTCAAGGCGTTCCGCGCGCTCGACACGCTCGAGTCCCCCGAACGCGCCAGGGCATGGCTCTTCCAGATCGCCAGCCGTACCGCCCTCGACGAGCTCCGCCGCCGCCGGGTGATCCGCTTCGTGCCGTGGACCGGCGAGAGCCGCGGGACCGCGCCCTCCGCCGAGGACACGGCCATGCAGGGACGGCTCTCCGGCGAGATGGCACGGGCCCTCGATCGCATCCCGGACCGGCAGCGACTCGCCCTGGTTCTCGCCGAGGTGAACGGCCTGACCGGCACGGAGCTGGCCGCCGCGCTCGGCGTCACGCACGTCGCGGCGCGGGCGCTGCTGAGCCGGGCCCGGGAATCGCTTCGCACCGCGCTGCTCGCCGAGCGGCACGCCTCCGGGGGCCTGCGCCGGGCGGCCGGCGAGTCCGCCCAGCCCGCGCACCGGACCGACGGCGCCGCGGTGGCTCAGCCGCGTCGCTCCGAGGAGCGCCGATGAACGGCGGGCGGCGCTCATGACCTGGTTGCGCGGTCGCACGCTGACGCACGAGCGGGCCCATGCCTGGATCTCCGAGCGCATGGACGGTCCGCTCGACGCGCTGCGCGAGGCCGCGCTCGAGGCCCACCTCGCCGCATGCCCGGACTGCCGCGCCGTCGATGACGACTACCGCGCCAACGCCGCCGCCCTGCGCCGCCTGCCGTCGCCCGTGCCGCCGCGGGACCTCCCCGCACGAACGCTCGCCGCCCTCGAGGTCGAGGCACGGCGCCTGCGGCCGCCACGCGCGGCGCCGGTGCTGCAGCTCCGCGACGCGCGGCGGAGCGGGGGCATGGCGTTCGGGTCGCTGCTGACGGTGGCGCTCGTCGCCGTCGTGGGGGTCCTGCTGGCAGGACCGGTGGTGCAGATTCCGGGCCCGGACGCGGGCGCCACGCCCTTCGCGATCGCGCCAGTGGACCTCGCGTTCGTCGGGACGCAGGGCAACGTGGTGCGCCTGTACCACACGAGGCTCGATCGAGCCTGCCCGGCCGGCAACGTGTCGTGCGCGCAGTTCGGACCGCAGGCCGACCAGGTCGTCGAACTGCCACGCGCCGCGGCGGTCAGCGCGTTGGCCATCGACCCGGCCGGACGGCGTGCGGCGATCGCGGCGCGCTCCAGCATCGGCACCTCGACGACGTACTACGTGTTCGAGCTCGACGGCACGCTCCCGCCGGTGACCGCCGCGTCGGCCGGGCCGGGCGCAAGCGATCTCGCGAGCACCGCGGCTCCGGCGTCGGCGGCACCGTCGACCCGCCCGGACAGGACGGCACGACCGACCGGCAGCGCGCGCGCGACGGGCACCGCCGGCTCGGCCGGCGTCGCCACGTCCCCCCGCCCCTCGGCGTCGCCCCGCTCACCAAAGCCGTCCACGCCGGCTGCCACGACGACCGCGAGTGCCGGGCACGACGGCGCCGTCGCCACGAAACCGTCAACGACCGCGGGGCGCGCCTCGGCCAGACCCTCGACGGAGCGGACCTCGTCCCCTGTCGAATCGGGCGCCGGTGGTGCGGCGGCCGGCGCAGGTGCCGGGGGCCGCGGGCTCGATTCGGCCGCCTCCCCATCCGCCGCGGCTTCGGGCCTGATCCTCCCGGGCAGCGGCGCCTCGAGCTCTCCTTCGATCACGTCCCTGCCGGCCGTCCAGGCGCAGGCGATCCTCCAGGAAGTCATCCCCACGGGCAGCTCGGCGGCCTGGTCCCCCGACGGAAGCACGCTCGCCTTCAGCGCGATGCCGGCGGACGGGAGCGCCGGCTCCGACATCTACACCTGGCACCCGGGTGACCCCCTGGCGCTGCCCATCACCACCGACCACGCCTCAACCTTCGCATCCTGGGCCGGGGACCGGATCGTCGGGAGCAGCCTGGTACCGGAGCCCGCGGATCCTGCCGTGGCCATCCCGCAGTCGTTCGTGCTCGATCCTGTGACGGGCGAGCGCCTTGCGATCACCGGATCGTCGCTCTGGCTGCCGTCCGTCGATCCCACCGGCCGGTACGTGGTCGGCTGGACGGGCACGGTCGATGTGGCCGGGACGGTGCCGGCGCCCGGCCAGGGCAGGCTGGTGTTCGCCTCGTGGAGCACCCTCGACCCGTTCGGCAACCCCGCCGTGAGCCCGGTGGCCGGTCCGACTGACAGCTACGCCCCGGCGGCATCGCCGCTCGAGCCGTCCGGTACGGCCAGCTCGCCGCCCACGTCGTCGGCATCGGCGTCGCGGGAAGCCCGCCCGAGTTCCGCACCATCGAGGGAAGCCTCGCCCGTTCCATCTCCGGCCATCACGGCGCCCGTCGAATCACCGTCGGCAAGCGGGTTCGCGTGGTCGGCGGCGGTGCCGCAACCGATCGATCCGTCGCCGCAGCCCTCGGGGCTGGAGGACTGGACGGTCGGGTGGGCGACGGACGGATCGGCCTTCGCGGTCTGGGAGAGCACGGTGGTCGGAGCCGGTACCGGGATGCTGTCACTCCACGCGGTGGACCTGACCTCGTCGGGCATCGACGGACGCACGTTGCTCATGGGGCCCATCGCCGCGGATCGGGCATTCTGCATCGGCCTCGGCCGCCTTGCCTGGTCCACGCCGCCCGATTCCCGGGGGATGAGCCAGCTGCGGGTGCTCGTATGGGGCGCGTTCGGGCGCGGCGAACTGCACAGCTCGGAGCTGCAGCAGCAGGGGATCTTCCCGGCGTTCTGATCTCGCTCCAGGCGGGGGCCGGAGCGTGCTTCGGGTCGTGCGACGCGATCAGGGCTCCGGGCGCGTGGCCTCCGGCTCGCCGGCCTTCCGCTCGGCCGCATCCAGCATGGGAATCCGGACCCCGCGCTCCCTGGCCACCTCGATGGCCCGCCGGTAGCCGGCGTCGACGTGGCGCATCACCCCGGTTCCGGGGTCCGTCGTCAGCACGCGCTCCAGGCGGCGCGCGGCCTCCGGCGTCCCGTCGGCGACGACCACCATGCCGGCATGGATGCTGTAGCCGATCCCGACCCCGCCGCCGTGGTGCAGGCTGACCCACGTGGCTCCTGCCGCGGTGTTCAGCAGGGCGTTCAGGAGGGGCCAGTCCGCGATCGCATCGGACCCGTCGCGCATCCCCTCCGTTTCGCGGTTGGGGCTCGCGACGGAGCCGGCGTCGAGGTGGTCGCGGCCGATGACGACGGGCGCGGTCAGCTCGCCCGACGCGACCATCTCGTTGAACCGCAGCCCGGCGCGCGCGCGTTCGCCGTATCCCAGCCAGCAGATGCGGGCGGGCAGTCCCTGGAACGGGACCTTCTCCTCCGCGAGCGTGAGCCAGCGCCGCAGGCTCGCGTCCTCGGGGAACAGCTCGAGGAGCGCCCTGTCGGTCGCGAGGATGTCGGCCGGGTCACCCGACAGCGCCGCCCAGCGGAACGGGCCCTTGCCCTCGCAGAACAGCGGCCGGATGAACAGCGGCACGAACCCGCCGATCTCGAACGCGTCGGTGACGCCCTCGTCGAAGGCGGCCTGGCGGATGTTGTTGCCGTAGTCGAAGGCGACGGCACCGCGCCGCTGCATGGCGAGCATGGCCCGGACGTGCGCCGCGACGCTCTCGCGGCTCGCCTGCAGGTACGACTCAGGGTCGCGTGCGCGCAGCTCGAGGGCCGCCCCGAACGACATGCCCCCCGGCACGTACCCGCCGACGAGGTCGTGGGCACTGGTCTGGTCCGTCAATGCGTCGGGCTGCCATCCGCGGCGGACGAGTTCGGGCTCGACGTCGGCCGCGTTCGCCACGAGCGCGATGGAGAGCGCCCGCCCCCCCGCCCGGGCGCGGTCCACGCGTGCCAGCGCATCGTCGAGGTCGCGGGTCAGCTCGTCGACGTACCCGGCGGCGTGGCGGCGCTCGGCGCGAGCCGGGTCCACCTCGATGCACAGCGCCACGCCCTCGTTCATGGTGATCGCGAGGGGCTGCGCGCCACCCATCCCGCCGAGACCGGCAGTGAGCACCACGCGCCCCCGCAGGGTGCCGCCGAAGTGCTGGCGCGCCATCTCGGCGAACGTCTCGTACGTGCCCTGGATGATCCCCTGGGTGGCGATGTAGATCCACGACCCGGCGGTCATCTGGCCGAACATCGTGAGGCCCATGCGCTCGAGCTCCCGGAAGACACCCCAGGTGCCCCAGTGCGGGACGAGGTTGGCATTGGCGATCAGGACGCGCGGGGCGTCCGGCGTGGTGCGGAAGATGCCGACGGGCTTGCCCGACTGCACGAGCAGGGTCTCGTCGTTCTCGAGCTCGCGCAGCGAGGCCACGATGGCGTCGAACGCCTCCCAGCTGCGGGCGGCGCGCCCGGTGCCGCCGTACACGACCAGCTGGTCGGGGTTCTCGCCCACCTCGGGATCGAGGTTGTTCATGAGCATGCGGAGCGCCGCTTCCTGGCCCCAGCCCTTGCACGTGCGCTCGGGGCCGCGGGGTGCGCGGACGGGCCGCGGGCCGTGGCCCGGGGTCACGATGGTCGAGCCGCTGGGGCCGGTGAGCGACGTGGAATCGCCGGCGAGTGAGGGGTCGGTGCCGTGGGCGGACGTGGCGTTCATGGCGCCACGCTACTGGCGCGTCGGCTCGTGTGCAAGATCTGACACGCGATTCCATCCCACCAGCGAGACTTGCCTGTTGCAGAAACGCTGTGTCGGGCCCTGTCTCGCGTCGTAAGCTCCGGGATGGTATGAGACCGTCTCCCATGCGAGACACCGCAGACGACTCGTCCGCGAGCCGGGCTCTCCGTGTGCTCGACGTCCTCGCCCGGCGCGGGCATCCGATGACGTCGATGGCCATCGCGACCGAGTGCGCCATCCCGCGTTCCACCATCTACCGCCTGCTGTCCGTCATGCGGGATCGCGGGTACCTGGAGCACGAGACCACCGGCAGGCGGTGGTCCCTCGGGCCTCACGTCGCCGAGCTCGGCCCGGGAGTCGCGACACTCGGGCAGGCACTGCGCGTCCTCGAATCGTTCGACGCGACTTCGCCGCGACTGGCCGCCGCCGAGATCACGACCAGGGCGGGCATCGAGCCCACGCTGACGATGCGCCTCGTCGCGACGCTGCTCGAGGAAGGGCTCCTGTCGGCCGACGAGCGAGGTGGCTTCACGCTGGGCCTCCGGATCGTCGGGCTTGCCGCCCGCGCGCGACCCGTCGAACACCTGCTCCGGACGGCTCGGCCGCACCTGGAGCACCTCCGGGAACGGACAGGCGAGACGGCGAACCTCCTCGTGCGAGATGGATCGAGCGCGCTCTACCTGGACCAGGTGGACAGTCCGCGCGCCCTTAGGGTGTCGGGCTGGACCGGCCGGCGGATCCCGCTCGCCGGCAGCGCAAGCGGCGCGGCCCTGACGAGCCACGGCGTCCACGTGGCGGCCGACACGGTCGAGCCCGGCGTCATCGCGGTCGCCTGCGGCGTGCGGAACGTGGGGCCGGTCCACGCAGCGGTGAGCATCACCGCACCCACCGCCCGGCTGCGCGGCTCGCTCCTGTCGCAGGCGGAACAGGCCGTGGAAGAGGCCGCACGGGCCATCGGGTGGGCATTGACCGCGGGGACCACGGGAGCGGGCCCCGGCGAGGCGCGGGCGACCGGACACGCCACGACACGGCGGACGCGTCGAGGCGGCAAGGAGGTGGACGGCTGACGGAACCGGACGCGCACGGCGGGCGCCGGGACGGCGCGGGGATGGGGGGCAGGAGGAGAACAGCATGGGTTCCATGACGGGAGGGCGCGCGGCGCGGGCTGCGGGGGCGCTCATCGTGATCGGCACGCTGCTCGGCGCATGCTCGTCGGCGGGTGGATCGGCGGCTCCGAGCGGCGGCACACTCAAGATCGGGTTCTTCGCCCCGGAGACAGGCTTCGCGGCCGCGGACGGTGCGAGCGCGTACGACGCAGCGCAGCTGGCCGTGAAGGACATCAACGCCGCGGGCGGAGTCAACGGGAGCCAGCTCAGCCTGGTGAACTACGACGACGCCAGTGACGCCAAGCAGGCAGTGACGATCGCGACCAAGCTCGTCACGCAGGACAAGGTCACGGCGGTCGTGAGTGGGTCCTACAGCGACCAGACGCTCGCCGCCGCGCCGATCTTCCAGCGCAACAGCATGCCGATGCTGGCGGCATATGCCGTCAACCCGGGCATCCCGGCGGCCGGCGACTACATCTTCCAGCAGGACTTCACGGGAGTGGTCGAAGGCGCTGCCGCAGCCTATGCCCTGATCAAGGACCTGGGTTCGACCAAGCCGGCCATCATCGCGATCCAGAACGACTTCGGCACGGCGCTCGTCGACGGGTTCACGAAGGAGGCCCAGGCGCTCGGGGCGACGGTGGTCGCCACGGACTACAACCAGTTCGGCGAGAAGGACTTCACGCCGATCCTCCAGCGCGACGTCTCCAAGGGCGCCGACGGCTTCTTCATGGCGCAGTACTACTCGGAGGCCCAGCAGTACATCACCAACTGGAACCAGCTGGGACTGAAGCTGCCGCTGGTGGGCACCGAAGGCGTGGACTCCACGACGCAGTTCTTCGAGCCGGTCGGAGCGCAGGCCAACGGCATGGTATTCACCACGCCGTTCAACCGTGACAGCACCGTGCCCGCGGTCCAGAACTTCATCAAGGCGTTCACGGACGCCTACAAGCACGCGCCCGACATGGTGGCCGCGACGACATACGACTCGTTCATGGTCCTCAAGGACGCCATGGCGAACGGGACGTCCGCGTCCAGCATCCGTGACGGCATCGCGGCGACGAAGAACTTCGTCGGCGTGACGGGCACCATCCAGCAGTACAACGGGCACGGCGCGGTCGTGAAGGCCGTCGACCTCGAGATCATCAAGGACGGCAAGGTCACCCACTACGGTGACGTGACCGACCCATCGATCATCACGCCCTGAACCGGACATCGTCGACAGAGGCCGGGTGAGCGAGGGATGGACGTCTTCGCGTCGAGCGCGGTGCAGGGGATTGTGCAGGGGTCCCTGTACGCCCTGATCGCGCTCGGACCCTCGCTCACCTACGGCCTGCTGCGCATCCTGGACGTCGCGAACGCCGCAGCGCTCGCGCTCGGCGCCTACGTGGGCCTCGAGGTGTTCACGGCGACAGGGCAATGGTGGCTCGCGATCGCCGTCGGCGCGCTGGCCGGCGCGATACTCGGGTGGCTCCTGCAGAAGCTCCTCTACCGGCCGATCCTCGGTCGCGGGCCGATCGTCCCGCTCGTGGCCGGCATCGGCGTGTTCATCGCGGCCGAGGAGGTGTTCCGCCTCGTGTTCGGCCCGTACAACCGCACCTTCCCGGCCACGGTCCCGCTGCCGAACCTGCACATCGCCGGCGTGGAGGTGACCGGGGTCCAGGTGCTGATTCTTCTCGTCGGGATCACCGTCTTCCCCGCCACGTGGTGGCTGCTGCGGCGGACGCGGCTCGGGCTGGCATGGCGCGCGACCTCCCAGGACCGCGAGACGGCGCAGGCGATCGGCATCAACAGCGGCCGCGTGATCGCCTCGATCTTCCTGATCGGGTACGCGCTGGCGGCCGCGGCCGGCGTCCTCCTCGGGATGAGCTACAACACCGTCTATCCCACGATGGGCGACATCCCCGCGTACAAGATGCTCGCCATCATCGTGCTTGGCGGCCTGGGGAACCCCCTCGGGACCGTGCTCGCTGCGATGCTTCTCGGGCTGCTGGAGACGTTCGTCGTGGCCTACTTCGGGTTCGTCCTGCCACGGGACACGATCGCGTTCGTCGCCCTGATCGCGATCCTGCTCGTGCGACCCCAGGGGCTGCTGCCCGGGGACGTGGTGGTGGCGTGAGCCCCGACTACCTGGCGGTCGTGCTCGTCACCCTTTCCATCTACGCGATCCTGGCCGTCAGCCTCAACATCGTCGCCGGGTACGCCGGCCAGCCGAATCTCGCCCAGGGTGCCTTCTTCGGCATCGGCGCCTATTTCACGGCCGTGCTGTCGGCCCATGACGGCTGGCAGTTCTGGGCGACGATTCCGGTTGCCGTCCTGGCGACGGCCTTCGCGGGCCTCATCCTCGGGACGATCAGCCTGCGCCTGCGCGAGGACTTCCTGGCAGTCACGACGATCGGACTCAACTTCGTCGTCGTGGCGATGTTCCAGTACGTGCCGTTCTTCGGCGGCGCGATGGGAATCTACGGGATCCCGCTGCCGTCGATCGGAAGCCACCAGTTCGGCAACGCGGACTTCCTCGTCCTGGGCATGGTCTTCCTGCTGATCGTGGCGGGGATCTCCTGGTACGTGGAGCGGACCTGGTTCGGGGCCGCGCTGCTCGCGATCAAGGATGACGAAGGAGCCGCGGCGGCCACGGGGATCCCGGTCGCCCCCTACAAGATCGCGGCGTTCGTGCTGAGCGCCGGACTCGGCGGCCTCGCCGGCGCCCTGTATGCGCCGTTCCTCTCCGCGGTCACCCCCACCAGCTTCGGCTTCAGCGAATCGGTCGTGATCCTGGCCATGCTGATGTTCGGGGGGATCGGCGTCATCGCCGGCGCAGTTGCCGGCGCGGTCGTGCTGGGGGCGCTGCCCGAGATGTTCCGCTTCATCTCCGATTACCGGCTGCTGACGTTCGGCGCCATCCTGGTGCTCATGCTGCGGTTCCAGCCGCAGGGTCTGCTCGGCGAGGGCAGCGTCCTTGTCCGGCTCGGGCGGTGGGTCGTGCCCCGGGCCGGGCGCGGAACGCGCCCGAGGAATGCGACGACCGGGGGGCCCGATGGCCCTGCTTGAGGTCGAGGGGCTGACGGTGCGCTTCGGGGGGCTCACGGCCCTCGACGGCATCCGGCTGTCCATTCCGGCGGGGCAGTTCGTCTCGATCATCGGGCCCAACGGCGCCGGCAAGACGACGCTGTTCAACGTGATTGCCGGGGCGCAATCGCCCAGCGACGGCGAGGTTCGCCTCGACGGGCGATCCACGCGCGGGCTCGGCGCAGCGCGCATGAGTCACCTCGGCGTTGCCCGCACCTTCCAGGTCGCGAAGCCGTTCCGATCGCTCTCGGTGCGCGAGAACATCCGGTTGGGCGCCGCGGGCGGCCCGATCC
The DNA here is from genome assembly GCA_963757865.1 of uncultured Chloroflexia bacterium. GTDB lineage: Bacteria > Chloroflexota > Limnocylindria > Limnocylindrales > CSP1-4 > JAJYNJ01. Next base: position 45,841 of record CAVWSU010000006.1, read on the forward strand.
TCGCGTCGTTGCGCGCCGCCGCCCCCCGGCGCCGCCAGCGGACCGCGACGCGGCGCGTCGACGAGCTCCTGGTCATGGCCGGGCTCGAGGCCTTCGCCGAGCGCCGGGCCGGCGAGCTCAACATCGGGGAGCTGCGGCGCCTCGAGCTGGCCCGCGCCCTGGCCGCGGGACCGCGGCTGCTGCTGCTCGACGAGCCCGCTGCCGGGATCGGCGCCGACGGCATGCGGCCACTCGCCGGCCTGATCGCCGGCACGCGGGAGCAGGGACTCACGATCCTCCTGGTCGAGCACCATGTCGGCTTCGCGCTCTCGCTGTGCGACCGTGCCGTCGTCCTCGACGCGGGGCGCGTGATCGCCGACGGGCTGCCGGCCGACGTCCGCCGGGATCCGGCCGTCGTGAGCGCCTACCTCGGCCGATCGGGAGGACGAGCGGCCTCGGAGACGGGCAGCCCGATCGTTCCGGCCGGCCCCGATGACGGATCGGTGCGGACGTGAGTCCCGGGCAGGCGGCAGCGGCGATGCCGGGACCGGCGGGCGGCGGACTACCGCTCCTCGACGTCGTAGGGCTCCGGGCAGGCTACGGCGCGTTGCAGGTCCTCCACGGCATCTCGCTGCACGTGCAGCCGGGCGAGTTCGTCGCCGTGGTCGGCGCGAACGGTGCGGGCAAGTCGACGCTGCTCCGGGCCCTGATGGGGCTGATCCCTGCGCAGGGAACGGTCTCGTTCCGGGGCCAGGACCTCGTGACGCAGCCGGCCCACAGCCGTGCGGCACGCGGCATCGCGTACGTGCCCGAGGGACGCCGCGTGTTTCCGAGCCTGACGGTCGAGGAGAACCTCCTTGCCGGTCTGCACGCCACGAGCCGGAGCCCCGAGGAGGCGCTGCCCGAGGTGTACGACCTGTTCCCCCGTCTCGCCGAACGGCGCCGCCAGGCCGCCCGGACGCTGTCCGGCGGCGAACAGCAGATGCTGGCCATGGGCCGGGCGCTCGTGCTCGACCCGATACTGCTCGTGGCGGACGAAGTCTCGCTCGGGCTCGCCCCCGTCGTCGTCGACCGGATCTTCGATGTGCTGGTCAACATGAACCGGTCCGGCCGCGCCGTGCTCCTGGCGGAGCAGAACGTCCGGATCTCCCTCGAGGCGGCGACGCGCGCGTACGTGCTCGACACCGGGCGCGTGGGCCTGGAGGGGCCGGCGGAGGAGCTGCGGAACGACCCACGGATCGTGGAGGCGTACCTGCAGGAGTTCTGACCCTCGCGGCCGGCACGGTGGCCCGTGCGGCTCCGCCGCCCTGCGCGGCCCTCAGCGGGCGATGTCGCGCCGCGTCACGCCCCAGGCGCCCAGCAGGATCCCGCCGAGCGCGATCACGACGCAGGCGACGATCCCTGCCACGTCCCACTGCCCGATCATCGGCTCCCCGAAGTGCGCGGTCAGCGCCAGCTGGCGGACCCAGTCGGGGGCGTTGAGCGCCGGGGCGAGCAGCTCGACGAGGTAGGTCGCGATCACCACCAGGGCGGCGATCTCCGCGGCGACCGAGGTGCGCCACAGGCCGCCCACGGCGACACCGACGCCGACGATGGCGATGGCGAAGAGGCCGAGGGATGCCGAGCCGAGCAGCGCGTCGCCCGGCGTCGCGCCGCCGACCGCCGAACCAGCCCCGATGGCAAGCGCGACGATCGCGGTCATCACGACGACCGAGACGATCGCGGCGACGCCCCCGGAGATGACCCAGCGTGCCCGCGACAGCGGACCCGCGAGGACCTCCTCGAGGCGGCCGTCGGTCTCGTCCGAGGCCCACTTCGAGACGAACGTCGTGGCGGCGAACCCGGCCGCGATGTAGAAGAGGGAGACGTAGAGCTGGAGCCACCCGCTCGCCGTCGTGAAGTCGAGGCCGGGGAAGATCGAGTTGAAGGTGTTGATGAGGGTCGTCTCGCCGCTCACCTGGTCCGCGAACGACCCGACGAGCGAGGCGAGGAGACCTCCCATCAGCCCCATGCCGAGGCCCCAGGCGAGCGCGCGCGGCAGCTGGTCGCCGAAGGCACGGCTGATCGGCCCGCGCACCCCGAGGACCTGCTTCGGCAGACCGGGCAGCGACAGGCCCGCCGTCACGCCGAGGTCGCGCCGCGTGAAGAGCTCCACGCCGATCGCGAGGAAGACGACCCCGACGACGAGGACCGCGACCAGGCCGCCCCAGTCGTAGATGCCGACGAGGGGGATGTTGTTCGCCGTCCAGTGGAACGGGCTGACGGTGACCAGCGGACCGCCGACTTCCAGCCCGCTCGCGATCCACAGGATTGCCATCGCGACGCCGGCCACGCCGGCCGAGCCCGCTCGCCCGAGGAGCGGCGCGAGGGCAAGCGCGAGGCCGCCGAAGCACATCGCGATGAACCCGACCCACAGTGCGAAGCCGACGGCGCCGATCAGCGGGATCCGGTCGCCGAGCGCGGGGTCCCCGAACGCGTTCGAGGCGACGGTGAGGAGCACCGCCATCACGGCCATCGCCAGCCACAGGACGGTCAGGTGGGCGGCCAGCTTCTCGAGCGCGATGCGGCGCTTGCCGAAGGGGGACGCGGCCACGATGTCGAGGCTGCCGCGGGCCGCCTCGCCGGCCAGCGTCGCGGACAGGGCAAGGATGGACCAGAGGCCGGCCCCGAGCGCGAACAGGGCGCCGTACTTCCAGGTGAGGTACCCGCCGAGCGTGCCGAGCTTCGCCCCCATGAGCGTGGCGTTGCCGAAGAGGTTGACCATCGAGGCCGGCATGGCCGTGACGAGCTGGTCGACTTCGTGGCGGGATTCGATCGTCGGGAAGACCGTTCCGATCGCCGCGCTGAGCACCAGCGAGAGGCCACCGAGCATGCCCGCCGCGATGATGAACGAGAGGCGCGAATCGCGGATCGTCTTGCCGTAGATGCTGCCGAGGCCGACGAGGCGGCTGCGGAGCGAGATGGACCGGATCGTGGGTGGCGCGGCCTGTCGCGGCGCGCCGGCACTGACGGCCATGTCACTTCACCTCGACGGTGCCGCGTCCGGAGGCGGCGCTCGTCGCCGCGTCGGAGGCCGTGCGCCCGTACTGGGCCAGGAACGTCTCCTCGAGGCTGGGCTCGCGCGAGACGAAGTCGATGAGGTCGTACTGGGCGGCGGCACGCACGACCGGAGTGATGGCCCCCGCCACGCGCATGCGCAGCACGTGGTCCTCGGAGGCCAGGTCGGTGACGCCCGGCAGGTTGGCGAACGCCTCGGCCGGCACGGGTCCGGCGAACCGGAGCTCGACCTGGTGGTGGGCCAGGTCACGCAGCCCCTCGACGGTGTCGAACGTGACGATGCGGCCTTCGCGGATGATGGCCACCCGGTTCGCGCTCTTCTCGACCTCGGAGAGGATGTGGGACGAGAGGAACACGGTGGCGCCCTCGCCCACGGCCTCGCGCAGCGTGGCGAAGAACGTCTGCTGCACGAGCGGGTCGAGGCCGGAAGTCGGCTCGTCGAGGATCAGCAGCTCCGGGCGGTGCTGCAGCGCCGCGATGACCCCCACCTTCTGCTTGTTGCCCTTCGAGTACTCGCGGAAGCGCCTGCCGGCATCGAGCTCGAAGCGCTCGATCAGCGAGAGCTGGTAGGCGGGATCGACGCCGCCGCGCAGGTTCGCAAAGTACTCGAGCGTCTGCCTGCCGGTCAGCCGGTCGTAGAGGGCGAACTCGCCGGGGATGTACCCGACGCGGCGATGGATGGCCACCGCGTCTCGCGTGGCGTCGAGCCCGAAGACGCTGACACGCCCGCGCGTCGGCCTGATCAGGTCGAGCAGCAGCCGGATCGTGGTGGTCTTGCCGGCCCCGTTCGGGCCCGAGGAATCCGAACACCTCGCCCTGCTGCACGTCGAGGTCGATGTCGATGATGCCTCGGTGGCGAGCCGTAGCTCTTGGTCAGTCGCTCGGTCTCGATGATCGCGGTCATGCCGGGGTCTCCTGTGGCTGGGGCTGCCCGGCGGGGACCGGACGCGGGGCGGCCGAGTCGCGCTCGGCGAGATAGCGGTCGACGAGCGCGGGAAGCGTGCCCGCCACGAACGCGACGGCGTCGTGGACCTCCTGGAGCCGCTCGCGCCCTCCCGGTCGGCCGTCGACCGCGATGAGGCCCTCGGACGTGATCGCGAGCAACCGACCATAGGCGGTGCCGGCCGAACGCAGGAGGGTGTCGAACGTGCCGGGCGGCGCACTGAAGTACTCGCGCCGGTCCCCGCGCCGGCTCACCCGGCGGATCATGCCGGCCGACGCAAGCGAGGCGGCCGCGCCGCTGATCGCGCCCCGGCTCGCCCTGAGGGCCTCGGCCAGATCGCCTGCCGTCTGCGCGGGCGGATCGCAGATGAGCAGCCACGCCCACAGCCGGCCGGCCATCGGCGTCATCCCGTAACCACCCATGTAGTGGCCCATCGCCTCGACAAACGCCGCCTCGTCTTCGGTCATGCGCTGATGGTGCGCCATATCGGAACGTTCAGTCAATACTGAAACTTCCGTATGACATGCGCATCCGCAGACGAACCCCATCGACGCGCCGAGGAGCCCGGACGCGCGCCGCGCCAACCGGCACGTGTCGAGTACATCCCGCGAGCGGCGCGAGCGACGACAGCGACGGCAGCGCCGCGTGAGGATCAGCGCGGGACGCCACCGCGTCGTTCAGCCAGTCGTCGCGGACTCGCCCGAGAGGATCCGCTCGGCTGCCGCGGCGGCCGCTGTAGGGTCGTAGGCGCTCGGGTTCCAGGTGTAGGCGAGTGACGTCAACAGTGCGAACTCGCCGTTCGTCCCGCGCCAGGGGTCCCCCGTGACGAAATTGCCCATGTAGGAGTGGACGACGGTCGAGAGGCCCGCCGCGCGTCCGCTGCACGGCCTGCGCTGTTGTGAGAAGCGGATCGTGTCGTTGTCCCAGAGCCCGAGCTCCCGTCCGACGGCGTCGGCGTACGCCGTCGCGCCGGCCGCCGTCACGGTCGCCGAGAAGACCCCACCGTCCCCCGTCCAGAAGACGCGGATGTCGGCCGGCAGCTCGTCGCGCATCACCGCCAGGTAGCGCTCGCCCTCCCCGGGCTTCGAGAAGACGAGGTTCCGGCCCGGGATCCCGCCGTACGGCGGCAGGACGGTCGAAACCCGGATGCCGGGGTCCCGGCCCCGGATGTACGCGTAGAGGTCGCGGACGACGGTGGCGTGCTGGCTCGCCAGCGCCTCCGGGTTCGTCGTCGGGATGTCGTCGAAGCAGAGGGCGATGCTCCGCGTCCCGGCGTCGATCACCTCGTCGATCCGGCGCCGATCCTCGTCGGGCCACCAGTCCACCAGGTGGTGCTGGTAACCGATAGCGTTCATCAGCTCGATCCGGTGCTCGTCGCAGAAGCGGACGAGCTCCGGCCACGGCGTCCGGTCCACGAGGTCGAGGAAGTTCAGCTTGAATCGCACACCAAACCGGAGCCGCTCGAGGAGAAGCGCCCGCGAAGCGTCGGTCACGCCGACGTCGGGGAGCACGTAGGGGTCGAGGATCGCGCCGCGGCGGGCGAAGCCCGGGGCATCTTCGACCGTTGCGGCGCGGAGCCATCGGGCCGGGCCCTCGGCGACGATGAGCCGGGCGAGCGAGAGGAGCCCGTAGTAGGCGCCCGCGTCGTCGCCCGCCCGGACCGTCACGACCGGCCCGTCCGTCGCTGGGGCGATGTCGAGCCGGTACGCCTGCGAGGCGAGCGACGGGTCGTCAGCCGTGACGGTGAGTCGGGCCTGCCGCCGGCCGTCGGCGACGGCAGGGGTGACCGGGATGCCGGCCTCGGCGGCCACCTCGTCCAGGAGCGCCCGGAGCGCAGCCGACGGGACGGTGACGGAGGCAAGCGCGCTTGCCTCCAACATCGCGCCGTAGGTCGCGGTCGCCGGCGGCGGGTCGATGACAGGCGGCGTGCCCCCAAACGCGGTCACCGGGGTGATGACCGGCGTGGGGCTCGACGTCGCACTCGGGGTTTCCGTCGGCGGGGCGACCTGCGTACACGCGTCGAGGACCGCGCCCAGGGCCGAGGCGGAGATCCCGAACGCGGCGGCTCGGGCGAGGAAGGTTCGGCGGGTCATCGGGGCCGCAAGGGAGGTTCCCGCCCACGTTGCGGGCCGCCGAGCGGGCCTTTGCATTTTCGTGCCCCCTGGGGCGCTCCGATCGCGGGTCGGTTCCGCCAGAGGCCGGACGTGGTCCTGGGCGGCCCGGGCATGGCCCGCGCGTCAACGCGTCCTTGTGCGCCGTCAGCCTTCGCCGGGTTGAGCACAACTCAAGTGCCGAACGACCCGAAGATCCAGTGGTCCGGAGCCACGACGGGAACGGTCCCACCCCGACGCAGGGTTCGCGCCGCCGGCGGTCCGGCACGTGCCCGGTGGCCCGGGCGGCCGGTCACGGACGAGTCTGCCGCGACTACGATGGACGCGGCTCGGCGTCACCGCGGACGTCGATGTGCCCCGGCCAAGGTAGGTACACCTCATGTCCATCGTGCTGGACGGTTCGAGTCTGACCATCGAGCGTCTCGTGCAGATCGCGCGCCACGGCGAGCCGGTAGAGCTCCATCCCGACGCGCTCGAGCGGATCCGCGTCTGCCGCGCCATGCTCGAGGAGAAACTCGCCGCCCACGAGATCATGTACGGCACGAACACCGGGATCGGCGAGTTCTCGGAGGTCGTGCTGGACGACGAGCAGGTCGCCCAGTTCCAGCGCTACCTGATCTACAACCACGCGGCCGGCATCGGAGATCCTGCCTCGATCGAGACGGTCCGCGCGGCCATGGCCGGCCGGATCAACGTGCACGCCCACGGGAACTCGGGCTGCCGGCCCGAGATCACGCTCACGCTGATGGAGATGCTGAACCGGAGCGTGACGCCGGTCGTGTGCCAGCGCGGATCGGTGGGGGCGAGCGGGGACCTCGCGCCGATGGCGCAGATCGCGCTGCTCCTCATGGGCGAGGGCGAGGCCTGGTTCGAGGGAGACCGGCTTCCGGGCGCCGAAGCGCTGCGCCGTGCCGGGATCACGCCGCCGGGTCTGCAGGCGCGCGACGGGCTCGCGACGATCAACGGCTCGAACGTGCTGACCGCCATGAGCGCGATCCAGCTGTACGACATCGACCGCTGGCTGCGCCAGGCGGAGATCGCGGCGGCCATGTCGCTCGAGGCGCTCATCGCGAACATGAAGCCGTACGACGTGCGGATCCACGAGCTCCGCGGGTTCGCCGGCGCGGTCCGATCGGCGAGGTCGATCTCCCGCGTGCTCGCGGGCAGCGACCTCCTCACCGGGCGCATGAAGACGAAGGTGCAGGACGCCTACTCGATGCGCTCGACGCCGCAGGTCATCGGGGCGGCCCACGACGCGGTGCGCTGGGCGCGGTCGCAGGTCGAGACCGAGCTCAACGGCGTCGGCGACAACCCGATCTTCCTGCCCGACGCGCGACTCACGCTCACGGGCGCGAACTTCCAGGGCACTCCCGTCTCGCTCCCGATGGACATGGTCGGCGCCGCGGTCACGATGATGTGCGTGCTGTCCGAGCGCCGGCTGAACCGGCTCACGAACCCGGCGCTCTCTGCCGGCCTGCCCGACTTCCTGACGAAGGGCGCCGGCATGTTCTCGGGCATGATGCTGAGCCAGTACACGGCCGACACGCTCATCGTCGAGCAGCGCATCCTGTCGACGCCCGCCTCGATCCAGTCCATCCCCGCCGCGGCGGACCAGGAGGACTTCGTGTCGATGGGCATGAACACGGCCATCAAGAACGGCCAGATCCTGGAGAACGCGTACGGCGTGCTCGGGATCGAGTTCATGGCCGCGGCGCAGGCCCTGGACTTCCGCGAGTTCACGCCGGGGCTCGGGACGCGGACCGCGCACGACGTCGTGCGCCGCCACGTCGCCCACCTCGACGAGGATCGCCCGCTGCACATCGACCACACGGCGATGCAGCGCGTGGTCGCGTCCGGCGAGATCCTCGACGCGGTCGAGGCCGCCGTGGGCGAGCTGACCTGACGGCGGTCGGAGCGCGGCGCGGCCCGGCAAACCGCCCGATGCCCGCCGGCCGCATCCCCGGCCGCCCGCCGCGGTAGACTCGGCCCCGCCACACCTTCCATGGACCGGCCCAGTGAGCCCGGCGAGGAGCGAAATGACATGACGGCGCGCCAGATCATGACCGCGGACGACGTTCGTCGAGCCGTGGTGCGCATCTCCCACGAGATCGTCGAGAAACACGGCGGCACCGAACGCCTGGTCCTCGTCGGCGTGCAGCGGCGCGGCGTGCCGCTCGCCCGGCGCATCGCCGAATCGATCGAGCAGCACGAGGGCGCCCGTCTCCCGGTCGGCGCGCTCGACATCACGTTCTATCGCGACGACCTCACCATGGTCGCCCACCAGCCGGTGGTCAAGGGCACGGATCTGCCCTTCGACGTCAACGGGCTGACCATCGTCATCGTCGACGACGTGCTGTACACGGGACGCACGGTCCGGGCCGCCATGGACGCCCTCATGGACTTCGGCCGCCCGTCCGCCATCCGGCTCGCCGTCCTGGTCGACCGCGGGCACCGCGAGCTCCCGATCCGCGCCGACCACGTGGGCAAGAACGTGCCCACCTCGCGCGACGAGGTCATCCACGCGCACATGGTCGAGTTCGATGGCGTGGACGAGGTCGTGATCGACCGCCTGCCCGTGGCCGAGGTGGTGGCATGAACCGCACCGAGACCGCTCCGGCCGATCCCGAGGTCCACGCGAAGGACGCGGACGCGGTGCACGAGGCCGCCGTCGACGGCCATCGTGCCGCGGAGGACGCGCCCGTCTCTTCCCCGACGCACGACGCAGGCGGGCCGGTCGGAGCATCGGCGGGGGCCGGCGCCCGAAAGCGGGCCGAGTCCGCGCCGGAGCCCCACTGGACCCACCGGCACCTGCTCGACGTGGACGTGCTCGACGCGCCCGATATCGACCTGGTCATGCGGACGGCGGACGAGATGAAGGACATCCTCGGCCGCCCGATCCCCAAGGTCCCCACCCTGCGGGGAACGCAGGTCACGATCCTCTTCTACGAGGCGTCCACGCGGACGCGCGTCTCCTTCGAGGTGGCGGCCAAGAACCTGTCGGCCGACGTGGTGAACATCGCCGCGAGCAGCAGCTCGGTCTCCAAGGGCGAGTCGCTCGTGGACACGATCCGCACGATCGAGGCACTGGGCGCCGACATGATCGTCATGCGCCACGGCCGTTCGGGGGCACCGTACCTGGCCGCCCAGGTCTTCTCGGGCCACGTGCTGAACGGCGGCGACGGCTGGCACGCGCACCCCACCCAGGCCCTGCTCGACCTCTTCACGCTCCGGGACCGCCTTCCCGGCGGTCGGATCGCAGGCCGCAAGATCGTGATCCTCGGCGACATCCTCCACTCGCGCGTGGCGCGCTCGAACATCTGGACGCTCACGACGATGGGCGCCGACGTCTGGCTGTGCGGACCGTCCACCCTGCTTCGGGGCTTCGACCGATGGGCGACGGAGATGCCGGGCGGCCGGCGGTTGACGGTGACGACCGACCTGCGCGCTGCCCTGCGCGGCGCCCACGCGGTCATGGCGCTGCGGCTGCAGCAGGAGCGCATGGCGGGCGGGCTCCTCCCGTCGCTGCGCGAGTACTCGCTGCGGTACGGGCTCACGGCGGAGACGCTCCGCTGGGCCCGCGCGGACGCACTGGTGCTGCATCCGGGGCCGATGAACGAGGGCGTCGAGATCGGTCCGGAGATCGCGGACTTCGAACGATCGGTGGTCACCGACCAGGTGTCCAACGGCGTGGCGATCCGCATGGCCCTGCTCTACCTGCTTGCGGGCAGCGGCCCCATCGAGGAGGGTCGGAACCGTGGCTGATACGCCCCGCGCCGGCGAGCGCGTGGAGCTGCTGGAACTGGACGACGCCTGGCTCGTGGACCCGGCCAGCGGGCGCGAGGGCCGGGGGAGCCTCCGCGTCGAGGACGGCGTCATCGTCGCGGTCGACTGGGCCTCCGACGACCCGGCCGCCTGGCCGGCCGCCGGTTCGTCCGGTGCGCGGAGCGCGGACGATCGTCCGTCCGTGCTCGTGGCGCCGGCGTTCATCGACATCCACGTCCATCTCCGCCAGCCCGGCCGGGAGGATGCCGAGACCGTCGCGACGGGGCTCGCCGCCGCGGCGCACGGCGGGTTCGGGACGGTGTGCGCCATGGCGAACACCACGCCCGCGATCGACACGGCCGGGCTCGTGGAGGACGAGCTGGCGACTGCCCGCGCCAGCGGGAGCCCGGTCCGGCTGCTGCCCTACGGGACGATCACGGCGGGCCGCAAGGGCGAGACGCTGTCCCACATGGGCGAGATGGCGGATGCCGGTGCCGTCGGCTTCAGCGACGACGGATCGCCCGTCGCCGACGCCTCGCTGTTCCGCAACGCACTGGCGTATGCCGGAGCGCTCGGTCGCATGCTGGTCGAGCATGCCGAGGAGCCCGCGCTCGTGAAGGGCGCCGAGGCGAACGAAGGCGTCATGTCCACCGTGCTGGGGCTCAAGGGCTGGCCCGTGGCCGCCGAGGAGAGCGCGGTCGCCCGCGACCTGGCCCTCCTTGCCGAAGTCGTGGCCACGTACCCGGCCTCGGCGGCGCCGCACCTGCACCTGACGCACCTCTCCACCGCCGGGTCGGTCGAGCTGGTCCGCCGGGCACGCGCAGCGGGCCTCCCGGTGACCTGCGACGTGACACCGCACCACCTCGCGTTCCACGAGGGCTGGGTGGCGGGCGACCGGCGGTTCTCGTGGGACGCGGCGGACAGCCCGTGGACCGGCGGTCCGGCCGATGCGGCACCGTTCGACCAGTCCACGCGGGTGAACCCGCCGCTCCGGTCGCCGGCCGACGCGCTGGCGCTCTGGCGCGGCCTCGCCGACGGGACGATCGACGCGATCGCGACCGACCACGCGCCGCACACGCAGGTCGACAAGCTGGTGGAGTTCGGCGATGCCCTGCCGGGCATCAGCGGCGTGGAGACCGCCTGGTCGCTGGTCCTGGCCGGGGTCGAGGCGGGGCTGCTTCCCCTCCGCGACGCCGTGCGTGCCCTGACCGTCGGGCCCGCGGGGGTCCTCGGCGATGCCGTGACGACGGCGCTCGGCCGGCGGCACGGACGCGGCCCGCTCTCGCCCGGCCTCGTTGCCGGACAGCCCGCGAGCCTCGTCGTGATCGACACGGACGACACCTGGGAGGTCACGGCCGAGACGCTTCGCTCGAAGGGCAGGAACACGCCCGTCCTCGGTGCGCGGCTTCCGGGCCGCGTGCTGGCCACGGTCGTCGAGGGCCGCTTCGCCTACCTCGACGCGAGCCTGGCCGCGGAGCTCACGCCGGCGCCGGCCACCGCCTGATCGCCACGGGCCGAGGCCGGCCTGATCCGCCCGGGCCGACGCGCTCACGCCCGGCCACGGCCGGCTGGGCCACTCGCTCGGGCCACGCTCACCGGCCCGGGGATTCGGCCTCGCCCGCCAGGTACCGTCCGACACCCCGGGCCGCCTCGCGTCCTTCGCGGATCGCCCAGACCACGAGCGACTGCCCGCGCGAACAGTCGCCCGCCGCGAACACGCCCGGGACGCTCGTCATGGCATCCCGGTTCGTGGCGATGTTCCCGCGGCCGTCGACCTCGCAGCCGAGCATCTCGGGGAGCGAGCGCTCCGGGCCGCGGAACCCCAGGGCGAGGAGCACCAGGTCCGCCGCGACGAGGCGCTCGGTGCCGGGACGCTCCCGCGGCACGAACCGGCCGTCCTCGTCCCTGCCCCACTCGACCTCGACCGTCTCGACTCCGGCGACGCGGCCGCCGTCGTCGCCGACGAACCGCCGCGTCGAGACCGCGTAGCGCCGCGGGTCCGCGCCCCACAGCGCGGCCGCCTCCTCCTGCCCGTAGTCCATGCGATAGACCTTCGGCCACTGCGGCCACGGGTTGTCGGCGGCCCGGACGTCGGGCGGCCGGTCCAGGATCTCGAGCTGGGTCACGCTGCGGGCGCCGTGGCGGATGGCCGTCGCGACGCAGTCCGTGCCCGTGTCCCCACCGCCGATCACGACGACGTCCCGGCCCGCGGCCGAGATGAAGGCTTCGTCGCGGTGGGCCGAATCGAGCAGGCTGCGGGTGTTCGCGTGGAGGAACTCCATCGCGAAGTGGATGCCCGCAAGGTCGCGGCCCTCGACGGCCAGGTCCCGCGGCGCCGTCGCTCCAGTGGCCAGCACGGCGGCGTCGAAGTCGAACGTGAGCGAGCCCGGCGCGACGTCGCGGCCGATCTCGACACCCGCGAAGAACCGCACGCCCTCCGCGGCGAGGAGGCCCACCCGGCGTTCCACCACCGACTTGTCCAGCTTCATGTTGGGGATGCCGTACATGAGCAGCCCCCCGATGCGGTCCGCCCGCTCGTACACGGTCACCGTGTGCCCGGCCCGGTTCAGCTGCGACGCCGCCGCCAGCCCCGCCGGGCCGCTGCCGACCACCACCACGCGCCTGCCGGTCCGCACCGCGGGCGGCCGCGGAGTGATCCACCCGTTCGCCCAGGCGCGCTCCACGATCTCGAGCTCGATGTTCTTGATCGTCACCGGCTCGCCGCTGATGCCCACGGTGCACGAGCCCTCGCACGGCGCGGGGCACACCCGCCCGGTGAACTCCGGGAAGTCGTTCGTCGCGTGCAGGCGGGCGATCGCCTCGCGCCACTTGCCGCGGTAGACGAGATCGTTCCACTCGGGGATCAGGTTGTTCACGGGGCATCCGGACGCAGCGCCCCCGATCATCACGCCCGTGTGGCAGAACGGGACGGCGCAGTCCATGCACCGGGCCCCCTGCTCGCGCAGCGTCTCCTCTTCGTACGGAGGATGCGCGTCGCTCCAGTCGCGGATCCGTTCCAGGGGCGGCCGCATGTGCGGCGCCTCCCGCCCGATCTCGATGAACCCGCTCGGCCTTCCCACGCCTGCCTCCCGCCTACGCCGCGCCGGCCCGCGCGACCGCGAGCGTCCGCTCCTGGAACGCCGCCATCTCCGCGTCCGCCTGCGGAAGGCCCAGCTCGCGCATGCGACGCTGCGCTTCGAGCGCGTGCCGGTAGTCGTCCGGGATGACCCTCACGAGCCGGAGCGCCGTGCCTTCCCAGTCGGCGAGGAGGCGGGCTGCTCGCGTGCTCGACGTCAGCGCCTGGTGCCGCTCGATCATCGACCGGACCTCCGTCTCCTCGGCCGGGTCCGCGAGCTCGGCGAGTGGCGCAAGCGACAGCCCTTCGTCGTTGCAGGACCGCGCGAACGAGCCGTCGTCGTCGAGGACGTAGGCGATGCCGCCCGACATCCCCGCGCCGAAGTTGCGGCCGGTCGGCCCGAGCACCACGACGCGGCCCCCGGTCATGTACTCGCAGCCGTGGTCGCCGATCCCCTCGACGACGGCGTGCACCCCCGAGTTGCGGACGCAGAAGCGCTCGCCGGCGATGCCCCGGACGTAGGCCTCGCCCGAGGTCGCGCCGTAGAAGGCGACGTTGCCCGCGATGACGTTCTCCTCGGCCGCAAACGTGGATTCCGCCGGCGGCAGGACGACGATCCGCCCGCCGGACAGCCCCTTGCCCAGGTAGTCGTTCGCGTCGCCCTCCAGGACCAGCGTGATGCCGCGTGGGACGAAGGCGCCGAAGCTCTGCCCGGCCGACCCGTGGAACCGCAGGTGGATGGTGTCGTCGGGCAGGCCGCGCGCGCCACGACGGCGTGTCACCTCGCTGCCAAGCATCGTGCCGACCACCCGGTTCGTGTTGCGGATCGGCAGCACCGCGCGCACCGGCGTCCCGCTCTCCAGCGCGGGGCCGCAGATCGGAATGAGCCGTGTCGCGTCGAGCGATTCGTCGAGGCGGTGGTCCTGCCGCAGCTGGCACGTCCGCGCCCGGTTTCGCGGCACGGCGGGCACGTGCAGGATCCGGCTGAAATCGAGGTTGCGCGCCTTCCAGTGCTCGATGGCCGGCCGCATCTCGATCCGGTCGACCCGCCCGACCATCTCCTCCACGGTCCGGAAGCCGAGCAGCGCCATGTGCTCGCGCACCTCCCGGGCGACGAACTGCATGAAGTTCACGACGTGGGCCGGATCGCCGGCGAACCGCTTGCGCAGCTCCGGGTCCTGCGTGGCGATACCCACGGGGCACGTGTTCAGGTGGCAGACGCGCATCATCACGCAGCCCAGGGCCACCAGCGGCGCGGTCGCGAAGCCGAACTCCTCGGCGCCCAGCAGCGCCCCGATCACCACGTCGCGCCCGGTCTTGAGCTGCCCGTCCACCTCGACCGCGATGCGCGACCGCAGGTCGTTCAGCATCAGGACCTGGTGCGCCTCCGCCAGCCCGAGCTCCCACGGGACGCCGGCGTGCTTGATCGACGTCAGCGGCGACGCGCCCGTGCCGCCGTCGTGGCCGCTGATCAGGACCACGTCGGCGTGCGCCTTCGCCACGCCCGCCGCGATCGTCCCGACGCCCACCTCGGCGACCAGCTTCACCGACACGCGGGCCTCGGGGTTGGCGTTCTTCAGGTCGTGGATCAGCTCGGCCAGGTCCTCGATCGAGTAGATGTCGTGATGGGGCGGCGGGCTGATCAGGCCGACGCCGGGCGTCGAGTGGCGGACCTTCGCGATCCACGGGTAGACCTTGTGCCCCGGCAGCTGCCCGCCCTCCCCCGGCTTGGCGCCCTGGGCCATCTTGATCTGGAGTTCGCGCGCGTTGACGAGGTACTCGCTGGTGACGCCGAACCTGCCCGACGCCACCTGCTTGATGGCGCTGTTCTTCGAGTCGCCGTTCGCCATCGGCACGTAGCGCGCGGGATCCTCGCCCCCTTCCCCGGTGTTGGACTTGCCGCCCAGGCGGTTCATCGCGATGGCGAGGGCCTCGTGTGCCTCCTGCGAGATGGACCCGTAGCTCATGGCGCCCGTCTTGAACCGGCGCACGATCGACTCGACGGGCTCCACTTCGTCGAGCGGCACCGGGCGGGCCGCCGGGCGGAGGTCCATCAGTCCGCGAAGCGTGTTGAGGCGCCGGGACTGGTCGTCCACCAGGCGCGAGTACTCCCGGAAGGTCGCGTAGTCGTCCGTCCGGCACGCTGTCTGCAGGTGGTGGATCGTGAGCGGGTTGAACAGGTGCGACTCGCCGTCCTCGCGATACTGGTACTGGCCGCCGGCGCCGAGCTGCCGCTGCGCGCCGGACCCCCTGGGCGGATAGGCGCGGTCGTGCCGCATGCCCGCCTCCCGCGCCACGACCTCGATCCCGACGCCCCCGATACGGGTCGGCGTCCAGGTGAAGTACTCGTCCACGAAGTCCTGGTTGAGGCCGACGGCCTCGAACACCTGCGCGCCGTGGTAGCTCTGGACCGACGAGATCCCCATCTTCGAGATGACCTTGACGATGCCCTTGTTCACCGCCTTCACGAAGCGCTTCTCGGCGGCGTCCGCCGGGCCGTCGATCATGCCGAGGCGGACCTGGTCGTGGATCGTCTCGAACGCCAGGTACGGGTTCACGGCGCTGGCCCCGTAGCCGATCAGCAGCGCGAAGTGGTGCACCTCGCGCGGCTCGCCGGACTCGAGCACGAGTCCCACGCGCGTCCGGGTGCCGGTTCGCAGCAGGTGGTGGTGCACCGCGGCGACCGCGAGCAGCGCGGGGATGGGCGCCTCCTGCTCGCCGTGGCCGCGATCGGACAGCACGATCAGGTCGTGTCCCTCCGCGATCGCCTCCGACGCGCGGTTCCGCAGCGCCTCGAGGGCGCGGCGCAGGCCGTCACCGGCGTCGGCCACCCGGAACAGGATCGGCAGCGTGACCGCGCGGAAGCCGTGCGACCCGTCGCCGCCGTCCAGCTGACGGATCCGCTCGAGCTCGTCGTTCCGGAGCACCGGCGTGGGCAGCGAGACCTGGTGCGCCGCCTCGGGCCCGGGCTCCAGCAGGTTGTCCTCCGGGCCGATCGACGTCCCGACGGCCATGACGATCTCCTCGCGGATCGCATCCACCGGCGGGTTCGTCACCTGCGCGAAGAGCTGCTTGAAGTACGCGTAGAGCAGCTGCGGGCGGTCCGAGAGCACGGCCAGCGGGGTGTCGTTGCCCATCGACCCGACGGGCTCGGCGCCGTCCTCCGCCATCGGGTTGACCAGGATCCGGATGTCCTCGGCCGTGTACCCGAACGCCTCCTGGCGCCGCAGGACGGTCTCGTGGTCCGGCTCGAAGACGCGCGGGGCCCGCGGCAGATCGGACAGGCGGACCAGCCGGTCGCGGCACCAGGCGCCGTATGGCCGCTCGGCCGCCACGGTCTGCTTGAGCTCGTCGTCCGAGACGATCCGACCCTCCCCGGTGTCCACCAGGAACATGCGGCCGGGCTGGAGGCGGCCCTTGGACGCCACCCGTTCCGGCGGGATCTCCAGGACGCCGGCCTCGGAGGCCATGACCACGACCCCGTCGGAGGTCACGTAGTACCGGGCGGGTCGCAGGCCGTTGCGGTCGAGGGTCGCTCCGACGCGGATGCCGTCGGTGAACGCGATCGAGGCGGGGCCGTCCCACGGCTCCATCAGGCACGCGTGGTACTCGTAGAAGTCGCGCTTCGCGGCGGGCATCGACTCGTGCCGGCTCCACGGCTCCGGCACCGTCATCATCAGGGCGTGCGGCAGCGAGCGGCCGGACAGGTAGAGAAGCTCGAGCACGTTGTCGAGCATCGCCGAGTCCGACCCCTCGGGGTCGATGGCCGGCAGGACCTTGCGCAGGTCGTCCCCGAACAGTGACGAACGGAAGAGCGACTCGCGCGCGTGCATCCAGTTGACGTTGCCGCGCAGCGTGTTGATCTCGCCGTTGTGGGAGATGTAGCGGTACGGGTGCGCGCGACCCCACGACGGGAAGGTGTTGGTCGAGAAGCGCGAGTGGACGACCGCGATCGCGCTCTCGAAGGCGGGGTCGTCGAGGTCGGGGTAGAAGTCGGACAGCTGGGACGCGTTGAGCATGCCCTTGTAGACGATCGTCCGGGAACTGAGCGACGGCACGTAGAAGGCGCCGCGGCCGGGCAGCGCGGACCGGGAGACGGCCTTCTCGACGAGCCGCCGTGCCACGTACAGCCGGCGCTCGAACGCGATTCCGGCGGCAACGTGTTCGGGCCGGCCCACGAAGAGCTGGCGGATGGCCGGCTGGCTGCCCCGCGCCGTCTCCCCGAGGAGCGCGTTCGACGTGGGAACGTCACGCCATCCGAGCAGGTCGAGCCCTTCCGACGCGAGCGTGTCATCGACGATCCGGTCGCACTCGGCGCGTGTCGCATCGTCGCGCGGCAGGAAGACCATGCCGGCGGCATAGTCCCCCCTCGACGGCAGCCCGATGCCGGCCGCCGACGCGGCTCGCACCAGGAACGCGTGCGGAAGCTGCACCGTGATCCCGGCGCCGTCACCCGAGTTCTTCTCCGAGCCGCTGGCTCCGCGGTGCTCGAGGTTCAGCAGCACGCGCAGGGCGTCGCGCACGATGCCGTGGGATGCGCGGCCGCGGACGTCGCAGACGAAGCCGAAGCCGCACGAGTCGTGCTCGAAGGCGGGATCGTAGAGGGACGGCAGGGACATGGACGGTCTCCACGGGAACGTGCGCCGACGCTACGCGGAGGCCGGGCGGCGAGTCAGTGCCGGCACGGTCACGAGTGGGTGGCGGCGCACGCGCCCGGGGGTGGCGATTGGGTGATCGGTGGTAACGTGGCGGCATCCCCGGAGCGTCGCGCGGCCCTGAGTGTGCGCGCCCGTGGCGCGGAGGGCGACCGCCGGAGATGCGAGGAGTGAGCGGGAGATCGTGAGCGGACCGGCAGGGGCGCCTCTCTACAAGGGAGAGCCGCTCGACGCGGACCGGGGCCCGGGGCTCGGCTGCTTCTGGTCCCAGGTCGTCGTCCTGGTGATCCTCGTGGTGCTGACCCCCATCGGCGTGGCGAACGCGTGGCCGCAGTGGCTCACCACCGTGATGCTGTTCGCGACCCTGATCCTGCTGCTGCTCGCCGGGCAGACCGTGATCTTCCTGCTCCGGCTCGTGGCCGCGGACCGGCGCACGCGCCGGCGGCCCATGCGCGCGACGACGCCGACGGTCGGGCAGCTCGAGGACTCGTCGGCGGATGGCGCCGGGATGGGGTCGAACGAGGCGGGAACGGCCCGGGCGGGCGGCGATCCGGCCGGCCACAGCGCCGCGGACGAAGCTGGCGACGTGGACGCGGCCCCGGCGGGAGACGCGGCCCCGGCGGAGGACGCGACCCCGGTGGGCGACACGGCCAGGGCCGGCGGCACGGCCGCGGACGGCGGCACCGGAGCCGGGGATGTCCCCACCGACGACGAGGCTGGGGCCCGCACGGCCTCGGACGAGGCAGGCGCCTCCGACCACCCGGTGCACGCGGACGGCTCGCCCGACCAACCGGACGCCGTGCGCGAGCCTGACCAGCCGCCCTCCTCCGGCATGCGACAATGACGCGGTCGTCGAGCATTGGAACATGGTTGGTCCCGGAGGGATCGCGTGCCCGTCCTTGCCACGTTCTTCTCGGTTCGTCGCGGCCGCGACGCGTTCTTCAAGTTCTTCATGCGCACGATGTTCCCGCGCCAGGTTCGCGACTACGAGACGAAGTTCAACATCCGGTTCCTGGGCTGGTACAACATCGCCCACGGGTGGGACTTCGACAACCTGATCATGTTCCAGCTGCCCGACTACGCCGCGCTCGACAAGCTCGAGGCGGACGAGGCGACGCGGAAGATCGGCCATCGCGCAGGCGAGTGGATCTTCCAGCGTCATCACTCCATGCTGCTCCGCGAGCGCATGGGCCCCGATCTCGAGTATCACCCGTAAGGAGCGCACGATGGACCTGAGCCGGAACCAGGCGCTCGGCGAGATCGCCGCCGATGCCGCCCTCGAACGCACCGACTTCCTCGTCAAGGCCGCCGACCAGCTTCGCCGGTTCCTGGACGCGAACGCCGGCCGGATCGAGGACGTGGGCGGGCTGATCCTGATCGACGACGACCCGGACTACCTGGCGGTCGCCCCGGACGGGACGTTCCGGTCGCGCACGCGGTACCAGGACGACCAGGGCGAGTGGGTCTCGGAGACCGAGGTCATCGAGTCGCCCTCGGAGCTCGTCGAGCTGTACAACCCGGCCGAGGTCTTCGCCGCCTTCGCGGAGGCCGCGCGCGCGGCGGCCGGCATGGGCGAGGAGCCCACCGGCGCCGAGGACCTGATGGAGGTCGCCGGCGTCGCCCCGGGCGAGACGGTCGCCGAGGAGGGCTACGCGGTCGCCGCGGACGAGGGCACCTATGCCGCCGCGGCGGACGCATGGGCCGCCACCAACGCGGAGGAGCCCCCGGCCGACACCGACGAGGCGGCCGCCCGCCTCTACGATCTCGCGCTGAGCTTCCAGGAGCGGAGCCAGGACGCCGAGGCGAAGCTCATCGAGCAGTTCGAGGCCTCCGCCCGTCCGCTCGCGAGCCGCCTGGGCGACCTGATGGTCATCGACGACGAGGACGAGCGGCTCACCCTCACGAGCGAGGGCCGGCTGGTCGCGGAGGTGGTCGCGGAAGACGAGGAGGACCGCTGGCGGAACCTCGACTCGGCCACGGACCTCGTGGAGTTCTACGACCCGACCGACGTGTTCGGCGACATCGCCGACGCGCTGGCCGATGCGTTCCCCACGGCGATCGGCGAGGGCGACGAGGACGGCGAGGATTCCGACGACGACGCGGACGGCGGGGACGAGGCGGACGACGCCGACGGCGGGCCTTCGCAGTCCTGAGGACGGGACGATCCCGCCCATGCGCCTCCTCGACGCCGAGCTCGTCGAGACACGCGAGATCCTGCCACGGCAGTGGCTGCAGCGGTACCGGGCTCCCTGGCTTGCCTCGGGTGCCCGCGCGGGCCAGTTCGTGCACGTCAGGACACCGGACTTCTCCGGGCTGGTCCTGCGGCGTCCGATCAGCATCAACACCGTCGATCGCGGAGCCGGTGAGATCACGCTCCACTTCCGGGTCGCCGGAAAGGGCACCGAGCTCATGGCCCGTGCCCGGCCGGGCGACGGCGTGCCCATGCTCGGGCCGCTCGGCCGGCCGTTCGAGATGGATCCCCGCAGCCATCACGTGCTCCTCATCGCCGGTGGACTCGGGATCGCGGGAGTCCGGGCCCTCGCCGACGAGTCCCTGGCCGCCGGCCGGCAGGTGACGCTGCTGTTCGGGGCGGCGACCGCCGCCGAGGTCTACCCGTCCTCGCTGCTGCCCGACGAAATCGAGTACGTGGTCGCCACGGAGGACGGATCGCTGGGGGTCACCGGGCGCGTGACGGACCTGCTGTCCGACTACGAGGCGTGGGCCGACCAGGCGTTCGCCTGCGGCCCGCGACCCATGCTGGCAGCCCTGGCGCATCTCGCGGCGGGGAGGAAGGGGCGCATGGGGGTGGCGCAGCTCGGGCGGAAGCGCGGTGGCGGCCGGACCGTCCCCATCGGCTCGCCGCAGGCTCGCCGGCGCGCGTGGCTCCAGGTGTCGATGGAGCAGAACATGGGGTGCGCCGTGGGCGCGTGCCTCGGCTGCGTCGTCTGGGGCGTCGAGGGACCGGTGCGGGTGTGTCGCGAGGGGCCCGTGTTCGCGGCCGAGGAGATCGCGTGGGGGGAGCCGGCGTGAAGCGGAAGCGCTCCGTGGTCACGAGCGGCCCCCGCGTCCGTGACCCCTACGCCGGCGGCCCGCGCCTGGGGGTGCGCGCGCCGCGCACGAGGACCGGCGCCGCGGCTCAGGCCGAGCGGCGTGACCCGGGCAACGGCCGGGACGCCGGCCCGGCTCCGGTCGCCAGGGCAGTTGCGGACCTCTCGACCGTGGATCTGTCCGTCGACCTCGCCCCGAACCGGCCGGGAAGCCTCGTGCTGCAGAACCCGGTGCTCGTCGCGTCGGGCACGTTCGGGTACGGCATCGAGTACGGCGACGTCGTCGACGTCGCCCGGCTGGGAGCCATCTGCTGCAAGGGGACCACGCTCAAGCCGCGGTCCGGCAACGAGCCACCCCGGGTCACCGAGACGCCGGGCGGAATGCTCAACTCGATCGGCCTCCAGAACCCCGGAGTGGACGCGGTCATCGAGCGGTACGCGCCGCTGTGGGCACGATGGAAGGTTCCGGTGATCGTCAACGTCGCCGGGGAATCGATCGAGGACTACGTCGCCGTGACCCGGAGGCTCGAGGGCGTGCCGGGCGTCGCGGGAATCGAGCTCAACATCAGCTGCCCGAACGTCGGCAAGGGCGGGCTCCAGTTCGCCGTCGATCGCGAGGCGGCTGGCGCGGTCACGGCGGCCGTGCGCCGGGCGACCGACCTGCCGCTGATCGTGAAGCTCTCGCCGAACGTGTCGGACATCCGGCCGATCGCGCGCGCGATCGAGGACGCGGGAGCCGATGCGATCAGCGCCGTCAACACGCTGTCCGGGATGGCGATCGACCGGCGGACCGGCAAGCCGCTTCTCGGCAACGTGTACGGAGGCCTGTCGGGGCCCGCCATCCGGCCGGTGGCCCTGCGCGTCGTGTACGAGGTCGCCCAGGTGGTGCACATCCCGATCATCGCGATCGGGGGAATCGCGTCGCTCGACGACGCACTGGACTACCTCGCGGCCGGGGCGGTGGCGGTCCAGGTGGGGACCGCGATCTTCGCGGACCCCGAGGTCCCGCTGCGGATCGTCGACGAGCTTCGCCTCTACTGCGCGGGTCGCGGGCTCGCGAGCCACATGCCGCTCGTCGGGACCGCGCTCCCGATGCGGCCCAACCGGCCCTCGGCGAAGGGCGTGGAGTACCGGCCATGAGCAAGCGTCATCTTCCGGGCGACCATACCCCGCCGGAACTCGCAGCCATCGGGCGGCGCGTGGAAGAGCTGTTCGTGGCGTCGGGCGCGCTCCGGGAGGGCCACTTCCTGCTGAAGAGCGGCCGCCACGCGGGCCGCTACGTCGAGAAGTTCCAGGTGCTGCAATACCCGGAGTCGGTCTCGGAGTTGTGCGGCTTCCTCGCCGAGCAGGTCCGCGACCAGGACGGAACGCTGGTCGACGTCGTGGTGGGCCCGACGACGGGTGGCGTCATCCTGGCCTTCGAGGTCGCGCGGCAGCTGGGGGTCCGGGGCATCTTCGCGGAGGAGGTCCGCGATCCCGACGGCACGACGCGGCGCGAGTTCCGGCGCGGATTCCGGCTCTCGCCCGGGGAGCGCGTGCTGCTCGTCGACGACATCCTCACCACCGGGGGATCCCTGCTCGCGATGCTGCCGCCGATCGAGGCGTCCGGCGCGGAGCTCGCGCTGGCCGCCGTGCTCGTCGATCGTTCGGGCGGCCTCTCGTCCGTCACCTCGCCGGTGAGCGGCCACGCATATCCCGCCACCGCGCTGTGGACGCTGGACCTGCCCACGTACGAGGCGGGCCCGGAGACGTGTCCTGCGTGCGCGGCGGGCCTGCCGGTCGAGGCGCCCGGATCCACCGGGACGAAACGCGGAGCGACGACCGGACCGATCGTCGAGGGCACTCCGTCGCCGGCACCCGGCATGCCGCCCGGACCCCAGGCCGAACCTGGTGGCGCCACCCCGACCGCACTGGGGCCCGCCACCTGACCGCGGCGGGAGCCGCGTGGCCCTCGATGGCGCTTCCCATGGCCCTTGACGGGGACTCGGCTACAATCCCGACGCGGCACGTCCCCGCCGCGTCGGGCCGACCCTGCGGCGCCCGGCAGCCATCCGGCCGATTGCTCCGAGGCAGACTCGCGCAGACATGACGCGATTCCAGAGGCTCGCCCTCATCACCGCCGTGGCCACCTACCTGCTGGTCGTCATCGGCGCCATCGTTCGCGGCACGGATTCCGGCATGGGCTGCCCCGACTGGCCGCTCTGCCACGGCCAGCTGATCCCCTCCACCACCGACTACCACCCCTGGCTCGAGTGGATCCACCGGTTCATCGCCCTGGTGATCGGGTTCCTCGCGCTTGGCGTGGCGGTGCTCGCCTGGCGCGGCTACCGCAACCGCCGCTCGATCCTGTGGCCCTCCCTCATCGCGGTCGTCGTGGTGGCGATCCAGGCGGTCCTGGGTGCCATCACCGTCGCCGAGAACAACGCCGGCGACACCGTCACGGCCCACCTCGCCACGGCGATGATCCTCCTCGGGATCCTCGTCTACGTCGCGATCCGCGCCCGCTATCCCGATCAGCTGCCTGCCCGGGGAGCCAGCCAGCGCTTCACGCTCCTGGCCGCCCTCAGCGCCGCGAGCATCTACGCGCTCCTGCTGTTCGGGTCCCACGTGACCGCGACTGGATCCGCCCTGATCTTCCCCGACTGGCCGCTCTTCAACGGCGCGCTGATCCCGTCGTTCCGGCAGTACCCGGCCGAACAGATGGCGCAGTTCCTGCACCGCGTCGTGTCGGTCGTCGCGGGCATCATCCTCGTGGTCACAGCCTGGGCCGCGATGCGCCAGCCGCGCTCCCGGCGCGGCCCGGTCGTCGCCATGCTCCACACCGCGGTCGCGCTCTTCGTCGTCCAGATCTTCGTCGGCGCGGCCCAGATCTTCACCTCGCTGGCCGACTGGGCGGTTGCGCTGCACGTCGCCCTCGCGGCCGCGATCTGGGCGCTCACCCTGGGCGCCGCGATCCAGAGCTACTACCTCACCCGCCTCGAGGGACGCCCGACCACCGCACCCGGCGGCGAGCCGGCTCCGCGCGGCGGCACGGAGGGCGATCGGGGCGATCTCGGCCCGGTCGGTCAGTCGGCGTTCACGGCCGTGCCGGCCGCGCCGTCGGCTTCGGGCGCTGAGGACCTGACGGCCGAGCTGCTGGAGCGCGCCCCGTTCACGCCTCGAACGTCAGGCGACACGCACGAGCCGGCCTTCGCCGCCCTGGCCGCTGGTCCGGCCGCAACGGGCGACGGCGCACCGGGCAATCCCGGGTCCCGGTCCACCTGGCGGGCGCGTGTCATGGCCTACGTCGCGCTGACGAAGCCCCGCATCATCGAACTGCTGCTCGTCACCACGGTTCCGGCGATGGTCCTCGCCACCCGCGACGTGCCGGGGATCCGCGTCACCTCGTGGCTGATGCTCGTGGTCGCGACGCTCATCGGAGGCACGCTCGCAGCCGGATCCGCGAACGCCATCAACTGCTACATCGACCGCGACATCGACGAGCTCATGACCCGGACTCGGCGACGCCCGCTCCCGGCCCACACGGTCGACCCGGAGAACGCGCTGGCGTTCGGCCTCGCGCTCGGCGTCGTCTCGTTCGCCTGGCTGACCATCTTCGCGAACCTGCTCGCGGCCTTCCTGGCCCTGCTCGCGATCGCCTTCTACGTCGTCGTGTACACGCTGCTGCTCAAGCGCAGCACGCCGCAGAACATCGTCATCGGCGGGGCCGCCGGGGCGCTCCCTCCGGTGATCGGCTGGGCGGCCGTGACGGGCAACGTCGCGCTTCCCGCGGTCTTCCTGTTCTTCATCGTCTTCTACTGGACGCCGCCCCATTTCTGGGCCCTGGCGCTCCGTCTCTCGCGCGACTACGAGGCGGCGGGCGTGCCCATGCTGCCCGTCGTGAAGGGCGTTCCCGAGACGAACCGCCAGATCGTCCTCTACACCGCGCTGCTCGTGATCCTGACGCTGGTCTTCGCGCTCGTCGCGCAGATGGGGCTCGTCTACACGCTCGGTGCCGCCGTCCTGGGAGCGCTGTTCCTGCGGCAGGCACTGATGCTGTGGCGCGAGGGCAGTGGGGTCGGGGCGGTGCGCCTGTACCGGTTCTCCATCACCTACCTGTCGATCCTGTTCGCGCTCATCGCGCTCGACGTGCTGATCCCGATCGCCCTCTGACCCGGACGACCCCGACGTGACGCTGTCCCACAGGTTCCCTGCACCCTCGTCAGCAGGCCACATGGCCTATATCGAGGGTGCCATTTGGCGCTTCGGACAGGCCGGTTGGGGTATGATGACGGCCCCTACGGTTCCATCAGCAGCGCGAGAGGTGCTCCCCTGAGCGTGCAGTGGTCGCCGCGCGTCCGGTCGGTCGTCTCGGTAGCCGGCGTGGCCGGCCTGGCGCTGCTTCTCGGAGGATGCAGCGCTCTCTACCCGCCCAACGCCGCGACGAACCAGGGCGCGGACATCCGGAGCCTCTACTCGCTCTTCATGGTGCCCCTGGTGGCGCTGTTCATCCTGGTCGAGGGGCTGATCCTCTGGTCGGTCATCCGGTACCGGCGACGCAAGGGCGACGACGAGCTACCCGTCCAGACGCACGGCAACAACCTGCTCGAGGTCACCTGGACGGTCCTCCCCACGATCCTCGTCCTCGTCCTCTTCGTGTTCTCCTGGCAGACCCTCAACAAGGTCGACGCGCAGTCGAACCCCGAGCTCACCGTCGACGTGACGGGCTTCCAGTGGCAGTGGACCTTCGACTACCCCCAGTACAACCTCTCGTACACGGGCATCGGAGACCAGGGGCCGGTCCTCGTCCTGCCCGTGGACGAGGTCGTGCACATCCGGCTGCACTCGAACGACGTCATCCACTCGTTCTACGTCCCCGATTTCCTCTTCAAGCGGGACGTGATCCCGGGCCAGGTCAACAACTTCGACGTCACGGTCAAGGACCCGAACGTGACCTACTCGGGGCAGTGCGCGCAGCTGTGCGGCATGGGCCACTACCAGATGCGCTTCACCGTGCGCACCATGACCCCCGCGGGCTTCCAGTCCTGGGTGCAGGCGGAGCAGGCGAAGGCCGCGGCCACGCCGGCCCCCGCGGCGAGTGGCCAGGCCGCGGGCGCCGTCCTCAAGCTGAGCGCCAGCACCACGACCAGCTTCGATGAGTCGTCGCTCTCCGCGGCCGCCGGGCCAGCCGTTCTCGGTCGAGCTCACGAACAAGACGAGCGGCGCGCCGCACAACTTCTCGATCAAGGACGCGTCGGGCAAGGTCCTCTTCACCGGCCTCCCGCTCGCCCAGCCGGGGCAGACCGTCCGCTACTCGATCCCGGCACTTCCGGCCGGCACCTACACGTTCTTCTGCAGCGTCCATCCCAACATGCAGGGCACCCTCACGGTCAAGTAGGAGATCGCATGGCGACGACCGTCCTCGCCCCCGGGGCAGCGCGGACCTACCAGCGGTCCGCCCTGTACGAGTGGCTGACGACCACCGACCACAAGAAGATCGGGATCCTGTACCTCGCGAACAGCTTCCTGTTCTTCCTGCTCGCCGGGATGCTCGCGCTCGTGATCCGGAGCGAGCTGGCCGTGCCGGGCCTGCAGTTCGTGAACTCGGAAACGTACAACCAGCTGTTCACGATGCACGGCACGACGATGATCTTCCTGGTCCTGATGCCGTTCCTCGCGGGACTCGGGAACTACGCCGTGCCCCTCCAGATCGGGGCGGCCGACATGGCCTTCCCCCGGATCAACGCGCTCTCGTTCTGGATGCTCCCCCTGGGAGGGATCCTGATGTTCAGCGGCTTCCTCTTCGGGGGTGCCGCGGCCGATGGGTGGACCTCCTACTCGCCCCTCGCCGAGGCGAAGTACTCGGGAAGCGGCACGGACCTGTGGATCGTGGCGCTCCTGCTCATCGGGACCAGCTCGATCCTTGGCTCGATCAACTTCCTGGCCACGATCTTCAAGCTGCGCGCGCCGGGCATGACGCTCCTGCGGATGCCGGTCTTCGTGTGGACCGTGATGACGACGAGCCTGCTGATCATGCTCGCCACGCCCGTCTTCACGGCCGGCGTCTTCATGCTCTACATCGACCGCAACTTCGGCGGGGCGTTCTTCGACCCGGCGTCGGGCGGCAACCCCATCCTGTGGCAGAACCTGTTCTGGTTCTTCGGGCACCCCGAGGTCTACATCCTGATCCTGCCGGCGATGGGGGTGATCAGCGAGGTGATCCCGGTCTTCAGCCGCAAGCCGATCTTCGGATACAAGGCGTTCATCTTCGCCACGCTGCTGATCGGCGGTCTCGGCTTCAGCGTCTGGGCCCACCACATGTTCACGACCGGATCGGTGTACCTGCCGTTCTTCAGCCTGATGACCGGCCTCATCGGCGTTCCCACGGGCATCAAGTTCTTCAACTGGATCGCCACGATGTGGCGCGGCAAGATCAGCTTCGCGACGCCGATGCTGTTCGCGGTCGGGTTCCTGTCGACCTTCCTGATCGGCGGGCTCGATGGCGCGATCCTCTTCGCGCCCCCGGTGGACTACGCACTGCACGACACGTACTGGGTCGTCGCCCACCTCCACTTCGTGTTCTTCGGCGGGACGATGTTCGGCGTGTTCGCCGCGGCCTACTACTGGTTCCCCAAGATGTTCGGGGCGCGCCTGCACGAGGGGCTCGGCAAGATCCACTTCGTGCTGATGCTGATCGGCACCTGGCTGACGTTCTTCCCCATGCACATCCTCGGCCTGGAGGGCATGCCGCGCCGCATCGCCGACTACTCGCCGGCCGCCGGATGGACGGACCTCAACACGCTCGAGACGGTCGGTGCCTTCGTCATCGCGATCAGCGTGCTGCCGTTCATGTGGAACATCTTCATCACGCTCCGCGGGCCGCGCGACGCCGGTGACGACCCGTGGGACGGCTACACGCTCGAGTGGGCGACCACCAGTCCGCCGCCCCCCTACAACTTCGACCACCTGCCGCCGATCCGCTCGGAGCGGCCGCTCTTCGACCTCAAGTACGGCCACGGCGCACGTCGCGCAGTCGCGGCCGTCGCCGCCGCTGACGAGGGTACGCACTGATGACCGCACGAACCGAGACGCTGGCGGCGCCCGCACACGGCACCCGGCAGGGCATGGACGTCGCCCTGGTCGGGATGCTGCTGTTCATCGCCAGCGAGATCATGTTCTTCGCCGGCCTGTTCGGCGCCTACTTCAACATCCGTGCCGAGCACACGGTCTGGCCCCCCCAGGGCTTCGAGCTCGACATCGTCACCGCCGCCGCGCTGACGGTGATCCTGGTCACCAGCTCGTTCACGATGCAGTACGCAGTCCGGTGCATCCGGAGGGACGACCGCACCGGCATGGTCCGCGCGCTGACCGTGACGGTCATCCTGGGCGTGATCTTCCTGTGCGGCCAGCTCTACGACTACTCGACGCTCAAGTTCGGCGTCAGCAGCGGCGTCTTCGGCACGCTGTTCTACACGATGACCGGGTTCCACGGGGCACACGTGCTCGGCGGCGTGATCGGGATGAGCATCGTGCTGCTGCGCGGGATCAACGGCCAGTTCTCGGCGCGCCACCACACCGCCGTCGAGGCCGTGAGCATCTACTGGCACTTCGTCGACGTGGTCTGGATCGGTCTCTTCTCCACGTACTACCTGCTGCACTAGGAGAGGCCATGCGCACGCTCGCCCGTCACCGGCTGCCTCTCCTGCTCGGCGCGATCTTCATCGCGGACGGCGTGGCCTACTGGGTCGTGCAGTACCTCGGCGCGCCGCGGGCGGACATGACCGGCGTCGTCGGCCTCATCGTGCTCGGTTTCGCGATGGCGTTCACGTTCGCGGTCCTGCTCAGCGGCAACGAGACCGACCAGGGCGGCGAGTAGGCGGCGCGATGCCAGCCCCGATCTCGAACGCCTGGACCGCGCTCCTCTCCACGCTCGACAAGTTCGTCTCGCCCGACTGGGGCGACCCGATCCGCTGGCTGCCGCTGATCTTCAGCGGCGTGGTCGTCCTCGTGCTCGCCATGACCGCGCTGCGCTGGCGGTCGATGGCCGACATGAACCGCTCCCGTGTCCCGCGACCGCTGACCTCCGCCGCTCCCCCGCCGGGCGTCCACATGCCCGGTCCCAGCCCGTGGCCGTTCTTCCTGCCCATCGGGCTTGCCATCGCGCTGTTCGCGCTGGTCATCCACCCCGCGGGCCAGCACGTCGACGTGCCGGTCTTCCTCGTCGGGCTCGTCGTCACGCTTGCCGTCCTCGCCGGGTGGATCCGCGACGCCATGCTGGACTGGCAGCGCGTCGACGCCCAGTCGTCCCACGGGGCGCCCGGCGACGGCTCGCACGTGCCCGGCCAGCTCGCGTCCCCAGCGATGGCGGTCGCATCACTGCCGAGCGGGACCTGGGTCGTGCCGCGCCGCCTTCCGGCCGTCACCGCCACGGGGAGTGGCGATGCGAGCGCGCCGAGCGCCGCACCGCATGCCGTGCACCTCCCCGCTCCCAGTCCGTGGCCGTTCTTCCTGCCGATCGGCGCGTTCTTCGTCCTGTTCGGGCTCGTCATGGACCGGGCGCTGCTCGCCGGTGGCCTCCTGATGACGCTGATCGCGCTGGCGCGGCTGGTTCCGCGACGCCGGCCGCGAGTTCCGGCAGGTGGATGCCGGGCTCGTGCCGGGACCGGCCGACCGGGATCCCGAGCGCGCGTTCCCGAAGCGCCTCGTCGGCGTCTACGGCGCGATCGCGGCCGCCAGCATCCTCCTCGGCGCCGCGCCGTCGATCATCGCGGCGGTCAACGCCTCGCCGCAGATCGCCCAGCCCAGCACGGCCGCGGCGGGAGGAGGGGCCGTGGCGAGCGCGAGCACCCAGCTCCACGTCACCGCCGAGGGCATCAAGTTCGACCAGGCCACGCTCACCGCCGCCGCCGGTCAGCCCCTCACGATCGTCTTCGACAACAAGGATTCGGTTCCCCACAACATCGCGATCTTCGACTCGTCGGCGATGACGAAGAGCTACTTCCACGGCACGGTCGTGACCGGGCCGAAGACGGTGACCTATTCCGTGCCCGCACTCCAGCCGGGCACGTACTATTTCCACTGCGACGTGCATCCCAACATGAACGGGACCCTCGTCGTCAAGTGAGGGCGCGACGCTTCACTCCCTGAACCCGACCCGGGCCGTTCCACGGCGCGGCCCGCCGACCTCCTCCCCCCTGCCGTCACGCACCAGGTCCCGCACCCGGCTCGCCGGGCCGGCGGTCGTCACTGCCGTCCTGGCGGCGCTCCTGGCCGGCTGCGGCGCGCTCGCCGGCGGGAGTCCCGGCGGGAACGGCCCGTCCGGGTCGGGCGTCGTCGTCCTCGGCGCGGGCGGCCTCGACGGCCAGCGCGCCCCCGCGTTCACGCTCGTCGACCTGCAGGGCCGGAAGGTCTCCCTGTCGGCCTACGCCGGTCGCCCGCTGATCGTCAATTTCTGGGCCTCCTGGTGCATCCCCTGCCAGCAGGAGTTCCCCATGTACCGGCAGGCCCGCGAGCAGTACGCGGCGCAGGGGCTGGAGGTGCTCGGCATCGTCTACAACGACACGGCGGACAACGCGAGGGGCTTCATGACCAGGGAGGGCGCGGCGTGGCCCGCCCTGTCCGATCCCGGCGGATCGGTCGCCCGCGCCTATCGCGTCACGGCCATCCCCACCACGTTCTTCGTCGACCGGAGCGGCATCATCCGCGACGCCAGCTACGGCCCGCCTCCCCAGGACGCCCTGACGGCGTACATCACGCAGATCATCCAATGAGCACCGACGCGATCGTCGCCGAGCGCCTGACCAAGCAGTACGACGGGCGGGTCGTGCTGGACGAGCTCGACCTGTCGGTCCGCGGGGGCGAGCTGTTCGCGCTGCTCGGCCCGAACGGGGCCGGCAAGACGACGACGGTCGAGATCATCGAGGGGTACAGGAGGCCCGACGGCGGGACGGTCCGCGTCTTCGGCCACGACCCGCGGCACGACGCGGGCAGCGTCCGTCCGCAGCTCGGGCTCATGCTCCAGTCGGGCGGCCTCTACTCGCAGCTGCGCCCGATCGAGGCGCTCGAGCTGTTCGCCGCGTTCTACCCCGACCCGCTCGAACCCGTGCAGCTGCTGGCGCAGGTGGGCCTGGCGCACGTCGCGCGCACGCGCTACCGGGACCTGTCGGGCGGCGAGCGGCAGCGACTGAGCCTTGCGCTCGCGATCGTGGGGCGACCGAGGCTGGCGATCCTCGACGAACCGACCGGCGCCATGGATGCGCAGGCCCGGCGCGACACGTGGGCGGTGCTGCGCGAGCTGCGCGAGGGCGGGACGACGATCCTGCTGACGACCCACCTGCTGGACGAGGCGGAGGCGCTGTCCGACCGCGTCGCGATCATCGACCGGGGACGGCTCGTCGCGCTGGGGACACCCGCCGAACTGCGCCGGGGACTCGGCGTCGCCGCCGGGCACCGGACCCCTGGAGCGGACGGAGCCGGCAGGGTGCCGGGTCCCGGCGATGGGGGCTCCGTCGACGGCGAGGCGGAGACCGGATCGGACGGAACGACCGCGGCGACCGGCGGTGAAGTCGCGACCGCACCTGTGGTCGACCTGCGGGAGGTCCGCCTGGAGCTGGCGGCGCCACTCGACGCGGACCGCCTGACGCGGCTGGGCCGGCTGCCGTCGGTCCAGGCCGTGCGGGTCGACCGGCCGGGGGTCTACGTGCTGCGCACGGCGTCCGCCGGCGAGCTCCTGGTCGAGATCAGTACCTGGCTGCTCGCGGCGGGCCTCGAGCCGCTCGCGATCCGCGTCGGCCAGGGCAGCCTGGAGGACGTGTTCCTGCGGCTCGTGGGCGAAGGGAGTGGATCGTGAGCCCGGCCCTGGCGTGGCGCGCCTTCCTCGCGCAGGCGCGCGTGGAGCTCCTGCTCACGGTCAGGCGCGGCGAGAACCTCCTGGTGACGTTGGCGATCCCGCTGCTCCTGCTCGTGTTCTTCTCGACCGTCCCGCTGCTCCCTCCGCCATCGTGGGGCGGGCGGCAGGTGGACCAGGTGGCCCCCGGCATCCTTGCGCTTGCGATCGTGTCGACGGGCCTCGTGTCGCTCGGGATCGCGACCGCGTTCGAACGTGCCTACGGCGTGCTCAAACGCCTGGGAGGCTCGCCGCTTCCGCGGCCTGCACTGCTGGGGGCAAAGACGCTGGCCGTCGTCGTCACCGAGGTCGTCCAGGTCGTCCTGATCGCGGCCGCCGGTGCCCTGCTGGGATGGTCGCCGCAGGGCGGGATCGTCGGCGGAATTCTCGGGGCCCTGCCGTGGCTCCTGCTGGGCTCGATCGCGTTCTGCGCGATGGGGCTGCTGCTGGCGGGGGCGCTGCGGGCGGAGGCCGTCCTGGCGATCGCGAACGGCGTCTACATCGTGTTCCTGCTCCTGGGCGGGATCATCATCCCGCTGGACCATCTCCCCGCGGCGATCGCGGTTCCCGCGTCGCTGCTGCCGCCGGCCCAGCTCGCGGGGCTGTTGCGCGGCGCGCTGGAGCCGGGGGGCGTCATCGATCCGATCCAGGCTGCCGGCCTGGCCGCCTGGGCGGTCGCGCTGGTCGCGGCGACGCTGCTCACGTTCCGGACGGAGTAGCCCGATGCGCTGTTCGCGCCCGGCGCTGATCCCGGAGAACCCGAGCCTCTCTCGCAAATGGAGAACGACCCCGGGAGGCGGGTCCCAGGGTCGTTCGGTCAAGATGCGACTGGTTGCGGGGGACGGATTCGAACCGCCGACCTTCGGGTTATGAGCCCGACGAGCTGCCGCTGCTCCACCCCGCGACTGGGACTATAGCCATCGGCGGGCATTCGGTCAAACGCGGGCGGGGTTGGGAGATGGGGATTACCGGAATATCGCACCCTCTGTCGCCGAGCCGGAGCGGGAGTCGAGCTCGGCCACGCGCGCCTGCAGGTCGCTCAAGGCCGATGCGGCGTGGAGCGGGAACGGTTCGTCATTGCCCACTCCCATCCAGCGCTCAAGGGCGACTGTGAAGGCGAGCATCCCCACTTCCGCCCCGAGGCGAGCGGTCAGCTCGTCCGCGCCCCGTGCGCGCAGGGCGGCGGCGATAGCCCCGGTGATCCGGGCGTGCTTGAGCAGCCCCCGCTCCTGCAGTTCGGTGTTCGCCGCAACCACCAGCACGCGCTGGGCGGCCTTGGCCCGCTGCTGCGGAGTCATCGCGGCCCCGGCTGCCGCGAACGCGGCCTGCAGACACTCGGTGAGCGTCGCATCCGGGGAGGCATCCCGGATGGCGTCGCCGAACAGCCCGGCCAGCACGTCTTCGCCGCCGAACAGGACCTCCCGCTTGTCGGCGAAGTGCCGGAAGAACGTGGCGCGGTTCAAACCGGCGCGATCCGCGATCTGGGCGACGGTCGTTTGCTCGTACCCGTTCTCCACGAAAAGGTCCAGCGCGGCGGTCTCCAGGCGCTCACGCGCGTCCGGTGCCCATCTGCTCACCGTCACAGTCTAGGCGAGGCGACCGGATCGCATCACCTGGCCGGGTGATGCGACTTAGTCACATGGGTGTGATAGAGTTGATGCGACCGGATCGCATCAACGTCCCGGCCGCGACGTTCGCGCCGCGCATCTGATCACCTGAAGCACGACCAGGGAGACCTTTCATGCGGATCTTCGTCACCGGCGGTTCCGGCTGGATCGGTTCGGCCGTCGTCCCCGAACTCATCAGTGCCGGGCACCGCGTCCTCGGGCTCGCCCGCTCGGACGCCTCCGCCAACGCCGTCG
Organism: uncultured Chloroflexia bacterium; assembly: GCA_963757865.1. Taxonomy (GTDB): domain Bacteria; phylum Chloroflexota; class Limnocylindria; order Limnocylindrales; family CSP1-4; genus JAJYNJ01. Next base: position 79,197 of record CAVWSU010000006.1, read on the forward strand.
CCGGCATGGGCGCCGAGGTGCTGCGCGGCGACCTGAACGACATCGACGTGCTGCGTGCCGGTGCCCTCGACTGCGACGGCGTCATCCACCTGGCCTTCGTCGTGCCCAGCGTGAGCGAGGCTGCGACACGGACGGACGCCAGGGTCATCGAGACGTTGGCCACCAGCCTCGCCGGCTCCGGCAGGCCCCTGGTGGTCTCCGGCGGAACGCTCGTCAGACCTGGACGAGTCGCGACCGAACGCGACGAACTCGTTGCCGCCGGGCCCATCGCGGCCCGCATCACCAACATGCAGGCAGCGCTGGCTGCCGCAGACCGGGGCGTTCGCTCCTGCCTGGTCATGCTGCCCCGCTCGGTGCATGGCGAGGGCGAACGTCACGGATTCATCCCCCAGCTCATCGCCATGGCCCGGACCAGGGGCGTGTCCGGCTATATCGGCGACGGGGCCAGCCGTTGGCCAGCCGTCCACGTGAAGGACGCCGCGAATCTCTACCGGCTGGCCGTCGAGCAGGCTCTCGCGGGTGCCGTGCTCAACGCCGTCGGCGACGAAGGCGTTCCCGTTCGGGAGATCGCCGAGGCCATCGGTCGCCACCTGGACCTGCCGGCCAGGTCTCTGCCCGCCGGGGAGTACGCGGGCATGCTCGTGCACCTGCTCAGCACGGACATGCCCGCCTCCAGCACCATCACCCGGGAGCTCCTGGGATGGAAGCCCACCCACCCCGGCCTCATCGAGGACATTGAACAGGGCCATTACTTCGTCTGAGCGACCCCGGACAGCGGGTGAGGCAGCGACCCCGGCCGCCGCCTGCGTCGTGCTCCAGCGAGTCAACAGGCTGGGTGCCGGCCTCGCGTGCCGGGTAGGTCCGCCGGACGCGTCAGCCCGGCTGCCGGGCCTCCAGCGCGTCGCTCCACGCCTGGACCGCCACCGGCCACCAGCGCTCGATCGCTCGTTCGCTGCCGTACCAGGGAGCACCGCCGAACTGTCCGTGCACGATATCGGTCAGCGTGACCTGCCTCGCGCCATCGAGGTGCGCCGACCCGACGGGAATGAGACCGTCGCCCCTGCCTTCGCGGGCCTCCTCGCCGAGCATCGCGGCATACAGGTCGCCGGCGAAGCGCCGGCGAAGCGGGAGCCGATCACCGGCATCCGGCACTCCGGGCACCAGGCTCGACGCGACGGTCACACACGACGTCCGCGGCGCGAGCGATTCGACGGGGAGCACGTCCGCGAGGAACCGGGCCGCATCGCCGCCGGCATCCCGGCCCCGCCAGCGGGACCCGGGTGCTCCGCCGGAGGGCCCCACGACGTGCGGGGTGCCGAGCGTGACGAGCGCGCCGACCGCGTCGCCGACGCCGGTCCCGTAGCCCTCGAACGGGATCGGCGACATCGCGAGCCGGGCCAGGATCCCGCCGGCCGAATGCCCCACCACGACCAGCGGCTCGCGCCCGGCGGAGCGCCAGCTCCGTACGATGGCCCGTGCCGTTCGCCGCGCCAGCGGGCCGAGCCCGAGACGGGACGCCACGAGCCAGTCCGGCAGCCAGATCGGCGCGATCGAGACGTCTTCCGCCCCGTGCCGCCGCAGGCGGCGCGCCATCGGGACGTAGAGGAACGGCGACGTCGCGAAGCCGCCAACGATCAGGACATGCGGTCGGAAGGCGTTCACGTCACCCCGACTCTACGCCCACTCGACTCGCGGACCCATGCTGAACGTCGGCGGCGCGAGCGACTCCGGGCAGCACCTCGGCGACGAGCCTGCTTCTCGCCGTCGTGATCGCGGGCGCGCGTACCATCCGCCCATGGGCTACCTGGCGCTCTCGCTCCTGTTCGTCCTGTTCCTGCTCGCCCTGCTGCCGACGCGCCGGCTGTGGGTGGCCGGCATGGGGCTCGGGTTTCGCGTCGGATACCTCGTCACGCTCCTCGTGCTCGGCCTCGCGGCCGTCGAGTTCGAGGCGCTCGGCAAGTACATGGTTCCCGGTGCTGCTCGCGCTGTTCCTGTTTCCGTTCACCGGGATCCCGGCCTGGTGGGAGAGAGCACGCCACCGCGGGAGCCGGGGCGGCATCATCGAGGGCCACGCCGTGCGCCTCGACCCCGACGAGCCGCCGAACCGCTGACGCCGGCCTTCGCAGGGCGCGGCTGGCACGGCGGCCGGAGCCGGCAAGGCGGCCCGGGCCGGCCGGCCGGCCGCCGGCGCCTCCCCTCAGGGCAGCGACCGCACCATGCCGCCGTCAACCGCGACGATCTGTCCGTTCACGTACGACGCGGCCGGAGACAGCAGGAAGGCGGCGACCCGCCCGACATCGGAGGGTTCTCCGTAGCGGCCCATCGGGATGGTGGCGATCGCCCGGCGCCGGACCTCCTCGACGGAGATGTTGCCCGCCTTCGCCCGTAGCTGGTCATTCTGCTCGACGCGGTCCGTCGAGATCCGGCCCGGCGCGACGCCGTTGAGACGCACCGGCGCGAGCTCCGTGACGAGCGTCTTGATGAGGCCCACCAGTCCGGGCCGCAGCACGTTCGAGGTCACGAGCCCGGCAAGCGGCTCGCGGACGGAACTCGACAGGACCACCAGGACGGCGGGGTTGCGTCCCTTCGCGAGGTGCGGTGCAGCGGCCTCGATCAGGCGCAGCGTCGAGAGCAGCGTGCCGTCGATGGCCGCCTGCCACTGTGCCGGGGTCACGGCCGCGAACGTGCCGGCGGGCGGCCCACCGGTGTTCACGACGAGCAGGTCCAGGCCGCCGAGTTCGTCCACCGTGCGCGTGATCGCCTGCAGCGGACCGTCCGCCGCAGACAGGTCGGCCGGGACGACGACGCCACCCAGCCGGGCGCCCATCGCGTCGAGTGCCTCGCTCGGGCGTGCCGCGAGGGCGACGCGGGCGCCCTCGGCGGAGAGCGCGGTGGCAATGCCGGCGCCCAGTCCGCGGCTCGCGCCGCCGACGAACGCACGTGCCCCCTCCAGACCCAGATCCATCTCGTGCTCCTCGGGTGTCGTGTCTTCCGGATGCGGTGCGCGTCAGGCGAGTGGCGCGGCGTTCGCAGGCTGCGACGGCGCCGGTGCGCCCAGCAGGCGGCCGGGACCGTCACCCTGTTGCGCGCCCGTGGCCTGCAGCAGCCCCCACATCGCCGCCTGCACGCTCGTGATGACCGGACGCCGGAACCGTGCCTCGATCATGTCGATCGACTCCAGCGTCCTGAAGTTGCCGCAGCTCAGGATCAGGCCGTCCGCGGCCGGATCCCAGGCCGCGTCGGCCAGCTCGACGGCCTTGGACGGCTCGTAGAGCACGTTGGCCTGGTGGCCGAGGCCCGCCGCGCGGAGCACCGTGAGGCCGCCCTCCTCGAGGTAGGCAACGAGGAGGTCCAGCAGCCACGCCTCGTACGGTGCCCCGACGGCGACCCGCTCGATGCCGAGGGCGTGCGCGGCCTGCACCAGCGTGTCGGCCATGGTCACCACCGGACGGCCCGCGCGGGCCGTGAGCTCCGCCGAGAACGAGACGTCGTACGCCCGTCCACGGAAGAAGCTGCCCGCGGTGCACGCGTAGCAGACCGCGTCCACGCCGGCGTGGGCCAGGAGATCGGTCGCCTCCGGCGCCTGGATCGCCATGCGCGCGAATGCCTCTTCCGTGTCCTCGGTGTGGGCGATCCGGGTGAAGTGCTGCGAGATGCCCGGCGGGGCCAGGCGCGTGGCCTCGAACTCGGTCACGGTGTTCCAGGAGGGGACGATCCAGCCGAGCCGGTGGTCCCAGGTGGCGCTCGTCGCGGTGGGGGCGCTCATCGCGGCGCATGCATTCGATCGGGTTCGCCCGCTCCGACGAGGGCATCGACGTCGAGTCGGTCCGGCCCGGGGCGGACGCCCGTCCGCTCGAAGAGGTCGTCGAGCTCCTCGGACATTGCCGTGTCGATCTGCCTGACCGGCCCGCGCGTCACGTTGGCGCGGAGGACACCGCGCCGGCGCAGCACCTCCTTGCGGATGGCGAGTCCCACGCCGACCTGTGCCTCGAACACGACCAGGGGCAGGAACCGGTCGAAGATCCTCGCGGCGTCGACCCACCTGCCTTCGGCGCCCGCCACGCGCATCGCACGCATGCCCTCCGGGAACGCAAAGCCGGTCATCGTGCCGGCCGCGCCGCGCCGCAGCTCCCACAGGGCGGCCACGCCGCCCAGCCCGCCGAACAGGGCGAGCGTCGGGTCCAGCTCGAGCAGACGCGAGATCTTGGCCGGCGTGGGCGGGTCCTCGACCTTGATTCCCACGGTGTCGCAGGCGACGGTGGCGGCGATCAGGACGGACGGGGGCACGAGCACGCCGGTCGCGGCCGGCTCGTCCTGCAGGAGCAGCGGAAGCCCACCTACCCGTGCGACCCGCGAGAAGTAGGCCGGGAGACCATCCACGTTCCGGAGCAGGGGCGGCGCCGCGACCATGGCCGCCACGGCGCCGAGCTCCCGCGCCCTGGCCGTGAGGGCCGCGGCCCGGGTGGCGGAGCCAGCGCTGCATCCGACGACGATCGGCACGCGGCCGGCCGCGGCATCGAAGACGGCCGCCAGGGCCGCGTCGCGCTCCCGGTCGTCGAGGCTCCCTGGCTCGCTCATGACGCCCATGACGGTCAGCCCGTCGACGCCCCATGCGATCGCGGCATCGACGATGGCCGACTGGCTCGCGACGTCCAGCTCGCCGGCGGCGTCGAACGCGGTCGGCACGAGGTACCAGGTTCCGGCCAGCCGACCCGTCGTCATCGCATCCTGCATGCCGTCCCCCCGCAGTTCCAGCCCATGCGCCCGGTTCGCGCCATCGTATCAGGTAGGCAACAGTTGCAGAACCTTGTACCATCCGCGGAACCGAAACAGCCCCGCAGGGAGTCAGCTTCCCGCAGGCCGCGCCAGCGGCTCCACTCCCGGGCGAGCGGTGCGAACGACGGCGACTGCAACTGTTGCAATGCAGCCATGGCGGGCAGGCTCTGACGGATGGGGTGGAGTGCCGTGAGCGTGAAGCGCTACAAGGGCAGCGAGATGATCGCCGAGTACCTCGTCAGGGAGCGCGTCGAGTACGCGTTCGGGGTGTGCGGCCACGGCATCATCGGCCTGCTCGACGCGCTGTACGACCACCGGGACACGATCCGCACCATCACCGCCCACGACGAGCAGGCGGCCGGCTTCATGGCGGACGTCTACTACCGCGTCACCCACAGGCCCGCCGTGACCTACACCTCGTGCGGTCCCGGGTCCCTGAACCTGACGATGGCCGTGGCCAACGCCTTCTACAATTCGTCGGCCTTCCTCGCGATCACCGGCAACGTGCCCACCCAGCAGTTCAACCGCGGGCCGTTCCAGGAGAGCGGCCGCTTCTTCCAGGGCGACTTCAGCAACGTCATGCGGCCCTACGTGAAGCGCAGCTACCAGGCGTTCCGTCCCGAGATGTTGCCGCTGATCCTGCGCCAATCCTTCGCGCTCATGCAGACCGGGCGTCCCGGACCGGTGCACCTCGACGTCCCGCTCAACGTGTTCGTCGAGGACGCCGAGGCCGAGCTGCCGGAGCCCGAGACGTGGTATCGAGGGATCTCGCCGCGTTCGGGCGGCGATCCCGAGACCATCGAGCGTGCTGCCGCCATGCTCCTCGGCGCCGAGCGTCCGCTCATCGTGGCCGGCAACGGCGTGATCCTTGCCGAGGCCACCACCGAGCTGAGGGATCTCGCCGAGCTCCTCCAGACGCCCGTGATCACCTCCCCTCTCGGGAAGGGCGTGCTGAACGAGGACGACGCGCTGGCGCTCGGCGCGACCGGGCGCAACGGGACGTACGCGGCGAACCAGGCCGGACGCACCTGCGACGTCCTGCTCGCGCTGGGCACGCGCTTCGACGACCGCCCGACGAGCTCCTGGGTCCCCGGCGTCACCTACGAGATCCCGCCGACGAAGCTCATCCACGTCGACATCGACCCGCAGGAGATCGGCCGCAACTACCCAGTGGAGATCGGCATCGCCGCGGATGCCCGCACGGTGCTGCGTCAGCTGCTCGTGGCCGTGCGCGAGGGTGCCCCGGCGGCGCGCGCGCGACACGCCGGCTGGACGCAGGCGACCCGCGGCTGGCGCGACACGTGGGCGGATGCCCTGTCCGGGGCGCGGCGCAGCGACGCCACGCCGCTCCATCCCAGCCGGCTCGTCGCCGACCTGGAATCGATGCTCCCGGACGACGCCATCGTGCTGGCCGACGTGGGGATCCATCACAACTGGCTCATCCAGCAGATCCGGGTTCCGCCTCGCGGCCGCCTGCTGCAGGCATGGGGCTTCGCGGCCATGGGGTTCGCCGTGGCGGGCTCGCTCGGCGCGCAGTTCGCGGCACCCGAACGGCCGGTTGTCGCCGTGTGCGGCGACGGCGGGCTCCTGATGACCGCGAACGCGGTCGCGACGGCGGTGGAGTACGACCTTCCGGTGGTCTGGGTCGTATGGAACAACAACGGCTACGGGTCGATCCGCGGCCAGCAGGCCACGTTCTTCGGCAACGACCGCGAGATCGCCACGAGATTCCGGCGCGGCGGCGACGGCGAGCTCGTCAGCGCGGACTTCGCGGCGCTCGGCAGGGCGATGGGCGCAACCGGATACAGCGCGGAGACGCCGGCGCAGTTCCGCGAGGCCCTGGCCGCCGCCCTGCATGGACACCGCCCCGCGGTCATCGACGTCCGGGTCGACGAGTCACGAGGGGCGCCCGCCACGGGCAGCTGGGATCTGCCGCCGATCGCGGGACCGGCGCCGAGCTTCGACCCGGGGGACGCTCGGTGACCGGAACGACGGCCTCGGCGGGGCAGCCCGCCGGGACGGTCCCATCGGCCTCGGAGGGACCGCAGGCTGGGACGGTTCCGACGGCTGCGGAGGGCCTGACGCACCACCTCGTGTCGTGGGCCGCCGACCTGAGGTACGACGACATTCCCTTGCACGCCCGGGACCGCGCCAAGGACCTGCTCATCGACGCGGTGGCATGCGCCCTCGCCGCCGACGACGCGGAGGAGATGGCGCAGATCGCGGCGCTCGCCGGACAGCTGGGCTCCGGCGGCACCTCGACCGTCATCGGCGGACGTGGAGGCCGCCCGGCCGCCGTCGCGACGCTGCTGAACGGGTACCGGATCACGGCACTCACGTCGTGCGACGTCTACGCGCCCGCGAGGTTCCACGTGACCCCCGAGGTCGTCCCGCCGGCCCTTGCCGTCGCGGAGCGCGACCACGGCAGCGGCCGTGACCTCCTCGTCGCGCTCGTCGCCGGCTTCGAGCTCGCAACGCGGATCGCGGCCGCCATGGACTACGCGTCGCTGCGCCCTCGCGGCTGGCACACCCCGGGGGTGGTCGGCCCCCTGGGCGGTGCCGCGGCCGCCGGGCTCCTCCTCGGGCTCGACGAGCACGGGCTGCGTCACGCGCTGGGCATCGCCGCCAGCCAGTCGTCGGGCACGTGGGCCTCGTGGGGCACACCGACGGTCAAGTTCCACCAGGCTCGCGCGGCGCTCGCCGCACTCATGGCAGCCACCCTGGCATCGACGGGCTTCGCCGCCTCCGATACCGTCCTGGAGCATCCGGACGGGGGCCTGCTGACCACGTACGCGGGCGGCGGCCGGCCCGAACGCGCCACGGACGGACTCGGCGACGCGTGGGAGCTCGAGCAGATCTCGCTGCGCCCGTGGCCCGGAGCGACGCCCGTGCAGCCGGTGACCACCGGGCTCTTCACGCTGCTCCGACAGGGATCGCTCCCCACGACGTCGCCCGGCGCCATCCGGATCTCGGTGAACCCGGTGGTGCACGAGCAGCACGCCAGGTTCGTGCATCCCCAGGGGACGTTCGAGGCGATGCTCTCGATCCATTACGCGGCAGCCGCGATCGCCCTGTGGGGGCGCCTCGGGTTCGCCGAGTTCCAGCCACGAGCGTATGCGGACGAGCGCCTGGCGACCGTGATCGACCGGGTCATCGAGGTCACGCCGGATCCGAAGCTCGGACCGCTGCAGTGCCGGGTCGTGGTGGAGACGTCCGACGGCACCCGGGTCCAGGACGTTGCGGCGCCCCTCGGCAACCCGGACAATCCGGCACCGCGGACCGTGCTCGCGGCCAAGTTCACCGCCTGTGCGACGGGCAGCCTGGGTGACCGCACGGCGCAGGTGCTCGACATGCTGGGCACGCTCGAGGCCGTGCCGGACGTGGCGGTCCTGTGCGAACTCCTGCGGCCCGGAGGGGCCGTCGGCCAGGAACAGTAACCGGGACGGAACACCGCCGAAGGGGGAACGACGATGAGCTCCAGTGTCCAGGCCGCGGACGACCTGATCGAACGGCTGCTGCACGCGCGGGTCTTCGACCTGTCGCAGACGGTGCACGCGGACATGCCGCAGCTGCCCGGCCTGCCGCGCCTCAGCCTGTCGCTGCTCCGCCGCCACGGCGACGCACGCCGGGACGCCGGGTACAGCTCCGCGCAGGACCTGCTGGTGACCATCTCCCACGCGGGCACCCACATCGACGCCATCGGCCACGTGTCCGTGGAGGGGCGGCTGCACGGCGACCGGCCCGCCCAGGAGACGCAGTCGGGCGTCCGGGGTCTGCGGGCGCTGGGTATCGAGGAGGTCGGGCCCATCGTGCGAAGGGGCGTGCTGCTCGACATCGCCGGGATGCTCGGAGTGCCGCTCCTCGATCCGGCATTCCGCGTCACGGGCGCGCTCCTCGACCGCTGCCTCCGCTCGACCGGACAGGAACTGAAACCGGGCGACGTCGTCCTGGTGCGCACCGGCTGGGGAAGCCTCTGGGACGATCCCGAGCGATACGTCAGCCGGGAGGCGGGCCTGCCGGGCGTCGACGCGGACGGTGCCGAGTGGCTGGCGGCGCGGCAGCCCTTTGCGACCGGGGCCGACTGCCTGATGTACGAGCGGTTCCACCCCAGCGAGAACGGCCTTCCGGTCCACTCGCGGCTGATCCAGGGCGCCGGGATCCACCTGATCGAGAACATGAACCTCGAGCCGCTCTCCGACGGCGGCCCGGCGGCCTTCGGCTTCATCGCCCTGCCGCTGCGGCTTCTCGGGGCGACCGGCTCCCAGATCCGCCCGATCGCGCTCGCCTGAAGCCGGCCCCGTGGATGCACCGCTCCCCGGCCTCCTCGCCGACCTCCAGCGGATGGGCACGGCCACCGTCCACGAGGCGGCCGGCAGGGCGCCCGTCGCGGATCCGGCGATCCGGCCGCTGTGGCCCGGCGCCACGCTTGCCGCGCCGGCGTTCACGGCACGCTGTGATCCCGGCGACAACCTCGCGATCCATCGGGCGCTGGCGAGCGCGAGCCCGGGTGACGTGCTCGTGGTCCAGGCGGGCGGGCACCTGGCCGGCTACTTCGGGGAACTGATGACGGCGGCGGCGCGTGCCCGGGGCATCGCGGGACTCGTCATCGACGGCGGCGTACGCGATGGCGCAGCGATTCGCGCTGCCGGCTTTCCCGTCTGGTGCCGCGGCGTCTCGGTCCTCGGGTGCGAGAAACGGGGTCCCGGGCAGGTCGGTTCCGCCGTGGCGTGCGGCGGCGTCCTCGTGCATCCGGGCGACATCGTGATCGCGGACGATGACGGCATCGTCTTCCTCGCTCCCGGGGCGGCGGTCGCGGCCCGCGGGGCCGGGGTCGAACGCCTGGCCCGCGAGTCGGCGTACCTGGCGCGCCTGGAGACGGGCGAGACGACGATGCAGGTGCTCGGACTGTCGGACGGGACGGCCACGTCGGCCGGGCACGCCGGAGGGCGGAGGTGAGCTCCGCCGCGCGCGACCGACATGCCCACGCATACCGACATGGCCATGGGCCAGGAACAGTTGCACTAGCGTGCGTGGTCAAGAACAGGAAGACGAACGCTCCGGGCACGCGCGACGCCCCGCCCGACTCCGATTCCGTTCCCCGAATCCGGTCATGTCACGATCTTGACAGCGGGAGGAGTGCATTTGATACTTGCGCGACTGTTCTGAAGGCCGCGACACCCACCGTTCCATCCAGCGTCGGCGTTCCACTCGTACGGATCTCACTCCAGGCGAGCAACGTTGGTCCTCGGTCAAGGGGTATGGCGTGCAAGACCTTCTGCTAGGGGTCGGGTTCGGTCTCGTGACCGCCTCGATCATCGCACTCTCGACCGTCGCGCTCTCCCTGCAGTACAGCGTCTCGAACATCCCGAATTTTGCGCACGGCGAGCTCATGACGGTCGGCGCGTACGCCGCGCTCGTGGCCCAGAACGCCCATGGCAACGTGCTCGTCCAGGCGTTCGCCGCGGCCCTGATGGGCGGCATCGTGGCGTTCGGCATGAACTACCTGGTCATCCAGCCGTTCACGAGGCGCGGGGCCCGGAACATCGTCCTGTTCATCCTGACACTGGCGATCTCGCTGGTCGTCCAGAACGGCGTCCTCCTGATCTTCGGGGGCGCCAACGTCGGCTACCAGCTGTCGCAGGGTTCCCCGCAGCAGGTCGGACCCTTCCTCTTCACGATCGAGAACGAAGTGATCATCGTGGCCGCCGTCGTGATCATGGTGGCCGTCCACGTGCTCCTGCAGTACACGAAGTTCGGCAAGGCCCAGCGGGCCATCTCCGACAGCCGCGAGCTCGCCCGGATCACGGGCATCAACGCGGAACGTGTCATCCAGCTCACGTGGCTCGTGGACGGCATGATCGCCGGGTTCGCCGGGTTCACGCTCGGCGCCAGCGTCGGCTCCCTCAGCCCCACGATCGGCAGCTCGTTCCTGCTCGTCATCTTCGCGGCGGCCATCGTCGGCGGCATCGGCAAGATCCACGGCGCGATGGCAGGCGCGCTGCTGATCGGCGTCGCCATGGAGGTGAGTGCCCTGTACGTCCCGGCCGAGTACAAGGAAGTGGTCGCGTTCGCGCTCCTCATCGCGACCCTGCTCCTCCGTCCGCAGGGCCTCTTCTCGGGGGAGCGGGTGGTGGTCCGATGATCGACTACGTCGTCAGCACCCTGACGCTCGGCGCCATCTGGTGCGTCTTCACCTATGCGCTGAACGTGACCTGGGGCTGGACCGGGCAGCTCGACCTGGCCGTGTTCATGTTCGTGGCGCTGGGCGCCTACGTGTACTCCGTGGTCTGCGGGCCGCCCGCCAACGCCGCGCTCGGCATCACGTGGATCCTGGGGCTGCGGCTGCCGTTCTTCGTCGGCCTCGTGGCGGCCATGGTGGTGACCGGTCTCGTCGGCCTGCTCGTGGGGGGGATCGCATTGCGACGCCTCCGCGACGACTACTTCGCGATCACGACCGTGGTCACCACGCTGACCGTGTATGCCGTCATCGCGCAGTTCCAGCCCCTGTTCAACGGGTTCACCGGCATCTACGGCGTCCCGCAGCCCCTGGCGGCGTTCCTCAACCTGCCGCCGACGCTGTACGGCATCTTCCTCTTCGGCTACGTCCTGGTGGTCCTGGCCATCGTCGTCGTCGTCATGTACGCCATCTTCCACAGCCCGTACGGGCGACGGATGCGGGCAGTGCGGGAGGACGAGAAGGCCGCGGCGGCGTTCGGGCGAGACGTGTACGCCGTCAAGCTCCAGGCCTACGTGATCGCGGCGGTGGTGGCGGGGCTCGGGGGTGCCCTCATGGGGGCGTTCCTCACGGCATTCAACAGCTATGCCTGGCAGGTCGGGGAGACGTTCCTGATCTATGCCGCGATCTTCGTGGGCGGTTCCGGGAGCATCCGGGGCGTCCTCCTCGGAACGTTCTTCATCGCCGTGCTCGTGCAGGAAGTGACGCGACTGCTGGTGGTCGTTCCCGGCAACGCGTACGCCGGTGACGCGCTGCGGTACATGATCGTGGGCCTGCTGATCATCGCGGTCCTCTGGTGGCGCCCGCAGGGACTGATCCCCGAGCCGCGCGACCGCGACGACACGACCCGGCTGCCCGAACCGGGCCCCGCGCCATCGGCGGTGCAGCATGGCTGACGACGACGTCCTGCTCGAGGTCCGCGGGGTCTCGAAGAGCTTCGGCGGCGTCCACGCCGTCAACGACTGCAGCTTCGTCGTGCGGAGAGGCTCGCTGACCGGGCTCATCGGACCGAACGGGGCCGGCAAGAGCACCACGGTGGAGCTCATCTCCGGCTTCCAGGCCGCCGACTCGGGGAAGATCGTCTTCGACGGCAGGGAGATCCAGCGGTTGCCCGCTCATGCCGTGAGCCGGCTCGGGCTGATCCGCACGTTCCAGACGCCTCGTGAGTGGAAGCACCTCACGACGCTCGAGAACGTGCTCATCGCCGCACCGGACCATTCACGGGAGCGACTCTGGAGGTCGCTGTTCGCCCGCCGCGGTCTGGCGCAGGCGGAGGCGGCCGATCGCGCGCGGGCGCGCGACCTGCTGGAGGAGTTCGGCCTGTTCAACGTCCGGAACGAGCTGGCCGGCAACCTCTCGGGCGGCCAGAAGCGCCTCCTGGAGTTCGCCAGGATCGCCATGGCCCGGCCGAGGATGGTGCTCCTCGACGAGCCGCAGTCGGGGGTGAACCCGGTGCTCGGCGAGCGGATGGGCGACGCCATCAGGGCCATGGTGGCGGACGGGATCACGGTTCTGATGGTCGAGCACCATCTCAATTTCGTGGAGCGCGTCTGCGACATCGTGCATGTCATGTCGCTCGGACAGTGCATCGCGACCGGCACCATGGCGGAGCTCCGCATGGACACCACCGTCATCGACGCGTACCTGGGGCAGGCAGAAGTCCGTGTCTGAGATCGTCCTCTCCGTCCAGGGCCTGACCGCGGGATACGGCGGGCCCCCGATCATCGAAGGCGTCTCGATCGAGGCGCGCAGCGGCGCGATCACCGCCCTCGTCGGGCCGAACGGCGCCGGGAAGTCCACCCTGCTCAAGACGATCGCCGGGGCGATCCGTCCCAGCGCGGGAAGCATCCGGGTGGGCGACAGGGACGTGACCGGGCTGCCACCCGAGAGGATGGTGCGCCAGGGGCTGGCCTACGTTCCCCAGGTGGAGAACGTCTTCCCGTCCCTGACGGTGCACGAGAACCTCGAGATGGGCGGGTACACGCGAAGCGCCGGCGTGCGCGAGCGCGTCGAGCGCATGTTCGAGCTCTTTCCCGACCTTCGGACGGCCGCGAAGCGGCCGGCGCGCACCCTGAGCGGTGGTCAGCGGAACATGCTGGCTCTCGCGCGGGGCCTGATGGTCGATCCGCGCGTCCTGCTGATCGACGAGCCCACCGCCGGCCTTGCGCCGCGCTACAAATCGGTGGTCTGGGAGCACGTCCTCGCCGTCCGGGAGACCGGCGTGGCTGTGCTCGTCGTCGAGCAGAACACCCGGCGCACGCTCAGTCATGCCGATTGGGCCTACCTGTTGACCCTCGGCCGGATACGCCTGGAGGGCTCCGGACCGAGCCTGCTGGAAAACGAGGAGGTGGTCGCGCTGTACATCGGTGGTGGGCAGCAAGGGGCGGAGCCCATTTCTTCCTGATTGCGGCAGAGCCGCAGCGTCCCCACAGGAGGGTGACTCGTGACGCAGCCGGTCTTCAACAAGCCGAAACGCGCGTCAACACTGCTCGCGCTCGGCGCAACTTCGGTGATGCTTTTCGGAGCGTGCTCCGGCACCGCCGGCAACACGACGCCGCCGGCAGCGGCGAGCGCCGGCGCGCTCGCGGCGAGCGCGGGTGCTCCCGCCGCGAGCACCGCCGCGGCCCCGGCAGGCGGGTCGATCGTCTTCGGCGACCTGCACCCGTTCACCGGCAACTACGCCAGCGTCGGCGCCAACTCGTACGGCGGGGCCAAGGCGGCCGCCGCCTGCATCAACAACGCCGGAGGCGTGCTGGGCAAGACACTGACGGTCGACACGGCCGACACGGTGGGCGACCCGGCCGACGCGGTTCCCGCGGCGAACAAGCTGCTGGCCGTCGATGGCGCGGTCGGCATCATCGGCCCAGGCGGCCTGGAGATCGGCGCGGTCCAGCCGATCCTCGACAACCACAAGATCCCCTTCATGTTCGAGGGGGGCCTGACCGCCATGGACCAGAACACGGACCCATACCTCTGGCGTGACACGCCATCCGACTCCTCGGAAGGCGTCGCGATGGCCGTCTACGCCCAGTCGAAGGGCTACAAGAAGGCCGCGTTCCTCTTCTCGACCATCCAGACCGCCCAGGACTTCAAGACGCCCGTGCTCAACGCCTGGAAGAAGATCGGCGGGACGATCGTCGCGAACATCAACGTGGCCCCGGGCCAGACCTCGTACCGGTCCGAGGCCCTGCAGGTCGTCAACGCCAAGCCCGACGTGATCTTCACGCAGATGGAGCCCAGCACGGCGGGCGGCGTCTTCTCGAGCTTCAAGGAGCTCGACGGCCTCGCCATCCCGTTCATCGCGAGCGACACCTCGGCCGGCACCGACTGGATCTCCGCCATCGGCGCGGCGAACGCGCAGAAGGCGCTCGTGTCCGTCGAGGGAAGCTCGGCACCGGGCCCGGGAACCACCGCGTTCACCAAGTGCTACCAGCAGGCGAACGGCAACGGCCAGGTGCTGGCCAACGCCCCGTATGCCTATGACGGCACGATCACCATGGCCCTGGCCATGGATCTCGCCGGCACGACCGACGGCACGGCCGTCAGCCAGGCGCTGGGCAAGGTCTCCACGCCGGGCACGGGCATCCCGACGGTCACCGACTACGCCGCCGGCCTGGCCGCGATCAAGGGCGGTGCGAAGGCGATCAACTACGACGGCGCCGGAACCACGATGGACTTCAACCAGTACCACAACGTGTTCGGGCCCTTCCAGGTGGTCCAGTGGGATCCGAGCTCGAGCCAGTTCAAGACCATCTTCACCGTATCCGGTACGCAGATCGAGGCGGCAGCGGGTGGCTGAGGACGGCCGCGGTCGGTTCGAGGCCGGGCTGGAGGTGCGGCGTCGCGTGCTCGGAGCCGAGTACGTCGACGCGGCACTCGCCAGTGCCGACGAGTTCAGCCGTCCGCTCCAGGAGCTCGTGACCGAGTACGCCTGGGGCGCGATCTGGACGCGTGAGGGCCTCGCGCCGAGGGACCGCAGCCTGATCACCATCGCGATGCTGGCCGGCATGTCCCGGCCGGACGAGCTGCGGGTGCACGTCCGGGGCGCACTGCGAAACGGGTGCACCCCGGACGAGATCCGCGAGACCATCCTGCAGGCGGCCATCTACTGTGGCGTTCCCGCTGCCGTGGCGGCATTCGGGATCGCCCGGGAGGTGCTGTCGGCGAACCCGGGTTGACCCGGGCGGCGCCCCGACCGGGCGTCGGATCACGACCACAGCCGAGGGCCGGACGCCTTGCGTCCGGCCCTCGATCCTGTCCGGCTGGTGTCGCGCGGTCCGGCCTCGATCCCCGTCGGCCGCTGTGGGCGTCCCCGCGCCGCGGGCGCCCTGGACGCCGGACGGCCCGGTTCAGCCCTGCGGATCGATCAGGATCAGCTTCAGGTCCGTCATCTCCTCGGCCGCGTAGGCCGGACCCTCGCGACCGATGCCGCTGCCCTTCACGCCGCCGTACGGCAGGTGATCCATGCGGAAGTTGGTCGAGCGATTGACCAGCACGCCACCGGCCTCGAGCCTGGTCGCCGCCTCGAACGCGACCGCGAGCGAGGAGGTGAACACGGCCGCCTGCAGCCCGTAGGGCGATGCGTTGGCCCGCGAGATCGCCTCGTCCAGCTCCCGGTACGGAAGCACGACGACCACGGGTCCGAACACCTCGTCGCAGACGAGTCGGGCGTCGTCCGGAGCATCGACGATGACCGTCGGGGCGATCGTCGCTCCCGTGCGGATGCCGCCGCACAGGACGTGCGCGCCTCGCCCGCGCGCCTCCTCGATCCAGCTCTCGACACGTTCCGCGGCCTCGAGGTTGACCAGCGTCCCCACGTCCGTGGCCGGATCGAGCGGATCGCCCACGACGAGAGATCCGGCACGTCGGACGAGGCTCGCGGTGAACTGCTCCGCGATCGCCGCCTGGACGAAGATCCGCTGCACCGAGTTGCAGCTCTGGCCGGTGTTCGAGAATCCGCCGGCGGCACACTCCCGCGCGGCCCGCTCGACGTCCGCATCGCCGTGCACGATGTTCGGCGAGTTGCCGCCGAGTTCCAGCACGACGCGCCGCGCCCCCGCGCCACGAGCCACCGCCTCGCCCGCCGCGCGACTGCCGGTCAGCGTGAACATCGCGACGTCGGGATTCGCGGCCAGCGCCGCTACGGTCGTGCGGTCACCAGGCACGACGTTCGCGAAGCCCCGCGGCGCCCCGGCCTCTTCGAGGACCGACACGAGGTCGAAGGTCGACAGGGCAGCCTGGCTGGCGGGCTTCACCACGACGGCATCTCCCGCCGCGAGCGCCGGCCCGAGCTTGTGCGCCACGAGGTTGAAGGGCGCGTTGAACGGCGTGACGGCGCCCACCACGCCGACCGGGACGCGCACCGAGAGCGCGGTGAGCCCCTCCCCGCCCGTGGCGACCGTCGTGGGGAGCACGGAGCCGTACAGGGTCTCCGCGGCTGTCGCCGACGCCCGCAGGGTCCACGCGCTCCGCCCGACCTCCCGGCGGGTGCTCTTGAACGCCTTGCCGATCTGCCGCGAGATCGTGCGGGCGAACTCGTCGGTTCGCTCCTCCACGATGTCCGCGGCACGCCGGAGCACCGCGGCCCGCTCGACCGCGGGCATCGCCGCGACCTCGCGCTGGGCGACGCGGGCGGCCTCGACGGCGGCGTCGACGATCGACGAATCGGCGGTCCCCACGTGCGAGACGACCTGGCCGCGGAATGGATCGAGGTGGTCGGCCCACCCGGCCGGTTCGACGGGCCGCCCTCCGACGAGGGGCCGCGCGATGCGCATCCCCGACGAATCCACGCTCATCGCTCCCCCTGTCGATCCGCTGCGAGTGGCTGGAGACCGCAGTGTACGACTGAGCGGAACAGTTGCGAAAATGGCAGCCGATACCGGTCAGGGGACGCGGCGTGCGGCATGGCCAGGTCGTCGAAGAAGCCCGCGTGGCGCATGTCGCCGGGCGGTCCGAAGATCGGCCGGCCCGAAGCGCCGGCGCGTCGAGGAAGCAGCGGCGGTCAGCGCTCGGCGGCTGCGGCCACGGGCGCGGGGCGGGACGCCGCCGGCTTCCGGCCGATCGACATGGCGACCGGTGCGCCCAGCCGGGCCGAGATGGCATCCGCCGCCTGCCGGGTCATCTGTCCCACCCTCGGGTAGTCCTCCTCCCGCAGCCGGAACCTCGGCGAGGAGACGGCGATCGCCCCGACGACCTCGCCGGACTGGTCCCGCACGGGCGCACCCACGCAGCGCAGGCCGACCTCGAGCTCCTCGTTGTCGATGCTGTAGCCCTGCTGCCGGATCCCCTCCAGGTGCTTCACGAGCTCGTCCTTGTCGACGATCGTGTTAGGGGTCAGGCGCGCGAGGGGCCACGCATCGATCATGCGGAGCAGCTCGGCCTCGGGCAGCCATGCGAGCACGGCCTTCGCGCCCGCGCTGGCGTGCACCTGGGTCCGCATGCCCACGCGCGCCTGCATCCGGACGATCGACGGGCCGTCCACGACCTCGATCGTGACGATGTCGAGCCCGTCGCGCACGGCCATGGTGACGGTCTCGCCGGACGATTCCACCAGCTGGTGGAGGACGTCGCGGGCCGCCGACCGGAGTTCGACGTTGCGCCATGACGCGCCCGTGAGTTGCTGGATCCTGGCGCCCAGCCGGAACTTGTCCGTCACCCCGTCGCGGGCGAGATACCCCGCCTGCTCGAGCGTCGCGCACAGCCTCGAGACGGTGCTCTTGTGCATCTCGAGCATGCGGGCGATCTCGTTGACGCCGAGCTCGGTCGAGCCCGACGAGAACGCGTCCAGGATCGCCAGGCCGCGGCGCAGGGCCACGACGGACCTGGTCTCGGACGGGTTCACGCTCATCGAGCCTCTCCCTCTCACCCCGCGGACGACGGCATCCGCCGGACTGTTCTCGGTCACGCGACGGACGGCCGGTTCGACGGCGATCGCAGCAGCGCCAGGAGCGGGCGGACGTCGGCGACACCCTCGAGTTCCCTCACGTCGCCGATGATGCGCGCGAGGGAATCGGAGGGCAAGGCTTCGCCGGCGGCGTCGCGCAGCTTCCCTTCGATGTCGGCCCAGGACAGCGGGTCCGTCGCGTCCCCGGTGGGCGCGTCCCGGCGGCGCGAATGCACGGCGCCGGAGCCGGTCCCGAGCTCGACGATGGCGGCATTGGTGGGCACGTCGGCGACTTCCACGTGCACGCGCTCCCGGGCGAACCGGCCAACGTCGGCGTCGGCGATGCGCGACGGCGTGAACTGCTCGAGCCAGCAGCGCCGGTCGTGGGCGATCACGGAGGCCACGTACCGGGTCGACAGCAGCGCCCGGAAGCGCACGTCCCAGCCCAGCTCTCCGTGCATCCGGTACACCGTGTCGGACAGCCGGATGCGGATCGAGGCGATGTCCGCGACGTCCATCGGGTGCTCCTCGAGGATCTCGAAGAGCGCGGTGACCATGGACTGGATGGAGCTCGCGACAGGCCAGCGACGCAGCGAGATGTTCATGAGCTCCCAGCGCTCGCCGAGACCGTCCGTCACGGCCGCGGGGTCGCCGCCACCGGCATACGTCCCCAGGAGCCCGCCGTCCGACGCGGTCAGGATGTCGGGCGACGCCTCGAAGCCGGTCTGCGCGAGCCACGCGGCCATCAGGCCCGACAGGGCGCCCCTCGACTGGTGGAACTTGATGGTGGGCGTCCCCCAGTGGGCGAACGTGCCGGCCGACTGGCTGCCGGCCAGGCCGAATGCATTGCGCATGGCGAGCGTGTCGAGGTCGAGCAGACGGCCCGCGCTCGCGGCGCCGCCGAACGGGCCGGTGACTCCCGGCGAGTGCCAGCCGCGCTCGCGGAACGTGGGGTAGACGGTGCCCAGGCCCACGCGCGTGGTGACCTCGAGCCCGGCGGCGATGGCCGTCAGGAGGTCGCGGCCCGAGCATCCCGCCTGCTCGGCGACGACCAGGGCCGGTGGCACCACCTCGGGCGTGACGTGGCAGAGCGTCGGCCGGTGCACGTCGCAGACGGTCGCGGCGGTGATCAGATAGCCGTTCATGAGCGCGGCGCCCGCGGGAGATGCCGGGTCGCGGCCGATGACGGTCGAATCGCCCGCCTCGCCACCGATGGACGTCGCCAGGTGATCGATCTGCTCGACCTCGTCTCCGGCGTTGCCGGCCAGCGCGCTGGCGATCGTGTCGAGCACGATGCGTTTCGTGCGGTCGACGACCTCCGCGGGCATCGAATCGATCTGGAGGGAGGCCGCGAACGCGGCGAGAGAATCGGTCACCGTCTGGCCGGGCACGCTAGCTCCTTGACGCTGGGATGGCCACGCGAAGTGTAACAGTTGCACAAATCCTTCCTCTGAGTCCCGCCCGACGGTCCGCTCCGTGACACGGCCCGGCGGCGCCGGCTCGCACCACCGCGTTATGCTCGGAACCTGATGTCCAGCTCGCCGTCGCCCTCCGCCCCACCGCTCGCCTGGCCCGACGTCGCCGCACTCCTCCGGCGGCGTCACCTGCGCCTCACCCCGCAGCGGCGCGCCGTCGTCGCGGCCCTCGCGGAGGTCGAGGGACACGTGACGGCCGCGCAGCTGGTGGAGCGCTGCCTGCGCCGGGATCCCGAGTTCGTTCCCTCGACCGTCTACCGCACCCTCGACCTGCTCGAGGACCTCGGCCTGATCACGCACATCCACGACGCCGACGGGCACGAGGAATTCCAGCCCGCCGCCGAGGCTCCCCACGCGCACCTGATCTGTCGCGAGTGCGGAGCCACCCGCGAGGTCGGCGGCGACGAACTGGGCGACTTCCTCGGCCAGATGCACCGCCGGCATCACTTCGACGTGGACCTGAGCCACCTGGCGATCTTCGGGCGATGCGAGGGCTGCGGGCGGCCGTGACCGCCTGGGCACGCCACGCCAAGATCGCCTTCGTCGGCTCGCACGGAATCCGCAAGACCACCGCCGCCCACGCCTTCGTCGGCGCCCTGCAGCGGGCCGGCCGATCGGTCGAGTACGGCCGCGAGGTGGTTCGAGACAACCCGTTGGGGATCAACGAAGGTGCGACCGGCGAGGCACAGCTCTGGGTGCTCGTGTCGCAGGTCCGCCAGGAGCTCGAGCTGGCGCCGAAGGCCGAGGCGCTGGTCACGGATCGCGGGGTCATGGACAACTTCGCGTACTACCTGCGCGCGTGCCGCATGACGGACCGGTTCGCCATCGAGCCGTTCGTGCGCGCCTGGTCGGGGACGTACGACCTGGTCGTGCGGCTCCTGCCGGACATCGCCCTGCGCCCGGATGGCGTGAGGAGCACGAACGACGCGTTCCGCGACGAGATCGAGTCGATTCTCGACCGCGTGCTCCCCGACCTCATCCGCCCGGAGCGCCTCCTCGGCGTCCCGGCCTCCGACGTGACCGACACCATGGACTGGTGGTCCGTCGCCGAGCGGCTCGCGGCCATCGTCGGGGAGCCCCTGCTCGCCGACGGCGTGCGTCACCGGAAGCGGCGCGCGCCCCGCCAGGCGCGGCCGGCCGACCCCGTCGCGCATCGACCCGCAGCTGCACTTCGACCTGCCGTCCACCGGCGCCACGGCGGCCGAGGCGACGCGATCCGGAGAGGCGGGAGAACGCCCGGAGCCGTGACGGCTGACGCGGCGCAATGCAATTGCAACCTGTTGCAATAAGGGACCTGCCGCGGTACGATCCGCGAACCGCCAGGCACCGTCTCCGGGGGAAGGATTGCTCTCACAGGCCGCCCGCGTCCTCAATTCGTCGAAGGAACTTCGACGGCGCGTCATCGGCGTCTATGCGTTCCTTCTCTCGTTCAATGCGCTGGCGTGGGCGCTCACCCTGATCGCCTCGACGCGCTACCCGATCCTGCTGCCCACGGCCTTCCTCGCCTACTCGTTCGGCCTGCGCCACGCCGTGGACGCGGACCATATCGCGGCGATCGACAACACGACGCGGAAGCTCATGCAGGACGGCGCCAGGCCGGTCGCGGTGGGGCTGTTCTTCTCGCTCGGGCACTCGACGATCGTGGTGCTGCTGTCGATCGCCATCGCGCTGTCCGCGGCGTTCGTGAGCGACGTGCCCACGCTGCAGTCGATCGGGGGCCTCATCGGGACCGGGGTATCGGCCGGGTTCCTGCTGCTGATCGGGCTGATCAACCTCGTCGTGCTGCTCGACGTCTACCGGATGTTCCGCCAGGTGTCCGCCGGCGGCTCGTACGACGAGCAGTCGCTCGACGACTACCTGAACAACCGCGGGCTGCTGGCCAGGGTGTTCCGGCCGGCGTTGCGCCTGATCCGCCGCAGCTGGCACATGTACCCGCTCGGCGTCCTGTTCGGGCTGGGGTTCGACACGGCGAGCGAGGTCGCGCTCCTGGGGCTCGCGGCCACGTCGGGGGCGAGCCACGTGCCGATCTGGTACATCCTGCTGCTCCCCATGGTGTTCGCGGCGGGCATGTCGCTCGTGGACACGACGGACGGCGTACTGATGCTGGGCGCCTACGGGTGGGCGTACATGAAGCCGATCCGCAAGCTCTACTACAACCTGAACATCACGCTCGTGTCCGTGATCATCGCGTTCGTCATCGGCGGCGTCGAGGCACTCAACGTCATCGGAAACGAGCTCGGCCTCCACGGCGGGATCTGGAGCGTCGCGGACCGGCTGGACTTCGGGTTCATCGGCGTGGCCATCGTGGCGATCTTCGTCGCGAGCTGGGTCGTCTCGACCCTCTTCTACCGCTGGAAGCGGTACGACGACCTGCCCGTCCGGCAAAGCCACGCGAAGGTCTGAGCGGCGCCGGATGCCACCGGCGACACGGCGTCCCGATGTCGCCGGCCACGCTCCCCGCGGTCACGGGGTCACCGAAACCCCGCGGCACGCGTGGCGCCGCCCGTGATCCCCGGAGGCCTGGCGACCATCACCCTGATCCTCGTGCTCTTCAGCCTCTGGCATGCCTCGTACGCGCTGGGCGCGCGGCTCACGGCGGCGTTCTTCGCGATCACCGCCGTGACGTCCTGGGTCTTCGAGGAGGTGGGGGTCGGCACGGGGCTCGTCTACGGCGCCTACCGCTATACGGGTGCCCT
Organism: uncultured Chloroflexia bacterium; assembly: GCA_963757865.1. Classification (GTDB taxonomy): domain Bacteria; phylum Chloroflexota; class Limnocylindria; order Limnocylindrales; family CSP1-4; genus JAJYNJ01. The sequence continues at coordinate 101,262 of CAVWSU010000006.1, forward strand.
GGGACCCGGGCTGGGCGGCGTCCCGCTGCTCATCCCCCTTGCCTGGTTCATGATGATCTACCCGAGCTACATGGTCGCCAACCTCATCGTCGACCGACGCGTGATCGGGTCGCCGGGAAGTCGCACCCACCTGCTCGGGCTGGCGTTCGTCGGAGCCTTCGTGATGGCCGCGTGGGACCTGCTGGCCGACCCGATCCTGTCGGGTCCCCCGTACCGGGCCTGGGTATGGGAGCAGACCGGCCCCATCTTCGGCATCCCGCCCCAGAACTTCGTCGGGTGGCTGGCGACCGCCTTCGTCGTCTTCGTGCTATACCGCTCGCTCGAACGGCGCCGGCCGGTCCGTTCGGGTGCGGGTGCGGCCGCCCCGGCGTCTGCCGCGTAGAGGCCGGGCCGGGCTCGGCGGCGCCGGCTCGATCGAGGAGCCGGCCTGGCCATGAAGCGGATTGAACGGATCGCGACTCCGGCCGCCGCGACCCGTCCCCGGGAGACTCGCCCGATGCGTCCTAGCATTCGCGTGGTGACCCTCGCGGTTGCCGACCTCGAACGTGCCCTTGCCTTCTATCGCGACGACCTCGGTCTCGCGTCCTCGGGCATCATCGCCACGGAGCTCCACGACGAGGTGTCGGGCGCAGACGGTGCGATCGCGATGTTCGAGCTCGAGGACGGCCTGATCCTCAGCCTCTACCCCCGGACGGACCTGGCGAAGGACGCCGGGATCGCGGTCGAAGCCACGAGCCGCACGGAGTTCAGCCTCGGGCATGTGGTCGAGAGCCGCGATCCAGGTGTCCCCCCGATGGGGCGACGGTCGGCGCCCGGCCGGTCGGCCCTTGTGGCGGCGGGACCGTGGCGAGGACACTCCCCTCATGCAGCGGGCGCCGCGCTCCGAATGGTGGACAACGACTTCAGGGCCTCCACGGCGCCCCCGGGCCACAACGCGGCAGACCTGGTTCGCGCTCCTCCTCGCCGGCGTGCTTGTCGTGGCATGCGGCGCAACGCCAGAGCCGTCTTCTACGCCCGGCCCGTCCCCCACCACTGCGGCGCCGTCGTCGCCCGTGCTTTCGTCCGCGACGCCCCAGCCTTCGCTCGCGCCGGCTTCGGTAGCGCCGCAGCCACCCTCGGCTGTGCCCGCTCCGGTGGCCACCGTCGGGCCCGACGGGATCGCCCTCGTGCGCTCCGACGCGCCCCTCGTCCCGGCGTCATCCGGCGCAGCGAACCTGGCAGCCGCTGCGATCAACGCGTTCGGGGTGGACCTGTACCGGCGCGTGGCAGGCGCGAGCGGCAATCTCGTCATCTCGCCGACCAGCGTCGCGATCGCGCTCAACATGGCGCGCGCCGGGGCGCAGGGCAGGACGGCGGCCCAGATGGATGCCGTGCTGCATTCGGTGGGCTCTGCGGCCGCGCAGGCGGAGGCCATCGGATCGCTCGACCAGGCGCTGGCCGCCCTCAGCGGGACGTTCCAGAACGGCAACGGCCGCGAGCTGCCGGTGACACTCCGCCTGGCCAACGCACCCTTCGCGCAGCTCGGCATGCCCATCGAGCCCGCGTATCTCGACGCGCTCGCGGCACAGTTCGGGGCGCCGCTGCGCCTGCTCGACTACGCAAGCGACCCGAACGCCGCGCGGCTGCTCATCAACGCGTGGGTGAAGGCGCAGACCGAGGGACGCGTCCCGGCGCTGCTCTCGCCGCCCGACATCACGACCCTGACGCGCCTCGTGCTCGTCAATGCGATCTACCTGCACGCCCCCTGGCTCAACCCGTTCGACCCGGGTGCGACGGCGCCGGGCGCGTTCACCCGACCCGACGGCTCGACGGTGCGAGTGCCCATGATGGCGGTGCAGGACGCCGTGCCGTATGCGGCAGGGACGGGGTGGCGCGCCGTCGAGCTGCCATACCTCGGCGGATCGCTGGCCCTCGACGTCATCGTGCCCACCGACCTGGCCGGTTTCGAGGCCCACCTGACGAGCGCGGAGATCGCGCGCCTTACCGGTGCGTTCACACCGCAGGAGGTGCAGCTCTCGCTGCCGCGCTTCGGCATCCAGACCGAGACACGTCTCGCGCGCACGCTGGGGGCGCTCGGGATGCCGCTCGCGTTCGATCGAACGAAGGCCGACTTCTCCGGCATCGCGCTCCACTCGTGCGGCGCCACGCCTGACTGTCTGTATATCGCGCAGGTGATCCACCAGGCGACGATCGACGTCGATGAGAAGGGCACCACGGCGGCAGCCGCGACGGCCGTCGTGATGGTCACCGGCGGCCCCGGCTACCAGGGACCCTGGATCACGTTCCGGGTCGACCGACCCTTCCTGTTCATCCTGCGCGACAGGACCAGCGGTGCGATCCTCTTCATGGGTCACGTGACCGATCCCTCGGCGAAGAGTTGACCCGGCCGCCCCGTCTGTCGGCAGGCATCCAGCGGTCTGCCGTCAGGTCATCGAAGTAGCCTGAGCAGATGTTCCAGGGTCGTTTGCGCGGGCCTTCCGTTGCGGGCGGGCACCGAGTGCCGCGACCCGATGTTGCCCGCACTCGGCGGCAACCGGAACGTCATCCCTGACCCCACTCAGCTCGGCGGAACGACCTGTTCCGGGCGCCCCTCGCCGTTCTGCCCGATACTCACGCAGCCGGCGCGGGGGGCGCTGAGCGTTCCCCGGCGCGGACCGTGGGCGAGGACTCGACGCGGCCCGCGCCGACTTTCATGCCCGTCGCGCTCGTCAGACAGCCATCCCCTGGCGACCCGGCTTCCGCCACCGGGGAAGGCCCGGGTGCTTGCCCTCTTCACAGGCCCGACAGATGCGGCTCGCCCGGTCCGTCGCCTTGGGGCATAGGCACACGGTGCAGCGACACGTCACGGGCTCCGGCATGGCGATGGGAGAACGATCCAGGACGTCCTCCCGTTGCTGCTCGCGAGCCAGCTGCAAGGCCCGCCAGCCTGAACGGAATAGACCGCCTGTTCTATCCTGTGCCGCGTGAGCGAGGAGACGGACGCCGCGTGGCGGGCTGTCGACGAGGCCCTCGCCGGGTTGCCGGGCTGGGAGACGTCGCGACCTGCCTGGCACCCGGAGGAAGCGGCTCTGGCACGTCTCGGCGTTCTACGGGCGGCCCATGCGACGGTTCGACCGTCGGCCTGCGGTGGAGGCCCGGGGCGCGAGCGAAGCCGAGGCGCTCATGGAGCTGGCGGCGGCGCTGCGGACGCGGTAGGCGGCCCATCGGGCACCTGAGTTGCGTGTTCGCCCCGTTGGGTCTGTCCGGCCCTATCCGCATGGACAGGCCCGCTGTACGGTCGGGTTTCTGCGGGGGGCGTCGACGCGCGGCCATACTCAGGCCGCCTCGACCGCGCTGAGCCACTGGCGAGACCGACCCGCGGGGATGCGTCCCGGGGGGTTCGTGTGATGCGCCGCGTACTGGCTTTCTCATCCGTGCTGGCGCTGCTGTTTGCGCTGGTGCCGGCGGCCACGGGCGCCGGCTTCGTCCCCGCGGCCAACGGACAGTCGGGCGCCGGGCCGCGCATCGGCCTCGTGACCGACGGCGGCGCACTCGCCGACGGCGGCTTCAACGAGTACGCCTGGGCGGGCGTCCAGTCCGGCGCGAAGGCGGTGCACGGTTCGGCCGGGGCCATCGTCCCCCCGGGTAACACGGCCGGCTACGAGTGGGGCATCGAGTGGTTCGCCGATCAGGGGTTCGACGTGATCGTGACTGTCGGCTTTCTGATGGTCGAGGAGACGCTCGTCGAGGCCGGCATCCATCCGAGCGTCCAGTTCATCGGGGTGGATCAGCCCGTGGCCGACGTGGCTCCGTCGAACTACCAGGGGCTGGTCTTCGATGAGGCGCAGGCGGGCTACCTCGCCGGCATCGTCGCCGCGACGATGAGCACGACCGGCACCATCGGAGCGGTCGGCGGCATGTCCTCGATCCCGGCCGTCCTGAGCTACATCAACGGCTATCGCAACGGGGCCGCCTCTGTCGATCCCGAGATCGGGGTCGACGTTGCCTACACCGACGCGTTCGACCGGCCGGACTCGGGCGACGAGGCCGCCAGCGATCTCATTGCGAACCACGAGGCGGACGTCGTCTTCGGTGTCGCGGGTGGCACCAACCTCGGGGTCTTCGGAGCCGCCTGCCGGAACGGCATCTGGGCCATCGGGGTCGACGTCGACCAGTACCTCCAGGCGTCGGAGTTCCAGGGCTGCATCCTGACGAGCGCCGAGAAGCGCGTCGCCACGGCCACCTCGCTCGCGATCCAGCGGTTCGCGGCGGACGGGCTCCAGAGCGGCGACTACCTCAACGACGCCTCCAACGACGGCATCGGCCTGGCGCCGATCCGCGACGCCAAGACCCCCAAGGGCCTGCAGGAAGCCCTGTTGACGGCGCTGGCAGGTCTCGCGGATGAGTCGCTCGATCCCTGCGTGCCGACGTCGTGCGACACGCCGTAGATGCTGGGAGCGCCCACCGTCGAGGCCCAGGGCACGAGCAAGGCCGAGGCACTGCAACTGACGGCGGTGCTGAGGGGGCGGTAGGCGCTCGCTGGCGGTGCCCTCGCCAGCGGGCGACACGCGGGCCAGGTCAGGACGCAAGACACTCACGTGCCGGGCACATGCGGGGGACCTGGCCCACCGTCGACTGTAGCGACCGGCCAGCCGAACTGGTATTGGCAGAACGGCGTAGCCAGTCTTCGATGCCGCACGCGCTGCGCCGTCACCGAGCCGGACCAGGGCGCGGTGACAGACAGGCAGGGACGTCTCCGATCTCTCGCACCCTCAGCAGGTCGAGCGCGTCCGACGGGGCGTCGCCGAGTTCGGCCAGCAGATCCCGTGCATCTTGTGCTGTCCGCGTTCGAGATACACCACATGGTGGTGAGCCGGCTGGGATTCGAACCCAGGACACGAGGGTTAAAAGCCCCCTGCTCTGACCGCTGAGCTACCGGCCCCAGGCACAGGGTAGCGGCGGCGGCACGCGGGCGCGAGGGCGCCCGGTCCGAAGGGGTCGCGGACATGAGGCGCGCGTCGTCGGGGCCGGACGCGGGCGATCCGCGCACGTCGGTCGCGCGCGAGGCGGCATCCTGCGTGCCCGCACGGGCGCGGGCCAACGATGGTCGTCGGGCGGCACTACTATTCGAAGCGTCAGGTCGTGGGTGCGTCCCCTCCTGCGGAAGGAGGATCACGTGGGTTCGAGGCGCCTCGTGCTCGTCGTCGACGACGAGGCGTGGGTCGGCAAGATCGTGTCCGCCGCCCTCATCGACCAGGGATTCGACGTCGAGACCGCCCTTGGGGGCGAGGACGGGCTCGCCGCGTTCGGCCGGCTCAAGCCGGACCTCGTGCTGCTGGACATTCTCATGCCGGACGTGGACGGCCTGACCGTCCTGCGCCGGATTCGCGAGACATCCGCCGTGCCCGTCATCCTGCTCACCGCCAAGGGTGCGCCCGGCGAGATCGCCGGCGGGCTCGACCTGGGCGCCGATGACTACATCGCCAAGCCCTTCCACCCCGACGAGGTCGCGGCACGCATTCGCGCCGTCCTGCGGCGCACGCCGATCGGGCCGGCCCGCGTCGTCAGCATCGCGGACATCGACATCGACCTGGGCCGCCGCACCGTCACGAGGGGCGGCACCCGCATCGCGCTGACACGCACGGAATGGCTGTTGCTGCAGGAGCTGGCGACGCACACGGACCGCGTCGTGCTCCATACCCAGTTGCTGGGCGCGGTGTGGGGCCCGCAGTACCGCAGCGAATTCAACTACCTGCGGATCTGGGTCAGCCGCCTGCGCCGCAAGCTCGGCGTCCCGGTGGGGACGAGCGGGCCGATCCGGACCTTCCAGGGCATCGGGTATCTGCTCGACACGCGCTGGACTCCCGACCTCGACACGCCCGAAGCCGGGCAGCCGGAAACAGCGGACGAACTCGAGAACGAAACTGGGGTGGCGGACGGCGATCCGCCCCGGCCGCTGCAGGCGGGCCGGACGACGCCCTGATCGACTAGAGCGGCTGACGCTGCTCCCGATCGAACGTCGGCAGCGACGCAACCTGGTCCCCGGACAGGTCCACGTCCACGCCCGCCTCGCCGAGCCGGCGCACGTGGCGCTGGTCGACCAGCACGAGGCGCCCGGCAGCCTCCACGGCGATGCCGTGGAGGCTGTCCTTACCGTCGTCCGCGAGGACCTCCGACACCGTGCCGATCCGGCTCCCGTCCGTCCCCGTCACCGGCGTGCCGGGCCCGACCGCCTGCCAGGAGACCGGCCGGCCGGATCCCATCTCGTGTAGCCCGGACTCCTTCGGTTCCGCCATCGTGCTGCGCTCCCGTCCCCTCTCGTCGGGTGCGGCCCAGCAGATCGGGCCGCGAACCGCCGCCCGCGTCTCACCCGGTCGCCGTCCCAGGGCGGCGGCCGGTACCGGCGCCTCGGGCCATTCCGTCGGGTGGAGGGGCGCCGCCGCAGGCCGGGCGAGCCCGGGTGACGGGGGGAGCAGGTCGTGGGCCTGCACCAGGCCGGGCCCGACCGGGAGGACCGTGCGTGTCCGGCCGTTCCTTCCGTCGCCGCTCGCGTGATCGCCGATGCCGCCGATCTCCGGCCCCGTCGCCACCCCGGTCGGACGGGTCCGCGGCGGCTCCTCCCGTCGCCCGCGGCGTTCCTCGATGGCGCGGCGGTAGACCTGCTCGTAGGCGTCCACCATGCGCCCGGGCGAGAAGCGTGACAGCGCCCGCTGCCGGATGCGTCGTCGGTCGAGACTGCCCGCGCGCCCGATCGCCAGCTTCGCCTCCCGCAGGTCGTCCACCAGGAAGCCGTCCACCCCGTGCTCGACGATCTCCGGGAGCGCACCCGCCTTCCGGGCGATCACCGGTGTCCCTGCCGCCATCGACTCGATGGCCACGAGCCCGAACGGCTCGGGCCATGCTCCGAGCATCAGCGTCGCAAGCGCGCCCGCGTACAGGGCGTCGCGTTCCGGGGGGCCGACCTCCCCGAGGTACTCGGCCACGCCCTCGCGGACCGCCGGCTCGAGGACATCGCGGTACAGCTGCTTCTCGCCCGGGAGCCGCTGCTTGGCGGCGACGCGGAGCGGCAGCCCCGTCTCACGCGCCAGCTGGATCGCCTCTGCGATTCCCTTCTCGTGCGAGATTCTGCCGACGAGGGCGAGGTAGGGACCGGGCCGGTCTGAATGGGTGATCGCCTCGAGAGGCAGCCCGTGATGGACGGTCGCGATCCAGTTGGCGTCCGGGAACCAGCGCCGCTGGTTGTCGCTGATCGAGACGAGCGGGATCTCCGAGTACTCGGAGATCAGCTCGGGCATGCCCGGCAGGTCCAGGCGGCCGTGCAGCGTGGTGACGACAGGCGTCGTGCAGTGGCGGGCGAAGAGGAACCCGAACCCTTCCAGGTGCGAGTGGATCACGTCGAACCGCCCGTGCTCGCGCCATGCGCGCGTCTGGGTCACCTGGTAGAACGGCTCGAGATCCTCCAGCGAGTCCGCGGAATCCCCGCGCTCCCACAGCGCCCGGTCCACCGTCGGAACGAGCTCGCAGTCGACGCGGGAATCGCCCGCCGCGAACAGCGTCACGGCGTGGCCGCGCCTGTGCAGCTCGTCCGCCAGCACGTCGATGACACGCTCGGTCCCCGCGTACCCACGTGGGGGGATCGGGAGCATCGGGGGGGCGACCAGGGCGATCCGCATCGGCCAGGAGTGTCCCGGCATCGATACCTCCGTTGACGTCTCTTTACCGTACCGACGACCCTCCCGATACATACCGGCCCGGCAGTGACGAGGCATTGCAGGCGCGTTGCACTCGGGCCCTGAACCTGCCACGGACCTGCAACCCCGCACGGGGAGGCTTCCCGGCCCCGCCGGCCGCGCACTGGTACCCTTCGCCGAATGCAGGAGGGGGCAGCGGAGCTGCAGGACGACCTCGGCGACGATCTGCTCCGAGCCATCCGTGCCAAGCCGGCCGTTCGGCCGATCGCCGACGCGGTCGTCGTCAAGGACGACGAGGTCTTCTTCCTCTGCCCTCCGTCGGGAAGCATCCCGCTGACCGAGGACCACGGGTACGGGCTCTTCTATCACGACTGCCGCTACCTGAACGGCTACGAGCTTCGCCTGTCGGGCCTGTCGCCGACGGCCCTCGCGTCGAGCGCGTCGATCGGGTTCGAGGCCACGCTCCAGCTGACCAACCCCGAGTTCGAGGTGCCGGACGGCCGCGTCATCCCGAACGAGACCCTGGGCGTCCACTGGACGCGCCTGGCGGATGGGCACGAGCTCGCCCTCCACGACCGCATCACGCTGCAGAACTTCGGGTTCGACCGCGCCGACTTCTCCGTATCGCTCGGGTTCCGCGCCGAGTTCGAGGACATCTTCCAGGTCCGCGGGCTCCTGGCCGAGCGCCCGGGCCGCCTCCTGGGGGCCGAGTGGCGCGATGACGTCCTTGCGTTCACCTACGCGGGCGCCGATGAACTGTGGCGCGCCCTCGGTGTGCACCTCGCGCCGGAGCCGACCGTGCGCCGGCAGTTCGGCGGCGGGTATGCGATCTCGCTGGGTCCGGGCGAGTCCCGCACCATCGAGGTCTCGCTGGTGCTCGCGGAGGAGCGGACGGCGGACGAGGCCGCCGCACGCATCGGTGTCCGCCCGGACGCCGAGCGGGTGAAGCAGCTGCAGCGGCGCTCCGCGCGGCAGTGGACCGCCGGGCAGACCCAGTTCCGCAGCGACAGCCCGTCTCTCGACAATGTCGTCCAGCGATCGCTTCGCGACCTGCGCATGCTGCGCAGCGGGATGGCGGGCCGCGCCTATTTCAGCGCCGGCCTCCCGTGGTACGGGGCGCTGTTCGGGCGTGACAGCGCCATCACCGCGATGGCGACGCTCGCCTTCGATCCGGGGATCGCGGCCGAGACCCTGCGCCTGCTCGCCGCCTACCAGGGGCGCGTGGTGGACCGGTACCGCGAGGAGGAGCCCGGCAAGATCCTGCACGAGGTACGGGTCGGGGAACTCGCCCACCTCGGGCAGGTCCCCCATTCCCGGTACTTCGGGACGGTCGACGCCACGCCGCTGTTCCTCGTGCTCGTCGGCCGGCACGCGGCCTGGACCGGCGACCTGTCGCTGTTCCGCGAGCTGCGGGAACCCGTGGACCTTGCGCTGCGCTGGATGGACACGTACGCCAACCTCTCGGGCAACGGCTGGCTGGAGTACCAGGGCCGGACGTCACGGGGCCTCACGAACGAGGGCTGGAAGGACTCCGGCGACTGCATCATCAACGACGACGGCTCGCTCGCCACACCCCCCATCGCGCTCGTCGAGCCACAGGCCTACGCCTGGCTCGCGAAGGTCCTGCTGGCGGACCTGTTCCGGAGGGAGCACGACACCGACCGTGCCGACCAGCTGCTGCGCGAGGCCGCCGACCTGCGTGAGCGCTTCGAACGCTCGTTCTGGATGGAGGACGCCGGGACCTACGCGCTGGCCCTCCAGGAGGGAACCCGGCAGGCCCGCGTGATCGCGTCGAACGCCGGACATGCGCTGTGGACCGGCATCGCGTCGCCGGACCGGGCGCTGTCCACGGCCACGCGGCTGATGGCCCCGGACATGTTCTCCGGCTGGGGCATCCGGACGCTCTCGTCCGGCACGCCGCGCTACAACCCGATCGGGTATCACCTCGGGACGGTGTGGCCGCACGACAATGCGATGATCGGTGTCGGGTTCCGCCAGTACGGGCTCGACGAGCCCGCCCTGCGGCTCCTGGCGTCCCTGATCGAGGCGGCGGGTCATTTCCCGCACCAGCGCCTGCCCGAGCTGTTCGCCGGGTTCGAGCGGGGTGAGTACGCGGCGCCGGTCTCCTATCCGGTCGCGTGCCACCCACAGGCGTGGTCGGCGGCGAGCGTGCCCTACCTGATGCAGAGCCTGCTGGGGCTCGAGCCGGACGGGTTCGCGCGGCGGCTGCGGATCGTCCGGCCCGTCCTGCCCTCCTTCGTCCACGAGCTCGAGCTCCGCGACCTGACCGTCGCCGACGCCCGCGTCGATCTTCTCTTCGAGCGCCGCGGGCTCGCGCCGGACGTGACGGTGACCGTGATCGAGGTGCACGGCGACCTCGAGGTCACGGTCGAGCCGTAGGTCACGGTCGAAGGGCGTCCTCGTGTCGCCGGGGCTCGTCGTGCACCCCGGGTGATCACCGGCTCGTGGCACCCACCCGTTGCGCCCCACCCGTTCCCGGCCGAATCGGGACGTTTGCCCCTGTCGACCGGCTCCCCGCCCGGGTCACGATCGATCCTCGAACCGCCCCGCCCGGCACGCCGGGAAGGGGCACAAGGAGGATCTGGCGATGACGCGCGTCCTCGTGGTGCACCACGACATCGATATGGCCGACCAGGAAGTCGAGGCGCTGCGGATGGCCGGCTACGAAGCCGACCAGTGCGCCGGGCCGGCGATGAACCGGTGCCCCGTGCTCCAGGGCGATCCCTGCGACGCCGCCGCGCACGCCGACGTCCTGCTCTACGACGTGTGGGCGACCGGTGAGAGCGACGGTGGCCGACGGTTGATCCGGGGCCTGCGCGACCTGTACCCGGACGTCCCGATCGTGCTGACGGCGCCCGGCCTGGAGCTCGACTGGGTCGAGGAGGAAGGCCCGCACGCCGTGACGCCCATGACGGGGAGGCCGGACCGCGCCCACCTGCAGGCCGCGATCTCCGAGGCGCTCGCGAAGGCCGCGAAGGTCTGACGCGACCCACGCATCGACCTCCGACGCCCGTTGTCCGGAACGGCGAGAATGGGGCGTGCCCGGGTCCTGACGGCAATCCAGCCCGGCCGTCCGGCCGGCCCGGTCGACGGATCCGTCGACCGCCGAGTCCACCGACGCGGACGGGCGAGGCGCGTCCCGAGCATGGGAGGAATGGCGTGGAGACGACGGGGCTGACCCGGGTCGACGAGATGTACGCGGACGCCGAGCGCCAGTTCGGTGACTGGGAAGTCGTCAAGGACCTGGTCGACGAGATGCTCGACCTGTCCCTGAACTACCGGCAGTCGGGACACCCCGGTGGAAGCCGCTCGAAGGTCCACCTGTTCCTCTCGCTGCTGCTCTCCGGGGCGATGCGCTGGGACATCCGCACCCCGTGGCGTACGTTCGCCGACCGCTTCGTGCTCTCGGCCGGGCACACCGTGCCGCTCGTCTATACGACCCTCGCCGTCCTCAACGAGACCCTCCGTGCGCGCCACGAGTGGACGGGCGACGGGCAGTTCGCCTTCCCCGACGACGGGCGATGGGCCCTGACATGGGAGGACCTGCTCCGCCTGCGCCACCGCGGAGGGCTCGCGGGGCACGCCGAGATGGAAGGCAAGACGCTCTTCCTGAAGTTCAACACGGGCCCGTCGGGTCACGGCATGCCCCCGGCAGCGGGCGAGGCGCTGGCGCTGAAGCTCGCCGGCTGCGAGGACGTCCGCGTCTTCGCCGTCGAGGGCGAGGGCGGCCTGACGCCGGGTGCCAGCCACGAGACGCGGAACGCGGCGTGGGGCCTCGGCCTCTCCAACCTCGTCTTCCTCGTGGACTGGAACGACTTCGGCATCGACGAGTTCCGGGCCTCCTCCGTGGTGCCCGGCACCCCCGAGACCTGGTTCGGCGCCTACGACTGGCGCGTGACGGGGACGCCGGACGGCATGGAGTGGGCGCCCGTGACGCGCGCCGTGCTCGAGGCGGCTCGCGGCGAGAACCCCGCGAAGCGGCCGTCGGTGGCGTGGTTCCGCACCCGCAAGGGCCGCGGCTACGGCAAGTACGACTACAAGAGCCACGGGTCGCCCCATCCCATGAACAGCCCGGAGTTCTGGGCCGTGCGCCACGAGTTCATGGCGAAGTACGGCGTGACCTACGAGGGCGTCGACGAGCCTGCCCCGGGCGACCCCGCCGAGCGCGCACGACAGGCGGAGGCCAACCTTCGCATCGCGATCGGCGCGCTGCGCGGCACGCCGTGACGTCGTCGAGGCGATCTCCGACCGGCTCGTGGAGCTGGCCGGCCGCGTCCCGCAGTCGATCCCGACGTTCAACCTCGGCGCCGGTTCGCGCATCTTCGAGGACGAGCGCCTCCTCGACGTGCGAGCCTATCCCCCGGAGATGTGGAAGCAGCCGGGCGAGAAGGCTCCGAATCGCGCCGCGCTCGGCGCCTGGGGCTCCTGGGTCAACTCGTTCGCGAAGGCGGAGTACGGGCGGCCCCTCGTCATCGCCGCCTCGGCAGACCTGGCCGAGTCGACGAACCTGGCCGGGTTCGGAAAGGGGTTCGGCGACCGCGAGGGCTGGGGCTGGTACGAACGCGACGCGAACCCGCGGGGCGCGCTGCTGCCCACCGAGATCACGGAGTTCACGAACGCCGGCATGGTGGCAGGTCTCGCCACCGTCAACCTCGCCGACGATCCCATGGCCAGCTTCAACGGCTTCTGGGGGGCGTGCTCGACGTACGGGTCGTTCAGCTACCTGAAGTACGGGCCGATGCGCCTGTTCAGCCAGCTCGCCCAGGACACCCAGCTCAAGGTGGGCAAGGTCATCTGGGTGGCCGGCCACTCGGGGCCCGAGACGGCGGAGGATTCGCGGACCCACTTCGGCATCTTCGAGACCGGCGTCACGCAGCTGTTCCCCGAAGGCCACGTCATCGACCTGCACCCGTGGGAGTACAACGAGGTGCCGGTGCTGCTGGCGGCGGCCCTGTCGCAGTCCGCGCCCATCGTGGCGCTGCACCTGACACGCCCGGCCATGGAGATTCCCGACCGGGCGGCGCTCGGGATCCCGTCGCACTTCGAGGCCGCCCGAGGGGCGTACGTGATGCGACCGTTCCGGACCAACCTCCCACCGATGGGGACGGTCTTCGTGCAGGGCACCACGAGCACCGCGAACATCGTGAGGATCCTGCCCGACCTCGACCGGGAAGGGCTCAACGTCAAGATCGTGGCCGCGGTCAGCCCGCAGCTCTTCGCGTTGCAGACGGCCGACTACCGGGAGCGGACGGTCACGCCTGCCGACCGGATGGACGGCATGGCCATCACGAACCGGGCGGCTCGCCTGATGCGTGACTGGGTGGACGGGCCGCTCGCACTCGAGTACTCGATGGGCTCCGACTGGGACGACCGGTGGCGCACGGGCGGCAGTCTCGACGAGGTGATGGACGAGGCGCACCTGACGACGCCGTACCTGCTGGCCGGCATCGAGCGCTTCGTCCGCGATCGCGAGGCCCGGCTGCGCCGCATCCGCGAGGCGCTGGAGGCGGCCGACCGCCCGAGGTGATCCGCTCCGGGCACGTCGAAAGCGTGCCTTGCGCCCTCGCGATAAATTCGCGGCGGTGGACGGCCAACGACGCGTCCCTGCCCGGCCACTGGCAGGCGCACTCGCTCCGATCATCGGCGACGAAGCCGCCGGGCTGAACACGCGCGCCCTCGCCTGGCACATGCGGGCGGTGCTGCTCGGCTTCGGATGGCTCGTGCTCGCCGTGTGGTCGCAGATCGAGGGAGACGCGCTCTCCGTGCTGATGGCCCTCGTCATGGCTGCGGGTGTCGTCTTCGCCTTCGTCCGCTGGAACTGGCTCGCCCGTCGAACGGCCCAGGCGGCGAACCGTCATCTCTCGGCGCGGCTCGGCTTCCCGGTCCGTCTCGGTCGTGAATCGGGGAACATCGCGCGCTGGCGCCGGAGCATCGAGCGCGAGATCGCCCGTCACGCACGGGAGACGGGCGGGGCGCACGCGGCGTCATGGTCCGATCTCGCCGGCTCAGCGGGCGGGCACCGTTCCGGTGAAGCGGAGACCGTCCGCGACGGCGGCGCCGGGACCTGATCGATGCCGCGTCGCCCGGAGGGCGGGCAGGCGCGGGCCTCGCGCGATTGCGGTGTCGCCCGGCCTGGCCGGGCATGCCTCGCCCGGGATCGCCCGGTCGCCCGGGCCTGGGCCGCTAGGCCGGCACGGCGAGCGTCCCGACGAAGCTGCGGATGCGCTCGAGCGCGGTGGCGATGGTGGCCTGCGAGGTGGCGTAGGAGAGGCGGATGTGGTCCGTCCCGACGCTGCCGAAGGCGGTGCCCGCGAGGACCGACACGCCGGCCTCGTAGAGGAGGCGGTTGGCGAAGTCGGCGCCGGTGAGCCCCGTGCCCGACACGTCGGGGAAGACGTAGAAGGCCCCGTCGGGGCGCAGGCAGCGTGATGCCCGGGATGGCGTTCAGACCCGCCACGATCAGGTCGCGGCGGGCGCGGAACTCGGCCACCATGGCGTCGACGGGGGCCTGCGAGCCCGTCAGGGCCTCGAGCGCGCCCCACTGGGCGAAGGTGGCCACGCAGCTCACCGAGTTGATGAGCAGGCGGCCGAAGGCGAAGGTGAGCCACTCGGGCACGATGGCGTAGCCCAGGCGCCAGCCGGTCATGGCATACGTCTTGGAGAAGCCGTCGAGCACGATGGTGCGCTCCGCCATGCCGGGCAGGGCGGCGATGCTGACGTGCTCGCCCGCGTAGAGGATGCGCCCGTAGATCTCGTCGGCCAGCACGACGAGGTCGTGCTGCGCCGCGAGGGCGGCGATGGCCTCGAGATCGGCGCGCGGCAGGACGCCGCCCGTGGGGTTGGCCGGCGAGTTCAGCACGAGCAGCCGGGTGCGGGGGGTGACGAGGCGCGCCAGCTCGGCGAGGTCGAGGCGGAAGCCGTTGGCGGCGCGGATGGGCACGGGCACGGGGATCCCGCCCATGAAGCGCACGAGCAATTCGTAGATGGGGTAGCCGGGGTCGGGCACGAGGACCTCGTCGCCCGGGTCCACGAGGGCCTCGATGGCGTAGAGCATGACGCCCTTGCCGCCCACCGTGACGAAGACGTGCTCGGGGCTCACCGCGAAGCCCTTGCGGGCGCTGGCGTCGGCGGCGATGGCGGCGCGCAGCTCGGGGATGCCGGCATAGGGGGCGTAGTGGGTCTTGCCCGCCTCGAGGGCGCGTGCCGCCGCGGCGCGCACGGCGGGCGGCGTGTCGAAGTCGGGCTCGCCGATCTCGAGGTGCACGACCGAGATGCCCTGGGCCTCGAGGGCGCGGGCCCGGGCGGCCGCCTCGAAGGCGGTCTCGGTGCCGATGCCCTCCATGCGCGTGGCCAGTCGCATTGCTGCCGCCTCCTTGTTCCGGGTGACGCCATGCTAGTCCCGCCCGTCCCGTCCGACGCAACGGCTGTCCGGCCCGGTCGTCGGCCCGGTGCCGGATGGTGGAGCGTCCACGGCCCTGGTCACGCCGATACGTCCCTTGCCGTGCGAGAATCGGGCCGATGAGCCGCTTCTACGACATCGACGCCGCGAACGAGCGCCTGCTCGAGCTCCGCCCGCTGCTCGAGGCGCTTCGCGCCGACCGCGACACCCTCGCCGCCGTGCAGCGCGAGTTCCGTGAGACGCTCGCCTCCGATGGTGCCCCGGAGGCGGAGGTGAGCCTCAGGACGCACCAGGCTCGCGTCCGCGAGATCGTCGTGCGGATGGAGCACGCCGTCGCGCAGATCGACGCTTGGGGGGTCACGCTGCGCGACATCCAGGACGGGCTGGTGGACTTCCCCGCCCTCGTGCTGGGCCGGCAGGTGTGGCTGTGCTGGCGACTCGACGAGCACGAGGTCGCCTGGTGGCACGAGCTGTCCGGAGGGATCGCAGGGCGCCGTCCGCTGCGCGACCTGACGTGACCCCGCGCGACGGCCCGATCCTCGTCGTCGACGGCGATCCCCGACCCGAGCTGGCGCGCCGTGGCATCGTGCTCCACCCCTCCGCGGGTGCGCTGCCGCTGCCGGTCCGGGAACCCGTCGCGGTACGGGCCGTGCACGTCGAGAGCGCGCTCGCCGGCTCCGATGTCGTCACGGCCATGACCGGCGATCTCCACCGGCGCGCACTCGCCCGCGTGGGAGCCGCCCGCCGCGTCCGGGAGTGGGTCGGCGTCGCGTTGGATGTGGCGCGGGACGCGGTGGCCGAGGCGGACGATTCTGTCCGCCCGATGCGCGGCGGAGAGGCCGCCCCTCCCCTCCGACTCGCCGGGCAGCTGTGGCCGCTCGAGGATCGCGGCGGCCCGGAGAGCGCGCCCGAATTCGCGATCGCCTCTGCCGAGCACCGCGTGCATGCCGGCACGCTGGCGGACGCCGGCGTCGAGCTCATGCGGATCGAGCACATGGAGACCGTCGGGGAGAGCGAGGCGGCGACGCTGGCCGCGCGCGAGACGGGCCTCGAGACGTGGACCTCGATCGCCCTGCAGGCGGACGGCATGACCCTCGTGTCCGGCGAACCGCTGGCGACGTGGCTCTCCGTCGTCGTCCCTCTGGCGCCCGCCGCGGTGATCCTCGAGGTGCCGACGTGGGATGGCGCGACGGACGGGCTGGCGGAAGCGGGCAGGCTCCTGCGCGCTCTCGATCCATCCGGGGCGGTGGCGCTCGGGGTGGCCTTACCCCCGGGCGATCCTGCCCCGCCATCCGCGAACCCCGACGGGACCGCGCCGGACGTCGAGACGCCGCGGGCGACGGAGCTCATCGACGCCGGGGCGACGATCCTGTCGGCCGGCACGGACGGATCGCCGCGGCGCGTCGCCTCGCTCCGGGCGGCGGTGGAGCGCACCCGGGAGGCCCGACGCCGCAGCCTCGACCGGGGACGCGAACGGCTGGCGGCGTGGGCCGGACAGGCCGCCGTGCGTTCGCTGCCCGGTCCTGCCCTGTGGGTCGTGCGCGAATCGTCTGATGCCCGCGCATCGGGCGGGTCGATGGCCCGGCATTCCGTCCAACCGCCGGGGTCGAGCCTGAACGGGGCCCTGCCCCTTCCCGGCGGCTTCGAATGGGACGTCGTCGACGGACGTGCCCTCGGCCGGCTGCCCGCCGGACGGTACCGGCTCGCAATCGTGGCGGCCGGCGACGATCTCGGCGGCGCCGGCCTGGCGGCACGAATCAGGCAGGCAGTCGACGCCCTGGAACCCGGCGCGTGGCTGCTCGTGGAGGGCACGGACGGCGGGGCCGCGCTGCGGGCCGACGCGCGAATCTCCGATCTCGAACCGGCCGGCACCTCGGAATCCGGCACTGCTACCTGGCTGGCCCGCCGCCGTCCCTGAAGGTCCGACGCCGCTGCGGTCCGGTCACGATGCTCCGGTCCCGGCCCATCCGGCCCGATCCCGGCCCAGGGCATGCCGACCCATCCGGCGCGGCCCGGCCCAGGGCATGCCGACCCATCCGGCGCGGCCCGGCCCAGGGCATGCCGACCCTTCCGGGCACCTGCCCGTGGAGATCGTGCGCGCCTGCACTGTCCGGCCCGTGGCCGACCGGGCCATCCAGTCCTTGACTGCCGCCTCCGCCGACGCGACGCTGCGGGTCCGAAGGTACGAAGGAGGAACCCGGACTGAGCGCGCAACGACCGACCTCGAACGCGGCGAACCGGCGACAGCGCCGCGCCGCCGAACGCGACCGCATGGCGGTGGGCCACGGAGGCTCGCCCGCCGGTCGCCGCGGGCAGCCGGCCTCCGGCGGCCTCGCCGGGCTGTTCCGCTCGCCGCTGGTGCTCATCACCACCGCCGCGGTCGCGATCGGCGTGCTCGTGCTGGTCGCGAACGTGCTCCTGGGCACGACGTCCGCGACGGGACGCCTCGTCGATCCCGCGGAGCCCGCCCCCGCCGCCCTGGCGAGCGCCCGGACCCTCGGGCAGGCCGACGCGAAGGTGACCATCGACCTCTACGCCGACTATCAGTGCCCGAACTGCGCCGCATACGCCGCCCAGGTCGAGCCCAGGCTGGTCAACCAGTACGTGAGGACCGGTTCCGCCAGGATGGTGTTCCACGACATGGCGTTCCTCGGGTCGGGTTCCGACACGTCGAAGAACGAGTCCATCCAGGCCGCCGTCGCCGCGAGATGCGCCGAGGACCAGGGGAAGTTCTGGGCCTACCAGGAGTACCTGTTCGCGAACCAGGGTCCCGTCGAGAACGGCGGCACGTTCAAGCGTTCCCTGTTCGATTCGATCGCGGATCGCCTCGGCCTCGACCGGACGGCGTTCGACACCTGCATGGTGGACCCGGCAAAGACGGCCGCGGTGCAGGCCGATACCGCGGCAAGCGTCAAGTCCGGGATCAAGGGGACGCCGACCCTCGTCGTGAACGGCACGGCGCTCACGTCGTGGGGACTCGACGCCGCGTCCGCCGCCATCGATGCGGCGCTGGGGGCGGCCGCCAGCCCGGGCCCGTCGCCCGCCCCCAGCCCGTCGGCGGCGCCGTAACCCTCGGCCGCAGCCTCCGGGCGGGCCGCCAGGTCCGACCAGCCCTGCTCAGGCCGAGTACTCGTCCTCGAGCGGCGGCTTGATCCGTCCACGCGAGAGCCTCGACAGGAGCCGCCGGGTGGCGCGCCGGTGTGACAGGGCCACCCCGACCAGGATCAACAGGACGAAGTCCGTGCCGCCGACGATCCCGGCGTCGACGTACCCCAGCTGCTGCCCGATGTCGCCGGTGATGGACATCGCGGGGATCGTCGCCCCGATCAGCCCCAGCTGGAAGAACGGCGGCCTGGGTGACACGTCGCTCCGGAACGTCGCGACCGACGGGCCGCTGGTGCCGTCGCCACCGATCACGAAGGCGTGTCCGTTCGTGAGCACGGCGGCTGCCCCGGCCCTGGGCTGCGAGACCCGTCCCTGCCCACCGGGGGTCGACAGGGTGTCCTGGGGGAGCTGCTGCCAGCCGCCCGGCAGGTTACCCGATCCGTCGGGTGTCGCCCAGTAGACGGAATCGGTCGGCTTGCCGGACGCGTCGCGTCCTCCCACCACGTAGAGCGCGCCGTTGTTGACGAAGCCGGCGGCATCCGTGCGCGGTGCGGGCAACGCCTGTCCGGACAGGCTGGCGTTCCACCCCAGGACGCCGTGCGTGGCCGGGTCGACCGCCGGCTCACCCTTCGAGTCGAGCGAGAGGCGGAAGACCGTCGCCTGCGCACCCTGCGCACCCTGGCCACCGACGAGGTACAGGAAGTTGCCGAGCTGGGCGCCCACGCCGAGCGCACGTCCCGCGGGGAGGGCGAGCGCGGCCTGTTCCTTCCACGGGCCGAGGGCGCCGCTCGTCGCGTCGACCAGCGAGCGGTAGACGGTCCTGCTGTAGGCACCGGTCGCGTCCTGGCCGCCCAGCAGCCAGATGCTGGAAGGACCGGCCACCGCCACGGCACCGGCCAGCGGCTTCGGGAGCTTCAGGTCGGGTCGCGCCTTCCATCCGGTGAGCCGGCCGCTGCTGTCGACGACCGCCTGGTAGACCGTGTCGGTGGCATGCCCGGACTGGTCGGCTCCGCCGATGACGAAGGTGGTCCCCGAGACCGACGCGACCGCCGCGCTCACGACGGGTGCCGGCAGCGGCGTGGCGGTCTTCCATGGCGAGAGGTTCCCATCCGTGGTGACCGTCGTCTCGTACACGGAGGCACTGGCCCCCCCGGGCCCCTTGCCGCCCGCCAGGTACACGGTCGTGCCTGCCGTGATGGCGACGGCGTCGACGCGACCCTCGGGGAGCGACAGCTGGGCCGGACTGCCCTGCCAGGGGATGACGGCTCCCTCGGGCGCGGGGCAGGGAAGGTCCGCGTTGTCGGGCGGGCACAGGTTGATCGGACTGGCGACGTTGAACCCGAGCTGGATCGTCGGGAAGACGGTGAAGTAGTACGCGCGGTCGGGAAGGTAGCCGAGCAGAACGATCAGCACCAGGAACCAGCCGAACGCCTTGATCCCCGCCCAGGTCCAGCCGTCGGCGTCGAACGCGCCGAAGAAGACTCGCCTGCGGCTGCCGCCCGACGGCAACGCGCGCTCCGCCACGGTCCCTCCTGCTCCTCGCTCTGTCGGCTACGGCTCGATCTGGATCGTGCCGTGCATGGTCGTGTAGTGGCCCGGCACCAGGCACCCGAAGCCGAACTGCCCGTCTTGGCTGAACGTGTAGTCCACGGTCTCGGTGCCCGTCGAGAAGTCGGGCACGCCCTTCAGGTTCGCCGTGTTGCTGGCCTGGAGGTCGGACACGAGCCCCACGTAGAAGTTGTGGGTGAAGCCAGCCGTGTTCGTGACTTCGAAGCGCACGGTCTCGCCCTTCTTCACGTAGATGGTCGAGGCCGGCTGCCCGCTCGCGTCCGTGATCTCGAGCTGGGCGGTCTCGTCGAGCTTGATCACGCGCGGGTTCTGGGCGGTCCCGGGATTCGTGATCGCGGGCGCCGAGCCTGCCGGGGCACCGCTGGCACCTGCCGCGCCGCTGGCAGCCGGCGCCGCGCCGCCGATGACGCCGCTCGGGTTGCGCCAGCACGCGGGGACCGGCGTCGCGCCGGGTGGCGGCGTGTAGCTCGGGTCACGCCACCCGGAGTGGATCGCGGAAGGAGCCGCCGACTGCCCGGGGGACGCGACGGGCTGGTACACCCAGCTCTGGTTCTTGCTCGCCGTGATGAACGCGATCAGGTCGTCGATCTGGACGTAGTTGAGCGGGCCGCCGTTCACGTCCGACCAGATGGGCATGAGGCTGTTCGGGTCGCCGCAGACGTAGCGGCCGCCCACCGTCAGCACGTTCCGGATGTAGTTCGGGTTGAGGTGCCCGGGCCCGGGCGCCCCCGCCGGCGTGACGGCGTTGTAGAGCTTTCCCTGGTTGTTCAGTGGCGGCCCGATGCCCCCCTGGCCCTGGTCGCCATGACAGCGGGCGCAGTTCGAGAGGAACAGCTGCTCGCCCGCCTGGATGGCCGTGACCTGCTGGGCCTGCGATTCCTTCGCCAGCCGGCTCGTGTCGGCGACGGCAGGAACCCCCAGGTCGTAGAACCAGTAGATCGGGATGAACAGCGCGATGACGAGGATCGCGAGGAAGGCGATGGCACGTGCGTTGCCCGTCTGCCGGACGATCTGGGCAGCGCGTTCCTCGCTGAGCCCGATCGTGTGCGCCGTGTCCGGTGCGGCAAACCGCTCCAGGCCACTCTCGGGAGCCGGGCGCGGTTCCAACTCGCGTCCCGTCCGGCCGCCGTTCGTGCCGCTCACAGGCAGCCCGGACCCTTGGCCGGGATGAGGCCGGGCTGGCCGAGCGAGACCGGGAGCGGCCCGAGCGTGATCTTGCCGGTGTCGATCGTCAGGATCCCCGAGGAGTCGATCGTGGAGGCGAACCGGTCGAGGCTGCGGGGCGCCGGCCCGAGCTGGAGCACCTTGATTCCCAGCCGGTCGTAGCGGGATCCGTGGCAGGGACACTCGAACCAGAAGTTGCTCGGGCAGAAGTTGGGCTTGCAGCCGAGGTGCGTGCAGCGCTGCCAGAGGGTCCGGACGTTCGTGCTCGCGCCGTCACCAAGGGGGTTGTCGCCCGGCACGAAGCCGCGGGTCGGGTCGAGCATCACGATGTAGGTCTGCGCGATCTGGAAGTAGGCCGGCGCACCGTCCGAGAACTTTGCGCTCGTGGCGGGTGCGGCCGCAACCGTCTTGAAGTCGCCGATCTGGACCTTGCCCCCGAACCCGCCCGCCAGGTTGGGCCACAGGAAGCCGACGGTGCCGCCCAGGACCTCGGCAAGCCACAGGCCCACCCCGGCTCCGAGCGAGCGACGGAGGAGCTGACGGCGGGACAGGCCGGCGGACCGGCCGGACCGCATCGACTTGAGCACCTCGGGAGTCAGCGCCCGGGGCTGCTCGGACACGGCGAGTTTCCAGTTACCCATGAGACGCTCGACCTCTCGGGAGACGCATGGCGGGGGTCACGAGGCGCGCTCGCTCACAGCGCGAAGTGAAGCCCGCTGACCCAGGGCAGCACGAACGCGTACCCGGGGCCGCGGAAGAAGGCGCCGACGAACGTCAGGAAGAGCCCGAAGATGGCGATGTAGCTGAACAGCATGATCCCCAGCTTCCGGTCCGACGGCCGATGCGAGCCGCCGGTCCCATCCGGGCCGCGGTCGATGAACGGGATCAGCGCCGCGCCGACGAGCACGAACGCGGGCACCAGCACGCCGGCCACGGTCGGGTGGAAGGCGGTCAGCAGCTCCTGCAGTCCGACGAAGTACCACGGGGCCTTGGCGACCTCCGGGGTGACGTTGCCGTTCGCGAGGTCCTCGAGCGGCGCGTTCACGAAGACGCCCATGAGGAGCAGGAAGATGCTGATCATGGCCGCCGCGAAGAACTCGATGGCGAGCAGGTGCGGCCAGGTCAGGACGGTGTCGTCGGGCTCCTTCTGGACGCGAACGACGGCATCCTGCTTGACGAGCGCGAGCAGCCGGTACGGCTTGGCCGCCATGGGCACCCGCTGCTTGTCGATCTCGGTCGTGCGTCGCTCCGGCGGCGCGGCCGGGGTCGTCGTGCGCTGGGGCAGCCGGGTCTCCGTCATCGCGTGCACCTCCGCGCCGGGAACCGGGTCGGGCGAGGCGGAGTCACCTCCGCGAGTCGGCGGCTCACAGCGGACCCGAGATCCCGCCGTCCTTCCGGATGCGCCAGAAGTGGACGGCCATGAAGACGGCGGCGATCAGGGGGAACGCCATGATGTGGAGCACGTAGAAGCGGAGCAGCGTGTTCTGTCCGACCTCGATGCCTCCCAGCAGGATGAGCTGCGAGGGCTTGTTGAACAGCGGCGCGTAGTTGGCCATGTTGGTGCCGATCGTGATGGCCCAGTACGCGATCTGGTCCCAGGGCAGCAGGTAGCCCGTGAACGAGAGCATGAGCGTCAGGAACAGCAGGACGACGCCCACGACCCAGTTGAACTCCCGCGGGGGCTTGTAGGCCCCGTGGTAGAAGACCCGCATCATGTGGAGGAAGACGAAGAACACCATGAGGTGGGCGGCCCACCGGTGGATGTTCCGGGTGAGCAGCCCGAACACGACCTGGGACTGGATCTGCAGGATGTCCGTGTACGCCTGCGTGGCCGACGGGACGTAGAAGAACATCAGGTAGACGCCCGTCACGACCAGGACCAGGAACAGGAAGAACGACAGGCCGCCCAGGCAGAACGTGTAGGCGAACTTCACCGCGTGCTGGCGGACCCGCACCGGGTGGAGGTGCAGGAACACATTGTTCATGACCGCCATGGCGCGCGAACGCTCGTCGGTCGGGTAGGCCTGCCGGAAGACCGACCGCCAGACCGCGCTGCGGCGGATCGACTGGTCGACCCGCTCGAGGAAGCTCACCTGTTGCCACCCCCAGTCACCGGCGCGTTGCCAAGGCCGAACAGACCGAGCTGAGCGTCGCGGTAGCTCTCCTTGTAGAGCCACCCGTCGCTGCTCACCTCCTGGATCTCGAAGCGCTCCATCGTGATCGCGTCATATGGGCATCGCTTCACGCACAGGGCACAGCGGATGCAGCGCTCCTCGTCGAGCACCATCGCGGCGCCGGTCTGCCAGCCGTACGCCTCGACCAGCTCCGGCAGCGCGTCCTCCGACTTCATCTGCGTGACGTCGATCATGTGGATGACGCCCTCGGGGCACACGTCCGCGCAGGCACCGCAGAGGACGCAGCGGAACGGGTCGAACCAGATGTTGTAGTTGCACATCAGGCAACGCGTGGATTCCGCGACGGCGTCGGTGGCGCCATAGCCCCGCTCGACCGGCTGCGTGAAGTTGACGGCCGGGTCCGTGGAGGGCATGCGGGCCGCGGGCGTCACCATGGGCACGTGCTGGCGCGGGATCGTGTCCCAGAACTCCGGCATCTCGTGCCGCCAGGAGCTGATCACGCGAACGCCGGCCCGGATCTCCACCTGCGAGCGGCCGGAGAGATACCGGTCCACCGCGTAGGCGCACTTCTTGCCGTGCCCGGCGGCCTCGATGAGGGTGGTCGGGCCCGTGACGAAGTCGCCGCAGGCGAACACGCCCTTGACGTTCGTGGCGTAGGTCCCGGGGTCGACCTTGATGCGTCCCCGGGCGACCTCGAACCGCGATTCGACCGGCAGGAACGTGTTGTCGGCGGCCTGGCTCACGGCCGGGATGACCGTCTCGGCCGGGATCACGAACTCGGTGCCGGGGATGGGGACCGGGGAGCGCCGGCCGGTCGCGTCGGGCTCGCCGAGGCGGTTCCGCACCATCTTCACGCCGGTCAGGCGTCCGTCCTCGCCGATCAGCTCGACCGGGCTGACGAGGAACTCCATCCGGACGCCCTCGCGCTCGGTCTCCCCGAGCTCCTCCTCGTCGACGACCAGCTCCGACCGGGTGCGGCGGTAGGCGATGGTCACCCGCTCCGCCCCGTAGCGAAGGCTCGTGCGGGAGCAGTCCATGGCCGTGTAGCCGCCGCCGATCACCACGACGTCCCGGCCCACCTCGAGCGGCTCGCCGAGGTTCGCCTTGCGCATGTAGTCGACGCCGTACTGGACGCCCGCGAGGTCGCCGCCGGGCAGGTCGAGCGGCACCGGATCCATCGCGCCGGCCGTGATCGCGATCGCGTCGAACCGCTCCTGCAGCGCTTCGAACGTGACGTCGCGGCCGATCCGGGTGTTGTAGTGGAAGCGGACGCCCAGGCGCTCGATCAGCCGGACGTCCATCTCGATCGCCTCCCGGGGCAGGCGGAACGCCGGCACGCCGATGAGCATCGTGCCGCCGGCGTAGGGAAGCTCGTCGAAGACGTCCACCTGGTACCCGGCGGTGGCCAGCTCGCGGGCGACGGCCAGCCCGGCGGGGCCGGCGCCGACGACGGCGACGGTTTCCTCCCGCGGCGTGATGGCCGGCATCTCGTCCGGGATGCCCGACGCCGCGTGCCACTCCGTCAGGAACCGCTTCATGGCCCGGATCGCGAGCGGGCGGTCGATGTCCCCGCGCCGGCAGGCCCGCTCGCATGGAGCCGAGCACACGTACGCGCACATCGCCGCGACCGGGTTCGGCTCGCGGGCGAGGATGTACCCCTCCTCGAAGCGCCCCTCGGCCGCGAGGTTCAGGTAGCCGCGGCAGTTCGTGCCGACCGGGCACGCCTCCTGGCACTCGATGTTGCACTGCAGCCACGACGCGTCGACAGGCTGGACGAGGAACTCCTGGTTCGGATCGATCGCCACGGTCGGATCGGCTCTCCGCTGATCGGGAAGTTGGAGCTGGAAGTCCGGGGAGACCGCATGTCGGTGCAGGTCGGGAATCTACCATCGCCGCCGAAAGGTACGCAAAAAGGGGCCATCTGACACTGTAACGCCCACCCCCTTCGGCCCCGGATATGCGCCACCGGCCCGCTGAGCCGGACGTGCCCTGCTCGGGTTGACTCCGGGCCCGTCGCCCCGTACGCTCGGGTTCCAGGATGCGACGCCACACGTCGACCGTACCGTTCAGCTCGGGATGAGCCTCCCCGGTCCCGCGCTCGTTACGGGTCTGGCCCTCGTCGCCGTGGCGGGCCTCGCGCTCGCGTTCGTGCTGACGCGGCGTCGCCAACCCGAAGTCTTCCTCACCATCACGCGCAACGCGCTGCCCCCGCGCGACCCCTCCGCAGACCTCGACACGTCCGACGCGGTTGCCGTCCGGGTGGGCGAGACCCAGGTGCCACCGGTGGCCGTGCGGATCGCGTCCGGCGCCGATCCGGTGCTGTACCGCCTGCTTGCGCTCGACTCGCCGGACGACATCGCGGCGCTGGAGTTCGCTCCCCCTCCCGAGCACGAGGATCGGGTCGCGGCGCTGCGGACGCCCAGGACCGGCCCCGTCGAGTGGCAGCAGGCCGGGGAAGTCGGGCGGGCCGGGGCGCCGCTCTTCGCACGGGCCGCGTTGGATGCGGCGGGCGATCGTGCGGCCGGCACGATCGATGATGCCGAGCCGGATCCGCGGGCAGGGAGCCTGCTGGCGAGGAACCTGCGGGTGACGAGCCGGCGCACGTGCTTGCCGGTGTGGCGGTGCCCGCTGCCGATGGCCGCACCGCGGAGGGCGCCGGATGGTCGGCCCGCACGGCCGACGGCTCCAGTGGAGCAGCGGGCGCGATGTCGGACGAGCCGGGACCTTCCGGTGGGACCGGACCGGCGACCGGAGGTTCCGGCCCCGGCGGCGCGGGCGAGACCGTCGCTGGAGGCGAGCCCGCGCAGCCGCCGCCGGCCACCGTCTCGGGCTCGTCGGCAGCCGGCGCGGATGACGCCGGCGGAGCACAGGAGCAGGCGCGCGGCGACGGCGGCGGGGAGGAGACCGGTACCGCGGCGACAGGCTCGGAGGCCTGCGGTACGGAACGGCACCTCGTCCGGGAGCTGTCGGCGCTGGTGATCCGTGCGCGAGCCGTGCACGATGATGCGCTCGACCGGCAGCGCCGGCGGCAGCGCGAGCACGATGCCGCGAGCGCGCGGGCCGAGGCCGCGGCGCACGTCATGGACGGCCGGCGGGTGCTCGACGAGAAGGAGACCGCCCAGCGCCGGTTTCGTTCCGAGCGAATGGCGGCACGGGACGCGGCGGGCGTGGAGGAGGCGGCTGCCCGATGGCTCTCCACGATCAACCAGCTCAATGTCCGCGTGCGCGACGCGCAGCGGGTGGCGGCCGCCGAACGCCGCCGCGCGTCGCGGCTGGTGACCGAGATCGAGAACGGTGCAGGCCGGGTTGACGCGGCGCGCATTGCGCTCGAATCGGCCGAGCACAGGGTCCACGAGGCCAGGGAGGCGCTGGCTGCCTGCGAGGAACTTCATGGGGCCCGGCTGGCGGCCGCGATGATCCCGTCGACCACGGGCAGCCCGGACGAGCCTCCCGCGGTCGCGGGCGAGGCGGCCGGCCCGGTGACGGCGTCGGCCGGGACCGCGGAGGGGGTGCGCCCGGACGGGATCGCGGCCGGCACGGTGCCCGGGGGCAGTCTCGACGCGGCCGCGAGCCAGGAAAACGTGACGGTCGGTCCGATCGACGACGACGACCTCATGGTGCGCGGCCAGGTCCGACCGCGGAGCCTCCTCGAGGCGATCCTCGAGGGGGACGAGGACGCGCTCGGCGCGGCCGTCGTGGCACTCGCTCCGGACTCCATCGACGACGGACGACGCTGGCACCTGGAGCTTTCGGCGCTCCGGGACGCGCTGACGTGGGCAGCCATCGAAGCAGCCCTCATCGACCTGCCCAGGGATCACGCGTTCTGGTCGGAGTTCTCGCCGGCGGAAGCGCGCGAGATCGCGGTCGCCCTCTCCAGTCTCGGGTACCGGTACGACGGCCGTGGCGGATTCGCCGATGGCAGGATCCCGTCGACGCGCGACCTGGCGCTCGCGGTCGGGTACGCCGGCGTCGACCCCCGCCGAATCCGCCGCTGGCCCGGACCGGCGGAAATCGCCCTGCTGCTGGACGGAGCCCGGGTCGCGGTCGTCGAATTCGTGCTCGCCGGCGCACCGGACCTGTCCCTCGGACAGATGGTGACCCTGCTCGGACGGCGGGCCCCCCAGTTCACGGCCTCGTGGGACGAGTGGGGCCGGCTCCGCCCCATCCTTTCCGCCTGAGGTCGCGTCGAGCGATCAGCGCTCGATTCAGCGCTCGATGCGGATGACCAGGAACGGTTCCGCGGCCGCGACGCCGAGCCGAGCGCCGTGCTCCGCCAGCCTCTCGCGCACGCGCTCCTCCATGCCGGCGGGGTCGCGCAGCTGGCTCGCGTGGGCCTGCAGGGCGAGCATCTTGCGGTCCACGTACCCGGACACGTCCACCCACTCGTTCGGCTCCGACGGCCAGAACAGGTAGATCCGCCGGACGATATGCGGCGGCAGCCCCGATTTCGCCAGGTGCGGGAAGGCCATCGCGTTCCGGGCGGCGGGATAGACGGCGTCGACCGCCGCCAGTCCGGCCGCGCGGTGGTCGGTGTGCTGGACGAAACCTTCGGCCGTGAAGAGGTGCGTCGGGTCGGAGGTCATCACCGCGTCGGGACGCATCTCGCGGATGATCCGCACCAGCTCCTCGCGAAGCGGGAGGTCATTCTCGAGAGCTCCGTCGGGTTGATGCAGGAAATGGACGGCCCGGTACCCGACCACGTCGGCCGCCTTTCGCTGCTCGGCCTCGCGCAGGAGGGCCAGCTCGAGGGGGTCGGTGTCCGGATCGTCCGAGCCGGCGTCGCCGCTGGTGCAGCACACGAGCTCGGCAGCGGTCCCCTTGTCGGTCCAGCTCGCGACTGTGGCAGCGGGACCGAAGTCCGCGTCGTCCGGGTGCGCAACGATGACCAGGAGGCGGTCGGGCCGCTCCGCGTGCAGGGTCGGTTCGACTGGCATGTGAAGGATCGTACCGCGGGCGAGCCGGACGGTCCGCCGGCGCGCCGGGACCCTCGGTGCGGACGCCCGGATGGTCGGTCCGCGCGGGCCGCGACGCATCGGTGAAGGGGCGGGGCCGGCCGGCGGGATGTCGGCGGCGCCGTGCCGCACGTGTTACAGACGCCTATCATTCGGCCGAGGCATCGCTCGTCCCCCCCACGGTCGATGCCTCTTCTGTTGCCCGGAGGCGTTCAGGACTCGGCCGAGTCCTGGCGCAACGCCCGCAGCGCGACCAGCACCTCCGCGGCGTGTCCCTCGGGCCGGACCTTCTCCCAGGCCCGGGCAATCTTCCCGTCGCCATCCACCAGGAAGGTCTCTCGCGCGTTTCCCCAGTACGTCCGACCGTAGCGGGATTTCTCCACCCACACGCCGTACCTCTCGGCGACGGCATGGTCGGCATCGACGAGAAGCGGGAACGTGAGCGATTGCTCCTCGCGGAACCGTGCGTGCGTCCGCTGGTCCTGCGGGCTGATGCCCCAGACCTCGGCTCCGAGTGCACGGATGTCCGCGGTCGCGTCGCGGAACTCGCACGCCTCGGTCGTGCATCCGGGGGTCCGGTCTCGTGGGTAGAAGTACACGACGACGGGACGCGGCCGCTGGGAGGACAGCCGGTGTGGCGTTCCCGTCTCGTCCGGCAGCTCGAAGTCGGGCGCCGGGTCTCCGACCTTGAGGTGAGTCATGCCCGTCAGGATACGTGTCCGACCGGTCGGACCGGTTCCGCGCGGTCGCCGGCGATCGTCTCAGCCTCGCCCGAGAAGAAGGGCCACCGCGGCGATCACGAGGCCGCCGGCCAGGACCGCGGCGTCCAGCGGCCCGAGCGAGACAGGCCGGTACACGCCCCGCGGCTGCCCGGTATCGAAGCCGCGCGCGTCCATGGCGAGCGCCATGCGCTCGGCCCGCCGGATCGCGCTGACCAGGAGCACCAGGAGTTGCCGCCCGAATGCACCGACGCGCCCGCGGACGCCGTGGGGCTCGAGGCCCCGGAGCCGCCGGACCGCGCCGATCGCAGTCCAGTCGGCGGCCAGCAGCGGCACGATTCGCAGCGCGGCCAGCGTGCCGTACGCGAACCGGTACGGAACGCGCCACTGCTGGACGAGCGAATCGGCCAGGCGTGTCGGGTCGGACGTCGCGAACACCAGCAGGCTCACCAGCGCGATCACCGCGAGGCGCAACGCGATCGCGAGGCCGGCCAGGACAGCCGGCTCCGTCACCCGGAGCGGACCGGCTGCCAGTGCGGTGGCCGCGGCCGGATCGCCGTTGGCGGGATTGACCAGCACGGTGAGGACGCCGAGACCGAGGGCGGCCAGGCCCAGCGGGGCCAGCCGAGCGGGCACGCGACCCAGGGGAAGCCCCGACAGGAGCACGACGGCGACGGTGCCCGCCGCCGCCAGCGCGAAGGGGACGACGGGGCCTGCGGCGATCACCGCGGCCCCGAGCCAGGCGATCCCCACGAGGAGCCTCGTCACCGGGGCGACGCGCGTGAGGAGTGCGGGCCGGATCGGCTCGAGGGGCGCGGGCAGGAAGCTCATGCCGCTCCTTCGGCCGTGCCGGCACGTGCCGGCACGGCGCGCTGCAACACGGCGCGTTCAGGCACGGCGCGCGCCGGCACGGCTTTCTCAGACACGCCACGGCTCCGCCGGGCGGTACGGCGGGTCCGCGAGAAACGCCGCCGAGGGGCCGTCGAAGACGACGCGCCCGCGATCCAGCCCGATCACGCGGTCGCAGGCCGGGATGAGCCGGGGGTCATGCGTGGCCATGAGCTGCGCCTGACCGGTGGCACGCAGCCGATCGAGCAGGCTCACGACGGCGCCGGCGCCGCGGCGGTCGAGCGCGAACGTCGGCTCGTCGAGCAGCAGGATCGCCGGGCCTGCGACGCTCGCGGCGGCGATCCCCAGGCGCCGTTGCTCGCCCTCGCTGAGCCGGAACGGGTCCTCGCCGGCGAGCCGCTCCAGGCCGAACTCCCGGAGGGCGCCCACCACGGCGGGATCGGCGGGGTCGGCGGGGCGACCGGCCGCAGGGAGGCCAGCGGCGATCTCGGCCGCGCAGGTCGATGCCACGAACCCCAGTTCGGGGTTCTGGAAGACGAGGCCGAGTACACGCGCGAGCAGGCGGCCGGGGAGGCGGGCGGGGTCCGAATCGGGGGCCACGCTCCCCTGCCCGACGCGGATGGTGCCGGAGGACGGCCGGCGGAGGCCGCCGAGCACGAAGAGGAGCGTGGACTTGCCCGAGCCGTTCGGGCCGACGAGCGCCACGCGTTCGCCTGCACGAAGGGCCAGCGAGACGTCCGCGATCGCGACGCGTTCGGTGCCGTCGGCGCCGCGCGGATACCGGACAGTCACGGAGACCGCCGCGAGCACCGGGTGCGACCCCGCACCGGGCGTGGAAACCGGCCCCGTCCACGAGCCACCCGCGGCTTCGTCCTGTCCGGCTTCATCCTGTCCGGTTGCGCCCCGTCCGGCGGTCTCGCCCTGTCCGGCGGCGCGTCCCCA
Organism: uncultured Chloroflexia bacterium; assembly: GCA_963757865.1. Taxonomy (GTDB): domain Bacteria; phylum Chloroflexota; class Limnocylindria; order Limnocylindrales; family CSP1-4; genus JAJYNJ01. The sequence goes on from CAVWSU010000006.1 coordinate 131,787, forward strand.
GGCCTCCCGGGGCACGTCCGACGTCCATCCCCGCCAGGCCCGCGGGACCCAGCTGCCGAGGGCGGCGAGGTGATCCGCGTGTGCCCGGCCGACGTCCTCCGGCGCGCCGAACGCCAGCTGCCTCCCATCGCCGTCGAGCAGCAGCACGTGGTCCGCGAGCGGGAGCGCCGCATCCAGCCGGTGCTCGACGATCACGAGCGTCCGCTCGCGCGTCGCGGCGAGCGCAGCCAGGCGCTCGAACACGCTCTCCATGCCGGGGGGATCGAGGTTCGCCGTCGGTTCGTCGAGCACGAGCAGGCCGGGCATCGGCGCCAGGACGTCGGCTATTGCGAGTCGCTGCTGCTCGCCCCCCGAGAGCGCGGCGGTGGCGCGGCCCTCGAAACCGGCGAGGCCGACCGACTCGAGCACCTCGACCACGCGAGCCGTCATCGCCTCGCGTTCCCAGCCACGGTTCTCCAGGCCGAACGCGACCTCGTCCTCGACACGGGGCATGACCAGCTGGCTCTCGGGCTCCTGGAACACGATCCCGGCGCTCCCGCTGACGAGCCGGGCCGACGCAGCCCCGATGTCCAGGTCGCCCACCTGGAGGGACCCCGACCACGTGCCGGGCAACTCGTACGGCACGAGCCCGGCAAGGGCGCGTGCGAGGGTGCTCTTGCCGCTTCCGGACGGCCCCATCACGAGCAGCGTCCCCCCGGAAGGGACCTGGAACGAGAGTCCCGACAGGGCCGGCCGCGTCCGGCCCCGGTAGGTCCACCCGAAGTCGCGTGCCCGGATGGCCGGCGGCCGGTCCTGCTGCCCTGGGGCTCCGCGCGGATCGGGGTGCGGTTCGGACGTCGAGACGGTCAGCTCCGGAAGCCCTCCAGGACCCCGGACCGTCGCAGCGCGCCGACCAGGAGCCAGCCTCCATACCCGGCGATCAGCACCCCGGACACGATCTCCATCGCGGCGATGGACGCCTGGAACGCGATGCCGTTCGAGGCGTAGTACACCGGCAGGTCGTGCAGCGCCTCGCCCACGCCCGCGGCGCCGCCGGCGATCAGCGCGATCGGCAGCCCGAACGACCGGTACAGCACGAAGGCGAACACGAGCTCGGCTCCCGTGCCCTGGACGAAGCCCGAGAGCACGACGTCCATGCCCCACACGTTGCCGAGCAGTGCCGACACGATGGCGGCGACCAGTTCGGCGAAGAGCGCGGCGCCGGGCTTCCGCACCACGAGCGCCGCGATGACGGCGGGCATCAGCCAGACGCCGCTGATCACGTACTCGAGCGGCTTGACCGCCGCGAACAGCGGTGCGGCCACGTTCCAGACGGTGTCCCAGGCCCAGAAGACGACGCCGAACGCCACGGCGATCACCGCGGTCACGACGATGTCGCGCGTGCTCCAGCGGGCCTCCGCCGGCGCAAACGTGTTCCCGTACGGCGCGATCCGATCGGTCATCGATTCACTCCTCCCCGACATGGCCTGCCGGCGGCTCGACGGCCGGCCGGCGCGTGTGGACGATCAACAGCCTGCCCGCCCGGCAGGACACGGTCGCGCGCGTGCCGACCAGCTCGTTCGAGAGCCCGCGCGACGGGCCCACGGGCAGCGGCTCGTCCCGCAGCGGATAGCGCAGACCCTGCGTCGAGACACCGGTCGCGGCTCCCCCGAACGGCAGCAGCGACACGAAATCGCCGGGCATGCCGCGGACGACGGCGGCAGATGGGCCGTCCGGGCCGGACCCGCCGGCGAGCAGCCGGAGGGTCGACCGGTCGTCGACGATCGACAGATCGGCGCCATCCGCCCCGGCGAGGGCCAGCAACCCGATGGCGGCCAGCTCGTGCTCCAGGCGGGGGCCGCCGAGGACGCCGAGCAGGATCACGCGCCGGGCTCCACGCTCGACGCACGCCCGGAGGCCGAGCTCGAGGTCGCTCTCGTCCTTCTCGGCCGGGACCCGGCGGACCTCGACGCCGAGCCGTTCGAGCGCCTCGACGTCTTCCGGCGCGGCCGAATCGAAATCGCCGACCGCGAGATCCGGGTGAAGTCCGAGCGCAACGCACCCCCGCGCCCCGCCGTCGGCCGCGACCACGAGCCCGACGTCGTCGAAGACGTCGGGGGGCAGGCTCGCCCGCGGGGGCACGCGCCCATTGCCGACGAGGAGCGCCTTGAGTGGCTCCCGATGCACGACGACCTCCGTCCCTGGGACAGAGGTCGTGCTCTTGGACTCCCTTCGCTGGTACGAACCAGATCAGGTTCCGAGGGTCTGCGGCACCGGCCGCACTCTCAGCACCACCGCATGGTGCTCCCCTGTCCGCTCTTCGGTTGTCAGGCCATGGTACTACCGGGCGGTGCGAACGGGCGCGATCGCCGCCGTGACGTCCCGCGCCACCCATCGCGCGCCGCCCGCCTTGAGGCCGCGCGCACGCGACGCGCCGGTCAGGACGCCCACCGCCATGGCCCCGGCGCGCTTCGCCATGAGCATGTCGTCGCCCGCGTCGGCGACCAGGATCATCTCCCCCGGCGCGACCTTCAGGTACCGCGACGCCATCAGCAGCGGCGCCGGGTCCGGCTTCTGGTGCGGCACCTCGTTGCCGTACACCGCCGTTTCGAACAGGCCGGCGAGCCCCGTTGCCTTCAGCTCGAGCTCCAGGCGGTCCCGGTGCCCGGCGGTCACGAGCGCCAGGCGGCGGCCGTCCGCATGCAGCCACTGGAGCGCTTCGACCGCGCCCGGCACCAGGGCCGACACCTCGGACTCGAACAGCTCCACCCATCGCCGGTCGATCCGGGGCCAGAGATCCTCCGAGATGCCCATGCTCACGTACATGCGCCGCCAGTCGGGGGCGTAGTGCTTCCGGAACACGTCGTCGTCGAACGGGACCTCCAGCTCCCTGAAGATCTGGCGGTACGTTGCCCGGGTACGCTCGATCGAGTCGATGAGCGTCCCGTCCCAGTCGAACGCCCATACGGGACGCTCGCTCATGGCGCGCAGCACGTCGCGGGGCGGGCCTCCCCACCGCGGTAATCGCATGCCGCCATTCTCGCAGCGAGACGGCCTGCCCGGTTGAGCCGCGCGCCAACGCGCCCGTCCCGAACGCGCGGGGCATACCGGACTCGGTTCCGACCGCATTCGGCCAGGGCCCTCCGGCCGGCCCCGGGGGCCGGATGAGGCATTTCGAGGTGATAGACTCCCGGCCGTGCCCGATCCGCTCCCACAGCCGTCACGGCGCGTCCTCGAGACCGCGGCCCGCAAGGGCGTGGTCATCGAGATCGTGACGTTTCCCGAGAGCACGCACACCGCCGACGAGGCCGCCCGCGCGGTGGGGGCCGAGCTCGGGCAGATCGTCAAGAGCCTCGTGTTCGTGGCCCCGAGGGACGACGGCAGACTCGAGCCGTTCGTGGTGCTGGTGGCCGGACCCGATCGGGTGGACGTGGCCCGGTTGGCTGCCGTCCTGGGCGAGCCGGGGGTGCGCAGGGCGACGGCACGCGAGGCGAACGAGCTGACTGGCTTCGTGATCGGCGGCATCCCGCCATTCGGTCACGATCGGCCGATCCGGGTCGTCATGGACCCGCGGCTGGGGAGGCACCAGACGGTCTGGGCCGCGGCCGGCACCCAGAACGCCGTCTTCGCGGTCTCGCCGGCCACGCTCCGGATGCTGTCCAACGCGACCGTGGCGCCGATCGCCGAGCAGACCATCGCCGAGAACCATCCGGGCCAGGTCGGCGAACGCACGCCGGCCACCGGCGGCGCGTGACGGACGCCGAGGTCCACCGCTCGACGGTCCGCTATCCCGGAGGCCTGTCGGTCCGCTTCCGCTGGGCCGGGAACGGGCGGGCGGCCGACGTGTTCGCGCTCTCCGAGGCGGGCGGAGCCCTGACCGATCACGGGCCCCTCGTGTCGAAGGACCCCGACCGCCTCTGCCGCGCCGAGATGCGCGTCGAGGCGCTCACCGGCACCTGGACGGCTCGATTCGCATCGCCGATCTTCGACGGCCCGACCGCCTTCTTCTGGGACGTCCCGGGCCTGCTCGTCGCGAAGTACGGGTTCCGGTGCTACGGGCTCGACGCGAGGACAGGCGAGCTTCGCTGGTCGCGGGAATCGGGTACGCCGATCATGGACGTGCTGGGGAGCTCGCGCATCGACCACGTGCTGGTCCAGTCGGAGATCGACACGGTGGCCGTCGAGGCCGACGGGGCGGTCGCGTGGCGGCTGGCGCACACGGACGTCGTCACGGGTGCCGAGCTCATCGGCGGGCGACTCGTGCTCACGAGCTACTCGGGCCAGGTGGCCGCGTTCGATCCGCAGACGGGCGCGAGCGCCTGACCGACGCGGACCTCCGCGGGATCCCGATTCGAACGATCCGCGCTTCCCTCGCCGCGGCCCGGAGCCGTCCGGGCCGTCCGCAATCCCGACCCGCAGCCGTCCGAGCGGTCCGGGTCGGCTCCGGGCCCGTAACCGTCCCGGTCCCCGGCGCCCCGGCCCGGCCGTTCCGAACGGCAACCGGTGGATAAGCGGTGGATAAGTCGGCGTTGAGCGAAGGTGAAGGTGGACAAGGCGGTTGACTCGCGCCGGGCGCGTCCCTAGCGTTGCTTCAGCCCGAAGGGGTCAGGAGCGATCACTAACGGCGGCGATGACATCAACGCCCATGTGAGTTCGCGGAGGTTCCTTCGGGCGTTTGCGTGCCCGGGGGCCTTCGGTGCGCCCCGGGCCGTCGGCATGCCCGGGGCGTTTGCATGCCCGGGGGCGGTTGCGTGCCGGGGCCTTCACGGAGGCCCTCTCCCGGGGCCCGACACGGCCTGCGCCGGGTCGAGTGCTAGGATCGCCCGACGTGATCGCACTCCTCCTCGCCGCGTCCGGCGTCCTTGCGCTGGGCCTCGGTGCACTCACCATGCGCGGGTTCGGCCCCGGCTACCGCATCGGCCGGATCCTGCGTGGCGCGCCGGAGGTGACGCTCCCCGAGGTCGAGGAGGCGGCGCGAACCGGTCGGCGCGTGTACGTGCGCGCCCACGGCCGCATCTCGAGCGACGAGGAGTTCCCCGACGAGCACGATCGTCCGCTCGTCTACCGCCGCCGCCGTGTGCAACTGGGCGGCCCTTCCGGGTGGGAAGCGATCGAGGACGCGCGGGAGGCCGTGCCCTTCGGGATCGCATCGCGCGGTGTCCAGGTCGACGTGGACGTGGACGTGCTCGACGAGGGCCTCGTCGTGCTTCCTCGAGAGTCCAGCGGGACCGCCGGCGAAGTCCCCGAGCACGCGCCGGCCGGCGTGGCACCCGATCGGGCCATGCGCCTCCTGATCGAGCAGGTCTCGGCGGTCGAGCACGCGTTCGTGGCCGGCGTCCCGACGCTCGGTCCCGGCGGACGCCCGATGCTCACCGCCGGTAACGGCCGGCCCCTGGTCGTGTGCACGCTGGAACTTCCGGAAGCGATGCGGGTGCTCGGCGGTGCGAACCGGACTCGAGCTGCCGGCGCCGCCGCGCTGCTGGCAGCGGGGGGCCTGCTGCTCGCGGGGGCCCTGGCATTCGCACTGGCGGGACCGGTCCTGGCAGGTGACGGCGCGCCCCTTCACCAGGGCCCCACGGTGCTGGGGGCCGCTCCCTCGGCGTTGGTTCCGGACTCCGCCGTGGTGTCGACATCTCCGGCTGCTCCGGCGGCCGTGGCAACCGGGGCCCCGAGTTCCCGACCCGCATCGCCGGTGGCCGGCTCGCCCCAGCCGGCGGCCGGCTCGCCGCAGCCGGCGGCCTCGGCCGATGCCGTGGCCGGAGGCGATACCAGGTCCAGCGGCACGCCGCCGAGTTTCGTCGGGCAGCCCGTCCTCGCGGCGGTCGCCGTGATGCTGCTCGGGATCGTGGTCGCGGGCGCCGCCACGATCTACGTTCGCCTGACCCAGCCGCGCTGAGGAACAGGCTCCGGGCCCGGCCGGGCGCGGGCCGGCACCGACGGGCACGGGCCGGCACCTCCGGGCACGAGGCCCGACGATGGGACGATCTCGCCTCTCCTCACCGTACTCCAGTCCGGTGTGAGGTTCTGTGAAGGTTCCATAGGCTCTGGGGAGTCAGCGGGACAGGCTGATTCGAAAGGTGGCTCATGGAGTCTGTGGCGGCACAGCGAACCGTGACGGTCGCCGGTGCGGCCCACATTCTCGGTGTTCATCCGAACACCGTGCGGGCATGGAGCGACCAGGGCCGGCTGCCGTTCATGCGGATCAACGCCCGGGGAGACCGGCGGTACCGCGTGACGGCACTGGAGGCCTTCCTGGCGGAAGCCGGGCTCGGCGACGGTGGCGGGCCCGTCCACGGCGAGACCGGTGGCGAGGCCCCGGGCGCAGGGAATCCGGCCGGAAACCACCTGACGGGCGCCGTCGACCAGCTGGCAGTGCGCCTCACGGCGAGCCTGGACTCCGCGTCGATCGAGCGAGAACTGCTCGAGCACGCGATGATCCTGTTCGGGGCGGAACGGGGCGCGGTGTTCGTGAGGGAGGCGGACGGCACGGCCCGTGCCCGGGTCAGCCGGAACCTGTCGCCGGCGTACCTCACCGTCATGGAATCCGGCTCGCTCCATTCCCGGTTCCGGGATGCGGCCGATGCCGGACGCGCCGTCGCCATCCCCCGTGTCGACAGGGGCAGCCTGATGTCCCCGACGGAGCGCGCGGCGTCGCTCGACGAAGGCTTCACGGGCGTCGCGGTCGCCCCCCTGACCGCGGGCGGCCTGACGCTCGGGGCGCTGGTCCTCTATCACGACACGACGCGGACATACAGCTCCGCCGAGCTCGGGGCGCTGCAGGAGCTTGCGGCGAGGGCCGGTGTTGCGATGCGGAACGCGCGGGACTACGCGCGGATGGCCACCTGGGCCGCACAGCTGCGCTCGATCCAGCAGCTCGGCGTGCGCCTCAGCCGGCTGGGCACCGTTCGGGAGGTGGGCGCGGCCATCGCCACTGAGCTGCAGGACCTCATCGACTACCACAACGTTCGCGTCTACCGTCTCGTCGGCCGTACGGACCTGGTCGCCGTCGCCATGCGCGGACGCGCGGGCGAATACGTCGACGAGACCTCCGAACAGCTCGGCACCACGATCGGGGTGGGCCTCACCGGCTGGGTCGCCGAGCACCGGCAGGCGCTGCTCGTGCACGATGCCTCGGCCGATCCTCGGGCCACCACGATCCCGGGCACGGAGCCCGACCTCGACGAGTCGATGCTGCTCGCGCCGATGCTCTTCGAGGACCAGGTGCTCGGCGTCCTGGTGCTCTCCAAGCTGGGGCTGCGGCAGTTCACCGACGACGACCTGCGCCTGCTCGAGATCTACGCGAGCTTCGCCGCCCAGGCGATGGCGAACGTGGACGCGACCGAACGTCTCCGCGACCAGTACGCGCAGATGGCGCGCTGGGCGGCCCAGCTTCGCTCGATCCAGCAGCTCGGCGTCCGGCTGGGACGCCTGGCGAGCGTGCGGGAGATCGGCCTGGCGATCGCGAGCGAGCTGCGCCAGTTGATCGACTACCACAACGTGCGCGTCTACCGGCTGCAGGACGAGGGATACCTCGTGGCCGTGGCCATGCGCGGGCAGATCGGCGAGTACGTGGACGAGACCCCGGAGCAGCTGCGCATCCGGGTCGGCCAGGGGATCACGGGGTGGGTCGCCGAGCACGGTCGCGCCCAGCTCATCGACGATGCCGCGCACGATCCACGCTCGCAGACGGTCCCTGGGACCGAGCCGGACCTCGACGAATCGATGCTTCTCGCGCCCATGACGTACGAGGACGAGGTGCTCGGCGTGCTCTCGCTCTCCAAGCTCGGCCTGCGCCAGTTCAGCCTGGACGACCTGCGCCTGCTCGAGATCTACGCGAGCTTCGCCGCCCAGGCCATGGCGAGCGCCGACGCGACCGAACGCCTGCGCGAGGGATCCGCCGCGCTGGCCCGCCAGCTGCGCAGCCAGCAGATCCTGCTGCAGATCACGGAGTCGATCCTGACCACGCTCGATCCGCGGCGCGTGCTCGACCAGATCGCCGAGGGGATCGCGGCGCTCGTCCGCTACGACAACCTGGCGATCGCCGAGGTCGACGCCTCCACCGGCAGGTTGCGCACGATCGTCGCGCTCGGGGACGACGCCGCCCAGTTCACGACCGACGCGATGCCGGGCGGCCCGGGCATCGCGGCCTGGGTCGTCGAGGCGAACGAGCCCCAGCTCGTCGTCGACACGCGACGGGACCCGCGCGTCACGAGCCTGCCCGGCCTCGAGCCGGCGGACAGCAGCCTGATCGCCGTCCCCCTGCGGGGCCGCAGTGGTCCCACCGGGGTGTTGACACTGGAACGGCTGGGCACGCTCACCCGGTTCGCGCCGGAGGAGTTCGAGCTGGTGAAGCTCTTCGCGGCGCAGGTCTCCATCGCCCTGCAGAACGCCGAGGAGCACCGGGCGGTCGAGATCCGGGCCGAGACGGACGCGCTGACGGGCCTGCGCAACAAGGGGACGTTCGACCGGCAGCTGGCTCAGGCGGTCGCCCATGGGGACCGGTTCGGTCTGCTGATGCTCGACCTGGACGACTTCAAGGTGGTGAACGATGCGCGCGGGCACCAGGCCGGCGACGACGTGCTCCGGACGATCGCGCGCGCCCTGCGGGCCGCCGTGCGGGACACCGACGTGGTCTTCCGCTATGGCGGCGACGAGTTCGCGTTGATGCTTCCCGGAACCGACGCGCACGGCGCGCATGCCGTGGCGGAGAAGGCGATCGAGGCGATCCGCGCCGTCGGTTCGCACGACCCGGGCCTGCGCGTCAGCTGCTCCATCGGGATCGCGGCGCACCCCGACGACGGCCGGGACCCGGAAACGGTGCTCCTTGCGGCCGACCGCGCCTGCTACGCATCGAAGCGGTCCGGGCGGGGGCAGATCTCGTCGGCGACCGACGGGCTGGCGCTCGCGAGCGAGTTCCGGCGCGCGGCACGGACGCCGGTCGACGAGCCGGTCGTCCTTCCGGCCTGACCCCGGCGTCGCGCCCGCGGCAGCCCGGCCTCGCGCCCGCCGGATCGATACCATGCGGGCATGGCGAGCAGCACGGCCCCGTCGATCCTCGTCACGCTCGCCGATCCGCTGCGGTCGCACGATCCGGCGGCGGCGCGGCTGAAGAACGAGCTGTACCTCGAGGCCGTCCGCCGCGCGGGCGGCGAGCCGACCGGCATCGACGAGTCGGACGGGACGGATCTTGCGACGGCAACGCCGGCCGGGGTGGCCGGTCTCCTGCTGAGCGGCGGGAGCGACCTCGACCCGACGCTGTACGGCGCGAGACCGGCCGGGTCCGTCCGAATCCGGCGGGAACGGGACCGCCTGGACCTGTCGGCGTGGACGGTGGCGATGGCCCGGCGCCTCCCCGTGCTGGGCATCTGCCGGGGTCTCCAGGCCATCAACGTCTTCCACGGCGGCCGGCTCACGCAGCACGTGGACGGCCACCAGGGCGCGAGCTACGGCGAGGGCCCCCCGGTCACCCACGGCCTCAGGCTCGTTCCCGGCACCCGCCTCCACGCCATCGTGGCTAGTGACGGCGAGGCGGTGCCGATCGTGCCGCCACTCACGGTCAACTCGTATCACCACCAGGCCGTGCGCACCACGGACCTCGCTCCGGGGCTCCGGGCGGCCGGCTTCTCGGCTGACGGTGACGGACGGGAACTGGTCGAGGCGCTCGAGGCGATGGACGGACGGTGGGTCGTCGGGGTCCAGTTCCATCCCGAGCGGACGGACTCCACGCCGCGGGAGTTCGGGCGCCTGTTCGAAGCCTTCGTGGAGGAGGCACGGCGCGGCGAGTGACCAGACACCGGGGCGGGGAACCGCAACGCGCGGCGAGTGACCAGACACCGGGGCGGGGAACCGCAACGCCCTCCGAGTGACGGCCAGCCGGCTACATCCGCCCCGCTTCGACGATCCGCTGCAGGAACTGCTTGGTCCGCGGCTCCCGGGGGTGGCTGAAGATCTCGGCCGGAGGGCCCTGCTCGAGGATCACGCCGGCGTCCAGGAAGCAGACCCGGCTCGCGATGTCCCGGGCGAAGCCCATCTCGTGCGTCGCGATCAGCATGGTCATCCCGCCGCCGGCCAGCTCCCTGATCACGTTCAGGACCTCGGCGACGAGCTCGGGGTCCAGCGCGCTGGTGATCTCGTCGAGCAGCAGGAGGCTCGGATCCATGGCCAGCGCTCGCACGATCGCCACGCGCTGCTGCTGGCCGCCCGACAGCCGGTCGGGATAGTCGTCGCGTTTGTCGGCCAGCCCGAACCGGTCGAGCAGGACGACGGCGGCCTCGCGTGCCGCGCGCTCCGACAGGCCGAGCACCTTGCGCGGCGCGAGCGTGACGTTCGCGAGCACGGTCATGTGCGGGAACAGGTTGAACGACTGGAACACGATGCCGATGCGCCGGCGGAGGCGGTTCACGTCGACGCCGCGGGCCGTGATCTCCGCGCCCCCGACGACGATCCGGCCCGCATCCACCGGCTCGAGCAGGTTGACACACCGCAGGAGGGTGGACTTGCCGGAACCGGAGGCGCCGATGAGGCAGACGACGTCGTGGTCGGCCAGCTCCAGGTCGATCCCGCGCAGGACCTGGGCGGCGCCGAACGACTTCCAGACCTGCTCCACGCGGAGAGCCCGGGCTTCGGGCCGCTCCGTCCCGGCCGTCATCGGGCACCTGCGAGGAATCGGCGGCGATCCCGTGCGATCAGCACGTCGACGAACCTGGCGAGCGGGATCGTGATCACGAGGAACACCAGCGCGGTCACCAGGTACGGCGTGAAGTTGAACGCGGCGGCCTGGTCGATCTGCGACTGGCGGAAGATCTCGACGACGCCGATGTACGACACGAGGACGGTGTCCTTCTGCAGCCCGATGAAGTCGTTCAGGAGCGGCGGGATGACGCGCCGCACGGCCTGCGGGAGCACCACGTAGCGCAGGGCCTGGAGCTGCGTGAGACCCAGCGAGCGCGCGGCCGCCTCCTGGCTGGGATGCACCGACTGGATGCCCGCCCGATACACCTCGGACACGTAGGCGGAGTACACGAGCGTCAGCGCGATCACCGCGTAGACGAACGGGTCCGTCGGGATACCGGCGATCTGGAGCCCGGGGATGCCGAAGCCGAGCAGGTAGATGATCAGGACCCCGGGGATCGCCCGGAACACGTCGGCGTAGACCGTCGCAAGCAGGCGGAACGGAAAGAACACCGGGCCGGGCAGGCTGCGGAGCACCGCGAGCACCAGCGCGAGGACGAGGATCAGCACCTCGGCGATGCAGAACAGCTGGACATTGACCAGGAACGCCGGGACGATGTCGGGGACCGACTGCGCCCACACCGCCCCATCGAGGAACGAGCGCTGGACCTCGGGCCAGTTCGGGGCGTGGACGACGACCCACCCGATGAGCCCGAAGAACAGGACCGTGCTGACGAGCGCGACGAGCGTCGAGCGCAGCGCCGACGCCGTCGAGCGCCACCTCGACGCGTCGTAGCGGCGCGAGGGACGGGGCGGCCCGCCCGGTGAGCGTGGGATCAGTTCCCCCGTGTCGAGCGGGCCTCCGACCCGGAATCCACTCACGCCGTGCGGCGGATCGCCGGTGTCACGGCTGCAGGATGGGGGCGCTCGCCTTGTCCGACAGCCATTCCTTCGTGATCTGGTCGAGCGTCCCGTCCGCCTTCAGCGAGGCGATCGCCTGGTTCACGCAGGTCGTCAACGGGCTCCCCTTGGCCAGCACGAGGCTGAAGTGCTCCGCGTCCGGCCCCGGGGTCACGGGAAGCTGCCCGACGATCACGCTGTTGTCGAGCTGCGCGGCGGTGATGTAGAAGGCCGTCGGCAGGTCCGTGACGATGCCGTCGATCTGCTTCGCCTTGACCGCCGCGATCGCGTCGTCGTTCGACGAGTAGACGGACACGGTTGCCGTCGGCGCGATCACGTTCTTGATCGCGGCGTAGGCCGTCGTGCCCTGCATCGCGCCGAGCTTGTACGTCTTGAGGTCACTGATGGTCTTCGCGGAGGTGATGGGGTTGCCCTTGAGGGCGACGATCGACTGGGCGACGAAGTAATAGCCGTCCGACATGTCGACGGCGGTCGCGCGCTGCGGCGTATACGACACCTGGGCGAGGTAGACGTCGAAGGACTTCTTGCCCGGGGCATAGGAGTTGTCGAACGGCACGACCGTCCAGGCCACGTCGCTCGCGCCGAAGCCGAGCTTGCTCGCGACGGCATACGCGACCGCGCTCTCGAACCCCTGCTGGTTGGTCGGGTCGCCGAGCTTCCAGGGCTTGGGGGCCGTGCTCGGATCGGGCTGGAAGTACGGCGGGTACGCCGGGTTGTCCGTCCCGATCGTGAGCTTGCCACTCGTCAGGGTCTGTGCCTGGCCATTCATGCACGCGGCCGAGATCGCAGCGGCGGACGGTGCCACGCTCGCCGGCTGGGCGGCACTCGGGACCGCGCTGGGGACGCTCGGTGCGGCGGACGGCGGCGTGACGCTGGCGACGGGCGCGGGCGTGGGCGGCGCCGGCGAGGGCGTCGCCCCGGCGCCGCATGCCGTCAGCAGCAGCATGGCCGTCAGCGGGACGGCGAGCAGCCTGATCCTGGTCTGCATCGGTGGCCTCCTCTCGCTCCCGCGCGCCGCATGCGCCCCACGCGCTCACGGAGCGACCCTTCCATCCCCAGTGTAGCCGCCGGGCAGACGGCGATCGCACCCGCCGCGCCCGTCCGAGACGAGGCCGGGGCGCGCGCCGGTGCCGGCGCCCCGGCGTCAAGCTGTGCCTTCCCCGGCCGGCACGCCTCCCTTATCGCACGGAATCCCTGCGGATCGTCAATCGGTCGCCCGCTCGGAGCCCCAGCCGCACGGACGCGTCGCCCTGGTGGACCGCGACGCAGAGCCGGCCGTACGAGTCCTCGTACAGCAGCGGATCGCCGGCCGGCACCGCCCCGAACGTCAGCTGCCACGTCAACCTCGCTGCCTCCGCCGGGCGCAGCCGGAGGCGATCGTCGTCGAGGCTCGGCTCTCGCGCCGGAGGGGCCACGCGCAGCGGGTCGCCCGGCGCCAGGGGGCCCAGCACCGCCTCGAGGTCGCGCCGCTCGCCGGCCAGCTTCACGTTGCCGAACGTGTCGACGTAGATGACGCTGGTGGCCAGCGTGTCGTCCAGCGCCTGCGGCGCCGGCAGGTCGAGGCGTACCAGGCTCGCCAGATCGAGTGCCGGCCCGAACGCCTCGAGGGGCACGCCGAGGGCGAGGTGCGCGCCGGCGGGCGCGAACACGTCGCGGCCGTGGAACGAGGTGCTGACCGCGGGCAGCTGGTAGTCGCGGTTCTCGAGCACGTGGGCGGCGAGGCCGCCGCCGAGCCGTTCGGCGGCCGGCAGGAGCAGTCCGTTGTCGGGCCCGACGAGCACGTCGCCGCGCGCGACCCGAATGGCGATCGGCAGGCGGGAGGTGCCCACGCCCGGGTCCACGACGGCCACGTGGACGCCGACCGGAAGGTACGGCAGCGCGGCCCAGAGCAGCAGGGCCCCGTCGAGGATGGCGAACTTCGCGACCTCGTGACTCACGTCCACGAGCCGTGCGTCCGGCGCGATGCCCAGGATCACGCCGCGACAGATCGCGGGCGACGGGTCGCGCTCTCCGAAATCGGTCGTGAGGCTGATCAGGGGACGGTCGCCGGCCGGCTCCGCCGATTGATCCTGCCCGTTCCGGGCACGGGCGGCAGCGGGCGTCAGGACGGGCCGCGTGAACGTCTCGGGCATCGAAGCTCCTATGTCAAGCGGCCGCCGCGAGCCTGGCTCGCGGGGTCGCCCGGTGCTGCTCATCCTCGCGCATCCGGCGGTACACCTCGTCGCTGATCTTCCGCCGCAGGGCCCGGATGGCCTCGGTCTTGGTGTCACCGGCGGCGAGGCGTTTGGTGAAATACGCCCGACCCACACCACCCAGTCGGATCTGGGTGATGGCGATGCGGTGGAGGACGAGGTTGAGCTGACGGTTGCCTGTCCGGCTGAGCCGATGACGCTCGGTGTTGCCGGACCAGACCGGCAGCGGCGCCGTCCCGTTATGGCGGGCGAACGCTGCGGCCGAGCGGAAGCGCGCGATGCCAGCCGTCTCGCCGACGAGCTTCGCGGCACCGAGTGACCCACAGCCAGCCAGCTCGAGCAGGATCGGGCTGAGGGAGGCAGCCAGCCCGGCGATCTCGCGCTCGAGGCCATTGATCGCCGCGGTCAGCTCACGGATCCGGACGACCAGCTCGCGGGCGATCCGTCCGACCGTGCCCGGGGCATCGGCCAGGCGCTCGCGCAGGGCGTCGAGGACGACCGTCCGGTCGAGACCGCGGGCGACCGGCTCGTTCCCTGGATCGAGCTCGTGGAGGTGCCAGCGCAGGCGGTTCTGCATGCGGGTCCGCTCGGCGACGAGATCGTCACGGTGGTCGACGAGCAGGCGCACCTCCCGCTCGGGTCCGTCGAGGACGGCCGCCGGGAGATCCTCGCGCAGGGCTGCCCGGGCCACCGCGAGCGCGTCGATCGGATCGCTCTTGCCCCGTTCGCGCGACGAGCGACGGGCACCGGCCATCAGCCTGGGTGGGACATGGACCACCGTCTCGCCGGCGAGGAGCAGGTCGCTCGAGAGGCGCCGGGACAGATGCCGGACATCCTCGAGGGCGAAGCGGCGCTCGGGGAAGCGCGATGCCCACCGAACCAGCTCGAGGTGACCCGCGCTGCGGGCCGCCACGGTCTTCTCGGCGAGCTTGCGGCCGGTCCCCTCGACAGCCACCGCCGTGTGCGTGGACTTGTGCGGATCGATGCCGATGACGATCATTCCTCCGTCGCCTCCTGATCAGGGGTGACCCATTCCGGACCGGCCGGTGGACACGCCTGAGTGGGGGCGGTTACCACGCTCCTATGAAGTCACACCGGTCGGTCCGATCCATGTCCGGCGACCGGCACTTCGATGCGAGGCCACACCCGTCGGTGGGCAACGATGGTACGAGCCAGATCGCCGGACCTCGACAGCGTGACACTCAGTCCGATGGTAGCCGACCGTACACTGACCACGTGCGTGTCCGCACGATCCGGCTCCGGCTGCTGGCCTCCGTGGCGACCCTCCTGTGGGGGGCCGCGGCGGCGGCCGTGCTCGTCGGCTACCGCCCGGGCGTGCTCGTCGCGCCGCTCGTGGCCGCCACGCCGATCGTGGGGGCGCTGGCGTCGCTTGCGGCGATCGCCTGGCCGCCGCTCGTGCGGGGCCGCCGGGCGTCGGCGGTGGTCGCGTGGATCGGGATCCTCGAATTGCTGCTGCTGGCCCCGTCGCTGGGCGGCCTCGTGTCGGCGCTGCGGCAGCCGGGCTCCTCGCCGTTCCTGCCGTCCGGCGAGGACGCGTACGCCTGGTTCGTCACCCTCGCGGCCGCCTCCCTGTTCGCGGGCATCGGGCTGTCGCGCCGCGTGCTCGGCGGCATGGCGCTCCGGCGCGCCCGCCTGTCGCTGGCCGGGCTGATCGCCGTGGCGATGCTCGCGGTGGGATCGGGCATCTCGGGCGTGGCCGCGCTCGGGACCGAGGTGGCCTACTCGTCCGGCGGCACCGGTGCGCCCGGGCCGTCCCCGGCCTCGCTTCCGCCGACGTGCTCGGGTGGCCTGCTCCCCGCGGAGAACGCCGAGGTCACCATTGCGGCGACGGCGCAGACGGACGGGCGCGACATCGGGACCGCCGAGCTGTCCGGCGTGCGGGCCGGACAGCTCGAGCATTGGAGCGCGAACCTGTCCGGATGGCCCGTCGATCCCGGCGGTGAGCCCCCCACCCTCGAGTACGCCCGGACGGCCTCCGGCGCCTGGCTCAGATCCGGCGACGGCAACTGGACGCCCGCCCCCCTGCAGGAGCGGATCACGCCGTACGTGCCGATCGGGGCGACGCCCGCCCCGGTGATCGTCCAGGACCGCGAGACGCTCGATTCCGAGGTCATCCGCGTCGCGCTGTCCGGGCCGGCGCGGCTCGCGGCGGAGGACGTCGGGATCGAGATCGTCGACGGCGAGGCCGCCCGGCACTGCCGGCTCCTCGCGGGAGGCTCGATCGCGCTCCAGGCGTTTCGTCCGCTCCGCTGGCTCCTCGGCGAGAGTCCGCTGTCCGACGAGAGCGCGATCGCCGACTGGCGTGGCAACCTCGACTGGTGGGTCCTGGACGACGGGACGCTGGCCATGTCGGAGGTCTCCGTCGAGGGCCTGACCCCGGGCGGGTGGCCGGCGGGCCTGCAGGCGACGCTGCACGCAACGCTCACGGTTCACGCGCTGTCCCGACCTCCCGTCATCCCGGCGCCGCTGCCGTGACGGCCACGGACGGGCCGGCCCGCGACGATCGCGCCGGCATCAAGTGGGACCGCGCCGCGCGGTACCTGAAGATCGCCCGCGTCCTGCACCAGCACCGCGACGGCATCTCGGCCGCCGCGATAGCGGACCTGGTCGGCGTGTCCAAGCGCACCGTCTACCGCGACCTCGCCGCGATGGAGCGCGACGCCGGGCTCCCGATCTGGCAGGACGGGGGGCGCTACGGACTCGAGGCGGGCGCGTTCCTGCCGCCACTGGACCTGACGCTCCACGAGGCGATGACGCTGTTCCTCGCGGCGCGAGCCCTCGCCCGGGCCAGCGACGAGTACGACACGGAGCTCATCGGGGCGTTCGTCAAGCTCGCGGCGGTGCTCCCCACGGTGCTTGCCGATCACGTCCAGGCGACGGCGGACATCGTGGCTGCCCGTCCGCCGGACCATCGGTTCACGCGGGTCTTCCGGACGCTGACCGAGGCCTGGGCACGGGGGCGAGTCGTGGAGATCGACTACGACGCCGCCACGTACGATCCCTCCCGGGGCGTGAGGCACGCTCGGGTGCGGCCGTATGCGATCGAGCCGTCGGCGCTCACCCACGCGCTGTACCTGATCGGCCACGACGAGGCACGGGGCGGGCGGCGGACGTTCAAGGTGGAGCGGATCCGGGAGGCCTCGCTGACCGCGGACACGTTCGACCCGTCGGAGGGCGCCGGGATCGCCGCCGACCTGGCCCGGGGCTGGGACGTCATTGCCGACCAGCCGCTCGAATCGGTCGTCGTCCGGTTCTCGGCCGATGTCGCCCGGCGCGTGTCCGAGACGCGCTGGCACGCCAGCCAGGAGCTCGAGCCGCGACCCGACGGCACGCTGATCTGGCGCGGCCGGGTGGCAGGGCTCCACGAGATCCAGGTGTGGATCCTGGGATGGGGCGCGGACGCCGAGGTCCTCGAGCCGCCGGCGCTCCGCTCGAGCGTCGCGGATCAGCTGCGCCGCGCAGCGGCCCCATACGGGGAGCCTGGCTGAGCCGCGACGACCAGCCGCTCGAACCAGTGGCGCCAGAGCGCCGCGTGCAGCTCGAGCTGC
Organism: uncultured Chloroflexia bacterium; assembly: GCA_963757865.1. Classification (GTDB taxonomy): domain Bacteria; phylum Chloroflexota; class Limnocylindria; order Limnocylindrales; family CSP1-4; genus JAJYNJ01. The sequence continues at coordinate 149,119 of CAVWSU010000006.1, forward strand.
CTGCCGGCCGGGAGGCCCACGTGGCGCAGCGTCAGGTGGGTCGCCTCGCCGTGGTCGATCGCGTCGAGCGCGACCACGGTCGGCCGCCCGATCGGGTCACCTTCCCAGTCGAACGTGAACGAGACGTGCTGCGGCGGGTCGATGGCCAGCAGCGTTCCGACCGCGACGGCGTCGCGCATCTGCAGGCGGACCGCGCCGCCCACCTCGGACGGGAACTCGGCGGCGTCCAGCCATCGGCCGACGCCGTCGGCGGTCGACATGAGCTGCCAGACCCTGTCCCGGGGCGCATGCACCTCGGCCTGGAGCTCGACGCTGTGCCGCTCGTCCATCCGTCACAGGATAGCCGCGCGCCAGGCGGGCATCGGCCGGGCAGGTGACGTGCCGGGCCGCGCCGTACGCCCGGACCGGGGCGCGCCGGGCGCCGGGACCGGCCGTCAGAGCGCCTTGACCGCCGAGATGAGCTGCGTCAGGACGTCCTTGGCGTCGCCGAAGAGCATGCCGGTCTTCGGGTCCGTGTAGAGCAGGTTGTCGATGCCCGCGTACCCGGGCCGCATGGACCGCTTGACGACGATGATGCTCGCCGCCTTGTCCACGTCGAGGATCGGCATCCCGTAGATCGGGCTGGCCGGATCCGATCGAGCGGCCGGGTTGGTGACGTCGTTCGCGCCGAGGACCAGGGCCACGTCCGCCCGCTGGAACTCCGGGTTGATGTCCTCCATCTCCATGAGCTGCGGATACGGCACGTTCGCCTCCGCGAGCAGCACGTTCATGTGCCCCGGCATGCGGCCGGCAACGGGGTGGATGGCGTACTTGACGTCCACGCCCCGCTCCTCGAGGAGCGCGGCCAGCTCGGCCGTGACGTGCTGGGCCTGGGCGACCGCGAGCCCGTAGCCCGGCACGACGATCACGTGCTGGGCGTACGTCAGCTGGATCGCGGCGTCGTCGACCGTGAGCTCCCGGACGGACGCGCCTTCGGCTCCCGCGGCAGCCCCGGCTCCCGCCGTGACCTCGCCGGTTCCGAAGCCGCCGATGATGATGTTCAGGATCGAGCGGTTCATGGCGTCGGCCATGAGCTTGGTCAGGATGCCGCCGGACGCTCCGACCAGGGCTCCCGCGATGATCAGCACGGGGTTGTCGATGACGAACCCGGCCATGGCCACCGCGGTGCCCGTGAAGGCGTTGAGGAGCGAGATCACGACCGGCATGTCGGCCCCGCCGATCGGCAGGACCATCGTGACGCCGAAGACCAGGGCCGCCACGAGCAGCAGGACGAGCACCAGCAGCACCTGTCCGACGAGGATCAGGTACAGCGCAGTCGCCAGCGCGACCACGGCGAGCACCAGGTTGATGCCCTGCCCGAACGGCAGCTTGACCGGCCGCCCGGTGATGATCCCCTGGAGCTTGCCCGCTGCGATCAGCGAACCCGTGAACGTGACGGAACCGATGACGACGTCGAGCACCGTGGCGACGACCTCGGCGGTGCCGAGCGTGTGGGTCCCGATCCCGGCCGCGCGCACGAACTCGTCGATGGCGACGAGCGCGGCGGCGCCGCCGCCCATCGCGTTGAAGATGCTCACGAGCTGTGGCATCGCCGTCATCTTCACGGTGCGCGCGCTGTACGCGCCCGCGCCGCCGCCGATCGCGATGCCGACGACGATGATCGGCCAGATCAGCGTGCCGGTGGTGCTGACGCCGCCCGTGGCGATGAGCAGCAGCGTGCCGAGGACGGCGCCCGCCATACCCACCGCGGAAAGCTGGTTGCCGCGCCGCGCCGTGGCGGGCGAGTTCATCAGGTGCAGGCCGAGCACGAAGCAGGCGGCGGCCGCGATGTAGACGAGCCGGATGAGCGTGTCGAGCGACATGTCGTCAGGCCTCGGCCCTGGGGGCCGGCCTGGCCGGTGCCGGTCGCTTCTTGAACATCTCGAGCATGCGGTCCGTCACGAGATACCCGCCGACGACGTTCATCGTCGCGAAGGCGACGGCCACGACGCTCAGCACGATGCTGAGCGGGTTGTCCGCGATGGCGGCGATCAGCATGGCGCCGACGAGCACGATCCCGTGGATCGAGTTGGCGCCCGACATCAGCGGCGTGTGCAGGGTGGCGGGAACCTTGCTGATCACCTCGAAGCCGACCAGGATGGCCAGCACGAAGATGGTCAGCGAGGAGAGCAGCTGGTCGACGCTCATGCGGCGGAACCTCCGGTGGCCGAGCCGGTGGCGGGCTCGAGCAGCTTCTTCGTCGCTGCCTGGACCACCTGGCCGTCATTGGTGATGACGGTCGCCGCGTGCACCTCGTCCCGGGGGTCGATGGTGAGCCGTCCGTCCTTGATGAGGGTGAGCAGCAGCGCCGCAAGGTTGCGCGAGTAGAAGAGGCTCGCGCTCCCGGGCATCGACGCCGGCAGGTTCGTGGGGGCGAGGATGGTCACGCCGTTGTCGGTCTCGACCGTCTCTCCCGCCTTCGACAGCTCGCAGTTGCCGCCGAGGTCGCTGGCCGCCATGTCCACGATGACGGAGCCGGGCTTCATGCCCGCCACCGCGGCGGCGGTGACGAGGAGGGGCGGGCGCCGGCCGGGGACCTGCGCGGTCGTGATCACGATGTCCTGCGAGGCGATGTGGCCGTTGAGCTCGTCCTGCTGTGCCTTCTGCTCCTCGGGCGTCAGCGCACGCGCGTAGCCGCCCTCGCCGGTCGCGTCGGCGACCGACTTGAGCTCGATGAACTGGGCCCCGACGCTCTGCGCCTGCTCCTTCGTCTCCTTGCGCACGTCGTAGGCCTTCACCACGGCACCGAGCCGGCGAGCGGTCGCGATGGCCTGGAGGCCGGCGACGCCGATGCCCAGCACGAGCACGTTCGCGGGCTTGGCGGTGCCGGCGGCCGTCGTGAGCATGGGGAGGTAGCGGCCGTACGCCTCGGCGGCCATGATCACGGCCTTGTACCCGCCGACGTTGGCCTGCGACGACAGCGCGTCCATGGTCTGGGCACGGCTCAGCGTGCGCGGGATCGCGTCGAGGCTGATCTCGATCACGCCTCGCGCGGCGAGGTCGGCGGCGAGCTTCGGGTCGAGCAGCGGCTGCATGAAGCCGACGACCGCCTGGCCGCTGCGTAGCCTGGCGGCCTCGGCCGCGGAAGGCTTCTGCACGCGAACCACGAGGTCGGCCTGGGCATACAGCTCGTCGGTGGAGACGATCGTCGCGCCGGCTGCCTCGTACGCGCTGTCGAGGAAATGCGAACCGAGTCCGGCGTCGCGCTCGACGACGATCTCGGCGCCCGCCTTCTGGATCCTGGCCAGCGTCTCTGGCACGAGCGCCACGCGGCGTTCGCCCGGCGCTGTCTCCCTGGCGACACCAACCTTCATGTACGGACACCCTTGTGCGGTGGCTGGATCGCCACGTGATGCCACGAGAAACGGCCTGCGACCCGAGCACCGTGCGGACGTGCACGGGCAGTTCCCCGTCGAGGCCACCGCACATGGTACGGGAACGCGCCCGATCGGGCGGACGCGGGGTCGTCGGCGGTCGGCCCGACCGCCCCGTGCCGGGCGAACGAAAGCGGGGGCGCCGTCCGGCACCCCCGCCTCGGGACATTAGGGATCACGCGGGTCGTTCGGCCCGGCGGAGTCGCGCGAGGCGGAGAGAGCGCTGGGCCCCGCCTCCCGGATCGGCCTGCTTCGCCTAGTAGGCGAGGACGCACCCGCCGGCGTTCTTGTTGAAGGCGTTGCTCCACAGGGATTGGACGGGGAACGTGGCGCCGTTCATGGTCACGTTGGCGGACGCGCCCTGCCCCGAGCTGATCCAGGCGCACTTGTCGCCGTTCTCGGCGCCACTGCCGTCGAGCCAGCCGCCGTTCGGGAAGATGTCGGTCTCGGTCTCGGCGAACTCGTGCCCGCCCACGATCGTGATCCCGGCGTTCGAGCCGAGGCCGTTGAAGTTGGCCCCGCACCCGGCGCCGGCGTCCGTGACGTACGGCATGTTCGTGTACGCGATCGTGCCGTAGCTCGAGCTGGTCGAGCTGTGCCAGGCGCAGTACTGGACCCCGAAACCGCTTGCGTTATTGCGGGTCGCGGTGTTGATCACGTACTGGACCTGCGTGTTGGACGACGCGGTCAGGTTCCCGAAGTGGGCCGCTGCATTGACGGCTTCGGCCGCCAGCTGGCTCTGCGATGGCTTCGAGGGCGCCGCCGACGCGTTGTCATACCAGACGCCGACGGACGCACCGGGCCCGTTCACCGCCGCGGTGCCGGCTCCGTTGCAGAAGTACGTCTTGCTGGGCACGCCCTCGCAGTACTGCGTCACCGAGTTGTTCCAGCTGCTTCCACCGACGTGGCTGAAGAAGGACTGCTCGATCGATGCTTCGCCGGAGGGGTCGTTGTTGTTCCACTGGCTGCCCCAGTAGACGAGATAGACCTTGTCGGCGCCCGTCTCGACGCCCACGCCACCCGTGCCGCCGTGGTAGTACGAGGTTGGCGCTGCCGCCGTGGGACGGCCGCGAGGGCCTCTGACCCACCATGCGCATCATGATCATCGGCCGCGTGCCGGCGTCCGCGCCGACGGCGGGGGCGGGCATAGCGGACGTCGATGCCTGGGCGGGCACGACGCCCGCGACGAGCAGCAGACAGACGCCGAGGACGCTGGCGAGACGGCGCACGAATGAGTCCCTCCTGAACGATCAGGTCGCGAGGCTACGGCAGGAAGTCCGCCCCTCTCCACTATCCCGTCGGGTAGGGCGGGGAAGAAGGCGGTGCCAGCGGGCTACACTTCGGTCATGCCGCATCCCCAGTTCGAGGCGGTCAACCTCATCAGCGACCCCGTCCACGGGTACATCGAGCTGACGAAGCGGCTGACGCCCGACCAGTCGGCCCGCGCCGCGCTCCCCCCCGAGACCGTCGCGGAGGAGGACCTGCTCGACACCCAGTGGTTGCAGCGCATGCGGCGGATCAGCCAGCTGCAGAGCGCCCGCTGGGTGTTCCCGAGCGCCGAGCACTCCCGCTTCGTTCACGCGCTCGGCGTCATGCACGAGGCCGGCCTCTGGGGCGCCACCCTCTATCCGACGCTGCGCGAAGTGCTCCACGCCGGCACGCGCTCGGAGGGAGAGGCGTCCGAGCACCCCATCCCGTCCGAGGCGCTCGTGGTCGAGACGCTGCGGGTCGCCGGGCTGCTGCACGACGTGGGCCACGGCCCCTTCGCCCACTTCTTCGACGAGCACGTCCTGTCGCGCTGGCCAGCGCCGCCGCATCCCAGCCGCGATCCCGGCAAGCGGCTCACGCACGAGGACCTGAGCCAGGCGATCGTGGAGCAGGAGCTGGCGCCGCTCATCGAGGGCCTCCGCCGCGCGCCGTCCGTGGACCCGGAGCGGGCGGCCTTCGACGAGGGCGAGCGGATCGACCCGCGCTGGATCGGATTCCTCGTGTCGAAGCCGCCCCTGGCGGATCCCGGCATGCCCTTCTGGGTGCGGCGCCTCCAGCCGCTCTTCTCGGGCATCTTCACCGTCGACAACCTCGACTACGTGCGCCGCGACGCGCTCATCACCGGCGTCGCCAGCGGTCCCGTCGACGCCGACCGGCTGCGCCGCTACGCGTTCATGTCCGAGCGCGGGCTCGCGCTCTACGAGCCGGGGCTCGGTGCCCTCGAGATGTTCCTGACCGCCCGGCTGTACATGTACAACACGGTCTATTTCCACCGCGCCGTCCGCGCCATCGACCTGGACCTGTCGGAGGCGTTCGGGCCGGCAATCGAGGCGGTCTTCGGCGACCGCAACCCGCTCGAGGTCCTCGGCGACTACGCCACGCTCGACGAATATGCCCTGCTGCACCAGGCCGCCCTCTGGGCACGCGGCGAGCGCGTGGACGAGCACCCCGTTCCGGGGTCGGGGTGCGTGACGCCGCGAGTCGCCGAGCTGTGGCGGGGGATCCTGCTGCGCCGCCCCACCTGGCGCGCGGTCCGGGAGATCCGGCACGACTCCCGCTCGGAGGCGGCACGGGAGCGCGTGGAACGCGAGCTGCGCGCCGAGCTAGGCCCGCTGCTCGACGCCGATCCCGGCCGCTACCGCTTCGACCTCGCCGACGCCGACGCGCGGCCCCAGAACCCGTTGCTCGCCGAAGGACGCCTCGTGGTGGCGCGCCGCGACGGTTCACTCGACGCAGCGCCGCTGGGGGAGCTGCTCGAGCGGCTACCTGCGGTGGTGACGGTCGGCCGGGCCTACGAGCGCGTGGGCTGAGGAACGAGCGTCGCGATCCCCGCCATCGACCTCCGGCGGCGGGTGGACAGCCGGCCGCCTTCGTCGACGAGCGCCTGCGAGGCCCACGCACGGATCCGCGCGAGCGCCTCCGGCCGGCCCGCGACCAGCAGGCTCTCCGCCAGCACTGCCACCGCCTCGTCGAGGTCGGCGTAGCTCCACGTCGTCTCGGTCTCGTATGTCGACGACTGGAACGACAGCCCCTCCTGGAAGAGCACCGCGCACAGGTCGGCGAACCCGGGCTGCGGCACGCGATCCTCGCCGTGAAGCTCCCGGAACAGCTCGGCCGGCGCCTGCTCGATCCCGGATAGCCGGAGCGTGATCAGGCATGCGCGACGGGTCGAGGCAACGAGCGCCCTCACGAACGGGACCACGTCTTCGATCGGGTAGAGCACGTGGGAGCACACGACGACGTCGTGTTGCTCACGCATGGGAGCCGCCAGCGGCCAGGGTTCCTGCACGACGCCCACGCGGTCGGACACCCCCTCCTCCGTCGCCCACTCGCCGAGCAGCTGCACCATCGACGGGTGCGGCTCGACCACGGTCACGCGACGGCCGCTGAGCGCGACGGGCACGGCGACCGCCCCGAACCCCCCGCCCACGTCCAGGACCGTGGCCGGCGGTGGCTCCGCCCCGGTCGCCCAGCGGGCATCGACCGATTCCGCCTCGCGGCACGCCTCGAGCACGGCGCGCACGAACGGGTCCGGTTCGGTCCGCTGCCGCACGGCCGCGTAGTAGTTCCGCGAACGGGTGCGCCAGTACGCGCCCGGGTCCGCGTGCTCCACGCGCAACCGCTCGAACTGCTCGCGGCGGGCGCGGACCAGCACCTGCCAGCGCGCGACCGCGTCCGTGAGCAGCGCGAGGTCGGCGGACGGGACCGGATCGCGATCGTCCATGGGTTCATGATGCGCCTTGCGCCATCGGTCCCGCTGTCGGACCATGCCCTCATGCCCGAGCTGCCCGAAGTCCAGGCACTGGCGGCGTTCCTCGAGTCGAAGGCGCGTGGATGCCGCATCGCGCGCGTCGAGATGCTGTCGTTCGCGGCGCTCAAGACCGCGGCCCCGCCCGCGTCCGCACTCGTCGGCAGGACCATCCTGGGCTGCGGCCGCCGCGGCAAGTTCCTCCTGGTGGAGACGTCGGAGAACGGCGTGGACGCGGTGCCATCCGGGGCCACGCTCTGGCTCGCCGTCCACTTCGCGAGGGCCGGATGGCTGCGCTGGCACGACGCACCGGCAGTGCCGGCGCCGGCCGGGCCGTCGCGCGATCGCTGCCACGGGATCGGGCGGTGCGAGGGCGGATCTCAGGGCCGTGCCGCGCGGCGTCGCCACGCGTCCCAGCCTTCGGGGAGGCCCGCTGGCGGCCCGGGTGACGCTCGACGACGGATCCGGGTTCGACCTGACCGAGGCGGGCACGCAGAAACGGCTCGCCATCTACGTGGTCCGGAGACCCGAGGACGTGCCCGGCATCGCGCGGCTGGGGATCGACCCGCTCGACTCCGCCTTCGACGTGGCTGCACTCGCCGGCCTGCTGGACGGCCGCACCGGGCAGCTCAAGCACCTGATCGCCGACCAGGCGCTCATCGCCGGCGTCGGCAACGCGTACTCGGACGAGGCGCTGCACGCGGCGCGGCTGTCGCCGTTCCGGCCCGCCGGGAAGCTCACGGCCGACGAGGTCGCGCGCCTGCACGGCGCCCTCCGCCAGGTGCTCCAGGAAGCGCTCGCCCGAAACGAGGGCGTCCCGGCCTCGGACCTCAAGGACGAGAAACGCTCGGCGATGCGCGTGCACGGCCGGACGGGGCTGCCGTGCCCGGTCTGCGGCGACACGATCCGGGAGGTGGCCTTCGCCGACCGGTCGCTCCAGTACTGCCCGACCTGCCAGACCGGCGGCAGGCCGCTCGCCGATCGGAGGCTCTCCCGGCTGCTCCGCTAGGCGCCCGAGGCCGCCCGCGCCCCGGGACGGTACGTCCGGATGACGGCGGTGATGTCGTCGTTCGCCCACCCGGCCGTGGCGTCGTCAACGCGCGACGAGATCCGCGTCGTGAGCGGCACGGCGGCCCCCGAGGCCTCGAACAGCCCGAGCGCGAGGTGCACGTCCTTTCGGAGGTCGCGCACGGCGAACTGCGCCGGCTGGTGCCGATCCTCGAGATACCCCGCACGCCTGGGCGCGAGGACCGGCGCGAGCCGCGCCAGGGCCCAGAACACCTGGTCGGGTGCCAGTCCTGCCTCCTCGCCGGCGACCTGCAGCTCGGCCGCGGCCACCACGACGGTCGCCAGCATGCTGTTCGCCACGAGCTTGAGGCGCGCGGCGCTGCCGAGCCGTCCCACGTGGCGGACCTCGCCCAGCCGGGCCAGCACCGGACGGGCCTGCTCGACGTCCGTCGCGTCGCCGCCCACCAGCACGGCGGCCGAGCCGGACGCGACCACGGCCGGCGCCCCGAGGATGGGGGCGTCGACCAGCCGTCCGCCGGTCTCCCGGACGCGCGACGCCAGCTCGTCCACCAGGTCCGGGCCGGCGGTGCTCATCTCGACGTACAGGATCGGCTCGTGGACGCCCAGCGCGCCGCCGGGGCCGAGGTAGGCCGCGCGGACCGCGTCCGGGCCGGTCAGGCTGCTGATCACGATGTCCGCGCCGCGCACCGCATCGGCCGGCGTCGCGGCCACGTGCCCGATCCCGAGTGCCGCGGCCCGGGCGTGCGTCCGGTTCCACAGCGCGATGTCCGGGTCGATCTCCTCCAGGCGGCGCGCGATCGCGCCGCCCATCTTGCCCGTTCCGAGGACGGCCAGGTGCGTCATCGTCGCGCCTCCACGGGCGGGTGCAGCGGTCCGCTTCCGGCCGACGTGCGCTCCAGGGCGGTTGCCACCTCGACCAGTTCCTCCCGCGACAGCTGCAGCGAGCCCGCATCGACCCAGCCGTCCACCTGCCCGGCCGATCGAGCGCCGACGATGGCGCCGGTCACACCGGGCCACGCGAGCGTCCATGCCACGGCGGTCGCGGCGACCGTCGCGCCGTGACGCTCCGCGATGGGCCGCAGCGCGTCGCGCAGCGCCAGGTTGCGCGACAGCGCGGGCTCCTGGAACCGGGGGCTCCGGCGGCGCCAGTCATCCGCGTCCATGGACGCCACGCGCACCGCAGAGAACGAATTGGTGAGGATCCCGGACTGCATGGGGCTGTACACGATGACGCCCGTTCCGTGGGTCGCGGCCCACGGGATGACGTCGCCGCCGGCCTCGCGACGGAGCAGTGAGAAGGGCGGCTGCAGCGAATCGACGTGGCGGATCGCCTCCGCCCGATCGAGGAGGCCCGTGTCGAAGTTCGCGACCCCTGCCGCGCGGATCTTGCCCTCGTCGGCCAGCCGCGCCATCTCGCCCCAGGATTCCTCGACCGGCGTTCCCGTCCTGTCGGGCCAGTGGAACTGGTACAGGTCGATGCGCTCGACCCCGAGCCTGAGCAGCGACGCCTCGATCTCCCGCCGGATCGAGGCCGGCCGCAGGTTGCGTTCGGGTTCGTCGTGGGGTCGCTCGAGGTCGGGAACCATGCCGCCCTTGGTGAACACCATCGGCCGCTCCGACGGCGGGATCTCCCGCAGGGCGCGGCCGACCACCTCCTCGGAGTGACCCAGGCCGTAGATGGCGGCCGTGTCGATCCAGTTCACGCCGCGCCCGACGGCGTGCGTGATCGCGGCGATGGACGCCGAATCGTCCTGCGGGCCCCATCCGAAGGCATAGCCTCCGCCACCGACGGCCCACGCGCCGAATCCGACCGTGGTGATCTCCAGCCCGCTCGACCCGAGGGGGCGTGTCACGACTGTCATTGCACAACAACTCCTGTCCACTTTATCTCTACGTGAAGATACTTCGCCGCCCCACTCGATGTCAAGTGTCTTGATCACGAGATATAATCCCGTCATGCGCGACGAGATCGACCTCATCGTCGAACAGTGGCAGGCCGAGCGTCCCGACCTGGACGTCTCGGCGACGCACGTGCTGCAGCGGATCGCGCGGCTGTACCTGTTGCAGTCGTCGAGCTTCGCCGGCGTGTTCACGAGGTTCGGCCTCACCTTCGGCGAGTACGAGGTCCTCGCGACGCTGCGCCGCTCCGGTCCACCCTACCGCCTGAACCCGACCCGCCTGTTTTCGTCGATCGTGCTCTCGTCGGGCGCGATGACGAACCGGGTGGACCGGCTCGAGGCCGCCGGCCTGGTGGAGCGGCTGCCGGATCCGGACGACCGCCGGGGGAGGCTCGTCTCCCTCACGGAGCGCGGTCGAGCCGTCGTGGACGAGGCGGTCGTGGCCCACGTCCGCAACGAGGAGCACCTGCTCTCGGGCCTGGACCCGGCCGACCGGGAACGCCTGGCCGGGCTCCTCCGCCGGTTGCTGACGTCCGAGCCGTTCGGGTCGATGGACCCGGCACGGGTGAGCCAGCCGCAGGAGACGGCAGACGCGGACGGGTCGAGCGCGGCACGACGTCGCCGGCGCGGCACGAGGCGGCCGGTCTGACGGCAGGCTCGTGCCGGGAGACGGGCGCCTGTTCGTGGCACGATTCCGCGGCCGTGGGCGACGCCGCCTGCAGCGCGGGACGCGTCTCGCCGCCGGATCGCCTCAGCGCCCGGCGCCGCTCCGAGCCTGACCCTCACCGGGAATCAGCACGAACGCGCCCTCGACCCTCCCCTCCTTCACGCCGACGAGCGCCTCGTTCCCGGCCGCGAGGGGAAGCGGCTCGACGGCGGTGCGGATCGGGATGGCGGCAGCCAGGTCGAGGAACTCCCGGGCGTCGGTCCGCGTGAAGTTGGCGACGCTGCGGAGCGAGCGCTCCCACCACAGCAGGTCGTACGAGAACTCGGGCACGCGATCGAGATGGATCGCGTTGATCGCGACGGTCCCGCCGCGATCGAGCGCTCGCAGGGCGGAGATCACAACGTCGCCCGCGGGAGCGAAGGTCACGGCCGCCTGCAGCGGCACCGGTGGGACATCCTCGTACGCGCCCGTCCATGTGGCACCGAGCTCGGCCGCGCGCCGTCGCTCGCGCTCCGAGCGCGTGCACACGTACACCTCGCAACCCCAGTGGACGGCAACCTGGATCGCCAGCGACGCGGACGCGCCGAACCCGTAGAGCCCGAGGCGACCCCCCGGCTGGATTCCGGAGATCTTCAGCGCCCGGTAGCCGATCACGCCTCCGCACAGGAGGGGAGCGCAGTCCAGATCCTCGAACGAGTCGGGGAGCCTGAGCGCGAAGTCCGCTCGCGCGGTCATCCACTCGGCATATCCACCGTCGCGATCCCAGCCGGTGAATACGGCCTCCGGGCACAGGTTCTCCCGCTCCGTGAGGCAGAACTCGCAGCGGCCACACGCGCCGCCGAGCCACGCCACGCCCGCCCGATCTCCGACACTCCAGCCGTCCACGCCGGGCCCCAGCGCCTCGACGTTCCCGACCACCTGGTGCCCGGGAACGATGGGCAGCCGGCGAGCCGGGACGTCGCCCTCCGCGATCTGCAGGTCGGTCCGGCACACGCCGCACGCGCTCACCCTCAGCAGCAACTCGCCCGGCCCGGGCACGGGATCCGCCAGGTCCGCGGCTCTGAGGGGATGCTCGGACGCGGGGGCCGGCGCGTGGACGACGAGTGCTCGCATGTCCCTGACTATCCGCCTCCGCGCCGGCTGCCGCAAGCGAGACGCCTTGCCTCCGGCCGTCTCCGGGTACGGGAAGCCGGCTCCTCCGCGCCGCCGGCGTCCTCCGGGTACGGAAGCCGGCTCCTCCGTGCCGGAATTCCGGCGCACGGTCGACGACACGGAACCCCGTGGGCCCGCGTGGCGTCCTGCGGTCCATGAAGTTGCCGTTTGCCTCCTGTGTCCTCGTCGTCCTCGTCGCCGCCTCCTGCAGTGCAACGCCGGGCTCGGGCGGGAGTCCGGGCTCGACATCGGGTCCAGGCGGGTCGAGCGGTGCGTCCCCGGCCGTTTCGGCGTCGGCCGGGATCGCCCACCCGTCCGGCGGCGGCGACCTCGTGCTGCGCATCTCGACGGACGGTGGCTTCGTTGCCCCCGGCCAGGTCCTGACCCGCATCCCGGAGTTCTCGCTGTACGGAGACGGCACGGTGGTCACGGTCGGACCGCAGATCGCGATCTACCCGGCGCCGGCCCTGCCAAACCTGCAGATGCAGCGTGTCTCCGAGGCGGGGGTGCAGCGCATCCTCGAGGCGGCGCGAGAGGCGGGCCTCTTCGGGGTGGACCGGCAGATCGACTTCCCCGGCATCATGGACGCCCCGTGGACGACGTTCACGCTCGTCGCGGACGGCGCCACGCACGTGACGCGGGTCTACGCGATGGGCGCCTCGGAGGCCGTGCCCGGCTCCAGCTCGGGAGCCGACGTCGCCCGCCGGGCACTCGCCGAGTTGCGCGCGAAGGTCACCGCGCTCGACGCGTGGCTCGCGGCGGACCTGCTGGGAGCCCAATCCTCGTACCCCATCACGCGGCTGCGCGTGTACGTCGATGTCTACCAACCCCAAGGCGGCGCCCAGGAACCCTCGCCCGGCTACCTCGAGTGGTCTGGCACGCAGCCCCTCGACGCGCTCGGCACGGCGGTCGCCGGGCTTCCCGCCACGCGATGTGCCGTCCTGGAAGGTGATGCCCTCGCGGCCGTCCTGCCGGCGCTTCGGCAGGCGAACGGCCTCACGGGGTGGAAGAGCGGCGGCCGGACCTGGGCGCTCCGGCTTCGCCCGCTGCTTCCCGACGAGTCCGGGTGCGCGGGGCCTGGGCAGGATTGACGGCACGGTGCCGGCTCTCAGGAAGCCTCGTCGGATCCCCGCGCGACGACGACGAGCAGCAGGAACGTCGTCTCGACGACGTCGATTCCCGCGACGATGAGCGCCAGCACGACCGGCACGGCCTGACCCGCGAGCCAGCCGAACGCGGCGGCGAACGCCGCGACCGCGAGGAACACCAGGCGAACGGCGCGGATCAGCACGGCCGGATGAGGGTGATCCGGCGAGCGGGCTGGGAACTCCGGCAAGCGGGGTGCGGACTGTGGATCGCGCGCGTCCCGACCGGCCACCGGTGGAGTCGAGAGGCGGCCGAGCGCCTGTGCGAGCCATGCGATTCCGAGCAGGAACGCGGCCGCCGCGAGGATCGCCCGCACGATCGGAGCCGGGGAGAGGACGGCGCTCGCGAACGAACCGGACCAGCCGGCGAGCGTCCCCAGGACGAGCGCCAGGAAGCCGATCGCCATCGTCGCGCCGTTCGAACGCAGGACGTCGCGGACGGACATCCCGCCAGTGTGGCACGGGCGGCGTTCGGGACTGCCGGCGAGGGCCGAACGGGCCTGTCCCTCGTGTAACAGATCCGCATACTGTTGCCGAGTACGCCCGACGCACATCGCGCCGCCGTCCCGCGTTCGTGGCCGGAGCGACTGGGAGGATCACGCCACGTGGCGATCGACCGACGGTTCCTGAACTGGGGCATCTTCTTCATCGCGCTCGGCGCGATTCCCCTGCTCGTCCAGCAGGGCGTCGTGAGCCATGCGACCGCCGGGGATGCATGGCGGCTCTGGCCGCTGGTGATCGTGGGGCTCGGCGTCGGCATCCTGCTGCGGCGCACGCCCGTCGCGTTCGCCGGCGGACTCGTCGTCGCCGCCACGTTCGGCCTCGTCTTCGGAGGGTTCCTCGCGACGGGGCCGGACTTCGGGAACGTCGCCGGCTGCGGCAACCCGAACGCCGGCGGCGCGACCGTGGGCAGCCAGGGGAGCGGAGCCTTCGGGGGCTCCGGGACGGCTCGCATCCAGATGGACTGCGGCGTCCTGAACGTCACGACCCAGGCGGGCAGCGGCTGGACGTTCCAGGGCCGGGATCCCGAGAACGGCCCCGCCGCGCTCGCGACGGGTTCATCCTCGTTCGACCTGAGCGCGCCGGACGGGTCCGGCGCCTTCTGGGACGTCGGCGGGACGCACAACCGGACCTGGAACGTGACCCTGCCGACCGACCCGCAGGTGGACCTGACGGTCGGCGTCAACGCCGGATCGGGAAGGCTCGACCTGTCGGGCACGCACCTGTCGCGGCTCGACGCGCAGTTCAACGCGGCGGACATGCACGTGGACCTGTCGAACGCCTCGGTGGCCGACCTGCGCGTGGACGTGAACGCCGGCTCCGGCGGCGTCCTGCTCCCGGCGTCCGGCACGACGGGATCGATCGCGGTCAACGCCGGTTCGCTCGACCTTTGCGCACCCACGTCGAGCGGCGTGCGGATCCACGTCACCGGCGCGCTCGCTTCCACGGACTTCGGATCCACGGGCATGATCCACGACGGCGACACGTGGACCAGCCCGAATTTCTCGAGCGCCTCCTCGCGCATCGACCTCCAGCTCGACGCGAACCTCGCGTCCGTCAATCTCAACCCGGCAGGGGGATGCCAGTGAACGATCGGCTGTACCGGTCCGCGACGGACCGGGTCTTCTCGGGCCTCTGCGGAGGAATGGCCGAGCACTACGATCTCGACCCCGCCCTCGTCCGCCTGGCATGGGTCGTGCTCGACGTGCTGACGGGCATCTTCCCGCTGCTCGTCGTGTACATCGTGATGGTGATGGTCGTGCCCGAGGAACCGCCGGTCGGCGCCTCCGGGCCATGGCCCGGTTGGAGCGGTCCGCAGTGGGGCCCGGGAGCCCCCGGGACTTCACCCGAGGGTGCCTCGACCGGAACAGCCGGAGCGCGCGCCGATGCGACGGCGGGCCCAGACGCGCCGGCGGCCGGTGCCGCGGGTCCTTCGGGGGGCGGACCGGCGGGCGACCAGGCGGGCGGCACGTGGGGCGGATGGGGATCGCCGCCGCCCGTCGGTTCCGACTGGCGCTCCGCGCGCGCCTACGCACGCGCGCAGCGACGGGCCCAGCGCGCCTACTGGCGACAGCAGCGCTGGGGCGGGGACGCGAGCAGCGCGGGCCTCGTGTTCGGCGTGATCCTGGTGATCGTCGGAGGCGTGTTCCTGCTCCAGCAGACGATGCCGGGCTTCGACTCGGCCCTGATATGGCCGATCGGGCTCATCGTCCTGGGGGCGCTGCTCCTCGCCGGCGCCTTTCGCCGCTGACGCCGCTAGACGGCAGACTCCAGCGCGCGCGCCAGCTCCTCCGGCGTGAGGCGGATGGGGTTGGCCCGCATGCTGCTGGCGATCGACGCGGCGGCGACGAGGTCCGGGACGTCCCCGGCGCCGAGCCCGTACGCCGAGAGGCGCGGCACGCCCAGGGTCTCGACCAGCCGGGCCAGCCACGAGACGAGATCGTCCGCCGTGGCGCCGGGCCCGGACGTCACGATCTGCGCGACCTCGTCGTACCGCGCCAGGGCGGACGAGCCGGGTGCGCGTTCCCGGAGCGCGGCGACGTTGACGGCCACGACGGACGGCAGGAGGCGGCCGCAGACCGCGCCGTGAGGCGCGTCGAACCGGCCGCCGATCGGCGCGGCGAACCCGTGGACGGCGCCCAGCCCGGCGTTTGCGAGGGCCAGGCCCCCGAGCAGGGCCGCCATCGACATGTCCTCGCGCGCATCGGGCGCGGGTGTGCCGGCGAGGGCGGAGTGGAACGCCGCCTCGAGCGACCGGGCCACGCGGGGCATGCCCTCCCGGCAGAACGCGTCGGTGAACGGGTTGGCTCGTGACGACGTGAACGGCTCCACCAGCTGAGCCAGCGCGTCGAGACCGGAGCTTGCCGTGACCGCGGGCGGCAGCGAGTGCGTCAGGGTCGGATCGACGAGCGCGACGCGCGCCAGCATCGACGGGCTCCGGAGGCTCACCTTGACCCCGTGCCCGGGCGACGCGAGGACAGCGTTCCGCGTCACCTCGCTGCCGGTGCCGGCCGTTGTTGGGATGGCGATCCACGGGACCGACGGTCGCTCGAGCGGCCGGCCCGCGCCGACGACCTCGAGATGGTCGAACAGATCGCCCCCGTTGCCCAGCATCGCCGCGATGGCCTTGGCCGCGTCGATCGCGCTTCCGCCGCCGAACCCGACAACGACGTCCGATCCCGCGGCGACGGCTCGCGCCACGCCGTCGCGCACGACGTCCACGGTGGGTTCGCCGTCGACCGTCACGACCTCGTGCCGGAGCCCGGCGGCATCGAGTCGTTCCACCACCGGCGCGGCCCGTCCCGGCGAGATCCCGGTGACCAGCAGCACGCGTGACCCGAACCCGGCGGCGATATCGCCGGCCTGATCGAGCGTGCCCGGTCCGAACACGATGCGGGCGGCGGTCGCGAACTCGAACTGCACGTCCCGAGGGTAGCTCCCGCACGGCGCCGGTGCCGGGCGCGAGCCGTGCCAGGCAGGAGTCGTGCCGGGTGCCGGCCGTGCCGGTGCGAGCCGTGCGTGCCGTGCCCGAGCTTGTCGAACGCGAACCCCGAGCCGGAGCGTGTCAGACCGAGACGATCACGCCCTCGTCGGGACCGAGCTCGAGCGGGACCAGCGACACGGATCCCGCCGCGCGATCCGGGAGCGTGGACAGGCGCAGGTCGCCGGTCCCCGGCAGGCCGAACGGGCGCACGTCGAGCGCCGCGGGCACGCCGCGAAAATTGAGGGCGACGAGGAGGCGCTCTCCGCCGGCCTCGCGCACGTACGAGAAGACCCCGGGCACCTCGCCCGCGGACCGGTACGACCCGCCGCGGAGTGCGGTGGAGCCCTTCCTGAACCAGGCGAGCCTCCGGTAGAGCGACAGGAGTGATCGTGGATCGTCACGCTGGGCAGCGACGTTGACGACCCGGGCCTCCGATCCGATGGGAAGCCAGGGCTTTCCGGTGGTGAAGCCGGCCCCGGCCGTCCCGTCCCACTGCATGGGTGTTCGCTCCGGGTCCCGTCCATGAACGTCCACGACCAGATCGGGAGGCACCTCGCCGTCCGCCTGGCCGATCTCCTCCCCGTAGTACAGGAACGGCGTGCCACGCAGTGTGAGCAGCATCATCGCCGCGACGCGTGCGCGTCGCATGCCAACCATCTCGCCGGATCCGGCCCCACCGGCAGCCGTCCGCGCCTGTTCGTCGGTCGCGAGCAATCCTCGCCCGGCCGCTGGATCGCCGCCGTCGGCTCCTTCGTATCGGGACCGGGCCCTCGGGTTGTCGTGGTTCGCCAGCGTGTACACGGGCCAGGCTCCGGCCGGCAGCAGCCGTTCGTATCGGTCGACCGAATCCCGAAAGGCCTCGGCCCGCCAGGGCTGCTCGAGGAACGAGAAGTTGAACACCAGGTGCAGCTCGTCGAGCCCGGCGCCGAAGTACGCGACGAGACGCTCGGGCTCGTAGACGGCGACCTCGCCGATCGCCATCCGGTCGTCGTAGGCGTCCAGGAGCTGCCGGAACTCGCGGAGGATCACGTGGACCTCCGGCCAGTCCTCGTCGCGGCGAACGCCGGCAGGCGGCCGCCCGTCCAGCACCTCGGGCGGGTTGTCCAGCAGGTCCGGGTCGCGGGACATCTTGTGCGCCACGTCGATCCGGAAGCCGTCGACGCCGCGGTCCAGCCAGAACCGCAGGACGTCGTGCATGGCCGCGCGCACCTCCGGATTCCACCAGTTCAGGTCCGGCTGCTGGGGGAGGAACGAATGCAGGTAGTACTGGCCGGACGTGGGGTCGAGCGTCCACGCCGCGCCCACCGCGGGAAAGACGCTGCGCCAGTTGTTCGGCGGGCCGCCGTCGGGCCCCGGGTCACGCCAGACGTACCAGTCGCGGTGCGGGTCGGTGCGACTGGAACGGGCCGCCTGGAACCACGGGTGGCGGTCGGACGTGTGGTTGGGGACGAAGTCGACCAGGACGCGGATCCCGCGGGCGTGCGCCCCGCGGAGCATCTCGTCGAAATCTGCCAGCGTGCCGTACTCGGGATGGACGTCGCAGTAGTCGGCCACGTCGTACCCGTAGTCCGCCATCGGCGATGGATAGAACGGTGACAGCCAGATGGCGTCGACGCCGAGCGAGCCGGCCGTCCCGTCGTTGAGGTGGTCGAGCCGGCTGGTCACGCCCGGCAGGTCGCCGATCCCGTCGCCGTTCGTGTCCTGGAAGCTGCGCGGATACACCTGGTACATCACGCCCTGCCGCCACCAGTCGCCGCGCGCCATCCATCGCTCCTTCCTCAGCCGACGTCCGGATTGTCGCGCTCGGACCGGAGCCCGTGTCGCGGACGGCGGCGGCACACTGCCGTGCGCCGCGCCGGTCAGCCGGCGTCCTCGAGCGGCAGGCGCCGGAAGACCGCGAGAATCGGCGGCAGCCGCGGAGGCACCGCCGAAGCCTCGCGGATCGGAACCCGCAGCCAGGCGTCCCCCGCCCGGCCCGACCGATGGGGCGCGTCGAGCCGGTACGCGGAGAGCGAGGCGAACCCGAGGTTCGCGGCGGCAGCGGCGAGCATGTGGCCCTCGCCCGGGTACCCACGGCTCGTCGTGCACCAGTCGGTGGTTTCGAGGAGCGCCGCCAGACGCTCGCGGCGCACCCGGAACGGCGCGCGAGCCAGGCGCCGCCCGGATGCGCGGAGCAGGTCCGTGGCGATGAATGCCGGGCGGCCGGCGCGGCGGCCGGACCCGAGCAGGCGGCGGCGAAGGAGGTCCCGGTCGGGGCGCCCCGACCCGTCGAGGACGAGCACGACTCCGTCCAGGACGGCCGCGGGCGCACCGACATGGCGAGGCAGCTCGGCGAGCTCGGGGAAGGTGCCGAGCACGTCGGCGAGCTCGGCCGCCTGCAGGCGCAGCATCCCGTCCTCGACGAACGCGATGACGCGGGTCCCCGGCCACCAGGGCTCGAAGAGGTACGCCGGGTCGTCGAACGGGGCCGGAGCATCCGACGCGACCATCGGCCGGACCCGATGTGGGAGGACGGAGACGGGAGCGGGATCTTCGAGGCCGAGCCCGGGGCCGGGCGCCGGCATCGGGCCGGCCGTCCGACGCATCTGGCCACCCTGCGGCCATTCGATCGTCCGGCTGGCCGGGCGCAGCCCGACGTGACGGACCGGCCGGGATCGCCGCGTCGGTCGCGGCCGCGGGCCCTCGCCGGGGCTCGTTCTCCCGACGGGACGCGCGGTTCAGGCCGTCTTTCGTCGACGCGCCCCCGCCGTGTCCGCCGCACCGGCCGTCCTGGCGGCCGCCGCCTTCGATCGCCGGCGCGCCGCAGCCGGTTCGACCGTCTCGCCGACCGGGGCAAGGGATGCCGCCCGCTCCGCCGCCGCGGCGGCGCCCTCGATCGTCTCCGCCTCCACATCTCCAGCTGCGGTCGCGGCGGCGCCCTCGATCGCCACGGGACGCTCGGTCCTGGCAGCGCGTGCCGCTGCCACGCTCGCCTCGAGCGCAGCCATGAGGTCGATCACGGTGCCGCCTTCGGCGGGCGCCTCGGGGGCGACGGTCTCCTGGCCGGCGGCCTTCGCCTCGATGATCGCGAGGAGGGCATCCCGGTACTCGTCACGGTACGCGGCGGCGTCGAAGGATTCGGTCATGGCCGCCACGAGCTGGTCGGCCATCGCGCGCTCGGCGGGCCGCACCTGCGCGGCGTCCTCCGCCGGCAGGTCGAGCTCGGCAGGAGACCGGATCTCGTCGGGCCAGTAGAGGGTCGACAGGAGCATGGTGCTGCCGAACGGGTCGAGCGCCGCAAGGTGCTCGCGGTTGGTGATCACGACCTTGCAGATCGCGACGAGAGCACGCTCGGCCAGGACGTCACGCAGGAGCGAGAACGCCTTGCGCCCCAGCGCCTCGGGCTCGAGGTAGTAGGCCTGCTTGACGAAGCGCATCGCGGCGAGGTCGGACGCGGGCACGAAGCGGTCGATCTCGATCGCACGCACCGTCTTCAGCGGCACGGCCTCCAGGTCAGCGTCGGTCACGACGACGTACTGGCCCGGCGCGTATTCGTAGCCCTTGACCGTCTCCGAGCGTGGCACCGCGCGCTCGTGCACGGGGCACCAGGTCCGCATCTGCACGCGGCTCAGGCACTCTGCGTGGAGCATGTTGAAGCTGACGCCCTTGCTCTCGGTCGCGAGAAACAGGCGCAGGGGAATGGTCACCAGACCGAACTGGATGGCCCCTCGCCACATCGAGCGTGGCATCGGACTCCTCGCTGCGATCGGCCGTCCCACGTGGACGATCGGACCGCGAGGATACCGCGCCCCCGCAAGTCGTCCATCCGGCCATGTTGCCCGGCATCCGGCCATGCTGCCCGGGGCGCCTCCGATGCCGCCGAGGCCCGGCCTCCGCCGGTCGCGTGCGACCGTTTCCGAAGCGACCGGAACCCACCCCTCGCCGGTTGCGTTCGACCGTTTCCGTGCGAGTATCAGGACCGGCGCATGCCGGCGGCCTGCCTGCGCGCCACTGGCGAGGAACCGACCGTGACGGCGAGCCCGGACCCGGCGCCCACGTCCCCCGAACCTCTCGACGTGCTGCTCGAGGACGCCGGGGTGCGCGGCGAGGTGCGCGGCGAAGTGCGCGGCGAGGTGCGCGGCGGGCACCCTCCCGACCGGATCGCGTTGTCGTACGGCGGTCCGCTCGAGATCCCCCTGCGACCGGACCGCCCGACCGTCGTCGCGAACTTCGTCGAGACCCTCGACGGCGTCGTCGCGCTCGGCACCGGTCCGCGCGGCGGCGGCTCCGACATCAGCGGCGCATCGCAGGCGGATCGGTTCGTCATGGGCCTCCTGCGGACTGTCGCGGACGCCGTCGTGGTCGGCGCCGGGACGATGCGGTCCGCGCCGCGCCACGAGTGGACACCACGGGCGATCGCGCCGGGCTTTGCGGCCGACTTCGCCGCGTGGCGGGCGTCGCTCGGACTCGCCACGCAACCGACGACGGTGGTGGTGACATCCACGGGGGACATCCCGGACGGCCACCCCGCGCTCATGCGGGACGACGTGCCCGTCGTGATCGCCACCACGGCGCGCGGCGCGGACCGGGTGGGGGGCCTCGCCGGCCGGCTCTCCGGCCCCGGAACGGCGCAGCGCGTGCGGGTCGAAGTGCTCGCGGAATCGGGGGCCGTGACACCGCATGCGCTCTCCGGGCTCCTGACGCGACTGGGCATCCGGCTCGCGGTGTGCGAGGGTGGCCCGCACCTCCTGGCCGGTCTGCTGGAGGCGGGCCGCGTGGACGAGCTCTTCCTGACAGTCGCACCGCACGTGCTCGGCCGGGACCCCGGTGTCGCCGCGCGGCTGGGCCTCGCGGAGGGACACGCGTGGGAACCGGGGGAGGCGCCCTGGGGAGAGTTGCGGTCGGTCCGCCGGTCCGGCTCGCACCTGTTCCTGCGATACGCGTTCCGGCCGCGCTGACGGTGCCGGGTACCCGGCGGGGGGCCCTTGCCCGTGCCCGGAAACGCCCCCGTCCGGCGGTCCCCGGGCACTACCCCGAAGAGGGGCTGGACGGCCATGGAACCACTGTTATGATGCCCGTAACGTCCGCCAGGCGGACCAAACATCAGCCCGGATCCGGCAACACGACACTCCTCTCTCGGTTCTCGCGAGACGGTCGCGGGGGCCGGACGAGAAGGAGTGTTTTCGTTGTACCAGGACAAGACTCTCACGTGCGCAGATTGCGGGCAGGAGTTCGCGTTCTCGCAGAGCGAGCAGCAGTTCTACGCTGATCGTCAATTCAGCGAGCCGCGCCGTTGCCCGACGTGCCGTGCGAGCCGTAAGGCGAGTCGCGGGGGTGGCTCTTCGTCCTACAGCGGTGGCGGGTCCTACAGCGGTGGCGGCTACTCGGGCGGGTCGATCGGCTCGTACGGTGGTGGCGGCTCCAGTTACTCCGGTGGCTCCGGCTATTCCGGTGGCTCGCGCGCGCCGCGCGAGATGTTCACGGCCACGTGCTCGAGCTGCGGTCGCGAGGCGAAGGTCCCCTTCCGCCCGACGTCCGGCAAGCCCGTGTACTGCAACGACTGCTTCGCGAGCCGTCGGGGCTAGTGCCCTCGCCACGGAGGTCGCGCACGCGGCCAACGGGTGGCGACACGCCTGAACAGGCGCAGATGCCGAGCCCGGCGAGCGATCGCCGGGCTCGGCGATTCCTGCCGGCGGCGGGCAGGGACCTGCGGGCGCGGCGCGTGACCGGCCACGTCGCGCGATAGGCTGAGCGAAGGTCTGGACCGGGACGTCCCGGTGGATCCATGCCGCTCCCGGACGCGACGGGCTGTCGTCGGCGGGATGCGGCCGGGAGGAATGGCATGCCGACTGTCGCGCCGTACGGGTCGTGGCGCTCGCCGATCTCAGCCCAGCACGTCGCCCGCGCCGGGGTCGGCCTCGGCGAGGTCCGGATCGACCTGGATGACGTCTACTGGGCGGAGAGCCGCCCCGTCGAGGCGGGGCGCGTCGTGATCGTGCGGCGGACGCCGGACGGCCGCACGGCCGACGTGACGCCGCCGGGGACGAACGTGCGGAGTCGGGTCCACGAGTACGGCGGGGGCGCGTACGCCGTGCGCGACGGCATCGTGGTATTCGCCGAGTTCACCGACGGCCGCCTCTGGCGGCTGGACCCGGCAGGCGGCCTCACGGGCGATCCGCGGCCGCTGACGCCTGCGGTGGCCGACGCCGGGCTCCGGCATGCCGACCCCGTCATCGATCCCGTCCGACGGCGGGTCGTCTGCGTGCAGGAGGACCACCGGGGCGGCGGCGAGGCCCGCAACCGGATCGTCGAGGTCGCGCTGGACCCGCCCGAGGGAGAGGCGCCGGCCGAGCCGCGCGTCCTGGTGGCGGATCACGACTTCTTCTCGAACGCACGCCTGGACCCGGACGGTCGCCGGGCCTGCTGGCTCGCCTGGGATCACCCCGACATGCCGTGGGACGGGTCGGAGCTGTGGGTCGCCGACATCTCCTCGGACGGATCGTTCGACGACGTTCGCAGGGTGGCCGGCGGCCCGGGCGAGTCGATCTTCCAGCCGGAGTGGTCACCCACAGGAGCCCTGCACTTCGTGTCGGACCGGACCGACTGGTGGAACCTGTACCGGCTCGACGACCTGTCGGCTGTCGAACCGGAGATCACGGCCGGCCGGCCGCTCGCGCCGATGGACGCGGAGTTCGGCCAGCCGCAGTGGCAGTTCGCCATGGTCACGTACGCGTTCGTCGGGCCCGAGCAGATCCTGTGCCGTTTCACCCGCGAGGGCACCTGGCGGCTCGCGGTCCTGGACGCGACGACGGGAGCGATGCGACCGCTGGACCTCGGCGGGACGGTGTACGGATCCATCGCGGGCGCGGAACACGGGCGTGCCGTCCTGACGGCCGCCTCGCCGACCCGGGGGAGTGCGGTCGTCCTCGTCGATACCGTCTCGGGCGAATCTCTCGTGCTCAAACGTGCTTCCGACGACGAGCCGGACGAGCGGTTCGTGTCGCTCCCCGAGCCAATCGAGTTCCCCACGGAGGAGGGGCAGACGGCGCATGCCCTGTTCTACGCCCCGAGGAACCCGGATTTCGTCGCGCCGCCCGGCGAGCTGCCGCCACTCCTGGTCAAGGTCCACGGCGGCCCCACCGCGATGGCCAGCTCGGCGCTGAGCCCGGAGCTCCAGTTCTGGACGAGCCGGGGAATCGCCGTGATCGACGTCAACTACGGCGGCAGCAGCGGGTACGGGCGGCGGTATCGCGACAGGCTGGCCGGCCGCTGGGGAGTCGTCGACCTGCAGGACGTCGTGAGTGCAGCGCGGCACATGGCCGCGCTGGGCCGCGTGGACCAGTCCCGCTTCATCATCCACGGCGGCAGTGCGGGCGGATACACGACGCTCTGCGCCCTCACGTTCACGGACGCGTTCCAGGCCGGTGGCAGCTACTTCGGCATCGGGGATCTCGAGATCTTCACCCGCGAGACGCACAAGTTCGAGTCGCGCTACATGGACCGGCTGGTGGGCCCCTACCCGGCCATGGAGGACGTCTACCGGGAGCGCTCGCCGATCCACTACTGCGAGCGGATCTCGTGCCCGGTCATCCTGCTCCAGGGCCTCGATGACCGGATCGTGCCCCCGGACCAGGCCGAGCTCATGTTCGAGGCGCTCCGCGCCCGCGGCGTCCCGGTCGCCTACCTCCCGTTCGAGGGAGAGGGACACGGGTTCCGAAAGGCCGAGAACACGGTGCGGTCTCTCCAGGCCGAGCTGACGTTCTATGGGCGCATGCTGGGCTTCGAGCCGGCCGACGATCTGCCGGCGCTTCGCATCGAGAACGCGTAGGTCGAGGCGGATTGCCCGCAGTTGCGCGAGCTGATGGCGCGCGGTGGCGGAGCTGATGGCGCGCGGTGGCGGAGCTGATCGCGCGCGGTGGCGGAGCTGATCGCACGGGATGGTGGCTGATCGCGCGACGGCGTGACACGCAAGATGGCACGGGGCCGCGGCACCATGCCACCCATGCAGACCGCCGTGACACTCGCCGCAGACCGCCTGATCGTCGAGCACCTCGAGCTGATCGACCCGGATCTGGTCCGGTTCGTCGCGGAGCGCGCGGAACCGGACCGGCCCGAGCTGGTCGACCGCGCCCTGCGGATCGGCCTGCTCGCCGTGCGGGATGCCGGCCTGACCGTGAACGTCGACGTCATCGAGAAGGAGTTCAGCCGGCTCGTCCAGCAGGTCGACGAGCGCAACGAACGGGCGAGCCAGGCACTCGCCCAGGCGCTGCGCGAATCGTTCGAGGAGGACGGGGGACGGCTGCCGCGAACGCTCGAGAAGTTCCTCGGCGACCAGGGAGCGCTCCGGCGCCTCGTGGCCGACCTGTTCGACGAGACCCGTCGGGACTCGGCCATCGGCCGGCTGAACGACCTGATGGGCCGGTATTTCGACGGGGACGGCAGCCGGCTCGCCCAGCTGCTTGATCCCACGCGCCTCGGATCGCCCCTCTACCAGTTCCGGAGCGAGATCTCGAAGGGCTTCGAGGATCTCGCCGGACGGATCCAGGCGCTGGAGAAGGCGACGGACGTTCGCGCGACCGAACGGGCGAAGTCGGCGGCCAAGGGCATCGACATGGAGGACGTCCTGGAAGGCCTGCTCGGCGAGATCTCGGGCGGGCTGGGGGACGCGATCGAGCGGACGGGCACGCTTCCGGGCGAGACGATCAAGGGCAAGAAGGGTGACTTCGTGCTCACGGTGGATCCCAGCCGGACGCGCGGCGCGGATCTGCGGGTCGTGATCGAGTCGAAGGACCGCGTCATGAGCACGCGGCAGGTGATCGAGGAGCTGGCCGCGGCGCGCCAGAACCGGTCGGCGCAGGCGGCCGTGATCGTGTTCACGCCACAGCACGCGCCGGCGAACGTGGACCCCCTCGCCATCGTCGGGCGGGACGTGTGGTGCGTGATGGATCCGGCCTCACCGGACCGGCTGCCGCTCGAGTGCGCGGTGAGGCTGGCGCGCATCTTCGCGCTCGACGCGCTCCGTGACAGGCCCGTCGAGGTGGACGTCGCGGCGGTGGACCACGCGCTCGACGGCATTCGGAACCAGCTGTCGGCCATCCAGGGGATGAAGGCGAGCCTCACGTCGATCAACACGGTGACCGGCAAAGTCGCCGCGGACCTCGACGGCCTGCGGGTCGGCATCCTGCGGAGCGTGGCGCTGGTCGAGGAGGAACTCAAGGCGGCGGCAGAGGCCCACGGACCCGAGCGCGTGACGGCGTAGCTCATCGGAGTGCGGTGCGGGCGCCCGGCTGGCCGGACGCTCGGGCCGAATCGGGTGGATACCGCGGCGCAGGGCCGGGTGGTGATCGCGGCGCGTTGCGCCGGTCAGGCGCTCCGCAGCGCCCGGGCCACCGCCTCCCAGAGCCGCGCATTCGGCACCGATCCGGCGGCGTCGGGCCGGAAGGGCAGGAGCGGGAGCACGCGGTCGGCGTGGCCCGCGACCCGTGACGCAAGCGCCTCGGGGACCGCGTCGGTGGGCGCGACGACCGCGACCTCGGCCAGCAGCTCGTCGTCGACGAGGCCGGCCATCTCGTCCCAGCGTCCGGCGACGGCGAGCCGGCCGAGCCGCTCCCCGACGTGCGCGCGCCCGTGGAGCGCCAGGACGCCGCGATAGCTCGGCGTCGACGCGTAGAACGCGATGCGGCCGCGCGCCTCCCGGAGCAGGACGGGGTCGTCGGACGGCGCGACGAAGACGGGCACGATCCGCTCGACATGGGTCGACGGCCCGGGCGACCGGCGGGTCTCGCCCTCTGCGAGCGCGGGCTCGAGCACCTCCGCGAGGTACCGCGCGGTGTGGAACGGATGGACCTGGAAGCCGTCCGCGACCCGGCCACCCAGCCGCGCCAGACCGGGACCGACGCCGGCGATCGAGACGGGGATCCGCGGCGAGCCGTCCGGAGCCGGGAACGGCAGCGGCGGCGGGCTGAAGAACGCCGGCATCAGCGACAGGTCCAGGTGCTCCGAGCGGACGCGAAACGGGACGCCGTCCTGCCACGTCGCCCAGGCGGCACGCACCGCCGCGATCCACTCCTCGAGCCGCGGGCCCGGCGGGGACCACGACGCCCCGAAGCGGCGCTCGACGTGCGCCCGCACCTGCGTCCCCAGGCCGAGACGGAAGCGCCCGCCGGAGAGCGCCGCCAGGTCGAACGCGGCCTGGGCGAGCACGACGGGACTGCGGGCGAACGCGACGGCGATGCCCGTCCCGACGGCCAGCCTGGTGGAGGCGGCGAGCGCGAGCGCCGCGCCGACGAACGGCTCGTGCTCCGTCTCCGCAAGCCAGAGCCCGTCGAACCCGAACGACTCGACGGCGCGAGCCAGGCCCGCGACGGAGGCCGGTGGCGGACTCCCCGCCGCGAGGTCGACCTTCACCGGCCGGGTACGACTCGCGACGGCCCGGGGGCGACCGGCGACAGCCCGGGGACGACCCACCACGGGCCGGCGGGCACCGGCGACGGGCCGGCGACAACCAGCGAGCGCACGGGCCGGCTCATGCGGCGTCGATCACCTCGAGGCGGATGCGCTTGTTGATGCGCCCCTTCGACTCATAGCCGGTCACCCGGATGCGGCCGACCTCTCTCGTGTTGGCCACGTGGGTGCCCCCGTCGGCCTGCAGGTCCAGCCCGACGATCTCGACCGTGCGCACCTCGGCGATGCCAGGCGGGAGCAGGTTCACCTTGGTCCGGATCAGATCGGGAATGGCGAAGGCCTCGTCGCGCGGGAGCACGCGAACGCGGACCTCGCGGGCCGCGGAAAGCTCGGCGTTCACTTTCGCCTCGATCTCGCCCACCAGCTCCGCGGACATGCGCTCGAACTCGAAGTCCATGCGGCCGGCGCCCGGCTCCATGTTTCCGCCGGTCACCTGTGCGCCGTAGTCGCGCCACACGACGCCGCAGAGGGTGTGCAGGGCGGTGTGCGTGCGCATCAGGAGGTGTCGCCGCTCCCAGTCGATGTCCACCCGCACCCGAACGCCTGGCTCGGGGGCATCGTCGGGGGTCACGCCGGCCAGCGCGTGCGCGATGGAGTCCCCCACCCGCCGGGCCGACGCAACCTGCCAGCGCTGTCCGCCCCACACCGGGTCGAGCGCGAGAAGGGTGCCCGAGTCGGCCGGCTGGCCTCCGCCACCCGGGTAGAACACCGTGCGGTCGAGCGATACGAGGACGTCGTCACCCGATGCATCGACCGACTCCACGGTGGCCTCGCACGATCGGGCGTACGCGTCGCGGTACGAGATCGAATCAGTCATCCTCGCCTCCCGCCGCCCCGCACGGCCGCGCCGCACCCGGCCCCGCCGCCGCCGGATCGACCGGGCGGCCCGGAGTCATTGGACGGTGAACGTGCCCTTCATGCCGGCCTGGTAGTGACCGGGGACCATGCACCCGAAGCCGAGTGGCGCGCTCGTGTCGGTGAACGTGTAGTCGAACTCCCTGGTGCCGGACGTGAAGTCTCCGGTCCCGGTGAGACTGGCGATCGTCCCGGCGTCCAGGTCACTCACCTTCCCGACATAGAAGTTGTGCACGAAGCCGGCGGTGTTCGTGATCTTGAAGTGATACGTCTGGCCCTTGGTGACCGTGATGGAGGTCACCTGCTGGCCCGCGGGGTTCGTGATCTGAAGGGAGGCCGTCTCCACGAGGTCGATCTCGTTCGCCGCCCCGCCTCCCGCGACACCCGATGCCGACGGGGCCCCGGAGGACGACGCGGAACCGGACGCCACAGGCGCGGCGGACGGTGCGGCGCCACTCGCGGCGGGTGCGGCGCTGGCCCCCGAGGACGCCCCCGGGGCTCCCGATGCGCCCGCGCTCGACTGCGGCGTCTGGGCGGGCGGCACGTACGTCCAGCCCGGCCCGGCCGATGCCGCGCAGGCACCGAGGACGAGGGCGGCGGCGAGGGGCACGATGGCGAGACCGAGTAGCGGCCGAGCACGTTTCTCCATGAAAGCATTCTCCCCGAAAGCGCGCGCGCCTGCCGCCGACGGGCCCCTCTCCGGGATCACCGCCGCCGCCCGAGTTCCTTCGGACCAGCCACCAGGCCCAGCCGCAGTGCCACGGTCGCCGCCTCGACACGCCCGGCCACGCCCAGCTTCGCCAGGATGTTGCCGACGTGCACGGCAACCGTGCGCTCGCTGATGTAGAGCCGCTGCGCGATCTCGCGGTTGGAGCGGCCTTCGGCCAGCACGGCGAGCACCTCGGTCTCCCGGGGGCTCAGGCCGAACGGATCGGCCGACGGCGATTCGGAGGGACCGGCGAGGCGCATGGCCAGCCCGCCGCTCCTCGACTCGGGCTCCCCCGACCCACGCGCCACGACCTGCAGCGAGCCTGCCGGCTCCGCGATTCCGGCGGTGCCGTGCCCGTCCTCGTCCGGGAGCGCGATGCGTGCTCGCGCGGCAAGCCGCTCGAGGGCCCGGCGCAGCGGCATGGCACCGAGCCTCCCGGCGATGCGCCAGGCCTCGATCAGGGCGTGCCTGGCGTGCGGCCGGTCCACGCGCCCCCCGGGGGCCTCCGGCCTGGACCGCAGGACGGCTTCGGCCTCACGCCACCGGGCGTGCGCGGCGCGATACGGGTCCGGGAGGGCGGCCCACCGCTCGGCAAGGTCGGCCCACGCCGCCGGGTCCGGCTCCCCCGCGATCCGCGTCCGGTGGGCTCGCGCCGTGTCGAGGTGCAGCTCCGCCTCGATCCGGGCGCCGAGGGCCGCGGGCATGCCCCCCGCGTCGACCCTGCGGCGCGCTTCTTCCAGGACGGCGTCCGCCCACGTCAGCGCCTCGGCCAGCGCGTGGCCGTCGCGGCGCTCCCGGGCGTCCTCGGCGACGGCCGCGGCTGCCTCCACGGTGGTGGACGCCGAGATCGCGACCTGGGCCCAGTCGTCGTTGCGGAGGACCCTGACCCAGCCTCGCTCCGCGGCCCGGCGTGCATCCTGTACGTCATCGCGCCACAGCGCAAAGCTGACCGTCGCCCGCTGAACCTCCGCGATCCACTGGGAGTCCGGGACGGATTCCTGCTGGAGCAGGACCTGTCCCAGGAGGCGCCCCGCTTCCTCGTCGGACGCCGTCTCGATGCGGACGGTGGTCAGCCCCACGAGCGGATTGAAGCGCGAGATGCCCGAAGGGCTCCACTCGAGCGCCTGCCGGCACATGGCCTCCGACTCGGGCCAGCGCCCCAGGGCGAACAGCGTGCCCCCGGCGTCCCCGCGGAGGAGCGCACCATACGCGGCCTCCTGTCCCCATCGCCGCGCCTCCGCGATGCCCTCGTCCACGATCGCGAGCGCATCGGAACGGCGCGAGTCGAGCTCGAGCAACGTCGTGTGGTTCGCGTACGTGCGCATCAGGTCGTCCACGCGCCCCGCCCGCCGCGCGATCGCGGCGGCCTCCGTCACGAGCGCGAGGCCGGCGTCGAGATCGCCCATGTACGCCAGGTCCACGCCGAGTGTGCACGTGACGTGGCCGAGCTCCGCCAGCGCATCCTCGCCCACCTCCCGCGCCGTCGCGATCGCATCCCGTGCCCACGCGGCGCTCTCGTCGAAGCTGCCTTCGAGCATCAGCGCCTGGGCCAGGGCACCGAGGACCCTTGCCCGGACCGGTGACGGCCCGGCCGGCACGGACTGGGCGCCCGTGGTGAACGCCGACAGCGCCTTCTCGATCTCGCCGGCACCCCACCGGTAGCGGCCCAGGCGTTCGTACAGCGAACCGAGCTCCTGCGCGCGCCGATCCCTTGCCTCGCGTCCGAGCCCGACGACCCCCGACAGGGCCGACGGATCCGACCAGGCATCGATGGCCCGCACCGCCAGGGCCGCGGCCTGCCGGAAGGACCCGTGCACGAACGCCGCTTCCGCCGCGCGCGCCAGGAGGGCCGGTCGGTCGAGTCGCGGCCGCCCGGGACGGCCGTCCGATCCGTCCGGGCCAACCGCGCCGGGGCGGGCGCGGCCATCCGCCGGCGCGGTGTCCGGGTTGATGACCGGCGCGAGCGCGTCCAGCTCGAGCGCCCTCCCGTACTGCGCGAGCGCGCTTCCACCGGGATCCAGGCCCTCCGCGGCCAGCCCGGCCTCGACGTGGGCGTCGCGTGCCAGGTCGAAGCGCAGCGCGCGCTCCCAGTGCCACGCGCGTTCGTCCGGCGGTCCTGGCAGCCACGCCGCGATCGCCGAGTGGATCGCCTGCCTGCCGAGCGGGTCGAGCAGCGACTCGATCGTGTCGGCGTACAGCTCCTGCGCGATGGCGACACCGCCGGCCAGGCGGGTGACGAGACCGCTCTCGATCGCCTCCTCGAGCGAGGCGTGGGCGAGGATCCCGTCTCCGGTGTCGAGGCCCGTCAACGCGGCCGGGTCGATCGGACGGCGGATCGCGGCGAGCGCGCGGACCCATCGTGCGGCCCCGGTTCCCAGCAGGGCGAGCCGTGCCTCGACCAGCTCGTCGAACGAATCGGACAGTCGGGCGCCGGGAACCGACCGGCGGGCGACCAGGATCTGGCCTGCCAGCAGCGGATTGCCCGAGGACTGCTCGACGATCGCGGCGAGGAGGCCTGCGGGAGGTCGCTCGCCGGTCTCGGCCTCGATGAACCGCGCCAGTTCGTCGGCGCGGAAGGGCTCGAGCTCGATCCGGTCGACGCGGGAGCCTGCGTTCAAAGCAGCGGCCAGCCTGCCGAACGGATGCCGCCTGTCTACCTCGTCGGAGTGGTAGGAGACGACGAGACAGATCGGGAGCGCCACGTCGAGGCCCACCACGAACTCGACGAACGCCTGCGTCCCAGGGTCGGCCCAGTGGAGGTCGTCGAGCACCAGCAGCACGCCCCCGCTCCCCGCCAGCCTGCCAAGCACGCCCAGGACGGCCTCGACGAATCGTCCGCGTCGCTGTTCCGGCCCCGACTGCATCGTGTCCTCGACGGGGCACGCGGCGCGGATCCGGGCTGCCTGGGAGGGGAGGAGCAGCGCGATCTCGCCCGCCGCCGGGCCCAGTACCTCGGGAAGCTGCGCGTCGGGGAGCGCGGCGATGGGGCGCTCGAGTGCCGCGGAAAGGGCCGCATACGGGTGGCCGGAGAGCGGCTCGAGCGCGGCGCCCCTGGCCACGACGACCCCGGGCTCGCCGGCAAGTCGTCGCTCCAGCTCGGACAGGAGCGTCGTCACGCCGCCACCGGTGACGCCGGTGACGACCACGCGCGACAGGCTCCCGGCGGCCGCACGCTCGAGCGCGATCCCGAGCCGACCGAGCTCGCGCTCCCTCCCGACCACGTGCATGGCGACAGGATACGGGGCCCGCGCGCCGGGTGGCCGGCGCGAGGTGCCGCTGCGCTACTCTGGCCCGGTGACCTCCCTCTTCCACCTGGGCCCCTTCGGCGCGTTCCGCGAACTCCGCCACGAGTTCGACCGCGCCGTTCTCGTGCTGGCGGTGGGGGACCTCGTGGCGAGCTTCGGGTTCAGCCTCGTCTTCCCGTTCCTGACGATCTACCTGACCACCGTCGTGGGCGCCTCGGCCACGGAGTCGGGCCTGGTGCTCGGGTTGTACTCGATCACGTCGATCGGCTCGAACGCCGCGGGGGGCTGGCTGGCCGACCGGTTCGGACGCCGCAGGGTCATGATCGGGTCGATCGCCCTGACATCGCTGGTGATCATGGCCATGGGTCAGGCTCGCGACCTGACCGGGGTCGCGGTGCTGACGCTCGCGCTCGGGATCGTCGATCCGGCGTTCGTCCCGGCGGCGAGGGCCGCCGTCGCAGACGTCGTGCCCGAGCAACGCCGCCCCCGTGCCTATGGACTCCTGGGGGTCGCCGCCAGCGTCGGGTGGATCGCCGGTCCCTCGATAGGTGCCGGGCTCGCGACCTTCGGGTATCCCCTGCTCTTCACCATCTCCGGCGCCGTCCTGCTGGCGTACACGGGAATCCTCGTGGTCGCGCTTCCGGAGACACGCCCGGTCCCGCTGACACCGGCGACCGCAGGCTCCGGGCACCCCGTGGACGTCGTGCACGGAGCGGTCGTGCACGAGGGGCTGGGCGCGCTCGATCCGCACCATGCGCCGCGTGGGACCACTGATGGCCGGGGGCCGGCTGCCGGGTCACGGGACGCCGCGGGCCCGGATGGCCCGGCCCTGCGCGGCGCGCGGGCGCAGTTCCTGGCCTTCCTGGCGATCGCCGTGGTCATCCACGCGACGACGTTCCAGTGGGTGGCCACGCTGCCCATCCATGCGACCCGCGACCTGGGCGTCTCCACCTCGACATGGGGCCTGCTCTTCGCGCTCAACGGCATCCTGATCGTCCTGTTCCAGCTGCGCGTCACGACCCTCTCCGAGCGATGGGCCAAGCCCGGCACGATGGCCATCGGGATGAGCGCCTATGCCCTCGCCTACCTGGCGGTGGGGGCGGCAGGCATACCCGGCCTTGCGACCGTGGCGCTCGCGGGGGTCGTCATGCTGGCGACCACCGGAGAGATGCTCGTGTTCCCCGTCGAGCCGGCATACGTCTCGGACCTCTCACCGGTGTCGCTGCGGGGTCGCTACCAGGGCGCCTTCGGGGCCGCGGCGGGGCTCGGTTCGGGAATCGGGCCGCCGCTCGGCGGACTGGCGCTGGACGTGCTGCCCGATCCCCTGCCATGGGTGCTCGTCGCGGGGGGCGGTCTCGTGTCGGCCGCGGCGCTGTTGTGGCTGTCGCGACGGGCACGTCCGGGCATCGCGCCACTCGTGCCGGTGGGGATCGCGGGATGAGCGGGCCGCACCCGGCCAACGACCTCAACGAGCTGTCCGGCGAGGAGTGGCTCTACTTCACCAAGTCGCTGTGGACGACGGCCTACCCGTCCGAGCTCGGACACGCGGCGCGGAAGGCGCACGGGGCCAACAAGCCGCCACGCCTCATGGCGCGCCTCATCGAGTTCTTCACGAAGGGCGGCGAGCTCGTCCTCGACCCGTTCGCGGGCGTCGGCGGCACGCTGCTGGGGGCGGCGATCTGCCGGACGCCACGGCGGGCACTCGGGATCGAGCTCGACGCGCGCTGGGCATCGATCTACGAATCGGTCGTTCGCTCCCTGGCGGCCGAACGGGACGGCCTCGGGCCGGAGCTCGCGGACCTGGGCCCGTCGGACCCGGGTGGCCGGCGGCGGTTCGATCCGTCGGGGTGCCGGATGGAGGTCGGCGATGCCGTCGACCGGCTGGGGAAGGTGTCCGCCTCGACCGTCGACTTCGTCGTCACCGATCCGCCCTACAACCCGCAACTCCGCCTGACCATGTCCGGGGGACCGCTGAGCGCCGAGCATGCCAACCGCCGCACCGACTACGCCATGGTCAGCGCCTCGGACGCGGACATCGCCAACAGCGGGTCGTACGGCGAGTACCTGGACCGGATGGAGCTCGTCCTGGCCGGGCTGCGACGCGTGCTCCGCGAGCGACGGTATGCCGTGGTGATCGTCCGCGACGCGTACCAGGAGGGTCGCTACCGGTTCACGGCATCGGATCTGGCAGTTCGCGCGGAGCGGTGTGGCTTCGTCACCAAGGGCGACATCGTGTGGTACCAGGCGGGGACGCGGCTGCGTCCCTATGGCTATCCGCGCGCGTTCGTCCCGAACATCGTCCACCAGCACATGCTGGTCCTGCGGGCCGAGTGACCGTGCCGCGGGCCACGAGATCCTCCGCGTGCGGGACGGGGAACCGGCAGCCGGCTCGGGGCGTCTGCGGCCCATGAAACCGGCACCCCGCCGGCCCGGGCTCGCCCGCACGGTCGGTCCCGGCGTCCTCCTGTCGCTCGCCGTCGCGCTGTCGCTCGCCGTCGCGTGCACGGCCCCCGGATCCTCCGGCGGGACGACGTCCCCGGTCCTCGGCGGACCCTCGTCGATCACGGGCACGGTGACGGCCGGTCCGGTGTGCCCCGTGGAGCACAATCCACCGGCCTCCGGGTGCGCCCCGCGCGCCGTCGGCGGCGCGACGATCGTCGTCAGAGACTCGGGCGGGACGCGGATCGCCTCCGCCACGACGGCTCCCGACGGTTCGTACCTCGTCCCGGTCGGCCGGGCCGGCAGCTTCACCGTCTCGGGCGAGCCGGTGACCGGGTTGATGGGCCTTCCGAAGCCCGTGCCGGTCACCCTGTCCTCGGCGGCCGGCATGACCGCGAGGGCCGACCTCCAGTACGACACCGGCATCCGCTGAGGGCGGCCGCGCCCTAGAATCCGTTCCGGTCCGTTCGCCGGCAGGTCGCCGGGCGGAGCGAGCGGCGGAGGGCGCCATGGCTCAGCAGTTCATCGTCCAGCTCCGGAACGAGCCGGGTGCGCTGGCGACGCTCGCCGAGGCGCTGGCGGCACGCGACGTCGACCTGCGGGCCATCGGTGGAGGCGGCCTCGGGGGCGCCGGCCACGTGATCCTCACCACCGCCGACGACGACACGGCCCGCCGGGTCCTGGACGAGGGCGGGTACACCTACTTCGAGGGCGAATCGCTCATCGCGGAGGTGGACGACCGCCCGGGCGGCATGGCCAGGATCGCCCGGCGCCTCGCCGATGCCGGGGTCAACATCCACGGGCACCTGTTCATCGGCCGGTGGGGGGATCGGGCGATGTTCGCGTTCGTGGTCGACGATCCGGAGAAAGCACGGCCCATCCTCGAGGGCTGACCGCAAGGGGACCCCATGCACGTCATCGTCCGCGAGCCGTCTCCGGCCTTCCGGCAGGCGATCTCGAACCACCCCGAGCGCGAGCGGATCGAGCCGGACCGCGCCGTCGCCCAGCATCGCCGGTTCGTCGCCGCGCTGTCGGCGGCGGGGCTCGACGTCGTCGCGCTTCCGCCCGAGCCCGCGCTTCCCGACGCGACCTTCGTCTCGGACACCATCATCGCGCTGGCGCCCGCCCACGACCCGGTCGGCCCGGCCGCCGTGCTCGTCGTGGCCAGGCCGGGTGCCATCTCGCGCCGAGGGGAGGTCGCGTCGGTGGTCGCGCGTGCGCAGCTGCTCGCGCCGGACGCCACCGTCGTCGAGATGGAGGAGCCGGCCACGCTCGACGGCGGCGATGTCATCGTGTTCGGGGACCGGATCGCGATCGGCGTGTCGGGGCGGACCAACGTGTGCGGTGCCGGCCAGCTCGCCCTGGCCGTGGGTCCCCTCGGCTATCGCGCGTTCCTCTGCCCCGTGACCGACCGGCTCCATCTCGCCACCGCCGTCACGCCGCTCGGCCCGCGCCGCCTCCTCGGCACGGCCGCCGGATTCGCCTCGCTCGACAGGGCGGCCGGTGCGGCACCGGAGCCCGAGGTGGAGCGGATCCTGGTCCCGGACGCCGAGGCGGGGGCCGCCAACGTGCTCGCGATCGGTGGGCAGGTCTTCATGGCGAGCGGGCACCCGCGGACCGGCGACGCACTCCGGGACGCCGGCGAGACGGTGGTGGAGCTCGACCTGGACGAGTTCGCCCGCGCCGACGGCGGGCCCACCTGCCTGGTGGCGCTCGTTCCATAGCAGCTGGGACGCCCGGGGTCGGGCGCGCGGGCAACCGTCTGCCTCGGCAAGGCTGACTGCGCGCTGGCGGCTGGCTGCAAGGCGCCGCCACGCGGTGGCGGCGACGTGGCCCGAGCGGTGCGGCAAGGCGGACCAAGGCGCCGCACGCGGCCACCGGCCATTTCATGCAATTCGCGCTCCCGCAGAACCGTATGTCGGTTGCGAGCGTGCTCGGGGCTGCGCGGCCGTATGCTGCCGCGCTCGAGACCCTCGATCTCGTGCTCGGCCACGCTCGGACTGGCGAGCGACTCCGCATCCACCGGACGTCCGGACCCGCTGCCGGCCGCTTCGACCCGACATACGTTTCCCCTCGGACGCGACCTGCAGGAAAGGGCCGCGAATCCAGGCCGGACAGCCGATACGCGCCGGCTGTTCGGCTCGGCAACGACCGGCTCGGGGACCGCAGGGCGCGGCTCGGCGCAAGCTCGGCGCCAGCGGCTCTCGCAGAACCGCATGGGATGAGCGTCGCGTCACGCGTACACTCGTCGAGGCCGATCGTGCCCTCGACTGCCCCATGAGCAACCGGACGGCGGCGGCCGATCTCCGCGCCAGCGGCACGTGCGGCGAAAGGCGGTGCAGCGCATGCAGGATGCAGCCATCACGTCCGGAGGCCCCGGTGGACCGCTCTCGAGCGACGAGCTCCGCCTGATCGACGCCTACTGGCGGGCGGCCAACTACCTGTCGGTGGGCCAGATCTACCTGCTCGACAACCCGCTGCTGCGTGAGCCCCTACAGCCGGCACAGATCAAGCCGAGGCTCCTCGGCCACTGGGGCACGACCCCCGGCCTGAACCTCATCTACGCGCACATGAACCGCGCGATCCGCAACTGGGGCCTCGACGCGATCTACGTGATCGGCCCCGGCCACGGCGGACCCGGCATCGTCGCCAACGCATACCTGGAGGGCACATACTCGGAGGTCTACCCGAGCATCACCCAGGACGAGGACGGGATGCGGAGGCTGTTCCGCCAGTTCTCGTTCCCCGGCGGCATCCCGAGCCACGTGGCCCCGGAGACGCCCGGCTCGATCCACGAAGGAGGGGAGCTCGGCTACGCCATCTCGCACGCGTTCGGCGCCGCGTTCGACAATCCCGACCTGTTCGTGTGCTGCGTCGTGGGCGACGGCGAGGCGGAGACCGGCCCGCTCTCCGGCAGCTGGCAGAGCAACAAGTTCCTGGACCCGCTCACCGACGGCGCCGTCCTGCCGATCCTGCACCTCAACGGGTACAAGATCGCCAACCCGACCGTGCTCGCGCGCATCCCGCACGACGAGCTCCAGAAGCTGTTCGAGGGGCACGGCTACCACCCGTACTTCGTCGAAGGCGACGACCCCGCGGCGGTCCACCAGCGGCTGGCGTCGGTCCTGGACGACTGCGTGCGCGAGATCCACGACATCCAGCGCGGCGCCCGCGAGCGCGGCGAGACCGCGCGTCCCACCTGGCCGATGATCGTGCTCCGGACGCCGAAGGGCTGGACCGGGCCAAAGGAGGTGGACGGGAAGCAGGCCGAGGGGTCGTGGCGCTCCCACCAGGTGCCCATGAGCGAGGTGCGCGGCAACCCCGAACACACGGCGCTGCTCGAGCGCTGGATGAAGAGCTACCGGCCGGAGGAGCTCTTCGACGAGCGCGGATCGCTGGTGCCGGAACTGCAGGCGCTCCCCCCGCGGGACTGGCAGCGCATGAGCGCGAACCCCCACGCGAACGGCGGGCTGCTGCTCCGCGATCTCTCGATGCCGGACTTCCGCGATTACGCGGTCGCGATGGAGCGGCCCGGCACCACCCGCGCCGAGCCGACGCGCGTCCTGGGCACGTTCCTGCGGGACGTGATCGGCCGGAACCAGGAGACGTTCCGCCTCTTCGGCCCGGACGAGACCGCCTCCAACCGCCTGGGCGCGGTGTTCGAGGTCACGGACCGCGCCTTCGACGGCGAGATCCTGCCCACGGACGACCACGTCGCCCCGCGGGGCCGGGTCATGGAGGTCCTGTCCGAGCATCTCTGCCAGGGGTGGCTCGAGGGCTACCTCCTGACGGGCCGCCACGGCCTGTTCGACTGCTACGAGGCGTTCATCCACATCATCGATTCGATGTTCAACCAGCACGCCAAGTGGCTGGAGACGACGAACCGGATCCCCTGGCGCCGGCCGATCGCGTCGCTCAACTACCTGCTCAGCTCCCACGTCTGGCGCCAGGACCACAACGGGTTCAGCCACCAGGACCCGGGGTTCATCGACTACGTCGTCAACAAGAAGGCCGAGGTCGTCCGGGTGTACCTGCCGCCCGACGCGAACTGCCTCCTGTCGGTCGCGGACCACTGCCTGCGCAGCCGCCAGTACGTGAACGTGATCGTCGCAGGCAAGCAGCCCTCTCTGAACTGGCTCTCGATGGACCAGGCCATCCTCCACTGCACGCGGGGGATCGGGATCTGGGACTTCGCCAGTAACGACCAGGGCGGCGAGCCCGACGTGGTGATGGCCTGCTGCGGCGACGTCCCCACGCTCGAGACCCTGGCCGCCGTGGATCTGATCCGCCAGCACCTGCCCGACCTCAAGGTGCGCGTCGTGAACGTCGTCGACCTGATGCGCCTCGAGCCGTCCACCGAGCACCCGCACGGCCTCTCCGACGGCGAGTTCGACTCGCTCTTCACCGTCGACCGGCCGGTGGTGTTCGCGCATCACGGCTACCCCTGGCTGATCCACCGGCTCACGTATCGGCGGCGGAATCACGCCAACATCCATGTGCGCGGCTACAAGGAAGAGGGCACCACGACCACGCCGTTCGACATGGTCATGCTCAACGACCTCGACCGGTTCCACCTCGTCATGGACGTGATCGACCGGGTGCCCGGCCTGGCGTCGCGGGGCGGCCACGTGCGCCAGCTGATGGCCGACCGGCGGCTCCAGGCGCGTGCATACACGCGCGTGGAGGGCGAGGACAGTCCCGAGGTCAGGGACTGGACCTGGCCGTACTGAGCGAGGGATCGCCGTGCGCGTGCTCGTCGTCAACGCCGGGTCCAGCAGCCTCAAGCTCCGCCTCCTGGACGCCGACGATCGGGTCGCCGGCACGGCCGACCTGCCTGCCCCGCGCGGGCACGCGGACGAGACGGCGGTGTCTCCGGCGATCGACTCGTTCGGACCGGTCGACGCGGTCGGCCACCGCATCGTGCACGGTGGTCGGCTCTACTCCGCGCCCGTCCGCATCGACCCGTCCGTCCGCGCCCGCCTGGAGGCGCTCACGGACCTCGCGCCGCTCCACCAGCCCAAGTCACTGGCCGCGCTCGACGTCGTCAGCCGCGCGCTGCCCGACGTCCCCGCCGTCGCCTGCTTCGACACGGCGTTCCACGCCGGGATCCCGCCGGAGGCGGCCACGTACGCGCTGCCGGCCGAATGGCGCGAGCGATGGGACCTGCGCCGCTACGGCTTCCACGGCCTGTCCCACGCCTGGGCCTCGCGCCGGGCCGCGGACATCATCGGGCGGCCGATCGAGGATCTGCGCATCGTGACCTGTCACCTGGGCGCCGGCGCCTCCCTGGCCGCCGTCCGCGGCGGCCACTCCGTGGACACGACCATGGGATTCACGCCGCTCGAGGGCCTGGTCATGGCCACCCGCTCAGGGTCCGTGGATCCGGGCCTGGTCCTGTGGCTCGAGGAGCACGTCGGACTGCCGCCCGCGGAGCTCGCGGCGGCCCTCGAGCACCGGTCGGGGCTGCTGGGCCTGACCGGCACCGCCGACATGCGGTCGATCCTGCAGCGGGCCGGGTCCGGCGACGAGGCCGCCTCCCTCGCCCTGGGCGTCTACCTGCACCGGCTCCGCGGCGACATCGCGAAGATGGCCGCGGCCATGGACGGACTCGACGTCCTCGTGTTCACGGGAGGCGTCGGCGAGAACTCGCCGCCGATCCGCGAGCGCGCCGCCGAAGGCCTCGGGTTCCTGGGGGTCGCGGTCGAGACGCGCCGCCAACGCCGGCTCGGGAGATCGCGACATCTCGGCCGACGGCGCGGCCGTCAGGACGCTCGTGATCGCGGCACGCGAGGACCTGCAGATCGCCCACGAGGTGCGCGATCTGCTCGGCGCACGCTGAGCGCAAGGCAGGCGCCCGGGTCCACCGTCAGGCGCGCACCTCCTGGCGCATGAACGCCACGTAGGCGGCGCCGAAGCAGACGACGGTCAGCGCCACGAGAGCGACCGCCTGCGGCCAGCCCAGCAGCAGGCTCTGCTCGACGGGGAGGATCGTGGGCAGCGCGGCGGACTGCTGGGACGGCAGGACGATGCCCACGCTCTGCACCGTGGGATCCAGCAGGTAGGCCGTCGCCTCGCTGTACAGCTCGCCGGGGGAGATCCGCGACAGGTCGAGCTGGAGCTGCGCGTTGGCCACCTGCTGGTCGAGCGTCGGGTTCGCCGGCACGGGCGACAGCGCATCGGCGGCGATGCCGGTGAGCAGCGACGCGAAGAGCGTCAGCACCAGCCAGACGGAGATGGCGGTCAGGGCGGAGGTCGCGGCGCGCCGCATCACGACCGAGCACAGCATGGCGAAGGCGAGCCAGAACCCGATGTAGATCACGGTCACCACGACCCACGCCACGACGCGCGCCACGTCGTCCGGGCCCGGGACGATCCCCAGCTCGAAGAACGCGAACCCCGAGACGAGGATCGCGATGGCGGAGAGAACGAGCGCGATCGCGGCGATGCCGGCCGCAAACTTGCCGTTGATGACGTCGTCGCGGTAGATCGGCTGCGAGACGAGGCGCGGCAGGGTCCTCTCCGACCGCTCGCCGTTGATCGCGTCGAAGCCGAATGCGATCCCGAGAAGCGGACCCAGCAGTCCCACCAGCGTCGCGAAGGCAGGGATCTGCGACGAGGGGGACTGCGCGCTGAACAGCAGCACGAAGAGGCCGGTGGAGCCGGCAGCCTGCTGCGCGTTCGTGCGGACGAAGGTCGTCGTGGAGTAGACGGCCGCAACCGCCGCGAGACCCATGAGCGCGATGAGGATGAACAGCCGCACGCTCAGGACGTGATCGCCGAACTCCTTGTCGGCAATGACCCGCCATCCGCCACCGGGCATGCGCGTGGCCCGTCCGGCCGAACCCGGGCCAGCCGAACCCGGCCGCCGCGTCCGGCGTCTCCGGGGGCGCGCCGGGGCCGGAACGATCGCCTCAGGCTGCGCGGCCATTGCCGGCATCCTCCTTCGCGAAGTAGCGCATGTAGATCTCGTCCAGGTCGTCGCCCAGGCGGCGCAGGTGCCACACGCCCATGCCGCGTGCCACGAGCGCGGCTGCGAGTCCTGCCTGGAGGCTGCGCGCGCCCGTCACGCGCCAGAGCCGCGGGTCGTGCTCGTCGTGCGAGACGTCGCGCACGCCCTCGACGGAGCGCAGGACACCCTCGACCTCGTCGGCTGGTCCCTCGAGCCCGACCTCGAGCTCCACCCTGTCGCCGGCCATCTGCTCGGCCAGGCGACGCATCGTTCCCTGCGCCACGACCTTCCCCGAGACGAAGATGGCGACCCGGTCGCACACCTGCTGGACCTGGTGCAGGAGGTGGCTGGACAGGAGGACGGCCGCTCCGCGGTCCCGGGCGATCGAGCGGATCAGGTCGAGCACGTCCGCGACGCCCGCCGGGTCGATCGCCGTCGTCGGCTCGTCGAGGACGACCACGGACGGGTCCTTCACCAGGGCGTCGGCCAGCCCGAGCCGCTGGCGCATGCCGCGCGAGTACGTCTCGACGGCACGGTCCGCCACGTCCGCCAGGCCGACCTGGGCGAGAAGATCGGAGAGCCGGGGCTCGATCAGGCCCGCCTCGATGCGGTTCAGTCGGGCCGTGTACCGGAGGTTCTGCCGGCCCGTCAGCCCGCCGTAGAACCCCACCTCGTCGGGCATGTAGCCGACCCGGCGCTTGACCTCCAGGGGCGCACGGGTCGGGTCGAAGCCTGCCACCTCGGCGTGTCCCTCGGTCGGCTCCGAAAGGCCCAGGAGCATCAGAATCGTGGTGGTCTTGCCTGCCCCGTTCGGGCCGAGCAGGCCGAAGACCTCGCCGGCCCGGACGTCGAGATTGAGGTGGTCGACCGCCAGGATGTCGCCGTATCGCCTGGTGAGCGCGCGCGCACGGATGACGGACTCGCCCGCGCCGCGCGTGGAATCGTCGCGGACACTCTCGCCGGTCGCGGTGTCGCGCTCACGGTCCGGCCTTTCACCAGCGCGATGTGCACCAGCGGGGCGATCCGAGGCCGGGCGATCCGAGGCGGTGGTCCCGCGGACGGGCCCTTCCCTGCCGGGGCGCTCGGCCCGGCTGCTCTTCGAACGCACGGTCAGCGCCGGCCGTACCGGCGGAAGACCCAGCCGAGTCCGACCAGCACGACGGCGATCAGGGCCAGCCCGACGAAGCCCCACAGCGGCGAGGTCTGGACGGTGGTCCGGATGTCCACGCTCTGGCTGGCGCCGCCGCCGCTCGCCGTCATCGTCACGTCGTAGTCGCCGGTCAGCGCGTCGCTGGACGGATGGATCGTCGCCGTCACCGTTGCCGTGTCGCCGGGCGCCATCGAGGCGATGGAGGAGGGGGAGAACGTGACGTTCCAGCCGCTCGGGGGCGTCGACGAGAGCGTCACGTCGGACAGCGGGACGGAGCCGCTGTTCGTCACGATCAACGACACGGTGCCGGTGCCGCCCGACGTGACCTGGGCGTTCAGCACCTGGTTCGGCGTGGACAGCGTCAGCGCCGGCGACCCGGTCACGTCGGCCTCGAGCTGGACCTGCGCCGTCTGCGAGCCGGCCGCGACCGTCACCTGGATGGGGTACGCACCCGCGGGCGCCGAGCTCGGAGGTGTCACGGTGACCGTGAGCGTGTCCGTGCTGCCGCCCGCGACGGTGTCGGTGAGGGCCTGGGCGTTGCCCGACGGGTGGACCTCCACCTGCCAGCCCGCCTGACCCTGCCCCTGCAGCGTGAACGTCTGCTGCTGCGTGCCGTTGTTCTCGAGCGTGAGGCTGTAGGTGAACGTGCTGCTCGCCGTGCCGGACAGCTTCGCGAAGTCCGTCGTGAGCTTGACGCCACCGCCGGCTCCGCTCTCGACGCGGACCGAGATCGGCAGGGTGCGGGTGCCTTCGGACGCCGTGGCGGTGACCGTGATGGTCTGCGTTCCCGCCGCCGCATCCTGCGGCACCTTGACCGACAGCTGGACCGCCGGCGGCGTCGTGCCGCCCGTGTAGACCGCATCGATCGAGTTGCCGGCGCCCGTGATCGTCCCCGTCCACCCGGAGGGCACGCCGCTGACCGCCAGGTTCACCCGCTCCGGCGACGGCGTCGTCACCGTCAGGTCGAACGTCACCGTGTTGCCGGCCTGGACGGTCACGGCGGGATACGGCGTGGTAATCGAGAAGCTCGCCGCCAGCACGCCGCCGGGCGCGACGGCCGACAGGAGCAGGAGCGCTGCCAGGGACAGGGACGCCAGGCGACCTCGTGTCATCTTCCCCTCGTCGAAGGTTCGCAACCGACCGGCACGCGCCGGACGGTTCGATGGTCGCTCGCGCCGATCGTGGCGCGGCGTCGCATCGATCAAGTTTCCTTAATGCCGCACTCCGGTCAAGCACGCCCATGACCGTGCCGTGACCCGGGGACTATCCTGTCGGCGGGGGAGTAGCTCAATTGGTCAGAGCAGGGCTCTTATACAGCCCCGGTTGGTGGTTCGAGTCCACCCTCCCCTACCAGACCATCCGTGCAGGGCGAGGGTCGGCGCGCCACGTGCAGCCCTCGCTCGTCAGCATCCCTGCTGCGGCCACGGCCGCGGCTACGGGTGGGCCGGGTCCTCGAAGAACTTGATCATGTTGCCCTCAGGGTCCGTGACGAGCAGCGTTCGCATCCCGTTGAGTTCTGCGTTCTCGCCGAAGACGATCCCGCGGCGGGCGAGATCGACACGCTGCCCGTCGAGATCCTTCACGGCGACGGTCAGGAGACCGTGGCCGGCCCGTCCCGGATCCCTTGTGATGTAGACCGACGCGGACGCGACGGGATGCCACACGG
This sequence comes from uncultured Chloroflexia bacterium, assembly GCA_963757865.1. Classification (GTDB taxonomy): domain Bacteria; phylum Chloroflexota; class Limnocylindria; order Limnocylindrales; family CSP1-4; genus JAJYNJ01. The sequence goes on from CAVWSU010000006.1 coordinate 193,099, forward strand.
CCTCGCCATCTCTCGGCAGAACTGCGGGCGGCGAGCCGAACAGGCGCCCGTACCAGTCGCAGGCCGCGGCGAAATCCGAGACCGCGAGCCCGGCGAACACGTGCGTTACGTCCACCGCGCCATTCTGCCGGGTCGAGGCCCATGCCGCCGCTGGCGCCCCAATGCAAACCTGGCTGATCGCGCGTCCCGTTCGCGACGCGAAGGGCAGCGCAACGGCGGTCGCTGTCGGAGTCCCGGCCACCCTCGGCCCGGGGGTGCCGTTCAGAGCGTGAGCAGGCGGTCGAAGAAGGAACGGTACCGCCGCAGCGCCTGCCGCAGATCCTCGGTCGAGACGTCTCCCTGGCGCTCCCACTCGGCCTCGAGCCGCGTGCGCTCGTCGGCGAACGACTTGGCCAGCTGCTGCATGACCTCGGCGACGAGGCCGTCCGCCTGCTCGACCGCGCTGCGCGGCTCGTCGACGAACCCGGCCTGTACGTCGGTCCAGCGGGAACGGAACTGAGACGAGAGCTCGTCGGTGAAGAGCGGCGTGCGTCCGTCGTCGTCGGAGCTTGCGGCAGCCGAGGTGGCAGCGGATGCGCCTGCTGCGGGCGTGGCGACGGCGGGCGGCTCGCCGGCGGAAGCCGGGGCTGCCGGACCGGGACCGGGTGCGGGCGCGGCGCCCGGATCCGTCCCGACGGGTCCGACCGGCATAGGTTCGGGGCCGGGCCGGGCCGTCCGGCTGGGTGCGTCCGAGGGGCTCGAAGCCGCCCGCGACGGACTCGAGGAGGCCCGGGCATGCGTCGTGTCGACCTGCGCCCGGCCACTCGCCTGTGCCATGTCGGCGGTGCTGAGCGGCGGATCGTCGCGGAGATGGTCGTGCGCTCGATCAGCGAACGTCGTCATCGTGCCTCCTGGCCGGGGTTCATGGCGGTTTCCTGGGCCGGCGCCTCGCCGGGTGTGAGCAGGTCGTCGAACAGGGCGCGGTAGTCGACCATCGCCCGGCGCAGGTCCTCGGTGGTCACGCGGCCGTCCCGGAGTCGCTCCGCCACCTCGTGTGCGCGGCGGTAGTGGTCCACCACCGCCGGGTGATCGACCGACACGTCGGCCGCCCGCTGGTCGAAGTCCCCGACCGGGTAGCCTCGCGCCTGCATCGCCTCTCCGACGAGCGCGTCGGCATCTCCGACCGCGCCGCCCGGGTCGTCCACGAACCGGGTCTGAACGGCCCGCCATCGTTCGGAGAATCGACCCCGCTCCTCGGGATCGAGGGGGCGGATGTCCAGTTGCGCGACGCGCCGCCGACGGGCTTCGAGTGCAGTCTCCCCGCGCGCCGTCCCACCGGCAGTTCGGACGGTCCGCTCGTACTCGGGTCCGAACTGCCTCTTGAGCCGGTCGGTCCGCTGCTGCCGTTCGAACAGCCAGGCGGCAATGACGACCAGCACCACGAGGACGGCGATCGCGATGAGGAGGTTGGTGTCCATCCTCGTCCTCCCGCTGATGCAATGCGGGTATCGAAGCGCATGCCGGGGGCACGGACGTGCGCTCCGCCGTCGCCGTGCGTGCCAGCCGCATCACAGAGGACGCGCGCGTCGGGAGCAACGCCGGCGGTGTCGGGCACGAGCGCCGGGGCTGCGCCCGCTTCAGCCGAGGAGCGGCCCGCTTCGGGCGGGAGGCGCCAATCGCCCGCTTCAGCCGAGAAGCGGCCTGAGCACCTGGAACACGAGGACGAGCGCGAGGTACGCAACCGGGAGCGACGCGAACAGCCCCAGCATCCCGCTCCACGCCGTGCGCCGGCGCCTGCCGCCCGAGCCGGAGGGCAACGGCACCCACAGGTACGTGGCCAGGCTTCCGACGACGGCGACGAGCAGCACGAACAGGGCCACCCCGAGCGGCCGCAGGTCGCCGCCCGGCAGCGTCGCCCCGTGGTCGAGCGCGATGTCGTACGCCAGCAGCGCCGCTCCGCCCACCGCCGCAACCGTCGCATCCGCGACGACCGCACGCCAGACCGGGGTCGGGGCGTTGCGGAACTGGCGCCAGCGGATCTCGAGCCAGGATCGTTCACGGTGGCCCGTGTCGCCACTGTTCCTCATGCGTGCGTCACTCGCCGAGGATCGTCAACTCGGCGCGCCGCGGGAACGTCGCGGGCGTGTGCGAGGCCACCTCCTCGACCGTTTCGAGGAAGCGGTCCAGCTCGGCCTCGGAGTTGAACCATCCCACGCTCGCCCGCAGCGCGTCCACGTCCGGCAGCGTCCGCAGCACCGCGAAGGCGCGCCGCTGGAGCGCATCGAGGGCATCGGGGGCCGGCCAGCCCGCGATGCGGAACGCGACGAGCGTGGCCATGTGCGCACGAGGGGTGATCACGGACACGCCAGGAATCGACGCGAGGCCCGCGGCCACGAGCGCCGCGAGCCGCGGCCCCCGCTCGTGCATCCACGGCAGCCCGACGTGCATCGCGAGCCATCCGGCGCTCCGCGCGAAACCGACCACGGACGGCCGATGGAACCCGGCCGTGTCGAAGCGCCGGGCATCGGACCAGGGCCGCAGGCGCACGTCGAGGCCATCGCCCGGGATGCGCCGTGGTCTCGTCCGTCGTCCACCACGCCGCGTAAGGCTGGCGCGCCTCGGCGATGGCGCGCGGCGAGGCCCAGAGCGCGCCCATGCCCTCCGGGCCGAGCAGCCACTTCTGCGCCGGGATCGCATAGAAGTCGGCGCCGATCGAGGGCGGGTCGACGTCGATCGTACCGGCCGACTGCGCGCCGTCGACCACGGACCAGGCACCAGCACTGCGGGCGACCTCGACGATCCGCCCGACGGGCAGCACCGCCCCCGTGAGCCAGGACACGTGGGAGGCGGCAATCAGCCGGGTGCGCGATCCGGTCAGGGCGGTGATCGCGGCCACTGTCCGGTCGTCGTCGCCGCCGTCGCCGACGTCTGCCACGCGGACCTGCACGCCACGGTCGGCGAGCGCGGCGAGAGGCGCGAGCAGCCCGATGTGCTCGAGGCTCGTCGTGACGACCTCGTCGCCCGGCCGCCAGTCGATGCTCCAGGCGGCCACGTTGAGGCCGTCGGTCGTGGACCGTGTCAGCGCCACGGATTCCGGAGACGCGTGCAGCACGGCCGCCACGACCGCGCGGCATTCCGCGATCCGGCCCACCAGGTCCTCGTACGCGTCCTGGCCGCCGCGGCCGTACCGCAGCTCATAGTCCAGCTGCTGGCGCATGGCCTCGTCCGAGACGGACGGGATCGGCCCGGAGGTACCGCTGTTCAGGTAGATCGAGGACTCCAGGGCCGGGAGCTGCGCCCGCGCCTGCTCGACCCTCGCCTGTTCCTCGGGGCCCGGCCGGTCCATCGCCCGGTATGATACCGGCCATGCCGCCAGCCTTCGTCCGGCCGGAGTTGCTCGCCTCCGTCGACTGGGTCGCGGAGCACATCCCGCGCGCGTCCGTGCGCGTGCTGGATTGCCGGTGGCGGCCCGACTCGAGCGCTCACCGGCTCTTCGCCGACGCGCACATCCCGGGCGCCGTGTTCCTCGACTGGATGACCGACCTGGTCGACCCGGAGGATCCCACGCCGCTCCAGCTGGCCGGACCCGAGCGGTTCGCCGCCGCCATGTCGCGCGCCGGCGTGGGCGACGGAACCTCGGTCGTCTGCTACGACGACACCGGATCGCTGTACGCCAGCCGCGTGTGGTGGAGCCTGCAGACATACGGGTGCGCGTCGGCCCGCGTCCTGGACGGGGGCTGGCCGGCCTGGGTCGGGAGCGGCCGTCCCTCGACCACCGCCCAGCTCGCCCCCGAGCCGGTTACCTTCACGCCCCGCCTGGACCCGCGGCGCCGCCTGTCGACGTCGGACATGCGCGGGCTCGTCGGATCGAGCGACGTGGACCTCGTCGATGCGCGCGGTCCGGCCGACTTCGCGGGCCAGCAGGGGGATACCGCCCGGCTCGGACGCCTGCCCGCCTCGGTCAACGTGCCGGCCGCGGCCGTCACCGCCGAGGACGGCCAGCACTTCCTGCAACCCGACGCCCTCGCGGCGATCTTCGCCCGCGCCGGGCTGTCCCGTGGCCGTCGCGTGATCGTCTACGACGCGACCGGGATCGGGGCGAGCAAGGTCGCGCTCGCGCTCGCGCTCGTCGGCTACTCGGATGTCGCGGTCTACGACGCGGGCTGGGCGGAATGGGGCCCGCGCATGGACCTGCCGCTCAACCGCTGACGCCTGCCGCTCAACCGCTGACCCGCGCCGCGGCGACCCTTCCTGTCAGTCGCCGGCGTCTGAAACGCCGTACGGCGCCAGGATCTGGGAGCGCTCGTGATTGAACGCGAGCATGGACACCTGGGTACGCGGAATGTGGAGGCCGTCGGACCAGTACGTCGCGTCGGTGATCGGGACGAATCGGCCAACGAGCTCGTGCAGGGCGTGCCGCAGCTCCCGCTCGGGAAGCACGTGGATGTCGCCGACCACCCGGAAGGGCGGCAGGCTGACCAGGGCCGGCTGCGCCACCTTCACCGTCCGCAGCTCGGGAGGCGTCGTGACCGCGTCGCCCGGCTCGTAGGCGAAGAGCACCGTCGCGAGGTTCACCTGCGCGTAGCCGGCGTGCTCCAGCGCGCCGCCCGTGCCGTGCTCCTCGAACGTGACGTCCTCCATCACGAAGAAGCCTTCCTCGGCGGTGTTCAGGGCGTCGGACAGGCGGCGGGCCATGGTCCGCAGGCTGCCGCGGATCACGAATGCGTCGGTGAACAGGACGAGCTGGCGCGTCCTGCCCGTGCCGAAGTCGACGTCCGGGTGCGGCTGCGTCTCGTCGCGGCGGAAGACGAGGTTCTCCATGGTCAGAGTATGCGATTCCGCGGGCGCGGCGGGAAGACGTGCAGGTCAGGTCGCAAGGGAGGCGACCATGGAGAGCGTGTCGGCTTCCGTGGCCGCCTTGTCGGTCCGCAGGCGCGCGATTCGCGGGAACCGCATGGCGAACCCCGACGCGTGCCGCGTCGATGCCTGCACCCGGTCGAACGCGACCTCGACGACGACGGTGGGCTCGACCAGCCGGAAGCGCCCGAGCTGCTTCAGCGTGTGCGCCTCGAACCACGCCGTCATCTCCGCGATCTCCGCGTCCGTGAGCCCGCTGTAGGCCTTCCCGACGGTCACCAGGTTCCCCTCGCGTCCGGGCCGGTCGTCGCGCACCGCGAATGTGTAATCGGACAGCACGCCATGACGCTTTCCGTGCCCGACCTCGACGCCCACGACGACGCAGTCGAGCGTCGCGAGCGCCTTCTTCAGCTTGAGCCACGCCAGCCCGCGGCGACCCGGCGTGTAGCCGCTCGCGGGGTCCTTGACCACCAGCCCCTCGTTGCCCCGCGCCCGCGCCGCGTCGAACGCCTCGTCGAGCTCACGGGCCGACGCGACACGCTCGAGATGTCCCGCGACGATGCGTTCCGGAAGCTCGAGCGCCTCGAGCCGCGCCCTCCGTTCGGCGAGCGGGACGTCCAGCAGCGGAACGACCGGACCGCCGGGTGCGTCGGCGAGCGCGATGGCGTCGAACGTGACGTATCCGGCCGGAACGGCCTCGAGCATGGCCGGCGATGGAGCGGTGCGCCCGAGCCGGTTCTGCAGCCGGGCGAAGGGCAGGATGCGTCCCCGGTCCATCGCGAGGAGCTCGCCGTCGAGGATGCCGTCCCATCGCAGAGACGCGGCCTCCTCGGCCACCTCCGGGAACTGGCGCGTCACGTCGTGGAGGTCGCGGCTGTACAGGCGCACGACCGGCCCGAGCTTGTGCAGCTGCGCCCGGATGCCGTCGTACTTGTCCTCCGCCCAGAGTGGCGGCCCGAGCCGGGCCGCGATCTCCTCGGCGTCGCGGGCCGGCGATGCAAGCATCGGCTGCAGGGGCCGGAACATGACCGGACGCGCCTCGTCGAGCCGGTCCTCGCGCGCGAGACGTGCCACCTCGCCGACGTCGCCGCTCGCCATCAGGGCGTGCCGCACCGCCGCCACGGGCCGGCCGAACGCGCTCGCGATCGCCGATTCGACGAGACCCTCGCGCAGGCCGATGCGCAGTTCCCCGCTGAGCACCTTGATCACGTACATCGCCGCCAGCGGGTCGAGGCGGTCGAGCAGCCGAGCCAGGAGGTCGACGCGGGCAGCGGGCCGCCGGGCCTCGACGATCGCCGCGAACGCTGCCTGGACCTCGGGCAGCGTCGGCTCGGGCGGGGTCGGGTGGGGCAGGGGCGGCTCGGGCAGGGCCGGGTGGGGCAGAGTCGGCTCGGGTCGCGCCGTGGTTTCGCCGGCACGGCGGGCATCCCGTGCGGCCAGCAGCTCGAACGCGGCCCGCCCCGGATCGCTGTACCTGTCGTACGCCCGGCCGAACGCCCCCGCCTCCGCGTCCGCCGCCCGCTCGACGGCCTGCCGCACGGCCGCCCAGCCCACCCCCACCGATCGCGGGTCCGAGGCGGGGAACGGCCGCCCGGTGAAGAAGACGCAGGCCACGGGCAGCGCGTCGGGATCGAGGGACCGGAGGTACGCGGCCAGGATGGACGTCTTCTCCGACGTCCGCGATGTGGCCGCCACGTCCGACGCGGTCTCAGCCCACCGCCGCATGAGCCCGATGGTATAGCATCAATTCGCGATGGCCCTCGACGTCGATCCCGCCGGCTGGCACCCAGAGACCCTCGCCGGGCGCCGCGTCGTGCTCCGGCGACACCGCCCCGACCAGTACCCGGCCGTCCTCCGCTGGTACCGGGATCCCGAGGTCGCACGACTGACACGATTCCAGGTGGGGCCGGTCTCGGACGACGAGGTGCGGCGGTTCTTCCAGGCCCGGCTGCTGGCCAACGACGCGTTCGCCTACGCGATCCACCTCGTGGAGGACGAGCGCCTGATCGGCACGACCACGCTCAGCGCGCTCGATCCGGAGAACGGCAGCGTGCTCTTCCACATCACGATCGGCGAGCACGACTGCTGGGGGCGCGGGCTGGGCACGGAGGCGACGACCATCATGGTGGGCCACGCCATCGAGTCCCTGGGGATCCACCGCGTCGGGCTGAGCGTGTTCGAGTTCAACACGCGCGCGGTCCGGGCGTACGAGAAGGTCGGGTTCCGGGTCGAGGGCAGGTCCCGCGAGGCCGTCTGGCGCGACGGCTCCTACTGGGACGAGATCCACATGGGCATCCTCGAGAGCGAGTGGCGCGGCCACTCCAGGGACGGCGAGGGCCGGTCCGGGGTCGCGGCGTCGCTCCGGTACGGCCGCCGGTAGGGACCGGCGTGGCGACGCAGGGGGAGATGGCCGAGCGAGCGCGGGCGCAGATCCGCGCGCTGGCGGAGGCGAAGGGGCACCCGACCGACAACGCCCGGCTTGCGCTCGACCGGCTGGACGAGGCATTCGCGGCCGGCGAGCTCGAGCGGACGCCCCTGCTCGACCAGGCGGTCGGCGACCTGCGTCTGGCACTCGTCCAGGAGGACGGCCAGCGGCTGGGTGGCAAGAGCGGCGAGGCGTCGCGCTTCATCCTGCGGGCGATCCTTCGCGGGCTCGACGAGGCCTGACCCGCCGCCGGGGAGGTGGCGCGCGACCGGGACGGTGCCGCGCAAGGCCGCGCGGCCGGAGCGGCGGCGCGCGACCGGGACGGTGCCGCGCAGACCGGAGCGGTGCCGCGCGGCCGGTATGATGCAGCGATGGACCGGCTGTTCGGACGTCCCCGCCCTTCCGAGGATCAGCGTCGCCGCATCCCGCCGGGGCAGTACCTGACCGAGAAGTGGCCGGTGCTCCATTACGGCTCCGTGCCGCGCACGGACCTCGCCACCTGGGACTTCAAGGTCTGGGGCGAGGTCGAGCAGCCCCTGGACCTGTCGTGGGAGGCGTTCCAGGCGCTGCCCCGCGCGACGGTCCACTGCGACATCCACTGCGTCACGCGATGGAGCAAGCTCGACGCCGAGTTCTCCGGCGTGTCGATGGCCGCGATCCTCGACCTGGTACGGCCGAAGCCGTCCGCGCGCGTCGTCCTCGCGCACTGCGAGCAGGGGTACACGGCGAACCTGCCGCTCGACGTGCTCCGGGACGACGACGTGCTGCTGGCCGATACGTACGCCGGCGAGCCGCTCGAACCGGATCACGGCTACCCGCTTCGCCTCGTGGTGCCGAAGCGCTACTTCTGGAAGAGCGCCAAGTGGATCCGCGGCCTCCAGTTGCTCGACCACGACGTGCCCGGCTTCTGGGAGCGCTACGGCTACCACAACGAGGGCGACCCCTGGCAGGAGGAGCGCTTCAGCGACTCCTAGCGGATCGCCTCGGCGATTCCCGGCGGAGCGCTTCGGGGCGATTCCTGGTAGACGCGAAACCGCGGGCCACCGGGCGGCGTAGGACGACTCATGGCGGCATTCGCGAACGCGTCCCTGGCCGCCCCACGCCGGAGGAGTCATTTCCCGATGCGCCACCCAGCCTGGACGAGGCGCCTGGCATTGCCGGCCCTCTTCGTGTCGATCCCGCTGATGATCGCCGCCTTTGCCGCCGGTCCGGCGCTGGCGGTCGTATACCCGACGGCGACGCCGGTCGTCGCCACCGCGAGCGCGTCGCCCGCGGCCAGCGTCCCGGCCTCGCTCGCGCTGGCGTCGGGCTCCACCGGAACCCTCGGGTCGTTCCTGGTCGGGCCGAACGGCATGACCCTCTACACCCTCTCGTCCGACACGTCCACGGGGGGCACGTGCACGGGCGGCTGCCTCGCCAACTGGCCGCCGCTGCTCGTCGCCCCGGGAGGCACGGTGACCGGGCCGTCGGGCGCCACCGGCACCTTCGCGACGGTCGTCCGCGCCGACACCGGCCAGACGCAGGTGACCTACGACGGCCGCCCGCTCTTCTACTTCGCCCATGACACCGTCTCGGGCGACACGAACGGCCAGGGCATCAAGGCGTTCGAGGGGACCTGGCTCGTGGCCGCCCTCTCCGGTGCCCCGTCCTCGATCCAGCTCGGCTCGGCCGCCAGCGCAACCCTCGGCACGTACCTCACCGGACCAGGCGGCATGACCCTCTACACGCTGTCATCCGACCCGAACAACGGCACGAAGTGCTCGGGCGCCTGCCTGTCGAACTGGCCGCCGCTGCTGATCGCACCCGGAGGCACCACGACCGGGCCCGCCGGCGCCGCCGGATCGTTCGGCTCGTTCGTGCGCAGCGACGGCACGGTGCAGGTCACGCAGGACTCACGGCCGCTCTACTACTTCGCCCACGACACGGCCGCGGGCCAGACGAACGGCGAGGGGATCGCGGCGTTCGGCGGAACCTGGCACGTCGCGGCGGCGCTCGCGGCCGTGACCAGCAGCCCGTCGGCGACGGCAGCGCCGACGACGGCCGCATCACTCCCGCCGACGAGCACGAGCTCGGGTTCGGGGAACGGGCCGGGCGGCGTCCTGCCCCTGCTGCTCCTGCTCCTGGCCGTCGGGGCCGTGACGATGGTCGCGGCTGGCACGCTGCCACTGCGCACGCGCCGGCACTGACCGCGGAGGACGCGAGCCGGGCATCGGCCACCTGCGTCAGGAGGATCCGACATGAACCGTGTCCGGCTCGCCGTCTCGATCGTGCTGCTGCTCGTCGGGCTGCTCTGGTTCGGCCAGGGCACCGGGCTCGTCGGGGGAAGCCCGATGAGCAGCCAGGCCATCTGGGCGATCGTCGGCGCCGCCCTCGTCGTGGGGGCCGTAGCCATCGGCTGGACCGGTCGCCGCCCGGCGACCGGGCTAGGCCGGACGGACGAAGCCGCCGGAGGAGCCGGCGGCTTCGGTAGCGTGCGGTCCGGCTCGAGTCCGGACCGGCGGTCAGTGCCCCGTCAGGGGCGGCGTGTCAGTGGGAGCAGGCGTGGGCGCTGCCGGCCGAGTCGGCCGTGCGGAAGCTGCTGCCGCAGCCGCAGGCCGCGACCGCATTCGGGTTGTTCACCGTGAAGCCGGCGCCCATGAGCGTGTCCACGTAGTCGATCTCGGAGCCCGTCAGGTACTGCGTGCTCTCGCCGTCCACGTACACCCGGATCCCGCTCGCCTCGATGGTGAGATCCTCGGCGGTCGGCTGGTCCTCCAGCATCATGCCGTAGCGGTAGCCGGAGCAGCCGCCGCTGTAGACGTAGACCCGCAGGCCCACGGCGGGGTTGGCCTCTTCGGCCGTCAGTTCGCGCAGCTTCTGCGCCGCGGCGTCGGTCAGGCGCACGACCGGCTGCAGCGGGGTCGCCTGCGGGATGGACTGGGGCTCGGTGTTCAGCATCGGGGGTGGACCCTCCGGGAGGATGGTGCGTCGGGACGGCGATGGAAATTCGTCCGCCAATCGTAGTGGTGATCGTGGATTTAGACAAGAGTTCTGCCAGAACTCGTCAGCCCTCGACGCGCTCCACGATCGTCGCGATCCCCTGGCCCACCCCGATGCACAGGGCCGCGAGGCCGTACCTGGCGTTCCGCCGGCCCATCTCGTGCACGAGCATGGTCATGAGCCGGGCCCCGCTCGCACCGAGCGGATGGCCCAGCGCGATGGCCCCGCCGTTGACGTTGACGCGCTCCGGATCGAGCCGCAGCTCGCGGATGCACGCGACCGACTGGCTGGCGAACGCCTCGTTCAGCTCGACCAGGTCGATGTCGCCGACGGCGAGCCCGGCACGGTCCAGCGCCTTGCGGATCGCGGGGATGGGACCGAGGCCCATGACCGTGGGATCCACGCCGGCGACCGCGGTGGAGACGATCCGGACCATCGGGCGAAGGCCCAGCTCCCTGCCGCGGTCGGCCTCGACGAGGACCAGCGCGCTCGCCCCGTCGTTGATGCCCGAGCTGTTGCCGGCGGTCACGCTGCCGTCGGGGCGGAAGGCGGGCCGGAGCTTCGCGAGCGCCTCCGGCGACGTGTCGGCCCGCGGGTGCTCGTCACGATCGACGACGATGGGGTCGCCCTTCGCCTGGGGCACGGACACGGGCACCAGCTGCGCGTCGAACGTGCCTGCCTCGATGGCCGCCACCGCCAGCCGCTGGCTTCGCAGACCGAACGCATCCTGCTCCGAACGGCCGACGCCGCATCCCTCCGCGACCCTCTCGGCCGTCTCGCCCAGCGAGATCGTCCACTCCCGCGGCATCCTCGGGTTGACGAAGCGCCATCCGAGCGTGCTGTCCTGCATCTCGTGGGAGCCGCGCTCCCACCCCGACGACGGCTTGCCCATGACCCACGGCGAGCGCGTCATGCTCTCGACGCCGCCCGCGACGAAGATGTCGCCGTCGCCTGTCATGATCGCCTGGGCCGCGGCGTTGATCGCCTGCAGGCCCGATCCGCAGAGCCGGTTGACGGTCTGGCCGGCGACCTCCACCGGGAAACCGGCAAGCAGGCTCGCCATCCGCGCGACGTTCCGGTTGTCCTCGCCCGCCTGGTTGGAGCAGCCCAGGACCACGTCCTCGACCTGGGCGGGCTGGATCCCCGCGCGCTCGACCGCGGCCCGGATGACGATCGCCGCCAGGTCGTCGGGACGGACGTCCTTCAGGGCACCGCCGTACCGCCCGATCGGCGTGCGGACGGCGCTGACGATCCAGGCTTCACGGAGCGGACGGTGCGGATCGCGTGCCACCGCCGAATTCTAGGCTCCGGTGCGGAAGGCGCGTGCACGCTCCGCGAGATCCTCCAGCCGGTGCGCCACGAGCCCGTTGACCGAGCCCTCCGGCCAGCCGCCGCCCGGCAGCTCCGTGCCGGCCGGCACGCCCGTGAGCAGCTCGATCGCCTCGTCCACCGTCCGCGCCGCCCAGATGCCGAACCGGCCCGTTGCAGCCGCCTCCACGACGTCGTGGCGGAGCATGAGGTTGCACAGGTTCGTCGCCGGGACGAGCACGCCCTGGGTCCCGCTGAGGCCGCGCGCCACGCAGATGTCGAAGAACCCCTCGATCTTCTCGTTGACGCCGCCGATTGGCTGGACGACGCCCAGCTGGTTGACGGAGCCGGTGACCGCGACGTCCTGCCGAATCGGCAGCCCGGAGATCGCCGACAGGAGCGCGCACAGCTCGGCGAGCGACGCGCTGTCTCCCTCGACGCCACCGTACGACTGCTCGAACACGAGACTCGCGTGCAGGGTCAGCGGGTGCTCCGCCGAGTACCTGCCGCCCAGGAAACCCGCCAGGATCAGCACGCCCTTCGAGTGGATCGGGCCGCCCAGCTCGACCTCGCGCTCGATGTCGACCACCTCGCCGCGGCCGAGCCGCACGGTGGCGGTGATCCGGGACGGCTGACCGAACGAGAGGTCCCCGTGCTGGACGACGCTCAGGCCGTTGACCTGGCCCACGGCCAGCCCGTCGGTCGCGATGAGCACGGTGCCGCGCTCGACCTCCTCGCGCACCTGCTCCTCCAGGCGGCTGCCCCGGTGATGCCGGGCGTCGATCGCCTGCTGGATGTCCGCCGCCCCGACCGTGGGGTGCCCGGCCTCGCCGGCCCAGTGATCGGCCTCCCGGAGCAGGTCGGACAGGCTGCGCATGTGCGTCGAGAGCTTGTCCGCGTCGCCGGCGCGACGTGACGAGTCCTCGAGCGCCCGCGCCACGGCGGCGGCATCGAGCGGACGGAGGTGCTCGCGCCGGACCAGCGTCGCGATGAGGCGTGCGTAGAGCGCGTCCGTTTCCGCCGTGCGGTCGACACGCTCCTCGAAGTCGGCCTCGACCTTGAAAAGCTCGAGGAAGTCGGGGTCCCCCGCCGCCAGGGCGTAGTACAGGGCGCGCTCGCCGACCAGCGCGATCTTGACGTCGAGCGGGATCGGCACCGGCTGGAGCGACACGGTTCCGGCCAGGCCGGCAAGCTGGACGGGCGATTCCACGCGGATCTCGCGGGCCCGCAGCGCGCGCTTCAGCGCCTCCCACGCGTACGGTTCCTGGAGCAGGCGCAGGGCGTCGAGCACCAGGTAGCCGCCGTTGGCTCGGTGCAGCGCACCCGGCTTGATCAGGGTGAAGTCCGTGACCAGCGCGCCGAGCTGGGCCATCTGCTCGATTCGGCCCACCACCCGGGCGAGCGTCGGATTGTCCTCGTAGACGACGGGCGCGCCTGTGGCCGCCGCATGGTCCACCAGCACGTTGACGAGAAACCGCCGGAAGGGCGCAGGGTCCCCTCCGGGTTCGCGGGCCGGCGCCCCGGTGCCGCTCCCGGCCGCCTCGTCCCGGGCCGCGGCGGCAACGAACTCGTCCGACGAGTCCACCACGTTCCGCTCGACGGCGTCCAGGTGCTCGACCACGGCCGGCAGGTCCGAGAACAGGCGGCGCAGCTCGTCCACCAGGTGGTCCGCGGCTCCGTGCGTGACGTCCCGGTCGAGCTGCCGGAGTTTGTCGCGCAGTTCCCGCTCCAATCCCTGGACCCGCCGGACGATGCCCGCGAGCTCCTCCTCGAGCGCCTCCATGGTCGCGTGGATCCGCTGCTGCTCGGGCTCGGGGAGCTGGCGGAACTGCTCGGCACCCAGGATCGTCTCGCCCTTCAGGGGGGCGAGCGCCATCCCGACCGGCGTGCGGACGAGGGCCACGCCCTCCGACCTGGCCTTCGACTCGAACGCGGCCAGCTGTGCATCGCGCCGCTCGCGCAGGTCGGCGTCCATCGCCTCGCGACGCTGCCGGTACGCGTCCGACTCGAACGCAGCCGGAATGGCGCGGCGCAGCTCGGCCACGAGCCGGTCCATCGCGTCCCGCAGGGCGACGGCACGTCCGGGCGGCAGGCCGATCGCCCTGGGGGCCTGCGGGCGCTCGAAATCGTGCACGTAGACCCAGTCCGACGGGGCGGCCTCGGCAGCCGCCTGGCTGGCCAGGAACTGCCGCAGGACGGTGTGCTTGCCGGTGCCCGCCGGGCCCAGGGCGAAGAGGTTGTATCCCTCGTGGTGGATGCCGATCGCGAACTCGACGGCCTCGACCGCGCGCTGCTGCCCGACGATCTGGTCGAGATCGGGCAGCTCGTCGGTCGTGGCGAAGCCCAGCGAGGACGGATCGGTCGCGCGGTACAGCGCGGCGGCCGGAACCGGGTCGAGGCGGACCATGACAGCCTCCAGCTCCTGTGCGCCGAGGCTATCGACGGGCGCAGGCTCCCCCAAGAGGCGAATGTCACGGGCGCGGGGGGCCTCCGTGCCGGCGGCCGCACCGGCTCGGACCCGCGCCGTCTCAGGCCCGCCCGGAAGCCACGCTCCGCGGCCTGGGAGCGACGGCCCCGCGACGGGAGGTTCCGACGCCCGCCTACCTGCCCTGCCAGGCCGGCGCGCGCTTCTCGAGAAAGGCGCGCATCCCCTCCGCCTGGTCCTCGGAGGCGAACAGCAGGTAGAAGAGGCGCCGCTCCAGCGCGAGCCCATCGCGGAGCCCCAGCTCGTCGGCCGCCCGGACGGCCTCGACGGCGGCCGCGACGGCGAGCGGCGGCATGGACGCGACCTTGGCCGCAAGCTCCAGCGCCGCCGGCACGACCTGGTCCGCAGGGACGAGCCGGCTCACCAGGCCGTGCGCCTCGGCCTCGGCGGCCGGCATGTTGCGACCGGTGAGGATCAGGTCCATCGCCTTTGCCTTTCCGATCGCCCGCGTGAGGCGCTGCGTCCCTCCCGCCCCCGGGATGATCCCGAGCAGCAGCTCCGGCTGGCCGAACACCGCGTCGTCGGCCGCGACGAGCATGTCGCACGACATCGCCAGCTCGCATCCGCCGCCCAGCGCGTACCCGCGCACGGCGGCGATGGTCGGCGTCCGCACCCGGGAGATGCGCTCCCATCGCGCGAACCGGTCGGAGGCGAGCAGCCCCGCGGCCGTCTCCTGCGCCATCTCACGGATGTCGCCACCGGCGGCGAAGGCACGGCTTCCGGCACCCGTCAGGACGATGCAGCGGCACGCGGGATCGGCGTCGAGCGTCTCGAAGGCATCGACGAGCTGCTCGATCGTGGCCGCGTCGAGGGCGTTCAGCACCCTCGGCCGGTCGATCGTGACGAGCGCGACCCCCTCCAGCGATGCCCCAGTGGCCTCGCCTGCCGGTCCGGGAGCGGGAAACTCCACCCGCACCCGGGGTTCGTCGGTCGCCTGTCGGTCGCTCATCGCATGCCTCCGCTGGACGTGTCGGGTTCGGAGTCCGGGCGAACGAGCATGGCGCCGGGCATCGGCGCGCGCCGGGGGCCGGGACCGGCGCCGGGTGCCGCACGCGCGGCCATCGCCCGCTCCGTCGCGACCGCCTCGGTCGTCCGGTAGAACCGCTCCGCCACTTCGCCGAACAGGGTGGGGCGCAGCACCATCGCCTGGTGGCCGCAGTCCGGCACGATGCAGAGCTGCGCCTCGGGCAGCTGCCGGTACAGCGACACCGCGTGGTCCACGGGCACGAACACGTCCCGGTCTCCGACCACGACGAGCGTCGGGACGCGGACGCGGCGCAGATCGGCCGGCGAGAGCACGCGTTCGTCGCGGATCCCGTCGTGGATCGCGCGCAGCAGGTCGCGCCACGCGCCGGGACCCTGGACGGGGCCGTGGCGCCGCTCGAGCTGGGCGGCCCACGCCGGCTCCTGTCGCTCGATCCGGTCCGGGTCCATCAGCACGCGTGCGACGCTGGCTCGTGGCTCGCGCTGCGGGTCCACGCCCACGAGCACGAGCGTTCGCAGGCGCTCGGGGTGATCCACCGCGAACCGCAGCGCGGTGAGCCCCCCGAGGCTGAAGCCCGCCAGGTGGAAGGTCGGCAGGCCGAGCGCGTCGACCGTGGCCAGCAGGTCGGCGGCGAGCGTCGCCCCGTCGACCGGTCCACCCACCGCGCTGTGCGTACGGGCATGGCCGCGCAGGTCGACGAGGTAGAGGCGGAAGGCCTTGCGGAACAGTGGCCGCTGTGCCGACCAGTCCTCGATCGACGAGGAGCTCGCGCCGTGGAGCATGACGAGGGGAGGCCCGTTGCCCTCGGCCGTGTAGTGGACGTCGAGCCCGTTGGCCCGGACGGTCGGCATGGTCTCCCTCGCTCGACCGGGCGTCAGGCGTCCGGCTTGCCGCGCAGGTCGGACGTCGCGGCGCTCTCGATCCGCAGGTACCGCCCGCGGAAGTAGAGCAGCGGCAGCTGATGATCGTCGTCCGCCGTCGCCGAGACCACGCGTCCGATGTAGATCGTGTGGTCGCCGGCGTCCACCGACCGGTCGACCTCGCATTCCAGGTGGGCGATCGCGGCGTCGAGGACGGGCGTCCCGTGCTCGCCGAGGTGGAAGGGCGCGTCGCAGAACGCCGACCGGGGCAGCGCGGACGGCGCGCCCGCGAAGCAGTCCGACACCTGCTGGCCGCCCTCGCCCAGGATGTTCACGGCGAACCTGCCGGCCGCAGCGATCACGGGGTGGATCGAGCGCTCCCGGCCGATGCAGATGAGGACGAGTGGCGGGTCGAGCGACACCGAGCTGAACGCGTTCACGGTGGTGCCCCACGCGTGCTGGCCCGCCGGGTGCGGCACCTGTCCGCACCCGCCCGGCCCCTCGTCGTCCCCGCAGAACGTGGTGACCACCGTCACGCCGGTGGCGAAGCGCCCGAGGACCTCGCGATAGCGGCGCGGATCGAGCTCGGCCGCGTCTCCCACGCGGCTAGCCGCCCGCCCCGACCGGGCCGGTGGGCGGCTCGTAGCCCTCCGGCATCGTCGGCGTGTAGCGGAAGCCGCCGGCCACGCCGGGCTCGGTGAGCTCGTGCGGGTCGAGGATCGCGTCCAAGTCGGCCTTCGAGAACACGCCCTTCTCCAGGACGAGCTCGCGGATGGTCCTGCCCGTCCGGACGGCCTCCTTCGCGATGTCCGCGGCCAGCCGGTAGCCGATGTAGGGCGCCAGCGGGGTCGCCATCGCGCTGGACTGCTCCAGCAGGTCGGCGCAGTGCGCCTCGTCCGCCTCGATGTCGCGCACCGCCTGGGCCGCGAACTGCCGGCAGCCGGTGGTCAGGATCGTCAGCGACTCGAGCGTGTCGTGGGCGATGATCGGCATCATCACGTTGAGTTCGAGCTGCCCGCGCGAGGCCGCCCACGTGACGCAGGTGTCGTTGCCGATCACGTGGAAGCAGATCATCGAGAGGTTCTCGACCATGACGGGGTTCACCTTGCCGGGCATGATCGACGAGCCCGGCTGGCGCGCCGGCAGGCGGATCTCGCCGAAACCGGTGCGGGGCCCCGACGACATCAGCAGCAGGTCCTCCATGATCTTGAGGAGGTCCACCGCGAGCCCGCGGATGGCCGCCGACACTTCGGTCATGGGTCCCATCGACTGGGTGGCCTGCACCAGGTGCTCGGCGCCGCGAAGCTCGTGGCCGGTCTGCTCGGACAGGAAGCCGATCACCCGCGCGATGTAGTCGGGCTCGGCGTTGAGCCCGGTCCCGACGGCGGTGGCGCCGATGTTCTGCTCCCGGATCGCGTCGGCGGCGCGCTCGATGCGCTCCTTCGCGCGGCGGAGCGTGAGCGCGTAGGCCGCGAACTCCTGGCCCAGCCGGATGGGTACGGCGTCCTGCATGTGGGTGCGGCCCGACTTGAGCACATGGTCGAACTCGCGCCCCTTCTGGTCGAACGCGTCGACCAGCTCCTGGAGCGCGGGCAGGAAGTCGCGCACGAGGTCGAGCGTGGCCACGCGCATCGTGGTCGGGAACACGTCGTTGGTGGACTGCGCCATGTTGACGTGGTCGTTCGGGTTGACCACGGCGTAGTCGCCGCGCCTCCCGCTGCCGATCCCGCGCTCGTGCAGGATCTCGATGGCGCGGTTGGCGAGGACCTCGTTGGTGTTCATGTTGTGGCTGACGCCCGCCCCGGCCTGGAACGGATCCACGCGGAAGCCGTCGACCAGCTTCGCGGAGAGGGCCTGCGCGTCTGGCGTGTCGCGCTCGGGTGTCAGCAGGAGGAGCTCGTCGGCGGCGCGGACGATCGCCTCGTAGAGGTGGTCGGGGAGCCTGCCGGTCGAGTGATTGGCTCGGGCTGCCGCCTTCTTGACCTGGACGGCCGCGCGGACGAGCGCCAGGTTGGGACGCATGCCGCTGATGGGGAAGTTCTGGATGGCGCGCTGGGCCTGGACGCCCCAGTACGCGTCCTCCGGGACCTCCAGCCAGCCGAGCGGATCGCGCTCCATGCGATACCCGGGGCGAGGGGTGGGAGCGGCGTCGGGCATGTGGACCTGACCTCCGGGACGCGACGGTGCGGCACCTCCTGGCACCGCGGACGACCAGCTGACGGGTCGAGTCTAGTACGGCACGGGAACGGCGCCGGAGCGGCAGCGGGAGCGGCAACGGGCGGCCTCGCACCCGTGCCTGGCCGAGCGCGGCCCACGGTCGGTCTCGACCCGGTGCCCGCGCGCACCGCCGACTTGCAGCGCTCCTTGCCGCCGACTCCCCCGCATGCCGAACGGCCCTACCCGTTTGGACAAACGCCCCGGTACGTTCGTACCCCCGTCCGAACACAGAGGGGTCTCGATGCCGTGCCTGCGGGGAGGCTCGACAGGGCGGCGCAGGAATGTGAGGGAGGCATCCGTGCGGAGTCGTCTGTCGGCGGTGGTTGCCGCCGTCCTGCTGATCACCGTGCTCGTCCCGTCCGCCTTCGCGGGGAACGGGTTTGCGAGAATCCACGTCGACCATCGATGGCTACGTGCGACGTGGGATTCGGACATGATCAACATCGAGACCGTGAGCCAGACGGGACGTGGCGTGTACGTCGCCGTGCTGGACACGGGCCTCGCGACCGACTGGAAGGACTACTCTCCCCACCGAGCGCATTGCGACACAGTACGGCACGCGGCTTCGATCAGGCCGTCACGTTCAAGGCCCGGTTGGACGATCCGTGCGTGGTCGACGCCGAGGATCTCGCAACGGCACCGGGTAGTAGTCGGCCCGCTGATCGTGAACGACATGACGGCGGCGCCGCTCTGGTTCACCCCGATCGACGGGAAGAAGACGCTGTCATTTCGGAGCGACACGTAACCCTGCGTCGCCATCGTCGCCGTCAGGCGCCGTGCGCCAGCGGGGATCACCACGAAGCAGGCGACGTACGTCCGGCTCCGCGCGGCGTCGACCCATGGGTCGCCGTTCGACAAGCACCGGATCATGCGGCTCGACTGACTACTCGAGACACCGACCGTGACCTCGCGGGTATCCGCTTCGCGTCCGATCCAGGTCAGCGCGGATCGCGCCGGAGGCGATCACGACACGATCACGTCGGCGCGGTGAAGGTGCTCTGCCAGGACTAGCCGAGATCCGACGGCGCTGCGCGAACGTGGCGCCGACCTGTTGCTGCAGAACGCAGGGCCACGTGCGTGTTCGGCAGCCGATGAGATGGTCGCCGCGGGGATCAACTACGGGCTGCTCGCGAAGGGCGCCCTCAGGCGTGGCAGCCGCATCGTCATCGCGAATAGGCGCCGGCGGCGGCGAGCTGGCCACGCCGAGAGGCAGGCGATCGCCGACGCCATCGCGACCGGCGATGCGTCGTCGTTAGCCGCTACCGGCACGAGGGCGCCGGCGGGCAACCTGAGCTGGACCGCCGGCGCATACGCGCCGAGTGATGCTCAACGTCTCGGCGGGTTGCGACGGCGAGTGGGTCGTGCCTGCACCGGACAGCCCCCTGCCGGGATGAGCCGATCCTGGATCTGGTGGATCCAGTGCCGGCGTACGCCACCTCGCTCCCGCCGGCGGCTCGAACGGCCGTTGACCTGGCAACTGGCGGATACCCACGAACGCGTCGACGTCTACGTCAGCGGACTCAGCGGCCGTGAACCGCCGGACAGCAGCTGCTCGCACCCGGATCGTGAGACCGCGTCCGTTCGCAGACGATCCCGGCTACAGCCGTCCCCATAGTGGCGAACGCCTGATGGCACAGGAGCGCTGGAACACGGGCAGCTCCTCGACGGCGGGTACCTCGATCCAGCTGAACGGCATATGGCGTCGACCGCCGCGCTGATCCTGCAGAGGGACCAGGCGGCCCGGCGTTCGACCGCATCTGCGCTGGCAATCCCCGTCGTGACCGCTACCTCTGCGACATGTCCGATGCGGGCTTCTACACGACAGCGGGGGAACGACGCCGTGGGATCGCCTACGGGCAACGCGGCGATCGCAGCGGTCCCGGAGGCCGACTGATCGTGGCGGCGGTCGGGCGTGCAACGCCCTGAAACCGGAAGGCCGGACCCGCGAGGGCCCGGCCTTCCCCATGACACGGCCGGGTGGCGGTTCCCTGCGGCCCTTCTGCTACGATCCCGGGCCATGAGCCAGCTGCCCGTCCCGGCGGTCGCGCCGCACGTTCCCGGCACCGACCCGGCCGTCCGCCGCGTCGATGTCACCGAGGTCGCGCCCCTGTTCCGCTTCATGCGTGACGCGGAACAGCGCTTCGAGACGCTCCGCATGACGATCCTCGACCGTCACGTCGGAGCGCGTGGCGACACCGTGGCCCGGATCGACGTCTGGCTGCGCCACCCCGGTTCGAGCCGCGTCGTGCTCGGCGATCCCGAGGGTCCGGCACGCGGGGGCTACCAGGCCTGGGTCATCGAGGGCGACACCGTCACGCACTACGACGCCGATGCCAACGTGATCCGTTCCCGGCCCAGACTGGCGGTGCCCGCCGGCGCCGATACGAACGCGGACCTGCCGACCTTCGGGCGGGTCTACCGCCCGCTGACGGCGCTTCCGGCGGGATCCCTCGCCGACGCGTTCGTCCACCCGCACGGGTTCTGCCGCAACGTCCTCGCGACCGGCGCCCTTTCGACCGCGGGCGTCGCCACGAGCTCCGGCGGCCGGGAGATGACGCTCGTCCGCTGCGATCATCCGAGAAGCGCGAAGATCCTGGTCGACAGGCCGGACCGGTGGATCCTGGTCGGGGCGGACCGGGAGACCGGCATGATCCTGCTCCTCGAAGAGCACGTGGGCGAGGAGCTGACCCGTCGCGCCGAGGTCACCTCGCTGTCCCTTGACGAGCCGCTCGGCGACGAGGTCTTCACGATGCACGCCTCGGCAGACGTCCGCCGCCTGTACTGACGGGCGCCCCGAACGGTCAGTCGCCAGGCTGACCCGAACCGCGGCGGGGACCCAGGTACGTCGCGAGTCCCTCGTCGAGCGGCGTGAGGCGACGCGGCATCGCTGCGAGCAGCGGCGCGATGTCCACCGTCGCGGGTTGGTTCACGAAGTCGACCCCGTCGGGCGTGAGGATCCGGCCCGGCAGATGCTGCAGGACGCGGGCCCCGAGCCGGAGCGCGCCGGCGGGTGCCGGCAGGATCAGACGGCGCTTGCCGGCCACGCGCAGCGCGATGCGGACGATCTCGCGCATGGAGTATGTCGCCGGGCCCCCGAGATCGAATGTCCGGTCGGCGGCTGCAGGATCGGAGAGCGCATCGGCCGCGAGGCGAGCCACGTCGTCGACGAAGACCGGGGCCAGGAGCTGGCGCCCGGACCCCGTCAGCGGCACGAACGGCAGCCACCGCGCGAACCCCAGGAACCGGTTGAGGGCGACGTCGCCCGGGCCGTAGATCCAGGTGGGGCGGATGATCGTGAAGGTCACTCCGCTCGACCTGACGGCCTCCTCCGCGCGCCACTTCGCCCGGAACCAGTGGCGGTCGGCGTCGGGAGCGGCCCCCGCGCCCGAGATGTACACCAGGCGGTGGACGCCCGCCCGTCGGGCGGCTCCGACCAGGGCTTCGGTTCCGGCCGCATCCACGCGCTCGTACGTCCAGCCGCGCGCCGGGTCCTCCATCGGCGCGTTGGGGAACGCCAGCGCGATCGCGAGCGCATCGACCCCGGCGAGGGCTGCGTCCAGGCCGGCGGGGTCGCCGTTCACGTCGGCCTCGCGCGCCTCGGCCCCGTCCGGCAGGCGATCCCGTGCCGTCTCCGGCCGATGGCTCAGCGCGATCACCCGTTCACCGCGCCGCAGGACCTCCGCGAGGACGGCGCCTCCCACGAACCCGGTGCCACCGGCGACCGCGACCGTCATGGGCTGACCCGGCACGCGCGTCGCCCCTCAGGCTTCCACGCCGTGCACGACGTCGGGATGAAGCTCGGGATGGCGGATCGCGATCCAATCCCGAAGCGCCCACGTGGTCGTGCGGAACGCGATCTCCCGCCAGGGGATCGCCTCGGGGCGGAACGCGCGCACCTCGATGGCCTCGGGCGTCGTATGGATCTCCCCGCCCGTGATCCGCGCCTCGAACGCGAGGACGACAACCGCCGCCTCGATCCGGGAGTAGAGACCCACGATCTCGCCCGGCTCGACGATGAGGCCGATCTCCTCGAGCGTCTCGCGCACCGCGCCCTCGTTGACCGTCTCGTCGATCTCGAGGAACCCGCCCGGCTGGGCCCACAGCCCGTAGCCCGGCTCGATTCCCCGGCGCAGGAGCACGAGTTCACCGCGGTCGGTGATCGGCAGGGTGGTCACGACCATGCGGGGGTTCACGTACGCCACGTATCCGCACGCCTCGCAGGCCAGCCGCTCTCGATCTTCGCCCTCGACCGTCCCGAATTGCAGCGGCGCCCCGCAGCGCGAGCAGTAGTTGAGGGTCGCCGCCAGCCAGGCCGGCAGGCCGCTCTCGTCGCCGGTCATGCCGTCAGCACCAGGTAGGTCGCGAACACGAGCAGCACGTAGAGGATCGCGACCGCCAGCACCCAGGTCAGGCGGAACACGCCTCTTCCGCGGTCCACCGGCATCCATGCCCATGCCGACCGCCAGATCCGGAGCGCCGCGTCGGCCATGGTCACGAACAGGAGCGGCGCACCGATGACGACGCATGCCTTGACGAGGGGCGCTCCCGGCGACATCCCGAGCTCGAGCGCGCTGATCGCCACGAAGCCGCACACGAGCGCGATCGCGGACAGCGTGATGTAGTGGTGGTAGAGGGGGGTCGGGCGTGTCTCGGGGACGCGGCCGGGTGCCTCGCGGCCGTGCTCCGGCGGCCGCACCGGCTGGCGGTGCAGCTCCGGCATGCCGGGTGCCCAGCGCTCGTCCTGCACCCTCCGAGTGTACGCCCGACCACGAGTGCCACCCGGCTCTGGACCAGGAGGACGCTTGCGGCGGGCCGGGATGAGCCGTGCGCCGGATGACATACGACGTATGTCAGTCTGGCCTTCATCCGCCGGGCGCTGGTCTATTCGCGGCGCGGCGCTGGTCTAGAGACGTCGGCGCGGGCGAGACGTCGACGCCGGCGAGGCGGGACGCCGTCCCGGCTCGGGATCGCAGCTGGATCGGCCGGTTTGGGAGCCGTTAGATCGGCCGGTTTGGGAGCCGTTGGATCGCCCGGTTTGGGGGCCGTTGGATCGCCCCCGAGATCGGCGCGTTCGATCTGCAAGTCGCGGGCTCGACCCTGGTTCCCCGCGGAAGTCCATTTCGCGCTGCCATACAAAGTATGCCAACTGGAAACAGGCCATCCAGGGGGACCGTTGGCCAGCGGCGGCGCGTGCGAGAAAGGGTAGCCCCGAACAGCCCAGGCAGGCACCGGCGGACGGGCACGGGCAGAAGGGGCGGCCACGAGGAGGCGACCGGCGACCGCGGACGGGCGTGGGAGAAAGGGCGGCCCCGGGCAGGCGAGGCCGAGCGGGCGGAGGCTAACCCCTCACTCGCCCCGGTTGGTCTCGTCCTCGAGGATCGCCCGGGCCTGACGCTCGCGGAACTCGACGAGACGGAAACGCAGATCGGCGTCGCCGAGGGCCAGGATCTCGGCCGCCAGCAGTGCCGCGTTCTCGGCACCTCCCACGGACACGGTGGCCACGGGCACGCCGCGCGGCATCTGCACCGTGGACAGCAGCGAGTCGAGGCCACCCGCGACTTGCGTCGCGATCGGGACTCCGATGACAGGGAGCAACGTGTGTGCCGCGACGACACCGGCCAGGTGCGCGGCGCCTCCAGCGGCGGCGATGATGACCCCCAACCCGCGGTCGGCAGCTCCCGTCGCGTATCCCGCCACGAGGGCGGGCGTGCGGTGGGCGGACATGACGCGCATCTCGTGCTCGACGCCGAGCTCGGTGAGCAGCGCGGACGCCTTCTCCATCACCGGCATGTCGGAGCGGCTGCCCATGAGAATCCCGACGCGCGGCCCTGCCATGTCGAACCCCCCTCGTGACGCTCGCGCCCCCGGCGGCTCCCGTCGTTCCGGCGCCGGGCGGCCCCTCTGTGATCGGCCGGCCCGCTACTCGCCCTGTGCCTTCGTGTACCCCGGCTCGGATTCGAACGATTGCAGCCGCAGGACTTCGGTCCAGCGGTGGCGCGCGGCGATCCGTCCCAGGAGATCGACCAGGTCGGCCTCGGACGGTTCGCGGCCGTCCGCCGCGACGAATCGTCCCGCGGAACCAGCGCACCCCGTCGACCGAGAGTCCGGTCGGCGGATACACCTTCGTGCCCCGGCTCTCGAGCATGGAGAGCCGGAAGGCTTCACCGGCCAGTCGGGCGAGGTCGGCCCCCAGCTCGTCGACCCCCAGGTCGCTCTCGACCATCACGTCCGCACCGACGAGCGACCGCGACATCGCCGCGTATCGCTCCGGCCCGTACGACCACTCCGGCCTCGGCTCGACCGTGTCGTCCGAAACGTGTGCCCGAACCGGGACCGTCGTTGCCTGCCGTCCCAGGTTCGCGATGACCTGGTCCGTGAAGCCCGTCGTGGATGCCGCGTGCTCCACGTCCCCGCCCGTCTGCCGAGCCAGGTCCTGCGTGACGGCGCGTCCTTCCTCGAGCGTGAACAGCACCGCGTCCTCGATTGCGGCCGCGGCCGGACCCTGGCCGAGATGGCGCAGCATCATCACCGACGAGAGGATGAGCGCGGTCGGGTTGATGACGTCCTTGCCCGCGTACTTCGGCGCGGAGCCGTGCACCGCCTCGAAGATCGCGATGCCGTCGCCGTAGTTGCCCGAGGACGCGAACCCGAGCCCTCCGACCAGCCCGGACGCCAGGTCGCTGATGATGTCGCCGTTGAGGTTCGTCGTGACGACGACGTCGAACTGGGACGGCTCCTTCGCCATCTGGTGCGCGACGTTGTCGATGATCAGGTGCTCGGCACGGATCTCCGGGTACTCGGGCGCCATCTCCTCGAACACGTGCTTGAAGAGCCCCTCGGTCAACTTCATGATGTTGGCCTTGGTCGCGCACGTCACCTTCGCGCGGCCCTCGCGGCGCGCCAGCTCGAACGCGTACCGGATGATCTTCTCCGAGCCCTTGCGGGTGATGATCTTGAGGCCCTGTGCGACGTCCGGCGTCTCCATGTGCTCGATGCCGGCGTACAGGTCCTCGACGTTCTCCCGCACGATGATCATGTCGACGCCTTCGCCCGAGTAGCGAGTCGGTACCCCCGGGAGCTCGCGGGCCGGCCGCACGTTGGCGTAGGTCTCGAACAGCTTGCGCAGCGTGACGTTCGCGCTCTTCTCGCCGAACCCGACGGGGGTCTCGAGGGGACCCTTCAGCACCACGCGCGTCCGCTCGATCGACTCGCGGGTGGCCTGCGGGACGCCCGAGCTGTCGCCGCGGCGGAAGACTTCCGCGCCGGCCTCGGCCTCCTCCCAGGCGATCGGCACGCCCGCGGCCTCGATGATCCGCATCGCCGAGCGCACGATCTCGGGCCCGACGCCGTCGCCGGGGATGACGGTCACCGGGATCGCGCGACCCTGGTCGGCCAGGGTGCTCGAGGATTCTCGATCCATGCGGGCTGCTCTCCTCGTGGACGCGACCGACCGGCGGATGCCCGGCCTCGCGGCGCCTGATGCTCGACGGTGCGGCGGTGCGGAACGCTCCCTGCGGGCCGTCACTGATGACGAGCGCGAATCGTACCGCCGCACGGAGCCGGACGCGCGGGCATGCGCGTCGGCGCCGGTGCCATGCGGGCTCGAGCTGCGTTCCGGCCCGGAGCGCCCCCGGCTACGCCTCCTGCTGCGGCCCGGTCCCCTGGAGGACCCGAAGCCGGCGGCCGGCCAGGTCCGAGGCCGGACGGGGGCCCGCCGGCTCGAGACTCACCGCCAGGACGCGGAGGCGGGCGATCGCCTCCGGTACGAGCGAGTAATGGATCCAGGTCCCGCGCCGCTCCGATGTCACCACCCCGGCCTCCCTCAGCACCCGGAGATGGTGCGAGACGGTCGGCTGAGAGACCTCGCCGCAGCACGTCAGGTCGCAGGCGCACACGTCGCGGTCGGAGGCCAGCTGGCGGACGATCGACAGGCGCACCGGGTCGCCCAGGGCCTGGAGCATGCGGACGGTCGGGTCGATGGAGCGCTTCACGCGCCCATCCTACCCCTGATATCGGTCGATGTCTATATTGACAGTTATCGATGCATGGCGTATCTTGGGGGTCGTCGAGAAGAGCACCGGCAAAGGAGAAGGACTCATGGACATCACCCAGATGATCGCGATGGCGAAGATGCAGGACCTGGAACGCGACATGCGTGCCCGGCGGCAGAGGCACGAACTGATGGAGTCGCGTCGCGGCCACGCTGCCAGCTCCCTGCGGGAGCGGATCGGGCGGTTCGCGGCGGCGGCGTTCCCCGGCCGCCCGGCCACGGACAGCCGCGGCGCCACCTGCGTCGCGTGCTGAGATGACGGACCACGTCGCGATCCCCATCCACGAGGTCGTGCGGGAGCACTACGCCGGAGCCGCTCGCGCGGTGCTCGCCGCCACGAGCGGCGCGAAAGACGGGAAGGCCGAACGCGCTCTCGACCAGGCTGGGTCCGCCGACACGTGCTGCGGCGGCGGTGACGCCTGCTGCGGCAGTGGGAGCGCGTGCTGCGCCGACGACGCGACGGACTTCGGGTCGGGCCTGTACGACGCGCTCGAACTCGCGGAGCTCCCGGGCCCGGCGGTGCTCGCGAGCCTCGGGTGCGGCAACCCGATCGCGGTCGCGGAACTGCGCCAGGGCGAGACCGTGCTCGACCTCGGATCGGGTGGCGGGATCGACGTCCTGCTCTCGGCCCGGCGCGTGGGGCCCGGCGGCAGTGCCATCGGCCTCGACATGACGGACGAGATGCTCGAGCTGGCCCGTCGCAACGCCGCCGAGGCAGGCGCCTCGAACGTGACGTTCGTGAAGGGCACGATCGAGGCGATCCCGCTCCGGGACGCATCGGTCGACGTCGTCATCTCGAACTGCGTGATCAACCTCGCGGCCGACAAACCCGCGGTCTTCCGCGAGATCGCTCGTGTGCTGCGGCCCGGCGGTCGGGTCGGCGTCACCGACATCGTGGCCGCAAACGAGCTGAGCCTGGACGAGCGCGCAGTTCGGGGCGGGTTCGCCGAGTGCGTGGCCGGGGCACTGTCCTTCGACGAATACGAGTCCGGGCTCCGCGATGCCGGCCTCGAGTCGGTCGAGGTGGAGACGACGCACCAGGTCGCCGACGGCATGTTCGCGGCGATCGTCCGCGCGCGGAAGCCGGGTCCGGATCAGGGGCGCGTGAGGCGGGCTCCTGACCTGCCCTGGTCCGCCGAGCGCGGCGCCTGACGAACCCGACGGCGGCGGGCGCGGGCGCCTGACGAACCCGACGGCGGCGAGCGCGCGGCAGGGGCCGTCGGCGATACGATCGCCGGGTGCGATCCACCCCCATCCCGTTGATCCTCGACGTCGACACCGGCATCGACGACAGCCTTGCGCTCCTCTACGCCTGCGCCTCGGCCGAGGCCGATCTGCTCGCGGTGACGTGCTCCGCGGGAAACGTCGATGCAGCACAGGTGGCCGAGAACACCCTCGCGGTGCTGGAGCTGGCGGGTCGCCCCGACGTCGAGGTGGCGCTGGGACGCGCGACGCCGCTGGAGCGCGACCTGGTCACGACACCCGAGACGCACGGTCCCCGCGGCATCGGCTGGGCCGAACTGCCCGCTCCCCGGGCAGCGCTTTCGTCGCGGCATTCGGCCGACCTGATCGTCGAGGAGGCGCGGCGCCTGCCGGGCGAGATCGCGCTCGTGGCGCTGGCGCCCCTGACGAACGTGGCGCTCGCCCTCAGGCAGGAACCGGACCTGCCACGCCTGCTGAAGCGGCTCGTGATCATGGGCGGCGCGTACCGGGTGCCGGGCAACACCACGCCGGTGAGCGAGTGGAACGTGCACGTCGATCCCGAAGCGGCGCGCGCGGTGTTCTCGGCCTGGTCCGGGGCGGTCGAGCGGGACGCCGGCGTCGTCCTGCCTCTCGCGCTCGGACTGGACGTCACCGAGCGGGCGAAGCTCCTGCCCGGGCACCTGGCCCAGCTCGGCGACGCGGCCGGCACCGACGGCGCGGCGGTCGAGGCGCGCGTGCGGTCGGCCGACGCTCCCCCGCCGGGCAATCCCCTGCTGCGGTTCGTGGCCGATGCGCTGCGCTTCTACATGGAATTCCACGCACGGTACGACGGCTTCTACGGGGCGTTCATTCACGACCCGTTCGTGGTGGCGGTCGCCCTGGACGAGGCGCTGGCGCGGTCCGTGCCGCTGGCCGTGGACGTCGAGCTGACCGGCGCGATCACGACGGGGCAGACCGTCGCCGACTGGCGGGGCCTGTGGGGGCGGAAGGCGAACGCCGACGTCGCGGTCGAGGGCGACGCCCAGTTGTTCCTGGATCGGCTGATCGAGCGAGTCGGGGCGCTGGCGGCAAGGGTCGGGTAGGAACACGGCGGGCGCAACGTCGCCGGTGGGCCGCGCCGGCACCGGTGGGTGGCGTGGCGCTCGGCCGCGGGCAGCGCCGCCGCCGGCCGCGCGAGGCCGCCTTGTCGCGACTGGCTCCGAGTGGCAAGCTGAGCCCGAGCGTCCGGGCCGGCGCACACCGGTCACGATGGGACGGGACGATCGGCAACAGGGGGGCGACATGGACTGGATCTCGCGCCAGTTCCCGACTCGGGTCATCGTGCTCATGCCGGTGGCGATCGCGATCAACATCGTGCTGGGTTACACGGTCCAGTCGGTCCTCAAGCTGCCCATCTACCTGGATTCGATCGGGACGATCCTCGTCGGAGTGCTCGCGGGACCGCTCGCCGGACTCGCCACCGGGGCCCTGTCCAACATCATCTGGCAGTACGCGCCCGGCATTGGTGGAGGGACCATCGGCCCGTTCGCGATCACGGCGGCCGTCATCGGGCTTCTTGCCGGGCTCTGGGGACACCTGGGCGTATATCGCACAAGGCCGGCCACGGGGAGCAGGCTCTATCTATCCGCGCTCGTCGGTGTCCTGATCATCCTGTTCCTCGCGTCGCGGATCTACGACAACCCTGCCTACACCGACCCGAACGTCGGTGGATACCCTGCGTGGGTCTTCACGGCAGTGATCGGGATCGCGATCGTCGCGAGCGTTGGAGTTGGAGGCTTCATCCTGATTCGGCGTGACAGTGCCGGGGCATGGGTAGCTGTCGCGGGCGCGCTGACCGGGATCGTCGCTGCGATTGTTTCCGCCCCGATCTCAGCGATCGCGTTCGGCGGCGTGACAGGCTCCGGCACGGACCTCATCGTGGCCGCGCTCCGGCAGGGCGGCGCGGACGTCTTCAACGCTTCGCTCGGACAGGGACTCTTCTCCGACCCGATCGACAAGACGATCACGAGCTTCGTGGTGTTCATCGTGCTCATGAGCATCTCGCCGCGCGTGATCGCGCGGTTCCCGCTCGGCGAGCGCACCGTGGGGGATCGGGCCCAGAGCCTGGCGTGACGCGCGTCCCGACTCGACCGGGGCGGGGGGCCAACGACTGTTCATCGGGTCCGGACGCTCCGGCGCGGCCTGACGCTCCGATGCGGCCGAACGCCCCGGCAACGTTCCCGGGGAGGGCGCGCTGAGCGGCATCGACACTCCCGCGCGGACGCTGCCGGACTACGTCCTGCGGCCACCCCGAGGCACGTACCACGCACTGAACCCCACGACCAAGCTCGTGATCGCCTTCGCGGAGGCGGCGGTGGCCTTCGGGGTCCGCGGCTGGACGGGGCCGATCGTCGTGCTCCTCGTCCTCACGTTGACGGCCTTCGCAGCCGGTGTCGCGCGGCGCATGGTGCCCTTCGCGCTCGCGACGATCCCGCTCGTGATCTCGATCCTGCTCGTCAACACGCTCCTGTACCCGGGCGCGACCGACGTGATCGTCCGGATCGGGCCGCTCGCGCCGACCGGGAGCGGCTTGACGGCGGCACTCCAGGCCACGCTCCGCGTCGTCGCGTTCGCGCTGTCGGCGGCGATTCTCGGTCTCACCACGCCGACGGACGACCTGCTCTCCGATCTCGAACGCCGCGGGCTCGGGCGGCGCGGGACGTTCGTGATCGGATCCGCCATCCGGATGGTGCCGCGCATGGGGGAACGCGCCGGCGAGATCACCGATTCGCAGCGCGCGCGCGGCATGGACACGCAGGGCAGCGTGCTGCGCCGCGTGCGCGGGGTGATCCCGCTGGCCGGGCCGATGATCTTCGGCGCGCTCACGGAGGTGGAGGAACAGTCCATGGCCCTGGAGGCGCGCGCCTTCTCGGCGCCGGCCCGCCGGACCGTGCTCAGGACCCTTCCCGACTCGGGCCTGCAGCGTGCAGCGCGCTGGATCCTGTTCGTCGGCGCGCTCGCGGCCATCGCGGCCGAGATCGCCGGCGTGCTGCGCCTCCCGTGACGCTCACACTCGCCGGCGCCCGGTACCGCTACGCGGGCACGCCGCGCGACGTGCTCGACGGCGTGGACCTGGAGGTCGAGCCGGGCCGCGTGGTCGGGCTCGTAGGGGCGAACGAATTGGGCAAGAGCACCGTGTGCCTGGTGGCGTCCGGACTGGCCCCGGCCTCGATCGGCGGCAGGCTCGAAGGCTCCGTGACCATGGACGGCGTCGAGACGCGGTCGCTGAAGCCCCACGAGCTCGCGCAGCGCTGCGGGGTCCTGTTCCAGAACCCGACCACGCAGCTCTCGGGGACGGCCGTCACCGTCTTCGAGGAGATCGCCTTCGGGCCGCGGAACCTCGGACTCGAGATCGGCGAGGTCATTGCGCGGGTCGAGTGGGCACTGGAGACCCTCGGGATCGGCGCGCTCGCGCCGAAGGACCCCGTGCGACTGTCGGGCGGACAGGCCCAACTGGTCGCCCTCGCGTCCGTGCTGGCGCTCCGGCCCGCGTACCTGGTGCTCGACGAGCCGACCAGCCAGCTCGACCCGCAGGGCACGCGACTGGTCGGGGAGGCGCTGACCAGGCTGGCCGGCGAGACGAACACGGGCATCCTCATCGCGGAGCACAAGACCGAGCTCCTCGCCGCGATGGCGCAGCGAGTCGCGGTGCTGGACGCGGGTCGCGTGACGGCCTCCGGTCCGGCCGCCGACGTGCTCGAGGACGTGCGGCTGCCCGAGCTCGGCGTCGAGCCCCCGGCCGCCGTCAGGCTCCGTCGTGCCCTCGCGGAAGCGGGCGTGTCGATCGAACCCGGTGTGCTGGCGGTCGTGGCTTCGGGCGAGCCTCGGGAATCATCGGCCGGGCTGCGGGAATCCGGGCTCGAAGAGACCGGTCCGCGGGAACCCGGGCTCGAGGAGACCGGGCTGCGGAAGGCGTCGAGCGGGCCGCCAGGGGTGTCCGGCCGGCCGGGCGCAGGGGACGGCCGGGCGTGAGCATCCCGATCGCCGTCGAATTGGTCGGCTTCGTCTACCCCGACGGGACCCGCGCGCTCGAGGGAGTCGACCTCCGGATCGAGCCGGGCGAGCGAATCGCGATCGTGGGCCAGAACGGGTCCGGCAAATCGACGCTGGTCCGGCAGCTCAACGGCCTCCTGCGGCCGACCGAGGGCCGGGTGCTCGTGGACGGCACCGACGCCGCGAGCCTCCACGTCGCGCAGCTCGCCGCGAAGGTCGGGCTCGCGTTCCAGAACCCGGACCGGCAGATCTTCGCGGGGCGCGTGCGGGCCGAGGTGGCGTTCGGGCCCCGGAACCTCGGTCGCCGCGGCGCGGAGGTGGATCGCGCGGTGGACGAGGCGCTCGACGCGGTGGGCTTGTCGGGCACGGCGGAGGTCAACCCGTACGACCTGGGTTTCTCCAGGCGGAAACTGCTGGCCATCGCCTCGGTCCTGGCCATGGAGACGCCGGTCGTGCTGCTGGACGAGCCGACGACGGGGCAGGACGCCCGCGGCGCCGCGCGGGTACGGTCGATCATCGAACGGCTCACGACGGAGGGTCGGACCGTGATCACCATCAGCCACGACATGCGGTTCGTGGCGGAGACGGCGCGGCGCGTGGTGGTGATGCGGGCCGGACGCATCGTGCTCGACGGAGCGCCCGACGAGGTGTTCGCCGAGCCGAACTGGCCGGCGCTGGCGTCGACGTACCTGGAGCCGACGCTGGCGGCACGGGTCGGAGCGCGGATGGGTCTCGCCGGCACGGCCACGGAGGCCGGCCTGGTCCGTGCGCTGGCGGCTCGCGACGGCGGCGGCGGCGGCTGATCAGACGGTGGAGGGGCAGGGCATGGACGAGGAGATCAGGATCGCGGACAACCCGGCGGAGCAGCGCTACGAGGCGCACGTCGGCGACCGGCTCGCCGGCTTCGCGGAGTACCGGGCGGTGCCGGGACGCATCGTGTTCATCCACACCGAGGTGCTGCCCGAGTTCGAGGGCCGCGGCGTGGGAAGCAGGCTGGCAGCGGGTGCCCTCGACGACGTGCGTGCCCGCGGGCTCGGGATGACGCCGAAATGCCCGTTCATCGCCGCGTACGTGCGACGGCATCCCCAGTACGCGGACCTGATCCGCGAGGCACCGGGGCGGTAGAGCCATCGCGTGCCCGTGATGGCCGAACGGGACCGGCTGAGGATCGTGGAGAGGCCGTCGGACGAGGATCGGGGAGGACCCACTGGGTGAGAATCGCGCGCGCGGAACGCGCAGGTGCAGCCCGCGAGGCGTCGACTTCCCCGACGGACTAGACTACGAGTTCGCCGGCTGTCGGCGAAGCGTACGCGTGGTCTCCCCTTCTCGGACCTTGCGCCTGCGATTCTCACTTCGGGAAGCGGAGACAGGGGGCGACATGTCCGGTACTGTCAAGAAGGTCGTCGCGGACCGGGGCTTCGGGTTCATCACTGCCGAGGACGGCAAGGACTACTTCTTCCACCGCAGCTCGGTGGCCCCGTCGCTCGACTTCGACCGCCTCATGGGCGGAGAGCGCGTCGCGTTCGAGGTCGAGGCGAGCCCGAGGGGCCCGCGTGCCGTGAACGTCCGCGCCGTGGAAGACTGATCCGGGGAACCCGGCATCATGCACTGGCAACGTTCCGGATTGAGCCATCGCGAGGACCGCGCGGACGGCACGCCCGAGCCCGTCAAGCACGTGATCGAGGAATACAGGCACCGGCTCCGGCAGGTGACCTGCACGTGCGGCTGGCAGGGCAGCAGTCTCGAGGGGGACCCGGCCGGCTGGAAGGCGCACCTGGCGGAGACCCGGAAGCAGCGCGCCTGAGTACGGCCCGCCAGCGCGCCTGAGGGCCGCGACCCGACTCTCGGGGTGAACCGGCCTGGGGCGTCCGGGCGCGGCACTTGACCTCGACCATACGCTGAAGGCCGTCGGCCGCTCCCCGCCGAGGCCTGCTTCACCGTGCCAGCTCGAACCCAGCGATCCACGCAGCCGCACCCCGACGTGGGGGCACAGGTCGTCCTGCAGGCGAGCCCCAACCCCGTCGTGGGGGTCGACCGGGACGGCCGCATCGTCTACACCAACTCGCGGGCCGAGAAGGCGTTCGGATGGACGGCCCGGGAGATGTCCGGCAAGCCCGTCGAGTTGGTCATCCCGGCTCGCTTCGGCGACCGGCACGTGGCGCACCGGACGGAGTTCTTCGCCCATGCCACCGCCCGGCCGATGGGGATCGGGCTCGACCTCGCGGGACGGCGGCGCGACGGCTCCGAGTTCCCGGTCGAGATCAGCCTCACGCCCGTCCTCACGCCCGACGGACCGCTCGTCTACGCCACGATCGTCGACATCACCACGCGCAAGGCCCTGGAAGACCAGCTGCTGCAGGCCCAGAAGATGGAATCGGTCGGGCGCCTGGCCGGTGGCATCGCCCACGACTTCAACAACATGCTGTTCGCGATCCGCGGCTACGTGGACATGCTCCTCGAGGACCTGGACGCGGCGGGGCGCGCGATCGACGTCGACGCGGTCCGTCCCAGCGTGTCCGCAATCGGGACCGCCGTGGACCGGGCGAGCGCGCTCACGGCACAGCTGCTCGCGTTCAGTCGCCGGCAGGTCGTCAGGCCCGTGACCGTGGACCTGCGCGAGTCGATCTCCGAGCTCGAGCCGATGGTCCGACGGGTCATCGGCGAGCAGATCCGGCTCGTGCTGGCCCTCGATCCCACGACGGGGCTCGTGCGGGCGGATCCGGGGCAGCTGGACCAGATCCTGATCAACCTGGCGGTCAACGCGCGCGATGCGATGCCGCAGGGAGGCACGATCACGGTCGAGACCGGCAACGTCGTGTTCGACGAGGCCTACGCGGTCGAGCACTTCCAGGTCGAGCCGGGGGCCTACGTGATGCTGGCCCTGAGCGACACCGGGCACGGCATGGATCGCGAGACCCGGCTGCACGTGTTCGAGCCGTTCTTCACCACGAAGGAGCCCGGGAAGGGCACGGGCCTGGGGCTCGCGACCATCTACGGCGTGGTGCGGCAGGCGGGGGGCCACATCTGGCTGTACTCGGAGCCCGGACACGGCACCACGTTCAAGCTCTACTTCCCCCGGGTGGGCGGGGCGCCCGAGGCACCGGCAGCGACGGTGGCGCCGACCGTGCACGAGCGGACGGCGATCGTACTGCTGGTGGAGGACGAGCCGGCGGTCCGGGACATCTCGCGCCGCGTCCTGGAGCGCGCGGGCTACACCGTGATGGCGATGGCGGACGCCCGGGAGGCGCTCGCGCTGATCGAGACCGGGGCCCGGATCGACGTGCTCCTGACCGACGTGGTGATGCCCGATCTGTCCGGCGCGGAGCTCGCGCGGCAGTGCCTCCAGCAGCGGCCCGGGGTCGGGATCGTGCTGCTGTCAGGCTACGCGGCGGAGACCGCGGAAATCGAGGAGTTGATCGGTCGCGGTGCCCGGTTCGCGAGCAAGCCGCTCGCCACGCGCGACCTGGTGAGCCTGGTGGCGGACGCGGTCGCCGAGAAGCAGGCCGGCCGCTGAAGTCCGGCAGGGCGGCGCGGTCCTGGCTCTGTCGCGCCTCTTGATCTGCGCTTCAGTCGTCGTTCAGGGATCGGCGCGACAATGGGCCTCGAACCGGCCGGATGGCCGGAACCATGGCAGACACTGGCTGGTGAGATCGACATGATGTACTGGGGCTGGCACGTGGGGCCGGCCGGCTGGCTGGACGGCGTCGTCGGCTGGCTCGTGTGGCTCGCGATCATCGCGCTGTTCGTGTTCGTCATCGTGCGGCTCGTCTCTGGTCCGCGCCGGGCTGATCGCTACTGGACGCAGCAGCCGCGTGCGGACGACCCGGAGGAGATCCTTCGCGCCCGATTTGCGCGCGGCGAGATCGCGCCCGACGAGTTCGAGCAGCGGCTCGAGGTGCTCAGGCGGACGCGGCCAGCGGCCCCGCCGACGAAGTAGCGGGGTCCCTCTCCAGCCGGTCGTCCGCCGGCCGGAGCTTCGTCTGCCGGTCGTCCGCCGGCCGGTCCTTCGTCTGCCGGCCGGGGGCCACGGACTCTCTCGGCCGGCCGGCCTCCACAGAACCGCCGGCGACCGCTCCGGAGCGGCCCGACTCGCGCACCACGCGCTGCTCGTGCTCGAGCAGCCATCGCTTCCGCCACAGGCCGCCGCCATACCCGGTGGGCGACCCGTCCGCGCCGACCACGCGGTGGCACGGCACCACGAGAGCCAGCTGGTTGGCGCCGTTCGCGCGTGCGACCGCCCGCACCGCCGCGGGGCGGCCGAGCTCCCGCGCCAGCTCGCCGTAGGCGCGGGTCGTCCCGGGCGGGATCGACCGGAGCGCGTCCCAGACGGCCCGCTGGAACGGGCTTCCGTCCAGTCGCAGCGGCACGTCCGGTTCCGCGATGGCTCCCGCGAAGTAGGCCGCGAGCCATTCCTCGACACGCTCGAGGTGCTCGTTGCTCCCCGGGATCACGACGCCACCGAGGCGCCGGGCAAGCCGCTCGAGCTCACGGGGCAGCCCGCGCCGATCCACGAACTCCAGCAGCACCAGGCCGTCCTCGACCGCGACGGCGAGCATCGGACCCAGTGGCGTCGGGATCCACGCGGCGTGGGCGACCGTGCCGCCGCGGGCGCCCAGGCGCGACGGGGCCGCACCGAAGACGGAGACGAAGGCGCTGCGGAACCCGCTCTCGGACTCGTAGCCCGTCGTGTCGGCGGCCGCACCGAGCGTCGCGCCGGAACGGATCTCGCGGAGGCCGACGCCCATGCGACGCGCCCGGTGGAACGCCTGGAACGTCAGGCCGTAACGGCGTTTGAAGTACCGCGCGGCGGCGACAGGGTCGATTCCCGCCGACCGGAGGTCCGCGGCGGTGAGACGCCGCTCCACGCGCGACTCCGCCAGGGCAAGCGCCGCGGGCAGCCACGCAGGCACGTCATGCCCCGATTGCAGCGGGCGGCACCGACGGCACGGCCGGTAGCCGGCCTGCAGGCACTCGCCCACGCTCGCGAAGAACTCCACGTTGGCGGCGAACGGCGTGCGTGCGGGGCAGCCCGGGCGACAGAAGACGCCGGTGGTGCGAACCGCGACGAAGAACACGCCCTCGAACGACGTGTCGCGGTCGGCCACGGCGCGGTACATGATCTCGACGGGTGGCATCAGGCTCATCCGGGCAGTATCCCCCGCCTCGCCGGCGACCGACCACCGCGAGATGAACGGCAATGTCGCGCATGGGTTCCATCACGCGCCTCGCAGTGCCCCTCACGCACGCGCCACGCAGGTGCCCCTCACGCGCCCGGCACGTACCCATCACGCACCCTGCAGACGGGGCGGCGCGGGCATGGGATGATCGCGCCACATGGACGTCATTGCCCTCGTCGCCGGGATCATCCTCATCGGGCTCGTGTTCTGGGACGTCTTCGAGACGATCGTCGTCCCGCGGCCCACGCCGGGCCGGTTCCGGATCGCGAAGCACCTCACGGCAGCCACCTGGCGGGCCTGGCGCGCCGGTTGCGTGCGCCTGAGGAGCGGGCTCCGGCGCGAGCTGCTGCTCGGGATCTACGCACCGGCGTTCGTGCTGATC
Organism: uncultured Chloroflexia bacterium; assembly: GCA_963757865.1. Classification (GTDB taxonomy): domain Bacteria; phylum Chloroflexota; class Limnocylindria; order Limnocylindrales; family CSP1-4; genus JAJYNJ01. Next base: position 230,038 of record CAVWSU010000006.1, read on the forward strand.
CTCCTTGTCGTCTGGATCGTCCTGCTCGTGCTCGGATACGGGCTCGTGTTCTTCGCACTGCGCGACCAGCTGTCTCCGTCGCCTCCGGACCTGGGCGTGGCCACATACTTCGCCGGCACCTCGATCCTGACGCTCGGCTTCGGCGACGTGCTGGCGGTGGGAGGCGTTGCCCGGATCGTGACGCTGACGGCCGCGGCGTCGGGGCTCGGCACGGTGGCGCTGGTGATCACGTACCTGTTCTCGCTCTTCGCCTCGTTCCAGCGCCGGGAGATCCTCGTGGTCAGGCTGGGGGCCCGGGCCGGAGCTCCGCCGTCGGCGGTGTCCCTGCTCGAGACCTACGCGCGCATCGGCATCACGGACCAGCTGCCCTCGCTGTTCGAGGACTGGGAGACGTGGTCCGCCGAGGTGCTCGACTCCCACGTCGCGTACCCGCTGCTGGCGTACTTCCGGTCCAGCCACGACAACGCCTCGTGGGTCAGCGCGCTCGGCGCCGTGCTGGACTCCGCCAGCTTCGTCCTGACCACGATCCGCGGTATCCCGCGCGGCCAGGCGGAACTGACCAAGCGTGTCGGAGCGCATTTCGTCGAGGACATCGCCAACTTCCTGGACTTCCATCCGGTCGATGGCTCGGGCGTCGACCAGGACGCGTTCGACGAGGCGTACGGGCGACTGGCCGAGGCGGGCTACGAGCTCGAGGACGCCGACGTTGCATGGCGCTCCTTCGAGCGGGCGCGCGGAACGTACGCGGCCCGGCTCGGCGTGCTTGCCGATTACTGGGCCGTGTCCGGGGTGCGGTGGACCGGTGAGAAGTCGGCGCAGGTGTCCATCGCGCACGAGCGCAAGGAGCCTGCCCGGCCGGCCGTCGGGGCCGGTACCGCAGCAGCAGCGGAGCGGGTCGATCGGGTGAGCGAACGCTCACGGGATGTCTGACGGCGGGACCACCATCGCCGTCGTCGCGGGGTTCGGCGCGGCCATCTGCTGGACGGTCACGACGATGTCATCCGCGGAGGCGAGCCGGCTGATCGGCGCCCGGCTGACGCTGGCCTGGGTCATGTCGCTGGGGCTCCTGATCCTGGTGCCGTTCCTCGCGACGGAGCCGGCGTCGATCGACCCACGATCTGCGTTCTGGCTGCTGCTCGTCGGGGCGGGCAACGTCATCGGGCTGCTGCTCGAGTACGCGGGCATGCGACTGGGTCGCGTGGGAGTGGTCGCGCCCATCGCGTCGGCCGAGGGCGCCGTCGCGGCCGTGTTCGCCATGATCGCAGGCGAGGCGATCGCCCCGGCCGTGGGCGGCTCGCTGGCGCTCATCGCCGGGGGGATCGTGCTGGCGGCCGGCCTGGACCCCTCGTCGAAGCCCGCCGATGGCGAGCGAACGGCGCGGCTCGTGCCAGCGCTGTTCGGCCTCGGAGCCGCGGTCGCGTTCGGCACGGTCCTCTTCTCCACGGGCCAGGTCAGCGCCGACCTCCCGATCGCCTGGGTCGTGCTGCCTGCGCGGTTGGTGGGCTTCGTGTTCGTCGGCCTGCCGTTGCTGCTCACCCGGAACCTGCGGCTCACGCGCAAGGCGGCACCCTTCGTCGCGCTTTCCGCCGTGATGGAAGTCGTCGGGTTCGCCGTGTACACGGTCGGATCGCAGCATGGGATTGCCATCGCCTCGGTGCTTGCATCGGAGTTCGCGGCCCTCGCCGCCATCGCCGCGTGGATCCTGTTCCGTGAACGGCTGAGCCGGGTGCAGGTGGTCGGCGTAGGCGCCATCGCCGTCGGCGTCGCGCTCCTGTCCGTCCTGCGCGCCTGAGGTCCGTCTCTCCTCGGTTCGCCCGGACACTGGCGCACCCGTCGGCGCCCGGTCCTCCTGGACCGGACACTGGCGCACCCGTCGGCGCCCGCTCCTCCCGGAATGGCCATTTCCGGGCGCCATACTTTGTATGTCGTTCGGGAACGTGCTGTCGGTGGTCACCGCGCTGGGCAACAGGGCCGAGCGCAGGGCACGGCCGCCCTGCCTCCGTCCGACCGGGCTGACGCTGACCGATGTGTGCGGCCGCCGACCGATCGCCCGGCCGCCGATCTTGTTGACCTGTCTGCCGCGCGAGTTGCACCCGCCCGACATCGGCCGGCGGATCGACCTGCCCGACAGGCCTCCCCACGGGCCGACCTCCCCGCGGACCGACCTCCCCACGGGCCGACCGCTTCGCAGATCGACCTCCCCATGGGCCGACCGCTCCTCCCCCGTCATGCAAACGGCAGGCAAGGACCATCTGCCATGCTTTGTATGCCAACCGAAAACTGGCATCCGCCGAAGGACGAGCCCGCGGGCGGCCCCTCCGCCTTGCCCGTGCACGACTGGGCACGAGCCCTCGAGGGGGCGGAGTCGGCTCGCCACGAAGTCGGAGGTGGTGCTGGTGCTTCCCCGGTCGCTGGCCCGGGTCAACACCGTCCTGATGCTGCACTCGGCCGTGCCTCTTGCCCTGGCGGACATCGCCCGCGCGGCCGGACTCGCGTATACGCCGGCGGAGTCGGCGCTGGCCACGCTGGCCGGGCGCGGACTGGTGACGCGCGTGAGCCGGGTCGGTCGCGAGCGGTACGGGCCGGACACCGGCAGTCTCTACTACCCGATGGCGTACCTGACGGCCCTGGTGGACCTCCCCCTGGCCGGCGCGTTCGGCGACGAGCACATTTCGGTTGCCTACGCGTACGGTCCGCTTGCGCGCCCCGGCGGGGCCGCGAAGGGCATGGACCTGAACCTGTTCCTGGTCGGGCAGATCCATGACCTGCCGGCGATGCTGACGCGACTCGCGCTGATGGGTGCGCGGTTGGGCCGGGCCGTGGTTCCATTCGTGCTCACGGAGGACGAGCTGGAGCGCGCCCGGCGCCGCGGGGACGGGCACGTGGCGGCGGCCCTCGCGGGCGTCCGCCTCCTGGGACGGGATCCCAGGGCGGGCGCTACTCAGTGACGAGCAGCGGCACCTCGGAGACCACGCCGTCCCGGATCCTCCATACGCGCACCACCGGCGCGTCCATGTCGGCGAGCGAGCAGAGCAGGTAGAGCGAATCGGGGTAGAACGCGAGGCCGATGTCGGTGGGGGACGGCTCCGCGGCCGAGCGGACGTGGGAGTGGAAGATGCCCCACACGACCCTGTCGGCGTCGTCGAGCTCGAGCATGAGACGGAGCTGCTCGGCGGGGTCGATCAGGTACCGGTACGGCGATGCCGCGGCGTTGGTGAGCGCGTGGAACTCCGACGCCGATCCACCTTCGTCGTGCGACCGCTCGGCCGAGAGGATGCCGCAGGCCTCGTTGGGATAGCCGCGGCGGGCCCACTCGACGAGCTCGTCGTGCAGGGAGCGCGACAGACGGGCGGGCTGGCGAGGGCCTCGAGGCCGGCGAGGGCGAAGCCGAGGCCGGCGAGCTCGAGGTCCAGGGCGGCGAGGGCGGCGGGACCGACACGCCCGAGGACAGCCCGGCCGACGAGGGCGAGGAAGAGGCCGGCTCGGGCTCCCCGCTCACCACCAGCTCCGCGACTCGAGGTCGCTCTCCATCTCGCCGAGATCGCGCGTCCAGATGCCGCCCGAGAGGTACTTCCAGCCGCCGTCGGCGAGGAGGACCACGATCGTGCCGTGCTCCATGTCCCGGGCCACGCGTGCCGCCGCGACCAGCGCCGCGCCCGACGAGACGCCGGCGAAGATCCCCTCGCGTTCGGTCAGGGCCCGCAGCGCCTCGATCGCGTCGGCGTTCGACACCAGGTACTTCGCGTCGAGGATCGTGGGGTCGAACACCTCGGGCACGAAGCCCTCCTCGAGCGACCTCAGGCCCTGGACGTTCTCGCCGGGCATCGGCTCGGCGGCGATGATCCGCACCTCCGGGTTGTGCTCGCGAAGCCGGCGCCCCACCCCCGTGAGGGTCCCGCCGGTGCCGAGGCCGGCGATGAACACGTCCACCTCGGGGCAGTCGGCGATGATCTCCTCGGCCGTGCCCTCGTAATGGGCCAGCGGGTTCGCGGGGTTGCCGTACTGGTACGGCATGACGAACCGCGCGTCGCGCGACACGAGGTACTTGGCCAGCTCGACCGCGCCGTTGGACCCTTTCTCGCCCGGGGAGTCGATGATCTCGGCGCCGAACAGCGCCAGCAGCTGGCGGCGCTCGTTGGTCACGTTGTCGGGCATCACCACGGCGACGCGATAGCCCTTCCGCCGCGCGATCATGGCGAGCGCGATCCCGGTATTGCCGCTGGTCGGCTCGATGATGATCGAGTCCGGGTGCAGCACCCCGCGCCGCTCGAGGTCCTCCATCAGGTACTTCGCGACGCGATCCTTCACGGACCCGGTCGGGTTCATGAACTCGAGCTTCGCGTAGAGCCGGACGTTCTCGTTCGGCGACATCCGCGGGATCTCGACCAGCGGCGTGTTCCCGATGGCGTCGACGATCGACGGGAAGCGACCGCCATGCGGCCCGGCGCCCTCGTGGGCGTGCGGGCGCAGGGCGCGCGCGACAGCCATCTCGCTACGCGCCCCCGGCCATCGCGGGCAGGATCACGACGGTGTCGGTCGGGCCGACCGGCGTCCCCAGCTCCTGCAGGTACCGGATGTCCTGGTCGTTCAGGTAGACATTCACGAACCGGTTGAGCGAGCCGTCCCCGCCGAGCAGCTGGTCGCCGAGGCCCGGGAACTTCGTCACCAGGCCCTGCAGCACGTCGCCCACGGTCGAACCCTCGACCTCGATCTGCTTGTTCCCCTCGACCTGCGCCCGCAGGACCGGCGGGATGCGCACCTTGCTCACGTGATCTGGAAACCCCCTGTGGTGGTTGACGTCATTCGGTGCGGCCGAGCGGCCTGGCCACCAGCGGCGTGGCGGCGGACGCGGCCTGCGAGGTCGAAGGTGCGGCCTGCGAGGCCGACGCTGCGACCGCCGAGGCACCGTCGCCGCATGCCGGGCAGTGCGGGTCGCGTCGCAGCTTCAGCTCCTGGAACGACATGTCGAGCGCGTCGTAGATCATCAGCCGGCCCACGAGCGGGTCGCCGATGCCGAGCAGCACCTTGATCGCCTCGGTGGCCTGCAGGATGCCCAGGGTCCCGGGCACGACGCCGAGCACCCCGGCCACGGAGCAGCCGGGCGCGAGCTCCGGCGGCGGCGGCGTGGGGTACAGGCAGCGGTAGCACGGCCCGGCGTAGGGCTGGAACACCGTCAGCTGCCCCTCGAAGCGGAACACGCTCGCGTGGATCACCGGGATGCCGGCCCGCACGGCGGCGTCGTTCAGCGTGTAGCGCGTCTCGAACGTGTCCGTGCCGTCGAGAATCACGTCGTACCCGTCGATGATCCGGTCGACGTTCTCCTCGGTCAGCATCTCGTCGTACGCGATCACTTCGATGTCGGGGTTCAGGGCGTGGACGGCCTGGGCCGCCGAATCGGTCTTCTTCTGGCCGACCCGGTCGGTCGTGTGGATGACCTGGCGCTGGAGGTTGCTCAGGTCCACGGTGTCGAAATCGACGACGCCGATCGTGCCCACCCCCGCCGCGGCGAGGTAGAGCAGGCCGGTCGCACCGAGCCCGCCGGCACCGATGAACAGCGCCCGCGACTGGAGCAGCTTCGCCTGCCCCTCCGCGCCGACCTCGGGGATCAGCAGGTGGCGGCTGTAGCGGCGCTTCTGCTCGAGCGTCAGCACCACCGGCTGGGTCCAGGCCCGGCCCTCGGACTTCCAGAGCTGGAACCCGCCGGCCATGGAGATCGGCTCGGCGTAGCCCATCTCCCGCAGCTCGCGCGCCGCGAGCAGCGAGCGCACGCCGCCCGCGCAGTAGAGGACGAGCGGTGCCGACCGGTCGGGGACGGCCGCCTCGATCTCCTGCTCGATGTAGCTCTTGGCCAGGTGCACCGCGCCGGGGATGTGCCCCTGCTCCCACTCGTCCTGTTCGCGCACGTCGACGATGCGGGCGCCTGCGGCGGCGAGGCGAGCGGCCTCGTCCGGCCACACCTCGCGAATCGAGGCGCGGGCCTCGCGCATCAACTCATTGAATGTCTTGGTCATTTGAACGGTGGCTCCAGGAAAGCGGGGACGGGACCGCCCGAAACGGGCGGCGCGGGATCGCGGAAGCGAGCGGCGGGACGCCGGCGACTCAGGCCGGCCGCCGACACCTGCAGCGGCCCGACCGGGTACCCGGCGACGGCATGTGGACCGTCGCGCGTGATGGCATTCGCATCGTCACGCGTGATTGCGTCACGCGTGATGGCGTTCGCATCGTCACGCGGGTTCCTCTTCCGTCTCGGCCTGCCAGCTCACGCGGTCCTCGAGGGCCCGGCGCAGCGTGTCCACCGACAGCAGCGCGCACTTGAGGCGCGCGGGGCTGATCTCGATCCCGAGCTCGTCGAGCACGTCCTGCCGCCCGAGCTTCGCCACCTCGGCAAGCGAGAGCCCGCGCACCCGGTCCGTCAGCATCGAGGCCGAGGCCTGGCTGATCGCACAGCCGCGGCCCGTGAAGGCGACCTCGTCGACGCGCCCCTCCTCGTCGATGCCCAGCATCAGCGTCAACCGGTCCCCGCACAGCGGGTTGGAGCCCTCCTGCACCACGTCGGGGGCGTCCAGCGTCCCGAAGTTGTGAGGGTGGCGGTAGTGCTCGAGGATCTCGGCGCGGTAGAGGTCGTCCATCGGAATCAGTATCGCGTATCCGCGCTCATCGGCTGAAGATCCGGGCCACGTTGCCCAGGCCGGCGACCAGGCGGTCGATGTCGTCGGTGGTGCTGTAGACGCCGAAGCTGGCGCGCGCGGTGGCCGCCTCGCCCAGGCGCTCGTGGAGCGGCTGCGTGCAGTGGTGCCCGGCGCGGACCGCGACGGCCTCGCGGTCGAGCAGCGTCGCGACGTCGTGCGGGTGCACGGACGGCAGGTTGAACGTGACGACGCCTCCCCTGTCGGCCGCGGAGCGCGGGCCGTACAGGGTGATTCCCGGCACGCCCCGGGCGAGCGCGTCCAGGGCATACGCGGACAGAAGCCGCTCGTGCTCGCGCACCCGGTCCATGCCCAGCGCCGAGAGGTAGTCCACGGCGGCACCCAGCCCGATGGCCGCGGCGATGTCCGGCGTGCCCGCCTCGAACTTCCACGGCACGTCGTTGTAGACGGTGGAGCGCAGGTGGACCTCGCGGATCATCTCGCCGCCGCCCATGTACGGCGGCATCGCCTCGAGCAGCTCGCGGCGGGCCCACAGCGCGCCGCTGCCGGTGGGGCCGAGCGACTTGTGGCCGCTGAAGGCGTAGAAGTCGCAGCCGAGCTCGGTGACGTTCACGGGCATGTGCGGGACGGCCTGCGCGCCGTCGACCAGCACGAGGGCGCCGGCCGCGTGCGCCCGGTCGACCATCTCGCGCACGGGGTTCAGCGTGCCGATGCCGTTCGAGACGTGCGTGAAGGCGACCAGCTTCGGCCGGGTGCGCAGGAGCGCGTCGAAGCTGTCCTGGACCAGGCGGCCCTCCTCGTCGATCGGGACGAACTCGAGGTCCGCGTCCTTCTCCTGGACGAGCATCTGCCACGGCACGAGGTTCGAGTGGTGCTCGAGCTCGGTGAGGACGATCGTGTCGCCCGCGCCGATGTTCCGGCGACCCCACGTGGCGGCGACGAGGTTGATCGCCTCGGTCGCGTTGCGCACGAAGACGATCTCGTGACGATCCTTCGCGCCGATGAACCGCGCGACCTTCTCGCGAGCCCCCTCGTAGGCGGCCGTGGCCTCCTCGCCCAGCTGGTAGATGCCGCGGTGCACGTTGGCCGTGTAGCGGCTGTTGTAGCCGTTCACGGCGTCGATGACCGTGCGTGGCTTGAGGCTCGTGGCGGCGCTGTCGAGATAGGCGACCTGCTTCCCGCCGAAGTCCCGCTCGAACAGCGGGAAGTCGGCACGGAGCGCGACCGGGTCGAGCGGATCGGCCTGCCGGGTCCCGGCGGCGTCGACGGCTTCGGGCGCTGCCGCCTGCGCAAGCAGTGTCCCGGAACCCGTGCGCGGCACGACCACGTCGCAGTCGGCGACCGGGTCGGGGCCGTCGATCTCGACGTAGGCGAGCCCCTTCGCCGTGCCGGGCTCGTCCGTGGCCGGGCCGGTCCCCGTCCGCCGCTCGCCGATCGCCATCGTCTGGTCCTTCCTTCGCCGTCCGCCGTCAGTCGCCGGGTCAGTGCGCCGCCGGCTCGGGCTCGGGCGCCTCGTCGCTGACGAAGTCCTCGTAGCCCGCCTCGCGCAGCACGGGAGCGTAGCCCTCCTCCTCGAGCCGGAGCGCCAGGTCGCGTCCGCCCGATTCCAGGATGCGGCCGCGCGCGAGCACGTGCACGTAGTCCGGCGTGATGTAGTTGAGGAGCCGCTGGTAGTGGGTGATGAGCAGCACGCCCATCTCGGGGTTGAGCTGGGCGTTCACGCCCTCGGCCACGATCCGCAGCGCGTCGATGTCGAGCCCGGAGTCCGTCTCGTCGAGGATCGCGAGCTCGGGCTGCAGGACCGCCATCTGGAGCATCTCGAGCCGCTTCTTCTCGCCGCCCGAGAACCCCTCGTTCACGTAGCGTCCGGCGAACGAATCGTCGAGCTTCAGCAGCGCCATCTTCTCGCGCATGAGCTTGCGGAAGGCACCCATCGTGATCCCGCCGCGGGCCGGGTCCGACGGGTCGAACTCGGCGTTGCCGTCGAGGCCGCGCATCCGGGCGTTGCGGGCCGTGCGCAGGAAGCTCGCCACCGACAGGCCGGAGATCGCCGTGGGGTACTGGAACGCCAGGAAGATGCCCAGGCGGGCGCGCTTGTCGGGCGAGAGGGCCAGGATGTCCATGCCCTTCCAGGTCGCCTGTCCCTGCGTCACCTTGTACGCCGGGTGCCCCATCAGCGCGTAGGCGAGGGTCGTCTTGCCGGAACCGTTGGGCCCCATGATCGCGTGGACCTCGCCCCGGGGAACCGTGAGGTTCACGCCTGCCAGGATCTCGTGCTCCGGGTTCGCGATCGGCACCACGTGCAGGTCGCGGATCACCAGCGTGTTGTCGGCGGGGTCATGCCCGGCCGCGGCCTGGGCGGCAGCCGGTGCGTTCGTGTCGGTCACGGTGGGAATTCGACTCCTCGGTGCCCGGCCGGCGATCCGATCGACGGGTCCGGCCGGCTGTGATTCAGACGACGACGTGCGCGGGATGGGCGCCCGGCGCCGGGATGAGCGGTAGCGCGAGGTCGGCGAGGGTGAGCGAATCGACCGCGTCGCTGATCGCGTCGCGGACCTTCACCCACAGCGTGTTGACCGTGCAGAAGGTCGTGCGACCGCACTGCCCCGACGTCTCCCGGTCGTGGGCCGCGCAGATCATCGGGACGATCGGGCCCTCCAGGGCGCGAAGCACGTCGCCCATGCGGATCTGCGCCGGCGCGCGGCCCAGCGTGTAGCCGCCGCGGGCGCCGCGGTGGCTGACGACGAGCTCGGCCTCGCGGAGGCTGACGACGAGCTGCTCCAGGTACGGGCGCGGAAGGTCCTCGTGCTCGGCCACGTCGGCCAGGCTCACGGGCCCCTCGCCGTAGTGGCGGGCAAGCTCGACCATCAGGCGCACGCCGTATTCGCCCTTCGTGGAGAAGTGCACGGCGCCGCTGCTCATGAAGCTGGTTCGCACGGTCGAGTCGATGCCCCCGGGTGGTGCTCAAGGTCGCCGGCGATCCCGTCCGATGGGGCCCGGCGGCGGCCGGCTCGCCGGTCCCGCCCGTTCCCCGTCAATTCCGACGGAAATCGTCGGATTTGAGTCTAGTGGGTCCGGGGAGTGGCGTCAACGCGGGACGGGGGTAGTAGGTGGGGGCTCCGAAGTTGCCGCCGTGCCAGCCAGTCGAGGGTGGGTGCTCGGGGTGCTGCTCCTGCCGCTATCCTTGCTGGCGATATGGTGCGTTGCTTCCGCTTTGTCTCAAGCCTTGAGCGACAAGACATCGAGGCCACGCTGCAGATTCGGTCGAGATCGGGGATCACCTACTTCGCTATCGACCCCCCGTCGTGGTACTACACGATGGACGCCGCCGAGAGGCATCTGGCGCTCCCGCACCGCAAGGCCTGGAGCTTGGGGCCCATCCATGAAGAGGACATCCCGAGCTGGGATGTCGTGCCTCCGCAGACAGTGGCCCCTCAGAAGATCGGAGCCACCTGGATGCCTGGCGGTGGCACGGAGGCGGCGACGTCCGGGACTGTGACTCTCCTTGGGTTCCGCGCACTCAGGGAGACCGATGAATGAGCCTCCGCCCTCCCGTCCCCCAACTGGCCGACTCGCTGGTCTATGCGATGCGTGAATTCGGCTACAAGAAGGCGGAAGCCACTGGCGCGTCGTATCGGCTGGTGCCCTTACGCTGGGGTGGCGCGACCTGCACGCTGGTGTTTGACTCTCTCGGCCCACAACCAGACGGCGTGCAGCGAGCCATCCACGGCTCCTTCTCGCCAGGGCAGAACCTTGAGGTCCCGCCCGATCCACGGGAGATCTCCTGGCTGGGAAACCCGCGGTGGTGCGAATTGTCCTGCGCGGCATGGCGGGATCTCGATGTAGGCAGCCAAGTTAGGCAGCGAGTCTGGTGTCACAGTAGCTCGCGTCGTGAGTCCAGTTGGCGCACTGGAGCCGCCGCCTGGATCGAGGACCCGCTGAGGGACCTCTCCACAGTGCCCCACCTAGACGAGAATCCGTCCGAGGCTGAGATGGACGCGTATCGCGACCGTGCGCGCCGCGCAGCGCTGGAGAACTTCCGGAGCGCACTTACCCAGAAGCTTGACCGTGCGTATCGGGTGGTCGCGTCATGGCGCTTGACCGAACGTGGAACCGTGTGGACGGGGCAAGGTCTGGAGTCCGGCGAGACGGTACTCATAGAACGTCACCCCTCTGAGACGTCTGCCGTGGACAGTTGGGTGCCGCGCCGAGGCTGAGCGCCGGGCGTCTGTTCAGCTTCGGTGGGATCGCGCGCGAGGTTGGACGAACCACGGACCAGACGCCGTTGGGGTCACCGCGGCGGAACCCGCCCGCAGCACCCTTGTCGCTGGGGTCACGGCGGCGGTTCAGCCACGTTGTAGGCCCTGAACTAGCTCCGTGGACGCGCAGTGACCCGGCCCGGGAGGTTGTCGCGGCCCTTCGTCACCGGCCGGGCGGCGCGCTCAACACACCTCTCCGCTGGCGGCGCGGAGGGCCAAGGTCACAGACAACGGCCGGATCCGATGTTCCTGGAGCACACGGTCACCTCCCGCCGCGCGCAGCACCCTCCACGAAGAAGATCATGTCAATGACTTTGGCACGCGAGTAGAGACGCCCCGTCGGCGATCCCGTGTCAAAGTCGAGAGTTGAGACACGGTGACGCTCGATGATCGCCGCGTGATCGCGGTAGAAGTCGCCGATCGTCACGAGCCCTGCGTGACCGAAGCTCGACACGTGGGCGCCGGTCTTGAAGTAGGTATCGAACGCGGGCACGCAGCCGAAGACGCCCAGCATGATCTTCGTCACGAGCGTGTCGGTCGCCCCCGCCGTGAGAGCACGACGAATACGATCTCCCGTCGCAAGAAGCGCGGCCCTGACAGGCCACGAGTAGTCATTCGCGTCTGCCGCCCACACGGCATCCGGCGTGGCGGCGATCGCGCCCACTACAGGTGCGAGGTGGCGACTGCTTCGCCGGAGAAGATCGGCCGAACCGCGGTACATCCCCCAGCTCGCCAGGTAGAACCCGAGCTGGAGACAGGACACCTGGAGGGCAGACCCTTTGGCAAGCTCGGCAACGCGGCGGTCTTCCCGATGTGCCTGAAAGTAATTGAAACAGTAGTCGAACGACGAGTACCTGTCGGTCGGGTCGCGCGACACGAGGTACTGCGCGATGTTGGCCTCGATGTCCACGGCGTCCCAACCTCCTGCGGACGCGAACCGAAGCTACCACGCCCGATGCCCCTCGCCGAGCCGACTCTCGCGTCTGCCGTCCGGTTACCTGGCCTGTTTCTCCCTTGCCACTCCTGTTATGCTGGCATTACTAGTGAGCAGAGGGGCCGAACGCTGTGGCGGATACAGAAGGCCTATCCGAGAATCTGACAGTGCGTCTGCCACGCCGATCTGCGGCGCAGCTCGCGCAGGTTGCTCAGGCCACCCATCGAGCGCCCGGTACCCTGGCACGCGACTGGCTGCTGGAGCACCTGGCGATGCTCGGGGACGAGACTTCTCGCCCAGTGCCAACGGGTGCCGCCAAGCCCCCCGTCGAGGCGGCTGTCTCAAGTCAGGAGCGGCTCCGCCGGCGGTATCGTCCCGACGACATGGTAGTGCTCCTCGTGGGCGAGTCGGCGCCGGCGGGTGGCACATTCTTCTATCAGGGCGACTCGACCCTCTTCACCGCCACCCGCGAGGCCTTCGAGCGGGCGTTCGGGTCGATGCCGGTGGGAGAGGGCTTTCTCGGCCGGTTCAGGGAGATGGGCTTCTGGTTGTACGACCTAGCGGACGAGCCAGTGAACCGAAGGCCCGGGCGGCCCCGCAAATACACGGTGTCCCAGGGGGTCACTAGGCTCTCTAGGCTGGTCGAGGATGCTGATCCGGACTTCGTGATTGCCGTCAAGACCTCCCTGGAGGGCCCAGTCCGCCGCGCCGCGTCATTGGCGGGCTTCCCGGCCCACCGGCTGCTCATCCTGCCGTTCCCGTTGTACCAGTGGCGCGAGGAGTACGTCCGGGAGCTTGCTCGGTTCCTCAATCGGAAGACCGCGTTGGACGACAGCGCGCCAACGATTCCCGCAGCGGAGCGGCTGACGCTGCATGAGGCGATGCGAGCGATCCTTGAAGACGCGGACGGCGGCCCCGTCCCGGCCCGGCAGGTGGCCAACGAGATCGGCCGGCGAGGGCTCTACGTCCGGCAGGACGGAGGCCGGGCGGACTATCAGCAGGTGCTGCTCAGGGCGCGCAAGTACCCCGCAATCTTCGAGATCGGCCCGCGAGGCGTCGGCCTCCGGGGAGCGCGGCCCTAGCCTCGGCGCGGAGCGCCCTGGGTTTGGGTTGGCGCTCCGGGCCTGCTAGCCTCTGCGCGCAATGACGCCCAAGGAACGCACGCTGGTACCCCTCTCCCAGCGCGAGCGCACCATCGAGGCCGGCCGGATGATGCTGGTCGGCGCGCTTGGCGCCGTACCGATCGTCGGGTCCGTTCTGGGTTCGCTCGCAACGACGTATCTGCCAGACGTCAAGTTCGATCGACTGGCGCGCTATGCGAGTGAACTGGCCAAAGAAGTGGCCAGCGTTGGTGAACGCGTCGACAAGGACTTTGTTCAGCGCGCCGAGTTTGCCCAGCTCTTCGAGGACGTCGTTGACCGCACCCAACGGGCCCGTAATGGCCGAGAAACTTGGGGCCTTCGCAGCTTTTACCGCCCGCTGCATGACCACCGAGCGAGAGAGCGAACGGGTGCAGGAGCGCTTTCTGAACATCCTTGACGAACTCACTCCCGCACAGCCTGCGAGTGTTGGCGGCGATCGCCACGGGCGATGTCCCAAGGGTTAGTTCAGGAGCACATCTCCTTGGGACTGCGGCGGCTGAAGCACTGGGTGCCCTGCTCGCTGATGTCGAGTGCGACCCATACCTCGACGTGGAGGACCTCACGCGACGAGGCTTGCTGCAGCCGTGGCGGGAGGATACGAGCGTGCTGATGCACGTCGCGAACCACCACTTCGACACGCTCCTAACACCTCTAGGCGCCGCATTTGTCCGGTTCGTGTCCGCCGAGGCGCTCGTCCGTTCGAGCAGCCTGCGTGAGGCCTAGCGGGCTCTGCAGGGGCGGGTCGGAGCTTCGGCGCAGACGGACTCGCGCCCTTCGCCGCTCCCGCTAAACTCGCCCTCAGCCATAGCCCCGCTCCGAGGCCGCCTTGGCGGACGACTTGTTGTCGTTGCGCGAGGCGGCGGCCCGCTCGGGTCTCAGCGCCTCGCACCTCCGGCTCCTCGCCAGGACCGGCAAGCTCGCGGCGCGCAAGCTCGGGCGAGACTGGTTCACGACAGAAGCCGCATTGAGCAGCGGCTCGACGTACTTGCGGCACGTATCTGCCTCACCGATCACGCAGGACGCCCCTCCGAAGGCTGTCAATCCCGAGTGTATAGGCTCGGGGGCCCAGGATTCGGCCTCGTGAGGGGTAGGCTGGTAATGATCACCTGCCGTGGCGAGTGCGAGCGCGCCGTCCAGGCAGAGAACACGGCCCGGTTCGCCGAGGCCGGCGCGCGAGCCCTGGACGAACACCGTCGCGCAGGCCGTCCTGACCCGTGGACCGAGGCGAGCCGGATGCAGCTCAGAGAGGTCGAGACCACGCGGATCCAGGAGGCCCGAGCGTGGCAGCGGGAGGGGCGCTGGCCACCCGACATGACCGCGTTCGAGCGGGAGATCCTGCCGGGGCTGGCCGACGTGTCCGCGGGGGCGCTCGCCCGACGGACGGGGCTGTCGGTGGGCTACTGCCGGCGGATCAAGAAGGGGCTGGTGGTACCGCACCCGACGTGGTGGGAACGGCTGACGGCGCATGGTACGACTGGCCGCTTCTGACAGCACGCCGAGGCCGCTAGCATCCAACCAGGCTGAGTTCAGCTAGGGCTTGTGGCGCAGTCGCAGCGCTCACTCGGCACCAGTGGGGGGCAAGGAAGGCGGACCAAGTGTCGCAACGGCGACAAATACGGTACCTGTCTGCTCTGCTCACCTGCGCGTTCGTGGCCGGCACCTGGATGGCGCCTCCGGGCGCGAGCGCCCTCGCCGGCACTGCCCCGCGCCCGACGCGCCCGACCGCCTCCCTCAGCGCGAGTCTCGGCCCGTTGCTGACCGGATCGTCTGAGTCCTCGGACTTTTACATTCGCACTGGACCGAACGGCACTGAGGTGGGCGTCTCCATTCGCCTAACCGATGCCTCCCAGCAACCGCGGATCCGCCAGCTCGTGGGAGGCCTCGGCGGGGACATTACTGGTTCGTCCGGGGTCATACTCGAGGGCTACGTGCCCATCGGGCGATTGGCAGACCTTGGGGGAGCCAAGAACGTGGCGTACGTCTCGCCGGTGGTCCGTCCGACGGCAACGGACGCAGGTACTGGCGGCGTGGCTGAGATCGGGGCGCCTCTGTGGCAGGCCGCGGGCGATCTAGGGGCCGGCATCAAGGTTGGGGTCATTGACGTCGGGTTTCGGCACATCGCCGACGCCGTCGCAGCTGGTGATCTTCCCTCGACCGTCCAGGTCCGTTGCTACCAAGGGCTCGGATCGTTCAGCTCGGCCCTGAGCGACTGCACCAGTGGTGCCCAGACACATGGCACCGCCGTGGCTGAGTTCGTACACGCGACCGCTCCCGGCGCGCTGCTGTACCTCGCCGATCCATCGTCGGGGCTCGACACTCTCACGACCATCGATTGGATGGCAGCCCAGGGCGTGCGGATCATCAACGCGTCCATCAGCTCGCCGTTCGTGTTCGAGGGTCCCGGCGACGGCTCCTACTCAAGCCGGTACGGCACCGCGTACGCCGCCGTTGATCACGCGGTCGCAGCCGGCATCCTTTGGGTCAACTCCGCCGGGAATGAGGCCCAGGGCACCTGGCGCGGGCAGTTCAAGCCCGACGCGATCGACCCGAGTCTGAATGACTTCGCGCCGGGGATCACGAGCGACCCAATCGTGCTCACGGCCGGCGAGGACTTCTTGGCCGGACTCCGATGGGCAGACTCGTGGACGGCACCACAGAACGACTACGGCCTTCTCCTATACGGGCCTGACGGTGCGCTGGTGGCGACCGCAGACGAGGCGCAATCGGTGTCCGGGGTGCCGGCCGAGTCGCTTCGCTACACGGCCAGCGCGGACGGGACGTACAGCCTCGTGATCCGTCGCAATAGCGGCCAGTCGGTGGTCCTCGAACTGCAGGCAGGTGATGGGCAGCCCCTGCGGTATCGCACTCCGACGCCGTCTCTCCCCGCCCCGGCAGACTCAGCCAACCCTGGTGAGATAACCGTCGGCGCTGTCACGCTTGCATCCCCGAACAACATAGAGCCCTATAGCTCGATCGGCCCTACCCTCGACGGCCGAAATCAAGCCCGATGTCGTGGCCCCAGCCTGTGCCACCACAACGGACTATCCCGATGGCTTCTGTGGCACAAGCGAGGCAGCGCCATACGTCACCGGCGCAGCAGCGCTGCTCGCGGCGTCGGACCCCTCGCTCGACACGCCCGTCAAGCTCGCGGCTGCCCTCCGACAACATGTGTTCCGGCTCGGAAGCCCCCAGCCCAACGCGGTCTATGGCTACGGTCGAGTGGCACTCGGACAGTTCGGCGTGCCGTGGCCCGGACCATTGCCCTCGAGCCCCCGGCATACACGGTTACGACGCCGAGCATCGGCAGGCTTCAGGTCTCGCCGACGGCGAGGGGTTCGGCCCAAGGCGGGCTCGCGATAGATGCGGCGGGCTCGATCGTGCACCTGGTCTACACCGACTCGGCCACGGGGTACGTCGAATACCGGCGCTCGACCAACGGAGGAGGGACGTTCACGGCCGCGGTCGGGTTGAGCCCGAGTAGTCTGGGTACGGCATTCCCCAACATCGCGAGCAATCAGCACGGCCTCCTCGTGTCCACCTGGCGCCAGTTCAGCTCAGGCGGCAAGACCAACACCGTCGAGCTAAGCAGGAGCACTGATTTCGGCACGTACTGGACGGCACCCGTCTCGCTGTCGCCAGACGCGCCCGCCGGGGACAGCCTTGCCCTGGCGGTTGACTCGGGCAGCCATGTGACCTTGGGCTGGACGGACGCTGCGACAGGCGCAGTCATCGTGCGCACTAGCGTGAACGGGGGATCGACATTCGGGCCGCCCATCACGCTGGGGCGGACCTCGGTCAAGCCGTACCTCGGCCTGCAGGATCGCGATGCTGGACTTCGGCTGGCGTTCTCGGGAAGCACGGTCGTCGCGGCGTGGGAGGCGGCCAGGGGAAACGTCGTGACGCGACGGAGTACGAGTGCTGGAGCAGGGACGTGGTCGAGTACGGTCACTATCTCGCCGGCCTCGACGGTCTATGCCTATCCCTCGCTGGCGGCGAGCGGGTCAACGGTCGTCGTCGCATATGGAATTCGCGTGGCGGGCATCCCGACTGTCGCCCTGCGCGTTTCCACAACGAAGGGCGCTGCGTGGGGATCAGTGCGTACGCTCCCGACGACCACCTATGGAGACGCGTTTCCCCAGATCTCCGTGACGGGCTCGCGCGTCGCGCTGGCGTCGTTGCGTTGTCTGGATAGCAAGTGCAGCAAAGATCAGTCGTTCGTCCGGCAGTCATCTAGTCTCGGCGCGAGCTGGGGCGCAGCCGGCGCTGTCTCGAGCATCGGCGACTCACGGCCATTGGCAATCTCGCAAGGACGCCGTTTGCTCATAACCTACGAGCTATACGCGTCGACGGTGTCTTCCGCGGGTACCGTCTACCTGCAGAGGCGCTAGGCGCTCCGCGGCCTCCCCCGAAACGGTAGCGGCAACTTCGCGAGCCCTCACCTACTACCCCGTCAACGCGGCGGCGGCTGCCGCCTCACCTGTCCGTCGGGCCGAGCGCTCGATATGCCGCGGCCGCGTATGTGTCGAATGCTTCGGCCGGGTACCCATGGACCCGAAACTGCCCGCCCGCGTTCGGCGTCGGCGCCGACCCCACTAGGCGACGGTCGCGAGATCCGAGTCCGTCAGCCCCCCACGACAGGATCCGCGGGCTTGCCGGTCGTCGTTGCGAAGACGTCCTTGCGCCGGCAACGTCGGCCATGCTGGCACAGAGCGGTACCGAGTAAATCGCCCGGGGCGACGAATGCAAACGCCCGTACTGCCTTCGCGAGGGCATCGACCTTGAGTAGGTCGGCGATAGTCGCGACAAAGCTCCGATCATGTGGATTTGCGGAGTTCTGAGCCGCGAATTGCGCAACCTCCGATTGGTGGACCACATAGACGAGGGATCCATCGGACTTGAGGATTGGAAGGCGGTGCTTGCCAGGGCGTCCATCTTTCGCCTGCAGGTCGTCTGGAGCCAGGAACGTTCCCTGCGTCCTGACTCACCGTGAGGTCAAAGAAACGATCTGGGCCTTGGGGACCATGGCGTCTGCCACCGGCGTCGTTCGCTGGAAAGCTCCGGTCAACCGTGCCGTGCTCTCGGTCGCGGCGGCGAGGAATTCTCCTTCGCGAAGTAGAAGGCCATCACCGTGCCAACCCAGGTTCCGAAGAGCGGCAGGAGGGAGGCGAAGATAGGCGGGTCATATCTGGCCGGTCGGCCGCTGGGGCGAAGACTATGGCGATGATGGAGGCCAGCACGATCCCGATGATGCTGGTCATGACGATCAAGATCGCAAGCCACGGCCGCAGTGTCGTGTCCGTCGGCCCCGCGCGATTCGCCATCGCGTCCCCTCCTCAACTCAATAGGACTGATGTGCAACTACGCCTTACGCTTGGGCGCCAAGCCGCAAGCGGCCGTGTACCCAAAGTCGCCTAGTGCTTTAGTCCCACTGCGTCGGGGCCCTTCGGACAACTGCGGCAGTCCACTGCGTCGGGGCCCTACGGACAACTGCGGCGGCGCCATCTGATGCGGCTCCTTCCCGCCATGTAGCGCCTATCGCATCGCCCATCGCGATGGCACTCAACGCCTCGGCAATGAGCGTCAACCACCGCGCGCCGTCGCTGCCGCCCCCTGCGGTCGCGTCGAACCCGATTGGGTACCCGGGCGGTTGGGCGAGTCAAGAGCCAATGGACATGCCCATGCCCACCTGGTAGATGGGGGCTGCCCGCGGCGCGTCGTGCGCGACGACGCAGCGTCGGACTCGTTCCGGCGGTGATGGCGGCATCGCGCCAGCCGGCCGGACCGACCAGCCTGACGGCGGCGGTGATCGCCACCGCGGGTCGGACCGTCAGCGGGACCATCGATGCCACCGGGTGCGACATTGGCGTCTACGTCGGCGCCGACGCGCAGGTGGGTGTTTCCGTGTTTATCAGTGGCGCGAATAACCAGAGGATCCTGGCGCAGGACACCCGGAACGTCACGATCGCACGCAGCACGATCGGCCGCAACGGCCTCCACCCGACCAAGGGGCTGCCCGAGGACAAGGGCGTCCAGTTGATCGGCACGGCGGCGTCCGTGGTGACGGACAACGTGGTGACCAGCAACCACTCCGACGGCGGGATCGCGATCAACGGGCAACACCGTAGGCACGCCGGGCGCCTTCGTCGCAGCAGCTGAGCCGCGGCGCAGGCGCGTCGCAACCCGCACCCAGTGGCCACTCGAGGCCGTCCGGCATCGTGCGTGGAGGCGCCGGTACCGATCGCTAGTGGGATGTCGCGGCTGCGCTCAACGAAGGCGAAACGAGGGAGCCGGGCAGTGCGTGACACCACCCGGCTCCTGCCTGCTCCGCCGGCAGGTGCCGGCGGACAGCGTCAGCGGATCCAGCGGCCGATGGACGTCGGCCCCCAGATGGCAGCACTCGTCGAGGTGGCCGGCAGCACCGGGCGCACCGAGAGCCACAGGACACCGTTCGACACGATGTTCCCGTAAGCGATCCCGTTCGAGTCCGCGACGCGCGTTGTCAGGAGGATGGCCTTCGTCCAGGCACCGTACGGGGAGTACTTCTTGTAGACCCAGAGCTGGATCTTCTGGCCGGCAGCGGCAGGACCCGCCGTCGAACTGCCATGTGATGTACCCGCCCGCCGTCTGGATCTTCGTCGCCTTGGTGAACGACCCGGTGCGCACGTTGCCGATGGCGCTGCCGGTGGTGAAGGTGATCGGCTGCTCGGACGAGCCGCTGACGTAGAAGGCCGAGCTCGTGGCCGCCGTCCAGGCGGGACTGCTCGTGGCACTCAGGGTGTAGTAGCTCGTGGAGCCCAGGCTGATCGAGCAGCCGCTGAAGGTGGCGTAGCCGTTGACGACCGGCACGCCCGTGCCGCTCGTGCACGACAGGACGCCACCGGCCGGGTTGGTCGCGATCGAGAGGTACACGATCGTCGAGTTGTCGGTGGTGACCACCTGGCCGAGCGAGTTCTCCACCGCCACGACCGGCTGCTGCGACCACGCGGTGCCTGCCGCGCCGCCGCCCGGCTGGGTGATGAAGACGAGCTGCTCGGACGAGCCGCTGACGTAGAAGGCCGAGCTCGTGGCCGCCGTCCAGGCGGGACTGCTCGTGGCACTCAGGGTGTAGTAGCTCGTGGAGCCCAGGCTGATCGAGCAGCCGCTGAAGGTGGCGTAGCCGTTGACGACCGGCACGCCCGTGCCGCTCGTGCACGACAGGACGCCACCGGCCGGGTTGGTCGCGATCGAGAGGTACACGATCGTCGAGTTGTCGGTGGTGACCACCTGGCCGAGCGAGTTCTCCACCGCCACGACCGGCTGCTGCGACCACGCGGTGCCTGCCGCGCCGCCGCCCGGCTGGGTGATGAAGACGAGCTGCTCGGACGAGCCGCTGACGTAGAAGGCCGAGCTCGTGGCCGCCGTCCAGGCGGGACTGCTCGTGGCACTCAGGGTGTAGTAGCTCGTGGAGCCCAGGCTGATCGAGCAGCCGCTGAAGGTGGCGTAGCCGTTGACGACCGGCACGCCCGTGCCGCTCGTGCACGACAGGACGCCACCGGCCGGGTTGGTCGCGATCGAGAGGTACACGATCGTCGAGTTGTCGGTGGTGACCACCTGGCCGAGCGAGTTCTCCACCGCCACGACCGGCTGCTGCGACCACGCGGTGCCTGCCGCGCCGCCGCCCGGCTGGGTGATGAAGACGA
>CAVWSU010000007.1:0-146434 GCA_963757865.1 uncultured Chloroflexia bacterium
GTCGCGACATGCGCGCTGCGCTCAAGGGTGGCGACAGTCTCGAGGAGAAGCCCTGGACCGACCTGTGGTCGAGGCCACCCGGAACTGACTGACGTCGGCCGGCATTCCCGGCCCGCCCTGCATCCCTCCGGAGCGACCAGGAGGACGCAGTTGAACCTGACGCATCTTCGCCATCGATCGCGGCCGGACGGCGCGCTGTTTCGCGGGGGCCGTCGCGGTCGTCCGCCGGTGCACGTCGACCTGGCTACACTGGACTTGATCGCCGCGGACGGCGTCATGTCCCCGTATCCGGCGTTGTAGAAGCTGGCGTCGGCACGGTCGCCGATTTCGGGCGAACGCGCGATACGCTGCGGCGATTCACCGAAGCCGCCGGGCGGGACGCATCGAGCGTGGAGGTGTCCGCTCAGATCAAGGTCGACCCCGAGGACGACCGCGCGTCCCTCGGTCGATGCCTCGCCTTCGCACGCGCGGGCTGCGAGCACCTCGCGTCGTACGCGGACCCACGGGTCGGCCCCGCCGGTCTCAGCCGTCTCGCCGATCACGTCGTCGCGCCGCTCCAGGGACCGCGAATTTGACTGGTCGCCGATCGCCTGCGCATCCGCGCCAGCTCGGCGGCTGCGCAGGCCCCACGGTCGTCATTTCGTATAGCGCACCAGGAGGATCGGATGCTCGCTCTCGTCAAGACCCAGGAGGGGCCCGGCCTCGCGCTCCAGGAGGTCCCCGAACCCCGCATCGGCATCAACGACGTGCTCATCCGGGTCCACAAGACGGGCATCTGCGGGACGGATCTGCATATCGAGGCCTGGGATCCGTGGGCAGCCGAGAACATCCGGCCGCCGCTCGTCGTCGGGCACGAGTTCGTCGGGGAGATCGTCGAGCTCGGGGCGAATGTCGTCGGGTTCGAGCGCGGCGAGATCGTCTCCGGAGAAGGTCACGTGGTCTGCGGACGCTGCCGCCATTGCCTGGCGGGCCGCCGCCACCTGTGTGCCAACACGATCGGGCTCGGCGTGGGCCGCGACGGATCGTTCGCCGAGTTCGTCGCCCTGCCGATGACGAACATCTGGCATCACGCGCCCGGGATCGACGAAGAGGTCGCGGCGATCTTCGATCCCTTCGGCAACGCCGTTCACACCGCGCTGGCGTTCCCGGTCCTCGGCGAAGACGTCCTCATCTCGGGAGCCGGGCCGATCGGCCTCATGGCGACCGCGGTCGTGCGGCACGCCGGGGCGCGCCACATCCTCGTGAGCGAGCCCAACTCGTACCGGCGTGCGCTCGCCACGCAGATGGGGGCCACGCTCGCGATCGACCCGCGCGAGCGCTCCCTGACCGACACGTTCCCGCAGCTCGGCATGGTCGAGGGGTTCGATGTCGCGCTCGAGATGTCCGGCAACGCGAGTGCGCTCCGCAATGTCATCGGGGCGATGGCGCACGGCGGGAAGATCGCCCAGCTCGGCATCCCGACGGGCGAGATGACCCTCGACGTCAGCGCGCTCGTCTTCAAGTCCCTGACGCTGCGGGGCATCTACGGCCGCGAGATGTACGAGACCTGGTACCTCATGACCGTGATGCTCGAGTCGGGACTGGACATCCGGCCCGTCATCACCCACCGCTTCGGCTTCCGCGACTTCGAGGCCGCGTTCGCGGCAGCCCGCGACGGCAACTCCGGCAAGATCGTGATGGACTGGATGGCATAGGTGTCGGCCGCGTGTCTGCTGGCGACGCTCCACCGTGCGTCGCACCGCCATGAGTTCCGGTGGGACTTCCTGCGGCCACGATCACCCTGATTCCGGCCCGCGGACTCGACGGGTGCCCCCTCGACCGCCCGGAATGGAGGCGTGCGGCACCAGGTCCCCCCGGGGCCATTCGGCTCTGGCGGCGCGAGGGAGCATGGGCCAGCGTCCGGTCGGCAACGGGAGGCGCCGACACGCGGCCACCAACCGCGGCCGCGGGGATCGCGCCGAGACGCTGTCGCGGCTGAGCCGCCGCAGCTGTCCCGGGAGGGAGGGGGATCGTGCGGCGTGGTGGTATTCGCGGTCTCGGGACCCCGTGAGGGCCATCGTCTGCGCGGGCTACGGACCGCCGGATGTCCTTCGGCTCAAGGACGTGCGCAAGCCGGTACCGAAGGGCAACGAGGTGCTGGTCCGAATCCGCGCCACGACGGTCAGCGCGGCCGATTGCGAGCTGCGGGGATTCGACTTCGCCCCCTGGGTCTGGTTGCCCATGCGGCTGGGGTTCGGCTTCCTCAGGCCGAGACGGCGCGTGCTCGGACAGGAGCTTGCCGGCGACGTGGATTCGGTCGGCAGGGACGTGGCGTCGTTCCGGAAGGGCGACCGTGTCTTCGCGGCGACGGGCATCGGCCTGGGGGCCCACGCGGAGTACATCTGCCTGCGCGAGCGCCCCGAGACCGGTGCGATCGCGACGATGCCGGCGAACCTCGGGTACGAAGAGGCGGCGGCCGTCCCCTACGGGGGAGGCGAGGCACAGCAGTTCCTGCGGAAGGCGAATCTCCGGAGCGGACAACGGATCCTGGTCAACGGCGCCGGAGGGAGCTTCGGCACGTTCGCCGTCCAGCTCGCGAAGGTCCTCGGGGCGCACGTGACCGCCGTGGACGGTGCGCCGAAGCTGGAGATGCTGCGCACGATCGGTGCGGATCGCGTCATCGATTACGCCACGGAAGACGTCACCGCCAGCGGGGAGACCTACGACGTCATCTTCGACGTCGTCCGCGGCACGCCGTCCGGTCGCATGGTGCGCCTGTTGGCCGACGATGGATGCCTGCTCATGGCCAATCCGGGCTTCCTGCAGATCGTTCGTGCCTGGTGGGCGTCGAGAGGGAGCCGGAAGCGCATGTCGTTCGCGGCATCGAGCGGCACCAGCGAGGACCTTGCCTACCTGCGAGACCTGGTCGAGGCGGGACGGTTGCACCCGGTCATCGACCGGTGCTTCCCGCTCGAGCGGATGGTCGAGGCTCACCGGTATGCCGAATCCGGCCAGAAGCTGGGAAACGTCGTGGTCGTCGTCGCATGACGGGCATTGGCGGATAGAGCGGGGGACACCATGAAGGCCGTCGTCCAGGGTGGTTACGGCTCGGCGGACGTGCTCAGCCTCGAGGAGATCGACAGGCCCGTTCCAGGTGCTGACGACGTGCTGGTGCGCGTCCACGCGGCATCCCTTGGTGCGGGCGACTACTTCGGCATGCGAGGCCTGCCTTTCCCCATCCGCATGGTCGTCGGGTTCCCCAGGCCGAAGAAGGACTACGTCGTGGGACTCGATCTGGCGGGGCGGGTGGAGGCGGTCGGCAGGAACGTGACGCGCTTCAAGCCGGGCGATGCGGTGTTCGGCGAGGGCCGCGGTGCGTGCGCCGAGTATGCCTGCGCGCACGAGGGCAAGCTCGCGCACAAACCGTGCAACCTGACGTTCGAGCAGGTCGCGGCCCTGCCCACGTCGGCGCTGGCCGCGCTGCACGCGCTGCGCGACCACGGCAAGGTGCAGCCCGGGCAGAAGGTCCTGATCAACGGTGCGTCGGGGGGCGTGGGAACCTTCGCGGTACAGATCGCCAAAGCCCTCGGGGCGGAACTGACCGGCGTGTGCAGCACGGGGAACATGGGCACGGTCCGATCGATCGGGGCGGACCATGTCATCGACTACACCGGGGAGGACTTCACGCAGGGCGAGGCGCGTTACGACCTGATCCTCGACAACGTGGCAAGTCACTCGTTCGCGGACTACAGGCGCGTGCTCGAGCCCGGGGGGACTCTCATACCCAGCAGTGGGCATGCCGGCATGGGATACGTTGTCAAGGCGTTCCTGCTGTCATTGTTCGTGCGCCAGCAGGGACGCCCGTTCGTCTCGACGCCGAACCCGGACGACCTGAGCACCCTCACCGGGATGGTCGAATCCGGACGCGTCGCCCCTGTCATCGACCGAACGTATCCGCTCGGCGAAACCGCCGAGGCTTTTCGATACCTCGACCAGGGTCACGCGCGAGGAAAAGTCGTCATCGTCGTAGCGGACGGCGAGTGAGGGGGCCCGCCAGCCCGAGCAGCTGAACGACCACACTCGTGCGCTCGGAAGCTAGCCGGCCAGACGACCCAGGCCGTCGAGGATGAGGTCCAGGCCGAACTCGAAATCGGGGACCATGACGCCGGCCTCCGATGATGCCACCTCGGCCATTGCCACCAGGTTCGGGAACTCGCGGGCGGCGGGGCTGGCCGCCATCGTGGCGGCGATTTCCTGCGAATCCGCGGCCTCGAACGGCCAGCTCGCTTCCTGGAGCGCGAACCCGTAGGTGTGGGAATCGAGGGCCATGAAGGCGCGGGCCACCATCGGCAGGGAGAAGCCGGCATCCCGGAGGACGCCGATGACCGCGTCGAGGTAGCGCAGCCTCGCCGGGCCCGGGTTCAGGCGCGACTCGAAGACGGCGGCTGCCCAGGGATGGCGCTGGAGCGCTTGGTGGACGGAGATCGCGCTGCCGCGGATGGCGCTTCTCCAGTCGAGGTCGCGGCGCGGCACCTCGATCGCGGCCGTGACGAGGTCGGCCATGCCGTCGAGCAGATCCTCCTTGTCGGCCACGTACTTGTAGAGCGACATGGCCTCGACTCGCAGGACCTGGCCGAGCTTGCGCATCGACACGGCATCGATCCCGCGTTCGTCGGCGAGCTTGACCGCGGCCTGCAGGACCCGCTCCCTCGTCAATGGAGCACGCCGCCTCACGGGCCGTCTCGTCGCCATGTCCGTCACCCGTTCCTTCCGCCCCTTGACAGGCTTACGCTGTAGTCGTACCTTACGCTGTAGGCTTACAGTGTAGCACCGAAACGACGCGAAGGGAGATCTCGGACATGCTCGGACAGGTCCTGGTGCTCGCGGGCGCCCTGCTCGCCGTCGTGGCGGCACTGGCGATCGTCGTCGTGCTCGGATGGCGGGCGAAATCGCCGCTCGTGCTCCGCCCCGTCATCGGCTTCAGTCGAGCGGTCATCAACCCGCGCCAGCTGCAGACAGCCGGATCGCCCGGCGCTTCGGCGTCGGTCGTCCGCCACCGCGGACGGAAGTCGGGGCGCGCGTACGAGACACCGGTCGACGCCGTGCCGGTGGAGGGGGCATTTCTGATCGCGCTGCCCTACGGCACACGGGCCAACTGGCTGCGCAACGTGCTGGCGGGCGGCTCGGCGACGATCCTCCACCAGGGCGTCGCCCACGCCGTCGACCGCCCCGAACTGCTCCCGATGCCCAGGGTCGCCGCGCACTTCTCGCCGGCCGACCAGCGCGGCTTCCGGCTGCTCGGCATCGACGAGTGCCTTCGCGTCCGCATCGTGGGGACGGAGCCGGCGAGTCGCGCCGAGGCCGGCGGCCCCGATCCGGTCGCCTGCCCCCGGGCCGCCGCGCGAGCGTAAGGCGTCATGCGTCACCTGGGTAGAGACATCGCACAAGCACGGAGAGGAGCCTGGAAGATGAACGCAGAGCGACTGCCTGGGCCGGCCAACGAGATGCCGGCGCGCCTGTCAACCATGTGGGTGTTCGTGATGTTGAACATGATCTTCGCGGACATCCTGTCATTCCTCGACCCCTCGTTCCTGAGGGACGTCGGTAGCGGCTCCGTCGGAGGAGTGGAGATCACGGCTGGTTTCCTGCTCG
Organism: uncultured Chloroflexia bacterium; assembly: GCA_963757865.1. Taxonomy (GTDB): domain Bacteria; phylum Chloroflexota; class Limnocylindria; order Limnocylindrales; family CSP1-4; genus JAJYNJ01. The sequence continues at coordinate 5,632 of CAVWSU010000007.1, forward strand.
TCGTGGCGGTGGTGACCGAAGTCGCGATCGCGATGGTCGTGCTTTCCCGGCTCCTGCGCTACCGGCTGAACCGGTGGGCCAACGTGATCGCGGCCGGTGTGACGATTGCCTACGTCATCCTCGGCGGCTCGGCCGCACCCCACTACCTGTTCTTCGCCACGATGGAGGTCGTCTGTTGCGGTCTCATTGCCTGGCTCGCGTGGCACTGGTCCGACTCCGCCATCTCTCTCGTGGCCCTCGACGAGGCCTCGTTCGATCTGACGAGGTAGGTCGCGACATCCCACGGCACGGCGCCTCGGCCTCGGCCCGCGGACGACCGCTGGAGCGCCCTCGGCCATCCGTTGCCGCCGGTCCACCGATCCGAGCCGACCGGCCCTGGCCACGCGCCCCGGCCGACCCCGAAGATCGACATGACAGTTCGTGCAGCGCGTTCACGCAGGAGGACTCCGTGAAGGCCATCGTGGTGTACGAGTCCCACTGGGGGAACACCGCGGCCATCGCCCTTGCCATCGCAGCCGGCCTGGGTCCGGAAGCAGCCGCGGTCTCGACCCGCGAAGCCTCGGACGCCGTGGTGGCAGGGGCCGACCTCCTCGTGGCCGGCGCTCCCGTGCTCGGCTTCCGACTCCCCTCCGACGGGTTCCTGGCCTCCCTCGCGACCAACCCGGGCAACCCCCCGACACCCGCCGACTTCAGGGGGCCATCGTTGCGCTCCTGGCTCGAGCACCTTCCCGCAGGCAGCGGGCGTGCGGCGGCCTTCGAGACGCGCCTGTGGTGGTCGCCCGGCGGCGCCACGGGCGCCATCGTGGACGGCCTCGAGCGCGCGGGATACCGCACCGTCGACGCGCCCCACCGGTTCGTGGTCAAGGGCAAGTACGGCCCGCTCCGCGACGGGGAACTGGAGCGCGCGCGCCAGTGGGGCGCGGCGTTGGCCGCGGCGCTCGGGTAGGACCCGGAGCTGCCGCGACGGTTCCCGGCAGACTGGTGGCATCGGCCCGCCGATGCGCGCAGCGATGAACCTCCGCCGGGCATCGACCGATCGTGGCCGGGGGTGACCCTCAGACGACGGAATTGCCGGTCTGGCCGGCCCCGACGTCGGCCAGGGCCTCGGGTCGGCCGTAGAAGTAACCCTGGCCGAACTCGATGCCGAGGGTTGCCAGCGTACGGGCCTCGGCATCGGTTTCCACGCCCTCGCCGATCAGGCGGCACCCGGCGGTACGGGCGAAGTGGCGCAATCCCACGACGAGTGCCTGGCGACCCAGGTCCGCGTTCACGCCACGAACGAGGCCGATGTCCAGCTTCACGAAGTCGGGGCGCAGCTCGATGATGTGCGCGAAGTTGGCGATGCCTGCGCCGGCATCGTCCACGGCCACCCGCACCGCCGGCCCGAGCCTGGCGAGCGCGTCGCGCAGTGCGTGGTAGTCGTCGATGGTCTCGTGCTCGGTGATCTCGATGATGACCGGCCGATCGGCCTGATCGAGGACGGCCCGGACCCGGTCGGTGTCGTCCAGCAGGCGCGGCGACACGTTGACGTTCAGCCAGCGTCCCGGGGGGAGCCCGCGTGCCGCGGCGAGCGCCGCTTCGAGCGTGACGAGTTCGAGCTCGGCGCCGAGATTGACGCTCCACGCCTCGCCGAACCGAACGTCGGGCCGTGTCCCGTCCGAGAACCGCGTGAGCGCTTCGTAGCCCACGACCTGGCCGCCGTCGATCTCCACGATCGGCTGGAACACCGGGTGGAACCCGCGCTCTCCCATGACCTGGGTGATCCGGGCGTGGCGACGTGACAGCCGATGGTCGCCTTCGAGATCCCGCGCGAGGAGCGCGCTCGCGGTGGCCGCGAACTCGCCTACCGCGGGGATGTGATCGACGAGGTGGCGCACGTACGCCTGGTCCCGCGTACCCGCGGCGATGAGGCCGAGCAGCCCTTCGCCGTTGCGCAACGGCGCATATGCCATGGCGCGGATACCTGCCGCGGCCATCGCTCTTCCGTACCCCGCATCGGCGCGCCGTGGCCGGAACGTCTCGGCCCAGGATCCCTGCGAGGCCCGTTCGTACAGGTAGGCCGCACGAGCGGGCGGGAGAGGCCGGCCGGGGGCCATGGAGAGGCCGTCGGGCCCGGCGGCCGCGAGCGTCATGGCGTGCTCGGGGTCGACGAAGTTGATGATCGTGGCCACGTCGACGCCCGGGATGCCCACGAGCTCGCCGCAGATCTCGGTCGCCGTCTCGGCCGCGGTCGCGGCGGGCTGGAGACGAGCGAGTGCGGCCGCGATCAGAGCCCGCTCGCGGAACTCGGTGGCGAGACCGGAGCGGGCCGCCTGCAGCGCGGTGACGTCTCGCTGCATCCCCATGTATCCCGTGATCTGCCCGCCCGGGTCGCGGATCGGCGAGAGGGTCGCCTCGACCTGGTAGAGCGACCCGTCCGCCCGGCGGTTGAAGAAGCGCCCCGTCCAGTCCTGGCCGCGCGCGAGGCGCGCCCAAAGCGCCCGGTAGAAAGCGGCCGACTGGCGGCCGCTCTTCAGGATGCGCGGGTTCCGGCCGATGACCTCCTCGCGCGGGTAACCGGACACGCGCGAGAAGGCCGGGTTGACGTACTCGATGGTCCCGGCGAGGTCGGTGATGAGCACGGCGTCGGACGTCTGCTCGACAGCGGCGGCCAGGCGCATCCGCTCCCGCTCCGCCGCGACGCGCTCGGTCATATCCCGGGTGGTGCCGATCATGCGCATCACGGTGCCATCGGCGTCGCGCACCGCCTCGGCCTGCTCGTGGATGACTCTGACGCTGCCGTCGGGCCGCGCGGCGCGGTATTCGAGATCGTGCCGGCCGCTCCCGCCGATGGCCGCCTGTACGGATGCCCGCACCCGTTCCCGGTCGTCCGGGTGCACGAACGAGAGGAAGGCCTCGGTCGTGGGCGGGATCGCCCCCGGCTCGACCCCGTAGATGCGGTGGAGCTCGTCGGAGCGCAATGCGGTCTCCGTGACGAGATCCCATTCCCAGGAGCCGATGCCGGCCAGGCGCTGCGCCTCGGCGAGGTTCCGTTCGCTGCGGCGCAACCCGGCCTCGAGCCGCGTGCGCTCCTCGTCGGCCGCGACCTGGTCCGTGACGTCGGCGATCGTGCCCACCATCCGGATCGGCCGCCCCGACCGGTCGAGTTCGAGGGCCCCATGCCCATCGACCCAGCGCGTCGCGCCGGTGTCGGCGCGCCTGACACGGTAGCGCCGCTCGAAGGGACGGGCCTGACCAAGCACCTCGTCGGCGAGGTAGGCCTCGATCTCGTCGCGGTCCGCCGGGTGGACCAGGGAAGCCCACCCGTCGACGGTTCGCTCGAACGCCGCATCGATCCCGAAGATCGCATCGAGGCCGGTCGAGCTCACCCAGCGGCCGGCGACCAGGTCGGTCGTGAAGGAGCCGATCTGCGCCACCGCCTCGACCTCGTCGAGCGTCACGGCAGGGCCGGTCCACCGGCTCGGGTCACCGGCTGAGTCCCGGATCTGGTTCGGGCGGCTCGGGTGGTTGGCGTTCACGGAGGCCCCTGTGTCTGCGCAGAGCCGCCCGGGCGCGAGCCGTCCGCGGATGACGCGTGAGTTGGTGGTGTCCACGGACACCGGCCGTGAGTGTCGAGCCCGCGGCAGGCCGCCGCTACGGTACGAAAGGGTCATCGGCAGGTCCGCCATCGGGACTCCCGCAGATACGCATGGGCAGAGGTCTCGTGGACGGCGCGCAGCACGGCGGTCCGGTGGCAGGCCAGTTTCGCCGCATGCCGGCGCGCCACCGGTGATACTGCTGTTGCCTTCGATCGGCCGGACCCGTCAGGCGAGGCCGGCAGGCGCGTCCCATGAGGAGAGCACGTGGACACGAACCTCGTCGACCAGGTGTTGGAGGCCGCGGCGCGGGTCGTCGCCGCAGGAGCCATCTCAGCGAACGCCCACGGGAACGTGAGCCTGCGGGTGCCCGGCGCCGACGAGATGTACTACACCGCGATGCCGTCGCTCCGGGGGCTTCGGCCGGACGGCATCGTCCGGGTGGCTCTCGACGGGACTCTGCTCGAGGGCAGCCTGCCGCCCATCCAGGGCGCCGTGGTGGCGATGCACACCGCGATGTATCGCGACCGTCCCGACGTGGGCTGCGTGATCCATACGCACTCGCCGTACGCCACCGCGTTCGCCGTGGCCAACCGTCCGATCGATTGCTGGATCGAAGCGCTGGCGATGTTCGGGCTGGCCGACGGCGTACCGATCGCCGGATACGCTCCGCGCGGATCCGACGAGGCGGTGGCGAACATCCGCGCGGCCGCCGGCGCGAACGCACCCGCCGTGCTGCTGGCCAATCACGGCGTCCTCGTCTTCCACCGCACCGCGGAACTTGCCATCCTCATCGGTGGCGTCGTCGAGGAGGCCGCCCAGGCGGCGATCAACGCCGCCGCGCTGGGAGGCCCTGTCGAGATCGCGCCCGGCATGCGCGCCGCGGCGCTGCAGCGGGCGATGGCCCTGGACGCCGTGGGGACTCGATCCGCCTCCGCCTGAGGCCGATCCGTCTGCGGCGAACGGCACGTGGCCAGCCGGGTCGCGGCGCGTGCCATACGGCCGGGAGGACACGATGGCGGGGTCGCCTAAGCTCCGAGGCGTCGGTCTCGGCGACATCGGGCAGGGGGACAGACCATGGACCAGGCGACCCTCACCAGCTGGCACGACTTCTACCTCACGATGGGCACGGCCTCGGCCAGCCTCATCGGGTTGCTGTTCGTGGCCCTGTCGCTCAACCTCGACGCGATCATGGGCGACTCGCGGGACGACCTCCGGGCGGTCGCGGAGCAGGCGTTCAACAGCTTTTCGGCCGTCCTGCTCGTCGCCGTGTGCTTCCTCATCCCGCAGAACAACCCGGGCGACCTGGGCGTCGTCTACCTCCTGTTGGCGATCATCGGCGGCTACCGCATGCTGCGGCGCGCGCCAATGGTGTGGCGAGGCAGGCAGCGGGATCGACTGGGCCGGATCGCATTCTGGCGGCTGGCGCTTCCGGCCGTCGCCCTCGCCGGACTCGCCGCCTGCGGCATCGGGCTCCTGAACGGCCAGTCCGGCGCGCTCTACTGGCTCGTCGCCGTGATCCTCGGTTTCCTGATGTCGGCCGCCCGGAGCTCGTGGGACCTGCTCGTCAGGGTCGGCGAGGAGCGACGATCGGAGCAGGGCGCCGCCTGACGCGAGGAGCGGGCGGGGCCGCGGAGCGACCATCCTCGCTTTGGCTGCCGTCCCGGCCGTTGTTCCGCTGACTACGGCCGGGGACGCCTCCAGAGCGTGAGCCACTCGAGCCCCGCCGGTGTGATGGTCGTGACGCCGAAGCGATCATGCAGGAGGGCGAGCAGGAGTCGCTCCTCTGCGTCGACGGCAAGCCAGGCACGCGACGCGGGCGCCAGGTCGCGCTTCATCCCGTGGACCCAGCGGATCCGCCTGACCAGCGAGTCGGTGGTCAGCGAGGTGGCCGGCCTGGTGGACCGCCGGCCCACGCTCCGGCCGACGGTATGGATCGGTGCCATGACGGGCGCAGTCTCCGGTGCGGAATCGCGTGCGCGCCAGAGCCGAACGTCAGGTCCGGGCACGGATACGACACGACGCTGGAAGACGCCACTCCGATCGCCGATCGGCCGCCCTGCCTCCGATAGCCGACCCGCCGACCCGCGGTCCTGCCGCCTCTGCCCCGACTCACGCGTCATCCGCCGGCGTGCTGCGCCGCCGGTCTCCCGCCCGGCCCGGCCGAACGGCCATGCCGTCGCGACGCGGCGTGAGCCGAACGGCCCCCGATGGCCCCCGATCCCGGCGCCGGATGGCCCACCCGATCCGCCGACGGAAGACCCCTCGGCGAATGACCGATGGCCATCCATTCGAGCAGGCCGCGAGGCACACGATAGGACCACGAACGGAGACGGAAAGCGTCCCGGCAGGGCCACGGAAGGTAGAGCCCGGCGCAACCCGTCCAAGGAGACACAATGAACGGCACGTACGGCAAGGCAACCGCGATCATGCGGATCGCCCTCGGCCTGGGCTTCTTCTACGCGGGCCTCGAGAAGGCCCTCCAGCTCGGCGGTGGCGGCGCGTTCAACGCGACCGGCTTCCTGAAGTTCGCCACCCTCGGCACGCTGCCGGGCTCCGATCCCAAGGTGGTCGTCAACCCGACCCACGACCTGTGGGTCGCCCTGGCCGGCAACGCCGCCCTCATGCCGCTCGTGAACTTCCTCGTCGTGTCCGGCGAGCTCGCCATCGGGGCCACCCTGATCCTCGGCCTCGCCACCCGCTTCTCGGGCATCATGGGCGCCCTCCTGACGGGGACCCTCTTCGTGGCCAGCTGGAGCTTCTCCACCGGCGTCGTCAACGAGCAGTTCCTCTACGCGATCCTCTCGGGCTACCTCGCGGTGGTCGGGGCCGGCGCGGTGTGGGGCCTCGACGGCGTCCTCGCCCGGACCCAGGTCCTCGCCAAGACCCCCCTGCGGGTGTTCGTGGCCTAGTCCTCCTCACGCCACAGCCGCCCCGAGGGGCTCCCGCTGCACGGGAGCCCTTCGGACGGTGCGGGCGGGGCCGACCATCCGGCCCTTCCACGGACGATCGTGCAGCCCGCCACACCAGGGACCGTCGGAGCCGCAGGTGGCTCCGGCGGTTTCTGATTCCTCCCCCTGCCGGGCGAGGCCCCGACGGGGCCGCTCGACGGGCACGGCACAGCGCCGGACGCGCACCACGCCGGGGCACGCACGAGGGGCACGCACGAGGGGCAGACGCCGATGGTCCTGCCGGTGATCGGTACTTCAGGCGGAGGGCCAGCACGACCATCGGGCCAGTACACCTGACGCGAGGGGCCGGGCATCACGAGGAGACGCCCGGGTCGGGACGGTTCACCGAAGAGCGGCAACCGCGTCGCAGGCGCGTTCCCGGCGAACCAGCGCAGACACGGCGATCCGGCCGTGCACGGTTGTATCCAGCAAGGAGTGCCCCCTGTGGATGCGACGGACCCCCGAGGCATGGCGCCGTTCCGGTCGGCGCCCGGCCCTTCTCTGTTCCGCGGTCCCCCCGATCGGTCGCATGCGTCCAGGTGAGATGTCGCAGCCATCCGACCGGAGGTTCCCCTGATGCCCGTGGTCCGTGCAGGCCCCAACCAGTACCTGGTGGTGGGTCACAGAGGTGCGCTCGTCAATCGGGGCTCTGCCGTGCAGGCCTTCCTCATGCCCGGGACGAGCTACGTGCTCGTACCCAGCACCAAGCAGGAAGCGAGCTTCGAGTTCACGCAGGAGACGAAGGACGGCATCCCGCTCCGGTTCAAGGGGATCGTGATCTACCGCATCACCGACCCCGTGCCCGCCGCGAGCCTCTTCGACTTCGACGGCGCCGACGGCGTCGCCCGGATCACGAGCCTGCTCACCCACATCTGCCTCGGCGAGCTCCGCCATGCGGTCTCCCACATGACGATGGTGGAGTGCATCGAGCAGCGCAAGACCACGCTGAGCGAGGTTGCGGCGAGCGCGCTCCGGCAGGCATCAGGTGGCGAAGCCGGCCAGGCGAACGACTGGGGCGTCAGCATCGAAGTCGCGCAGCTGGCGCAGGTCTTCATCGTCGACGCCCAGCTGCGCCAGCAGTTGGAGGCCGAGGTCCGAAACGACATCAAGCGCAAGGCCGAGCAGTCCAACATCCGGTCCCAGGAGGAGATCCAGCTGACGCAGATGGACTCCGAGGGCCGGGTCCAGGAGAAGGCGCTGGCCGACGACAAGGACACGCTGCGGCGCGATCACGAGAAGTTCCACGCGCAGCTCGAGATCGAACGCGACCGGGCGAACAGCGAGGCGCCGGTCCGGCTGCTCAAGATTGCCAGGGAGAGTGCGGTCCTGCGACAGGAGCTGGCGATGCGGGAACTCCGCAACCAGGCACGCGCGCTCGAGGTCGACGGTGAGCTGCTGCTCGATCGGGCCCGGCAGGAGATGCGCCGCGAGATGCTGCCCCTGGAACAGGCTCCGCAGGTCGTTGCCGCCGCTTCGAGGGTGCTCCAGGGAGCCAACCTCTCCCTCTACGGCGAGAACACGCAGATCCTCGGGCAGCTCGCCCCGATCTTCGAGCTGGTGACCCGCGCCGTCAGGCAGGCGACCGAGGCCGGCGCCCAGCAGCCGGCTGCCCCGGCCGAGACGCCGTAGCGGCAGATCTGCCCGGTAGCGTCGGACCGGCGCGCCACGCCAGACCGGGGGGCACGAAGTCTGCGAAGATCGGTCCGGTGAAGACGGTCCCCCCAAATCGCGAGCCCTTCGGCGTCCGGCGGCCGCACGGATGACGCGCCGCGCCATCGTGCTGTTCGGCCTCATGTCGCTGATCTGGGGCATCCCGTACCTGTTCATCCGTGTGGCCGTCGCCGAGATCCAGCCGGCGACCCTGGTCTTCGCCCGGACCGGATTGGCGGCGCTGATCCTGGTGCCGTTCGCGCTCCTTCGCACGGACCTCCGGCCCGTGCTCCGCCGCTGGCGCTGGGTGGCAGCCTTCGCCGCGATCGAGATCGGCGTGCCGTGGGTGTTCCTCGCGTCCGCCGAGCAGCGAGTGAGCAGCTCGCTGGCCGGTCTCCTGGTCGCGGGTGTGCCTCTCGTCGGGGTGGTCGTCTCCCTCGCGACGCGGGGGCGCGACCGGGTCGGCGCGACGGGACTCGCCGGCCTCCTGGTCGGGCTCGTGGGCGTCGCCGCGATCGTCGGCGTCGACCTCAACGCGTCCAACTCCGGCGCACTGCTCGAGATGGCGCTCGTCGTGATCTGCTATGCGATCGGTCCGGCCATCCTCGCCCGGCGCCTCGGCGGCCTGCCGTCGGTCGGCGTCATGGCCATGTCCCTGTCGCTCTGCGCGCTCGCGTATGCGCCGATCGTGGCGGTCCAGCACCCCGCCGTGCTGCCCGGCCCGGACGTGCTCGTGGCCATCGCGATCCTGGCCGTCGTCTGCACGGCTGTCGCGTTCCTGCTGTTCTCCGCGCTCATCGACGAGATCGGTCCGGTACGGGCCACCGTGATCACGTACGTCAATCCGGCGGTGGCGGCCGTGCTCGGCGTACTGGTGCTGAGCGAATCGTTCTCGATCGGCATGGCCGTGGGGTTCGGTCTGGTCATCCTCGGTTCGGCGATCGCGACGCGGTCCCGTCGCCCGCCGGGCCCCCCGACGGCGAGGTCGCGATCGCGGCACGCCGGCGCAAGGTCGGGGTGGACGAAGCAGGCGCGTAGGACACCGGCTCCCGCCCGGACCGAAGGTCGGGTATGCTGGTCGGGACGGCGCCCCGGTCCGCGCCGCTCTCCCCTTCGTCGATCCACCCCCAATGCCCTGACCGGACCCCGTCGAGCGGGAGGGCCAGCCAGGAGCATGACCGTGCCGTTCTCTGACCTCGGGCTGGCGCCCGAGCTCCTCCGCGCCGTCGCGGACGAGGGATACCTCGACCCGACCCCGGTGCAGCGCGAGGCGATCCCGATCGTTCTGGCCGGACGCGATCTGCTCGCTGCCGCCCAGACCGGCACCGGCAAGACGGCCGCGTTCGTCCTGCCGATCCTGCAGCTCCTTGGCGCCGCGGCCGTGCCGGCTGGCAACATGCCCGGGAACGCGGGCCGCCGTCGGCCCCCGCGCGTCCTGGTCGTCGAGCCGACGCGCGAGCTCGCGCTGCAGGTCGAGGAGAGCGTCAGGACGTATGGCGCCCATCTGCCCATCCGCTCGAGTGCCATCTTCGGGGGCGTCGGTTTCGAGGGACAGGCCCGCGCGCTCCGCCGGAGCCCGGAGATCGTCGTCGCGACCCCCGGCCGGCTGCTGGATCACGCAGGCCAGGGCACGATCGACCTGTCCGCGGTCGAGATCCTGGTCCTGGACGAGGCCGATCGGCTCCTGGACATGGGGTTCATCCCGGACATCCGCAGGATCATCGATCTCCTCCCGCGGCGACGGCAGAGCCTCCTCTTCTCCGCGACGTTCTCGTCGGGCGTCCGCGCGCTGGCGTCCACCCTGCTCCACGACCCCGCCACGGTCGAGGTCGCCGCGCGCAACGCGCCGCCCGACCTCGTCTCCCAGGTGGTCCTGCGCGTCGATCGCGACAGGAAACGCTCGCTCCTCACGCACCTGATCCGGTCCGGACGCGTGGACCAGGCGCTCGTGTTCACCCGCACGAAGCACGGCGCGAACCGGCTCGCCGAGCAACTCGTTGCCGACGGCATCGACGCGGCGGCGATCCACGGCAACAAGAGCCAGTCGCGACGGGTCCGATCGCTCGCCGACTTCAAGGCGGGACGCGTGGGTGTGCTCGTCGCGACGGATCTCGCGGCCCGCGGACTGGACATCGAGCTGCTGCCGCACGTCGTCAACTACGAGCTGCCCATGGTCGCCTCGGATTACGTCCATCGCATCGGCCGGACCGGCCGCGCAGGTACCCCCGGCGAGGCGATCTCGCTGGTGTGCGTGGACGAGGCCAGGCTCCTCCGGGAGATCGAGGTGCTGCTCGGCCACTGGATCCCGGCGGAGGTCGTCGCCGGCTTCGAGCCCGACCGGAATGCCCGCCCCGAGCCCATCCGGCTTCGCGCGGGTGGGGGCGTCCCTGTTCGCAGGGCCCCGCACGGCGGAGCACGAACGAGTTCCCGGGCGGCAGTGGCCGGCATCCCGTCGCACGGAACCGGACGCATGCCCGCTCGGAGGTGCCGGCGACGGAGCCGGCCACGCCGGGGGCCAGGTCCGGTTGCCTCGGCACGCCGGCCCCGTCCCCGCCGGACACTTCCGGGCGCCCCACCCCGCCGGCCCCGTCCCCACCGGACAGTTCCGGACGGCCGGTCCCGCCCATTCCGATCAGGTCCGATCGGCGGGCCAGGCCCACGCCGGGTCGCACAGACCGGCCGTCATCCTGCCGGGCGAGCGTTTCGCCGGACGTCGCGATCGGCCACGGGACACCACGCCGGCTCGCTGACGACCGCTCAGGCCCGACCAGGTCCGGCGCCGGATCGGCTACGTCGCGCAATCCGGGGGCTCGTATCGCGGGGCAACCGGGCGGGAGGAGCTGGTGATCCAGGGCCGGCTCTTCGACCTCGGGACACGGGATGCCAGGGCTCGTGCGCAGGACATCCTCGACGCGCTCGACCTGGCCGACGCCGCCGACCGACCGTGCTCCACGTACTCCGGCGGGATGCGCCGGCGACTCGACATCGGGATCGGCATGGTCCATCGACCGGCGGTGCTCTTCCTCGACGAGCCGACGACGGGCCTGGACCCGCAGGCGCGGGCGCGCATGTGGGACGAGATTCGCCGCCTCCGCGACGCGGGCACGTCCGTCTTCCTCACCACGCACTACCTTGAGGAGGCGGACGCGCTCTGCGACACGCTGGCCATCATCGACCACGGGCGGATCGTCGCCGAGGGGTCGCCGACCGAGCTGAAGCGCCTCGTGGCCGGCGATGTCCTGACGATCGGCGTGGACGGCAATTCCGAGCGGGTGGTCCTGCTGCTCCGGAACCAGCCCTACGTGCGGGAGGCGAGCCTCGAGGACGGCCTCGTGCGCCTGTACGTGGACCGGGGCGAGGAGGCGGTGCCGAACGTCCTGCGCCTGCTCGATGGCCACGGCCTCGCCCCGCAGACCATCAGCCTGCATCGGCCCAGTCTCGACGACGTCTTCCTCAAGCAGACCGGACGCTCGCTCCGCGAGACGGCCGCCTGATCCACGCACCGGCCCCCGGGAACTGGCGGGCCTCCCAAGGAGCACGCTCATGCGAACCATCCGCGACACCTGGCTGATCTTCCAGCGTTCGATGACGCTGACCCTCCGGAATCCCGTCTGGCTGATCATGGGCCTGATGCAGCCCATCCTCTACCTGCTGCTGTTCGGGCCGCTCCTCAAGAGCATCGCGACGATGCCGGGGTTCCCGCCCGGCGGCGCCTTCAACGTCTTCGTGCCCGGCATCCTGGTCATGACCGCTCTGTTCAGCTCGCGTCAACATGGGGGTGCTGGCCGTCGTGGCGGTGACCGTCGGAGCGAGGGCGTTCAGCCGCGCGGCCGCGTAGGAGGAGGCCCCGGGCGGTCCCCGCGCGGCACCCGCCACCGTTGCCACGTGCCATGATGGCCCGCATGGGCCGGCTCCCGCGCCTCGCGCTCCTCGCCGCGCTCGGCGGAGGCGTCTTCGTCGCGGGCCTCGAGTTGATGATCACGGCCACGGCGCTGCCCAGCATCGTCGTGAGCCTGGCCGACTGGACGCGCCTGCGCGAGGCCTCGTGGATCGTCAACGCGTATCTCGTGGCGTACGTCGCGATGATGCCGCTGGCGGGCCGGCTCGCCGACAGGTTCGGCGTCGTGACGCCGTACATGATCAGCCTGATCGTGTTCGCGGCCGGCTCGGCGCTGAGCGGTGCCGCCCAATCGCTCGAGGCGCTGATCGCCGCGCGCGTGCTGCAGGGGCTCGGCGGCGGCGCCCTCGTCCCACTCGCGACATCGGGGGCGAGCCACCTGTTCGACGGCCGGGCTCGCGGCCGCGCGCTCGGGCTGATCGGTGCGTTGACGTTCCTCGGCATGGCTGCCGGCCCGTTCGCCGGCGCCGCGATCCTGGGGATCGGCGACATGCGCCCGGCCCTGCAGGCGGGCGGCCTGCCGGATTGGCTGGTCTCGATCACGACACCCGCCTGGCGTTGGGTCTTCTACCTCGACGTGCCCGCCGCGCTGCTGGCGCTCGTCTACGTCTGGGCCGCGAGTCCGGCCTGGGACGCGCCGCGCACGCGAACCCCGCTGCGCGTCGCGACCCTCGGCCTGTTCACGGCGGGCCTCGCCGGGTCCCTGCTCGCGCTGACGTGGGCCGGCGATGCGCAGGCTCCGGGCGGCGTGCCGGGCCAGCTCGCCCTGGGGGCCGGATCGATCGCCGCACTCGGCCTGTCCGTGGCCATCGGTGCCGTGACGCATGACCCATTGCTCGATCCTCGGCGCTACGTCGAGCCGGTGCTGGGCGGCGCGGTCGCCCTCAGCGCGCTCACGGGGTACGCCCTGGCAACGGCCCTGATCGGCGGCGCCGTGTTCGTGGACCGCGTGCTGTACGGGGGGCCGCCCGACGAACGGGTGGCGCTGGGTGCACTGGCCGGCGCGATGGCCATCGGAGCCCTCGTCTCGGGCCTCGTCATGGCCCGCGTCGGCATCGTCCGGACGAGCCTCGCCGGCCTGCTGCTCTCTGCGGCGGGTCTCGGCGCCCTCGGCCTCACGACCCGCTTCACGCCACTCGCCGAGCTCGCGGCCCTGCTGGGCATCTTCGGGCTGGGGTTCGGGCTCACCGTCTCGCCGCGGTCGATGGCGGCCGTCGAGTCCGCCGGACGCGCCGCCTTCGGGGTCGCGTCGGGTGCGGTGACCGTGGCGCGCATGCTCGGCATGGCCGTGGGGCTGGCCGTCCTGACCGCGTTCGGGTCGGGAAAGATCGAGGCGCTCAGCCGTGCCGTCCAGGACCAGGCGTACCGGGACAGCGTGCTGCCCGCGGCGTTGCGAGGCCGGCCGCTCGCGGACGGCCTCGTGGTGGACGCGCTGGAGCGGTGGGCAGCGGGCCAGGGAGCCGCGATCCTCGACGGCCTGTTCCTGGCGGCAGGCGCGATCACGCTCGTGGCGGTCCTGCCGGCGATGGCGATGCGCGCGCGCCGCCCACCCGTCGCGGTTGCATCCACGGGCAGGAGCCAACCGACGGGATCGGAGACGTCAGGGGCGCAGGCGGAGCCCACGGGACGCTCGACCGCGGATGGTGGCCCGCAGGGAGGCGGCGATGTCCGTACGACGGGAAGTGCCTGAGGCCGGGAGTTCGGTGCACGGTGACGAGCGCCCTCCAGTCGGCGGGCCGGCGGGCGTCGAACCGGGCCGGCAGGCCACCGGGCAACCGCGCGAGCAGGCCGCTCCCGCTTCCGCACGTGGCTTCCGGGCGTGGGCGTGGCGGGACGAGACGCTGGTCGCGCTGGACGACCCGGCCGGGCTCTCGGTCGCGGCGGCGGATCCGTCCGTGCTGCTCTGGGTCGACCTCCAGCACGATGACGCGCCTCTCGTCGGGGCCACGGGCGAGGCCCTGGGGCTCCATCCGCTCGTCGTGGAGGACATCGTCGAGCAGAACCAGCGCGCCAAGGTGGAGCTGACCGACAGCACGCTGCACCTGGTGATGTTCGCGCTCACGTACGGCGAACAGCGCCTCCACGGTATCGAGATCGACTTCGTCCTCGGCGAGCGGTTCCTCCTCACGGCTCACGCTCCAGGATGGGATCCGCTGGATGGGCACCACCTGCGCTCCGGCGTCGCGCCGTACCTGCGCGAGGGCCCGGACTACCTGCTGTGGGCGCTTGCCGACACGCTGGTGGACGGGTACTTTCCCGTGTTCGACCGGCTGGGCGACGACCTCGACGACCTCGAGGACCAGGTCATCCGGCGCAGTGCGAGGGACATCGTCGAGCGACTCTTCGACGTCAAGCGGGAACTCGTGACGATCCGCCACGCGATCACTCCGCAGCGTGAGATCTTCAACCAGCTGACCAACCGCGAGATGGGCCTGGTGCGACCCGAGCGCATCGTCTACTTCCGCGACGTGTACGACCACCTGATCAGGCTGGCGGACGAGCTCGACACGTACCGCGACATGGTGGGCACGGCGCTCGACGCGTACCTGACCACGGTCAACAACGATCTCTCCGAGGTGATGAAGCGCCTGACGGCCGTCACGGTGGTCCTGGCCGGCGTGGCCGCGATCGGAGGGCTCTTCGGCATGAGCGAGGCCGGCCCCGCGTTCGCCGGCGCCGAGCAGGCGGGCTTCTGGATCGTCGTCGTCGTCGCCGCGGTCCTCGGCGCGGTGGCCGTGATCTTCTTTCGACGGATCGGCTGGCTGTAGGTCAGCGGGTTTCGCCGGTCAACCGGCCGGACTCCCGAACGAGGCCCGTCAGGTGCAGACCTGGGGATGGGGCGTCGGGTGCGCGGCCGCGAACGAGGCCTGCTGCACGAGCTCGAACTTCGCGAGGATCTCCAGCTTGGAGCTGCTGTCGTTGGGCCCCTCGCTCGTCTGCAGGACGAGCTGCCGCACGCCGGGCGGCGCGATCGCGATGCTCCACTCGCCGGCGCTCCCGGGGATCACGCCACGCCTCACGACCGAGATGCTGTACCAGTAGACCTTCGAATCACTGGTGTACACGAGCACGCTGTACCCGACCATCCCCGAGCCGTTGTCCACCTGTGATGCCGTGAGCAGCGGCAGGAACATCCCGGCGCGGGCGTGCGCGTAGATGTACGTCGTGCCCGTCTGGCCCGGCTGCACCGGATGGAAGGGCAGCCCCTGCAGGGTCAGGTACTGAGCGACGTCGCACAGGGGAAACCGGCCGTTGCCGGATACGACGGGCAGATCGATCCTGAGGGCCGGAATCGAGACGCGCGTCGCGACCGCACCCGAGGCGCTCGCCGAGGGGCCCGTGGAGGCGGGTGCCCCGGAAGCACCGGCCGACTGCGCCGCCCCGGACGCCTGCGGCATGGCCGAAGCCGATGCGCTTGCCCCGGGGGTGGCGGGAGGCGCGGACGGCGCCGTCCCGGACGGCAGCGTCGCGGCGGCGCCCAGCGGCATGACGTACGCGAAGAGCCCCGCCGCCAGGAGCGTGACGCCGAGGCCGGTCAGCAGCGACGAGACGACGTGGCGTTCGAGCTGCCGAAGGTAGTGGCTGAATCCCCGCTGCTCCATGGGAACCCGAATCGTAGCAGCAGGTCAGGGGCTGTCGGGCCGCCTGCCGCGTACACTCGGCCTCGATGCGTTCCCCGGTCGTCCTCGGCGCCTTCGCGGGCGCCGTCGTCGCGCTCGTCCTCCTCGCCGTCGTGATCCTGCTCGCCGCCGAGATGGCGCCACCGCCGCCGGTCGCCCCCTCCCCG
The DNA here is from genome assembly GCA_963757865.1 of uncultured Chloroflexia bacterium. Lineage (GTDB taxonomy): Bacteria > Chloroflexota > Limnocylindria > Limnocylindrales > CSP1-4 > JAJYNJ01. The sequence continues at coordinate 21,493 of CAVWSU010000007.1, forward strand.
CACGGCTCTGCCGCTGCAACCCCGGCCGGATCGTTCCCCGCCGCCGGATCGCCTCGGTCCGACGTGTCGTCCGCCGGCCCGGCAGCCGCGACGGGAGGGCCGGCCGCGGGATCATCGTCCATCCTGGCCGCGGGTTCGCCTGCCGCCGCGCCGTCGCCCTCGTCCCCGCCGGTCGGGCTCTCCGTCGGTGACCGGGCGCCTCCGCTCGTCCTCCAGGGACTGGGCGGCGGGACGGTGGACCTCGCATCGTTGCGCGGCCGCCCGGTGTGGGTCAACTTCATCGCCACGTGGTGCCCGGACTGCCGCGACGAGCTGCCGATCATGGAGGCCTATGCGTCCCAGCTCGGTGAGCGGCTCGCCATCGTGCTGGTTGACGTACGGGAGGACGCGGCGACGGTCTCCGCGTTCGCCACGCAGCTCCGGCTCGATCTTCCGATCGGCATGGACGAGGCCGGCACGGCCCAGCGCGCCTGGTCGGCGTACGCGCTCCCGGTCCACTTCTGGCTCGACGCCGGAGGGATCGTGCGTGCCGTGGGCTTCGGCGAACTGGGGCCGCCGCAGTTCCACCTGAGCGTCGCCCGGGTGCTGCCGGGCGCGTCGCTGTACCCGTGACCGGGCCGGCGGTCGCCCCCAGGCTCCTCGGCGGACGCGAGCTGGTCGCGCTGGTCGTTCCTCGCCTGGGGAACGGCGGGCTGCTCATCGTGAGCGACTTCGACGGCACGCTCGCCCGCATCGTCATGGACCCGTGGGGGGCAACCGTCGTGCCGGAAGCCAGGCGCGCCCTGCGCCGGCTCGCGGGCATGCCGGGCGTCCACGTCGCGCTGCTCTCGGGGCGCACGGCCCTCGACCTGGCGTCGCGCGCGCGGGTGGGAGGGGCGATCTATCTCGGCAACCACGGCGTCGAGCGGGGCACCCTGGCTCGTGGTGGGCGTGCCGAGACGATGCGGATCGAGCAGGACGCGGCGCTCGAGTCGTACGTGGAGGACGCGCAGTTGCTGGCCGACCGCGTCGCGCGCGACGTCCCGGAGCCGTGGATGGTCGTCGAACGGAAGGGTCCGTCCGTGGCCTTCCACTTCCGGGCCGCGCCCGACCTGGTCGCCGCCCGCGACCGCGTGCTCGAGGCGGTCGAACGTGCCGACACCTCGGGCCGGCTCGTCCGGTTTCCCGGCAGGCGGGCTCTCGAGGTTCGTCCGCCCGGCGCGGCCGCGAAGCGCGACGCCCTGCGGCAGCTGGTCGAAGAGCTTCGACCGGCCACGACGCTCGTGCTCGGGGACGACGCGGCGGACGCCGATGCGTTCATGGTCCTGCGCGAGCTGCGCGACGCGGCGGTCACGGACGGTCTCGCCGTGGCCGTTCACGCGCACGCCGAGATGCCCGAGCCGGTGGCGGCTGCGGCGGACGTCGCGCTGGCCTCGCCGGTCGAGACCGCACGGTTCCTGGCGGGACTGGCGAGGGCGATCCGCGCGGGACGTCAGGCGGTGACCGCGCCCCCGCGCGCGGCGAGCTCGACCGCCCACGCACGCGCCCGTGCCAGCTCGCCGTCGAGCAGCGGCCCCTCGCGACCCGCCACGTAGAAGCTCTCGGGCGGCACCATCAGCCGGCACCCGAGCGAGGCGAGGCGTGCCGCGATGCCTTCCGCGGCCGAGCCGGAGAGGATGCGTGCCATGTGATAGCGCGTGTCGAAGGCCGCCGCCGAGACTCCGCAGCAGCGACCGACATGGGCGCCGGAGAGCAGCGCGTTCATGGCCGGTGACAGCCCGTGGCGCTGCGTGGGGCCGCCGAACACGACGAGGTCGATCTCCGAGCAGTCCGGCCACGCGGCATCCGCCGCCTCGACGACCTCCGACTGCCAGCCGGCCGTGGCCAGCTCCTCACCGATGGCATGCGCGACCGCCTCGGTGTTGCCGAAGCGCGAATCGAAGACGACGAGGGCTCGCATGGCGGCGCCATGATGGTCCCGCTGCCCGCCACCCGCGAGTGCCGGATGGCCAGCGAGGGCGGGTGCTATGGCGTACTCGCTAGAGGAGTGCCCTGGCCGCCGCCTCCGCGACCGAGATCAGGCCGCTGGGGAACACCCCGATCGCGATCGTGGCGATGGCGGCGATCGTGAGTCCGGCCCGCAGCTCGAACCCGCGGGAGATGGGAGGAGCCGGGTCCGGCGCCTCCCGCATGTACATGTACACGACCACCCGGAGGTAGTAGAACGCGGCCGCCGCGGCGTTGAGCACCGCCAGCACGGCGAGCCACGAGACCCAGCCGCCCGCCTCGATCGCGGCCAGGATCACGTAGTACTTGGCGAAAAAGCCCGCGGTCGGCGGGATGCCCGTCAGCGAGATCAGGAACAGGGTCATCAGCAGGCCCGCGAGCGGGGCGCGCCGGCCCAGGCCGGAGAACGTCTCGATGTCGCTCGTCACGCCGGGGCGCCGCTGCAGCGCGGCGACGACCGCGAACGCGCCGAGGTTCATGAACGTGTACGCCACGCTGTACACGAGGATCCCCTGGAGGCCGCGCGACTCCGCGTCGGAACCGGCCGCCGCACCCGCGTAGGCCGCGAGTCCCACCAGGATGTACCCGGTGTGCGCAATCGAGCTGTAGGCGAGCATGCGCTTGACGTTCGACTGGGTCAGCGCGACCAGGTTGCCGAGCGTCATCGTCAGGGCGGCCAGGATGATGACGGCGGCGAGCCAGTCGGCGCGGACCGGGGCGAGCGCGCCGACGAAGAGACGGAGGATCAGCGCGAACGCCGCCACCTTCGGCCCGACCGAGAGGTATCCGGTCACCGGGGTGGGGGAGCCCTGGTATGCGTCGGGCGTCCAGTAGTGGAACGGCACGGCGGCGATCTTGAACGCGACGCCCGTCATCAGGAACGCGAGGCCCATCGCGAGGCCGGGAGCCAGCGGCTTGCCTGCCGCCACGGCCTGCAGCGCCGAGGAGACCCCGACGACGTTCGTCGTGCCCGTGTACCCCCAGACGAACGCGAGGCCGAAGAGGAACAGCGCGCTCGAGAACGACCCGAGGAGGAAATACTTGATGGCGCCCTCGGTGGACAGCCCATCGCGCTTGGCGAAACCGGCGAGCAGGTAGCCCGGGAGGACCAGCAGCTCGAGCCCGAGGAACAGCACCAGCAGATCGTGCGCGGCGGACAGGAGCATCGCGCCGCTGATCGCGAAGAGCAGCGTCGCGGAGAACTCCGCGAGCGGCAGGTTCCGGGGCCGCAGGTAGTCGGGCGCGACCAGGAGCGTGAGCACCGCGATCGACAGGAACAGCAGGTCGAGCAGGACCGTGAGCTGGTCGAGGATGTAGGCGCCGCCGAACGCCGTGTGAGGGGCCTGCGGTGCCACGACGGCCGTCACGGCCATCGCGCCAAGCGCACCGACCGTGGCGATCCCCGACGAGAGCCGGTCGCGGCCGGGGACGATCACGTCGACCAGGATCACGAGGAACGCGACCAGCCAGACCGTGACGAGGGGGAGGATCGCGGCCAGGTCGCCGGCATTCATCGGGTCACCCTCACGGCAGGAACCCCAGCGCCACACCGTGGCTGACGTGGTCCAGGACGCCCGACACGGGACCCTGGATGAGGTTGAGGATCGGGGCGGGGAAGAGTCCGAACAGGACCACGAGCACCGCCAGCGGCGCGAGGGTCGCGATCTCGATCGGGACCATGTCGTGCAGGTGATCGCCGAGGCCCTTCAGGAAGTCGGAGAGGTCCTCGAACGCGACCTGCTGGAACATGTAGAAGAGGTACACGGCGCCGAGCACCATCACGAGCGCCGCGACGGCGGCCACGACGGGCATCACCGCGAACGTCCCGATCAGGACCAGGAACTCGCCGACGAACCCCGACAGGCCGGGAAGGCCGGCGCTCGCGAGCATGAAGAAGCCGAGCGTCGTCGCGTAGAGCGGGAGCCTGCCGGCCAGGCCGCCCATGATCGCGAAGCGCCGGTCGTGCGTCCGCTCGTAGATGACGCCCACGCACAGGAACAGGGCGCCGGTGATGAGCCCGTGGTTGACCATCTGGAGCACGGCGCCCTGCAGCGCCTGCGACTGGAAGGCGAAGATCCCGAGCGTCACGAACCCCATGTGGCTGACCGAGCTGTACGCCACCAGCTTCTTGAAGTCCGGCTGGACCACCGCCACCACGGCGCCGTAGATGATCGCGATCACCGAGAGCACGATGATCGCCGGCGCGAAGGTGTGGGCCGCGTCGGGGAACAGCGGCAGGGAATACCGGATGAAGCCGTATCCGCCCAGCTTCAGCAGGACGCCGGCCAGGATCACCGACCCGGCCGTCGGCGCCTCCACGTGCGCGTCCGGCAGCCAGGTGTGGAACGGGAACATCGGGACCTTGATCGCGAACGCCAGGAAGAAGGTCACGAACGCGAACGCCTGCACCGCGGGCGAGAAGTGGAAGTTCACCAGGTCCAGGTAGCTGAAGCTCCAGACCCCCGTGGACGAGTGGTACTCGAAGGCGGTCGCCAGGACGCCGACGAGCATCAGCAGCGAGCCGACCAGCGTGTACACCACGAACTTCAGCGTCGCGTAGATGCGGTTCGCGCCGCCCCAGATGCCGATGATCAGGTACATCGGCACCAGCACGATCTCCCAGAACACGTAGAAGAGGAACAGGTCGAGCGCGGCGAACACGCCCACCATGCCCACTTCCAGGATGAGGAACGTGATCATGTATTCCTTCACGCGCTCCTGGATGGGGCGGAAGGAGGCCAGGACGCTGATCGCCGTGAGCAGGGTGCTGAGGATGATCAGGATCAGGCTGATGCCGTCGACGCCGACCTGGTAGTGGATCCCGAAGAACGGGATCCAGGGGATGTCCTCCATGTACTGGAAGCCGCTCGCGCCGGTGACGAACCCGGCCAGCATGAGCAGCGACCAGCCGAGCGCGACCAGCGTCGTGGCGAACGCGAGCCACCGGGCGAGCTGCGGACGCTCGCGCGGGACGAACGCGATCAGGATCGCGCCCACCAGCGGCGTGAAGATCGTGAGCGAGACGAGGGGGAGCATGTCCATCTACCTCGTCGTGACCACGAGGAAACCGGCGGCCATCACGAGGAGGCCGATGGCGATCCCGAGCGCGTAGTTCTGGACGCGGCCCGTCTGGATCCGGCGCACCTCGCGGCCGGAGAAGATGGTGAACGTCCCGACGCCGTTGACCACCCCGTCGACCACGTGGGCGTCGAACCACCAGGCTGCACGGGCCACGGCCCCACCGATCACGAAGAACAGGCCGTGATACAGCTCGTCGAACCACCACTTGTGGTACGAGGCGGTATACAGGGGCCGCAGCCGGGCGGTGGTCGCCTCCACGAGCGAAGGCCGTGGCTCGACGTCGCGGCCCGGGAGCCGCAACCCGAAGAGCCGCGCGGCCGCGACGACGCCGATCGACGCCAGCGCGACGCTGACCAGGATCAGGCCGCCATCGATGCCGAAGACCTGGAAGGCTTCGTGGTGCAGGCCGAGCGTCTGGTCCGCCTGGGCGAAGACGGGGTCCAGCCACTGGTGGACGAGGCCGGAGTCGGGCGGCCATCCGATGACGAGCCCGAGCAGCGCCGCCGGGATCGCCAGCAGCACGAGCGGCACCCACATGGTCGCCGGCGACTCGTGCGGGTGGACCTGCGGGTCCACGTGGCTCGGCCCGTAGAACGTCTTGCCCATGAGCCGGAACATGTAGAAGGCGGTCATGGCCGCGACCACGACCCCCACCAGCCAGACGACGTAGAAGCCGTTCCGGAAGCTCGAACCCAGGATCTCGTCCTTGCTGAAGAAGCCGGCCAGCGGCGGAATCCCGGAGATGGCGAGCGACGCGATCAGCATCGTCGCGTGGGTGATCGGCATCCGGCGCCAGAGGCCGCCCATGCGGTTCATGTCCTGCTCGTCGTGGACGCCGTGGATCACTGACCCCGAGTCCAGGAACAGCAGCCCCTTGAAGAAGCCGTGCGTCATGAGATGGAAGATCGCGGCCGCGTACGCCCCGACACCCAGCGACGCGAACATGTAGCCGAGCTGGGACAGCGTCGAGTACGCGAGGACCCGCTTGATGTCGTTCTGGGTCAGCGCGATCGACGCGGCAAAGATCGCCGTGAAGATACCGACCGAGGCCACGATCACCATCGCCACGGGCGCGTGGCTGAAGATCGGGTTGGCGCGCGCGACCATGTACACGCCTGCGTTGACCATCGTCGCGGCGTGGATCAGGGCCGACACCGGCGTGGGGCCCTCCATCGCGTCCGGCAGCCACACGTGCAGCGGGAACTGGGCGCTCTTGCCCACCGCGCCGCAGAGCAGCAGCAGCGCGATGCCGGTCATCTGCCAGGTCTGGATCTGCCCGGACGCGAGCATCTGCGGGAGCTTCGTGAAGACGTCGGAGAAGTTGAGCGATCCGACCGTGGTCCAGATGGCCCAGATGCCGATGCTGAACCCGACGTCGCCGACGCGGTTCACGAGGAACGCCTTCTTGGCGGCCAGCGCCGCGCTGCGCCGGCGGTACCAGAACCCGATCAGCAGGTAGCTCGAGAGGCCCACCAGCTCCCAGGCCACGAACAGCAGGAGGAAGTTGCCGGCGAGAACCAGCAGCAGCATGCTGAACATGAAGAAGTTGAGGTAGGCGAAGAAGCGCCACTTGCCCGGGTCGTGGGCCATGTACCCGATCGAGTACACGTGGACGAGCATGCCGATCGTCGTGACCACGATCAGCAGGGCGGCGGTGAGGTTGTCCACCGCGAAGTTCGCGTCGAGCTGGAACGACCCGGCCGGGATCCACGTGTAGAGCGTGAAGTGCAGCCCGTCCGGCCCGAACCCGCCGGTCAGCTGCCCGATCACGAGGATCATGCCGGCCAGCCAGGTGAGGATGATGGCGCCGACGGAGATCGCCCAGGAGTTGGCGCCCAGGCGCCGCCCGAAGATGGCGGTCAGCGCGAACCCGGCGATCGGGAGGACGAGCAGCGACAGGACGAGGAGTTCGTTCGACATCGCCGCCTAGTCCCGCATCGTGTCGTACTCGTCGACGAGCGGGGTGCGCCGGTTGCGGAAGATCGCGATGACGATCGCCAGGCCCACGGTCGCCTCGCCCGCCGCGACCGCGATGACCATCAGCGCGATGACGGACGCGTGCACGGTCAGCTGGGGCGAGAAGGCACCGAACGCGACGAAGGCGAGGTTGACGGCGTTCAGCATCAGCTCGATCGACATCAGCATCGCGATGGCGTTGCGGCGTGCCAGGAACCCGAACATCCCGACGCAGAACAGCAGCACGGAGAGCACGAGGTAGGCGTCCAGGGAGTGGCTCACGTCAGCGGCCCTCCCCCTGGGGCTCGTCCCGCTTGGCCAGGAAGACGCCACCGACGACCGCCGCGAGCAGCAGCACGCTCACGACCTCGAGCGGCAGCACGTAGTCGCTGAACAGCAGGCGGGCCAGCGCCGTGGTGGCGGTGTGCAGCGGCCCGCTCACGGTGTTCGGCCAGGCGGTGGAGACCACCACGCCGATCAGCACCGCCGCCAGCACGACGGCCGCGACCGCGCCGGCCCACGCCTGGTGATGGAACACGAGGCGCGTGGGTCCCACCTTGGTCTGCGTCAGCATGATCGCGAACAGCACGAGGATGCTGATCGCCCCGATGTAGACGAGCACCTGGGCGGCGGCCACGAGTGGCGCCCCGAGCAGCACGTAGACCCCGGCCAGGCCGGCGAACGAGACGATCATGGCCAGTCCGGAGCGGATGATGTCGCGTCCGAGGACGACGGTCAGGGCCGCGCCGAGCACGGTGGCGGCGAGCAGAAGGAACAGGAGGTCGTCCCAGGACCACCCGAGGCCGGGTATCGCCGCGCCGGCCAGCGCGTTCGACATCGACTCCCCCTACCTGGTCATGCCGGGCGGCAGCTCGTGCGCCCCCGTCTCGTGGCCGTTGCCGTTTCCGTCGCCGCGGCCGGGGCCGAGCCGCGCAGGCAGGACGGGCAGCAGCCGGTCGGTGTCGACCTGGCGCCCCGCCGCCAGTGCGCGCGACATCCAGTCGCGTTCGCGGCGGACGTAGCTCATCTCGGTGTCGTGCTGGACCGCCGAGTACGACAGCAGGTCGATGTCGGGCTGCTCGCGGCTCTCGTGCGAGAGCTCGAAGTCGGGCCCGCAGCGGAGCGCGTCGTACGGGCAGGCGTCCACGCAGATGCCGCACAGGATGCAGCGGGACTCGTCGACGTCGTACTGCTCGAGCACGCGCGGCTTCGGCATCAGGGCCCCGGTCGGGCACGTCTCCGCGCACCGCCCGCACGAGACGCAGGGCGTGTCGTTCAGGCTCATGTCGAGCGGCGTGGTCACCAGGGTGTCCATGCCCATGCGCATGAAGTCGTAGCAGGCGGCGCCCACCACCTCGGCGCAGACCCTGGCGCAGCGGCCGCAGTCGATGCAGCGGGAGGGCTCGCGCAGGATGAAGGCGTGGCTGTCGTCCCGGATGTAGTCGTGGTTGTAGCCCGTGAACCGGTTCTCCAGCACGCTGCGGAAGCTCAGCCCGGTGCGGGCGGGCTCGAGCGTCTGGAGCGTGGTGCCGTACTCGATGCCGAGCCGCCGCAGGTCGCAGTATCCGATGGCCTCGCACGTGCACTGCAGGCAGCGCCGCGCCTCGTCCATCGCCTCGACCTGCGTGTAGGGGATCTCGTATTCGACGTAGCTCTTGTTCCGGACGTCGGCGGGCATCGAGCGCAGACGGTGCCGCGGGTCCTTGAGCTCACCGGTGAACGGGACGATGGACAGGAACGCCGGCTGTGGCTCGGCGATGGTCTGCCGCGTGCGGACGTCCGCCAGGTCCATGCCCTTGAGGTAGGCGTCGATGGCGTAGGCGGCCCGGCGTCCCTCGGCCACCGCCTGCACGACCGTCGTGGCGCCCACGCGCACGTCCCCCGTGCCGAAGACGCCGGCACGGTTCGTCGAGAACGTGACCGCGTCGGCGGAGAGCCGGTTCCGGTTGGCCTTGATGCCGTCCGAGCCGTGGTCGAGCCACGTGAGGTCGGGGCCCTGGCCGATGGCCAGCAGGACCCGGTCGCACTCGATGGTGAATTCCGTGCCGGGCACGGGCTCCGGCCGGCGGCGTCCCGAGGCGTCCGGCGCGCCCATCCGCATCCGCTGGAACTCCACGCCGGTGACCTTGTTGCCGTCGCCCGTGACCACGCGGGTGGGCGCCGCCTGGAAGATGGCGTGCGCGCCTTCCTCGATCGCCTCGTGGACCTCGCTCGACGCCGACATCTCCTTCATGTCGCGGCGGTAGACGAGCGTCACCTCGCTCGCCCCCTGGCGGAGGGAGGTCCGGGTGCAGTCCATGGAGGTGAAGCCGCCGCCGATCACGACGACGCGGCTCCCCTTGTGGCCCGGGAAGGGCAGGCCCAGGGTCGCGGTCCGCAGGTATTCGAGGCCGTCGAAGACGCCATCGGCATCCTCGCCCGGGATCCCCAGCTTGTTGGTGTCGTAGCAGCCGATGGCCACGCAGACCGCGTCGTAGCCCTGGTTCTGCAGGTCGTCGATCGTGAAGTCCGTGCCGAGCGCCTTGCCGCACTCGAACCGCCCGCCGAGGTCCAGCAGCGACTGGTACTCGCCGTCGACGATGCTGTCCTTGGGCAGGCGGTACTCCGGGATCCCGTAGCGCAGCATGCCGCCCGGCTTCTCGTCGCGCTCGTAGATCGTGACGTCGTGGCCGTCGATCAGCAGGTAGTAGGCCGCCGATGCGCCGGCGGGACCGCTGCCGATCACCGCGACGCGCTTGCCGCTCTTCACCTGGAGTTCGAAGGGAATGGGCGCCTTCTGACCCTCGGCCTGGAGCCGGAGGACCTGGTCGCCGGCGTAGCGGTGGCTGTCGCGGATCGCGATCGCCTCGTCCACCTCGTCGCGCCGGCAGTGCTCCTCGCACGGGGCAGGACAGACGCGGCCGAGGACGCTCGGGAACGGGATCGTGCGCTTGAAGATGCGGGTGGACTCGACGAAGTCGCCCTCGGTGTTGGCCTTCAGGAAGCCCGGGATGTCGATGTGGCTCGGGCACTTGTTCTGGCAGGGCGGCAGGCAGTACGCGTTGTGGTCGCTGAAGATCAGCTCCAGGTTCGTGTGGCGGATGTCGCGCACGCGCTGCGTCTGCGTCCGCACCACCATCCCGGCCTCCGCGGCACGGGCGCAGCTGATCGGCGGGTGTTCCTCGCCCTCGACCTCGACCACGCACATCCGGCACGCCCCGAAGCCCGGAAGCTTGGGCTCGTAGCAGAGTGTCGGGATCTCGATCCCGTTGTCGCGGCAGACCTCGAGGATGGTCTGCCCCTCGCGCCCCGTGACCTGGCGCCCGTCGACCTCGATGGTGAAGGCGGGCGAGGACTGGGGTCGCTGCGGCGCCTGCGTCTCGAAGAGGCGCTCGGCCAGCGAAGGGGGCGCGGTCTGGATCTCGATCAGATCGGTCATGCAGGTATCCGGGTCACTGGGACGTCGCTGCGGCGACTGGGGTCACGAGCAGCGGATGACAGACGCCGGCGGGACAGGTGCCGGCCGTGAAGTGGGCGTCGTACTCGTCCCTGAAGTATCGCATCCCGCTCGTGAGCGGGTTGGGAGCCAGGATGCCGTGCCCGCACAGCGAGCCGTCGCGCACGTCCGCGGCCAGGCTCGTCAGCAGGTCGGGGTCGGTCGGCCGCGGCCGTCCCGAGGTCGCGCGCGTGGTCAGCTCGTACAGCCGCCGCGTCCCGATGCGGCACGGGATGCACTTCCCGCACGACTCGTCGGACATGAAGCGTTCCATGACCCGCCCGAGATCCACGATGCAGGCGCGCTGGTCCACCACGAGGATCTGGCCCGACCCGAGGATCGCCCCGGCGGCCCCGAGCGAGGCCGGGTCCAGCTGCGTGTCCATGGCCGTCTCAGGCAGGAAGCCTCCGGCCGGGCCGCCCACGAGCACCGCCTTCAGGGTGCTCCCCTCGGCCATGCCGCCGCCGGCCTGGTCGAGGATCTCGCGCAGGGGCGTGCCCATGGGCACTTCGGCGATCCCCGTGTGACGCGCGTTGCCCGAGAGCTGCACGAGCTTCGTGCCGGCCAGTCCGTTCCGTCCCGCCGCGACGAAGGCCTCGGCGCCGTGCCGCACGATCCAGGGCACCGCGGCGAGGGTCTCCACGTTGTTGACGACGGTGGGATGGCCGTCCAGGCCCCGCGCCGAGGGGTACGGCGGCCGCTGGTCGGGCATGCCGCGGTCCGACTGCAGGGCGTGGATGAGGACGGTCTCCTCGCCGAGCACGAACGCTCCCTCGAGTGGCCGCACCTCGACCTGCAGGTCGAACCCGCGGTCCATCGCGTTCGGCCCGATGTATCCGGCGTCCTCGGCCGCGGCGACGGCGGCGCGGAGCCGCTCGACCGCGAGCCCGTACCCGGCCCTGACCGCGACGTACGCGTACCGGGCGCCGATGGCGTACGCGGCGAGTGCCACGCCCTCGACCACGGCGTGCGGATCGAGTTCCATGAGGGTGCGATCGACGAAGGCGCCGGGGTCGGCCTCGATGCCGTTGGCGACGACGACCCGCTCGGGGTCCTCCTGCGCGCGGGCCAGCCGCCACTTGTCGGCGGTGGGGAACCCGGCCCCGCCCCGGCCCCGCAGCCCAGCCCGGGCCAGGAGCGACACGAGCGACTCGGGCGACGACGCCACGGCCTGCCGCCACGCGGACCATGCCCCTGCACCCTCGGCCGCGACGATCCCCTCGTCCGGCGCGTACGTCCCCGCGGCGTCGAGCGTGACGCGGGTCCAGCCCGCGGGCGTGGTGAGGATGGGGGGCATCAGGCGTTCCCGACGGGTGCGTGCCCCGTCAGCGAGCGGGCGAGTTGCTCCGCGGTGGTCGCGGACAGGCCTTCCTGCCGGCGGCCGTCGAGCGTCACCCATGGCGTGCCGTCGTTCTCGCCGTGGCAATCGTCCGGCTCGAGCGACACCGACCCGTCCGGCGTGGTCCCGCCGAGCGCCACGTGCAGGGCGTCCTCGAATGCCGAGCGGATCGCGCCCCCGCCGAAGAGCGAGCACGACGGGCACCGGCAGATCCCGATGCGGTGCGTCGTGGGAGGCTCCAGGTGCAGGTTCTCGTAGAACGAGGCGGTGCCGTACACCTCGGCGTACCAGATGCCCGTCGCGTTCGAGATGTGCTTGATGGCCGCAACGGGGATGAAGCCGTAGATCGCCTGCGTCCCCTCGAGGATGCGAAGCATCCGCTTCGGGTCGTAGTCCTCCTCCTCGAGGAGCGCGTCCAGTGCCGACGTGTCCTCCGGATCGAACGAGGCGAAGTTGGGGTCCGGGACCGGGCGGCCGGAACGGCGCAGTGCCTGTTCCTCGCGCCGCTCCGCGTACTGCTCCGGCGCGCCCCAGTGGACGTGGAACCGGTCCTTGGTGTCCGTGCCGCCCATGTCGATGCACTCGATGGGGCAGGCCATGGCGCACTGGAAGCAGGTCTCGCACTTCAGGGCCCCGTACTCGTCGTAGAGGAGCTGCAGGCGGCCGCGGTGACGGGGCGGGATCTGCGGAGCCTGCTCCGGGTACTGGACGGTGACCTTCGGCGCGAAGAAGCGGCGGAGCGTGAGGGCCATGCCCTTCACGATCCCGATGCCGGGGACGAAGCTCATGGGTGGACCACCAGGATCGCGAGCGCGGTGATGAACAGGTTGACCAGCGCCGCCGGCAGCAGCCACTTCCAGGCCAGGCCCATCAGCTGGTCGATGCGCACGCGCGGCAGCGTGGCGCGCATCCACACGAACGTGAACACGAACGCGTAGGCCTTGGCGAAGAACCAGACGATCCCGAGCAGCGCCTCGAGGTTGATCAGCAGGTAGATGCCGATCGCACCGATCGCCAGCAGCGTGAACAGGATCAGCCCGATGACCCAGGCGCGCCAGAACGGCCACGACGACCGCAGCATCCAGACCGGGAGCGCGAACAGCAGCGACCCCACGATCGGCGCGACGATGACGATGAGCAGGAGCGCCAGCCCGAGGTCTCCGGGCGTGACCAACAGGTGCACGGGGAACGGCCACGGGATGGGCGCGGTCCATCCCCCGAAGAACAGCACGACGGCCAGGCCGGACAGCAGGAAGACGTTGACGTACTCGGCGAAGAAGAAGAAGCCGAACCGCATGCCGCTGTACTCGGTGGCGAAGCCGGCCACGATCTCGCTGTCGGCCTCGGTCAGGTCGAAGGGCGTGCGGTTCGCCTCCGCGGTGGCGGCGATGAAGAAGATCAGGAAGGCCAGCGGCTGCCGAACGACGAACCAGTCGAGGACGCTGCCCGACTGCGCCTGCACGATCCCGTTCAGGCTCATCGTGCCGGCCAGCATGATCACGCCGACGACGGACAGGGTGAGCGGTATCTCGTAGCTGACCATCTGCGCGGCGCTGCGGAGGCCGCCCAGCAGGGAGTACTTGTTGAAGCTCGACCAGCCGGCCATCAGCAGTCCGACCACGCCCAGGCCGCCGACGCCGAAGAAGTACAGCAGGCCGACGTTGAGGTCGACGCCGAAGAGGCCGGGCCCGAACGGCAGGACCATGAACGCCATCACGCTTCCCACGAACGTGACGACGGGAGCCAGCGTGAAGACGGTGGGATCGACGCCGGTGGGCGTGAAGTCCTCTTTCGAGAGCACCTTGAGCCCGTGGACCACGGACGAGAGGGTGCCCCACGGCCCGACCCGGTTCGGGCCGATGCGCAGGTTCATGAAGGCGATCACCTTCAGCTCGAGGAAGATGATCACGAAGGCGGTGGGCACGGTGAACAGCAGCACCGCGGTCGCGGCGACGACGAACCGCACGATCGCGATGTTCGCCAGCAGGACGCCGCCGATCCAGATCACGATCGACGGGATGATCCCGCTGCCGATGCCGACGAGCAGCACCACGAACAGCAGCACGAGCGTCCCGAGCAGCGGCACGATCACGCGGCCCGAGGGCGTGAGGCGGCCGGTGGGCCGCGCGACGACACTCACTTGTCGATGCCGCCCATCACCGGATCGAGGCTGGCCATGACCGCCATCGTGTCGGCGAGCAGGTTGCCCGGCATGAGCGGGACCACGGCCTGCAGGTTGACGAACGAGGGGTCGTGGATGCGGAACCGGTACGGCTGATCGGTGCCGTCGCTGATCGCGTAGCAGCCGTACTGGCCGCGCGGGCTCTCGACGGCCGCCCAGGCACGACCGGGCCGCGGGGTGATTCGACGCGGCAGCTGCGCCGTGACGGGCCCGTCCGGCATCCGGTGCATGACCTGGTCGATGATGTGGATGCTCTGCTTGATCTCGTCGACACGGAGCATGTACCGCGCGTACGAATCGCCCTCGTCCCGCGTGGGGATCTCGAATTCCAGCTCCGGATACACGGAGTACGGATGGGCGCGCCGGACGTCGTAGGGGACGCCGCAGGAGCGCAGGTTCGCGCCCGTCATGCCCATCCCCAGGGCCGTCTGCCGGTCCAGCCGCCCGAGGCCCCGCGTGCGGCGCACGAAGATCTCGTTCTGGTTGAGGAGCTGCGTGTTGGCGTCGACCTCGGAGAGCGCGTGGCCCATCCAGTCGCCCAGGCGGCTCAGGAACTCGTGGTTCAGGTCGCCGTTGACCCCGCCGATCCGCATGTAGTTGAAGAGCATCCGCTGACCGGTCAGCGCCGCCAGCATCTCCACGATCTCGTCGCGCTCGATGAAGCTGTACAGGATCGGTGTCAGGCCACCAAGGTCCAGCGCCATCCAGCCCATGAACAGCGCGTGGCTGGCGATGCGGTTGAGTTCGCAGGCGAGCACGCGGATGTACTCTGCGCGGCGCGGCACGCGCAGGTCGAGGAGTTGCTCGAAGGCCATGACGGGCGCGAGCTCGTTGAAGAGCGAGCTGATGTACTCGAGCGGGTCGGTGTAGCAGATCGCGTGGTGGTAGTCGGCGTTCTCGCCCAGCTTCTCGATGCCCCGATGGAGGTAGCCCAGCACGGGGTCGAGGTCCACCACGCGCTCGCCCTCGATCTTGACCACCAGGCGGAGCACGCCGTGGGTCGAGGGGTGCTGGGGCCCCATGTTCACGAGCATCTCGCCGTCGCCGAGCGTGTAGAACTCCGCCTCGCGCTCCGTTCGGGGGGCATAGGGCGGGATGGCGTCGTAGATGGTCGCGGGCGTCTGGACGAGGATCCGCGGGTCGTCGAGGGACGGGATCTGGGTGGCCACTCGACTGCCCTAGCGCGCCCTGGCGCGCCGGATGGGCGCCTCGGATTCGACGGGAGCGTGGACCTGTTCCATGTGCCGCACGCCCTGGCCCGGCGAGCGGGCGGAGTCGTCGGCGAGGTAGAAGTCCTTGCGGAGCGGGAAGCTGGTGTAGTCGGGCGGCATGTAGATGCGGCGCAGGTCGCGGTTCCCTTCGAAGATGATGCCGAACATGTCGTAGGCCTCGCGTTCCATCCACTCGGCGCCCTTCCACAGGAAGGTGGCGGAGGGGACGCGCGGGTCGTCGCGCGCCAGGTCGACCACGATGACCCGCAGCCAGTCGGGCGTGGTCGTCGACCACAGGTGGTAGACGACCTGCATCGAGTCGCCCGTGTCGACGCCGGCGACGTCGGCAAGCACCTCGAAGCGGAACGCCGCGTCGTCGTGGAGCGTGCGCAGCACGTCGACCACGGAGCCCGCCGCGATGCGGATCTCGGTCTGGTCGTGACGCTGGCGCACGGGCCCGACCAGGGCCGGCCCGAGCCGTGTCTCCAGGCGCCGCTTCAGCGCGGTATCCGTGTCGGTCCTCCCCGTCAGCGCTCGGCCGGAGCCGTTGGTCCGACCGCGCGCTCGGCCCAGTGGCCGCGGCGCTCCATGATCAGCTGCTGGAGCTTCATCATCCCGTAGATGAGGCCCTCGGGCCGCGGCGGGCAGCCCGGCACGTACACGTCCACCGGCATGATCCGGTCGATGCCCTGGACCACCGAGTAGGACCGCTTGAAGCGACCGCCGGAGCAGGTGCAATCGCCCATGGCCACGCACCACTTGGGCTCCGGCATCTGCTCCCAGAGCCGCAGGAGCGGTCCCGCCATCTTGGTCGTGAGGGTACCGGCCACGATCAGGACGTCCGCCTGCCGCGGGCTGGCGCGGAACGGGAACATGCTGAACCTGTCCACGTCGTTCCGGCTCGTCGCGCTCGACATCATCTCGATCGCGCAGCACGAGAGGCCGGAGAGGAGCGGCCAGAGGCTGTTCATGCGCAGCAGGTCGAGCAGGTAGTCGGCCTTCGCCGGGACCACCTCGAGAGAGCCCCAGCGGCCGTTGTCGCCGTTCTCGGCCGCCTCCTCGACTGCCTCGAGGTGCGTGATGGCGGGCGGCAGGCCGCCTCCGTAGGCCGTCGGGTTCGACGACGACCACAGGTCGTTCGCGACGATGAGCGGCTCGGCGAGCGCCTGGTCGGGCGCGACGACGAGGTCCCCGGCCGCCTGGCCGGCGCCGCCGGCAGTCCCTGCGCCGGGTGAGAGGACCTCCGGATTCAGCGCCACCGCAGGACCCCCTTCCGCCATGCGTAGGCGAGCCCCAGCATCAGGATGGCCACGAAGATCGCCATGTCCAGCAGGCCGCCGATGAGCACGTCGCGGAACACGATCGCCCAGAGGTAGACGAACACGACCTCGATGTCGAAGGCCACGAACAGGAGGGCATAGATGTAGAACGAGAGGCCGAAGCGGCCCCACGTGTCACCGAACGTGTCGATGCCCGACTCGTACGGCAGGCCCTTGTGGCGATCTCCCCGGTTCCGGTGACTGATGAGCCAGGCGAGCCCGATCGTCATGAAGACGAACGAGACGCCCGCGAACAGGAACCCGAGGACATACCAGAGTCCGGTCACGTTTCCCCATCACGAGCGATCAGGCGCCGCGGAGGATGCTTGGGACGCGCCTGCACGTCCCGCATTCTATCGCAGAGCGCCCTCCCGCCTCCGGGCGGGGAAGAGCAGCGGGACTCCGGGTCCGACGAGGGTATGGCCACCCAGCAGGATGGGGACACTCGCCGAGACGGCCGCGGCCGTGAGCTCCCGGAGCCATGGGTCGTCCACGCGGTCCGCCCGCAGGAGGTCGGACGCAAAGCGATCCTCGGCGCATGGCCAGCCCGCCTCGTCCGCGCCCAGGCGATCGGCCAGGAGCACGCGCGAATCGAGGATGGCGGCGTCGGCCAGGCCGGCGACCACCCTGCCCAGTGCCTCTGGCCCGTCCCGGTCCAGGAGGCGCCCGATGGTGGCGCGCGGGTGCCGAGCGAGGGCGGACGTGCCGGGTCCGGCTCCCGCCGTCGAGGTGCCTGCGCCGGCGATCGCGAGAGGGGACGATGCCCGCATGCCGCGCTCCTCGGCCAGGAACCGGACACGGCAGCGCACGTGGCCCTCGAGCCACGCGAGGGCCCGGGACGAGCTGCGGCCGAAGACGAGGAGCTCACGACGGGGATCTGCGGCGACCGCCCGCAGCTCCTCGAGGCGAGGGACGCCGACGCCCTCACGGGTCGCAAGGGTTCGCAGCGAGGCAGGCGCACCGGTCGCGAGCGCAAGCAGCGCCAGGTCGAGCGGGCTGTCGATGTCCAGCCCCAGCCGGTCCCGGCCGTGCAGCTCGTCCACGTCGAACCCGGCGATCTCCTCCAGCCAGCGGGGGAGCGCATTGTCCGAAGGGAGCGGGGCGAGCGCGCGCAGGGCCGAGGCATCGGCGATGGCGCAGACGTCGGATGAGTACCGGTTGTTGGTGAGCGCCGACCTGCCACCGGCGCGGGCGGCCGCGACGAGGCGGGCCGCGTCGGGCAAGCGCAGGCGAGGCACCGCGCCGTCGCCCATGACGACGCACGCCTCGATGGCCTCGTCCCGCACGAGGCCCGCGAGCGCTTCCCCGAACGAGGTGCCGCGCGTCGGACGAGGAGGCGGCAGCGCTCCCGCGAGAGGTCGCGTGGCCGGCGGCGCTCCGGCGAGCGGGTGCGTGGCCGCAAGCGCAGTGCCCTCCGGAGGTCTCGCGTCGGCCGGGAGGACGCCGCGTCCCGCGGCGACCACGATCCGGTCCACTCCGGCCCCGCGGAACAGCGCGACGTGGCGTTCGGCCAGCATGCGGCGCGCCTCGCCGAGCAGGCGGGTCAGCGGCGGATCCGTGGTCCGCGGCGGCGTGTGGAACAGGATCAGCGTGACGTCCGGCACGGCGCCGCAAGTCTACGGGCAGCGCGAGTCCGGGGACAGCGCGAGTCCGGCGAGCCCCTGCCGGCCCCGGGCGTACGCTGCCGGCAGCAACGCCAGGGGGTGAACATGCCGGGTCGTCGTCGGGTCATCGGGGTGTCGGTCGCGCTGTCCGCGGCAGGCGCCGTCGCAGCGCTGCTCGCGGCTCGGTCCGGGCGCGTGCACGAATTCGTCCACGGCCGTGCCGCGGAGGGCGGGCGGCTGATCACGGACGCCGGCGGCTACGACGTCTGGTCGCGCCTCTTCCTCGGCCCGGCCTTCCGGGACATCACTGCCGATGTCGCGGACACGGCCCCGCCCGGCGCGGACGTGCTCGAGGTCGGGTGCGGGCCCGGCCACCTCGCCATCCGGCTGGCCCGCGAAGGCCTGCGCGTAACGGCATCCGATCTCGATCCGGCCATGGTCGGGCGGGCCAGGGCGAACGTCGATCGCGCCTTCGCCCCCGACGACCCGGCGCGCCCCGGATGCCTCGAGGCCGACGTCGCGAGTCTCCCGTTCCCGGACGCCTCGTTCGACGTCGTGGTCAGCACGTTCTCGATGCACCACTGGGCCGACCCCGGGGCAGGCCTGGCCGAGATCCACCGGGTCCTGCGGCCGGGCGGGCGCGCGCTGGTGTGGGACTTCTCGAGGATGGTCCGCATGCTCGAGGGACGTGCCCCGGATCCCGCCGACGTCGCGAGGCAATCCCCGTTCCAGGATTCGATCGTGCGACCATGGCGCTGGAGCGGGCCACTGCGCTTCCTGCACATCGCCCAGCGGATCGAGCTGCGGCGCACCGACGGAGGCGACGGTGCGGAGCCCTGACGCGGCCGCGGCGGAGGCACGCGGGCGGGTCCGCGCGCTGGTCGGGCTGGGCGCCAATGTCGGCGCTGCGCGGCTGACCCTCACGGCCGCGATCCACGCGCTGGCGGCCCTGCCGGGCGTGTCCCTGGCCGGCGTCTCGCGCCTCTACGTGACGCGCCCCGTGGGTGTCGTCGACCAGCCGGACTTCCACAACGCGGCCGTCGCGCTCGACGTGCCGGCCGGCCCGGACGAGGAGACCGGCGCCATCTCCCTGCTCGTGGCATTGAAGGGCATCGAGCGGGCGTTCGGCAGGCAGGTTCGCGGCCGATGGGGCCCGCGCGAGCTCGACCTGGACCTGCTCGTGTTCGGGGCGGCACGACTCAGCGTGCGACGGCCGCCCGCGGGCGTCTCGCTGGACCCCGGCCATCGCGACCGCCTGCTGGTGGTGCCGCATCCCGAGGCCGCCTCCCGGCTCTTCGTGCTGGCGCCACTGGCGGACCTCGCGCCGGACCTGGTGCCGCCCGGATGGACGGAGTCCGTCCGCGACGCCCGGGACCGGAGACTCGCCGCGGAGGGACCCGACGCGGTCCGCGCCCTCGCCGCGTGGGGCGGCGAGGGGTGGGCCGATGGATCCGCCTGAGACGTCCGCGGCCGGCCGCGGCCACCCGGCGCTCAGAGCCGGACGGAGGGTGGCCGCTCCCGGTCGAACATGTGGACCGTGTCCACGAACCGGACCTGCTTGGTCCGGTAGGCCATCACGAGCGAGTGGGTGCGGGCACCGCCGCCGAAGAAGCGCACGCCGTGGAGCAGCTCGCCGTCCGTGACGCCCGGTCGCGGCGAAGACGAGGTCGTTGCCGGGCGCCAGGTCCTCCGTGCGATAGATGCGCCCCGGATCGGCGTGGCCCATCCGGGCGGCGCGCTCGCGCTCCTCGTCGTTCCGGAAGCGGAACCGGGCCTGGATCTCGCCCCCCAGGCACTTCAGTGCGGCCGCGGTGAGGACGCCCTCGGGGGCGCCGCCGATGCCCATCACCGCGTGCACGCCCGTGCCGCTGACCGCGGCGCTGATCGCCCCCGACAGGTCCCCGTCGCTGATGAGCTTGATGCGCGCCCCGGCCTGGCGCACCTGCTCGATCAGGTCTGCGTGGCGCGGACGGTCGAGGATGACGACCGTGATGTCGCGCGACGAGCGGCCCAGCGCCTCCGCGATGATGGCGATGTTCGCCCTCGGCGGCAGGGTGATGTCGACCTTGCCGGCCGCGACGGGGCCCACGCAGAGCTTCTCGAGGTACGTGTCCGGCGCGTGCAGCAGGCCGCCCTTCTCGGAGGCCGCGAGGACCGTGATCGCGTTGCCCTGGCCCCCGGCCACCAGGTTCGTCCCCTCGAGCGGATCGACCGCGATGTCGATCTCGGGCTGGCCGGGAACGCGGGCCCCGACCTCCTCGCCGATGTACAGCATCGGCGCCTCGTCACGCTCCCCCTCGCCGATGACGATCCGGCCGCACATCGGGATCTCGTCCATCGCGTGGCGCATGGCCTCGGTGGCCGCGTGGTCGGCGCCGGTGGTGTCGCCACGGCCCATCAGGCGCGCCGAGTCGATCGCCGCCGCCTCGGTGACCCGGATCATCTCGAGGGCGAGGATCTCTTCCATGGGACGCTTCTCCCCCGTAACGCAGCGGTGCGGTGCGTGCCGGCGGGGCCTGCGGACCCGCGGCCGTGACCTGGTCAGCGGCGGAAGTGGCGCCGCCCCGTGAAGACCATCGCCATGTGGTGCCGGTCCGCCACCTCGATCGACATCTCGTCGCGGCTCGAGCCACCCGGCTGGATGATGGCGGTGACGCCGCGCTCCGCCGCGAGCTGGATCGCGTCGGCGAACGGGAAGTATGCGTCGCTTCCCATGCAACTCAGCTTCGCGCGGTCCGACGCCTTGTGGAGGGCGATCTCGACGGCGCCCAGACGGCTCGTCTGTCCCGCGCCGACGCCCACGGTCGCCATGTTGCGCGCCAGCACGACGGCGTTGCTCGGCACGTGCTTCACCGCCCGCCACGCGAAGAGCAGGTCCGTCAACTCCTCGAGCGTCGGCCGACGTTGCGTCACGACGCGCATCTGCTGACGGTCGGGGTCGAGGCGGTCGAGGGTCTCGACGAGAACGCCGCCGCCGATCCTCCGGAAGTCGAGGTTGGCCATGCCGTAGTCGGAGATCCCGTGTGCCGGGCTCGGCGGCACGCGGAGGACGCGCAGGCCCTCCTTCTGCGCAAGGACCGCGAGCGCCGCCTCCTCGAAGCCGGGCGCGACCAGGGCCTCGTACTGGTTGCCGAGGATCGCGTTCGCGGTCGCGGCGTCGATGGGCCGGTTGGCCGCCACCACCGATCCGCTCGCGGCCACGGGGTCGCCCTCCAGCGCCTTGCGGTAGGCGTCGCAGAGGTCGTCGCGCGAGGCCAGCCCGACCGGCGTGATCCCCTTGGTCATGCACACGGCCGGGGCGGCGAAGTCGGACACGATCCGGTACGCCGCGTCCATCGCGAGCAGGTCGTTGAAGGACGGCGGCGGCCCGTGGAGCTGTGTCGCGTCGGCGAGGGACCCCTGGCGGTGCGACGTCTCGCGGTAGAACGCCGCGTGCTGGTGCGGGTTCTCGCCGTAGGCGAGATCCGTCTTCTTGTCCAGCACGAGCGTGAGGTGGTCGGGGAAGCGCACCCCGCTCACGTGGTTCAGGTACGCGGCCACCTCCGCGTTATAGGCCGCGACGGCGGCGAACGCGTCGGCCGCGAGCCGCTCCCTGAGCTCCGCGGAGACGGTGCCGCGGCCCCGGATGTCGGACAGGACCTCCGGGTAGCGGGACGGGCTCGACACGGCCGCCACGCCCGCGAAGTTGCGGCCGGCAGCCGAGAGGAGCGCCACACCGCCGACGTCGATCATGTCGACGGCCTCCTCGAGCGGCACGAGACGCGCGCCGACCTGCGGGGCGAACGGCCGGACGTTGACGACGACGATGTCCAGCAGCCCGATCTGCTGGCCGGCCAGTTCCGCAAGCTCGTCCGGGCGATCGCGGCGCGCCAGGATGCCCGCATAGATGGCGGGATGGAACGTCTTGACCTGGCCACCCAGGAGCGACGGCAGCGATGTCAGCTCGCCGACGGACGCCACCTCGACGCCCTCGGCACCCAGGTGCTCGCGGGTCCCGTCGGTCGCGTAGACCTCGACGCCGAGCGCCAGGAGGTCGCGGGCAAACGAGGTGATCCCGTCCCGATCGGCGACCGACAGCAGGGCTCGCACCCGGTTCCTCCAGCTGCGAACAGGCGAGCGGCGAAGCGGATCCGCGACGGAATGCGCACGCCGTGGGGCGACGAGAGTATAGCAATCCGTTCAGCCTGCCCCGGCCGCGTCCCGGGCCGCCACCGCCGCGGCCGGACCAGCATCGCCGCGTGGCCTTGTCCGTACCGCCGCGCGGCCGTGTCCGTACCGCGCTCGCGGTCCGCCGCCCCGCTCGCTCGCCCGACCCGCTATCCTCCGGGCAGACTTAATCGCCATCGAGGCCCCCGGGCCGACCGATCGGAGACGCTTCGTTGACGCACCTTCCGTGGGACTACTTTTTCCGGCCGTTCAACTCGATCGAGTTCCCGGACCTGCTGGCTCCCCTGTGGATCCTGGCGCTGGTCCTGCTCGTCGCGCAGGTGGTGCTGTACAACGTGCGCACGCGGCAGCTCCACCGCCACGAGCCCCTCGTCGCCCTGCAGGAGTGGCTCCTCTGGACGGGGGTGATCACGTTCTCGCTGATCCTCGTCGAGGCCGTGTTCGCGTGGTATTTCCTGTTCGTCGTCGTGACGCTCGTCGCAGGGCTCGCGGTGTACGTGTGGGTGCGATTCCTGCGGTTCCCCCCTGTGATCGCCGAGTACAACCAGTACCTGCGCCGCACGCGGTTCTTCAGCCAGGCGAAGTACAAGCATCCGGAGGCGACGATCCGGCCGAGCCGGCGGCGGCGGCGCGCGCGCTGAAGGCTCCCGCCGGCCGGGGGACCGGGCAGCGCTGAGCTTGGGGGGCGGCATGGATATCCGCCGTTTCGGTCCGGGACACCGCCGTCCCGACGGTCCGCCGGGAACCCGCGGCGTCACGGGCCAGGTGATCCACCAGGACGGCCGCGGCACCATCGCGGAGCTCGCGTTCTCGGCGAACGCGCTGATCGCGCCGCACACGAACCCCAACACGACCTACTTCGTCGTGGTGAGCGGCGGCGGATTCGTCCAGGTGGCCGACGAGCGCGCCCGCGTGGGCCACGGAGAGGCCGTCCTGTGGCCGGCCGGAGAGCTTCACGGCGCGTGGACCGAGGGAACCGAGATGCGCGCCCTCGTGGTCGAGTTCACCGGCGCGGACGACACGGGGGACCAACTGACGATCGAGGCCCCGGCGCGCCTTCCGAACCCGGAGGCACCCGGAACGCCGGGATCCGCCACCGTCGAGCCGGGCGAAGGGTCGCGCGCGACCCTCGAACGGGGTCGTGGATCGCGCGCGACCATCGAACGGGGTCGCGGGTCGCTCGCCGAGCCGCCCGCCCCGCCATCCGCCAAGCGGGACGAGTCGAGCGGAGAGCCCTGGTAGCGGCGTGAAGTACGGGTTCGCCGTGACGACCGGGGACCCGGCGACCGCGGCCGAGCTCGCCCACGAGGCGGAGTCGGCGGGCTGGGACGGCGTCTTCACGTTCGACGCGATCGCCATCGGCAGCATGGAGCTGTTCGATCCGTGGGTGGTCCTGGCCGCGATGGCGATGCGCACCGAGCGCGTCCGTATCGGGGCCATCGTGACCCCGCCGTCGCGCCGGCGACCCTGGAAGCTCGCCCGCGAGACCATGACGGTCGACCGGCTGTCGAACGGCCGCCTCGTGCTCGCCGTCGGGCTCGGTGCGCTCGACGACGCCGGCTTCGAGGCGGTGGGGGAGCCGACCGAGGCGCGTGTCAGGGCCGAGCTCCTCGATGAGTCGCTGGTCATCCTGGATGGGCTCTGGAGCGGGCGGCCGTTCGCGTTCGCCGGGCACCACTACCGGTTCCCGCCCATGACGTTCCTGCCTCGGCCCGTCCAGCGGCCGCGCATCCCCGTGTGGGTCGTGGGCGCATGGCCGAGCCGCCGCTCGATCGACAGGGCGGTGCGCTGGGACGGCATCCTTCCGCAGCCGCTCTCGGCCGGCGGCGCGGCGGCGGAGCTCACACCCCTGATCCTGCGCGAGCTCCTGGCCCACGTGCGGACGGTCCGGCCGCCGGGACGTGGCCAGTTCGACGTCGTGGTCCAGGGAACCTCCCCGGCGGATCCCGCGCTCGCCGCGGCCCACGTGCAACCCTGGATCGACGCCGGGGCGACGTGGTGGATCGAGGCCGCCTGGCAGGACGCGACGGTGGCCTCGCTCAGGGAGCGGCTGCGGGCAGGTCCTCCTCCGGCGTAGCGGGCCCCAGCACCGCGCCGAGCTGGCCGAGCACCCGCGCGGTGGCGCCCCAGATGCGGTATCCGGCCACGGGGTAGGCGCCGTAACGGAGCCGCCATCCCGCACGTTCCTCCTCGACCGCCTCGATCGGCACCCCGGCCAGGAACGCGCTCACCGGCACCTCGAGGATCGCCGAGACCTCGCGCGCGTCGCCCTCCAGGAAAGGTCGGCGTTCGGATGCGGCGACCACGGGATGGAGCCGGAACCCGGAAACGCGGACATCCACGGGCCCGAGCTCGCCGAGCACGCGGAGCCCGCACTGTGCCGGGTCGAGCCCGACCTCCTCGCGCGCCTCGCGGATCGCCGCCTCCGCCATCGAGGCGTCCTCCGGCTCCACCGCGCCGCCGGGAAAGCTCACTTCACCCGCATGCCGCAGGTCGCCGGCCGGCCGCTCCGTCAGGACGGTCCACGCCTCGCCGTCCGCGCCCGGGTACAGGAGCACCAGCACGGCCGCCTCGCGTGTTCCGCCGCCCGGTTCGAGCGGCTCGGGACGCCCGTCGAGGACCGCGAAGGGCCGCAGGGCTTCCGGCGAATCCGGCAGGGGATCGGGGAGCCGTTCCAGCCGGGCCACGGCGTCGACGAAGCGCATGGGCCGGATCGTACGCGGCGGTCGCAATCGGCCGAGGCGGTCGCACGGCCCGGCCGCTACTGGATGATGGGACCCTCGTCGCGCCGCGGCCGTCCCGCGGCGGCGATCGTCTCCTCCACGATGTCGCGGGGGCGCCCGGCCTCTTCCCCGGAGCGGGCGTCGTGCCGGCCAGACGCCGCCACCACCTCGTCGCCCGATCGGAAGAGGACGGTCCCGCTGGTCCGGTCGGCCTCCACCGTGATCCGGGAGCCCGGCTGGAAGCGGCCCTCGAGGAGGGCGCGTGCCAGGGGGTTCTCGATCGTCCGCTGGACCGCCCGCTTGAGCGGACGCGCCCCATACGCCGGATCGTGCCCTTCCGAGGCGATGAGCGATCGGACGGACGGGGCGAGCTCGATCGTCAGGTCCACCCCGGCCAGCCGCCGCTGCAGCTCGGCCACCAGCAGGTCGACGATGGCGGCCAGGTCGGCGTCCGTCAGCCCGTGGAACACGATGATCTCGTCCACGCGGTTCAGGAACTCCGGCCGGAACTGCAGCCGCAGCGCCTCCATCACCTGCCGGCGCATCTGCTCGTGGACCTCCGCCTCGGAGTGGCCGGCCATCGGCACGATGAACTGGCTGCCGACGTTGCTCGTCATGATCACGACCGTGTCCTTGAAGTTCACGGTGCGGCCCTGGCCGTCGGTCAGCCGGCCGTCGTCGAGCACCTGCAGGAGCACGTTGAACACGTCCGAGTGCGCCTTCTCGATCTCGTCGAGGAGGATCACCTGGTACGGACGGCGTCGCACCGCCTCCGTGAGCTGTCCGCCCTCGTCGTAACCGACGTATCCGGGCGGCGCGCCGATCAGCCGGCTGACGGCGAACTTCTCCATGTACTCGCTCATGTCGATGCGGGTCATGGCCTGCTCGTCGTCGAACAGGAACTGGGCGAGCGCCCGGGCGAGCTCCGTCTTCCCCACCCCCGTCGGGCCCAGGAAGATGAACGACCCGATCGGCCGGCGCGGGTCCTTGAGGCCGGCGCGTGCGCGTCGCACCGCGTCGCTGACGGCCTCGATCGCCTCGTCCTGGCCGATGACCCGTTCGTGGAGCCGCTCCTCCATGTGGACGAGCTTGGCCTGCTCGCCCTCCATGAGCCTCGTCACCGGGATGCCGGTCCACTGGCTCACGATCTCGGCGATGTCGTCGGCGTCGACCTCCTCCTTGAGGAGCCGGCTCGATCCGTCGAGGGCCGCGAGGGCGGCCTCCTGCTGCTCCATCTGCCGCTGCAGCTCGACCTGGCGACCGTAGCGCAGCTCCGCCGCGCGGCCGTAGTCCGCCGCACGTTCCGCGGCCTCGATATCGTGCTGGAGTCCCTCGAGGGCGGCCTTCGTCTGGCGCAGCCCGGCGATCGCGGACTTCTCCGTCTGCCAGCGCTGTTTGAGCGCGCCCGCCTGCTCCCCGATCTCGGCCAGCTCGCGCTCGAGTGCCTCGAGCCGTGCTTTCGAAGCCTCGTCGTGTTCCTTGCGCAGGGCCTCGCGTTCGATCTCCAGCTGGACGCGGCGGCGCTCCAGTTCGTCGAGCTCGACGGGCATGGAATCGATCTCCATGCGCAGCCGGCTCGCCGACTCGTCGACGAGGTCGATCGCCTTGTCCGGCATGAAGCGTCCGCTGATGTAGCGGTGCGACAGGACGGCGGCTGCGACGAGCGCCGAATCCTTGATCCGCACCCCGTGATGGACCTCGTAGCGCTCGCGCAGGCCACGCAGGATCGAGACCGTCTCCTCGACCGTGGGCTCGTCCACGTACACCGGCTGGAAGCGGCGCTCGAGCGCGGCGTCCTTCTCGATGTGCTTGCGGTACTCGTCGAGCGTGGTGGCGCCGATGGCGTGCAGCTCGCCGCGCGCCAGCATGGGCTTGAGCAGGTTGGAGGCGTCCATTGCGCCCTCGGCCGCGCCTGCGCCGACCACGGTGTGCAGCTCGTCGATGAACAGGATGACCTGGCCGGCGCTCTCGGTGATCTCCTTCAGGACCGCCTTCAGGCGCTCCTCGAACTCGCCGCGGTACTTGGCGCCGGCGATGAGGGCACCCATGTCGAGCGCGACGACGCGCTTCTCCCTGAGCGTCTCCGGGACGTCGCCGCGCACGATGCGCTGGGCGAGGCCCTCGACGATGGCGGTCTTGCCGACGCCCGGCTCGCCGATCAGGACGGGGTTGTTCTTCGTCCGGCGGCTGAGCACCTGGATGACGCGGCGGATCTCCTCGTCCCGACCCACCACCGGGTCGAGCTTCCCCTCGCGGGCAACGCCGGTCAGGTCGCGGCCGTACTTCTCGAGCGCCTGGTAGGTCGACTCGGGGTTCTGCGAGGTCACGCGCTGGCTTCCGCGCACGCTGGCGAGCGCCTGCAGGATGTGCTCGTGCGTGGCGCCGTGCTGGTCGAGGATCCGCTGGGCCTCGCCGCCCGCCTCCGTCACGCCCAGCAGCAGGTGCTCCGTGGAGACGTACTCGTCCTTGAGGCGCCTCGCCTCGTCCTCGGCCCGGGTCAGCACGTCACGGGCTCGCGGATCGAGGGCGAGCGATCCGCCCTGGATGCGCGCGCGGCGCGAGAGCGCGCCGGCGACCTCGGTCCGGACGGCGGCGGGGTCTGCGCCGAGGCGGCGCAGTGTCGCCGTGGGAGTGCCGGTCTCGTCCTCGAGCAGGGCGGCGAGCAGGTGCTCGGCGTCGAGGATCGGGCTCTGCTGATCCGTCGCGAGGCGCTGGGCGTCGACGATGGCCTGCTGGGCCTTCTCGGTGTATCGGTCGAGTTTCATGATCCGGTGAGCATCCTCGTCGCGTGGTTCGTGATCGCGTGGTTCGTGGTGGCCGCGTGGTTCGTGGTCGCGTGGTGCGTGGCTGCGTGGTTCGTGGTCCTGGTCATGCGTTGGCCTCCGCCGGCGCCTGCTCGCGCGGGCGACCTTCGGCAGCGTCCAGGAAGCGATCTGCCAGTTCCCGAGCGTGCTCGTCCAGGTTGGTCGGCACCGTCACGCGGACCCGGGCATACAGGTCGCCGCGACCCTCGGCGCGAAACCGCGGAAGGCCCTGTCCGGCCAGCCGGAACGTACGCCCGGGCTGCGTTCCTGCTGGAATCCGGAGCAGCAGGCGGCTTCCCGCGAGCGTCTCGACCGGCACCTCGCCGCCCAGGAGCGCGTCCCTCAGCGAGATCGGAACGTCGCGCGTGAGGTCGGCGCCGTTGCGTTCGAACGTTCGGTGCGGCAGCACCTTGATGCGCACGTAGACGTCCCCGGCTGCCGGTCCGCTGCCGGCCTTGCCGCTGAGCCGGATTCGCTGGCCGTCCACGACCCCGGGCGGGACCGCAACCTCGTAGCGCCTGTTCTCCACCTGGAGCAGGCGCTTCGTGCCGTGGAAGACCTCGTCGAGGGTCACCTGCGTCTCGGCTTCGACATCCTGCCGATGCGCCTGCGCCTGGACGTTCCGGCCACGCCTGCCCGGGCCGCGAGCCGGCTCGAAGCCGAGCCCTCCGAGCAGGTCGTCGTAGTCGGTCGTGGCCTGGCCCGTGCCCCGGGTCGTGGCCCTGCCGCCCGCGTTCGTGGGGGAGCGACCGGTGCCCGGCGCGCCGCCTCCGAAGAACGTGCGGAAGAAGTCGCTGAAACCGGACAGGTCCTCGGCCGACCCGTGGTACTCGAAGCGGATGCCGCCCGGGCCCGTGCCGCCGGGCCCTGTGCCGGCCGTCCCGCCCGTCCCGCCCGCGTAGGAGCGGCGGACGAAATCGGCGAACGGGTTGGCCGTGGCCCCCGCCCCGCCGGACTGCTGGTACGAAGCCCAGTCGGCGCCCAGCGTGTCGTACGAGCGCCGTTTCTCGGGATCGCCGAGGACGGCGTTCGCCTCGTTGATCTCCTTGAAACGACGCTCGGCGTCGGCGTTTCCCTTGTTCACGTCCGGGTGGTGCTGGCGCGCGAGCTTGCGGAAGGCCTTCTTGATGTCGGCCTGGCTCGCCCCGCGCGGCACTCCCAGGGTCGTGTAGTAGTCCTTGTACTCCATCTGCCCAGCCGGTCGGTGCCCGGCGCCGTGACGGCGCCGGGCACGAGTCCTCAGTGCTCGATGCTTCCCACGATGGCCGGCGCCGTCGGGAACGTGTTCCGGCCGGCTGCGGCATCCGGCAGCGCGGGCTCGCGCTCGGGCTGCGATTCGGGCGTCTGCACCGGCAGTGGCGTCGGCCGCCGCCGGAGCGCAGCTTCGAGAACCTGGTCCATCGTCTCCACGAGGACCATCTTCACCTGGCGCCGGATCTCCTCGGGAATGTCCCGGAGGTCCTTCTCGTTGCGCTTCGGCAGGATCACCGCGCTCGCGCCCGCCAGGTGCGCGGCGAGGATCTTGCTCTTCAGCCCGCCGATGGGAAGCACGCGGCCACGGAGCGTGATCTCGCCGGTCATCGCGATGTCCTTGCGCACGGGAATGCCCGTGAGCGCGCTGACGATCGCCGTGGCCATCGTGATGCCCGCGGACGGACCGTCCTTGGGGATCGCGCCCGCCGGCACGTGGATGTGCAGGGTGTTCTTCTCGAACACCTCGCGCGAGATTCCCAGTTCCCGGGCGTGTGCCCGTGTCCAGGACAGCCCGGCACGCGCCGACTCGCGCATGACCTCGCCCAGCTGGCCCGTGAGGATGAAGTCCTCCTTGCCCTCCATGCGGGTCACTTCGACCGCGACGATGTCGCCGCCGGTCTCCGTCACCACCAGCCCGGTGGCCGCACCGACCTGGTCCTCGGGCTCCAGCTCGCCGTACTCGAACCGCGGCGGCCCGAGGAACTCATCGAGCTTCTTGATGTCCACCACGGTCTTGCGCTTGCGACCCTCGGCCACGGTCTTCGCGACCTTGCGCATGATGTTGGCGATCTCGCGCTCGAGGTTCCGGACGCCGGCCTCGTGCGTGTACGCCTGCACCAGCTCGGTCATCGCCTCGTTGGTGATCTCGATGTTCTTGCCGGTCAGCCCGTGGTTGGTCATCTGCTTGGGGATGAGGAACCGGCGGCCGATCTCGGCCTTCTCCTGCTGCGTGTAGCCCGGCAGCTGGATGACCTCCATGCGGTCGCGCAGCGGCGCCGGGATCGGGTCGAGCAGGTTGGCGGTCGTGATGAACAGCACCTTCGAGAGGTCGAACGGCACCTCGAGATAGTTGTCCTGGAACGTGTTGTTCTGCTCGGGATCGAGCACCTCCAGGAGCGCCGAGCTCGGGTCTCCCCGGAAGTCCATGCCGATCTTGTCGACCTCGTCGAGCATGAAGACGGGGTTGTTCGAGCCGCCCTGCTTGATGCTCTGGACGATGCGGCCGGGTAGCGCCCCGATGTACGTGCGCCGGTGGCCGCGGATCTCCGCCTCGTCGTGGATGCCGCCCAGGCTCATGCGCACGAACTTGCGGCCCATGGCCCGCGCGATGCTCTTGCCGAGCGAGGTCTTGCCCACGCCGGGCGGGCCCACGAAGGCGAGGATCGGGCTCCGGATCGTGCTGGCCAGGGTGCGGACCGCCAGGTACTCGAGGATCCGTTCCTTGACCTTCTCCAGCCCGTAGTGATCCTCGTCGAGGATGGCCGCGGCCTGCTTGATGTCCAGGTTGTCGTCCGTCGAGACGTTCCAGGGCAGCCCGACCAGCCAGTCCACGTAGGTCCGGATCACGCCGACCTCCGGGGACGCCGAGGGGATCCGGCTCATCCGGTCGATCTCCTTGATCGCCCGGGCCTTCACCTCGTCCGGCATGCCGGCCGCCTCGACCTTGTCGCGCAGTTCGTTGATCTCGGCCTGCTGCGGATCGTCCTCGCCCAGCTCGCGCTGGATCGCCTTGAGCTGCTCGCGCAGGATGTACTCGCGCTGGGTCTTGTCCATCTCGGACTTGACCTCGGACTGGATCTTGCCCTTCAGCTCGAGGATCTCGATCTGCCGCGCGAGGAACCCCGAGACGAGCCGGAGGCGCTCGACGACGTCCGCCGTCTCGAGGAGCTCCTGGCGCTGCTCGGTGCTCATGTCCGGGCTGTACGCCACCATGTCGGCGAGAAGCCCGGGCTCGGTGATGTTGCGGGCGGCCACGGCCGCCTCGGGCGGCACGGGGGCACCCGACTGGACGTACTGCTCGATCTGCGACTGGACGGACCGCATCAGCGCCTGGACCTCGAGGCCCGCGGGCTTCTGGTCCTCGAGCATCTCGACGATCGCGGTGACGTAGGGCTCGGTCTGCACGAACGACACGACGCGCAGGCGCTGCTGGCCCTGCACGATCGCACGCACGGTCCCGTCCTGGAGCTGCACGACCTGGGCCACCTTGGCGAGGGTGCCCACGGGATACAGCTCGGACGGATCCTCGATCTCCTCGCGGTCCGCCTGTCGCTGCGTCACCAGCGCGATGGGGGAGGAGTCGGCGACGGCCGCGTTGAGCGCCTTCACCGACTTGTCGCGACCCACCTGGAGCGGGACGATCATCTCGGGAAAGATCACCGTCTCGCGCAGGGCGAGCAGCGGCAGCTCGCGCCGGCCCGTCGGGACGGGATCGCCCTCGGCGGGTGTCTGGTTCGTCGGCCGCGCCTCGTCCGGGCTCGACGGTCGATCTGTCATGACGTGCTCATCTCCTGCTGTGGGGACGACTGGCGGGCGGCGGAAGTCTCCTCGGCCGTCCCGTCCTCGTCCTCTCCTGCCGTTGGTTCGCTGTAGAGGGCCTCCAGGATGCGGGTCCCCAGCTTCTCTTCGAGCTCGAAGAGGATCCGGATGCCGGCCAGGTTGACCCCCAGGTTCTGTGTCAGGTGCCGGATCCAGAGGACCCGGCGAAGATCTCGTTCGGAATACAGGCGGATGTTGGTCGGCGTGCGCGCCGGGCACAGGAGTCCCTCGTCCTCGTAGATGCGCAGCGTGCGGGGATGGACCCGCACGATGCTCGCGGCCACGCTGATGACGTAGACCGGCTGGCTGGGATCCCGTACCCGATCGCGCACGATCCGACCTTCCCGCTCAGCGGCCGTCGGAGGACTGCCGCTCGGGCGCGGCGACGTCCGGCTGGCCATCGGTGGTGGGGGTGATCCTGATCTGGCGCGGTCGCGCCTCCTCGCGCTTCGGGAGCGTGAGGGTCAGGATCCCGTGCTCGTACCGCGCGGCCGCCTGGTCGGCGCTCACGTCGCCCGGCAACTGGATGGTCCGGCTGAACCTGCCGCGGCGCAGCTCGCGGAAGAGATAGCCGCGGTCGTCCTCGGCGTGCTCCTCCTGGAACTCGCCGCTCACCGTGAGGGTGTCGCCTTCGACCGTGACGTCCACGTCCTCCGGTTTGACGCCGGGGAGGGCGGCCTTCACGACGAGAGCGTCGTCCGTGCGGTAGATGTCGAGCGGCAGGACGGACGATTCACCATCGCCCGGCCAGCGCGGCCGGACGTACGAATCCTCGAACAGGCGGTCCATCGCCTGGCGCAACGACACCAGCTCGCTGAACGGGCCGGTCCTTCGCATGATGGTCATGATGTGGTTCCTCCCGTGGCTGTCGGCCACACGTTTCGGCGATGCGGCCCCGGCCCTGCGGACCGGAGGGGCGGCCATTCCGCTCACCCGCGCGTCGCGACGGCCATGATCAACATTGACAATGGCGTTGTCAAGAGTGTTGCGCGTTCTTTACCGTCGGAGCTGCCATCGGAGCGGGTAACAAACAGGGGCACGGACTCGTCCCGGGGCCGGGCCCCGGGGGCCAGCGGGGTTCGGGCTGAAGCTCGAACATTTCCGCTCGCCCAGGCCGTCAAGGGAGCCGACACGTCAGCCGGTCCCGCGACCCCGGCGTGGGTCTTGACAGACTCCGACGTTCCAGCTAGAAATACGGAATGATCCAGACAAGGAATATTGTCTAGCCATGGCTCCGCTGTCGGCGGTACATGTCGTGCGGGACGCCGAGGCCCTGCAGGCGCTCGGCCACCCGATCCGCGTACGGGCCCTCGAGGCACTGCGCGAGCCGGCGTCCGCGGCAGAGGTCGCGCGGCGGATCCGCCAGCCGCGGCAGAAGGTCAACTACCACCTCAAGCAGCTGGAACAGGCCGGCCTGATCAAGCGGTCCGGGGAGCGGCGCACCGGGAACTTCGTGGAGACGCTGTACCGGTCGGCGGCGTCGTCGTTCGTCGTCTCGCCCGAAGTGACCTGGGCCGATCCCCGGCGGGCCCACGTCCTCCAGGCACAGCTTTCACTCGGCGAACTCGTCCGGCTCGGTGAGCGCCTGCAGTCGGACGCGGCCGCCCTGCTCGATCGCGCGGCGTTCGAGGGGGCGACGATCGCCAGCGCCTCGGTCGGGACCGAGGTCCGGTTCGGCAGCGAGGCCGACCGGGCCGCCTTCCTGTCCGAGTACCTCTCGGCGGTCGGGCGGCTCGTCGACCGTTTCGCGGCGGCCAAGGGCGAACCGTACCGCCTGATGGTGGCCGCCTACCCCGATCTCGAACCACAGGAGGAAGTCCGATGACCAGCACGTACCGGCGCACGTTCACGGTCGCGGTCCCCGTCGCGCGGGCCTGGCAGGCCTTCACGGAACCGGCCGAGCTCACCGCCTGGTTCGCCCCGTCGGTGGCGCGGTTCGAGGCGGAGCCTGGTGGCAGCCTCGAGTTCTCCGTGGGCGATCAGGGCGCGGCGGGTCGGGTCGAAGAGATCGAGCCCGAGCGCCTGATCCGCTGGAGCCAGGGGCCGGGCATGCTGCCGGGCACGACCGAGGTCACCGTCGTCTTCGAGGCCCTCGAGCACGGCACCCGGGTCGAGATCACGCACGCGGGGTTCGGCGAGGGTCGTGACTGGATCGACGAGCTCCAGGCGCACACGCTCGGCTGGAACCGGTGCATCACCGATCTCATCCTCTACCTGGAGCACGGCATCCGGCGCCCGCGCGCGCACGCGCGGCGCAGCCGGTTCGGGGTGGTGACCGTCGACACGCCCGCCGGCGTCGAAGTCGTCGAGGTCGTGCCGGGCAGCTTCGGCGACCAGGCCGGGCTCTCGTCGGGCGACGTCGTCCTCGAGGTGGGTAACGCCGGCGTGTTCGATCGTTCGGATCTCTGGCTCCTTGCCGGCGAGCACGCCCCGGGCGATGAACTCGAGATCGTCTATGCCCGCGGCAGCGAACTCCTTCACGGGCGAGGACGGCTCGCTCCGACGGCCGCGGCGGTCCTTGTCTGACACCGGCTCGGGCACGACCGTGACGGAGTTCACCGCACCGGCCCGGACTCGCCGACGGGGTCGTGGCCGGTGGTCTGAGGTTGCCGTTTCCAGCGGGCCTGCCCGCTCCAGCACGGCACTTCCGGAGTGCTACCTGACGGCCGGCACGGCGGGACCTGGCTGGGAACCGGTCAGTCGGCGCGCCGGGGCCAGGATCCCTTCCGGAGGCGGGCTGCCATGGGCCGCCTTGAGCTCGGCGATCTCCCGGCCGAGCACGTCGCGCGCGGCGAGGAGCGACGCGCCGTCGGTGCGACCGACGAGGATGCGGGGGGCGACGGCCTCCGTGCCGAATCGGGCACGGAGGCGGCCGGGGAACGCCTGCCGGAACGCCTCGAGCGACGCCGTGAGTCCGGACCCATGCGGAACGCCGACCACGAGAAACTCATCCCCGCCGTCACGGATCGCGACCGATTCGGGCAGGTCGGCAAGCTCGTCGGCGAGGAACCGGAGCACCTCGTCCCCGGCGGCCATGCCGTAGCGGTTGTTCCATGCCCCGAAGCCGGCCAGGTCGAGGAAGGCGATCTCGATCGGCGCCCGGGCAAGGGCCGGCACCTCGGCACAGAGGCGTGCGAGATCGGCAAGGTAGCCGAGGAAAGGCAGCCGGGTGCGCCGATCGCGATGTTCGGTTGCCAGGTGGGGCCAGCGGAAACGCTCGGCGAACGGGAGAGCCAAGCGCTGCGCCTGCGCGTCGAGCTCGAGCGTGAGCCAGGCAGCCTCCGGTCCGTAGGCGACGAAGACCCCGTCGCCGCGGCGTTGCCGCTCGACCCACGCGATCGCGGGCGCGGGGTCCCAGGCCGGGTCGAGCCCTCCCAGCAGGTCGGCCGCCACGAGCGTCGTGAGCAGGTCGCGTGGTCCGTCGGCATCGGCCCAGGCTCCGTCGGGCGCCTCGTGCGCCGCCACCCATGCCGCCAGGCGACCGGTGAGTTGGGGGTGGAACCCGAGCGCCGCCAGTCCCGCCGCCAGCTGCGCCGACACCGAGACGAGGGGCCGGTCGTGGAAGGGGAAGCGGCTGCCGGTGCCCGTCCCTCCCTGGTCGATGGCCCGGGCGGCGTACGTGTCGGCGATGGCGAGGGCGAAGGGGTGCAGGCGGCGCAGGGCGTGATCGTTGCGGGCGAGGTTCCACAGGCCCCACGTGTCGCTCCAGGCGTGCAACCCGACGACGAGGCGCGCCATGTCCCGCCGTACGACCGGGAGAACCTGCTCGAGGAGCGTCGCGGCATCGCCATCGCCGGACGCTGCCATCCGGCCGAGCAGTTCGACCGCGTCCGACAGCACGATCGGTCCAAGCAGGCCGGCCTCGAAGCGGTAGAGGTTCTGCTCTCGCCACTGCGCTTCGGCCGGCCGCCAGGCCTGCCACGTCTCAGGGGCAGGGACGTAGGCAGGCCGCCGGTAGTACGCCGTGCTGATGGCCCACGGGTAGCGGCGCAGGCTGTCGGGGTTGCCGCTGGTGCGCACGCCGAGCCAGTGGGCGATCGAGGCTCGGGCGGGCTCGGAGTCTCCGGCATCCAGCGCGTGAAGGGCGATCGATGCGGCGCCCAGCGGATCGTCGGCCGCGACGAACGCCGGATGGGCAGCCTGGACCGAACTCATGGAGGGATCGTTGCCGGGCGCCGCGCCTGGCACAAGATGACCTTGGGGCTATTCAGGCGGCGGACCCCGGCCGAGCGGCCCTTGTCGCCGCACGCGGCGCGCGGGATCGTGCACGTGCGCCCCGGCTGCGTGGGGGAGGGGTGACCCGTGATCACGAGCGCGCCC
This sequence comes from uncultured Chloroflexia bacterium, assembly GCA_963757865.1. Lineage (GTDB taxonomy): Bacteria > Chloroflexota > Limnocylindria > Limnocylindrales > CSP1-4 > JAJYNJ01. Next base: position 57,452 of record CAVWSU010000007.1, read on the forward strand.
GCGTCCGTCGTCTTCGATGTGCCGAAGGACTACCGCAACGAGCTCGCGGCGCGATCGGACCGGATCCGCCTGCTTGAGATCCCGGAGCGCCGATACCTGGCGATCGATGGCACGGCTGCGCCGGGTGGTCAGGTGTTCCAGGACACGATCTCGACGCTCTATCCGGTGGCGTACACACTCCACTTCGCGCTCAGGAAGCGCGGCATCCAGGCGCCCGTCGGCGCGCTCGAGGGCCTGTTCTGGATCGGCGAACCCGGCCCCATGCCGGTCGAGCTGCTCGCCGGGATGCCCGAGAAGCCGCCCGACTGGACCTGGCGCCTCCTGCTGCCGGTCCCGGACGAGGCTGGCGAGGACGAGCTCGAAGCCGCACGGGACGCCGTGGCACGCAAGCAGCGGCCGCCGCGCCTCGACGACCTGCGATGGGAACCGTGGGCGGAAGGGCGTGTCGCGCAGGTCATGCACCTCGGTTCGTACGACGCGGAGGTGCCCACCATCCAGCGCCTGCACGCGGGGATCGCAGAACGCGGGCTGCGAATGCGCGGCTGTCACCACGAGATCTACATCAGCGACCCGCGCGCGACCAGGCTGGAGCGGGTCAAGACGGTGATCCGCCAGCCAGTCCAGGCGGAAGACTGACTCCGGCCTGGAAGTCGCGCACGTCGCACGGACATCTGGAGGCCATGGGTGATGGCGACGAACCGCCGTCCGGCAGACCGGGCGCTCGGGCGATCCGCAGGTTGGATCCGATTCGGCGCGCTCGTCGGGATGCTCATCGTCGCGGGCTGCGGGGGCCAGGACGCCTCGACGAGTCCTGGACGCGCGCCCGGGTCGCCGAGCGTTCGCGTCGACGTGGTCTCGCCGAGCCCCGGTGCGATGCCGGGCGCGAGCGCACGTGGCTCCGTCCCCGCCATCGGAACTCCCGGCGTGAGCCTCACGCCGTCCGCGACGGCAGGCACGGAGGCGGCGCCGATTGCGCCAGCGGTTCCGTCCCCTTCGGCCGCACGACCGTCGAGCTCCCTTTCCTCCCCTTCCTCCCCTGCGCCGCCGTCCGTGCAGTCCCAGCCGCCGGCTTCGCCGACGCTGGACGAATACATCGTGGTTGCCGGCGACACCCTCTGGAACATCGCCGCTCGCCACGCGGTCGGCCTCGCCCTGCTCGTGGCGGCGAACCCGCAGATCGCCGACCCCGACCTCATCCGCGTCGGCGAGCGCGTCATGATCCCGGTGCTCGTCGACGTCGGAACGCTCGGGGGGCGGACGGCCCGTGTCACCGACATCAACGAGCTGGGTCAGGCGGTCGGGACGAGCGACCTCGCCGAGACCAACGTCTACCACGCCGTCTCCTGGCAGGACGGTGCGTTGAAGGACCTCGGGACGCTTGGCGGGCTCCTGAGCCAGGCCGTCGAGGTGAATGACCGGGGCCAGGTCGTCGGGACGGCCACCGCGAGCCCGGACATCGGGGCGCCGTGGCGCGCCGTCCTGTGGGACGGGGGCGCCATCGTCGATCTCGGCTCGCTGGGAGGTCCCACGGGCATGGCCTACGCCATCAACAACGCCGGCCAGGTCGTGGGCACCACGACGGCCGGCGACGGAAGCGGGCGCGCCTTCATCTGGCAGGACGGCGCCATGAGCGATCTGGGCGGCCTGGGCGGCGGCACGGACGTCGTCCCGACCGCGATCAACGACCTGGGCCAGGTGGTCGGTGGGGCCGCTGCCGCATCGGGTGCCCGCCACGCGTTCCTCTGGCAGGCCGGGTCGATGGCCGACCTCGGGACCCTCGGGGGCGCATGGTCCGAAGCCCGGGACGTCAACGACCGCGGCCAAGTCGTCGGGGTCGGGCCGCTCGTGGGCGACGAATACGAGTCCTGGCACGCGTTCCTGTGGCAAAACGGCGCCATGCAGGATCTCGGGACCCTCGGCGGTACCTGGTCTGCGGCGTACGGCATCAACGACGCGGGCCAGGTCGTCGGCTCGAGCACGACGGCGGATGGCGTCAAGCATCCGTTCCTCTGGCAGGACGGGGTGATGACAGAGCTCGAGATGCTGCGGGGCTGCCGGGGAGAAGGGGTCGCGACCGATCTCAACGAACGGGCACAGATCGTCGGCACCTGCCTGCTGCAGTTCGGCGAGCACGCGTTCTTCCACGTCCGGCACGCGCACGCCGCCATGCCCTCGATTGCCCTCGCGACGCCCCGTGCGGGTGCGGCGATCGCGCAGAACGCCTCGTCCACGGGCTGCGAACCGCAACCCGGCCGGGGATACGGGTTCACCGTCCGGTTCAGGTGGGCCGTTCCCGACCCGTCGGGCGTGGGCCGATACCGGCTGGTGGTGCAGCGTGCCGGATTCCATCCGGCGCTCGACGTCACGACGGCCGCGCCTCGGTACACGTGGACGTCCTGCAACGCGTTCGTGGCGGACTCGAACCTCGCGGGATGGCACTGGCAGGTCGTCGCCCTCGACGACCGCGGGCAGGAGATCGCTTCCTCGGAGTGGCGCCCGATCCGCTTCCTGCCCTGCCGCCTGGCCGACGGCACGGCCTGCAACACCCTGCGCTGAGGAGGCCCGTCGGTCCCTCCGCGCTCCGGGCCCGGCGGGGCTACGATGGCCGCGTTCCAGCAGTCGGACGGCTCGAGGAGGTCGCCGTGTCCCAGAACCAGCCGGTCTCGTGGCGTTCGGTCATCTACGGCACGCCGGTGGTGTCCGGCGACGGCGAGCGCGTCGGTCAGGTCCACGAGATGCTCGGCGACGACGCCGAGGACATCTTCCACGGGCTCCGGGTCGCGCTGGCCGACGCACACCGGGACGTGATGATCCCCGAGGACATGGTCGAGAGTCTCGCGGCCGACGAGGTCCGGCTCGCCGTCGCCAGGTCCGAGGTGGAAGCGCTGCCCGCCTACAACGAAGAGGCCACGTACCACCTCGCGTCGGTCGGCTGGCTCCGCAGGCACCTCGGTTGGAAGAAGGACTCGCGGAGCGACGAAGAGCCAGGCTGAACCAGGCGCCTTCGGGGGCGGCCCTCGGTCGGCGCCGCGCTCGACCCGCCCCACGGCTCGGGACCGGGCGGCCTTCGTGGCGCCAGCCCCCGCTGTGGGGCTCCAACGCTCGGCCAGCCCGCGCCTGGTCTGCCCGGAGAGGCCCGTTCGCGAGAAGTCGTCGACGGGCGCAGCCCGACTCAGACCGCGGAGGGCACCGGTCCCGCGTGCCATGTGCCCGCTCGCATGACGCGGGCCACGCGGTACGCCTGATCGAGCTCCACCAGGTCGGCACGCAGCCCGGGGACGATCCGTCCTCGGTCCTCGACGCCGATGAGCGCCAGCGGGTTGACACTCGCGGCCGCCGACACGACGGGCAGGGCAACGCCGGCCCGGGCGAGGTTGCGCACGGAGGTGTCGAGCGCGATGACCGATCCGGCCAGGGCGCCGTTGGAGACGAGCGTGCACCGGTCGCCGTGGATCTCCACCTCCAGGCCGCCGAGCGAGCCGCGCGTCAGCGGGGTCCCGGCCAGCTCGATCGCGTCGCTCACCAGGATCAGCCGGTCGGAAGGCTTCGTCCGCAGGATGAGTGGCCACAGCACGCGGTCCACGTGGTGCCCGTCCGCAACCAACTCCGCGTAGGCGTCGTCGCGGGCGAGGGCGACGGCTGCAAGGCCCGGCTCGTGCTGGTGGACGCCCGACATGGCGTTGAAGAGGTGCGTGGTGGTGCGCGCTCCCGCGTCGTATCCGGCGGCGGCCTCGGCGGCGGTCGCCACGCTGTGGCCGAGGGATGCCACGACGCCGTGCGCGTGCAACCAGCGGATGAACTCGATCGCACCCGGCGTCTCCGGGGCGACGGTCGTGATCCGGAATTCCCCGAGGAGAGGCTCGAGATCGGCGATCCGGACGTCGGCGGGGGCGCGGACGAAGGCGGGGTTCTGCGCACCGACCCGGTGCGGCGAGATGAAGGGACCTTCGAGGTTGAACCCGAGCGGATCGGCTCCGTCGGCCGGGGATTGCGGCATCCAGGCACGGACGCGATCAGCAAAGGCCAGAAGGGCATCCAGTGGCGCGGTGATGGCCGTGGGGAGGAATGAAGTCACGCCCCGCCGCAGCAGGGCGCGTGCCATCCCGTCGAGCGAGCCGTCGGGACCCATCGCGTCGTGGCCGCCCCAGCCGTGAACGTGCACGTCCACGAAGCCGGCCATGATCCACGGCCCGGCCGCCTCGGATTCGTCGAGCTCCACGGACGCGATTCGCCCGTCCTCGACGACGACCCGACCGGCCGCCACGCGGTCCTCCAGCACCAGCCTGCCACGCACGACCTCTCCGGTCATCGCCTCGCCTCCATCGTGTGCGTCGGTCGTCCCCGGCCCCGCCGTCCCATCCGAATCATCTCAGCGCCGTCCGCTCCCGATTGCCGCCGGATCACGGCGCGGTCGTCCGTGGGGCCCGTGCCGTTTCCCTCGGGGACGCCGCGTGGTTCGTGACGCCGGCGTCGTCTGCCTCCGCGCCGTACGCGGCCGAGCCGATCGCACCCGCGAACGTGCCGAGCTCTGCCGGCAGCAGCCGGACCGCGTCCGGGTCGGTCATGTGGACACGCGCTCGCAGTTCCGCCCGGATCGGCGCGAAGAGCAATTCGCCGGCTTTGGCGACGCCTCCCCCGAACACGACGGCATCGGGCGTCAGCAGGGTGACGAGGTTCGCCACGGCGATTCCCAGGTAGTGGCCGGCGGCTGCCAGCCCGGCCGCGGCGTGCGGATCGCCCGCACGCGCCGCCTCCACGGCCTCTTCGGGTGTTGCCGTGCCGCACGCGGCCGAGATCGCGTCCGCCCGCACGTACGATTCCACGCATCCGCGGTTCCCGCATCCGCAGAGGGGGCCGTCCGGGTCCACCGTCTGGTGCCCGATCTCGCCGGCCGCGCCGTCGAGCCCCGGGTGGAGCCGTCCGTCCACGACGATCCCGCCGCCGACCCCCGTGCCCAGCGTGATCCCGACCATGCAGCGGGCCCCGCGACCGGCCCCCAGGCGCAGCTCCGCGAGCGTGAACGCCCGCGCGTCGTTGACGAGGTGGGCGCGGACGCCCAGTGCCGCTTCGATGGGTTGCGTGATGGGCACGCCGCTCCAGTCCACGTGGATGTTGGGTGTGAAGCGCACCGTCCCGGCAGCGGCGTCATACCGGCCGGGCACGGCCACGCCGACCGAATCCACCGGCCCATGCCGAGCCGATGCGTCCACCGCGCACTCGACCAGCTCGGCCGCGATGCCCGGCGCACCCGAATCTGCTCGCGTCGGCAAGGTCCCGGAGCCCACCAGACGCCACTGGCGGCCGGACTGCTCCACGACGGCCCACTTCAGCAGCGTGCCTCCGAGATCCAGCCCGAGGTGGCGCGAGGGTGCTGCTGAGGACACGTCCTTCTCTCCTGCCCGGAGCCTCCTGACCCGCCCTGCGCGGCCGGGCTCCGGCTTCCCTGCCCGCGGCGCCGTCCGCTCCTCCGGCGCCCGGCGCAACAGCGCCGCCGGCTCCCCCGTGCGATCGGCCCCGGTATCGACCCGGTATCGCCCACTCGGCCGGCGCCCGGCCCCGCTGCCGCCCCCAGCACGGCCGAGATCCGGTTGCGGCCCCCGCGACGGCGAGAGCCGCGAGCGACCCGTGATCCGGGGAACGCCCCCGCATCCTACGGATCGGCCGCCGGACGCACAGTGCCGTTCGGCTTGCCGGCCACGAGCGGCCGCCGCGACGCCTCGGTCAGGACCCCTCGGTCAGGGCCCGTTCCCCGATCAGCATCCGGCGCACGTCGTCCTGGCAGTCGGTGCGGCTCAGGGCCACGAGCTTGTCCCCGGCCTCGAGCGTCGTATCGGGCCGGATGGCCTGGGCGACGCCGTTGCGGATCACGACGAACAGGATGCAGCCGTCGGGCAGCGCGAGGTCGCGGGCCGCGCGCCCCGCCGCCGGCGAGTCCGCCTCGATCTGCGCCTCGACGAGTTCGAGGTCGCCGGTCGACAGCTGCGCCAGGTGGAGGAGATCGTGGACCGGGATGTCCTGCTCGATCGCCCCGAGCGCGATCCGCGTGGGGTTGATCACCTCGTCCACCCCGAGCTTCCGGAAGAGCGCCTCGTTCTTCGGGCTGTTGACGCGGGCGATCGTGCGCGGCACGTCGAAGTGGTGCTTGGCCATCTGGCAGACCACGAGGTTGTCCTCGTCGTCACCGGTCACGGCGGCCACGATCGCGGCGCGATTCGCGCCCGCCGCTGCCAGGTGCTTGCCCTCGCAGCCGTCCCGGTTCAGCACGACGCTGCCGATCTCGTGGGCGATCTCGGCCGCGCGGCGCGGGTCCTTCTCGAGCAGCACGACCTCGTGGCCCGAGCCCAGCAGCTCGCGCGTCAGGTAGTACCCGACCTTCCCCCCGCCGACGACGATGATGAACATCAGGATGCCTCCGTCCCGGCCGGGTGCGCCGCCGGGGCCGGTGGCTCGGCAACGAGCTCATCCGCCTCCGGGTCGCCGGGCAGGCCCACGAACCTGGACAGTGCGTCGACCATCATCGTGCTGCGGCAGATCACGGCCAGGCCCATCGCACGGTAGGCCGCAGCCCGGACCGGATCGTTGATCTTGGCCACGACATGACGCACGTGGAGCGAATCACGGGCGATCTGGGCGGCGAGCGCGTTTCGGTTGTCGCCTTCGGTCAGCGCGAAGAAGTAGTCGGCGGTCTCGGCGCCGAGCCTGCGCAGGACGTCCTCGTCCGTTCCGTCGCCGCGGACCGCCTGCCCGGGAAAGTCCGCGTTGAGCCGGTTGAACGACTGGGCCGAGACGTCGATGACCGTGACGTCCTGGCCCGAGCGGGACAGGGCCTCGGCGAGGCCTGCGCCCACGCGCCCGCAACCCACGATGATGGTCCGCACCGATGCTCCTTCAGGCGCCGGCGGATGCCCGCCGCTCCGTGTTGCTCGTTCCGGGTTCGGAGGGGATGGGGCTCCTCACGACCAGCACCGCCATCGGCGCGTTCTGGAGGACGTACGGGATCACGCGCCCCATCGCGAAGTCGCCGCCGAACTTGGTCCGGTAGGGCAGCCCCAGCACGATAAGATCGGCGCCGACCGCGGCGGCCTCGTCCACGATTGCCGCGCCTACGTCCCTGGCCTGCAGCAGCGTGGTCTTCAGCGTCAGCCCGTTGCGCTCCGCCTGGGCCTCGGCCCGGTCGAGCACTTCGGACGCGCGCTGCTGGCTTCCGGGCACCGCGTCCGCGAGGTCGTGCGTCCAGTCCACCTCGATGACGTGGACGGCGATGACCTCGGTGCGTGCCTGCTTGCCCAGTCGTCCCGCCGCACCGACCACCAGCGGATCGGTCGGGCCCCCGTTCAGTCCGAGCACGGCGCGCGCGAACTGGCCCGGCCCACTGCTCTCTCCCATCGGCGCGTAGGGTAGCACCCGCGATCGGGCGCCGGGGCCCGGACGCGGTCGGGCGATTGCGTGTGTCGCCCGGCAGGGCCGCGCTGGCCTGGCTTCACTGCTCCTTGCGGTAGGGCACCAGCGCCACCACGGTGTTGGGGCGGCCGATCAGCGCGTGGCGAAGGCGCTCCGCCGTCCGGTTGTGCAGCACGCGTTCCCACCAGTGGCGGACGATGAACTCCGGCACCACGACGATCGTGATCGCGTCGGGGTCGGTGTCCATCACGTCGAGGTAGGTCACGAGCGGCCCGACCAGCTGCCGGTAGGGCGACTCCACGATCACCAGCGGGATGCCGGGCAGCTGGCGCTCGAATCGGGCGCGGAGACGCTCGCCTGCCTCCAGGTCGTCGGTCACGTAGATCGCCCGAACGTCGCTGGAGAGGGTCCTGCCGAACGCGATCGCGCGGACAACTGCGCGCGTCAGGCCGGGCACCGGGACGATCACGTGCTGGCGGCGGTGCGGCTGTCCGAACACGAGGTCCTCACGGACCTCGAGCTCGGCCGCCTCGTGGGTGTACTCGCGGTGGATCAGCAGCATGACGGTCACGATGACCGGGATCAGCACGACGACCATCCACGCGCCCTCGGTGAACTTCACGCTCGCCACGACCACCGCGACGATGCCCGTGAGGATGGCGCCGAAGGCGTTGGTCGCCAGCCGCGACCGCCACCCGCTGCCGTGCTCCAGGTACCAGTGCTTGACCATGCCGGTCTGCGAGATCGTGAAGCTCACGAAGACGCCCACCGAGTAGAGCGGGATCAGGGCGGCCGTGTCGGCGTCGAACGCGACCAGCAGCAGCGCCGCGACGGCGGCCAGCAGGAAGATCCCGGCGGAGAACGCCAGGCGGTCCCCCCGGAACGCGAATGCGCGCGGGAAGTAGGAATCCTGCGCGAGGATGGCGGCCAGGCGCGGGAAGGCGTTGAAGCTGGTGTTGGACGCGAGGATCAGGATCAGCGCCGCCGACGCCTGGAACACGTAGAACATCGGGCCGGTGCCCACCCCGGCTCGCGCCACCAGTGCCGGCACCGACTCCGTGCCTCCCGGCAGGATCCCGTACGTCACGGCCACGGCGGTGACCCCGATGAAGATCACGGCCAGCAGCGCGGCCATCGCCACCAGCGTCCGCGCGGCGTTCTGGGCCTCGGGAGGTTTGAATGCCGGCACGCCGTTCGCGATGGCCTCGGTGCCGGTCAGGGCCACGGACCCGCCGGCGAACGCGCGAAGCACCAGGAGAATGGTGAGCGCCTGGAAACCGCCCTCAGGCGCGCTGACGATGCCCGCGTGGTACCCGGCGGCCGCAGGATCGTGCAGGACCATGGCCTTGAACAGCCCGGCGGCCACGACGAACACGGCCGAGCCGATGTAGATGTAGGTCGGAAGCGCGAAGATGTTGCCCGACTCCCGCAATCCCCGGAGGTTGCCCAGCAGGATCAGCCCGACCGCGACCACCGAGATCTCCACGCGAATCGGGTACAGCGAGGGAAATGCGGAATAGAGCTGCTCGATGGCCGACGACGTCGAGACCGCGACGGTCATGACGTAGTCGATCAGCAGCGCCGCGGCCGCGATCAGCGCGAAGATCTTCGGCAGGTTGGCGCTGCCCACCGCGTACGCTCCCCCGCCCGATGGATAGGCGTACCCGATCTGCCGGTAGCTGACCGCGACGATGGCCAGCAGCGCAGCGATGGCGATCGCGATCGGCAGCGTCAGCGCCAGTGCGGCCACGCCCGCGAGGACGAGGATGTTGAGGATCTCCTCCGACGCATAGGCGCTCGACGAGATCGCGTCGGAGCTCATGATCGCGAGCGCCTTCTTCTTGGTCAGGCGTTCGTCGATCTCCTGCTCGGTGGCGAGGGGGGCCCCGATCAGGGCCCGCCGGATGCGCATGTAGGCACGGCCCACCGGCGTCGTCGGCGCGCTCGCCTTGGGCTTGGCACGCAGGATCCCCGGCCCGGCGTAGCGGAAGTACTCCGCCTGGGGTCGCGGGACGCGAACGCGCTGGTCTCCCAGCTTGCGACCCCGAATGGGGGCCGGGGAGGGAGTGCCGGGGCCTTCCTCGTGGTGCCTGTCGTCCAGCGTCGTCTCCCTCAGAAGCCCTGTTCGAGGCGGTCGATCAGGCGCTGGGGGAGGCCGGCGACCTGCATCGCCCGCTGGGTCACAGCGACGGCGTACGACGCCCGCCTCCAGGTCATCGTCCGCGCCGTCGTGTCGAGCAGGGCGCCCGACGCCCGCGGGTCGCCGTCACGGGGCTGTCCCACCCCTCCGGGGTTCAGGATCGTGCGCCGCGCATCCAGCTCGAGCACGGTTCCGTCGTCCGGCGCGATCATCTCCACCGCGCCGCTCGTCTCCCGGAACGCCAGCGGGACATGCGTGTGGCCCACCAGGCAGTACGGCGTCGAGAACGCCGGCAGGTTGGCGCGCGCGAGCGAGGTCGAGTACAGGTACTCCCACAGGGGATCGCGCGGCGAACCGTGCGCCAGCGTGAACTCCCCCTCCACCCGGGTGTGCGGGTTTCCCACGAGCCAGTCGGTCGTCTCCGGGGTGAGCTGTCGCGCCGACCACTCCACCGCCAGCCGCGCGGCGTCGTTGAACCACTCGGTGTCGATCTCGCCGACCGCCGCCGCGTCGTGGTTGCCCCGTACGCCCACCGCCCCCACCGCCTCGAGCCGCTTGATGACGGCGACCGGCTCGGGACCGTAGCCGACGACGTCGCCCAGGTGCCAGACGGCGTCGAACGGCGACAGCGCGTCGAGGATGGACTCGAGGGCTGCCAGGTTGCCGTGGACGTCCGAGATCAGCGCGACGCGCATCCGTTCAGGGTAACAGGAGGCGCTTTCCGCGAGCCCGGCGAGGCCAGCGGTCCGGCGTCGCACGGCGCTTGCCGACGAACACGAGGCGGTGGTCCCGCAGGCCGTCCACGTTGACGCTCTCGATGACGGGTTCGGGATCCCCGCCCAGGGCTTCCAGCAGCGGCGCCGCCGAGGCGAGCTCGGCGTCGAACGCGCCGTCGCCGGCATCCCGCTTCCAGGCAACGAACACGCCGCCCGGTCGGACGAGCGGGAGGGCGAGCTCGAGCAGCCACGGAAGGGCGGCGACCGCCCGGGCGGTCACGATCTCCCAGCGTTCCCGGTGTTCGGGCATCCGTCCGAGCAGCTCGGCGCGGACGGAAAGGACCTGGCCGGGCACGGGCTCCTCGCCGCAGTCCCGGACCGCGCGCGCGGTGGATGCGACCGCGGCCTCGAGGAAGGCGGCCTTGCGGGCCACGGAGTCGACGAGCGCCACCCGCGCGACGGGGATGGCCAGCGCGACCGGCAATCCCGGGTACCCCGCGCCGCTGCCCAGGTCGAGGAGCCCGACCGGGCGTCGCGGCGGGCGTCGCGACGCGAGGCGATCGAGGAGGGGTGGGACGGCGGCCAGGCTGTCGACGACGTGCTCGAGCGCGATCCCCTCGGGATCGCGGATCGCGGTCAGGTTGACGACGGGAGCCCACGCGAGGAGGAGCCGGGCATGGGCGTCGATGGCCTCCCGCATGCCCGGGGTCAGGTCCAGGTCGATGGCGGCGAGCGCCCGGTCGAGGACGTCGTGGAAGACCGCGGGGAGGGCGGGGAGCTCGCGCGCGTCGGTGGGAAGGGGCACGCGGGACGCTGCCACCGGCGGAACGTGCGGACGGTCGGTCATGACGGTCCGGGGATGTCGCGCGATTCTGCCGGACACCACGACGCCGGGAGGGAACGCGGAGGATCCGGCGAGCGCCCTCCCGGGGACACGTCGCGGACTCCCGTCGGCTCGACCTTCCGGCGTCGCGAGTTCGAAGGCACCTCTCGGCCTTTCAGTCTTCCGCCCCCCGTCCGGACCTCCGGCCGGTCTCCCGGCCCCCTCGCGAGCGACGTTACCGTACTCGGCCTGCGGTGCAGCCGAGAGTCTCCCGCCGGGAGCGCCGCGATTCAAGGGGCTTATCCACGAACCGCCACCCATGACGGCAGGATGTGGACAACTGGCGACGCGCACGTCCCGTGGAGCGAAGGGTGTGGAGAAGCGCCTCAGGCCGGCCGGCCGGCGGGCAGGGCGCGCTCGAGCGCCAGCCTGAGCGATCCGAGCAGTGCCGGCCGCTCCACGAGCTCCGTCGCGGGCAGCGCGACCACGAACGCGGATCCCGCCCCGAGCGCGGATGCGACGTCCAGCTCGCCGCCCATGCGCCGGGTGAGGTCCCGTGCGATCGGGAGGCCGAGGCCCGTGCCCACCACGCGCTCCGTCCCCGACGCCCGGTGGAACGGCTCGAAGATCAGCTCCAGCTCTTCCTGGGGAACCCCCGGTCCCTGGTCGCGCACGGTGTAGAGGCCGACCGGGCCGTCGAAGCGCAGCGAGATCGCGATCCTCGTCCCGGGCGGAGAGAACTTGATCGCGTTGCCGAGCAGGTTCACGAGCACCTGCTGGACCCGCCGGCGGTCGGCGTGGATCATCCGCAGGCGCGACGGCAGCGAGACGTCGAGGGCGATCTCCCGCTCGGCGGCGAGCGGGCCGACGTCGTGGACGGCCGCCTGGGCGGCCTCGGCACCCGAGAAGGGAGCGGCCACGAGGTGGAGCTGTCCGGCCTCGATCCGGCTGAGCTCGAGCAGATCGGCCACGATCGTGGCCATCCCGGCGACCAGGTCGCGCGACCTGTCGAGGAATTCGCCCGCGCCATCCGGCGCCAGCAGGTCGAGGTACCCCGTCAGCGACGCGAGGGGGGTCCGCAGCTCGTGCGCGACCACGCTCACGAACCGGCGGCGCTCCGCGTCGGCGTGGCGCAGCTCCGCCAGCTCGCGCTCCGCCTCCGCCAGGCGGGCGAGCGGTCCGACGATGTCGGCGGCTGCGCGGGCCATGGGCGGCGTGAAACGCCGTACGAGCGCTCGTGCCGGCCGCTCCGACGCGAACTCGAAGGCCATCGCGGCGCGGGGCCTCCCGGCCGGCTCGATCGACCGGCGCACGGGGAGCCGTCCTCCATCGGTCGCGCCATCCCCGGACCCCGGAGCGACGTGCCCGGATGCCGCCTCGTGACCAGTCGTCCGGGTGACCTCCCGCTCGACCGGCTCGCCCGGCTCCGTCGACGCCGGGTCGATCGCGAGGATCGTCGCCGGATCGGCTGCGCGAGCTCGCTTCCGCGGCACGGACGCGTCGAGCCACTCGCCGAGCAGTCGCGCGGCACCGGCCCCGGCTCCACGGCAGACCACCATGCGTCGCCCCTGCCGCTCGACCATGACGGCCACGCCCCCGGCGCCCGCCGTGGCTGCGACGCGATCGAGCAGCAGTGCCAGCCGCTCCTCTGCGGCGCCATCCCCGGCGGCGACCCTGATCGCGGAGACGGCGAACCTCGACTCGGCCGGGGTGCCGCCGGTCACGGCACCGCCGGTCACGGCGCCGCCGGTCACGGCGCCGCCGGTCACGGCGCCTGCTCCTGGGCCGGGCGTGCGGCCCGCACCGGCCGGCCCAGGGTGCGCCGGACGACGTCCATGACCTCTTCCGTGTACGCGGTCGCGTCGCCCGTCTCGACCGCGGTCCGCAGGCAGCCGGCCACGTGGTCCTCGAGCACCAGGAGCGACACCGCGTCGACCGCGGCGCGCAGCGCTGCCGTCTGCTGCAGGATGTCGATGCAGTACTCGTCCCGCTCGATCATCCGCGCGATCCCGCGGACCTGGCCCTCCAGGCGCGAGAGCCTCCGCAGCAGCTGCTGGCGGTCCTTGTCGTAGCTGTGCCGGAAATGCGGGTCGCCGGACTGCGCCGACTGGCCCGTCCCCCCTCCTACCTGGACCCCGCCCGTCTGGTTCGTGCCTGCGGGCGCCGCGCCTGCGGGCGGCGCGTCGTTCCGTTCGTCGTCCATGTCGCCCCCGCTGCGTCCGCCGGTTCACGCTCCGGACGATCCCTGGTGCCGGCCGCCGGATACTCCCCCGGAGTGTAGCAGCGCGCTGACGGCGAAGAGATGCAGCCTGGACCCGGGGCCGTGCCCGACCGGGTAGACTGGGTCTCGATGGACGTCGGTCGCGGGCCGGAGACGGCCCCGTTTGCACACGCCAGCGAGGCGGAGCTGGCGCGGATCCTCGACTATTACGGCATCGCCTGGGAGTACGAGCCGCGCTCCTTCCCCATCCTGTGGAGTCTCGACGGTGCCGTTGCAGAGAGCTTCGCGCCCGACTTCTACCTGCCCGAGCTCGACCTGTACCTCGAGTTGACCACGCTGCGCCAGAGCCTGGTGCGGAAGAAGAACCGCAAGCTGCGTCGGCTGCGAGAGCTGTATCCGGACGTGCAGATCAAGCTGTTCTACGCACGTGACTTCCGCGCACTCATGCTCAAGTACGGCCGGATCGGCCTCGTCGACTCGCTGACCGGGACGGAAGGGCAGGCAACGCCTCCCCGGCGCCCGGCGCCCGGCGATGAGGCCCACGTCACGACGCCGGGGCCGGCGGCGGCCGCCTCCGCACGAGAGCCCCGCGGCGAGGACGAGACTCGCACTCGGACCGAACGCCGGCGCCGTCAGGGCCGGCGAACGCGCACCGGGCAGTCGGGCCAGGGCCAGCCCGGCCAGCCGCAGTCGAGTCACGCATGACGAGTCGCGCCGTGACAGGTCGTGGACCAACCGTCGCGGCGTGCGACCACCATTCACGGAGGGCGTGACCCCGACATGCGAAACCCCGATCTCGTCGCCGACGTCGCGAGCGTGCTCGTCTCCGAGGAGCAGATCCACGCGCGCGTGGCGGAGCTCGGGGCGCAGATCAGCGCCGACTACGAGGGTCGCGAGCTGACGCTCGTGAGCGTCCTCAAGGGTTCCCTGCCCTTCATGGCGGACCTGATGCGCGCGATCTCGATCCCCGTCTCGATCGACCTGATGGAGGTCAGCTCGTACGGCGGCACGGCGACCGAGTCGTCCGGGCTCGTGCGGATCCTCAAGGACCTCAGCTCATCGATCGACGGACGCGACGTCATGATCGTCGAGGACATCATCGACACGGGACTCACGCTGAACTACCTGATCCGGTACCTGCGCGGCAAGAATCCGCGGTCGCTTCACATCTGCACGCTGCTCGACAAGCCCGCGCGCCGGCTGGTCGACATCCCGATCGACTACCTGGGGTTCACCATTCCCGACCAGTTCGTGATCGGCTACGGCCTCGACTACGGCGAGCACTACCGCAACCTGCCCTTCATCGGCGTCCTGAAGCCGGAGGTCTACTCCACACCGTGAACCGTCGAACACTCGGCCGTGGCCGCCTGGTCGTCGGCGTCGGCTCCGTCGTCGCGCTCGTCGGGTGCCTGTTCCCCTGGGGACAGACCGCGGGCATCGGGTTGCCGCCGGAGCGAACCGGCGCGTTCGACGGGTTCGGGATCCTCGTGTTCATCGCGGCGATCGCGCTGCTGGCCCTGATCGCCCTTCCGTACGCCGCGGGAGATCAGCCGGTCGCCCTGGACCGGCCGCTCGCGTTCTCCATCGTCGGTGTCGTGGGGATCATCGGGTTCGTGCTGAAGGTCTGGCAGATCCAGTCGGACGGGCTGCTTGCGCTCCCGGACCACGCCCTCGGCCTGTGGGTCGCCGGAATCGGGCTCGCGATCGTCGTCTGGGGCCTGGCCGAGATGGTGGCCGAGCGGCCTCGCGCCTGACGGCTTCGACGACGGCCCCTGCTGCTCCCGGCGTCGGGGCCGGGACGCCCGTCACGGGGCCGTGCGTACCACCTCGAGTCCCATCCACCCCTCCGTGGCGCCCGTTCCGGACTTGCTGATCTGCAGCACGTAACGTCCGGCTGGCCAGGCCGGAAGATGCAGTGGCGGCCGGCACGGGCGGGTCAGGGAGTCCCCGAGGTGCCGGGCGAGACCGATGGTCCCGGCGAGACGACGGACGGACCGAGCCAGACCGCGGAGGCCCAGTTGTCGGGGATGCCGGTGGCGCCGACGGCCAGCGGGCGGGCCCCTTCGGCAGTCACGCCGGCCATCTGCGAGCCCGCGAAACCGGCGACGTCCGGCACCCGCTGCCATCCGACGCCGTCCGGAGACATCCAGACGACCGACGAGCCGTTGCCCGCGGAGTCCCGCCAGCCCGCGGCGACGAAGCCCGTGCCGACGCGCGTCACGCCCGTCATGGCGATCCTCTGGCCGTAGTCCGTGAACCCGGCGCCGCCGGGCGAGGTCATCCAGTGAACGCCGTCCATCGACGTCCACGCGGCGGCCCGCAGCCCGCCGTCTGTCGTGCCCACGGCAACGAACCCGGGGCCGCCGGTCGCCACGGCGAGCAGCTGCGAACCGGTGAACGACGGATCCGCGGCGCCGGCATGCCACGCCAGGCCATCGAGGGACCACCACGTGGCCGCCGCATGCGTGCCGTCGGCGCCCGTCGAGCTGCCGACCGCCACGACGATCGAGTCGTCGGAAGCCAGCCCGGCGATGGTGGCCCGCGCGAACGAGGCGATGTCCGGGGCGGGCATCCAGTCGATTCCGTCGACCGATGTCCACGCGACCGCCCGGCCGGCCGGAGGCGCGACCTCCGCGTCACCTGCTGCCACCAGGCCGCCCGCGAACGTGGCAACTGCGTCCATCCTCGCCGTGCCGGGAGCGGCCGGCGTCCCGACGCGCGCCCGGTTCCACGATGTGCCGTCATCCGACGAAGTCCAGGCCGCCGCGGACGTCCCCGCTCCGCCCACGGCCACGAACCCGCCGGCCGTCGTCGCAACCGCGTTGAGGACCGACCCCTCGGGCGCCGCCAGGCCGCCTGCCCGGCGCCAGCTCCGGCCGTCCGTGGAGCTCCAGGCGGCCGCTTCGGGCGGAGGGAACTGGATGCCCACGGCGACCAGCGTCCCATGACCCGCGGCCACGCCTGCCAGCGACGTCTCCTGCGATGCGTGGCACGGCGAGCAGAAGGCCGGAGCAGACGTGCCCTCGGGCCCCGGTGCCTGGCCGACAGTGGCCTCCAGCCAGGTCGCGCCGGCCTCCCCGCCCGGTGAACCGGCCGGTGCCGTGGCCCCCGCTCCCGTTGCCGTGGCCCCCGCTCGCGTTGCCGTGGCCCCCGCTCCCGTTGCCGGCGGGCTGGCAGGCACGGTCCCGCTGCAGGCGGCCAGGAGTCCACCGACCGCCAGGACGAGTCCGAGGAAGAATCGCGTCGCCGGGGGCAGCCGGTCGGACGCGGGGCGGGAAGCGGCCGCGGCGGACCATGCCGCACCGGGTCCGGGCAGACGAGCTGTCGATGGTCCAGGTCGACCCGTTGCCGGGTCGTCGGGCTCGTGCATGGCGTTCCTCGGGACGCGCCATCCGCGGGATGGCCGGGACGTCGGGAAATGTGACCGAAGTGCCGGGGACGGTCAAGTCTTGCCGGCGCCCGGCCCGAGGTCGAGGCCGATCCACAGATCGGGAAGGGCGGCGTCCCGGGGCTCGAACTGGATCGCGTACCGTCCCGGCGCCCACGCGGCCGGCGAGCCCGGCTGGGCCGGCGCCGACGCGAGCCCGCCGGCACCACCCTCAGCCTCGATCCGGGTCACGCGAGTGGCGAGTGCCGGCGTCCGGCCCGGGCCGCCGATTCGCCACACGCTTGCCGTCCATGCCGCTCTCGACGCCGGGTCGCCGGTGCCGCTGCGCGGGGCGCAGAAGCCCAGTCCCCGGACCGGGCCATTCGCGATCGTCGTGACGGGCACGGCGGGATCGATCGCGCCGGTCGCCGGCACGGGCTGGACGGCCAGCCACGTACGGACCCGCTCGCCGTCGCCGGCCGTGTCCACGACGAGCCGCCAACCGGGCGGGGCGAAGCAATCCAGCGTCCCGCCACCGGCGAGGTGGATGACGCCGCCCGGCTGGACCGTGTCGGGCGCCCGGCCCGGACCGGCCGCAGGAGCCGTGCTCGCCGCGGCCGATGGATACGGACCCGGCGAGGCGGGCACGACGGACGTGGCGGACGACCACGGCTTCGCGATGGCGATCCCCACCGCGATGGTGACGATCGCGACGGCCACGGACAGGCGCGGTTCGTGACGGCGGACCGGGCTCACCGGCGCTGGGGACGCGCGATGCTCCATTGTCGGCCGGCCGGCTCCGCGGGCCGCCTGGTGCGACCCTCAGATCTCCCCGAGGTAGGCCCGCCGCACGTCCGCGTTGGCGGCCAGCCCGGCGGCGGTGTCGGCGAGCAGGACGCGGCCGGTCTGGAGCACGTAGCCTCGGGCCGCGACCGCGAGGGCCTGGTTGGCGTTCTGCTCGACCAGCAGGATCGTGGTGCCCTGCGAGTTGATTTCCCGGATGATCTCGAAGATCTGTTCCACGAGGATCGGCGAGAGCCCCAGCGACGGCTCGTCGAGCAGCAGGATCCTGGGTTCCGACATCAGCGCGCGTCCGATGGCCAGCATCTGCTGCTCGCCGCCCGAGAGCGTGCCGCCGCGCTGGTCGACGCGCTCCTTGAGCCGCGGGAACAGCGTCATCACGCGCTCGAGGTGCGTCGTCGAAATGGGCCCGCGTCGTGTATGACCCCATCTGGAGGTTCTCGAGGACCGTCATGCGGCTGAAGATCCGGCGGCCTTCCGGGGCCTGGCTGATTCCCCGGCGCACCAGGTGGTGGGCCGCGACGTGGGTGATGTCGGCGCCCTCGAACCAGATGGAGCCCTCGCGCGGATGCATCAGGCCGCTGATCGTCTTCAGCGTGGTCGTCTTGCCGGCCCCGTTCGCGCCGATCAGCGTCACGATCTCGCCGGGATGGACCTCGATGTCGATTCCCTTGAGCGCGTGGATGTTCCCGTAGTAGGAGTGGACGTTGGTCGAGGCGCAGGATCGGCGTCGCTCGGCCGACTGGGCGGGCGTGGCGACGGCGACGGCGGTCATGCGCTGGCCGCCTTCCCGAGGTAGGCCTCGATCACCCGGGGATTGGCGCGGACCTCGGCGGGCGTTCCCTCGGCGATCTTCTCGCCGTGGTCCAGGACCGTCACGCGGTCGCTGATGCCCATCACCACCCGCATGTCGTGCTCGATCAGCAGGACGGTCAGCCCGAGGTCCGTGCGGAGCCGGCTGATGAGCGTCGGTCATCTGACTCGTCTCGGTGGGGTTCATGCCCGCCGTCGGTTCGTCGAGCAGGAGCAGCGTCGGCTTGCTCGCGAGGGCGCGGGCCATCTCGAGTCGCCGCTGGTCGCCGTACGGCAGGTTCTTCGCCAGCTCGTCGTCGCGCCCGACCAGCCCCACGAACTTCAGCAGGTCCCGTGCCACCTTTGCCGACGCCTCTTCCTCACCGCGCTGGCGCGGCAGGCGCAGGACCGCGTCGAGGCCGCTCGCGTGCATGCGCGTGTGCATGCCGACCAGGACGTTCTCGAGCGTCGTCATGTTCTGGAAGAGCCGGATGTTCTGGAAGGTTCGCGCCAGGCCGGCGACGACCATGTCGTTCGGCCGCGCACTCTTGAAGATCCCGAGCGCTCCATGAGGCCGATGTACCAGTCCGGGCGGATCACCGCGGACAGCAGCATGACCATGAGCAGGACGAGAGCACGAGGGATGAGCACCTCGGTGACGGACGAGGCTGATGCCGGCGAGGCGCGCAAGCAGCGTGACGGATCGCAACGATGACGGCCGGCGCAACCCAGATGAAGGGCTCGAGCCAGCTGCGTTCGGCGGCGCGATGCGCCCGGCCCATGAATTCGACGCTTCCCGACGTCGGGTCGGTGAGGCCGGCCACGACGTTGAAGAAGGTCGTCTTTCCGGCGCCGTTGGGCCCGATGAGGCTCACGATGGATCCCGCCGGAATGTCGAAGTCCACGTCCTTCACGGCGACGAGGCCGCCGAACTGCTTCGTGAGCTGTTCCGTGCGCAGCACGGGCGTCCGGGGCTCCGGCGCGGCGTTCCGATCTCGCCACTCTTCGGTGATCTCCGGAACCGCCGCTTCGACGCCTGCTTCGTGGAGCTCCGCCCGCCGCCTGCGACTCGGGAAGAGGCCTTCCGGGCGGCTCAGCATCATGAGCACGAGCACGAGTCCGTAGAGAGGAACTGGTAATTCAGCCAGTCGATGCCCGAGAGGATCGGGATGTGGAGCGGCTGGAGGAACGCGTTCAACTGCTTGAGGCCCTGCGTCTGAAGCTCGTAGACCAGGAACGCTCCCACGGCAACGCCCCAGATGTTCCCCATGCCGCCGAGGACGACCATCGCGAGGATGGTGAACGACGTGTCGAAGTGGAAGGAGTCAGTGCTCACGAGCGTGACCTTCGAGGCGAGGAAGACGCCCGCGAACCCCGAAGTCGAGGCGCCGATCGCGAACGCGAGCAGCTTCGTGGTCACCGTGTTGATGCCCATGCTTGCCGCGGCCAGCTCGTCTTCCCGGATAGCCATCCACGCTCGGCCCAGTCGGGAGTCCTGGAGCCGGTACACACCGATCATCACCAGCGCCAGGATGATCGCCATCGTCCCGTAATAGGGCCACGGATTGCCGATCGGGAACGTGTATCCCAGCAGCGACGGCGTGTACACGCCGCCGATCCCGTTGACGCCCTCGGTATAGACGTCCGAGTGCAGGAACACGACTGGAACGATCTCGCCGAAGCCGAGCGTCACGATGGCCAGGTAATCGCCTCGCAGGCGAAGCGTCGGGGCCCCCAGCAGAAGCCCGAACATGCCTGCGACCAGCGCGCCCACCAGCAGCATGGGCCAGAACGGGAGGTGGAGTCCAGAAAACGGCGACGCGGCCCAGGCGTAGGTGTAGGCGCCGATCGCGAAGAAGGCCGCATAGCCCAGGTCCAGCAGGCCCGAGAGGCCCACAACCACGTTGAGCCCGATCGCGAGCAGCACGAAGACGCCGGCATTTGCAAACCCGTCGACCCAGTCGCCCTGGGTGCCGAAACCATTGAATGGGGGCAGAAGGATGAGATACGGGAGCAGTCCGGCCAGGAGCGCGACCCCGACGATGATCGCGATCGACTGATGACGGCCGAAGAACCGTCGCGCGGGTGCAAGTGCGGAGACCTGCGCGAGCCGTGCCGCTCATGCTCGATCGGCTAGTTGCTGGCCGAGGATGCCGGTCGGCCGGAAGACGAGGACCAGGATCAGGATGCTGAAGACGATCGCCTCGCTCCAGTTGCTGTATCCGGCCTGGGTACTGAACACCTCGATGAACCCGATGACGAATCCGCCGAGCGCGGCCCCGGTTGTGTTGCCGATCCCGCCCAGAACGGCGGCCGTGAATGCCTTGAGACCGGCCTGAAACCCGACGATGAAGACGGTCGTCCCGAAGTAGAGACCCTGCACCACGCCCGGCGGCGCCCGCCAGCGCCGAGCCGATGAAGAAGGTGAGGGCAATCGTCGTGTTGATGTCGACGCCCATCAGCTGCGCGGCCTCGCGGTCCTGCGAGGTCGACCGCATCGCCCGACCGAGGTTCGTCCGCGTCACGAAGGCCTGGAGCGCGACCATGAGGGCGAGCGTGATCACGACGATGAAGACGCTCGTGTACTTGATGATCACGCCGCCAATGTCGAATGACGATTCGATATTGATCAGCTGCGGGACCACGACGGGCGCGGACCCGAAGAGGATCTGAGCGATGTTCTGCAGGATGAACGACACGCCGATGGCCGTGATGAGGGGCGCAAGCCGGGGCGCGTGCCGTAGCGGACGGTACGCAAACCGTTCGATGACGACCCCGACCACGCCCATGATCAGCATCGTGACGACGAACACGAGCAGGAGCACGCCGGCAAGCTCGATGGGATTGCCCACCGGGCCGCTGAAGCCGAGCCTGATGATCAACGAGTACGCGACGAACGACCCCATCATGAAGACGTCGCCGTGAGCGAAGTTGATCAGCTCGATGATCCCGTAGACCATCGTGTAGCCGAGAGCGATCAGCGCATAGATCGCGCCGATGGTGAGGGCATTGACCGTCTGCTGCGCGACGAGGGTCAGATCCAAGCCGATCTCACTCTATTTGGCCATGCGCAGGTTTGACGAGGCAGTCGGAGAGCGCGGCCCTCCGACTGCCTCCGTGATCGATGGCGGTTAGCTGCCTGCCGGAGCGGGGCTTGATGTTCCGCCCGAAGACGCGCCGAAGTTCACCTGCTTGACGAACGCCCAATCCCCGCCGTTGAGGCTCGGATCGAACTTGTACTCGCTGATGATCTTCTGGTTGGTGTCGCCGTTCGCGTCGAACTGGACCGTGCCCAACGCAGTGTCGAACGAGGCACCACTGGTGATGTACTGGCGAATGCCGGCGCGATCCGGCTTGCCGACGTGCTTGAACGCGTCGAGGATGATCTGCGTGCAGGCATAGGCTGCCGCGCTGTAGGCGCCGGGGCTCTTCGTGTTGTATGCGGCATCGTATTTGGCCGCAAACGCGCCCGCATTGGGAATGTCATGGGCAGCAGCGACGGTGCTCCACGTGTTCGCGTCGCCCTGCGGACCCGCCAGGTTGAGGAACGAGCTGGGCGTCGCCGCGGAGCCGTCGCTGATGCCATCGCCGCCGACGAACGGGATGTTGGCCATGCCGGCCGCGACCATCTGCTTGCGCAGAAGGCCTCCGCCGCCCGTGGTGACCCCGCCGTAGTACACGACGTCTGGGTTGAGCGCCTTGGCGGCGGTCAGGAGGCCCGTGTAGTCGGTGACGTTCGAGCCGGCGCCGTCATGCTTGACGACGGTGCCACCAAGCTTCTGGAAGTCGTCGGCGAAGACGTTGGCCAGACCAGCGCCGTAGGTGGTGGTGTCATCGACGACGTACGCCTTACGGGCGCCGAGATCCTGGTATGCGATCTGGGCCCCCGCCGCGCCCTGGTAGTCGTCGGTGCTGGCGACGCGCACGTAGGCGATCTGGTCGGGGTGGGTGGGGCGAAGGGTCTTCGGATCGACGCCGCCCCAGACCTTCGTCAGGCCCGGGTTGGTGTTGGCGGGGCTGCACTGCAGCAGACCGGCGGCGTTGCTGATCGGGATCTCCGCCTTCGCCACGGCCGAGTTAAAGGGCCCGACCACGCCGACGACCGACGTGTCGTTCACGAGGGTCGTGATGTTCTTGGCGCCCTGCTGCGGGTTGTTGACGCCGTTGACCGCGTCGTCCTGCGAGTTGACGGCGAACTTGTAGCCGTCGATGCCGCCCGCCGCGTTGATGTCCGCGACAGCCAGCTTCACGCCGTTCAGGGTCGGGACGCCGTTCGGGGCCTCGCCTCCGGACATCGGCAACTCGACGCCGATCTTCACGACCTGGCCGTTGCCGCCACCGCCTCCGCTGGCCGGGGCCTGGGTTGCGGCCGAACTGCACGCGGTCGCGACCAGCAGGGCCGTGACGGCGAGCACGCCAATTCGTCGGGTTTGCATAGAAGTGCAGTCTCCTCCTCAAAAGCTGCCGCTTCCGACTCGTAACCGCCCATCGGCCCGGGAACGATGCGAGACGGATGAACTGTCGCCTGGATCGCTGGAACGCGGGACGGCCACGGCCGGGTCGCGAGCTGCCCCCCGCACCTCGTGTCACGACCGACCCGCCTGGGCATTGCTGCCATGCGCCGATGGGTTAGCGTATGATAGGCAGCGGCGTCTCAAATGCAAGCCCGAGCGCCCCGGGCGTGTGCGGCCGGCCGTCAGGCACGACCCCACCCGGTGCGGCGCGCTCGGACAAAGAGGATCGACTCTGCAGCGGCCGACGGCCCAGGCCGCCGCCGCAGACGCCGGCGCGACTTCACTCGAGGTATCGCTCGCCATCGTGCAGTACCAGGTCCGCACAGCCCGGATCACGGACGTCGACCGCATCGTCGCGATGCTGGACGCCGTGACCCGTCGGCCGGACGACAGCGCGTCGCTCGGGTCCGCCGATCTGCTCCGGCAGCTCGTCAGCCTGCCCCACGCCGTCGTCCTGGTCGCGGAATCGGGGCGCCGGCTCGCCGGCGCGGGTGTCCTGGCGCTGCGACCCAGCGTGTCGCTCGGTGGGTTCGTGGGCACCGTCGACGTGCTGGTCGTCGATCCGGCATCGCCGCCCCAGGCCGTCCGGGAGGCGCTCCTCGAGGAGCTGCTCAGGTCCGGACGGAACAAGGGCTGCGTCGCGGTGGAGGCGGCACCCACGAACGACCCGGCGGAGCAGGGGCGCTGGGTGGAGAACGGCTTCGTGGAAGCCGGCACCCGCATGGTCCGGAGCATCGCGCCCATCGGCGCGCATCCGGGATGATCCGTCCACCTGTGCCCGCGGGCGCAGGCACCCGGCCCGCGGGAGCGGGACCGGAATCGAACAGGAGACTTGCGTGAGCAAGAACGTCGCCGTCTTCGTCGACGTGGCGAACATCTTCTACGCGGCCAAGGCGGCAGGCGTGGATATCGATTACGTCACGCTGCTGAAGGCGGCCAGCGCCGGGCGGGATCTCGTCCGCGCCTATGCCTACACGGGGCTCGACCCCGAGAACGAGAACCAGCGCCAGTTCCATGCGTTCCTGGCGCGCAACGGCTACAAGGTCGTCAGCAAGGACATCCGCAAGTACGGCGACGGCAAGGTGAAGGCCAACCTCGACATCGAGCTCGTGGTCGACCTCATGCGCACGTCCCGCAACCTGGACATCGCCGTCGTGGTGTCCGGCGACGGCGACTTCGCTCCCGCGATCCGGGCGGTGCAGCAGACGGGTATCCGCGTCGAGGTCATCAGCTTCCGCGGTAACACCAGTTCGGACCTGATCGAGGTCGCGGACGTCTTCACCGACATCACCCAGATCGCCCGGGTCGAGCGCTCATCCCGCAGCGGCCGGCGCGTCGCCGCGGAGGAAGAGGACCTGTCCATGACCGAGGTCCCCGACAAGGAGACCGAGGGGGCCTCGCGGCGACGCCGCGGCCGGCATGGCGAGGGACGCGACGAATTCCGGCGCGAAGAGCGCCGCGGCGACAGGCGCGAGCGCGTCTACGCGGCCCCGCAGCCCGTGGCCGGCGGCGGACAGCCCGTGGCCGGCGGCGTGCCGCTCGTGGCACTGCCGGGCGAGAAGCTCAGCAAGGTGGCCGCGGTCGCATCCGATGCCGGCGCGCCCGGGGAAGACGTCACGGCTGCCCCGGCCCCCGAGGGGGCGGAGCTCCCGGAGGGTCTCATCGAGGAAGGTGCCGGGGAGCAGGGCCAGGAGGCCGGTCACCGGCGCCGCCGCCGCCGCGGCGGTCGGGGCCGCGGCCGCGGTCGTGGCCAGGAAGCCGGCGTCGCCGAGGCCGGGGTCGCGGGAGACGAGTCGGAACCCGAGGAGGAGCTCGAGATCGAAGCTCCGCGGGTTCCGCAGCACTCCACCTTCGGATCCGTCTGGGACAGCCAGCTGGGGATGCCAACCGCGCCGGTGGGCGCTCCATCCGACCTCGACGAGGAGGAGCTGGAAGAGCCCGAGATCCCCGAGTACCTCCTCTCGGAGCGCCGCCAGCGCGGTGTCCCCCGGGGAGGCCGGCCGCCCATGGGCGCACGGGGCGGACGAGGGCGTGGTGGTGCCTACCAGCAGGCAGTGGAGCGCGAGCGGTACGGCCGCGGTGCACCGGCGCCTGCTCGCGGGCCGCGTGGCCCGGAGCGCGGGCCACGACCGCAGTTCGACCGGCCGGATCGCAACAGGCCGCCGCGCGAGCCACAGGCGGAGGAGCGGCAATCGTCCGGCTCCGAGCCCTGGAGCGAGGTGCCCCCGGAGGTCGCCGAGCTGCTTCGCGCCGAGATGGCGCGCCGCGGCGGCGCACGGCCCGAGCAGCCGGGACGCGTGAACGCCCCGGCGGGACGCCCGCAGGAAGCTGTCGCCGGCGACGGCCAGGCCTCGCCGGCCGGCTCCGGGCCGGGAGAGGCACCGGCCGCAGCCGGTCCGTCTCGCGGCACTCGAGGCCGTGGTGGGCGGGGCCGCGCCCCCGTGGCATCCGTGGCTGACGCGGTCGAGTCGCCGGCGCCGGTCGGCGCCGAGCCGGCCGCGGCGGCTCCCGGGGAGCCCGCATCGACGCCCGCGAGCGGCGATGCCCGTACCCGGACCCGTCGGCCCCGGACTCCGGCGGCCGCGCCGGTGGAGGTTCCCGCGCTGGGAGTCCGCGGCGGGCGAATCAGCCCGCGGCTGCTCCGGCTCGCCGTCGAGGCCGCGCCGCCCCGGTGGGCGCGCCGGCAGGCGAGGCCACTCCGGCCACGGACGCCGGTACCGCGACCGGAGAGGCCGCACCGTCCCGCGCCCGAGGCCGACGCTCGCCCGCCGCGGGTGCGGCCCCGACTCCGGCGCCCGAAGCCACGGCGCTCGTGCCGGCGGCCGAGGAGACGGCGGCGCCCAGGAGGCGCGCACGGCGCGCGGAGACCGCCGCCGCGGACGCCGCACCCGTCGCCGATGAGACGAAGGCTGCCGCGCCACGCAGGACCCGGCGGGCCCCGGCGGTGCCGGAGGCCTGATCCCGGACATGGGCGGCTGGCGGACGCGGGGGCAACCCGCAGCGCTCGCGGCCATCGCGAGGATGGCGTCCTCGGACGCCATCCCGCACGCCCTCCTGCTCTCCGGGCCGCCGGGGAGCGGCAAGACCACGCTCGCGCTCGACCTGGCTGCGGCGCTGCTCTGCGAAGCAGCGGACGCCGCCGACCGCCCCTGCCGGGCCTGCGGCGCGTGCCGCAGGGTCGATCACGGCAACCACCCCGACCTGCACCGGCTGGCCCCGTCCGGCGCCGGCCGGCAGATCCGCATCGGCGAGCGAGCCGCTCCGGAGCCCGGCACCGTCCGGTCGCTGATTCGCGAGCTGGCCCTTGCCTCGATGGAGGGTGCGTGGCGCATCGCCATCGTCGAAGACGCCGAGCGCATGAACGAGGATGCCCAGAACGCGCTCCTCAAGGTGCTCGAGGAGCCCCCGCCACGCACGGTGCTCGTGCTCTGCGCGGGCGAGGAGGAGGTGCTCCTCCCCACCGTCCGCTCCAGGTGCGTCAAGGTCCGCCTCGGCCCCGTGCCCGGCCGCGAGATCGCGGCGATGCTCGAGGACGAGAGGCTCGCGGACGCGTCCGGGGCAGCCGGACTCGCGCGCCTCTCCCGGGGACGGCCCGGCCTCGCCCGCGCCCTGGCGACGTCTCCCGACGCCGTGCATCTCCACGAGCAGTTGCTGCGCGAACTGCTCGACCTCGTCCGCCGGGGACGCGCGGAGCGCCTCGCGGCCGCGTCCGGACTCCTCGCCTCCGCGGAACAGCTCGACGCGTTGCTCGGGACCGCCGTCACGGCGACCGCCTCCATCGGGACGTCGCCGGCCGGTGTGGCCGCGGCCGCCGGCGACGGCGACGGAACCGACGGGATCGGCGGCGTGCCCTCGCCGCCCGCGCGAGGCCGAAGGTCCCGCGTACGGGACGAACCGGACGGCGCCGGGAGCGATGGCCGACGGGACCGCCAGTCGCCGGCGGCCCGGCGGCGAGCGCTGCTCACGCTGGGAACCACCTGGCGCGACCTGGCACGGGACCTCGCCGTTGCCGGGCGCGGAGGCAGGGCGGAGCTGCGGCACGTCGATCTTCTCGAGGAGCTGGTGGCGTCCGCCTCGGCGCTGCCGGCGGGTGCCGCCGAGGCGTTCATGGCGCGCCTCGAGGTCGTGCTCGGGGCCGCCGAGCAGAATGCCAACCCCGAGCTCGCCCTCGATGCCCTGCTCCTGGCCTGGCCGTCGACGGTATCCGCGTGATGGCCGACCGCGCCGTCGAGGTGACCGTGCGGGGGATCGTGCAGGGGGTCGGCTTCCGGTGGTTCGCCTCTCGCCAGGCGGGCAGGTCGGGCCTGGCGGGCTGGGTCGTCAACCAGGCGGACGGGTCGGTCTTCGTCGTCGCGCAGGGCGAGGCGGGAGCCGTCGACCGGTTCGTCGACGCGCTGCGCGATGGCCCACCGGGGGCGTCCGTGTCGGTCGTCGAGGTCGTCGAGCGCGCCGTGACCGGCATGGGCGGCCGGTTCGAGATTCGTTCGGGGGCGCACCGGGGAGACTAGGCACCCGCGGGCCGATCGCGCGCCGTCCACCCCCGAGCCCCCTCGCAACATCCGGACTCGGCTCGCGCCCGCCCCTGCAACATGTCTCCGGCTACCATGCGGGCTGGAGGTGGCACACGGACGCCCTCGCTCGCAGCTGGTGGCTGCTCGTCCTTCGCGGCCTGGTCGGGATCGTGTTCGGCGTGGCCGCGATCGTGTGGCCCGGGCTCACCCTGATCGTGCTGGTGACCCTGTTCGGCGTCTACGCGATCGTCGACGGCGCGGTGGCCATCCTTTCGGTCGTCAACCACAGCGAACGCGGCCGGTGGTGGGCGGTCCTGCTCGAGGGAATCCTCGGGATCGGCGCAGGCCTCGCCGCGCTCCTGATCCCCGGCATCACGGCCGTCGTGCTCGTCCTCGTGATCGGCGCCTGGGCGATCCTGACCGGCGCCATGGAGTTGATCGCGGCCTTCCGTCTCCGTCGCGAGATGGAGGACGAGTGGCTGCTCGGCCTGGCGGGAATCCTGTCGCTGGTATTCGGGCTGGTGATCGTGGCCTTTCCCGGCGCGGGCGCGCTGGCGCTCGTGACGCTGATCGGCGCCTACGCCATCGTCTTCGGGCTGGCCATGGTGCTGCTCGGGTTGCGCATGCGGAACTCGACCGCGATGCCGGGGCGGGGGCTTCGGCTGTCGGCCTGATCTCAGCGCGGGCGCCGGTAGCGCCAGCGGTACCGGCGGCCCCGTGCCTGCCCGCCCGTGCCGGACACGACGCTGATGGACCCGTCCTGTTCCAGCACCGCCAGCTCCACGTCCTCCACGCGATCCACGCCGTGTTCCCGTAGCGCCGCGGCGAGGTCCGTGTCGTCGAGACCTTCCCGCTCGACTGCCGACCGGATCCACGCGCCGTCGCGGGCCAGGACGGTCGGCTCGGCCTCCAGGAGGCGGCGCACGAGCGGCACGTGCTCGCGCAGTTGCGAGACGCCGAGGTTGGTCAGGAACATGGTGGCGATGATGATCACGGCGCCGGTCAGGGAGTTGTCCGGCCCCGTGATCGCGGGCTGGAGCGCATTCGCCGCGAGCAGGATCAGGGCGAGAT
Source organism: uncultured Chloroflexia bacterium (assembly GCA_963757865.1). GTDB lineage: Bacteria > Chloroflexota > Limnocylindria > Limnocylindrales > CSP1-4 > JAJYNJ01. Next base: position 85,809 of record CAVWSU010000007.1, read on the forward strand.
CGAAGAGGGTGAACTGGCCGACTTCGCGCTTGCCGAACACCCGCAGGGCGACGACGAACACGACGTAGACGACGACGGTCCGGAAGATCAGCTCGAGAGGCGGCGTGCCTAGTTGCCACATGTCGCACCGACGGGGGATGTCGCGAACGGAATGGAACTGGCGCGATTGGAGCTGGCGCGCCCGGCGGGACTCGAACCCACGGCCTTCTGCTCCGGAGGCAGACGCTCTATCCGCTGAGCTACGGGCGCGTTGCGCGCAGCCGCCATCCTACAGGATGACCGGCGGCATCCGTCGCAGCCGGCTCACACGCCCCGATGGACGATGCCCGGACAACGCGAGAGGCCCCTCCGAAGAGGAGCCTCTCGACACTGTCCCGGTGAAGTCTCCGATCACCTCACGATGACACGGAGCTTCTGCCACGCTGCAAGGGCATCTATCACGCCGGCTGCACCGGCTACCCTAACCCGACCTACCCATGACCCTGCTGCTGGGGCAGTTGCTGACGAGCAGCAAGACGGAGTCTACGCGGAGGCTCCGGCCGGCTCAAGCGTTTCACCTAGCAGGCTGGTTAATATTCCGTAACCTGGCGACCCATTCTCAATTCGCGGGCATTGCGGCACCGGTCGGGGGCGAATCGCGGGCGGCACCAATGGTTGCGGGCACGGTGCACGGCGCGGCACCGACCGGTTCAGCCGGCGGCGGGCGGCTCCTCGATGGTCACCCTGCTCATCTTCACGTCCTCCGCGGGACGGTCCCGGGCGCCCGTCCGGACTTTGCCGATCTGGTCCACCACGTCCGTGCCGTCCGTGACGCGCCCGAAGATCGAGTAGTTCTTCGGGAGCCGGCCACGGAGGTCGGTGAGGCACACGAACCACTGGCTGCCGTTGGTGTTCGGCCCCGCATTCGCCATGGCGACCGTGTACTGGGCGTAGTCGAGATTCGCCCCGGGAAGCTCGTCGGCGAACGTGTAGCCGGGTCCGCCGCTGCCTGTGCCGGTGGGGTCTCCGCCCTGGATCACGAAGCCCGGCACGACGCGGTGGAAGAGGACGCCGTCGTAGTAGCCCTGCCGCGCCAGCTTCTCGAAGTTGGCCACGGTGTTGGGCGCGGCATCGCGCTCGAACTCGATCCGGAAGGTGCCCAGCGTCGTGTCGACGGTCGCTGCCAAGTCCTGTCCCCCTGTGAGTCGGGAAACCCTAGCACAGGCCACCGGAACGGGCCGCGAGCGGCGGAGCGCGTGCCGGCGGCGTTCTTACGCGCCGATCACCCGCCGCGCGCCGGGCCGCGCGACGCGCGTCCGGCGACGCTGCGTTCCGCGTGCCGGCACCGCGCGCGCCGTGCCACGCGCCGCGTGCCGGCGGCGTTCTTACGCGCCGGGCCCCGTCACCGACACCGTCACGATCCTGACCGGCTGCTGCGCCTGGTCGTCCTGGGGTCCGCCGCGCGGGCCGGACGCGATCTGCTGGGCCACGGCCAGGCCGGACGTGACGGTCCCGAAGATCGTGTACGCATGCGGCAGGGAGGCGGCCTGCGCCCCCACCACGATGAAGAACTGCGACCCGTTCGTGTTCGGCCCGGCGTTCGCCATCGCCACCGTTCCCGGCGTGTACGAGCCCGCGAACGGCTCGTCCGGGAAGGAGTAGCCGGGGCCGCCCGAGCCGGTCCCGGTCGGGTCGCCGCCCTGGATCACGAAACCCGGGATGATCCGGTGGAACCCGGTCCCGTCGTAGAAGCCGGCGCGGGCCAGGTTCACGAAGTTCTGCGCCGCGACCGGTGCGCTCCGGTTGAAGATCGAGATCGCGATGTCGCCGTCCTGGGTGTGCAGCGTGACCGTGGTCCCGTCGCCCGACGGCTGGGAGGGTGCGGAGGCCAGCGGCGTGGCGGACGGCGGGCGGAGGGCGCCGGCCGAGGCGGAGCCAGTCCGGATCGTGAGCGACGGCGCGGCCCCGGAGCACGCGGCGAGCGCGAGCGCCAGCACGACGACCAGGGAACCACGGACGATGTGCGGCCACCCGGGCCGCGCGGGACGACGGATCGACGGCATGGTCAGCTCCCTGCGGCGGCCGCCACCGCGGCCTGGTACTCGATGCTCCCCGAAAGCAGCGCCTCCCCGAGGATCACCGCGGCGATCCCCGCGCCGGCGAGCCTCCGGATCCCCTCGAGCGACGAGACGCCGCCGGCGACGGCAAACTCGGCGTCTGCCGCGGACAGGATCGACGCGAGCAGGGCCGGATCGGGCTCTGCCCCGGCGTGGGAGAGCACGAAGCGCTGCACCCCCGCGTCGGCGAGCCGCGCCACGAGGCCGGGCACGGTGGGGACGGGTCTCTCGTGCCAGGGGTATTCGCGCAGCCTTTCGGGCCGCGGGTCCAGGCCCACGGCGAGCCAGCTCCCCGCGACCTCGAGGCACGCTCCCAGCATGCCGGGGTCCTCGGCGACGGCCAGGAGCGGCATCACCACGCGGGTGGCGCCCGCCGCGAACAGCAGGCGGATCTGGTCCACGCCATCCGCCCCGCCCGCGACCTGCAGTGGCGCGGCGACCTCCGCAGCGATCCGGCCAACCACCTCGAGCGCGACCGGCCTGCCCGCACGGGCGCCGTCGAGGTCGACCACGTGAATCGCCGGGGCGCCGAGCTCGACGAAGTGGCGGGCGATGCGCTCCGGGCGATCCGTCGGCGTGCCCGTCCCGCTCGACGCACCGGGCCAGAACACCAGCCGCGAGCGTCCCTCCGCGACGTCGATGCTGGGAACGACCAGCATCAGGAGGCGGCGACGGCGACGCCCGATGGATCGGGCGGTGGAAGTGTCGGGCCGCCGCCCTCGCCCTCCAGCAGCCTGCGGTGGAAGCTGATGGGCAGCGAGCCCGAGTACAGCAGCTGGTCGTGGAAGCGGCGCAGCGAGAACGAGTCTCCCAGCCGGCGCCGCTGGTCCTCCCGGAGCCGGAGCAGCAGCACTTTCCCGAGCAGGTAGCTGAGCTGGTACGTGGGCGTGTACGTGTAGCGGAACACCTCCGCCTGCGCGTTCGCCCGTTCGAACCCCGTCCGGTCCACGAGGAAGTCGACCGCCTGGTCCACCGTCAGCTCGCCCCGGTGCAGGCGGACGTCGAGGATCACGCGGCAGGATCGCCAGATCGCGTCGGTGTACAGGGCGACCATGTACGCCGGGTCCGCGTCGAACCCGTGCTCGCGCATCATCTGCTCGCTGTACATGCCCCAGCCCTCGACGAACTCCGGCGCGTCGACCAGCGCACGGACGAGGCTCGGGTGCGTGTTCGCTGCAGACAGCTGGACGTGATGACCCGGGTACGCCTCGTGCACGGAGGTATTGCTGATCGACGCCCAGTAGTGCTCGAGCATGCCCTCCTCGTCGCCGTCGACCGACGGCGTCACGACGTAGATGCCGGCCGGCGTGGTGTCGAAGCGCGGTGGCGGGAAGTACGCGGCGAACGGGATCGCGGCATTGCGAAGGTATTCGGGCGTGGCCTGGACCGTGAGCGTCTCACCCGGGGGAAGCGTCACGAGGCCGTGGTCGATGATGTGACGGCGCGCCCGGAACATCGCGTCCCGGTAGCCCTCCAGCGCCTGCTCGAACGTCGCGGGATGGTCGTTCTTGATGCGGTCGATGACCTGCGCTTCCGTCGCATGGCGATCCACTTCGAGCGCCGCCGCGCGCCGGGCGGCGCGGTTGGCCTCGAGCTGTTCCTCCCCGATCGCGAGGATGTCGTCGCCGTCGAGCCCGTCGAGCGCGCGCAGCCGGACGAGGTGCTCGTAGCGTTCGCGGCCCAGCGGCCAGTCCTCCGTCGCGTCCGCCAGGCGTCCGCGGAGCCAGCCGGCATAGTCGTCCACCGCCGTGCCTGCACGCTGGATCGCGGCCTCGAGGCGCCGCATCGCCGGGCCGCCGTGGGGCCACGCGTGCACGCCCGCCCGGGCCACCTCGTCGAACAGGGCGGGCATCTCCGCCGCGGACCCCAGGTCGATCTCGTTCCACAGGCGCACGGGCCTCGGGCCCAGCCGGCCGCGGTGCTGGGCGAGCGAGGCCGGCACCGCGTCGAGTCGCGACGCGATCGACTCCAGCCGATCCGGGAGCGGCGCGAAATCGCGGGCGAGCACCGAGAACACGGCGTCGCCGACGTCCTCGACCGCCGACGAGCGTCGTTCCCAGGTGCGCTCCTCCTCGAGTGCGAACAGGTCGAGCCGCGACGCGTGAACGGCGAGCTCGCGCTCGAACCGGACCTCCCTCGACAGTCCGGCCGGGTCGAGTGCCTCGAGGTCCGCGATGAACCGGCGTTCGTGCTCGGCGCGGTCCAGGACGGCGTCACGCGATGCGTCCCCCAGCCGGTGGTCCTCGGAGTGGATCCCGATGAAGGTCGCGAAGACCGGCATGGCACGGACCAGGTAGCCGAAATGGTCCTCGACGAGCCCCCAGAACCGCGTGTCCAGTTGATCGGTCATCTCACTCCGTTTCGTTCGCCCCATGTTCGGCCCGGGTCCCTTGCGGTGACGGGACGCTTGCCGCCATGGCCGGCCGCGGCCGTCGCGGCCTCGTTCGCGCGAGGTTGCAGTGAATTCGGCGCCCGCACGTGCCCGGGGTCCCGGCCGGTCGGGCGCGGAGGCGCCGCCGTGGCAGTTCGTCAGCCGACGGGCATCGCCCGGGAAGGTGCTGCGCCGCATGCCGCGAGCGCCGCCCGGCATGCCGTCACGACGCGCTGCACGTCGGCCGCGTCCACGCCATGGTGCGTCACGGCACGGACCGTGTCATGAGGGTACTCGACCATGAGGACGTCCTCGGCGCGAAGGGCATCGAGGAAGCGGCCGCGCAGCTCCCGGGGCGGCAACGCCGCCGCCGGGCTTCCGGGATCGACGGCCTCCACGCGAAACACGACGAAGTTGGTGGTGGCGCGGGACGGGTCGAGTCCGGCGATGCCGGGCATCGAGGCGAGCTGGTCGGCGAGCATCCTGGCATTGACGTGATCCTCGGCCAGCCGCTCGATCATGCCGTCCGGTCCGTCGCTCAGCGCGACCAGGCCGGCGGCGGCGAGGACGCCGACCTGCCGCATGCCGCCGCCCACCAGCTTGCGAGCCCGACGCGCCCGGGCGATGAACCCCCCGTCACCCACGACGACCGACCCGATCGGGCAGGCCAGCCCCTTGGACAGGCAGAACGTCGCGGAGTCGGCCGGCGCGAGGAGTTCGGCGGCCGTGACGCCGAGCGCGACCGCGGCGTTGAAGATGCGCGCCCCATCCACGTGCAACGCGACGCCGTGCCCGTGGGCGATCGCCGCGATCTCGGCCGTGTACGCGGCCGTGAGCGGCTGTCCCATGGAGTGCGCGTGCGTGTTCTCCAGGACGATCAGCGAGGTGCGCGGCTCGTGCAGGTCGAGCGGATCCCGGAATGCGGCGGCCACGAGCGCGGGGTCCATCGTGCCGTCGGCTCGCGCCGGGATCCCCCGTGCGGAGGCGCCGACGATCACGGCATGCCCCGCCTGCTCGTCCATGAGCGTGTGTGTTTCGGCCTCGGCGATGATCTCGCCCCCGCGGGGGACGTGCGCGACCAGGGAGACGAGGTTGCCCATCGTGCCGGACGCGACGAACAGGCCGCCCTCCATGCCCGTGATCTCGGCCGCGCGGGCCTCGAGGGCGTTGACGGTCGGGTCGTCGCCGAAGACGTCGTCGCCCAGCTCCGCACTCGCCATGGCGCGCAGCATCGCCGGCGTGGGATGGGTGACGGTATCCGAGCGGAGATCCACGAGCGACATCGAGGGGAGTATAGGGTGGCCGGAGGCGAGGTGGCCACGAGGCTGCGACCGCCACCCGTACCTGCTAGACTCCGCCGCGCCGCGGACCCGTGGTGTAGCGGCCCAACATGCCAGCCTGTCACGCTGGAGATCGCCGGTTCGAATCCGGTCGGGTCCGCCATCCTTTGTTCCGCCGGACGACGTCAGTCCCCAGCCGTCTCGCGTCGCCCGCGACCCCGCCGCATGGCGAGTCGAGTCCGCCGTCGTCGGCGTCGGGAACGGGCCACGTTCCGCGCCCGCATCACTGCTTCCGGCTCCTCGCGGTCGACGCCGTACCTCGTGCTCGACCCGGCCGCGCTCCTTCCGTCGGCCGCGGCACGCTCGCGTGCGGCCCCTCCGTGGCACTCTCGGGTAGGATGCCGACTCGCGCGAACCCACCGCACGAGGTTGAGCATCATGGCGTCCCGTCACGAGCCCCCGGATGAGGAGGCGCGGACCGATCGGCGCATCGTGGCGTACGGGGTCGGCCTGATCCTGCTGGTCGGCGCACTGGTCCTGCTTCCCAACCTGGTGCCGGCCTCGACCCACGAGGTCGTCTCCGACCTGGTCCACGCCCGCATCGTCTCGGTCGACAACGGCCAGAACGGGGCTCAGCCCACCGCTGCCGTCGTGGTCCTGGATGGGGCACAGGCCGGGACCCACCTGACGGCCGATCTGCAGGGACCGAGCAGCCAGCTCCAGCTGCCCGATTACCGGCCCGGGGACGAGGTCCTCGTCTCGATCGACCAGCATCCCGGCTCCCCCACCACGTACACGGTCATCGACCGCTGGCGGCTCCCGCTCCTCGGCGTGCTCGCCGGCGCGTTCGTGGTGGCCGCCGCGGCGATCGCGGGCTGGCGCGGTCTTCGTGCGGTCGTGTCGCTCGTCCTGACCCTCGGCTTCACCATCCGCCTCCTGATCCCGCTCCTGCTGCTCGGCTGGAGCCCCGTGCCGCTGGCCGTGGCCTTCGGGATCGCCGTGACCAGCCTCAGCTTCCTGCTCACGCAGGGGGCATCGCGCACGACGGCGTCGGCGATCGTCGGGACGAGTGCAGGCCTCCTCGTGTCGGGCGTGCTGGCCGCGGCAGTCACCGCGGCCGCCAGGTTCACTGCGGCACAGGGCTCGGACCAGGTCGTCACCCTCGGACAGCTGGTCGGCAACCGCATCGACCTGAGCGGGCTGCTGCTCGCCGCCGTGATCTTCGGCGGTCTCGGCGTGCTGAACGACGTGGCGATGAGCCAGGCCGCGACGGTCGAGGAGCTCGCGGCGCTCGACCCCGGCCTGCGGGCTCGTGAGCTGTTCGGGCGCGCGATGAACGTGGGTATCGCGCACCTGGCGGCGACGATCAATACGCTGGTGTTCGCCTACCTCGGGACCGCCCTTCCTCTCCTCGTGATCCTCGCGCTCCAGGTCGGCTCCTTCGGAGATGCCATCAACCAGGAGGTGATCGCCGTCGAAGTCGTGCGAACGCTCGTCGGCAGCCTCGGAATCCTCGCCGCGGTCCCGCTGACGACGGCCGTCGCCGCGGCGTGGCAGGGACGGATGGCCGGAGCTCGTCCGCGGGCGCTGGCGTCGACAGGCCAGGCCGGATAGCGCTCAGCGGCCGCCGTCGGTCACACCGGACGCGGCACTCCCGGTTGCGCCGGCACGGCGTCCCCTCTCCGAGGCGCCCGTGAACCGCCGGTCCAGTACCGGCTGCAGGACGACCGCGACCCATGCCACCACCAGCACGCCGAGCGCCAGCGTCTGGCCGAGCGCCACCGCGATCACCACCGGTTCGCTCCGGGCGAGGTCCGCGAGCGGCAGGTGGATCGACGCGAACCCGTGTCCACCCCCTGTGCCACCGACGCCGCCCGTCACGCCGTCGCCCTCGCCCGGGCCGCCGATGCCGGGTGGAATCCCGGCCGTGCCCTGGGCGCCAGCACGTCCCGCGAAGCCGGACGCCGACCCGTCCCCGCCTCCGCTCCGCAGCGACGCACCGATCGAAAGGGGAGCCGCCAGGACGGCGTGGATGTTGATCGCGTTGGCGACGCCGACGATCCCGTAGGCCAGGGCCCGCGCCGCGGCGCCGGAGACCAGGAGGGCCGCTGCCGCGAAGAACGGGAACAGGTACCGCTCGTGGACGCGCGTCGGAAGCGCGTAGAACGCGAACGCGACGAGCGCGAACCCGAGGACGATCGCCAGCCGGTCGTCGCGGATCAGCAGGCCGAACGCCACAACCAGGCCGACCAGCGCGAGCAGGCCGGCTCCCACCAGCACCGCAGGCACGCCACCGAGCACGGCGACCGAATCCGGCGTCCAGGACCCGCCCTGCGCCCCGATGGCGGTGGCGAGCGGATTCGACCCCACCAGCGCCCAGGCGTTGTAGGCGTTGGCGGTCAGCACGGCGAATTCCCCGCCCGCCGAGGCGTAGAGGCCCGCGAGGCCGCCCAGCTGGCCGAGGACCGGGACGTCGGCGAGGGACGCCGGCCCGAACCGGGCGATGTCGAACGGGACGATGGGCAGGATCAGGGCGAGGCCGGCGACGACGGCCGACGTGCCCAGTCGCACCGGTCCCTGCTCGAGGAGCAGGCCTCCCAGCCGCGATCGAGTGCCACCAGGCGTGGGCCGAGTGGCGGCACCGGGCCGGACCCCGCACGCAGGAGATGCCTGCGGACCAGCACGGGGATCACGACCACGAGAACGATCGCGTCCTGCGGCTTCACGAGCACGCTGAACGCCGCGAGAGCCGCGGCCGGCTCGCTCCAGCCGTCGATCAGCAGCAGGATCGCCGCCAGCATGACCAGGGTGCCCACCGCGTCCACCTGCCCCCACAGCGCGGAGTCGTACCAGGTCACCGGCACGAAGAGGTACAGCGCGGCGGCGAGGAGCCCCGCCCGCCCGCCGAACCAGCGCCCCGCGGCGCGGTAGAGGAGGACGGCGATGCCGATGTCCGCCGCCATGGCCGGCACCTTCAGCAGCAGCAGGACTGCGTGCGTCGAGGACGTGGCGAGCAGACCGCCCAGCGGCGCGCCGAGCGCACCGATCAGCCAGAGGACGTAGAGGTAGGCGGGCGGATAGTTCGCGCTGGGCGATGCGGCGTAGAACGAGCCCGGGCCGACGCGAGCCAGCGTGGTCGCCCATTCCTCGAACAGGCCGAGATCGCTCGACAGGCCCTGCCCGGGGAACACGAGGTACGCGAGGACGAGACGGAGGGCCGCCCCGGCCCCGATGACGGCGAGAAGCGGGAGCGCCCGGCGGGCGGCCGGCGGGAGCGCGCGGCGGGCGGCCGGCGCGGCGGGAGTGGATCCGTTCGCCCGTCCCGGCCCGGTCAGCGGGAGCCCGGATGTCACGCTGGCGCCTTCGTCCGCCGGTCCAGCCTCGGTCACCTGGGGGCCCCAGTCACGCTGGCACCTCGGCTGGCGCCTGCGGGCGTCACGAGCCCGCCGCCGGCGGCCGTCACCCTGCCGCCGCAGAGCAGTCGTAGAGGGAGCTGCTGCCCGAGCCGGCGTAGTCGACCACGGTGCACGTGCTGGCCACCCAGGACTGCACGGAACTCGTGTCGCTGTTGCCGGCACCCCCGAAGCCGCCGCCGCCGCGTCCGCCCCCGACGAGCACGTATCGGAGGTGCCCCGATGCCACGTACGCCTTCAGCTGGGCGAGCGTGGGCGCCGGGTCCGAGCCGGTGAAGCCACCCATGCCCATCACCGGCAGGCCCGTCTGGAGCTCGATCGAGGCGGCCTCCTGGGCAGATGTGACGGCGACGATCCACGTCGCGCTTCCCTGGTGCGCCACGAGGTAGGTCACCAGCGCGGCGTCGACGGCGTTGCCGTCCGCCCCGCCCGCGGGCTGGTTCGCGCCGGTGGTCGGGACACCGGAGGAAGGAGCGGCCGGGAGCGTGCCGGAGGCGCTGCCACCGACTCCCGGTCCGGCGAACCCACCGGCGGGAATCCCGGCGCCCGTGAACCCGCCGCCACCGGGCGCGCCACCGAACGCGGCGCCGGTCGACGGGCCCGGGTGCGGGTCCGCGCCCGTGATCGAGCTCTGCACGGTGTCGAGCGCGTACGCGCCCGGCGCGAGCAGGGCCGCGCACAGGCCGAGCGCCGCGGCGGCGCCCGCCGCACGGCCCAGGTTGCCGCGGAGCCGCGGGACGGAGGCGAGCAGCAGCGCGACGGCAGCCACGGCCGCGAGTCCAACGGCCACCGGCCCGAGCGCCGGCATGAAGTCCGGCGTGCGAGCCAGCAGCTGCCAGCCCCACCAGGCCGTGCCCGTGAACGCAATGCCGAGGAGCAGCGCGCCGATCCAGCTCCTGGACCGCAGCCGCCACATGTCGACCACCCCGGCGCCCACGAGCGCGCCGATGGCCGGCGCGAGCGTGACCGCGTAGTAGGAGTGGATCGTGCCCGACATGAAGCTGAACACGACCGCCTGCACCACGAACCAGCCGCCCCACAGCAGGTACCCGGCGAGGCCGGGATCGGTCGGGACCGCCCGTCGCCGGAGCCACAGTCCCAGGACGAGGCTCGCAAGGGCGAGCGGGATCAGCCAGGCGATCTGCCCGAAGAAGTCGGAGTTGAAGAGACGCAGCAGGCCGGCCACGCCGCCGAAGTTGGCGCCGCCTCCGCCGCCGGGCCCGGTGGCGCCGAAGATCCGCCCCAGCCCGTCGTAGCCCAGGATCAGGTCGAGCGGCGACCCGCTCGTGCTGCCGCCGATGAAGGGCCGGCTGCCGAGCGGGATCGCCTGGACGATGGCGACCCACCATCCGCTCGTGACGACGACGGTCACCGCGGCCACGAGGAGGCCGGCGATGCGCCGCCTCATCGGGGCGTTGGCGGAGAAACCGTAGACGAGGGCGAACCCCGGGAGGACGAGGTACGCCTCGAGGTACTTGGAGAGGAACGCCAGGCCGACGAACGACGCGGCGGCGGCCACCCAGCGGAAGCTGCCGTGATCGAGGGCGCGCAGCAGCGCCCACGCAGCGGCGACCATCAGCAGGGTCAGCAGCGCGTCGGGGTTGTTGAAGCGGAAGATCAGGACCGCCGCAGGCGTCAGGGCGGTGACCGTGCCCGCGATGATCGCGGCAACCGACCCGAACGAGCGGCGGACGGTCGCCAGCACGAGGCCGACGGTGGCGATTCCGGCCAGCGCCTGTGGCAGCAGGATGCTGAGCGAGCTCAGGCCGAAGAGGCGGACCGACAGACCCATGAGCATCGTCGACAGGGGCGGCTTGTCGACCGTGATGAAGTTGCCGGCATCGAGCGAGCCGAAGAACCAGGCCGCCCAGCTCTTCGAGGCCGCGAGGGCGGCGGCCGAGTAGTACTCGTTCGCGTATCCGTTCGCGGTGAGGTTCCACAGGTAGAGGACGGCCGCGAGGGCGACCACGCCGACGAACGCCGGGCGGACCCAGACGGCCTCGCCGGCCCGCGTGCGCGAGAAGGCGGCGACGCGGCCGGAGACGCCGACGCGGCCGGAGACGCCTGGGTCGCCTCCATCTCGGAGGTGGCCGGCCGGGCGGGCGCCGGTGCCCCCCGATTCGTGCGTGATGGATGTCATCGCGGGGTCCTTTCGAGGCGTGATGATGAGGGCATCGGCTCATCCATGGACGGATATGCGCCCCGCGGGTCGAGTGCGAGACGCAGCAGGAGGAATCGGACCAGGGTGGCTGCGGCGTTGGCCGTCACGAGGACGCCGAGCTCCACCGCACGCCCCGCCTGGGGCGCGAGCACGTCGAGGAGGGCAAGGGACGCGGACGTGATGGCGAGCGCCACGCCGAGGGCGAGGAGCCCGGCCGCGTGGTCGCGCGCCAGCCCCTCGGGGCCGCGCACCTCGGAACGTCAGCCTGCGGTTCGCGGCCGTGTTGCCGATCGCGGTGGCGACCAGGGCCAGCGCGTTCGCGACCGGAGCCGGAGCGAGGCCGCGCAGCAGGGCGTAGAGGGCGACGTAGGCGAGGGTGCTGAACACGCCGATGACCGCGAACGATCCGACCTGGCGGAGCGCGACGCTCCGTCGGGGCCGGACGTGGACGGACGCGGGCGTGAATGTCGCGGATCGGGCTCGGAGCGCGCTGCCTGCTGACATGCCCGGCAGTGTCGCGGGCCTACCCTTTCGATCAGGTTACGTGCGCGCCGACGACCGCCGCTGGCACCGCACCGAGTCCGCGAACGACGTCACGTGCCCCTCTGGCCGGGGCGAGTCTCCGGTCTCCGTGCCCGGGCCCGCGGTCGAGCTTCCGCTACTCCTCGCGGCCCGCCGGCCAGGTCCCCATCACCTGGCGGAGGATCGCGAACTCGCCGATGTGGTAGGCGTTGTGATCACCGAGCAAACGGATCTCGCGGAGGACCGTGTGCCCGGGCGTGCCGGGGATGTCCGCCAGCAGGTCGGTCGCCTCGTCGGCCACCAGCTCGTGCAGGGCCGCCCGATCGGCTTTCAAGGCCGTCACCGTCGCGGCGAACTGCTCGGGCGTCGCCGTCGCGTCGCGCGCCGGCCAGTACTCCTCGGGCCAGTTGGGGGCGATGTAGGCGCGGTTCCGCATGTAGTCGAGGATGTCCCACTGGGCGATGCGGATGTGCTCGAGCAGGTGCCACGGCGTGTACGGCACGTTCGGCGGCCGGCGGTTGATCGCCTCGGCCGGGAAGTCGGCCACGGCGGCGTCGAGCGGCATGTGAGCTCCGCGCCCGTCCACCAGCTCCAGGAGCTGGAGCCGAAGGGTGTCCGTGTCGGTCATCGTTTCCTCCCTGTCGTCGCGACGATGGTACGGCCCCTCGACCCGTAGCCCGCATCGCCGGCGCGTCGGACGGGGCCCCGCACGGCCACCAGGGCGGTATTGCCCGCGGCCGGTACCCTGCCTTCGTCATGACGTCCCAGCGCCCCGACCGGCTCGATCCCCGGCTGCGCGCCCTCATCTGCGACGGCGACCCGCGCGCGGTGGGCGCGATCGCCCATGCGCTCGGCGAGGCCGGTCTGGAGGTGATCACGCTCTACCGGGCCGACGCGGCCGTGAGCCGCCTGATGGAGGAGCGTCCCGATATCGTGGTCCTGGGTCCGAGCCGGGAGACCGACCCGCTCGCCCTGATCCCGAGGCTGCTCGGCCGGGCCGCGATCCCCATCCTCGCCATCTCGTTTGCACGTGACGAGGCGTCGATCGTCGCGATCCTCGAGGCCGGGGCGGACGACGTGCTCGATTCGGCGTTCCGCCCCCTCGAGCTCGTGGCACGCGTCCGCGCCCTGCTGCGGCGCCGGACGGCCGCTCCCGCTCCGGCCGAGGCGGCGTTGCCCGACGGGTTGCGCATCGACGCCGGCCGGCGCGAGGCCAGCGTGGACGGACGGCGCGTGGATCTGACGCCGATCGAGTTCGAGCTGCTCTGCGCGATCGGCTCCCGGCGCGGAGACGTGGTGGACCATCGGACGCTGCTGCGGGCCGGCTGGCCGGGACGCTCGGACGTGGATCCCGACCTGCTGCGGACCCACCTGACGCACCTGAACGGCAAGCTCGTCGCGGCCGGTCATCCCGGGCTCCGCAACGTTCGCTCGATCGGCTACGCCCTGCGGGTCGAGGGGGGCGTCGCTCCGGCCTGACCTCATCGGCGTCCGTGGGGTGAAGGCGACCGCCGCCCCACGGTGGGCGCCTGGCGGACCGAGGGCATCGGCCCGGGCCTGCGTCGATGAATCGTCACCGTCCCGCTACCGGGCCTCCATGGAACCTCCCTTCGCCCCCGCATGCCCGGCACATAGCGTGCGATGGTGGCGGAGGCGGCATGGGGGCCTTCCCGCCGGCACGTGGCAGTGCAGGCGGACACCTCGCGGCACCGGGGAACCGGGCCGGCCGCACCTCCATCGACACGGCGACATCCGTCGCCATCGCCGGCGCCGCCGGGCGGCGCCCCCGACGACGAAGGAGGACAGGCATGGCAGGGACCACCGACGACGGCATGAAGAGGACCCTCAGCCTCACGGGGCTGACGATCAACGCGATGGCGCTCATCGCGCCCGGCGCGTTCCTCTGGACGACCTTCCAGTCGCAGGCGCTCCAGGCGAACGGCGGCCAGACCACCGCCTTCGACATGGTCCCGGGCCTGCTCTTCGCGCTCCTGCTCGCATTCCTGACCGCGTGGTCGTACTCGGAACTCTCCGACCTGTACCCGGACGCCGGAGCAGGGTCCTCCTACTACTTCGCCGAGGCCGCCTTCCTCGAGCGCGAGGAGGCGTTCCACTACAGGTTCGCCAGGCTCGCCAAGTTCGTCGTCGGCTGGATCTCGCACCTGTACTACTGGATCTACCCCGGGATCATGGTCGCGTTCACCGGGACGCTCGTGGTCTACATCCTCGGCCTGTTCGGGATCACGCTCACCACGCCGTTCGAGATCCTGGCGGCGGTCCTGTTCGCGATCCTCACGGGGCTGATCGCGTTCCGCGGGATCGCCGGCTCGACGATGACGGCCATCGTGATCAACGTGATCCAGCTCACGGCGCTGGTCGCGTTCAGCGTGCTGGCGATCGCGTTCCGCCTCGCGCACCCCGAGCTCGCGTACGCACAGCACGACGTGGCGGCCGTGGTCCTGCCCCACAACATGATGAATGTCCTCTTCCAGGGGACCATCGCGATCCTGCTGCTGGTCGGCTTCGAGTCCGTCACAGCCCTCGGGGCCGAGGCCGTGAACCCCAAGCGCGACATCCGCCGGGCGGTCCTGCTCTCGCTGGCGATCCAGGGCGGCCTCGCCTACATCCTCGAATACGTCTCGGCCAACTTCTTCGTGAACTCGAGCGTCACGGCGCAGGTCACCGACGCCGGCGGCAAGGTGTCCACCGTCGGCGGGTACGCGGCCGCCGCCGCATCCGGCGCTCCGATCGGCGACATGGTCCGGTTCATCGGCGACACGATGCTCGGCGGCACGGGCCTTGCCCTGAGCCTGATCCTGGCGGCCACCGTCCTCGTGGCACTCATCGGCACGACGCTCGCCTGCCTCAACACCGGCGTGCGCATCACGTACGTCATGGGACGCGACCGGGAGGTGCCCGGCATCCTCGGCCTGCTGCACGGCCGGTACGCGACGCCGCACTACGGGATCCTGGCGCTCGCGGCCGTCTCGGCGCTGCTCGGCGCATACGGCGTCCTCTCGGCCGACAACCTGCTGCAGATCATCCTTGCCTCGAACGCCGGCACGTTCCTCGTCTACGGCATGACGAACGCGATCGTGATCGTCGCGTTCTGGCACAGGGTCGAGCGCAGCGCCCTGAAGCACGTCGTCATCCCGGGGCTCGGGCTCCTCGCCAACCTGGCCATGCTCGCGGCCGTCGTCTTCCTCAGCTTCTCCGCGGGCGGATCGACCCAGTCCGACACGCTGATCGCGCTCGGGATCGTGGCGGCGTGGATCGTCGTCGGTGTCGCCTGGCTGCTGGCCAACTCCCGTTCGAGCCGCCGGTCGCTGCTCGTCCGGTCGGTCGCGGACCGGACGGCAGAGGCATAGTCAGTGGCCCGGGGGCCTCGTGAATCCGTGGGCGGGGGCCTCGTGAATACGCGCTCGCGACCACGTGCTCCCCGACGGCGCGGCCGCGGCCCGATGAATACGCACTCGCGACCGCGTGCTCCCCGACGGCGCGGCCGCGGCCCGATGAACACGCGCTCGCGACCGCGATGACGGGGCCGGGCGCAGAGAGCGCCGGGTGTCGCAGGCGGTGACGGCTTCGTCAGTGGAACGGCGCGGCCGGCAGATCCGCCTGCGACCCTGGCCCGAGCAGCCGGACGCCTCCGGCGAGCCGGCCGGCGTCCGGGTCGAACTGGCCGGCCTCTCCGTGACGGGTCCCGTCAGGGGGCGCAACGAGGACCGGGTCGGCTGGGCGGTGCCGGGTGACCGCGTGTGGGTACCCGGGCGAGCAGGGGACGAGCACCTTCCCCGGGCGCAGCTCTCGGGCCCGATCGTCGTGGCTGCCATCGCGGACGGCCTGGGTGGACATGCCGACGGCGACGTGGCAAGCCGTTTCGCGATCACGACCCTCCTGGAGCGGATGGCCCCGCCCGGCGCGCTCGGGAGGATGGCGGACGTCCTTCGCGGGACGTTCGAAGAGGTGAATGCCCGCCTGCTCACGGGCGATCTGCGGGAAGGCAGGGACGCGGCAGAGGGACGCGCGGCGGCCGGCCACGACGGACAGGGCGGCGCGGGTGATGCGCGCCGGGAACCGGGCTCCCATCGGCGTCGCGGCTCCCAGACGACCCTGACCGCCGTCGCGCTCACCGCGACGTCCGCGTGGATCGCGCACGTGGGTGATTGCCGGGTCTACCGGCTGCGCGACCAGACGCTCGAGCTGCTGACCACCGATCACTCCCAGGCGATGGAGCTCCTGCGGATGCGGTTGATCCGGCCCGACCAGGCGGCGGCCCATCCCGGACGCCACCTCCTCACCAGGTCCCTCGGCGGAGACATCACGGTGCGGGTGGACGTACGGTCGGGCGAGATCCGCGACGACGACGTGTTCCTGCTCTGCACGGACGGCGCCTGGAGCGGGATCTCCTCCGGCGAGATGATCGGGGCGATGGAGGGCGAGCTCGAGCACGGGGTGCGCGATCTCGTCGATCGTTCGATCGCGAGGGGCGCCGACGATAATGCGAGCGTGATCGCGCTGCGGATCCTGCGGACCGGCGCGGCCGGCTCGTTCGACGAGGCCTCCGAACGGCGACCTCTGTGGCGCCGCGTGCTCGGCACGTGATCCGGCCGATCTCGTGAGTGCCGAGCTCAAACCCGGCGACACGCTCGACCGGTTCCGCATCGTGGAGGCGATCGGGCACGGCGCGTTCAGCGACGTCTACCTCGCCACGGATCCCACGGATCGCCGGGTCGTGCTGAAGTGCCCGCACGAGTCGCTGATGGGCGACGTGTCCGCCTTCGATCGCTTCCGGCGCGAGCTCGAGATCGTGAAGCGCCTGGACCATCCCGGCATCCAGCGCTCCTTCGACCTGGGGGAGGATCGCAGCCGGCCCTACCTGGTGATGGAGTACATCGAGGGCGAGACGCTGCGCGCCCGGCTCAGGCGGCTCGGCCGCCTGCCCATCGCCGAGGCCGTCGACGTCGCCGAGCAGCTCGCCCGGGCCATGGCCTCGGCGCACGCGCTCGGCATCTACCACCGCGACCTGAAGCCCGAGAACGTCCTGGTCACGCCGGAAGGCCGCGTCGTGGTCACCGACTTCGGCATCGCCCTGATGACCGGCGCACGCAGGCTCACTTGGCGCTGGTTGACGTCGACCATCGGGACGCCCGACTACATGGCGCCCGAGCAGGTCCAGGGCAGGCGCGGGGATGCCCGCACCGACGTCTACGCGCTCGGGGTGATGCTGTTCGAGATGCTGGCCGGGCGGGTGCCGTGGGAAGGCGACAATCCGCTGGCGGTCATGAATCAGCACGTGAACGCGCCTGTGCCGTCGCTGCGCGAGATCGACCCGGCGATCCCGCCGCCGCTCGAGGCCATCGTGCGGAAGGCGCTCCGGAAGGACCCGGAGGAGCGGTACGCGGACGCGGGCACGATGCTCCAGGACCTGGAATCCTGGCAGGACCTGGACCTGTCCGCGTTCGTCTTCGGCGAGGAGCGTCCGGTGGGACCGGGATTCGCGACGTGGGCTGTGGCTGCTCGTGGCGGGGATCAGCGTCGGCTTCCTGGCGGCATCCGCGATCTTCGTCGTCGCCGTGTACCTGCTGCAGCACGCGCACTGACGGTCGGCCGCCGGCCGGTCCGGGTTCGTCGGCGTATGCCGGGCGGCACCGGATGTCGTGCCCGGAGGAGCGGATCTAGCGCAGACCGGCGAACAGGTCGTCCTCGGGGATCCGCGTCGGCACGACCCACGACTCGCGAAGCGTGAACTCCTCCGCCCCTGCGAACTGGCGCCAGTCCTCGGGCCCGAGCGCGATGAACGGGTTGTCCGCGGACATCTGGGTCACGTGCTCCTTGAGCGCCGCGTGCTTGGCGGCCAGGAAGTCGCCGACATCGATGCGCGTCGTCCTGGGGCCGGTGGCCGCGGCCATCCGCGCCATGTACCCCTCGCGCTCCGTCCGCTGCTCGTCGGTCTCATCGGGATCGGCCGCCCACCAGGAGCGGATTCCGCGCTCCTCGAGCAGGCGGGCCATCTCGTCCCGGCGTTCGATGTCGAACACCAATTCGTACAGCTTGAGCGGGCGCCAGGGCTCGACGGCGTCCGGCCCCTCCAGCTGCTCGGGGTACCAGACCGGATCGGCGGCGCGGGCGAAGGCTCCCTTGGCGACGAGGGCCGCGCGGATGTGATCCGGGTGGCCGTACCCGCCGAAATCGTTGTACGAGGCGATCACGTGCGGCCGGTCCTGCCGGACGATCCGCACCAGGCGGCCGATCGCCTCGTCCATGTCGGCCTGCCAGAAGGCGCGCGGATCGTCGTTCTCCGGCGTCCCCATCATCCCCGAGTCGCGGTACCCCAGCCAGCGGTGCTCGATGGGGCCGAGGTGCGCGAGCGCGCGAGCCAGCTCGACCTGCCGGATCTCCCCCAGCCGCGCGTGGTTCTCCGGGGTGTCCAGCTCGGGAACGACGATCTCGCCGTTCTCGCCCTGGTTCGAGGTGACGCACACGACGCGGACGCCCTGGGCGGCGTATTTCGCCATGATGCCGCCGGTCGTGATGGTCTCGTCGTCGGGGTGGGCGTGGACGGTCATCAGGGTCAGGCGTGCGGTCATGGCGCGCATGGTATCCGCGAACCTGCGTGGGTGTGCCAGACTGCGGCCGGCCGGGCCGATCGGGACCGTCGCCCCCGCCACGGCGGCACGGGGCCGTGAAAGACCGGTATTGCGCGGCCGATCGCGGGCACCTCAGGTGCGACGCTGGTGGCGGGAGAGGACATGGCGAGCGCCGGAACCACATCAGGCGGACCGCTGGCGGGCCTCCGTGTCTGCGACCTCTCGACCGTACTCGCCGGGCCGTACTGCACGATGCTGCTCGCGGACCTCGGGGCGGACGTGATCAAGGTGGAGCCTCCCGACGGTGACGGAACCCGGCGCTGGGGTCCCCCGTGGGCCGGCGCCCCGGAGGCCGGCGCCGTCTACGCTGCCGTGGACCCGCGAGCCGAGCCCGGCTACCAGGGGGAGGCGGCGTACTACCTGGCGATCAACCGCAACAAGCGGGGGATCCGGCTCGACCTCCGGACCGACGAGGGGCGGGAGGTCCTGCGCCGTCTTCTCTCGACATCCGACGTGCTCGTGGAGAACCAGCGCGTCGGCGGCCTGGCCCGCCTCGGATTTCCGGACGACGAGCTCGACCGACTGAATCCGCGGCTCGTCCACCTGGCGATCAGCGGCTTCGGACCCGACGGACCGTACGCGGAGCGGCCGGGCTACGACTTCATCGTCCAGGCGATGGCCGGGCTCATGTCGATCACGGGGGCACCCGACGAGGCCGGCGGCCAGCCGACGAAGGTCGGGGTGGCGGTCGTCGACCTGGCGACCGGGATGCTCGGAGCGGTGTCCGTGCTGGCGGCCGTGCTCGGTCGCGATCGGGACGGATCGCCGGCGGAGGGGCACGGCCAGCGCATCGACATCAGCCTCTTCGAATCGACGATCGCCTGGCTGGCCAACCAGGCGTCCAACTACCTCGTCGGAGGACTCGTGCCCGGGCGGCTCGGCAACGAGCACCCCAACATCACGCCGTACGAGACGTTCGGCACCGCCGACGGGTCGATCGCCGTCGCCGTCGGCAGCGACCGGCAGTGGCCGCGCTTCTGCCAGGCTCTCGACCTGCCGGAGCTGGCCACGGATCCGAGGTTCTCGTCCAACGCGCGGCGCGTGGAGCACCGGAGCGAGCTGCGGGCGACCCTGTCGCCACGGTTCGCCACGCGAACCTCCGCCGACTGGACGGACCGCCTGCTCGCGGCGGACGTCCCGAGCGGGCCGATCAACGACCTGGCGGCCGTCTTCGCCGACCCGCAGGCGCGAGCCCGGCGCATGGTGGAGTCGGTGGCCCATCCAACGGCGGGGGAGCTGCGCACGACGGGCATCCCGTTCAAGCTCTCGCTCACGCCGGGATCGGTGCGGAGCGCGCCGCCGCTGCTCGGCCAGCACACGGACGAGGTGCTCGCCGAGCTGGGGTTCGCCCCGGACGAGGTTGCCCGGATGCGGGCCGCGGGCGCCGTCTGACGGCTCGGGAGGGAGTGGAGAGCCGGGCCGTCGACACGGCCGCGTCGCGGCGGCATCGCCAGGGCCGAATCGCTCCGCCCGGTCGACGCCGCCTCGGGCCCCCGGGCGTCCACTCGTGCGCGTCGCTCCGTCGCGTCTCCCGATCCCGGCGCGGCGTCGCTGCTAGACTCCGGCGCGACCGAGGAGTGGAGGAGCACGCGGTGGCGGACGAACGCGAGCGGTGGGCGCTGATCCTGGGCGCCAGCAGCGGCTTCGGGGAGGCAGCCGCGCTGGCCCTCGCCGAGGACGGCTACCACATCGCGGGCGTGCACCTGGACAGGCGCGCCGGCATGGCCCACGTGGACGAGATCCGGGCCCGGATCGAGTCGTTCGGGCGCGAGGCGCACTTCTTCAACGTCAACGCGGCCGACGATGAGCAGCGCGGCCGCGTCCTCGCCGAACTGCGGGAGCGCTTCGACCGGGACGAGGCCGGCGGCGGGCACTCGTACGTGCGCGTCCTCATGCACTCGCTGGCGTTCGGCACGCTCAAGCCGTTCCTGGCTCCCGATCCCGGCGAGGCCATCAACCGGAAGAACATGGAAATGACCCTCGACGTGATGGCCCACAGCCTCGTGTACTGGACACAGGATCTCGTGCGTGGGGGCTTCATCGAGGCCGGCTCGAGGATCTACGCGATGACCAGCGAGGGTTCGACGCGGGTCGTGGGGAGCTACGGCGCCGTGAGCGCGGCAAAGTCGGCGCTCGAGTCACACTGCCGCCAGCTGGCGATGGAGCTCGGCCGGCGCGGCATCGGGGCCACCTGCAACGCGATTCGGGCGGGCGTCACCATGACGCATGCCCTGCTGCAGATCCCGGAGCGGGACGAGCTCGTGGACGTCGCCCGGCGGCGCAACCCGAGCGGGCGCATGACGACCACCGAGGACGTGGCACGCGCAATCGTGACGCTCTCCCGCGAAGGCACCGAGTGGATGACCGGCAACGTGCTCGGCATCGACGGCGGGGAGTTCGTCACCGGATGACCGGCGCTGGGCCGGCCGACGGGCGAGGCTGCGCCGTCGTCGTCCTCGGCGCGATCAACGTGGACATGATGGTCAGCGGAGCGCCGCTGCCCGCGCCCGGCGAGACCGTGGTGGGCGGGACGTTCACCATGCACCAGGGCGGCAAGGGCGGGAACCAGGCCGTCGCCGTTGCCCGGGCGCTGAGGGGCGGGCCGCGCGAGGGGTCGGTCGCCATCGTCGGCGCCGTCGGAGACGACACGTTCGGCCGGCAGGCACTGGAGGCCCTCGGCGAAGAGGGCGTGAGCTGCGAGTCCGTCCTCGTGCGACCCGGCGTCGCAACCGGGACGGCGCTGATCGCCGTCGACGCGTCGGGCGAGAACCAGATCGCCGTCGCCCCCGGGGCCAACCAGGCACTGACGGCTACCGATGTCGAGGCTGCGTTGGCGCGCTTGCTCGGCCGGGGCTCGGTCCTGCTCGCGAGCCTCGAGGTTCCGATCGACGCCGTGCTCGCCGCGGCGTTCGTCGCCCGGCAGGCCGGCGCCCGCTTCATCCTCAACCCGGCTCCCGCGCGCGACGTCCCTGCAGCGTTGCTGCGGATGGCGACCCACCTCACGCCCAACCAGGTCGAACTCGACCGGCTGGTGCCCGCGCTCGCCGGCGATCCCGATCGCGCGGTCCGGCATCTCGCGGCGGTCGACCGTGAGCTGCGCGTCGCCGTGACGCTGGGTGCGCGAGGGGTCCTTGCGTTCGGCCCCGACGTGGACAGGACCTTCCGGGCGCTCGAGGTCGAGCCGGTGGACACGGTCGGCGCGGGCGACGCCTTCAACGGCGCCCTGGCGGCGGCGCTCGCCGAGGAGCGACCGTTCGTCGAGGCGGTGCGGCGGGGGCGGACCGCCGGAGGCCTGGCCACGCTGCGGCATGGTGCGCGCGAGGGCATGCCGACGCGCGCCGAGATCGACGAAGCGCCGGAGCCGCGATGAAACGCGCGTGCACCTTCCCGCTCGTGCCCGATGATGCCCCGACGGGCTCCCGGATGATGCCTGGCAGGGCCCCTGCCGGCCCGGACGGACGGTCGCGCCGACGACGGATCGGATGGGCGGTCGCACGCGCGAGCGGTGGCGGTCATGCCCCGGTGAGCGGCAGAGCCGCCCGATGACCCACCGGACGAGCGGTCCCGGTCCGGACGCGCCCGGGCCCGACATGCCCGGCGCAGCCGTCACGCGCCACCCGGACAGGTCCGGCTCGCGGCAGCCGGCGCCGACATGCCCGGCGCAGCCGTCACGCGCCTGGGCAACCTCCCCGACTTCACGCTCGAACGGTTCTTCGACCGGTTCGAGTTCGACCTGCCGTACCAGCTGGGCTCGTCCGACCCCGAGACGCTCTCGGTCGCCGACCTCCTCGCGCTCGCCGATCCGGATCAGCGCGAGCGATGGGAGCAGCTCCGGCTCGGTTACCGCACGGCCGCCGGCGACCCGGAACTGCGCGCCGCGATCGCCGGCCTGTATCCCGGCCGGTCACCCGACGACGTCGTGGTCACGATCGGGGCTGCGGAGGCGCTCATGCTCGCGTTCGCGGCCGCGCTCCGGCCGGGAGACCGCGCCGTTGCGCTCACGCCTGCGTACCAGTCTCTCCACGAGATGCCGCGTGCCATGGGGGCGCGCCTCGAACTGGTTCCCGTCGATGAGGACGGCGACGCCTGGCGATTCCCCTTCGACCGGCTCATGGACGCGCTGCGCCCCGGCGTCGCGCTGCTCGTCCTGAACACGCCGCACAACCCGACGGGTGTTGCCGCCACACCGGGCCAGCTGCGCTCGATCGTGACTCGCTGCGACGACGCAGGCATTCGCATCGTCGGGGACGAGGTGTACCGCGGGCTCGAATGGTCGTCCGCCACCGCGCCATCGGTGACGGAGCTGTCCTCGCGTGCCGTCTCCGTGGGCGTCACGTCCAAGGTGTACGGGCTCGCCGGATTGCGCATCGGCTGGCTCGTGACCGGCGATGCGGTCCTCCGGTCGCGGGCCGTGTCGATCAAGGACTACACGACGCTCTGCGCCGCCGGTCCTTCCGAGGTGCTCGCGACGATCGCGATTCGCGCCGATGCCGCGCTCAGGGAACGGACGCGCGCGCGATGCGAAGCCAACATGGCACGACTCGCGACGTTCGTCACCGATCACCCGCACGTGTTTGCCTGGGAGCGGCCCGCCGCGACGACGGTGTCCGTCGCCCGGATCACCCCCGGCCTGCTCGCCCGCCACGGGGGCGATCCCGACGTGGTGCTTGCCCATTGGCGGGAGGCCGCGGGTGTCGTCGTCGCTCCGGGGCCGGCGTTCGGATGCCTACCCGACCGCTTCCGCCTCGGGTTCGGCCGCGCCGACCTGCCCGGGGCACTGGAGGCCCTCGCGGCCATCAGTTGAGCGCCGCTTCAGCGTGCCTGCGGGGTCGAGTGCCCTGGCGTCGGGCCGCTGAGCGCCGCTGCGTGCCTTGGCAGCCGGGTGCCCCGGCGCCGGCCGCATGAGCATCGGTCGCGGCAGCACAAGGGGAGCGGTTGCCGCCGCCTTTCCTGCAATTCACGCTCCCATGGATCCGTATGTCGGATCCGCCGCCCGCGCCGCCGCCCCTGGCCCCGACTCGTCCGGTTTCTGAGCCGCGTGCGCTCCCGGCTGATCGGTTCCCGAGCGTGGCCGGCGATCGTTCCAGCCTGCGAAGGGCCTGCCGCGCCATTCGGCGGCGCCCGGTCGGTGCCCGCAACCGACATACGTTTCCACACGAGAATCTTCTGCAGGATGCGGGCCTGGCCCGGGTGGGCAACCAGGCGCTCGTGCGGGCCTGGGCTGGGTGGGCAACGAGGCGCTCGTGCGGGCCCGGCCCGGCTGGGCAACGAGGCGCTCGTGCGGGCCTGGCCCGGGTGGGCAACGAGTCGGCGGCGCGCCTGGCGGCGATCGACTGGCGGTGCGGAGCTTCGAAGGCCCGGCGCCCTCAGCGGCCCGAGCGCCAGCCCTGGAACGTGGGCCAGCCCCAGCGTGCGGATGCGAGGGCGATCACGGCCCCGATGCCGAACATGGTCGGATGCAGGAAACTGAACTCGCGGATGATGGCGAGCTCCACCACGATCCAGATCATCTGGGCGCAGCCGATGGTGAAGGCCAGGAACGGCGCGACGAGCGAGTGTCGCAGGCCCATGACCGCGACGGCCAGCGACCCGATCCCGAACAGGCCGCCCAGGATGATCCCGGGCCAGAGGTAGTCGGCGAAGGGGCTTCCGGCCAGCAGGCCGACGTCGAAGTGCATCACGCTGCCGTCCGGCTTCGACGCGAGGGCGATCCCTCCAGCCAGTGCGCCGATCCCGAGAACCAGCAGGCCGGCGATCGCGATCCCGCCCGCGACCCCATTGCGCGGGGCGGGGACGGCGGAGGCGGACGCGTGGATGATCGTTCCGGTTGCCATGACGGTGGGCTCCCCTGCGCGGCTCATGACTGCGGGACATCGGCATCGTCCGGCCTGTTCGCGGGCCGGACCAGAGTCATCCGTCACCGGGTGGCATGGCATGGGTCCCGGTGCGGCGCGGGCCGCGCCTCCGGCCTTGTGTCCGGCCGAGGGCCACGTCCCCGGACCGATTCGCGGCATGCGTACGCTCCCCGTGCGCCCGCCTGCCGTCCCGCCCCTCCTTCGAGTAGCGGAGGACAGGCCCGGATACCCTCCGACGGATAGCCTTCCACCCTCCTCGTCCGTGCGACGGGGTACCCTGTTCGCAGATGCAGATACACCGGCGCTGGCTCGCGGTGGTCGTGCCGATCGTCGTGGTCGGCCTGATCGAGGTGGCCTCCGACAGTTTCCTCGACCCGAAGCTGCCGTTCCCCCGCGACACGTTCCTCGTGATGGTGGTCGTGTCGGGGCTGGCAATCGTCTACGGGCGCTACGCATTCGGCGAGATCGACCGGCTGGCCGGCACGCTGCGCCAGCGCAACTCGGAGCTCGAGGCGCGCCACGCCGAGGCCGCGGCGCTGCACCGCGTGAGTGTGGCCATGACGGCCCTGCTCGACATCGACGAGATCCTGCGCGCGGTCGTCGAGAACGCGCGGACCCTGCTGGCGGCAGACGTGTCGGTGCTGGTCCTGGCCGGTCCCGAGGGAGAGGCGCAGCTCGCGGCGTCGAGCGGGCCTCCGGAGGCCCTCGATCCAGCAGCCGGCCAGTCCGGGGAGGAGTTCCGCCGGTTCGTCCGGCCGTCCTACCTCGTCGCCAACCTCGCCACGCCGCTCCGGCTCGCGGACCGCACGATCGGCACGCTGGCCGTGGGTGGGCGCGCGGGACGCGCGTACGGCATCGGCGATGTCGAGACCCTGTCGTCCCTGGCCAGCCAGGCCGCCATTGCGCTCGAGAACGACCGGCTCCAGCGGGAGCTCCGCGAGCTCGCCGTCCGGGGCGAGCGCGAGCGCATCGCGCGCGAGATGCACGACGGGCTTGCGCAGGTCCTGGGCTACGTCAACACGAAGTCGCAGGCCGTGGCGGAGCTACTGTCTACCGGGCGCACCGATGCGGCCAGGGTGCAGCTGTCGGAGCTGGCCGTCGCCGCGCGGTCCGTGTACGTCGACGTGCGGGAGGCGATCCTGGGCCTGTCGAGCCCGATTCCACCCGACCGGGGCCTCGTGGGGGCGCTCGAGGAGTACGCGGAGCGATTTTCCGAGGCGTCGAAGCTGGCCACCCTGGTTGAGGCACCGGAGTCGGTGCGCGGGCTCGTCCTTGCGCCGGACGTCCAGGCCCAGGTCTTTCGGATCGTGCAGGAGGCGCTCACGAACGTTCGCAAGCACGCATCGGCACGCCGCGTCGTGGTCGCGCTCGGCATGGAGGAGGGGACACTCGTGGTGCAGGTCGAAGACGACGGCAGGGGAATGGCGGGGTCCGGCTCGCCGCCGCCGGACTGGCCGCACTATGGGCTCCACACGATGCAGGAGCGCGCCGCCACGATCGGCGCCGAGCTGCGGTTCGAAGCGGGAGATCCGCGAGGCACGCGCGTCGTGCTGCACGTCCCGACGCTGAACACGACGGGCAGGAGGGTGGCCTGATGCGGGTGCTGCTGGCCGACGACCACGCACTGTTTCGTGACGGTGTCGCGTCGCTGATCTCCGCGTGGGGCCACGAAGTGGTGGGGCAGGCATCGAACGGGGAGGACGCGGTCGAGCTGGCCGATCGCCTGATCCCGGATCTCGTGCTGATGGACGTGCGCATGCCCGGGCTCTCCGGCCTGGCGGCCACGCAGCGGATCCGGACCGACCATCCGGAGATCGCCATCGTGATGCTCACGGTGAGCGAGGCCGAGGACGACCTGTTCACGGCGATCAAGGCCGGCGCCCAGGGTTACCTCCTGAAGAACCTGGAGAGCGCCCAGCTGCGCACGATGCTGGAGGCCGTGTCGCGGGGCGAGGCCGCCATCACGCCCGCCACCGCCGCCCGGATCATCGACGAGTTCCTGCGTCCCGATCGCCCGAGACTTCCCGTCGACCCGGACCGCCTCACCGAGCGGGAACTGGACGTGCTGCGGCTCGTCACGCAGGGACTGCGCAACAAGGAGATCGCGTCCAGGCTCGGCATCACCGAGAACACGGCCAAGTTCCACCTCAAGAACATCCTCGAGAAGCTGCACGCCCAGAGCCGGACCGAGCTGGCCGCCCGAGCCGTGCGCGAGGGGCTCATCCCCTCCGACTGACGGCGGCACCGCCGGGCCCGCGTGCCGGCCCGGGGGCGCTTTCGTCCGAACGGCCCCGGGCCGTCCCGATTCCGCCGGCCCCGTCAGGCCGGCCCGGAGGCGCTTTCGTCCGAACTGCCTTGGCCGTCCCGATTCCGCCGGCCCGCAGGCCGCCCCGGGGGTTCCTCGGTCCGAACGGCCCGGGCCATCCGGCACCGCCCGCCCGCTCTGTCGAGAGCAAACCCGCCCATCCCGTCGCGTGTGTGCCACCGCTCGCGGCTCCGCCATTCTCCGGGCACGACCTGTACCGGAGGCTGGCCCATGGGCTACCGCATCACGATCGAGGACCGGAACTGCATCAACTGCGGCGTGTGCATGGACGTGTGCCCGGTGCAGGCGCTGGACATGACACGCCCCGAGCACGGTGGCGTCGAGACCGGCTCTCGAGCGGCGGCCCCCCTGCGCTGGATGATGGAGTACCCGACGCAGGTCGGCGAGTGCATCGGCTGCGGGATCTGCGTGCGCGAGTGCCCCGTCCAGGTCGTGATGCTCGACACGGTCTCCGGCGACACGCCGCTGGCCGCACGGCAGGGTCCTCTCACGAGGCCCGTGGCCGCCGCCCAGTCGAACGGGTGGATCCCGCTGTCGGAGGTCACGCGCGAGTCGCTCAAGCCGGATCATCCCGAGCCGTTCGCCCCGCTCTTCACGTGGCGGACCAGCGAGCGGCCCCAGCCGTGGCAGGCCTGGCGCACCATGGTCGACGAGCGGCGCGATCCCCGCGCCCCGTGCCAGAACGCATGCCCGGCCGGAACGGACGCGGGTCGATACGTCGGCCTGATCGCACAGGGCAGGTACGACGACGCGTACGCGGTCGCCGCCGAGGTCAACCCGTTCCCGTCCGTCTGCGGATGGATCTGCACGGCGCCGTGCGAATCGGCGTGCCGCAGGGGCACGCTCGACGAGCCGGTCGCGATCCGCTCGCTCAAGCGCTTCGCCGCCGAGCACGGGAAACTGCCCGCGATCCAGCCGCCGAAGACGCGCCGGCCGGAGCGGGTGGCGATCGTCGGCGGCGGCCCGGCAGGCATGTCGGCCGCCTACTACCTCGCCCGTCTCGGGTACGGCGTCACCGTCTTCGAGGCGATGCCCGTGCCGGGCGGCATGATGGCCATCGGGATCCCCGCGTATCGCCTCCCGCGCGAGGCGCTGCGCGAGGAGATCGACAGGATCGTGGGCCTGGGCGTCGATCTGCGCCTCGACAACGCCATGGGCCGCGACTTCAGCCTGAGCGATCTCGAGGCGAGCGGGTACAAGGCCGTGTTCCTCTCGACGGGCGCCTCGAAGAGCCGCCGGCTCGGGGTTCCCGGCGACCAGCTCGCCGGCGTCGTGCCCGCCACGCTCTTCCTCAAGCAGGTCAACCTGGGCGAGGGGCCGCGTCTCTCGGGCCCGGCGGTCGTGGTCGGCGGTGGCAGCACCGCCATGGACGCCGCCCGGTCCGCGCTCAGGAGTGGCGCCGATTCGGTGACCGTCCTCTACCGGCGCGGGCGCACCGAGATGCCGGCACAGCGCGAGGAGGTCGATGCGGCCGAGCGCGAAGGCGTCACGATCCGCACCGGTATCGTCGTCGACGAGGTGCTCGGCAACGGGCGGGCCGGATCGATCCGCTGCCGCATCCAGCAGCCGACCGGTCGCATCGAGTCCGGCCGCACGGTCTGGGAGGCCGTGGCGGGAAGCAACTTCGAACTCTCGTGCGCGACCATCCTGGTCGCGATCGGCGAGGAGCCCGATCCGTCGATCCTCCCGCAGGGAGCCGGCATCGAGGTCAGCTCGTGGGCCGGCATCATGGCCGACCCGCGCACCCTGTCGACGGGCCGTGCCGGCGTGTTCGCCGGTGGCGACGTCGTCTCGGGCCCCAAGACCGTCATCGACGCGGTCGCCAACGGGCGGCGGGCGGCCGCCTCCATCCACGAGTACCTCTCCGGCGCCCGTGACGGCGAAGCGGAGATCCTCGCCGCGGTGCGGTACCCCCGTCAGCGGGAGAAGTCGCTCCGCCTCGACATCGCCGCCCGGCCGCGGGAACACGTCCAGCATCCCGAGTACGTCGCGGGCTCCTTCGCCGCGAACGAGCCCGGGTTCGAGGAAGCCCAGGCGCGGGCGGAAGCATCGCGATGCTTCCGCTGCGACGCCGTCTACAGCTGTGGAGTGGTGCAGGTCGTCTCGGGCCGCGGGCCGGGAGACGCCCGGCCCGTCGTCGTGCCACCCACGATGCCCGGTCGCGCGCCGGCTCCGATCCCGACCACCCCAGGAGGTGACCGATGACCCCGGATCAGGTCTCGGCGTTCTTCGACGCCGGGGAAAGCTTCGTCGAGGGAACCATCGCGGCCGCGCTGGTCGCGCTGTGGCTCCTCGTCGTGGCACTGCACCTTGCCCGCCCCTACATGCTCACGAACCTGCGCAAGTTCACGCTCCGCCTGGGCGCCGATCTCTGGTGGATCATCTACGTGGGCGCCCGCGACATCTTCCTCGTGCAGGTCTTCCTGGGCAGCTTCATCTTCTTCTATCCCGACGTGGTGAAGGGTCAGAATCTCCCGATCACCGGCGGCCTGGCGGCGGCCTGCGCGTTCGCCGTGCTCGTCATCAAGCTGGTGACGAAGGGCGACGCGGACCGCAAGTGGTTCCAGGTCCAGACGCTGCTCCTCGGCCTCGGCGCGACCCTCTACATCGTGCCGTACCTCCTCGGGGTCCAGGTGACGCAGATCGGGTCGAGCAGCGGCAACACCCTGGCGTCGAT
This sequence comes from uncultured Chloroflexia bacterium, assembly GCA_963757865.1. Classification (GTDB taxonomy): domain Bacteria; phylum Chloroflexota; class Limnocylindria; order Limnocylindrales; family CSP1-4; genus JAJYNJ01. Next base: position 115,160 of record CAVWSU010000007.1, read on the forward strand.
CTTCGTGAGCTCGCAGAACACGAACTGGTCGCTTCCGCTCTGCTACATCTCGGCACTGATCGTTGGCGCGCTCGGGCTCGTCGCCGTCGCGTTCAACCTGCGCGAGACCGTCAGCCGCCCGCGCGGCAACGCCTAGGAGTCGTACGACATGACTGCTGACCAGCTGGCCACCGACCTCGTCAGCGGGAGCTCCACCTGGATGGTGTTCTCGCTCGCGGCCGTGCTGCCCATCCTGTGGGCCTTCACCCTGATCCTGCATTTCGCCCGCCCGTACGTGGTGCGGTTCCTGCAGGGCCTCACGCTCCGCTTCGGCGGTGACGTGTGGTGGCTCTCGTACGTGCTCATCCGGGACGGTCTGATGATCATCACGCTCGCGCTGAGCATGATCTTCCTCATGCCGAACCTGTACATCGGCCTGGGGCTGCCGATCACGGCCCCGCTCGCCGCCGTGATCCTCTTCTGGGCGCTCGTCATCAAGCTCACCAGGGACGCGGACGACGATCCGGTCGCGTTCCGGTGGGTCAGCATCCTGCTCGTGATCGCGTCGGCGCTGTACATCGTCCCGCAGATCTACGGCGTGGAGGCCGGCGACCAGGTCGACATCTGGAACAGCGTCGGCGGCTTCGGGTGGGTGTCCGGCGTCCTGACGGCGCAGAACGCCGACGCCGGGTGGGTCAACCCCCTGGCCTGGCCCTTCCTCGACCTTTCGCTGGTCCTCTTCGGCCTTACCGGTGGCTACCTCTTCGTCCGGTTCCTCTCGCGCCTCGGCAGCGACGACGTGTTGGGTGACGAGGCCCAGGCGCTGGGCGTCCCTCACGAACTCTCATCCGCGCACCCCGGCACGGTCTCCTGACGGCCGGCACCAGGGCAGCGCACTCGGAAGGGGTCGACGGGCGGCGGAAACGCCGCCCGTCGATCTTTGTCGTCCGGCTCGTCACGCGGGGGCGTAGGCTCCGTGTCGGCCCCAAGCGGGCGCCGGTCCGCGATCCGGCCGGCGCGATCCGGAGGCGGCTCACGAGGCAGGGACGTGGCGCACGACAAGCTGACGCCAAAGATCATCCTCGAGGGGACGAGGCTCACCCACAAGACCGACCTCGCGTTCGCCCTCAACGAGCACCCGCGCATCGTCGGCCCGCGCCGCTACCGGTACCACGCCCCCCTCATTTCGGCGGAGTGGTGCGGCTTCTCGAATACCCCGTGGGGCCGGGGACTCGTCAACTACGCGCCGGAGGAGGAGAGCCGCGCGTTCGAGACGTACGCGACCTGGGCGCGGCTGTTCGAGCTGCTGCCGCACTACTCGTGGGTCGTGGACCGGTTCCATCTCTCGACGCTCGCATGGCAGATCGCGACGGGCCGCCACCCGGACTTCGGCTGGCTCGAGGATCGACTTCGCCCGCTCGGGTTCCACGTCGTGCTCTGCACGCGTCGCGAGGACACGTTCGACGAGGCCCGTGCGGACCGCCTCACCGTCTCGGGGAACCCGGGCCAGTACGACGACCTGCAGGCCTTCGTGCGCGAGCAGGATCTCCTGCGGCAGCTGGGGGAACGGTCGACCCTGCCGGTACTCGAGATCGACATGACCGACGGAGACCTCGACCGGGCGTGCACGCTGGTCGCCGACTGGATGACGGAGACGGGCGGCCTCTGGGCCCCCTGAGCAGGCGGATCGCCGGCTGGCGCTGCGTCAGGGCACGGGCGGCGCAGTCGCGGCGGGCCCGGTCGTGCCCGACGGGCCGTAACCGGTCAGCTCGACGTATGCCTCGCCTCCCAGCGCGTGGCCGCCGCGTTGAGCCGTCACGACCTGCGATCCTTCCCAGTAGACCACGCCCGTCGTGGCGAGCGTGTCGAGCTCCTGGTTCGCGACGGTCGGGCGCAGCGAGATGGTGAGGTCCTGGGACGGCACGCGGATCGTCCAGCCCGCCGGGTAGGTCGCACCGGTCTCAGGGCTCGTCCAGTGCGCCGTGACCGTGACGGTGAACGCCGACCCCACGAGGTGCTCGTACGTGCCGTCCGCGTGGACGAGCGTCCCGTACACGAGCGGGTAGCCGCCGGTCCGATCGCGGACGAGCGACAGCGTCAGGTCGGTGCCGTCGGCCAGGTTCACCGCGAACCAGTCCCACCCGCCGGCGCCCACGGCGATGAAGTCGCCCCACTGGTGATCGAACCAGGCCTCGCCCGCGACGGTCAGCTGGCGGCCGCCGACCGTCAGCGTCCCCTGGGCCGCCATGCGCGTGCGCGAGTAGTAGTAGGAGCCGCCGGCGGCCCCGAAGTCGATCCAGCCGGCCTGGCCGTGCAGGACGGGCGGGCGGCCGCCGGCATCGAGCCGCAGCTGGATCGAGAACCCGGCCTCGGCGCTCGTCGCGCTGATCAGGTCGTGCCCGCCGATACCGGCCATGAGCCAGGGCGACCCGGACGTGGCGGACGGCGCGGCGGGCGATAACCCGACAGCCGGCGACACCGCACCCGGCGACACCGCGCCCGGCGACGACGCACCGCGCCCGGCGACGCCCCGGCAGGCGCCGGCGCTGCTCCCGGCTGGCCCTGGGCGTTCGCCTGCCCCGAGATCGCGAGCAGGAAGCCGGCCGCCGGCCCGATCCCCGGCGGCAGCGCACGCAGCAGCGCGTCGGGAATCGGTGGCTGGACGTCGCTCCGGATCAGTGCCCTGGAGCCTGCCAGGTCGACCTGTGGACCGATCTCCGAGCGCTGGTCGTACACGAACGTGTGGCCCGTCTCGTCGGTCAGGGCCAGGTGCGACGCCCACGAGACCGGGAACGACCCGCGCTCCGCCCGGAAGATCACGAACTCGAACCCGAAGCGACGGCCGTCGGCCGCCTGCAGGTGTCCGGTGTAGTACCACCACTCGGTCAGGCGATCGTGCGGAGCCTCGTCCCTCGGGAACGCGATCGGCTGCGGATCGGGCGCCTGCGACGGCGACGGGGACGCCGTGGGGACCACCGGCTGCGGCGTCGGGTCGGTGCCGAGCACGCGGCCGCCCGGAGAGCAGGCTGCCAGCACGAGGGCCGCCACCAGCATCAGGGCCACCACCTGGAGGATCGTCGCGCCCTCGATGAGCGGGAGGCGCGACTCGACCCAGCGCGCCAGGCGGCGCGGGATCCACCAGTTCCAGTCGCCCAGGAGCCGCATCGTGGCGGGCACGAGCAGCGCGCGGACCACGGTCGCGTCGAGGGCCACGGCGATGGCGACGCCCAGGCCGAGTGCCTTGATCAGCACGATGTCGGCGAACGCAGAACGACCCGGCCACGACGACCACGATCAGCGCGGCGCTCGTCACGATCCGCCCGGACCGCTCCAGCCCCCGTGCCACCGCCTCCCGGTTGTCCCCGGTCCGGTCGTAGACCTCCTTCATGCGGCTCAGCAGGAACACCTCGTAGTCCATGGACAGCCCGAACAGCACGCAGAACAGGATCACGGGCTGCGTCGTCTCGACGAACCCCAGCGGCTGGAAGCCGAGCACCTTCGAGAGGTTGCCGTCCTGGAAGATCCACACGAGTGCGCCGAAGCTCGCCACGATCGAGAGGCTGTTCATGACGAGGGCCTTGAGCGGCAGCACCACCGATCGCAGGAGCAGGAACAGCACGAGGTACGTGGTGATCACGAGGAAGAGCGCCGTGCGGGGAAACTCGGCGGCGACCGCCCCGACCACGTCCGCCACGTCCGCCGCGCCACCGGCCACCTGCACGGTGATCCCCGGCGGCGGTGCCAGCGCCGAGGACGGGCTGCGCAGCTCGTCCACGAGCGCGCGGAACGCGCTGCGGTTGGGGTCGTACGGCGTGTAGACCGAGAAGGTGGTGAGGTCGCCCCGGGTGGTGGCCTGCAGCTGGGTGGCGGCGAACCGGTCGGGAGGGCCACCGGGCGTCGAGTAGAGCAGCTCGTACTGCGCCTTGCCCAGGCGCGGGTCGAGATCCACGATCCCCTGCACGCGAACCACCCGCGGATCCGCGGCGATTCGTCGCGACCAGTCGTACAGCTTGCCGACGTTGGCCGGGCTCGTGACCGGTCCCGTCGTGTGGATCGCCAGCAGCAGCGGGTCGAACTCTCCCGGCCCGAACTCGCGGACCAGCAGGTCGTACGCCTGCCGGGAGGGGACGCTCTCCGGGAGGATGCTGGCGTCCGGGGCGTTGAAGCGGGCGTGGAGGAACGGCACGCCGAACAGGACGAGGAGTGCGAGCGTGGGCACGAAGACGCGCACGGGGCGGGCCATCACCCAGCGCGCCAGCCGTCCCCAGCCGCTCTCGCCGGCATCCGGGTCGCGGTGGCGCAGCCGTCGCACGGCCAGCGCGTCGATCCGCGGGCCGGCGATCGTGAGCAGGGCGGGCAGGAGCGTCATGGAGGCGGCCACGTCGAGACCCACGACGATCGCGCCGGCGGCCCCCACCGAGCGCAGGATCATGAACTCGAAGAGGACGAGCCCGGCCAGGCCGAGGAGGACCGTCAGCCCGCTGAAGAACACGGCTCGCCCGGCCGACGCGACGGTGACGGCCACGGCCGACTCCACCGCCTCGCGGTCGATCCTCCCGTCGGGCAGACGGCCGCCGCCCCTCCGCCCGAGCTCCTCGCGGAACCGGCTCGTCATCAGCAGCGAGTAGTCGACCCCCAGGCCCAGCCCGAGGAGCGTCGTGAGGTTCAGCACGAAGATGCTCATGGGCGTGAGGCTGGCCAGCACGAAGATGATCGCGAGCGACAGGAGCACGGCCGTGCCTCCCACGGCCAGCGGGACGGCCGCGGACACGGCGCTCCCGAACACGAGCAGCAGCGCGATCGCGGCCAGCGGAAGCGAGACGAGCTCGCTGCGGCGCAGGTCGGATTCCGACACGGTCTGGATGTCGCCGTAGAAGGCGGGGCCGCCCGCGAGGTACGTCCGGATGCCGGGCTGCGGGACCAGTGCGGCCTGCACGGGTGCCAGCGCCTCGGGCGACTGGTCCGGCTGGAGGTCGAGCGAGACCACGTCGTAGACGACGCTGCCGTCGGCGCTGACCTGGTGCGGGTTCAGCGTGTGGGGAAGCAGGCCCGTGACGTGCTCGGCGTGCGGCACGTTCGCGATCGCCCTGGCGGCCGCCGACTCGAACGCGGGACTGCCGGCGCGGGCCGTCGTCTCGGACTGGATGACGATCACGAGCGCCGACGGCGGAAGCCCGAGCTGCTGCTCGAGGACCAGCTGGGCCTTCGACGATTCGAGCTGGTTGCTGGTGAAGCCGCCCGCGCTGAGAATCCCCGGCGCGCGGGGCGCCAGCGGAGCGGCGATCAGGATGAGGGCGGCCCACGCTCCGACGACGGGCCACGGGTGGCGCGCGACCCACGCGCCGATGGCGCCGAAGCGTCCCGGGGGTCGCGATCCGGTCGGTGCGGGTACGGCGCTGCCCGGTGCCGGCTCGGGCACGGCAGCGACCCCGCCGACGCCGGGCGTCATCCGGCGCACGTCAGCCGATTCAGGCCTCCCGCCGACCCGCCCCGACGGGCTCGCAGCCCTCGCCGGGCCCGCTCTCCTCGATCAGCTCGATCTCGCTCTCGACGTTCGCGACCCCCCGGATCGTCGCGATCACCGAGCAGTACTTCTCGGTGCTCAGCCGGACGGCGCGCTCCACCGCGGCCGGATCCATCCCGCGGCCGCACACGACGTACGTGACGCGCACGCGGGTGAACGGCCAGGGCGCCACGTCGAGTTGCTCGCCTTCCACGCGCAGCTCCACGCCGGTCACGGGTTGGCGCTGCTTGCGCAGGATCTCCACCACGTCCCACGCCGAGCACCCCCCGACCGCCGCGAGGAGGGTCTCGGACGGCGAGATGGCATTGAGGACGCGCTCATCCGTGGGCGCGGCCATCTCGATCGGCTGCGCGTCCCGCGCGCCGCGGGCCTGAAACGTGCCGCGCCCCGGATCCCAGGTGACGGTGACGTGCTTCACGAAGTACCTCCGGCGCGCGCGGTGCATGGGCGCGACCGGAGACGCGGATCGCGCGGGCGATGGCGGCAGCATAGCCGGAAGCGAGGCGCGAAGGACAGGGCCGGCGGACCGAAGGCCGTCATATGAGCCGGATCGAGAGCGTTGGGTCGGCGCTTGCGCATCGGTGCCCCGATGGCGGGCGTGCCCCCGATGGCTGGGCGTGCGCCGGGATCGGTGCCCGAGGTCCGCGGCCGGATCCTGTGCGTCCGGATCGGTGCCCGGGGTCCGTGGGCCGGATCCGGTGGGCCGGGATCCGGCGGTGCCGGGACCGTGGGCCGGGATCCGGGGGGCCGGGTCCGTGGGCCGGGATCGGCGACCCGGAATCGGTGACCCGGGAGGGCCCTCAGCCCCCGATCACGGACCAGATGAAGCCCATGAAGAGCAGCAGTCCGAGCAGCAGCCCCACGAACGCCAGCCCGCCGACCGTCAGGTACGAGAGCGACAGGAAGTTCATCGCTCCCATCGCGACGGCCCACACGACGATCAGGATCAGGAATAGCCAGCGGCTGTTCCGCCCGGTGACGGCATGGGACAGGGCGCTGTAGCGTCCCTCGGGCACGAGCGCGGAGCGCAGCAGCAGTCCGACCAGCACCGCCGAGACGCCGATGGCGATGATGTACGCGACCGGCTGCGCGAAGGCGGCTTCGAATGCCTTGTCCATGGTTCGCGAACTATAGCAAACGGCCCACGATTCGCAGGCCAGACGGCAGGGTGGGCCTCGACGCCGGCCCCGCGCCACCGGGCAGGAATACGGGGCCTGGTATCGCGACGACGGACGCTCCTGGCCATCCGCTCAGGAATACGGGGCCTGGTATCCGGACGACGGACGCTCCTGGCCATCGCTCAGGAATCCCCGGCCTGCAAGGCGACAGAGGGGTCCCTGCCGGGCAGTGGACGGATCCTCGGGACATCCTCCCGCCGGACACGACGTGCTCCACCGAGGCGCGGGCGGCCACCGGGCAGGCGTGCGGATGCGGGTGCGGCGGGGCACCTGGGGTGGCGTACCGCCCAACAGGCTGCCCGTTCCTGTTCGGTGACAGGCGGGTCGAGTCACTGTCGGCGCCGTCCCGTCTGCAGTACCATGGCAGCCCATGCACTCTGCATAAGGAATATGCAGCCCGGTGGGACGCCCAGAGTGGGACGCCCAAGACGCCCGGGGTGGGACGCCCAAGGTGGGACGCGGCTCGCAAGGGGCCACGCGGCTCGCCGAAGAGCGGCAATGAAGAGCGGCAGTGAGGCTCGGCAACCGGGCCGGGCGGCACCCTCAGGCCGCCGGGGAGCTCGGAGCAGTGGCGACTCGGGCTCGGATGCGGCAGTGAAGCTCGCCGCAGGGCCGAATGGCGCAGGAAGCGGCGGATCGTCGTCGAGGTCGGAGGTTCGTCAGGGCAGTGGACGGCAGCGAGAACCGCGTCGCACGTGACCAGTGGCCGGCGCCACGGGCAGCCGGGGTGGACGGGATCGGTACCGGTGCGGGCGGAGGCGCCGGCGTGGCGATCGAGAAGGCCAGCGAGACGATCGAGAAGGCCGGCGTGGAGCACGCCTCGGCCGCTGGCAGCCGGGCGGTGCAGGAGCAGCCGTTCGTCAACCAGCGCGACCCGGCCCGGCGGCTGGGTCCCGACGGGAGGCTCGCCGTCAGCCGGCGCGCGCCGATCTGGGCCGACGTGCCCGACGAGCAGTGGAACGACTGGCGCTGGCAGCTGTCGCACCGCATCAACAGCCTGGAGGAGCTCGAGCAGGTTCTCGCGCTGACCGACGACGAGCGCGAGGGCCTCGGCGCGCCCGACAAGTTCCGGGTGGACGTCACGCCCTACTTCGCGAGCCTGATCGACCCCGACGATCCCGACGACCCGATCCGCCGCCAGGTCATCCCGACCGGACGCGAGCTCCGCGCCTTCACCGGCATGATGGAGGACTCGCTCGCCGAGGACCGGCACTCGCCCGTGCCGGGCCTCGTGCACCGGTACCCGGACCGCGTCCTCATGCTGATCACGACCCAGTGCGCCAGCTACTGCCGGTACTGCACGCGGTCGCGCATCGTGGGCGACCCGAGCCAGAACTTCAACCGTCGCGAGCACGAGGCACAGCTCGACTACATCCGCCGCACTCCCCAGATCCGGGACGTGCTGATCTCGGGCGGCGACGGGCTCACGCTCGCCCCGAAGCTGCTCGAGCAGGTCATCCGCGGGCTCCGCGAGATCCCCCACGTCGAGATCATCCGGATCGGCAGCCGCGTGCCCGTCTTCCTGCCGCAGCGGATCGACGACGAGCTCTGCGACATGCTCGCGAAGTACCACCCGGTCTGGCTCAACATCCACGTGAACCACCCGAACGAGATCACGCCCGAACTGGCTCGCGCCTGCGACCGGCTCACCCGGGCCGGCGTGCCGCTCGGAAACCAGTCGGTGCTCCTCGCCGGCATCAACGACTGCGTGCACATCCAGCGCGACCTCGTCCAGAAGCTGGTCGAGATCCGCGTGCGCCCCTACTACCTCTACCAGTGCGACCTCGTCGAGGGCGCCGGGCATTTCCGCACGCCGGTCGGCAAGGGGCTCGAGATCATGGAGGGGCTGCGCGGCCACACGTCCGGCTACGCCGTTCCCACCTACATGATCGACGCGCCCGGCGGTGGCGGGAAGATCCCGGTCATGCCCAACTACCTGATCAGTTACTCGGATCACAAGGTGGTGCTGCGCAACTACGAGGGCTACATCACCACGTACGAGGAGCCCGCCGAGTACACGCCGCACGACAAGTCGACGTGCCGCTACTGCCAGCACCAGCGGCCCGAGCCGGGCCAGAAGGGCGTGAGCGGGCTGCTGGACGGCGACGCCATGTGGATCGAGCCGGCCGGCTTCGCGGAGATCCACACGCGAGGTGCGACCGAGGGGCACCGGCTCAAGGACCCGTCGAAGTGGGTGCCGCTCGGGGTCGGGCCCATCGAGGGACGCCAGGTACGGCCGGCGCTCGGCGAAGGATCCGGAGCGGCAGGCGCGCCGTCCGCAGACGCGTCGTCCGGAGACGCCTCGTCCGCAGGCGCCTCGTCGGCAGACGCATCGTCCGCGGCCACGGCCGGATACGGGCCCGGTGAGGAACCGCGTCCGGCCCCCGGCCAGCCCAACGCGACCGCCAACCACGAGCTGCTGTAGGTCGCGGGACACCATCGGCCATCGCGGGGACGCGGATCCCGAACCTCGCTAGTTCCGGCGCCCCCCGAAGATCGCGCGTGCCACGCGGACCTCGTCGTGGTCGGGGGCCTCCGGCAACTCCTCGAGGTACCGGTCCAGGCCCCGCACCGCGTCCGTGAACCGGCCGCACCGGCCGTACAGCAGTGCCCGGTCCCGCCGCAGCGCCGGATCCGCCGGGTCCAGGATCACGAGAAGCTCGAGCGTCGCGAGTGCCTGGCCCCACTCGCGCCTCGAGAGGTAGATCCCGCGCAGGTTGCCCAGCACCCGGGCGATGATCTCGCGACGCGTCGCCGGCCGAAGCATCGAACGGCGGAACGTCACGGGACGGCCGAGGGCCTCGCGCATGACGCGCTCGCAATCGCCGGGAGTCAGGGAGCGCCCGGCGTCGTACGGGTCGATCAATCTGCCGTCCGGGGCCCCCAGGATGAAGTGGCCGGGCAGTCCGATCCCGAACAACGGCAAGCCGAGCCGCCATCCCACCTCGAGCTCGAGCACACCCAGCGCGATGGGGAGACCCTGGCGAAGACGGAGCACGTCGGCCAGGTACGTGTGCCGCGGCTCCCAGGCGTCGCGGGGTGCGCCGTGCAGCTCGAGCTCCCCGTACATCACCCGGTGCAAGCCGTCGAGGATGGCCGCGATCTCCTCCGGTGTCCGGATCCCCGTCTCCGGCCGTGCGGAGGACCGGACCGTCGCGGGGAGCGTGGCGCGCACGTGCTCCGCCAGCGCGTCGAGCTGGTCGATCAGGCCGCGCGGCGAGGAGCCGGGGTCGGCCTCGGCGGCGATGCAAGCGCACGCGGCCGCCAGGTCGATGAACGGGTCGGGGCGCGCGACGAGTTCGGCGAAGGGCGCTCGCAGCGCCGTCGGTTCGGGCGTGGAGTGCCCTTCTCGGGGAGGCAGCTCGGGCATGTCCCGATGGTAGGGGAGGTGGCCGCATCTGTCGCGGCTCGGCGGCCGTGATAGCCTCGATGTCGCCCATGGTCACGCTGCGCGACGTCTCCGGCCTGCCCGATCCCGACATCCAGCCACCGGTCGTGGCCGAGTCGGGCGACCCGTTCGCCGCCGTCCGGATCGTCCACCTGCTGGCCCGGATTCCCCGTGGCGAGCCTGTCCGCCTGCGGGACATCGTCGACGCACTGAACACGCGATGGCTCGGCTGGTCGTTCGACCGCCGGGTCGTCGCCGACGCCATCGTCCAGCTCCAGGCGAACTGGATGACCGACTACCGGACCGTCGACGGGATCCGGCTCGACCTGGATGCGTACGGGCAGACGGTCACGATCGAGGATTCCAGCCGGGTGGACCCGTGGATGACGCTCCAGGTCCTGGCGCTGGCAGACGCCTGTCACGAACGACTGCGCGCCTTCGCGCGCGACGAGGGCGATCTCCCGTGACGGCAGAGAGCGGTCGGGACGGCGCACCGGCTTCCGGTCAGGCAACTCCGCCCGATCGGACCCCGGTCCGGTGACCGCGCCGGGCCCCCGTCCCGCAACGCCGACGGCGCCTCGATCGCGGTCCCCGTCCCGTCACGTCTGGGCCAACGGCCACCTCGCCTCCGCGCGCGCCCCGCTGCTGTCCGGTTCCGACCGCGGGTTCCAGGTCGGCGATGGGGTGTTCGAGACCGTGCGCGTCTGCGGGGGGCGCATCCTCGAGCTGCCGCTGCACGTGGCGCGGCTGGTCGCGTCCGCCTCTGCGCTGGAGATCCCGCTGGCCGGCGAGATCGCGGAGACGCTGCGTTCGGCCATCCTCGACCTCCTTGCCGCCGACGATCTGATCGCGCCGGGCGTCGAGGTTTCCGTGCGGATCACCGTCAGCCGCGGGCCGGTCGAGGGCAGGAACCTCCTTCCGCCGGCCGACGTCCAACCGACCGTTCTCGTCCAGGCGTGGCCCGTCATGCCGCCGTCGCCGGACCTGCTCGAGCGGGGGCTGCACCTCGCGATATCCAGGATCCGTCGCGATCCCGGAAGCCCGCTCGCGAAGGTCAAGACCACCAGTCGCGCCGAGTTCGTCTATGCACGGCTCGAGGCGCGCCGCGCGGGCGCCGACGATGCCCTGTTCCTGACGACGGACGGGTACGTTGCCGAGGCCACGTCCGCAAGCCTGTTCCTCGTGCGCGCGATCGAACCGGCCGGCGACCTCGCCGACGATGGCGCGGGTCTCGCGACCGGCACGCCGCGCGCCGGGCTCGTCACGCCGGGCCTGGATTGCGGGATCCTCGCGGGGACGACCCGCGAATGGCTGCTGCGCTGGGCCCCCGGCGTCGGGCTCGAGGCGAGCGAGGCCCGGCTGCTCCCCGAGGAATTGTTCGCGGCCGGCGAGGCGTTCCTGGCCAGCTCCGTGGCGGGGGTGCTGCCCGTGACGGTGGTGGACGGGCGCGCCATCGGAAATGGCCGGCCCGGGCCGTGGACGCTGCGGGCGCGTGCGGCCCGCGAGGCATTCGCCTGCGACGAGAAGTAGGCGCACGCGAGGCGTTCGCCTGCGGCGAGGAGTAGCCGCGCGAGGCATTCGCCTGCGACGGGGAGTAGCCGCGCGAGGCACTCGCCCGCCCCGGAGGCCCTCCGGAGCTTCGTCGCGACGGGCGGCGCGGGAGGATCCGCGTCTCGGCACGCGGCGCCCGGTTCCGGTCCCCTCCGCATGACGCCCGCGGCGGACCGTGGCATGCTGCCGCGATGTGCCACGACGCCGACGCTCATCCCCCTGATCTGCCTCTCGACCTGCGCCACGCCCCGATCGCCGGTGGCTCGCTCGACGCACGCGAGGTCGTCCTGACCGCCGCGGACGGGAACCGGCTCCGCGCGTTCGAGGCGCGTGCCCGCGAGTCGACGGGCGGCGGGATCGTGATCTTCCCCGACTGGCGAGGGCTCGGGACGTTCTACGAAGAGCTCGCGATGCGGTTCGCCGAGTCGGGGTACGACGCGGTCGCGTTCGACTACTTCGGGCGCACCGCCGGAACGGATCCGCACCCGCCGGATTTCGACCAGATGAAGCACATCGGTCGCACGAGCACGCAGACGGTATCCGCCGACGCCGCCGCGGCAGCCGAGCAGCTCCGAGCGGGCGGGAAGGTGCGCGCGGTCGCCGCGCTCGGCTTCTGCTTCGGAGGCCGCAACGCCCTGCTGCAGGGTCTGCCCGACTCGAGCGTCCAGCCGGCGGCCGTGGTCGCGTTCTACGGGCAGCTCGGGCCGAATCGCGACGGCAGTCCGGGGCCGCTGGCGCTGGCCGACGGCATGATGTGCCCCGTGCTCGGCAGCTACGGCGGCGCGGACGAGGGGATCCCGGTCGAGCAGGTGCACGAGCTCGATCAAGTCCTGTCGGCCGCCGGAGTGGCCCACGATCTGAAGGTCTATCCGCGCGCGACACACTCGTTCTTCGACCGGCGGCAGGACGAGTTCCGCGCCGAGGCCGACGACGCCTGGCGCCGGACGCTGTCGTTCCTGGAGCGTACGCTGATCCCTCCGGTCACCGACTGACCGTCCGGGGTCGGGTGCCGTGATGCCGTGGAGGCGATCGGTTGGAGCGTCACACGGCCGTCGAGCAGACCGGCCGGCTGATCGCGGAGGGCGAGCGCCTGGTGGAGTCGCCTTCGCTGGGCGGACTGCGCCTCTGGCTGCAGCTGTCAGATGACCTCCTCGCCGCCGTGTGGGGAAGCATGGACCGGTACCACCTGTCCTGGCTGATGGTCGGCCGGCCGCAGGCGCCCCGAGGCAGGGCCATGACCGCGGACGAGGAGTCGGCCTACGTGCGGGACGTCGCGGAGCAGAAGACGGCCGTCCTGCGCATGAGCCTCCGGGCGCTCGAGGACCAGGGCGTGCCGTTCGTCGGCGAGACCGGGGCGTGACGGACCGCCGGCTCGTGCCCGCGGTGGGCGGCCGCGACGAGGTCCCGGCCCCCGACGACGTTGCCCGGGACTACATCCTGCTTGCGCTCCGGCTCGACCAGCATCTCTCCGGCCTGGTCGACGCGTACTACGGGCCGCGCGATCTCAAGGCGCAGGTGGACATCGAGAACCTGGCACCTCCGGCCCGCCTCGCCGAGGACGCCCGGGCCCTGCGCGGGACGGTCGCGTCGGAGGTCGAGGAGCCCAGACCGGCGGGACTGGCTCGACCGCCAGCTGATCGCCCTCGAGACGCACGCCTCGCGTCTGGCCGGACACGCCCTTCCGTACGTCGACGAGGTCACGAGGTTCCTCGACGCTCCTCCGCGCCGGCTGCCTCCGGACATCGCCGCCGGAGCCCGGGCCGCGCTGGCCGACCTACTTCCCGGTACCGGTGCGCTGGCGGGACGGCTGGTCGCGTGGGAGGACCGCTTCGTGGTGCCGCCCGCGCTGGTCCAGGCCCTCGTCGACATGCTCGTCCCGGCCATCCGGGAGGCGTCGATGGCGCGATTCGCGGCTCCGGACGGCGAGTCGCTGCGCGTCGGCCTCGTCACCGGCCAGCCGTGGTCCGGCTACAACTGGTACGACGGCGGCCTGCGCTCGCGGGTCGACCTGAACGTGGACCTGCCGATCCGACCCGTCACGCTGATCGACGTCCTCACCCACGAGACGTACCCCGGCCACCACCTGGAACACACCTGGAAGGAACGGCAGCTCGTGCGGGAGCTGGGGAGGCTCGAGGCCAGCGTGCAGCTGATCAACACGCCCGAGTGCTACGTGAGCGAAGGGCTGGCCGATCTCGGGGGCAGCTTCACGCTCGATCCGGCCACTCGGGCCGGCCTGCTGCGGGATGCGTGTCGCGCCGTGGGGCTCCCGGCGTCGGACGACGACGTGGCCGCCCAGCTCACGGTCCGATCCAGCCTGCGGGAGCTGCGGGGCCTGGACGGAGATGCTGCCCTGATGCTGCACGCCGAGGGCCGTCCGCGCGAGGAAGTCGCGGCGTTCCTGCGCGAGGAAGCGCTGCTGCCGGCGGATCGAGCGGACAAGCGCCTGGAGTTCATCACGCACCCGATGTGGCGGACGTACGTGTTCAGCTATGCCGGAGGGGAGTCGCTGCTGCGCGCCTGGTGCGCCCGAGGGGAACCCGCGGCGCGCTTCATGCGGCTGCTCATCGAGCAGCTGACGCCGTCCGCGATCGCGGCCGAACTCGACGCACCGCCGCAGCCCGGCGCACCCGCGCACACATAGGCGGGTCGTCCCGCGCCGCGCGGGCCCCAGCGGTCAGCGGGACGCGAACCACCCCGCCGCGGTCAGCGGGACGCGAACCACGCCGCGCCGACGATCACCAGCACCTCGATCACCTCGAGCGGCCCCGCGATCCCCCCGAAGTAGTCCGTGAAGGGGGTCGCGGCGATGCGCTGGCCGACGGTGAGCGTGGAGTCCGGAAGCGTGACCCGGGTCCAGAGATAGACCGCCACCTGGGCTCCCATCCAGGTGACGATCGCGAGCCCGACCGAGAGCAGCCGCGGCGACAGCGCGGCGACGTGCCGCTCCTCGCCCCACGCCCCCATCGACACGGCCTGGCCCACGAGCCAGCCGCCGGCGAGAGCGACCACGGCAAGGCCCCAGTCGAGGCCGAGCGCGCCGCCCAGCGCGAGCCAGACGACGACGACGACCAGGCCCGCCGCGACGCCCGCGGCCAGCGCCCGGCCCATTCGGGCCTCGGCCACCGGCGCCGGTGGCTCCGGCACCGCGAGCCGCTCGCCGGGCGGCCGCTCCAGCAGCCGCGCGGTCCGTGGCCGCACCTCGCCGGGCCACGAGCGCTCCTCGCCGGGGCCGGCAGCGCCAGCACCAGCGGCAGCCGCGCCAGCGGCAGCGGGGCCGGCGTTAGCCGCGCCTTCGTCGGCCGCGCCAGCACCAGCGGCAGCCGCGCCGGCCGCGCCAGCACCAGTGGCACCCGCGCCGGTCGCGCCTTCGTCGGCCGGCCGGCCGTCGTCCCGGACGCGGCCTCCATCAGTCGCACGTGCCCGTGCAGCCGCGGGGCCTGCTGCCTCATCGCCCGGCGTGCCGCGCCCCGAGTCGTTCATGTCGGGACTCTAACGCCGAGACCGCGGCCGGCCCCTATCCCGACCGGGCCGGGCCGAGACGCTACACTTCCCGGCATGCAACCGGACCCGGCCGCCGTCGCCTTCCCGCCCATGCCCGATGGGGCCACGCGGCTGAGCAACGGCCACGGCCGGCTCGCCGCCGAGGCTCTCCGGGCGTCGGTCAGGCGCGACCCCTCGCTCGAAACCCGGTACGACGCCCTCCAGTTCCGCACGTTCCTTCGTGACTGCGATCGGCACGTCCTGCAGCTCGCGCAGGCGCTGGAGCGCGGCCTGCCGGGACCGATGGTCGAGTACGTGGACACCATCGTTCCCGTGTTCCGGCGACGCCGCGTGCCGCTGGAGGACCTCGGGACGATGCTGCTCGGGACCCTCGACGCAGCCCGCGCGGACCTTCCGCCGGCAGAGGGCGATGCCGTGTCCGTCGTCGTCGAGGCGGCGCTGAATGGCCTCGAGCTTCCGAGGCACCTCCCGGGCGACAGGCCCCGCAACCCGATCCTGCAGCTCCTGTGGAAGGGCGCAGGGATCCTCGACTGAGGAGCGTCATGACCATCAAGTGGGTCCAGAGCGATCCGCTGATCATGAACGGCGAGCCGTTCTGCCATGCCACCCGGCTGACGGTCCGGAACATCCTCGAGATGCGGACGCACGGGCTCACCCCGGACGGAATGATCGCGGAGCACCCTGAGCTGCGGCACGTGGGAATCGCGGAGGCGTTCCGGTACGCGGCTGCGCACAGGGAGCGCTACGCCGCGTTCTTCGAATCGGACGGGTCGTTGCGCGGACCCGGGTACACGCCGGAGCAGGCCGCCCGGTTCCCCGAGCACCTGCGCGAGCTGGTCGGCGTGGTGACGACCCCCGCGACGCCGTCCGCATCCTGACGGTCGTGTCCGCTCCCGACCGATCGGGTCGGCCGGCCTCGACGCGACCATCGCTATCCGACCACGCAGGTCGGAATTGGGCCCGATCGGTGCTACGATTGGGCCCGCACCGCGCGCGTCCGCGTCCCCCGGCGCGGCCAACGCTCACGAGGATTCCGAGCCGATCATGACCGACACCGCCCCGAACACTGCCCCCGACGCCATCCGACCCCAGCAGGCAGCCGGCCAACCGTCTCCCGAAGGCGCCGTCCCGGCTGGCTTCGACGCCGAGCGCCGCGCCACCGAGCTGGCCATCCTGGACGCCCTGCGCACCGTCGTCGATCCCGAGATCGGGATGAACGTGGTCGAGCTCGCCCTGATCAAGCAGATCGTGCTCGCCCCGGAGCGGACCGAGGTCAAGATGATCCTGACCACGCCGTTCTGTCCGTACGCCGGCGCGATGATCCAGCAGGTCAAGGACGCGACCGAGGAGGTCGTGCAGCACGACGTCAAGGTCACGCTGCTCGCGGAGCGCTGGGACCCCAAGGACGCGGGGCTGATGTGGTGACCGTCGGGCCTGATGTGGTGACCAACCGGCACGCGTGAGCAGACGGCAGTGACGGAGCGGCGGGCGGCGATCCGGGACAGCGCCGTGGCCACGGGCCGCGGCGATGACGGCAGCACCGGCCTCCTGTTCGGCGGCGCGCGGGTGGCGAAGGACGACGCCCGGACCGAGGCCTACGGCACTGTCGACGAGGCGGTCGCGGCGCTCGGGCTGGCACGCGCGGAGCTGGCCATGAAACGCCAGTACGGGGTCCTCACGCCGACCCTGGCCTCCCTGGGCGAGCTCATCCTCCGGTTCCAGCGCGAGCTGTTCGTCGTCGGGGCCGAGCTGGCAGCCAATCCCGAGGCCACGGACAGGCTGCAGGACGGCGTGAGCCGCGTCACGGAGCGGATGGTCGAGGGTGTCGAGGCGGTGCTCGCAGACCTCGAGGCGCACGTCACCCTCCCGACGGAATTCGTCGTGCCCGGCGAGAGCCGCGTCTCCGCTTCGCTGGAGCTGGCCCGCACCGTCGTCCGCCGGGCCGAGCGGCGGGTGGTCGGATTGCGGCGTGACGGTCTCGCTGGCGAGTGGACGGTGCCGTATCTGAACCGCCTCGCGGATCTGCTCTGGGTCCTCGCCCGTGCCGCCGAAGGTGCCGAGTCCCGGCAGCCCCGGCCCGCCCGGACGGGCACGCGGGGCCGGCGGGCGCGCGCAGGCGACGTTCCGCCCGAGGGTTGAGCCGCTTCGGATCGCTCCTGCTCGACCTCGAGCCGCTGAGGAAGGACCGCGACTTCCGGCTCCTCTGGGCCGGCCAGGTCATCAGCTCGGTCGGCCGCCAGGTGACGGTCGTCACGCTCCCGTACCAGCTCTTCCTGGCGACGGGATCGGCGCTGTCGATCGGCGCACTCGCGCTGGTCCAGCTGGTGCCCCTGCTCGCCTTCTCGCTCTACGGCGGTGCGATCGCGGACGCGGTCGACCGGCGCAGGCTGCTGCTCGTCACCCAGTCGGTGCTGGCCCTGACGAGCGTTGCCCTGGCCGTTCTCGCGATCACGCCCCACGTGTCGATCGCGCTCGTCTACGTGGTTGCGTTCGTCGCCGCGACCGTGTCGGCCGTGGACCAGCCGGCGCGCACGTCCTCCGTCCCACGGCTGGTGCCGCGCGAGCGGCTCACGATGGCCATCGCGCTCAACCAGGCCGGCTTCCAGACGGCCGGCGTGGTCGGACCGGCCATCGGCGGCCTGCTCATCGCGACCGCGGGACCCGGCGGCGCGTACCTGGTCGACGCCGTGACCTACGGCGCTTCCCTCGCCGCGCTGGCCGTCATCGCGCCGATCCCGCCCCTGAGGGGCGCCATCCGGCCGGGGCTCGCCGCCGTCGCCGAGGGGCTCCGATTCGCGCGGAGCCGCCCCGCGATCCTGGGCACGTTCATCGTCGACCTGGACGCGATGATCTTCGGGATGCCGAGCGCGCTCTTTCCGATCCTCGCGCTGACCGTGTTCCACGCGGGCGCGCAGGGATACGGCCTCCTTGCCGCGGCGCCCGCGGCCGGCGCGCTGGTCGGAGCGCTCCTGACCGGGTGGGTATCCCGCATCCGGCTGCAGGGCAGGGCGGTCTACGTCGCCGTCGCCGTGTGGGGCATCGCGATCACGGGGTTCGGGCTCGCGACCTTCTCGCTGCCGCTGGCGCTCGTCCTGCTGGCCGTGGCCGGCGGCGCTGACGTGGTCAGTGCGGTATTCCGCGCCACGATCCTGCAGCTCAGCACGCCGGACGAGCTTCGCGGTCGGCTCTCGGCGCTCCACGTCATGGTGGTGACCGCCGGTCCACGGTTCGGCGACATGGAGGCCACGGCTGTCGCGGCTGCCGTGTCGGCGCAGTTCTCGGTCGTCACCGGCGGCCTGGCCTGCCTGGCCGGCCTCGCGCTCATCGCGTGGCGGTTGCCGCAGCTGGGTCGCTACGATTCCGTCCACTCGCGCCCCATCGCCCTCGAGCCGGCCGCAGTCCCCGACTGAAGCGGGCGCGGCAGCCCGGTAACGGCGCACGGGGGCCGAGTCCGGCAGCGGCGGCTCTCGTGAGCTGCGCCCAAGGACTCCCCGCGCGAGTGGCCCGCGCGGACGCCGGGCGTCCGGCGCGCATCGGCGCCTTCATCGAGTCTTCACCGGGCCTTGACGCGGAAGGCATACACTCTGAGTCGGCCTGACGGCCACAACCAAGGAGACACGTTCCGTGTTCAACACGAACCACAACGACCCATCCCGATACGAGGCCCCCAACACCACCGACGCCCAGCGCGGCCAGGCCGGCTACGGGTGGGACCCGCGCGCGCTGACGGCCCGCCCGGTCGCCGTCGTGCACGAGGGCTTCCTGACGGCCAGCTTCGTCTGGATGTTCCTGGCGCTGCTGGTCAGTTCGGCCACCGCGTTCATGACGCTCTCCAACCAGGGCGCACTGCAGACGGTCGCCAACGACTTCTTCCTGCTCGTGATCGCCGAGTTCGCCATGGTCATCGGGCTCAGCGCCGCGATCAACCGGCTGAGTTCGTCGGTCGCCGTCCTGATGCTGTTCGTGTACGCGGCCCTGAACGGCGCGACCTTCGCGATCATCCTCGCGATGTACAACATCGGGTCGGTCACGTCGGCGTTCGTGGGCGCCGCCGGCATCTTCGGCGCCGCCGCGCTCTACGGCTACGTGACGGGCCGCGACCTCACCAGCATCGGCGGCATCCTGTTCGCCGGGCTGATCGGGATCGTGGTCGCGTCGGTCGCCAACATCTTCATCGGCGGCTCCGGACTCAGCTTCGTCATCGGCATCGTCGGGACGCTGCTGTTCACGGGCCTCACCGCCTTCGACGTGCAGCGCATCAAGAACGGCCGCATGGCGTGGGTCCAGAACCGCGAGAACGCCTCCGTCCTCGGGGCGCTGTCCCTCTACCTGGACTTCGTGAACCTGTTCCTGATGCTCCTGCGCGTCACCGGAGGCGCGCGGAACTAGGGCCGGCACCCGAGCTCCGGGCCGCCGCCCGAAAGCCGGGACCCGCGCCCCGGACCCGCGCCCGGGTCCCGGGCGCCCGAAAGCCGGGCCCGCGCCTGAACCGGCACCGCGCGGCGTCCGGCCGCCAGGCCCGGCAACCCAGCCGAACACGCACTCGACCCCGGGTCACCACCCCGGGGTCGTTCCATGCCTCCGACGCATGCCTCGCCGGCCGCCGCGTGGCACCCGCCTGGTTGCTGCCTGTTCGCGGGCCGCCGCTCGGGCCCACCTCCTGCCTCCAGCGCCTGCCTCGCCGGCCGGCGCTGGAGGCTCACCGCGCAGCTGCCGCTACCATGGGCCGGTCGGAAGGAGCGCCTGGAGGACCGCATGGAGCGTGTCGGGTTCGTCGGACTTGGGACGATGGGGGCCGCGATGGCGGCCAACCTGGGCCGAGCCGGGTACCCACTGCAGGTCTGGAACAGGACGCCCGGGAAGGCCGGCCCGCTGGTGGACATCGGGGCAACCGAGGCGAAGTCCCCGCGCGAGCTGGCGGCTGCGGTCGACATCGTCGTCATCTGCGTCTCCGACACGCCCGACGTCGATGCGGTGCTCTTCGGCTCCGACGGGATCGCGGACGGCGCCCATGACGGCCTGCTCGTGGTCGACTGCTCGACGATCAGCCCCGCCGCGACACGGGACTTCGCGAAACGCCTCGGCGAGCGCGGCGTGGCGATGATCGATGCCCCGGTCTCCGGCGGCTCCGAGGGCGCGATGCACGGCACCCTCACGATCATGGTCGGGGGAGAGGCGGCGGACGTCGAGCGCGGGCACGCGGTGCTGGCGGCGATGGGCCGCACCGTGACCCACATGGGCCCGGTCGGCGCGGGCCAGGCGACCAAGGCTGTCAACCAGGTGATCATCAGCGGGACCTACCTGGGAGTGGCGGAGGGGCTCGTGCTTGCCATGAAGGCCGGGCTCGACCCCGACGCCGTCGTGACCGCGCTGAGCAGCGGCGCCGCCCAGTCGTGGGTCCTCGCCAACAGGAGCGGCAGGATGGTCGAGGACCGCTACCCGCTCGGGTTCAAGGTCGCGCTGCACCGCAAGGACCTGGCGATCGCGCTGGACCTCGCGCGCGAAGCCGGCGTCGCCCTGCCCGTCGCCGGAATCGCGGCCCAGCTCGAGAACGGCCTCGTGGCGAACGGGCACGGAGACGAGGACATGTCGGCGCTGGCGCGCGCCATCCGGGACCTGTCCGGCATGTGACGTGGCCGGGCGACCGGGTGACCGTGGCCCGGCGCCGGCCCGTGTGGCCGGGTGACCGTGGCCCGGCGCCGGCCCGTGTCGCCGCGCGACCGTGGCCCAGTACCGGGGCCCGGTACCGGAGCCCGTGTGGCCGTGCGACCGCGCTACGGCACCGACACCGACTTCCAGGGCCCCCACAGGCCCGTCACGTCCCGGCCCCGCACCTCGACGGTGATGCGTGCCGAGTGGGTCGTGCCGATCCTGACGGTCGTGCCGGTGGCGGTCCTCGACAGGTACCGCCACGCCCCGGCGCCGATGCGGTAGCGGAACTGGTAGCCGGCAACGCCCGAGAGGTCGGTCGCGCGGAACCTCGAGACCCACCTGGACGTCGAGGACGACCAGGCCATCGTCAGCGTCGTCATCGCCGGCCCGTGACGGTCGAGCACCACGTCGACGGGCCGGACGGTGGAGACGGCCCCCGAGGCGTCGCGCACCTGCACGTAGACGGTGCGCATCGCGTCGCTTCCCGATGTCAGCGTCCACGCCAGGTTCGCCGCGGGCCGCCTCCAGCCCGTCCACGTCGTGCCGTTGTTCGACAGCCGGACGCCGGTGATCGCGTGGCCCGCCGACTTCCAGCCGATCCGCACCGTCACCGAGAGCGAACGAGTCCGGAACGGCGTGATCGAGATGTGTGACAGCTCGAGCCCGCGGTGCAGCGACGCGAGCACGGGCCAGTATCCCGGCAGCCCGCGGTCGTAGCCCAGTGCCCACAGGCCGACGCCCGCCAGTCCGCGCCGCAGCGCCAGCTGTGCCTTCGGCGCCAGCGCGGCCGGGTCGTCGTAGTAGACCTGCGTCCACGTTGACGAACCCGCGTCCCATCCCGTGAGCACGGCCGACTGCTCGACCGCGTCGTACCCCACCGACATGCCCTTCGCCTCCGCCGCGACGTCCTTCGCGAACACCGGCACGCCACCCCCGTAGGTGGCTGCGGGCTGACGGGCGCTCCACACGGCCGAGGTGGTGGTGGGCCACCGGCGACCGTACAGCGGCAGCCCCAGGATCAGGTGCCCCGCGGGCACGCCGTTGGCCGCGTAGGTGTCCAGGCTCCAGGTCAGGCTCTGTCCACCGCCGGCCATCACGAGCGGGTCGATGCTGCCCACCGTCGGACTGTTCGCTGACCGGTAGCCGTAGCCCATGAGGAAGATCCGGTCGATGCCGTTCGTGGAGGCGGCCGCGGCCATCTGGGCGCCGCTGAGGGCCCCGTTCGTCGCCACGCTCACCTGGGCCGCGGGGTCGTACGCCATGACGGCCTCACGCACCGCGCCGGCGAACTGGCCGTACTGCGGGAACCAGGTGCGCGAGAGCCCCTCGATATCGATGCTGAGCCCGTCGGCGCCGATCCGCCGGAGCAGGGCGATGGCGTTGGCGATGAAGGTGCTCTGCGCCTCCGGGTCCGACAGGAACTGCGCGTTGTGATCGGCGTTGAACGATTCGAACGTCATGACGACGCGCACGCCAGCGGCGTGGGCGTTGCGGATGACGGTCGCGGCCGTGCTCCCGGTCACGATCCGGTAGCTCGAATCGGTGGTGTTGAAGCTGCCGTCGGCGCGGAAGGCCACGCCGAACAGGGCAATCGTGCTGAGCACGCGATACCGCAGGTACGAGTCGACGGTCGAGTCGATCTCCCAGTACGGGAGGTACCCGAACACCTCCACGGATCGCCGGGCGACCTGCGTGGTCTGCAGCGGCACGTTGGCCTGCGCCAGGGCCTGCCGGGGCGCCGTCGTGGGACCGACCTGGCCGGCGAGCATGACGATCGCCAGGGCGGCGGCGATGAGCGGGCGGCGTGCGGACATGGCCCCTCCCTCAGTGTCCAGCTTATCGGGCGCGTCATCACTCATTCGCACCAGCACGGGCGGCCATGGAGAATCGGGAGGCGGGAGAATCGGGGAGGGCGGGGGAGAATCGGGAGGCGGCGCCTTCCCTCGCGTGGGTCAGCGCCGCCCCTGTCGCCAGCACGGCCGCGCGACGGTGCGGGCCGTCGTGCCGGCCGTCAGTCGATCGCGTACGTGATGTCCACCTCGACCGTGACCTCGAACGACCCGGGCACGATGGTCAGGGACTTGTCGACAGCCGCGCCGGCTGCCATCGCCGGCATCGGCGTGGGGCTCGGCGCGCTCGTCTCCGAGATCGAGATGGGCGACCCGAGCGTGACACCGGCCGCCGTGGCAAGGGCCTGGGCCCGGGCCTTCGCGTCGGCGACCGCCGCCGTGCGCGCCTGTGCGGTGGCGGCGTCGGGGTTGGCCACCGTGAGGGACACGCCCTGCACCTGCGTCGCACCCGCGGCGACCGCGTCGTCGATCAGCGATCCCGTATCCGACAGGTTGCGGACCTTCACGGACAGGGACTGGTTGGCGTCCCAGCCGACGAGCTTCTGCGAGTTGTTGTTGTAGTCGTAGACGGGGCCGAGCGAGACGTTGACCGTCGCCATGTCGGCGGCGGCGACGTTGTGCTTCCTGACCGCCGCGATCACCGCGTTCATCGCCGAGGATGCACCGGCCTGGGCTGCCTTGGCGGACGACTGGCGGGAGTCGACGCCGAGGACCACGCTCGCCATGTCCGGCGTGAGCGTGACCGTGCCGGTGCCGTGGACCATGATCGAGGGTTCGCTCGAGGAGCCGGCGTTGACCGCCGGCACGAGACCCGCGCCCTGGGATCCCGGTTGGGCTCGTCCCGCCAGCGCGGGGGACGCGACGGCGACGGCGGCGAGGGCCACCGCGGCGAGTGCGAGGACCGTCGACGTGGTCACTGATGAGCGTCGCATGGATTGGACCTCCGAGGGACCGGCGATCGTGCCGGTGGCGACCTCGTGACGCGTGGGCACCGCCTGCGGTTCCAGGCGGCCGCTTTCCGGCTCAGCAGCCCAGGGCGCCCAGCAGCCCAAGGCGCAGCGCCCAGGAGCCCTTCAGCCCCCGCGCCATCGCCACCCAGCTCCCTTGCGACCCCCAGTAGCCCCTTTCCTGCAATTCGCGTCCGTGCGGACCGTTATGTTCGGTGCATGTGGTACCGCGGGCAGTGCATCGCTCCGCCGCATGCGACATTCGAATCCCAGCCGGGTGCCGGCCGTGGAGTTCGTGGAACTCGGGACGCAGCACGCGCGCTCGCCGCCGCGCCACTGACCATAAGGTTCTGCAGGAGATGTTCTTGCAGGATTGCGATGACCCCCGGACCGAGCGCGGCCGGGCCAGGTCGGTCGGTTCATCTCGGGTCGCTTCGGCAGTCGCCCACCCTACCGTTGAGCCCTGCCGCGGAACCCCACTCGGACCTGCTGGACATGCCCGCGGGGCAGTATCGTGGGCACACGTGCACGGAGGAGGTCGATGCCGGATCTGGCACAGCAGTTCGACAAGCTGGGGCAGATCCTGCCGCTGATCGCGCCGCTGCTCCTGTTGCAGCTGGCGCTGCTGCTGCTCGCCGTGATCGATCTGTTTCGCGACGAACGCCGGGTTCGGTGGGTGAGCAAGCCCGTGTGGGCGCTGATCATCTTCTTCGTGAACATCATCGGGCCGCTCGCCTACTTCTTCGTGGGGCGGGAAGACGCGTGACGGACCGCATGGGGATGTGCCCGTGATGCCCGAGGAAACCACGGGCGGCACGCCAACTCGCAACCCCAGCTCGGAGGCCGTGCCCGCGACGCCGCCGCGCGACCGCCGGCACGGCGGCGCCGGCCATCCGGACCATCGGGCTCGGCAAGCAGTTCGGGTCGGTGAATGCGCTCCAAGGGCTCGATCTCGAGGTCCCCGCGGGCAGCATCTTCGGCTTCCTCGGCCCCAACGGCGCCGGAAAGACGACCACGCTGCGCCTGCTCACCGGGCTGGCGCGCGCCACGCGCGGCACCGGGACCGTGGACGGCATCACGCTCGGGGCGACCGACGGGAAGCTCCAGCGCCGGATCGGATACCTCGACCAGGACCCCCGCTTCTACGGTTGGATGCGCGGCGGGGAGCTGCTCGAGATGGTCGCGCAGCTCCACGGTCTGTCCGGGTCCGCGATGCGCGGACGCGTGGCGGAGGTGCTGGAGATC
Organism: uncultured Chloroflexia bacterium; assembly: GCA_963757865.1. Taxonomy (GTDB): domain Bacteria; phylum Chloroflexota; class Limnocylindria; order Limnocylindrales; family CSP1-4; genus JAJYNJ01. The sequence goes on from CAVWSU010000007.1 coordinate 139,978, forward strand.
GTCGGGCTCGCGGACGTGGCGCGGCGGCGCATCGGGACGTATTCCGGCGGCATGCGCCAGCGGCTCGGCATCGGGCAGGCGATCGTGAACAGCCCGTCCGTCCTGTTCCTCGACGAGCCGGTGAGCTCGCTCGACCCGGAGGGCAGGCGGGACGTCCTCGAGATCATCGAACGGCTGCGCGGCACGACCACCGTCGTGCTGTCCACGCACATCCTCACCGATGTCGAGCGCGTCTGCGATCGCGTCGCGATCCTCAACTACGGCCGGTTGGTGATCGAGGCGCCGATCGACGAACTGCTCGAACGGCACGCCCTGCCCGTGTACAACATCGACCCCGAGCCCGGCCAGCCGGAGGCCATGACAAGGCTCTCGGATGCGCTTCGGGACCAGCCCTGGGTTCGGGAGCTGCGGGTCGAGCACGGCATCCTGCGAGTGTTCGTGCGCGACCCGGTCGTCGCCGGGCCGGCCCTGCTGCCGATACTGGCCGCCACGGGCGTCACGCTTGCGTCGTTCGAGCGAGCCCGGCCGTCCCTGGAGGACGTGTTCCTCCACCTGGTCGCCAACGGGGATGCACCGGTCGGCGACACGCCGTCGTCCTGGCCGGAGCGCCCACCGACCGCGCCACGATCCGACCGACGGGACACGCTCCGTGCGCTGGACGGGACGCCGTCGCCGGCGGGGACCTCGCCGGACGCGGCCCCTCCGCGGCCCCAGGTTCCATCGTCATGGCCCGAGCCACCAACGCGATGAGGGCATCCACGTGAGCGGCTTCGGCCTCCTGCTCCGCAAGGAGCTGCTCGAGCAGACCCGCACGATGCGCCTGTACGTGGTCGCGATCGTGTTCGCGCTGTTCGCGATCGTGTCGCCGCTGACGGCCAAGTATCTGCCCGAGATCGTCAAGGCGCTCGCGGGCGACCAGGTCTCGCTGGTCGGGCTCATCCCGACCCCCACGGTCGGGGACGCCGTCGACCAGTTCCTCAAGAACCTCACGCAGTTCGGGGCGCTCATCGCGATCCTGCTCGCGATGGGGATGGTGGCCACCGAGAAGGACCGGGGCACGGCCGCCTTCATCCTGACGAAGCCCGTGTCGCGCGGCGCGTTCCTGGCCGCGAAGCTCGTGGCCATCGCCGGCACGCTGCTCGTGGCGACGATCGCGGCCGGAATCCTGGGGTACTACTACACGGCGGTGCTCTTCGAGGCGCTGCCGGTGGGCGGGTACGCGGCGATGTGCGCGCTGCTCTGGCTGAGCCTGGTCGTCTTTGCCGCACTCACCTTCCTCGGCAGCACGCTCACGAGCTCGTCCGCCGCCGGCGCCGGTATCGGGGTCGTGTTCCTGGTGGTGACCGGCATCGTCGCGGCGCTCCCCAACGTCGGCCGGTACATGCCCGAGATGCTGGCCGGGCCCGCCCGGGCGCTGGCGCTGGGCCAGGGAGCCCACGAGCTGGTCGGGCCCGTGGCCGTGAACGTGGCGATCGTGATCGTCGCGGGCCTGCTGGCCTGGGTCGCCTTCCGTCGCCAGGAACTCTGAGGGCGGCGTCCCCCGGGGCACACGTTTCCGAGTGCCATAGCGGCATGGCATGTGCGACGTGCGGCAATCGCGGCCGGCCGCCCGAGGTCCCCACAACGCGGCAGGTCGGGCTCGGCCGGACACACGACGCCCTCCGTCGCGCTGCCCGGCTCGGCCGATCGCATGGCCTCCTCCGTCGTAGCCGCACCGCCCGCGCGTCCACCCTCGGCCGGGCCGGATGGGCTCATCGGGTATCCTCCGGGGACCCCGCAGCTCTGCAGGAGACGCCCATGAAGTCCCTCGCCCGTGTCGCCAGCCTGTGCATCCTCGTCGCGACCGTCGCGCTGATCGCGTCTCCGGCAGATGCCGCGCAGGCGAGGCGCATCTGGCGCGCCGGCATCGGCGGTGGCAGCGTCAGCGGGACGGCGACGCTGCTCGCCTACACGACCGGCACCGGGACGATGACGATCACGGCACACGGGCTCAAGCCCTCGACCACGTACCAGGTCATGGTCTACCGCGGCACCTGCGCCAGGCCGATCGCCGTGGTCAAGCTGCCGGGGATCCGCGCGGATGCGACCGGCTTCGCGACGGGCTCGCTCGCCCTGAACGCCGGACAGCAGGCAACCGTCTGGCGGGCATCGTGGAGCGGGGCGATCGCGGCACGGATCGCGACGGGGTCGGATGCCCACTGTGGCGTGCTGACCTACGCCGTGGCCACGCGGGTCGCCATGCCGGCGCTCGGAATCGACCTGCCCGTCGTGCTGCAGAAGGGGAGCGCATTCCCCTGGTGCAACGTGGCGATGTACCTGCCGCAGTTCTCGCAGCCCGGCGAGGGCGGCGCCACGTTCATCTACGCGCACGCCCGGACCGGGATGTTCCTGCCGCTGCTGAACGCGTCGCTGGTGAACAACGGCGCCCGCATGATCGGCATGAAGATCTACGCGTGGACCAGCGACAGCCACGTCTACACGTACAAGGTCGTCAAGGTGCTGCGCCACGTCTACTCGATCCCGGCGGCACTGGCGCGCACGACCAGCCAGGAGATCTGGCTGCAGACCTCCGAGGGCCCGTACGGGACCTACAACAAGCTCTTCGTGGAGGCCCGCCGGATCGCGGGGACCACGGCGACCTACGCCGCGTCCCATCCCGCGGCGCACCCGAAGGTCTGCCCGCTCTACTGACGCCGGGCGCGCCGACGTGCAATGCGGCTCGCCCTGCCGTGAGTACCGGGCGCGGTGCCGTGTGCGCCTGCGCCATGAGGGTGACTGCACCGCAGGCGACCAGGCTCGGCGCTCTATCTGCGCGATTTGCACGGGGGGCACGCTATCGGCCGCTGAGCTGGATTTCGTTGCGGCTCTCTCACCGGGGGACCGGTATCCGGCCGCGGGCGGCTTCCCGGCGGGTCGGAGGCACGCAACCGGCAACCTGAACGCAGACGCGCCGCACATCCAGGCTCCCGGCCCGCACGAGATGGCGGCCGGCGGCAGGTTCGGGGATCCGGCCAGACCCGGGCGCGTCATGCAGCGCCGCAATCCTCGACACAGCGGTCCCCGGATGACCGTTCCGCGACGCGCGGGTCACGACCGGGGACCAGCGGGACGTGAACTCGCGAACGGGCGGCGGGGCTCGGCCAGGCTTGCGGGACTTGCGGAGAACGGGCGGGCCGAGCCGAAGCCCGAACGCGCGCATTGCGACGTGCCGGCAATGCGTGGCGAGCCCGAGCGGGCCCGAGCGAAGCCCTACGCCGGGGAATGCGCGGCGCGCGCCGGTTGCCGCAATTGGGGCGCTATTGGACGGGAGTCATTGCGCGGCCTTCGCCTGGGCCTCCTGGATGAGTGCCCACGCCTGTGCCGTCAGGCTCCTGGCCTGCTGCTCGTTCACGACCTGGCCGCCGAACTCGGCGCCTTCGAGCAGCCCCGAGATCTGCGCCGCCAGGGCGTCGCGCTGGCCGCCGATCGTCGTCAGCCAGTTCTCCAGGCCGGTGTAGGTCGCATCGTTGGTCGACTGGCTCGCCAGCGCGTCGGTGGAGACCGCCAGCGTGGCCAGGCCGAAGTCGCCCACGGCCGCGTCGAGCTGCTTGTACGCCTGCGCCAGCCGGACGAGCGAGCCACGGTGGATCCGCGAGCTCATCGGCAGGACGTTGCCCGTCAGCACCTCCCAGAGGACCCGACCGTCGTGGGCGTAGTCGTCCGTGAGGCCTGTCAGCGCCATCAGCGTCGGCCGCACGTCGGTGTGGTCCGACCAGACGGCGTTGTCGACGCCGAGCTGCTGGACGCCGGGCCCGACCAGCCCGAGCCACGTCGTGTTGATGTCGGGCGAGACGTCACCATGGTTCCACGCGAAGCCGTATTCCTGCTGGACGCAGGCGTAGGTCGTCGCGCACGTCTTCCCGCCGGCGTACAGGTAGTCGTCAGGGTTGGCGAACAGGGTGAACGTCGGCGTCCGCATCGGGTCGGCCGTGACCATGTGCAGGATCTGTTCCTCCACGGGATCGGCCAGGGCGTTCGTGACGGTCTGCGTCGCTCCCGTCATCGGGTTCGTCAGCGTCAGCTTCGATGTCGCCTGCTCGAAGGTCCTGGCCAGCGGATCGGTCCGTTCCGGGTTGCCCGTGATGTAGACGTTCGGGGCCGAGTCCGAATGGACCGTGAACGGCGTCGTGATGCCCTGCTTTGTCGCCAGGAGCCCGGCCATGTTGACGTTGATCTCGCCGACGTTGTTCGACGGGCAGCTGGTGAGCGTCGCGCTCGGGCAGTTGACGTGGCTGTACGTGCACGGGACGTTGATCCCGTCGCAGCCGGCTGGCGTGCCCGCGCCACCGACGTAGTGGTCGTTCTCGTCCGAGGTGAACACGAATTCCGTGTTGGCGGGCGTGATGCCGTCGGCCTGCAGTCGCGCGAAGAACGTGGCGAACGCGTCGTCGTACGACTTGAGCGCGGCCACGTAGCCGGCCTCGCCGGGGCCGTACGCCGGCCCGCTCTGGTGCTTGTCGTGCGCGTCGGAGATGTAGGCGTAGGTGACCGGGATGCCGTGCTCCTGCATGGCCGCGACCCAGGACAGGGAGACGGACGCGGACATGCCGTCGAAGCCGGGGAAGCCGACCTGGCCGGTCGGGCTCTGGATCGTGCTGCCGCCGAGGTCGACCGGCGTGCCGCCCGCGAAGACCTGCGGGTCGACGTACTTCGCGCCGAAGAGCGCCTGGTGGCCGCCGTAGCCCCCGGGCTCGTCCGGAAGCGCATCGGTCACGCCGCCGTTGGCCGCCGAGCAGAGCGCGTCACCCGCCGCGCAGTGGACGCCGATGCCCACGAAGTCGGCCGTCGCCTGGGCCGGGTCCGCCGTGACCTCGGCCGCCTGGGAGGACGTCGCACCGAAGACCGTCGGGATGTCGGTGGCGATGTTCTCCAGGACCGTGTTGGCGGTCGCGACCATGCCGACGTCGCAGCCGGCCCGCGTGAAGGGCACCCACGGCGCCGGGGCGCTGCCCGGCCGCCGTCAGCATGTTGTAGGTCGTGTCGGTCGGCGTCGACGTGGAGTAGTCGTAGATCGGGTCGGTCCAGTAGGCGAAGGACACGGCCGGATTGCTGGTCCCGTTCGGGTTGAAGTACCGGAAGGTGTTGGCGATCGGGACGCCCATGTTGTTCCCGTAGACGCCCGTCAGCGTCGTGAGGATGTCCGTCGCCGTGTGGGCGATCAGGGGCGTGTGGTGGTTTGTGAGCAGCGCGTCGCTGCCCTGCGGTTCCGCGCGAGGGCGGTGCGGGTCGCGAACGGGGTGCATCAGCACCGCGCTCAGCTCGGCGTAGCCCGGGCGAGCCTGCACCGCTGGCAGGGGCGTTAACTGCTCGTCGGGGGAGGAGGTGGGGTGGGATCTGCCTGTCCAGTCGATCGTCGCTGGCGTCGGGTATGCCTACTGCGATGTAATGCCTGCTGAAAGGTAGTGGGCACGGAGTACGGGGACAACGTCACCGGGAGAGAGTGTGAGCAACTGGCGGCGCGGTCAGGCGATGGTCGAGTTCGCTCTCGTCTTGCCGGTCCTGCTGCTCATGCTGCTGATGGCTGTCGACGCGGGGCGATTGTTCTTCGGCTGGATCAACCTCCAGAACACCGCACGGATCGCTGCCAACTACGCCGCCAACTACGCCAACGCCCCCAACCCTACCTGGGGCCCGGGCTCCACCTACAACGGCCAGATCCGGGCGGATGCCACAACCATCAACTGCGACCTGCCGGCATCGTTGCAGGCACCGACCTATCCGGACGGCACCAGCTTGGGTGTCAACTCCCTTGGGACACCCAACTCTGCGCACGTCGAGCTGAGGTTCCACCTACTCACCCCGTTCCTCGGCAACATACTGGGGAACCCGATTGAACTCGGTGCGAGCGCAGTCCCAATCAAGGTTGGCATCATCGGCGGAGGGCAGGTCTCGGGCACATTCCCCACACCCACCCCCACCTCGACTGCGACCCCCAGCCCGAACCGCGTCGCCCAAATGGTGCACGGTACCGACCTTCCTGGGGATGAGCTTGGACAGCGCGCCGCAGGCGTGGAGTGACGCTGGCTTCGTGCCCAGCAACCTCACCGTGTCCTTCTATACCAGCGGCCAGGTCGTTGGAAACGAAACGCCGCCCAACCAGAGCGGGACCCAGGCGAAGTGCAGCAACTTCAAGCTGACCGTAGGTCCGTAGCGATGTCCTGGGCGCGCGCCCCGCGTCGACTCACGAGGCGTGGTCAGGCCCTTGCTGAGTTCGCGCTCATCTTTCCCGTCCTGATGCTGATGTTCATGGGTGTCGTTGATCTTCGGCAGGGGAATCTACGCCTACAACGCGGTCTCCAACGCGGCCCGAGAGGGCGGACGGACGGCGATTGTCAACCAAAATCAGCAGGACATTCAGATCGCGGCGGCCCAAGCGACAGCGCTGGGCATCCCCGCCTCGTGCAACGGTGGCGCGAGC
>CAVWSU010000008.1:0-67857 GCA_963757865.1 uncultured Chloroflexia bacterium
TGTCCGCCGCGAGTGGCGTTCGTTCGGGGTGGCACTGGCGGCCACGGGTCTCATCGCCGCCGTGTCGTTCGTCCTCGCACCGCAGCAGTGGGTGGCATGGTTCGGCGTGCTGCGTGCCAACGAGGCGCACCCCGTCGCGGATGCGTTCGCCGCGCAGCTGCCGGCCAGGATCGTGCTCGCCGCGCTCCTGGTGACCTGGGGCGCCCGGACCGACCGGCGCTGGACGGTCCCGATCGCCGCCGCCGTGGCGACGCCCGGCCTGTCCCCGATCAGCGCGTCGATCGCGATCGGGGCCGTCCCGCTGCTCGTGTACAGGCCTCTGCCCCGGCGACTCGGTGGGCAGGCAGCCCGGGCGGGCCGAATTGCGCGCCCGGTCGTCCGGCGGAGAGATCGACGGCCCGATGACGCGACGCCTCACCGAGGCGCCCGCGGAACCCGCTGCCAGAGCACCGGCTACGTGATCGCCGCGGGGCCGGCACTGGCGGGCAGTGGCCGGGCCCGCCGGGTCGCGGCGCGCGGATTCTGTCGTCGCGCTGTTGCCTTCGTCGGGACGCACCGAGAGGGCGGTCAACGCTGACGTCCAGTAGCATCGCGATGCACACCCCACACAGGTACCGCACATCCCGTGGTCATCGTCGTCATGCCGGCATACAACGCCGCGCAGACCCTCGAGCGCACCTACCACGACATCCCGCGCGACGTCGTCGACAAGATCATCCTGGTCGACGACGTGTCGAGCGACGAGACCGTGCAGATCGCGCAGCGCCTGGGCCTCGACGTGATCGTCCACCCCCAGAACAAGGGGTACGGCGGCAACCAGAAGACGTGCTACCGGGAGGCGCTGGCCGCCGGCGCCGACGTGGTGGTCATGGTGCACCCCGACTACCAGTACGACCCCACGCGCATCCCCGCCGTGATCGCGCCCATCCTCGAGGGCCGGGCGGACATGGTGCTGGGCTCGCGCTTCCTGGGCGATCCGCTGGCGGGCGGCATGCCGATCTGGAAGTGGCTCGCGAACCATTTCCTGACCGACGTCGAGAACGTGGCGTTCGGCCTGCGGCTCTCCGAGTACCACACGGGCTTCCGCGCCTACTCCGCGCGCCTCCTGCGCACGGTCCGCTGGGACCGCAACAGCGACGACTTCGTGTTCGACCAGGAGTTCGTGGCGCAGGTGGTGGCGGCGGGCTTCCGCATCACCGAGGTCGCCGTGCCGACGCGGTACTTCCGCGAGGCGTCGTCGGTGGGGTTCCGCCGCTCCGTCCGCTACGGCCTGGGCACGCTGCGGGTCGTGGCCCGATTCCTGCTGCACCGCCGGGGCTGGCGGCGGGACGTGCGCCTGGTCCCCCGCGCCGCGAAGGCGGATCCGCCGGCGTGATCCGCTCCTGGGCCAAGGCGGGATCCGTGGTCACGGGACGGGCCGGTGCCGGCCGGCGTTGCCGGCCTCGTGCCTTCCGACCGGGCCGCGCGCGTGATCTCCTCATGAGCGGGCGTCTCCGGATCATCGCGGGCTTCGGCCTGAGCTTCGTCGTCGTCGCGTTCCTGCTCTGGGAGATCGACCTGGGGCGCGTGGTGACCGTGCTCGGCCACAGCCGGCTCCAGTACCTGCCGCTCATCCTCGTGCCGTTCGCCGTCGACCTGTCGCTGCGCACGGTGCGCTGGCACATCCTGCTCGCGCGACCGCCCCGCCCCGGCTACCGCGGGACCTTCACGTACCTCGTCATCGGCTACCTGGCCAACAACATCCTGCCGGCGCGCCTGGGCGAGCTGGTCCGCGCCCACCTCCTTGGGACGCGCGAGGGCGTCGGCCGCAGCCGGGCCCTGGGGTCGATCGCGATGGAGCGCGTGCTCGACGTGGTGGCCGCGGCGGCGCTGGGGGCGATCGCCTGCTCCATCTCCGGCATCCACGGCGCGATCGTCGTCACGCTCACCCTGATCGCGGTGGTCGCCGCGGTCGTGGTGGCCGTGGTCGCGCTGCTGCCGCACGACCCGGTGCGGCGCCTGCTCGACCGCATCCTCGCGAAGGCCCCGGCGGGGTTGCCGTCCCGGGTCGCCGACATCGCGGGCCGGTTCGCCCACGCGCTGCTCGACGCGGCCACGCCCTGGCGTGCGCTCGCGGCGCTCGCGCTGTCGTTCGCCGCATGGCTGGCCACGTCGGGCCTCTTCGCCGTCACGGCCGCGTCGGTGGGCGTCTCGCTCGCGCCGGCGGGCCTCGTGGCGGTCGCGGTGGCCGCCAACCTGGGCGCCGCGCTGCCGTCCGCTCCGGCCGGGATCGGGCCGTTCGAGTTCGGCGTCGTGGTGATCGCCACGGCGCTCGGCGTGGACGCACCCACCGCGTTCGCCTTCGGCATCCTCAGCCACGTGTGCACGGTGGTGCCGGTGTCGATCCTGGGCGGGGTCGAGCTGGGCCGCGTGCAGTGGGGCCTCGGGGCCCTGCGGGCCGCGGGCCGTGGCGAGGGCACGCCCGGGGAGACCGAGCCGGCGTGACGAACGACGACTGGGACGAGGGGGACCCGACGGACCGTGCGCGCGGCTCCGGCCGACGCACGCCCTCCCCCGCGCTCGAATCGGGCGGGTCCGACCTCCGCGCCGACGCGCTCGAGTTCGCCTCCGACCCGATGCGCCTGCTGGTCGCGATCGGCGTCCCGGTCCTGCTCGTGATCTTCACGACGCTGATCGACGCCGTGGTCGTCCCCGAGGTCATCAACGGCGGCGGGTGGTTCGACGCCGGCCGGCCCGACTTCTTCCTGATGGCCGACGCGTTCCTGCACGGGCGGCTCTGGCTGGCCGTGGACTGGCGCTCGCCGATCAACGACATCATCGTGCTGGACGGGCACGTGTACGTGCCGTTCGCGCCGTTCCCGGCGTTCTTCTTCATGCCGCTCGTGGCGCTGATCGGCGTCGGCCAGGCGATCGCCTGGGAGCCGGTGATCAACGCCTTCCTGGCCGGGATCGACGTCGCCCTGGCGTGGGCCGTGCTGGGCGCCTTCGGGGTCCGCCGCTCGGAGGATCGAGCCTGGCTCGTGGTGCTGTTCGGCTTCGGGACGGTGCTCTGGAACATCACCGTGCGGGGCGGGGTCTGGCACACGGCCGAGATCATCGCCATGGGGATCACGTTCTGGGCCCTGATCGAGACGCGGCGCGAGCGGCCGCGGCCGTGGCTGCTGGGGCTCCTCGGCGGGGCGGCGTTCCTGACGCGCTCGACGCTCCTGTTCGCGCTGCCCTACTACGCCTGGGTGGTCGCCGGGCGCCCGTCCGACCTGCCCGCCCTGCGGCGCGCGCTGCGCGAGGGGTTCGTCCCCGTGGCCAAGGTGGCCCTGGCGTCGGTGCCGTTCGGGCTCGTCTTCTTCTGGTACAACTGGGCGCGCTTCGGCTCGATCCTCGAGACCGGCTACGAGCTGGCCACGCTGCCGCCGTTCCTGGAGACGCTGCGCGCGCAGGGGCTCTTCTCGATCGTCCACCTGCCGATGAACCTGGACTACCTGCTCCTGAAGGGCCCGGACGCGGTGTCCCTTGCGCCCCCCTTCTTCGAGCCGAGCACGCTCGGCATGTCGGTGCTGATCACCAGCCCGGCCCTGGTCGTGGGGCTGCTCGCGCTGCTGCGCTCGGGAGAGGCCCGGGTCCTCGCGCTCACCGGGTTGCTGGTGCTCATGCCCACGCTGCTCTACTACGGCGGCGGCTGGGTGCAGTTCGGCTACCGCTACCTGCTCGACTCGATGCCGTTCTGGTTCGTGCTCTGCGGCATCTGGGCGGCCCGCCGGGGGGTGGGCTGGGTCTGGCAGATCGGCATCACGTGGAGCGTGCTGGTCAACCTGGGCCTGGTCTACTGGGCGTACAACACCTGACGCGTCCGGGGCCGCCGTTCCCGAGCTGCCGTAGCGGTTAGCGGCCGGTCGCGCCCGATCCGCCGCGCGCGCCGGCATGCGCGTGGGCGAGAATGACGCGGCCATGAAGCGCTCGGGGATGCTGGCGATCGGCGGGCTCGCCGCCGTCGTGGCGGTGGGCTTCATCCTGCGGGCAATCCCGCTCGTCGGCCAGGCGTGGCCGGTGGGGGACGGCGGGCTCTTCTACCAGATGGTGGGAGAGCTCCGCGCCAACGGGCTCGCCATTCCGGCCTTCACGGCGTACGACCACGCGTCGATCCCGTTCGCGTACCCGCCGCTCGCGCTCGAGCTGGCGGCCATCATCGAGTCCGTCACCGGGCTCTCGCGGGCCTCCGTCTTCACGTGGATGCCACTCGCGTTCAGCACGCTGTGCATCCCGGCGGTGTACCTGGTGGCGCTGGAGCTGCAGCCGGACCGTCTCCGGGCCCTCTTCGCCACGCTCGTGTACGCCACGTTCCCGTTCGCCTGGGAGTGGCTGACGCTGGGGAGCGGCGTCACGCGGTCCGTGGGCGGGTTCCTCGCCCTGCTCGCGGTCTGGCAGGGCCTGCGCATGTACCGGGAGGGCGGCCTCGGCCACGTCCTCGCCACCGGCGTGCTGGCGGGACTCGCGGTGCTGAGCCATCCGGAGGCCGGCCCGTTCGTGGCTATCGCGCTGGGCGTGTGGCTCATCTTCGGGTTCTCGTGGCGCAACCTGGGCAGACTGCGTGCTCGCGGGCTCCGATCGGCGTGCTCGTGATCGCTGCCGTGGGTCGCGGTTGTCGCGTCGCGCCACGGCCTCTCCCCGTTCACGGATGCCGCCGGCGTGGCGCGGGACCCGGTCGCGAGCCTCGTGCTCTACGCCTTCGGGTTCTTCATCGTGAGCCCGCTGCCGATCGCGGCGCTGCTCGACCTGCTCGGGCAGGTGCACAACCTGCTGGTCCGGCGGCCGTTCCTCGTGGCGTGGCGCTTCGCGCTCTGCTTCCTCGACCTGCGCTTCGCGCTCGTGGCGGCGGTCATCCCGCTGAGCCTGCTGGCCACGGACGGCCTGTTCGACGTGGTGATGCCCGGCGGTCCGGGCGCTCATGGCGCGCCGCACGCCCGGTGCGGCCGCATCGCCCGCACCAGTTGCGGTCGATTCGCCTCACCCGCCGGTCAGCCGGCCGCCCCCGGCGCGTCCACTTCCGCGGGCCGGCCCGTCGGCCGCCTCGGGTGGCTCGTCGCGCTCGGGGCCGTCGGCCTGGTCGTGTCGGCCCTGCTCGCGCCTTCGGTGTTCCTCGCGCCGCACGTGGCGCTGTCCTCGGCCGATCGTGCCGCCATGGCCTGGGTCCGGACCACCCAGCCGGCCGATCGAAAGTTCCTGGTCCTCGCGACCGATACCTGGGGCTCGGACGACCTCAGCGAGTGGTTCCCGGCCCTGACCGGCCGCGCCACCCTCGACACGAGCCAGGGCCTGGAGTGGGTGTCGCCGGCGGTCCGGCAGGCGGAAAAGGCCGATGCCGAGACGGAGCTCGACGCATGCCGGCCTGCTGGGCTCGGCTGCCTCGAAGCGTGGCTGGCCGCCCACGGAGGCCCGGACGCCGCGATCTACGTTCCGGCGGCCGGGAGCGCGTTCGCGACCGGCGCCGATCCGTCACGGGCGATCCGGACCGCGCTCCTGACCTCACCGTCGTTCCACGTCGTCTACGACGGCGCGGGGGCGGTCATCCTGGTGCCGACCCGGTAGGTGCGGGCGAGTGGGCCGCGTCCCGACCCCGCTCAGGGTTGACAACGAGCGCTTACATCGACATGCTTGTAAGCGATCGATGTCACACGGAACTATGTAAGCGATCGCTGACACAGCGACACGTGTATGCCAGCGATGACAGGAGGTTGCAGCAATGCGGGTGGCAACCGTCGCCGAACTTGCCGCGGCCGTGCGTGGCCGGCGCCTCGAACTGGGCTGGTCCCAGGGGGAGCTGGCCAGGCAAGCCAGAGTGTCGCGGCTCTGGGTCAACGAGTTCGAGACCGGCAAGGAGACTGCCTCCCTGGCGACTGTTCTCAAGGTCTTCGACGCGCTCGGATTGACCTTGACCGCGACGCTCGACGCCGACCGGACCCCTGGAGCCGGCGTCGACCTCGACGAGCATCTCAGGGCATACCGGAATGGCTGACACGCTCGTCGTCCTCATGGGGACCCGACAAGCGGGAACCATTGAGCGCCTCCGGAACAACCTCCTGCGATTCGAGTACGACGGCGCCTACCAGTCGAGTGCCGGCGCGACGCCGTTGTCGCTGTCCATGCCACTCGCCGTCACATCTCATGCCGACGCCCCGGCGCGCCGCGGCGTCACCAACTTCCTCAACGGTCTCCTCCCTGACGACACGGCCACCACGAGGCGTTGGGGGGACTTCTACCGGGTCCGCACATCGAGCCCCTTCTACCTGCTCGGCACGCCGGTCGGCAGGGACTGCGCGGGCGCGATCGCTTTCTGTCCTTCGGAGGACGTGGCCGACTTCCTGGCCCGCGGGGGCGGGATCACGTGGCTGGCCGACCCGGAGGTCACTGACCTGTTGGTCGATCTTCGGCGTGACCACACGAACGTCCTCGGACGAGACTTCGGTGGCCAGTTCAGCCTCGCGGGAGCACAGGCCAAGATCGCGCTCCGCTACGACGAGCGCACCGGCACGTGGGGCCGCCCGTTTGGGACCGAGCCGACCAACCGGATCCTCAAACCGGCAAGCTCGGGCTGGACGGATCAAGACGTCAACGAGCACGTGTGCCTGAGGGCGGCCGGGCTCGCCGGGGTCGTCGTGGCGCGGTCAGAGATTCGCCGGTTCGGCGACCAGGAGGTCATCGTCTCGCACCGCTACGACCGGGCTGCGACGGTTGACGGGCTGGTCCGTGTTCACCAGGAGGACCTCTGCCAGGCCATGGGCCTCGGGCCGGACGACAAGTACGAGAGCGACGGCGGCCCATCCGTCCGCACGATCACTGCGCTGTTCAGGCGCGTCATGCGCGCCGCCGATGCCGACACGGCAACCCGCGCGTTTGCCGACGCTCTCATCTGGAACTGGCTGGTTGCGGGGACGGACGCGCACGCCAAGAACTACTCGTTGCTCCTCTCCGGCGACCAGGTCCGCCTGGCCCCGCTGTATGACATCTCCTCGATCCTGCCCTACCTGGGCACTCGAAGCCCTGTCAGCGGCCGCGTGATCGACGAGCACGAGATCAGGGCCGCCATGCACATCGGTGGACGGTACGAGTACGTGCCCGTGTTCAACACCTGGCCGAAGGCGGCCGTTGACATGGGCGTTGATGCGGACTGGCTGGTGAGCCGGGCCAGGGATCTTGCAGATATCGCGCCGCAGGCGCTTGTGGACGCAGCCTCCGACAGCGCCATCACGGCGACCCATGGCCAGTTCGTCCATGACCTTGTGGACCGCGTCGCCGAGCGCAGTGCTCGCTGCGCCAACGTTCTCCGATGAGTTCACGCAGCCGGGGCGCCGTGAGGACGTGGAGCACGCGAGCCTCCACGAGCGGCGCGACCGGGCGCGCGAATGCCGGGCGGGCGCATGCTCCTCAGCCCAGCGAGCGCACGAGCTCCCGGAGCGGCGGGTTCGACCGGTCCCGCGCGGAGAGGATCGGGTCGCGGTTCGGCCAGGGAACGCCCACGTCGGGGTCGTCCCAGGCGAAGCCCAGCTCGTCGGTGCCGTCGTACTCGTTCGTGACGAAGTAGAGCAGGTCGGTCGCTTCGATGGCGTAGAAGCCGTGCGCCACGCCCGAGGGGATCACGACCCACTCGTCGGGCCCGAGCTCGCGAGCCTCCACGAGCGGCGCGGCGGACAGGTCCGCGAGCACGGGGCGCACGTCGACCAGGGCGACGAACGCACGGCCGCGCGCGATGGTCCAGCGATCGAGCTGCCGCCGGTGATAGTGGAGCCCGCGCAGGACGCCCGCCCGGCTCGTGGAGAGGTTGGCCTGGGCGAAGCGCTCGTCCGACCAGCTGGTCCGCCACAGCTCGCGGAACGCGCCGCGCTCGTCCCCGTGCGAGACCAGGCGACCCCAGGCCACGCCGTCCAGTCGTCCGGGTTGCCCGCCCGGCCAGTCGGTCATCTCGCCGCTCCGTTCACGTGTCGGTTCTTCACGGCCCCGGTCGCGGCCTCTGCCGGTCTCACGCCGGTCACCGCGCGGCCTCCTCTTGAAGGTTGGCCGCCAGCTCACGGTAGCGCGGCAGCTCGTCGAAGAGGGCGGCGCGCCAGTCGCGAAGCATGATCCCGAGCTCGGCGGCGTGGCCGGTTCCCAGGACGCCCCAGGCGGGGGGCGTGGACGCGCGCGTCCAGGTCGATGCCGGGACGCGTTCCGTCGCCACGCGCAGGCCGACACCGTCGAGAATCGCGGCCGCCCACTCCGCCCGGGACGCACGCCCGGCGTTCACCAGGTGGTACACGCCGGTGTCCGGCCTCGCCCGAACGAGGTCGACGATCCCTCCCGCCAGGTCGGCGGCGCGCGTCGGCGAGCCGATCTCGTCGGCGACCAGCCGCAGGGACGTGCCCCCGGCCTGCGCTCTCGCCGCCGCGGCCAGGATCTTCGCCGGGAAGTCGTCTCCGGGAGGGCCGTAGAGCCAGGCGGTGCGCACGATCCACGCACGTGGCTCGTCGCGCCGGCCGTAGGCCGCGAGAACCGCCTCCTCGCCGGCGCGCTTGCTCGTTCCGTACGGGTTGGCCGGCGCCACGGGGTCGTCCTCGGCGTAGGGCCGCCCGTCGGTCCGCCGTCCGTCGAACACCTCGTTGGTCGAGACGTACAGCACGTCCGCCCCGGCCGCGTGGCAGGCCTCTGCCAGGGCAGCCGTGGCCTCACCGTTCCGCCGCAGCGCGACGTCCGGCTCGCGGGCGCAGCCGTCGACGTCGGTCCAGGCGGCAGCGTGGATCACGAGATCGGGACGGCGCTGACGGACGAGCGCGGTCAGGGTCGCCGGTCGGTCGAGGTCGAGGGCCGGCCGGGCCCAGGCCTCCACGGAGACGGCCTGGCGCAGCGGTGCCTGCCGGGTCAGCGACGCGACCAGCGCGCTCCCGAGCCGCCCACCGGCTCCGGTGACCGCGATCCTCACGTTCGGGCGACGCTCACGAGTGCGGGCGTCCTCCGGGGGCGGGTCCGTCGGCGGCACCCGAGGCGTCGGAGCCACCCGAGCCCGATCCGTCGCGTCGCACCCGGGCCGTCGGGCATCTCGAAGCCGCCGTCAGGCGATCCGGCTTCGTCCGACGCTTCGCGGCTCGTCCCGTCCGCGGGCCCCTCCGGCTCGTGCGGCGTGCTGCCCGCCAGCCGCGCGGCGTACTGGCGCGCGTAGTAGCCGTGCCACTCGCCCGACTTCAGGGGCCGCCACCAGTCCTCGTGCTCCCGGTACCAGGCGACGGTCGAGGCGAGGCCCTCCTCGATGGGCACCTGCGCCGACCAGCCGAGCGCCTCGATCCTCGCGCCGTCCATCCTGTAGCGCCGGTCGTGCCCGGGACGATCCTCCACGTGACGGATCAGGCCCTCCGGCCGGTCCAGCTGCGCCAGGATCCGGCGGGTCAGCTCCAGGTTGGTCAGCGCGGCCGCGCCGGGGATGTTGTAGACGCCGCCCGGCTCGCCCCGCCGCAGCACCAGGTCGATCCCGGCCGCGTGGTCGTCCACGTGGATCCAGTCGCGGACCTGGAGTCCGTCGCCGTAGAGCGGGAGCGCCTGCCCGTCGATCGCGTTGGTCACGAAGAGCGGGATCACCTTCTCCGGGAACTGGTACGGGCCGTAGGTGTTCGAGCCGCGCGTGATCACGGCGTCGAGGCCGTACGTGACGACGTAGCTCCGCACGAGGTGGTCGCCCGCCGCCTTGGCGGCCGCGTAGGGGCTGCGCGGCCGCAGAGGGTCGTCCTCGGTGCTGGCGCCCTCGGGGATGTCCCCGTAGACCTCGTCGGTCGAGACCTGCAGGAACCGCACGGGATGGTCGGCGTGACGGGCCGCCTCGAGCAGCGTGTGCACGCCGAGCACGCCGGTGCGGAGGAACGCGGTGGGGTCGTGGATGCTGCGGTCCACGTGCGACTCGGCCGCGAAGTTGACGATGGCGTCCGCTCCGGCGACGAGGGGGCCGACCTCGTCCGCGTCGGCGATGTCGCCCACGACCAGACGGCATCGACCTGCCTGGGCGGGGTCGGCCTCGCACGGGGCGAGGTTGGCGGGGTTGCCGGCGTAGGTGAGCTTGTCCAGGATGGTGACCCGGACCTCGGGATCAACCCGCAGCAGGTTCCGGACGAAGGCGCTGCCGATGAACCCGGCGCCGCCGGTCACGAGCAGCGAGTGGAACTGGCGCTCGCCGGACCGTCGCGGCTTCGGAACGGGCCGCACCAAGGGCCGCGGTCCGGACGCCGGATGGCCGCCGCTCGGGTCGTCGTCGCCGGCTCCCGAGGCCGACATGTGCCGTGTGTCCGGTCGCTCGGGCGCCAGCACCCGCCCGTCCACCCCCGACGTGCTCATCGCCGGTCGCTCGGTGTCGTCGGTGGTCATCGGGGGCCGTCCACGCCCCGGGGCGGGCCCAGCAGGCCGCGCTCGGCGTCGTCGGCCGCCAGCCGGCTCGCCACCATCAGGGAATCGACGGTGCCGGCGTCGGTCCAGCGCCCCACGTATCGGCGCCAGAAGATGCCGCCGTGCTGCAGGTAGTGGTTGAGGACGTCGGTGATCTCGAACTCGCCGCGCGCGGACGGCACCAGGCGGTCGATCACGTCGAACACGTCGGGGCGCAGGAAGTAGACACCGATCGGGATGAAGTGCGACTTGGGCCGCTCCGGCTTCTCCTCGAAGCCCACGAGCACGTCGTCGTCGCGGGTCCCGTCGGCCGGGGAGCCGTCCGGGCGCCGAAACTCCGCCACGCCGAACCGGCGCGGGTCCGGCACCTCGTAGAGGAGCGTTCCCGCGCCGTGGGGGCCGGCCTCGAAGGCGGCGGCGGCATCGGCGAGCGGCTCGCCCAGCAGCACGTTGTCGCCCAGCACGGTGCAGAACGCGTCGTCGCCGACGAACCGCCGCGCCAGCCCGATCGCGTGCGCGATGCCCAGGGCGCCCCGCTGGAAGCGATACGTCAGGTCGAGCCCGAACGAGCTGCCGTCCGCCAGCAGTTCCACGATGTCGCCGACGCTCTTCCCGCCCACGATCACGAGCGTGTCGCGGATGCCCATGCCGGCCAGGGTCTCGATGGGGTAGTCGATCATGGGCCGGTCGAAGACGGGCAGCAGGTGCTTGTTGGTGACCAGGGTGAGGGGGAAGAGACGGGTCGCCGTTCCGCCCGCCAGCACGAGGCCCTTCATCGAGCCGTAGCCTAGCAGGTGCTAGTCGGCCGACTCCGCCACCTGGAGGGGCTGCAGCGCGCGCAGGGCATATTGGCGTGCCAGCCAATCCGCTTCGGGCATCGGACCAGCGGCGGAACGCCCTGCCGATCGCGGCGCGCAGGTACGGCAGCACGCCGACGAGCATCGACGCGCTCACCCAGTACACGACGGGAAGGGCGAGGGTCGTGCCGACGACGAGGAGCCAGCGCTTCCGTCGTGAGGGCGGCCAGCGACGGTCGCCAGCAGCGCGAACGGGCAGCCGCACCCAGAACGACAGGTAGTACGGAGGCGACGACGGGGGCCGGATTGGCCGTCAGCAGCATGATCCAGTCGTCGCCACAGGTTCGGGTGGAGCACGAACGACACGCCCGCGATCAGCGGCCGTCGTGCCCAGCGGCGATCGCCAGCGCCCGCCACTCCCGCCTGATCGCGAACCAGAGGAGCCCGAGGCCGGGCGTCGCCTTGGTCAGCACGAGGAGCGCCCACGTGGACGGCCAGCGGAAACCCGCGACGACCGCCAGCGCAAGGAAGATCTGGATGTTGGCCACGTTGAGCTCGGACTGGACGGGGATCAGGAACAGGACGAACGCGAGGAACGGGCCCGCGAGGTAGGCCAGCACCACGAACTGCGCCCCACGCCAGATGGCCGCCACGGTCGCCAGGTCCAGCGAGCGCAGGGGCGCCATGACGAACTCCCACGCCGGGCTGTACATGTACTTGTTGGCGAAGCCGCCGTACACGTCGACGTAGAGCTTGTGCGGGTCAGCCGACCACCAGCCGCCGACGTCCACCGGCGACGACCAGTGCAGGAACAACCACCAGTTGAGGATGGCAAGGAGGATGCCGACGAGCACGAGTCCGTCGCGAATGGCCCGCCCGGCGGTCGGGGTCAGCGGAATGTGGAACGACGCGACAAGGACGCGCCTTCGTACCTCACGCAAGCCTGCAGGCCCTCTGCCCCCGGACATCCGTGCCCCTCTCAGCTGACCACGATGCCACGTTAGCCTATCAGCCACGGACAGACGGCAACCCGACCCGATTGGGGGGTGAGCCAGCAGGACTGTCGTCCGGTGGGGTGGTATCAGGCATGTTGCGCACGGCGACAGCGGCGGCACAGTGGGGTCGGGCCCGCTCGTCTGCGCGTGGCCTGGTTGGTTGCCGCGGCCCTCGGAGCCATGTTCCTGGCGGTGGTGGCCGTCGACTCGTGGCCCCAGGTGTACTTCGATGCCCTGGCGTACTGGCGTACTGGCGTGCGGGCGAACGACTGCTCTCGGGTGGTTCCGTCTACCAGCCCGGGCTGGTGGGGACACCGCTCGCCTACTGGTATCCGCCACCGTTGGCGCAGGCACTGGCGCCGCTCACCGCCGTGGTCCCGGAGGTGGTCTTCAACTGGGCCTGGATCGCGGTCCTCGTGGCCTGCCTCTGGTGGCTCATGGACGGATCGCCGATCCGCGTCCTCGCGAGCCTCGTCTTCCTGCCCGTCGCGGTCGAGCTGAACGTCCGCAACATCCACCTCCTGCTGGCGGTCATGCTCGTGATCGGGCTGACGAAACCCGGCTGGAGCTGGCTGCTGGGGGTGGGGGCCGCGATCAAGCTCGCGCCGGGGGTCGGGATCGTCTACCTGGCGGCCCGCGGGCGGTGGCGTGTCCGCCGCCAGCAGATCGATGAGCAGAGCGGCGACGGTCGCAACCCGCCGGATCCCGCCTAGCTCGAACGGGTCCCTTTGGTAACCGGGGAGGCGGCCGCGACCGGCGTCCGGCTACGCTCAGGCTGGCCCCAGATTCCATCTCATTGCTTGTCCGAGCGGACGCACCCTGATAACGTCGCTGGAGTTTGGCCCAATGGGGTCAATCTCGGCGGCCAATTTGATATGCAGGCCTTGCCAATCTCGCAATCGGGTTAAACGTCGGGTGGCGTCGACGGCTGTGTTCGGCGTGCGGTTCGAGGCGATGGTGCACAAGGGTCCACGCTGCTGGGAGTGGCTCGGCTCGACCGTGAACGGGTACGGGCAGTTCCTTGTCATCGACCCGGCCGCCGGTCGCCGCATGGTGGGAGCCCACCGCTTCGCATGGCGGGCCACGTTCGGGACCATTCCTGCCGGGCACCGAGTGCACCATACGTGCGGAAACCCCGCCTGCGTCTGGCCGGACCATCTCGTCCTAGGGGTGGCAGGGACGGGCGGCCGCTCCGCCAGACCTGGGGAGGCGCGCCAAGACATCCCGGCGCAGAATGGGACGGCAGCGTCGGCGCGCCGCACAAAGGCTAGGACGCCAACGTGGGAGACAGCCGATGCGCACGTCCACCACCGGGGTACGGAGCAGGGTCAGGGCGTCCTCGAGTACGGACTGATGTTCGCACTGATGGCGGTCGTTGCCGTCCTCGCGCTCGTTCTCTTCGGACCCCAGGTCAGCGCCATCATCAACGCGTTCGCGAAATGATCGTCGGGGCGCCACACGGCTCCCATGCGGTTGTCGGACCAGTGGGCGACGGGAGAGGATCGCGTCCGCGACGGCGCGACCCGTCCGCGCTACCTCCAGCGAACCTGTACCGCGTTCGATACGACGCCGTCGAGCGCGCCTCGTATGGACAACCAGGCCGCCGAGCTCGACCTCCAATGCAGGAACACGGTGCCGTTGGGGTCGGCGACGCGGGTGGTACGCACGGCGAAGCGGCCCCAGGCGCCGCCGGTCTTCCTGGCCATCTCGATCCCGACGTGGCGACCCGCCGCCGCCGCGCCAAACGAGAGCCTGATCGTGACGTACGCACCGATCCCCGCGATCGTGGTGGCCGTGGTGAATGGGCCGCTGGCCGTGACGCCGGATGCCGTGGCAGCCGTGGGCCGGACGGGCGGGGAAGCCGGGATCACGCTGATCGGGATCGTCTGGCCGGATGGCGTCGCGTTGGCGACGGACACGGTCAGGGTGGTGCTGCCTGCCTCGGCTGGGGCCAGGTACGTGAAGGTGGCCATCCCGTCGAACGTCGTGGCGGCGCCCACGACGCCGCCGGAGCCGATAACAGCACCGGTGCCGTCACTCGTAGCGAGCACGGGCGTGCCGTCGGGAGCCGGAAGCCCCTGCTCGTCTCGCACCGCGACGCTGACGGTCGCTGACCCGTTCGCAGCCACGGTGATCGAGGACGGGGCGGCGGCGAACATGCCGGGCGCCGATGGCGTCAGCACGTTCGCGCAGACGAGGGCCAGCGGACCGGTCGTCGCGACCGCGTTCGAGCGCGCGCTGCTCGCCGTGAGTGTCACGCTTGGGCTACCAGCGGCGTGGCACGTCACGGTGAAGTTCCAGACCCCGCGCAGGGCGTCGTAGCGGTCCGGCGCCAGGGAGACGATGCCGGCCGGCACGGACGTGGCCCCGAACGTGACATGCGACCCGATGGCGGTACCCGCGGCATCCTGCACCGCGACCGTGACCGCGTCGTTCATGCCGTCGAGGGTGTAGGAGCCACTCGGCGGCTGCGTGGTCAGCCCGTACGCGATCGAGGCATCGTTGATGGCTCCGACGGCCGTGGTCACATCGCCAACGGGGGTGACGGTGACGCTGGCCGAGCCACTCACCGACCCGCTTGACGCGCTCACCGTGAAGGGCCCGCCAGCTGCCGACGCGGCGGTGAAGAGGCCGGACCCGCTGATGGTGCCGCCACCGCTCAGCGTCCAGCTGATCGCCGGTTGGGGCACAAGGGGATTGCCGAACTGGTCGAGGGCAGTGGCGCTGAAGGGGTGTGCCCCGTCCGCGGGCACCGCGGCGCTGGCGGGAGCCACGGCGATGGTGGTGAAGACCGGCGCCGGCGTGATGGCCACGCTGGCCGTGCCGCTGAGGCCTCCGCTCGACGCGGTCACGGTGTACGGGCCACCGGCGCTGCCGCCGGCGGTAAAGACTCCGTTTGCGGCGATCGTGCCACCGCCCGAGACCGTCCAGCTGATCGCCGGCTGGGGGACGATCACCTGCCCGAACTGGTCGACGGCCACCGCGGTGAACAGGCGCATCTTGCCGATAGCGACCGACGCGGCCGCGGGTGACACGCCGATGCCGCTCGGGCCGTGCGCGCCACCAGCGCAGCGCAGGTCGGCGTCGAAGCCACCAGACGGATACTGCGCAAGTGCGATGCCGCCACCGGTGAACCCGGTGCCACCACAGCTCAGGCTCGCGTCGAGGGCGTCCGAGGCGCCTGCGACCCAGCTCGGATGTGCGGCGAACACGCTCGTCCCGCCGGTGATGACGCCCCACTGGTACGCGGTCGAGTAGAACCCGACGCTCGCCACCTGCGCCACCGAGGTGAGGTAATCGACCGCGCCCTGGAGATTGGCGATGTTGAGCGAAACGTCGTCCTGCCAGCTGTTGGCGGTCTCGACGTCGAGCCACCAGGTGCTCGCCGCGGGGGACGCCGTGAGCCCAAGGGCGCTGAACCCCGCGCCTGCGTTGGCGTAGGAATCGGCTGCCGCGTTGTAGCCGTAGTCGTAGGCGCACGCGGCGCTGTCAGGGGTGGCCGGGTCGCACGCCATGGGCAGCGTCTGTCCGAGGGGCCAGTGCGATGACAGCGCGGGACCTGGGTTGCCGGTGTTCGCGTAGAAGCCGGCAGCGGCGCCCCCGGCCCACGTCAGCTGCTCCGCGAGGCACGGATTGGCGCTGAACACGATGCCGCCGTTCACGCCCACGATGCCGTACGCCGGTGTCGGGGGATACGGCCCGCCGCACTGGGGCCAGGAGATGTCCCGCGGCCAGCCGACGTCGTAGGCGACGTTCGATGCGGCCGTCGTGGTGAGCGCCGCGTCGCTGTGGGCCGAGGCGGCTGGTGCCAGGCCGATGGCGGGTCCGCTGACACCGAGCAGCGCGGCGGCCAGCACGGCCGTTCGCAGGACGCGAGAGCCCATCACTGCACCCCTTATCCTCGGCCGGCCGCGGACGGCACGCCGACCCAATCTGTGCACATGCCTGCCCACGCCCGCGGCCCTCGATCGGCCGGCACGCGGAGACTACTCTCCCGCCGGGTTGACGCCCGGTAGTCAGGCCGTCTCCTGTCAGCTGGTGGCACGCCGAGAGCGTGCCAAATCGACGCGCTGCCGGCCGCGGTCGACGGCGAGCCTGCGCGACGGGGACGATCCGGCCCCGCCGATCGGCGTTCTGCAGGCGGCGATGTCGAACCCGCCGAACAAGGTCACGTGGCGGCCGCGCCGGTGTGCCCACCGCGTCCGTCACCGTGCCGTCGTCGGGCGGCACGGTCGTCGCCGGGCGATCCCTGCGCGAGGTCGAACAACGCGAGGGCCTCGCCTTCCAGATCGCCGCCCTTGCGCGGCTGGTCATGATCGCGACGCTCGCGGCGACGGCGCTCGTCGCGGCACTGGTCTGGCCATCGGAGCACGCCGACTGATCGCGCCGAGCAACTCCCTCGCCGGCGCCCGCGCGGATCGCCCCGCCGGAGGGTGTAGTGGCACGCGACGCGAAGGTGCCGGTAGGATGTCGTCTCGTCCGCGCGATCCTCGGCTGCCCGTGACCGGTCTCGCCGATCCCAACGCGGGCGCGATTCTCGCGAAGAGGGCACGCGTGAGCGACCCCCGCTGGAGCACGGAGTTCGGCAGCGCTGACGAGGAGATCCGCCGTCTCGTCGTCGCGTACGACGCAGCCTGGACTGGTCTCGAAGGCGAGGATCTGCTCACCGTGGCGGCGCGCGTGCTGGCGCCGCACCGCCGTGGCGCGCGCCAGCTGAGTGACGGCGCAGTGCGCATGCTGGTCGGTGCCGGGCTCATCGCACTGGCGGAGGAGGCCGGGAACTGGGCGATGCTGCCCGCGAACCTTGCAGGGGCAGCGCGTCTCGTCAACCGATTCCGCGTCATCGTGGAAGAGTCGGCTGGAGCCGACACCGTTCCAGACCTGCTGTCGGTAGCCGACGAGACCCTCGACCACGTGCCCCCCGATCCGATGACTGTCGAGACCCTCGCCGCTCTGGGTCTCGCGCGTTTCTGGCGGGACGCCCGCGGCGGATCCGTCGGCTAGTCCTGACACCATGCCTGTCGGCACGTCGCGCCGGCTGGGAAGGCATCGCACTGCACGATGTCTGCGTGCGAGGGGCAGCGGCTGCGGCCGCGGCACGCTGTCGCGGTGAGTGGGTGCTCACGCGAAGAAGCGGCCGGGAGAGCCGGCGTCGAGCCGGGCTTCGTCGCTCGGCTCGTGGATCTCGGCATCATCCCGCTCGGGGAGCCGGATGGGTTCTCCCCCCGGAGACGTGCGCGGTGACCTGATGGCCAGGTCCTCGAGGAGGCGGGGATCCCACTCGACGGCGTGGGGGCCGCCCTCCAGCGCGGCGCGCTCTCGCTCGCTTTCCCGGGCGCAGCCACCTACGAGCGGTTCGCGTTACTCTCAGGCGAGACGTTCCAGCAGGTCAGCCGGCGCGCCTGCGTCCCATTCGACCTGCTGGCGGTGATCCGCGAAGCGCTGGGCATGGCGCAGCCGGCACCCAACGTCCGCATGCGCGACGACGAGATCGCGATCGAGCCGTTCCTCGAGCTCCAGGTCTCCGAAGGTTCAGTCCGATCGCCATCGAGCGCCTGATCCGCTCCCACGGCGACAGCACGCGCCGGATGGCGGAGACCGAGTCCGCGTGGTGGAACTCCGAGGTGATGGCGCCGGCCATTGGGGCGGGCAAGGGCGCGGAGGACATCGCCAATCCCGCCCTGGCCGACCGGGCCACCCCGCTCGGCGAGTAGGCCGTCCTCGCCCGGTACCACGCCCAGCAGGCGCGGGCCCGGACAGCGAACCTGATGAAGGCTTCGAGGTGTTGCTCGCCCAGGCGGGGCTCCATAAGCACCTTGAGCGACCGTCGGCGATCTGCTTCCTCGACATCACGGGCGACACGCGCCTGACCCAGGAGCGCGTCGACGACGCGGCCGCCGACCTGGCCGGCGCGCTTGCGCGGCGCGTCCAGCGAAACTCCGTGCAATATCGGGGCAAACCGATCAAGTGGCTGGGTGACGGCGTCATGTTCCATTTCCGCGACCCGGGCCCCGGCGTGCGCGCGGCCCTCGAGATGGTGGACGGGCTGGCCGCAGCAGGACTGCCCCCGGCATACGTCGGACTTCCGCGCCGGGCCCGTCCTTTTCCGGGCGGGCGACTACTTCGGCCAGACCGTCAATGTCACAGCGCGCGTCGCCGACTATGCGCGGCCCGGGGAAGTGCTGGTGACGCAGGTCGTTGCCGATGCCTCCCAGGAGGCCGGGATCGCGTTCGCGGACATCGGCCTCGTGGAGCTCAAGGGGGGTGTCGGGGACGACGCACGTGCTGCGGGCGCAGCGCCTCTGACCCGCCGACGTGCGCGCATCTCCTCGTACTGCTCCCGCGTGCGGCCGCCGTCGCGAGACATTTCACCGGTCCAGCGGAAGCTGTCGCGGGTGATGTCGCGGAAGCTCCAGCGTTCCTTCGGATCGTCGTCGAGGCCGGTGAGCTCGATCCCGTCGGGGACCGGCCGGCCGATGAACCGGAGCACACGACCGTTGAGCAGGTCCAGCCACGTCGACCGCCAGGCGGCGATGGCGGGGTCGTAGAACCGCACGGTGGTGCCGTAGAAGCCGCGCATCGAGGGGGCATCGCCAGCGTCGATCGGAACGCGCCAGACGTCCTGGATGGCGCGCCCGCCGAGGATCCACCCGAACGAGAGCTGGCCCCAGGACCGCGAGGTCGTGGCCGTCGGCATCCCTGCCGCGCCACTCCAGGTCCCACGCGCCGACGAATTGACCGAAGAGGTTCAGTTGGTCGGACAGCGGTCCGAACGGGCCGGCGGCCGGGAGGACTGCGCAGAGAGGATCGGCATCGATCATCATCGTCACCCGCCACCCTCGGCCGAGCCTGTGGGTGCCCGTGCCGTGGGTGCCACACTACGCTCGGGCATCGACGGCGACGTGGTTGACGCGTGAACGAAGCCTCCGAGCCGGCTGCAGTATGCTGCGTGGCGAGACCGTCGAGGTGTGCTTCCCTCCGTGACAACCTCCATCGCGCCATGTTCTGAGGACGACGCCGTTCCCGAGGCGCAGGTTCGCGCCACGGCCACGGCCGAGTCCGCCTCCGACCCCACGTTCCACGACGCGACTGAGGTCGCGAGCCCGGCGTCGGCCGCCGGCCGAGCGGCAGTCGCGGGTCAGTCGGCCGCCGCGAATCGATTGTCGGTCGCCCAGTCGTCCGCCGCCGGCCGGGCACCCGTCGCAGGTGAGTCGTCCGCTGTCGGCCGATCCTCCGCCGCGCCCGCCCGAACCCTGGTCGCCCGCCGTGTCCCGTTCGACGCCATTCCTCGCGCGGCCTGGGACCGGCTCCTCGCCGTGACCGCGCGCCCGACCCCGTTCAGCCGCTGGACCTTCCACCGGGCGTGGTGGGACGGGTATGGCGAGTCGGCGCACGAGGACTACATGGTCTGCGTGGCCGCCGAGGACGGCGCAGCCGAGCGCAACCGGCCCGGCCTGGCCGCCGAGGACGGCGCAGTGGAGACGGTGGCCCCGGGGCAGTCCCCGTCGGCGTGCCCGGCGCGGCCCACGGCACGGCAGACGAGCGCGACCCCCCTCGACCCCGACGCGATCGTCGGCATCGCCCCGCTCATGCACCGGCACGAGGTCGAGCCCGACGACGCGATCCTCCACACCGCGATCCGCCACGCACCGCGGACGGCCCAGACCCCCGTCCCGGACCGCGCCAAGGCCGTGTTCTTCGCCGCCAGCTACCACGCCGACTACGCGACGCTCCTCTGCGACCCGGCCGACCTGCCGGCCGTCGCGTCGGCGGTGGTGGAAGCCCTGGCAGCGGGACCCGACCCATCTCACGGCTCCGACGACTGGGACGTCGTGGACCTGCGCCGCCTGCGCTCCGACGATCCCGCGCTCGCCGCGCTCGAGTCCGCGTTCTGCGAGGCCTCGACGCGCTACGGCTGGGAGGTGACGCGGCAGCTCGAGGACGTGTGCCCCGTCCTGCACGTCGTCGGCCGGGACTGGGAGACGTACCTCCAGACGCTGGCCACCAAGGACCGCCACGAGATGCGCCGAAAGGTGCGTCGGGCAGAGGCGGCCGGGCCGGTCGAGTTCGAGGACGTCCACGACCCGTCGGAGGCAGTGGACGAGTTCATCGCCATCCACCAGGCGCGCTGGGGCGACGACGGGCTCTTCCCCGACACGGAGGGCGGTGCCCGGAGCCGGCGCTTCTTCCGGCGCCTCGCCGAGCTCGAGGGCCCGGGCGGCGTGCTTCGCGTGGGGCGCCTGCGCGTCGCAGGCCAGGTGATCTTCATGTGCGTCGGGTTCCACGAGGGCGACACGGTCTACTACTACAACGCCGGCAACGACCCCGAGGCGCACGCGCTCTCGCCGGGGGTGGTCGGCGTCGCCTTCTACCTGCGGCACGGCCTGGAGCAGGGGACGCGGGTGTTCGACTTCCTGCGCGGCGACGAGGGCTACAAGTACCGCTGGGGGGCCGTGGACGAGCCGATCCACCGCCTGATCGTCACGCGGCGGGCGAGCTGACGATGGCCTGGCCGACCCCCTGGCCGATCCGATGAGCACGCCGATGGTGGGCGATCCCTGCCTGGAGACACCCGACCGGGACCCGCTTCCCGGCGGCCGTCGCATCCGGGTGGTCGAGCTGCTGGCGACCGGCACCAACGGCGGCGCCCAGGAGCACGTCTTCTCGCTCCTCACGCGCCTCGACCAGTCGCGCTACGAGCCCCTGGTCCTGTCGCTGACGGACGGCAACACCGTGCACCGGCTGCGGTCGGCGGGGTTCCGCGTCGCGGTGCTGGACGAGCTCGACGACGCCCTGGCGGCCCGCCTGGTGGCGGAAGAGGCGGCCGCGTTCGACGCCGACGTGATCCACAACCACATGTACCGCGCGGAGGTGGTGGGCACCCGGGCGGCCCTCCGGCTGGCCGAGTCGGGCCTGCCCCGGCCGTTCGTGGTCGGCACCGTGCATTCCAGCCGCATCCGCAGCGCCGAGGACCGCGAGCTGCTCCGGCTGCTGACCCAGCAGATGGACCGCCTGATCGCCGTGAGCCGCGCCATCGTCGCGAAGCTGGAGCACGAGCAGCGCACGGGCGCGCCGGTCAGCCTGATCTACAACGGCGTCGATCTCGACCGGTACGCGCACCAGGAGCCGTGCTGCACGCTGCCCGACGAGTACGGGTTCGCGCCCGGCACGCCCATCGTGGGGGTGGTGGCACGGCTCGAGCCCGAGAAGGGCCACCCCACCCTGCTCGAGGCCTGGAGGAAGGTCGCCGACCGTGTGCCGGAGGCGCGGTTGCTCATCGTGGGGGAGGGGAGCCGGCGCGAGGCGCTGGAGGAGCAGGCGCAGTCGCTCGGGCTGCTCGGCGAGGAGTGCAGCGGCGACGCGTGCGTGGGCACCCGCCATGCCCGGCCGGGGGCGAGCGTGATCTTCACCGGTCGACGCGACGACGTGCCCGCGGTGGTGGCCGCGCTCGACGTGGCGGTCCTCCCCTCCTACCGGGAGGCGCAGGGCATCACGATCCTCGAGGCGATGGCGCTGGGCCGGCCGGTGGTGGCGTCGAACGTGGGCGGGATCCCCGAGATGATCGAGGACGGGCGCACGGGGCTCCTCGTCCCACCGCACGACGCCGACGCCCTGGCCGACGCGATCGTCCGGCTGCTGACGGACCACCCGCTGGCGGACATCCTGGCCCGGGCCGGGCACGATCTGGTCCACGAGCGGTTCTGCGTGGAGCGCATGGTCGCGTCGGTCGAGTCGATCTACGACGAGGCCGCCCAGGTCATGGTCACGCGCCGGGCATCGGCGCTGGCGTGACGCACGCGTGACGCGCGGCGTGACCCAGGCGGAGGTCGCTCTCGGCGCGACTGCCATCCCCTCCCGGCGGCCCGCCAGGGTCTGGCTGCGCTGGGCGCTCCAGCTCCTGCTGCTCGTCCTCGTCGCCTGGACGGTCTCGCATCTCGACATCCCCGCGACCGTGCTCCGCCAGCTCCCCACGCCCCGCTGGGAATGGATCGGGGCGGCGCTGGTCGCACAGGCCGTCACGTTCGCCTTCACGGGGATCATGTACCGGCACGGGTTCCGGGCCGTGGGCGTGGTGGCCGGCGCGCGTCGCCTGCTGGGGGTGCTGTTCGCCGCGATCTTCGTCAAGACGGTCGTGCCGCTGACCGGCGCCACCGCGATGGTCGTGTTCATCGACGACGCGGCGTCGACGGGGCAGTCGGGTGCGGGAGCGGCGGCCGCGACGGTCGTCGTCACCACGCTGGACCTCCTGGTCGTCGTGCCGGTGGTCATCGCCGGGGCCATCGCCCTGGACGTCCACGGGCAGCTCGCCCCGTACGACGTGGCCGGCGTCGCGCTGTACCTCGCGTTCGTGCTTGCCCTCATCGTGGGCCTCGTCATCGCGGGAACCCGGCCCGCGTTCATGCAGACGCTCCTGCAGGCGCTGCGCTGGCTCGTCAACGGTGCCGGTCGCATCGTGCGACGCCCGCAGCTGGTGTCGACGGCGTGGGTGGAACGCAATGCCGCGCAGTTCACCGCGGGCGCGCGCGCCGTGCCCCGGAACCGCCGCCAGGTGGGCGTGGCTGCCGCCGCGAGCGTGCTGTCGCACCTGGCGAACGGCGTCTCGCTGTATTTCCTGTTCCTGGGGCTCGGCTTGACGCCGTCGCTCGGCATCGTCCTCGCCGGCCTGGCCACCAGCACGGTCTTCGTGGTGGTGGCGATCGTCCCCGACGGAATCGGCGCGGTCGAGGGAG
Source organism: uncultured Chloroflexia bacterium (assembly GCA_963757865.1). Lineage (GTDB taxonomy): Bacteria > Chloroflexota > Limnocylindria > Limnocylindrales > CSP1-4 > JAJYNJ01. The sequence continues at coordinate 22,915 of CAVWSU010000008.1, forward strand.
CCATGGCCCTCGCGTTCATCAGCCTGGGCGTCGCGCCCGCCACCGCGATCCTCGTGACGCTGGCCTACCGCGTGCTCAACGTCTGGGTCCCGGTCGCGGTCGGGTTCTTCGTCGTCCGGCGGTTGCGCCTGTTCGGCGGCAGCGTGGCGGCGACGGCGCAGCCCGCCCGCCCGAGATGCCCGCCGCCGCCTGACAGCCCGGGCCGCACGACCGGGCCATGGACCCGGCGAGAGACCGGGCGATGAACCGGCCCGTCGATCGCCCGTACCCGGGGTCGTGCGCGGGACCGTCGATCGGCACAAGCTCCGGGTCGTGCGCGGATGCGTTGCGAGCCAGGGTGGACTGCGGGATACTCGGCAGGCAATCATTCCCGCGCTGCATCATTCCCGCGGCTCCTGGGGTACCCGTTGGCCATCGCTGCCGGATCGGCAGACGCCCGGACGCTCGATCTCGCGCCCCTCGTGCGGGGCTGCCAGGAGCTGCCCCTCGTGCTCAAGGCCGGCGGGCTCGCGGCCGTGTACGTGGCAGCCAGCCGCGTCGGTTTCGCGGTGGCGCTCACGGGCGGCGGCACGCCCCCGCTCTGGCATCCCGCCGGTTTCGCCGTGGCCGCGCTCTTCCTCTGCGGCGTCACCCTCTGGCCTGGCGTGCTCGTGGGGGCCGTCATCGCCAGCCTGATCACCGGCGCTCCGCCGTTGGCAGCCGCCTTCGCGGGCGCGGGCGCCACGCTCGAGGCCCTCGTGGCCACCGGACTGCTGCGCCGCATGGGGTTCCGTCCGCAGCTCGAACGGCTGCTCGACGTCCCGCTCCTGGTCCTGGCCACTGCGATCGCCGCGGTCGTGGCGGCCTCTTTGGGGGTCGCGGGACTCGCGCTGGGCGGCGACGTGGGCACGCGGGGCGCGCTGTTCGCCTGGGCCACCTGGGCGGCCGGTGACGCGGTCTCGATCCTCCTCGTGGGCGGGCTCCTCCTGACCTGGAGCGCGAACCCGGCCATCGACTGGCTCGCCCGCCGTCCCCGCGAGACGCTCGTCGCGCTCGGATGCGTGGCCGTGGCGTCGGTCGTGCTCTTCTTCGACATCTTCGGTCTGCGGGCGCAGGGCGAGTCGGTGGCCTTCCCGATCATTCCGCTCGTGGTGTGGGTCGCCTTCCGCGTCGGTCCACGCGGCACCACGCTTGCGTCGGTGCTGTTCTCCGTGATCGCGCTCGTTGCGACGAACCGGGGCCTCGGGCCGTTCGTCGGGACGACCCGGGAGGACAGCCTGCTCTACCTCGTCATCTTCATTGCCCTCACGGCCGTGAGCGGCGAGGCCGTCGCCGCCGTGGTGGCCGAGCGCGAGGCGAGCGCGAGCGCGCTCGGATCCGCGGTCGATGCCCTGGCGCAGGAACGCGAGGCCCTGGCCACGAGAGCCGCGACGTACGGCCGGCTCCTCGACTACTCCGAGCGCATCGCCGGTCTGCTGGCCGAAGGTGAGCTCTATCGCGTCTGTGTCGAGGCCCTCGACGCCGTCGTGCCGGCGGACCTCGTGGGGCTCACCGTCCTCGAGCGGTCCTCCGGTGAGTATGTCGTCCGGGCCGAGCAGGGCAGCTCGGGTTCCGTGGGAGGCGTGATCGGCCCTGGAGAGGGACCCGCCGGGTGCGCGATCCGGGACCGGCACGTCGTCCGGATGGCGCCGTATCCGCGGGAGTCATTTCCGGTCGCGCTTCGCGAGCGCAATGCAGCGGACGAGTACGCCGTGGCCATCGGGATTCCGCTGCTGCGCGACGACGTCGCGATCGGATCGCTGACCGTGGCCCGGGTCGACCCGTCGGCCCCGTTCACCGACCTCGAGATGGAGGCGTTGACGCTGCTGTCCCACGAGGTCAGCCTCGCGGTGGCGAACGCGCTGCTCCACACGGAGGTGGCCGACCGGGCCATCCACGACGGCCTCACGGGCCTCCACAACCGGCGGTACTTCGATGCCGCGATGCTCCACCTGATGGCCATGCGGGCTCGCGTGCCGGCCGAGCAGCGGGGCCCCCTCTCGGTGATCCTGTTCGATCTCGACCAGTTCGGCGATCTCAACCTGCATCACGGGCACCAGGTCGGCGACGAGGTCCTGCGCGCGTTCGGGTCCATCCTCCATGGCCGCCTGCGGGAAGCGGACCTCGTGGCGCGCTACGGCGGCGAGGAATTCATCGTGGTGCTGTCGGGCGCGGATCGCGAGGACGCGCTGCGGATCGCCGACGAGATCCGCCAGGCGCTCGCCGCCGCGCTCATCCAGGGCATCGACGGGAACCCGCTGTCGGTCACGGTCTCGGCGGGATGCACGGCCGTCTCGCACGACGGCGACGGTACCGGTGAGAGCCTCATCCGGGCGGCCGACGTGGGGCTCATCATGGCCAAGCGGTCGGGACGCAACCGGGTGGTCGCCGCCTGAATCGGCCAAGGGGCGCCTGAGGCCGTCAGCCGTCAGCCGCAGGCCCTCAGCCGTCGGACCCTCAGCCGCAGGCCCTCAGCCGTCAGCGTCGCCTCAGCCGTCAGCCGCGGGCCCTCAGCCGCGCGACACCTGCCTGCTCAGGCGGGTTCGCCGGCCGCCTCCAGCTCCGTCGCCGGCGGCGCAGGGCGGGCGAGCCCCTCGACCACCTCGGCGTTCGCGAGCGTGAGCAGGATCGACGGGGGCGCCAGGACTTTCCAGCTGCGACTCCCGCCGCCGAGCACGATCCGGGGGCGAGCCATCACCGCCGCATCGACCCAGATCGGCAGCCCATCGGGCAGACCGAAGGCGGTCACGCCGCCGATCTGCTGCCCGGTCAGGGCGCGCGTCTCTTCCGGCGAGGCAAAGGACGCCCGGCGCGTCCCCAGCCTGTCGCGGACGGCGTGGTTGACGTCGAGCCGGTGGGTGGCCAGGACGACGCACGCGGCGTAGCGGGGCGGGTCGGCCTTGCCGGCCACCACGATCGTGTTCGCCGCATCTTCCGGTGAGAACCCGTACGCCGCGCAGAACGCGGCCGTGTCGGCCAGTGCCGGGTCGCAGGGGAAGAGCTCGTGCGGGCCGCGCCCCGCCAGGGCGGCTTCGAGGGCAGCGCGATCGAGATCGGGCGTCATTGCCCGAACGGTATCCCTGTCGGCGACCGCGTCGTTGGTCACCCGGAGCCGGTCGGCCCCGCCCTACAGCGCCGTGGTCCCCCAGTAGCGCTCGGCGAACCCGTTCACGCCGCCCTCTCGCGCGATGCGCGCGTGATATCCGGCCAGCGCGTCGAGCATGCCGCGCTCGCTCTCGAACAGGCGCGGCAGCTGGCTCGCGTACAGTTCGATCCCGGCCGCCTTCCGGTCCATCTGCTCCGTGATGTCGATGTAGCGAGCCTCGAGCGCGACGCCCGGCGGGAGCCCGAGCCCGCCGTCGGGAAGCTGCGACGGCCCGCGGAAGTCGTTCCACCACGCGTACGGAAAGTCCTCGTAGAACGACACGCGGCCGACGAACCCGGGCCCGGGCATCACCCAGCCGCGGGTCTCGTCCATGAGCGACAGCGCCGCCTCGCGGCACAGCTGGTGGTCGACGTGATTGCCGACGCCGAGCGGCGCGTAGACGGCCTGGGGTTCGAGGCGCAGGATCTCGCGCCGGAGGATCTCGTACGGGGCAAGGTCGTCGTCGCGGGCCTGGCCCAGCAGCTGGTCGTCTCCCTCGTAGCCGCGGTAGACGGCGTCGGGCAGATCCAGCCACACGACCGAGCACTCGAGCATGTAGGCGTAGCGCTCGTCCTCGACGCGGCGGATGTCGGCGATGTCGATGGCGCCGAAGTCGACCTCCTCCAGCGACCCCTGGCCGGGGATGGAGTCGGCGATGGGGCGGGCGTCGGTCTCGTCGGCGGTCACGTTGGCGCTGCGGGTCCATGCGGCTCGCTGCCAGAACTGGCGGGCCTGCAGGTTCGCGAGCTCCTGCGTGACGGCGAGCCGGCCGGGATCCGCGGCCCAGCCGGGCGTGCCGGACGGGCCGACCGGGACGGGGAGGTCGGCCGGCAAGTTGTCGCGGCGGAAGGCCACGGTGTCCGGGAAGAGGGCCTTGCTGCCGAAGCCGAGCGCGGTCCGCTGGTACTCGGTCAGGGCGCCGGACCACCCGGTGCGATCGTTGGACGAGTGGCCGTTGGCCCCACTGACGCTCGAGCCGAGGTTCGCGCCGCCGCTCGTGCCGGAGCCGGCGCCCGTGCCGGAGCCGCCGCCCGTGCCGGACCGGCCGCGGCCGTTCCCCGGCACTCCACCCGAGTACACGGTGAGGATCGTGACGTTCTGCCCGAGCTCGCGCAGGCCCGCAACAAGACCTCCGCAGGACAGGGCGACGTCGTCGGGATGGGGCGCGATGAAGACGTGCGTCATGTCGGCGGAGAATACCATCGCTGATCGTGAAGGCAGGTGGGCGCGGTCCAGCGCCAGGCCTCGGTGCGCTCGGCGGTCCGACCGAGTGCCTGGCTCGGCGCCCGACGGCTGGTCCGGGGCCATCCGGGTCCGCCTCGAGTGCCTGGCTCCAAGTCCGCCTCGCGTGCCGGCTCCGGGCCCGACGACCAAACGGCGCCGGGCATGAGCGCCCGGCCCCGGGACCTGGGCGCTTTCCTCGGCCTCGGGACCTGGGCGCTTTCCTGCAGAATCCGTGCCCCCGAGAACGCTATGTCGGTTGGCAGCGCCGGCGCGAGCCTCGGAAGCGGGTGCGAGCCATAGCATCCTGCGGTATTCGTGGCTGACGACGCCCAAGCCGACGATTATCGTTCGTTCAGGAGGCACGATCGACGACAGCACGCCGCCGATCCGACATACGTTTCCGCACGAGAGTGTTCTGCAGGAAAGGCGGTCCGAGCCGCAGCCTGCAATGCGTGACCACGCCGCGAGCCCGAGGCCGCAAGGTGTGACCACGCCGCGAGCCCCAGGCCGCGAGCCGCAGGCTGCAAGGTGTGACCACGCCGCGCGCCGTAGGCGAATCCGTGCTACCGCCCGGCCCGTCGGACCTCGGCAGCCCTCCCTACGGCTCGAATCCGAAGCGTCCCACCAGCGGCACGAACATGCACGGTTCCGATACGCGTTCCTCGATCCGCCCGCCACGCTTCGTGAACACGTGCAGCCACTGGTGGTCCCGCGGCCCGATCGGCACCACCAGGCGGCCACCTTCGGCAAGCTGAGCGAGGAGCGGTTCGGGGACCTGTGGGGTCGCCGCTGCGACGACGATGCCGTCGTACGGGGCGCCATCCGGCCAGCCCTCGCTGCCGTCTCCGAGCACGCATCTCACGGGGCGGCCCGGGGCGACCTCGCGGAGACGCGCTTCAGCCGACGCCGACAGGCCGGGGTCGCGCTCGATGGAGATGACATCGGCACCGAGTGCGGCGAGGATCGCGGCCTGGTAGCCCGACCCGGTTCCGACGTCGAGCACACGGCGCGCATTGGCAGGAGCGGCTGGCGCGTATGTCTCCATTCGCGCGTCTGCCGCCCGGTCCGCCAGGTCAACCGGGATGAGCCCGGCGGCCTTGTTGCCGCCGTCACTCGGCCCCGAACCGGCACGTGGCCCTAGGCTGGCACTCGGCCCCGGAACGGCACCCAACCCCGGACCGTTCGGCCGCGTGAGCTCCAGCAGCTCGGTCATCCGGGCGACCATGTACGGCTGCGAAATGGTCTGGCCGCTCCCGATTCCCAGCGCGGCGTCGTCGTACGCGTGCTGCACCAGGTCGGGCGGCACGAAACGCTCGCGGGGAACGCGGGCGAACGCCGCGAGCACGTCAGGATCCCGGATGCCGGCGATCTCGAGCTCGCGGACGAGGGCGAGCCGCCGCGCGAGGAACGGGTCGGACCCTTGCTCGTGCACGGCCGTCCCGATCCGTCCGATTCGGGTCGGCCTGCCCGGTCAGCTCGCCGCTGGGGCCGGTGCCGAGGCTGCCGGGCTGGCAGCGGCCGGGCTGGAGACTGCCGGTGCGCTCACGATCGGGCTGCTTGCGCCGGACGCGGCGGCCGATGGCGCGGCGGACACCGACACCGACGGGGCGGCGGTGGGCAGTGGCGTGGGCGACGGGATCGGGTTCAGGAGGCCGCCTCGGCTGAGCAGGGCCGCATACGCGAAGACCAGGACGAATGCGCCGACCACGATGGCGACCCAGATGCGCGACGCGGGATCGTCGACGTAGGTGAGCGCCTCGCCCGGCGCGGCACTCGGCGCTGCCCCGGCGGCTCCCGGCTGGGCACCGGGGCGTCCGCGCACGTCGCGACCGGGCCGCCCTGCACGGGCCACCGGCTTGCCTGCCCTGGCCGGCGGAGCGCCCGTGGCCCCCGGGCTCGCGGCCGGAGCTGCCTCCGTGGCGGGCCCGATCTCTTCGTCGGAGTCCGCGGTGGTTGCGTCCGTCTCCGCGTCGGCCGGTTCGGCGGCAGCCTGGTCGCCATCCACGTCGTCCAGCGGCGCGGGCTGCTCGGGGTTCGGTCGCTCGGTCATGCCGGTGTCGTGCTCCTCATGGTCGCGATGGTCGCGCCCGGGGACGTGGGCGGCGTCGCTCGTCGGCGACGCGGAAACAATCGCGGGCAGATCGGACTGGCGCCCTGCGGCGCATGTCGTGCGTGATTATGGCCGAGCGGGCGTGCATCGCGCACGCCAGTGGCACGCAACCCGTCCGCGCGAGCAGCCGGAGCGTGGCCGAGCGGGCGTGCATCGCGCGTCGATGGCACGCCGGACCGGGGATCGGTTCCCGGCTCAGGCATCGCGCACGGCCGGAGCCGCAGCCTGGCCCACAGCTCAGGCATCGCGCACGGCCGGGAGCAGCAGCCCGGCCCACAGCTCAGGCATCGCGCACGGCCGGGAGCAGCAGCCCGGCCGTCCCCGCGGCGGCCGTCAGCAGCCCGAAGGCCAGGAAGACCGTGGAAACGCCGACCGCCTGCGCGAGGATCCCGCTGATCGCCATGGCCAGCGTCAGCGGCCCCAGCACCATGCTGAACCGGATGCCGACGACCCGGCCCATCAGGTCCTGGGGCGTTCGCTCCGCGAACAGGGTCTGCGTGGGGATGATGAACACCATGTTCGCGACGCCGGCGACGCCGACGCACGCAAAGGCGACGAGTTCGTTCCCCGTCGTGCCGAGCAGGGCCGTCGACAACCCGAGGACGACATACCCGGCGATCACCAGGTGACCCTTGCGCCAGCGCGCCCCGAACACCCCGATGGCGAGACCGCCAACGAGGTTCCCGACCCCGATCACCAGGTCGATGGCCGCGTAGCTCTGGGGGTAGGGGATCGCTCCTCCCTGGAGCACATCCCGAGCGTAGACGACGGTCAGCGCGATGATGGCGCCGGTGGCGAGCTGGGCGATGCCGCTGATCACCGTGTTCTGGAACAGCGACGCCTCGGAGCGCAGGAACCTCCACCCGACGAGCACCTCGGCGGCGAAGCGGCGCACGGATCCCACCACGGCCGGAGCAGCCGATCGAACCACCGGTGGGACCGTGATCGACAGCAGCAGCAGGGCGCTGATGACGTACGACGCCGCGTCGAACCAGAAGGCCAGGGTCAGGGCGCTGCCGAGGAAGGCGACGAAGAGGCCGGCCAGCGGATATCCGGCCAGGTCGGCGATCGTCTCGGCCGTGTACATCGCGCTGTTGGCGGCGGTCAGGTCGTCGGTGGCGACGATCCGCGGGATCACGGCCGACCGGGCAGGGCGGAAGAAGATGCTGACGGTCGTGACGCCGAAGACCGCCGGGTAGACGAGCAGCACGCTGCGGTCGGCGGCGAGCGGGATCAGCAGCACCAGCCCCGCCCGGAGCAGATCGCTCACGACCATCACGTGCTTCTGGTTCCAGCGATCGACGAAGGTGCCCGCGAGGGGCCCGAACACCAGGTTCGGCAGCGTCGCCGCGAGGAAGGTGAATCCGACGTCGAGTGCGGAGCCCGTGATCGACAGGACGAGGACGGCCAGGGCGATCTGGTTGAGCCGGTCTCCGAGCAGGCTGATGGTCTGCCCCATCCAGAGCGCGGAGAACCTCGCGTCGAGCGCGAGCCGCACGTATGGGTGACCGGCGGCCCGGATGCGGATTCCTCGCGGGAGGCCGACCGGCGGCGCGAGGACGGGGTAGGCCACGCGGCCGATGGATCCCTGGGCTGCCGATGCCTCCGCGGCGGACGCCTGCGCGACCAGCCCCTGGGCCGGCGCGCCCGTGGTCGATATGCCGAGGGCTGGCGCCGCACCTCGAAGGCCGTCCCCGAGGCCGGCTCCGGGAACGGCGATGGACGTGCCGACCACCCCACCGAGCAGGGGCTCGGTGGGGTGCCCGACCGGCCGCTCGGTGCCGATGCCGATTCCGCCGGTCGACCCGCCCAGCAGCACGGGCCTGCGCAGGACCGTGGTCGTGCCGATCCCCGCCCGCGGCGCGAGCTCCGGACCGTGAAGCGGATGGCGGAGGGGTCGGCGGGCGATCGCGGTGGCGGCGGCGAAGCCACGCGGAAGGGTGGACGTGCCCGCGCCTGTCGCCGGCGCGGGGATCGCTGCCTCACCAGGCGCCTCCTCGCCGGCGCCGGCCTCGGCGGGCTCCACCGGCGACACGAGGGTCGCGAAGACGTACCACGCGAGGCCCGCCGCGATGAACGCGTCGCCGATGCTCGCGACGTTCGTCAGCAGCGGTATCGGGACGGGTATCAGATCGCCGAACGGTCCTCCGCGCAGCAGGAACTCGAGTCCGAGCTGTTCGGGAAGCAGGCGATGGAAGGACACGACCAGGTCCTGTGGTGTCATGCCCACGAGCACCAGCGCGGGCCGCCACACCGGCATCCATCCGCCGTTGAGCACGATCGCCACACCGTTGGCGGTGACGCCTGCCGCGGCGACGAGCAGGCCCGGCTGGCCACGGTTCGCCCACAGGATCGCCGCCACAACCGCGAACGCGAGCGCGTAGAGCGGGAGGCGCAGCTCCTCCGCCGGCACGAAGCCGTAGCGGATCGCGGTCTCGGTTCCGTATCGGAGCACGACCGCGAGGAAGAGCAGCACGCCCCACTGGAAACGGATCCGCGTCAGATTCTCCAGCCGGCCGCCGACGATGAGACCCAGGACGAGCGCGACGACGACCGCGACGAGCACCGTCAGCGAGCTCCGGCCCGGCCGACCTGGATGCGCGCTCGGGGGGTCAGCGAGGCGATCGCAACGCCCAGGCGCCGCCCATCACCGCACATCGGCCGCCGGTTGATCTGCCGCCTGTTCCGCGGAACGGGTCCGCGCAGTCAGCCGCGCCACGAGCGGCTGGGAGGCGGCATGGGACGACGGCTTGCCAGGATCCGGGACACCGGACAGCCGTTTCGTGCGTGCGAACGCGTCGAGCACGACCGGATCGAACTGGATGCCCGCGTACTTGCGCAGCTCGGCGAGGGCCTGCTCCGGCGACAGCGGGCGCATGCGGTACGGGCGCTGGGCCGTCATCGCCTCGAACGCGTCGGCAACGTGGAGGATCCGAGCGAGCTTGGGAATGTCCTCGCCCACGAGGTGGTTCGGGTAGCCCGACCCGTTGTACCACTCGTGGTGGTGCAGGATGATCGGGAGCTCCGGAGCCAGCCGCTCGACGGGCTTGATGATCTCGTAGCCCTTGACCGGGTGCTGGTTCATCGAGATGCGCTCGTCCCGCGTGAGCTTGTCCTGCTTCAGCAGCACGTCGTCGCGCACGCCGATCTTGCCGATGTCGTGAAGCAGGCCGCCCCACTCGAGCGCTTCGAGCTCGGCCTCGTTGCACCGCATCACCTTGCCGATCTCGACGGCAATGGTCTGCACGTTCTCGGAGTGCTTTGCCGTGAAGGGGTCGCGCGCATCGACGGCGGACGCCAGGGCGCGAACGGTCTGCGTGAACATCTCCCGGAGCTGGACCGTCGCCTGGTAGGCGGCACGGTTCGTGTAGAGGGGGAGGGCAAACAGCGGAACCGCCCACCACGCCACCGACCACACGACCGCGATGAGCCACGCGAGCGGGGTCATGCCGAGGAGGTTGCCCGCAACAGATCGAAGGTCCCCGCTCAGCACAGCGCGAATGGAGCGCTGATCCCTGACCACGAATACCAGCGCAGCCAAGGTCGCGTTGGAAAGGAAGTAGAAAGTGCCGGCGATCGCGACAGCGACCACCGAGAGCAGCGTGGCCGCGAATGGCCCTCCCCCGACGGCCATGAACACGATGGCGGCAAGGACCGCGGGGATCACGAGCATTGCGTGGTTGTAGAGGCTGCCGTACCAAGGAAGCTCGCCACGTATCTCGCGTGGCTCGATGGTGCCGAGCGCCGCCACCACCGCCGCGACTGCTGGCCCGCCGACGAATGCGGCGGCGAGGATGGGCGCGATCGATACGCTGACCACGGCTCCGCGCGGCATCTTAACTGGGAATGCTTGGGCAAGGAGTGTCAGGGCGGTCCAAAAGGCAACGCCCGCCCAGCCATGGACCTCCACGGCGGGAGGCCACACGAGGAGGCTGAAAGGCACAAGAAAGATGGCCGTCGATATGACGGCCATCAATAGCAGCGTCAGCGATCTAGACAACCAGCCAGACTTTCGTTGGTGCTCCCGTTCGTCCTTCGCGGAGCGAACAGGGCTCGCTGGGTACGGCCATCAGAAGGGCCGGATTCCAGCCCCTCCCCCAACGATGATGGCGAGCAGTGTCAAGAGTCCAAACACTCGCAGCGCCAGCTGTCTGCGCATCTCAACCGCCTTGGTAGGTTCCTCTCCCAGACTCTGGGCTCTCCCGATCAGTCTTACCAGGCCTTGATCGACATACCATTCACCCACGCTCGTTTGGCGGCCCTCGCGTCTGACGACACGAAAACCGACCGGACGTTGCCGTCGGTCGGTTGCACTACTCGCTCAGCTCCACCCAAAGTGCCCAATTCAGGTGAGGCGTCGGCGCGTCCGAGCGTCTTTACATTGCTTCCCAGTACCGAAGTACCAGAAGGTGCCCGGACTATAGGAGCCGCGCGGGAGTTCGGTCAATACGCATGATTGCCTACCCGGCCGTCATGATCTCGTCCAGTGTCGGTGGCTCGACGCCGTACTCGGTCCGCTGAACGGCCGCGTAGTGCCCGTATTGCTCTGCTGCCGCCGACCGGGCACCTAGCATGCCGTACAGCCAGATCAACTCCCGCTCGAGGTGTTCGGCGCCAGAATCGACCTGGAGCACCTGAACAGCAAGGTCTGCGGCTTCGACCATCTTGTTATCCCGGATAAGGCGTGCGACGAGCGATTCGGCGAGATGCAAGTACTGCCCATGCAGCAGCTCACGCCATCCCGATGCCCACTCCTCGTACTCAAACTCCGGTGCGAAACGCCCGTGGTACGTACCCAGGGTTGCCACTCCCCCGTCTAGGTCCTCCATCGCGCCGAGAGCCCGAGCCGCACGTTCGTGGAATTCCGCGCTCTCCGACCGGACCAAATCGCGATCGAGCCACACAAGGTCGGCCTCGAAGTGCGTGTATTGCGCGGAGACATCGTCGTCGTAGCTGGGTTCAATGTCGCGGCGCAGGAAGTACAAGGTCTGATTGAGGCTGTTGACGGCGGCTTCCGGGTCGGTGTCCGGCCACAGGGCGTCGAGCACCTGATCCCGAGTGGCGAGGTGCCCTTTGCGGGTAAGCAGATAGCACAGCAGGCCGGCCGAGCGCCTGCGGATGGAAGCCAGCTGCACGTGCCTGTACCCCACCGAGAATTTCGCGCGCCCGAGATCGCGCACCGTCAGCTGCGGGCTCCGCCTTCTGGCAAGGCCACGGCCAATGTCGGAACCCTTAAGGCCTTTGACCCGGCTCTTTGCGAGGGCTCGGAGCGTCCTCACGTCCGCCAGCTCGCCGTGTTCGTCCAGCAGGCGCGCGGCGGCGACCGTCGCAAGATCAGTGGGCGTGGCAACGACAGAACGGAGGAGGGGAAGCCATCGGCCGGGCCACGCAGCAATGCTGACGCGGAGGGCCTCAGGGACCTCGGGGACCCGATGGAGGGACCGTACGATGGCTTCTGCGCTCGATAGAAGCTCCATCGATGTGGCCGCAGCGAGGGCCGTCTGGAGTTGTGCTTGGTTGTTGTCACCGAGAGCGCGGAGGAGTCGGAACCTGCCCTCGAGAAGGCCAGAGCCCTGCACAACGGCGAGTCCGGTGCCCTCGTCGATCCACGCCTGCGCATCGCCGTACCTTCGCCGCGCCACGTCGATGTTCGCGCGCAGATCCAGCCAAAGTCCCCATGAGCACGTGGTCGTCGCCGGCCAATCGCGGTAACTCTGGCCCATGGCCTCGGCGGCCTCGTCGAACTTGCCCTCAGCCAACGCGTGCCGTGCTACCGCGAACATGGCGCCGAGGCAATTCTGGGCGATCTCCTTCGTGGGGTGGGCAAGACCCTTGGCCAACAACTCCTTGGCCCGACCGAGCTCGCCGATGAGCGGCAGGAAGGTAGCAGCTTCAAACCACTGCTCTACCGCTCCGATCGTGGCTCCCTCTATGGCACGGTCCAGGTGGTGCCGAGCCGCAACGTGGTCGTTCAGCTCGAAGTAGGACCGCGTCAGCCCGAAGTGGACCGCGTACCTTTCCTCGACAGGTCCCGGTACCTTCGCAAAGAGGGCGAGGGCCTGATGACCGTCCTCGATTGCGGCCGAGTAGTCGCCCATCAGGAGCCTTGTGTACGCGAGGTTGTGGCGACCGATCCCCGCGTAGAAGTAGAGGTTTGCGGCTTCGTGGGATCTGGCCAACGGCACCAGCTCGTCCACCAGCTCGGCGAGTCGCCCCGTCGTTGTGGTTGCCACTGTGACAAGGATTCCTCGAGCGATCGCCCTGATGTCCTCAGGAACCGACGGGTCCGAGACCAACGGTCGAACATCCGTCTCGGCCCCCATCAAGCCCATCCACCACTGCCCATGAACAAGACCAAGGACAACGAGCCCCCGCGTTGGCCCGTCGAGTTGCGACAGGTCGAAACGCTCGAGGCGTGCCAGCCCCTCGCGCATGCGGCCCGCGTAGATGTCCTCCCGGGCCAGGATCACGGCGATTCTCGGGTCCTCGTCCGAGGCGTGGAGCGTCCGGATGAGGCCGGCACCGTCACCCCACTGGCCCGAACCGAGCACCTTGGCCGCGTTGGCCACCAGGACCCGCAGCGCGTCCGACTCGCAGTCCGCCTTGATGTAGTGCCGGCACGAGGTGAGCCAGTCCGTGGCCTCCGCGGTCCGGGCGACGCGCAGGTGCATCCCGCGCAACTGGTCCTGCGTGACGAGCAGCTCGAGTCGCCGCTCCAGGAACTCGCGCATCAGCGGGTGATACCGCCGGCTGCTGCTCAGGGCTGAGTGGCGTGCCATGAGCCCGGCCTGATGCCCGACATCGGCCCACGCCTGGACCTCCGCCTGGGACGGCGGTGGGTCGTCGGCCGCGAAGATGGCCGTGGACAGCTCGATCCGCACGTCGTCGAGGATGGACGTGTACGTCAGGAACCGCTGCACCTCGGGCGTGAGCTCACTCATGACCTCCTCGGCCAGGTAGTCGTAGAGGTCGCCCTCCGCGCCGCTCACGGATCCCACGAAGGCGCGCACGTCCCGCGGGGACCGGCCGCGAATGGACGAGTGCAGCAATTGCAGGCCGGCCACCCACCCTTCGGTCCGCGCCTCCACCTGGCGGAGGACCTCCGTTTCGAGGGGTTGGTGATAGATGTCGCGGAACAGCCGTTCGGTTTCGTCCGACGAGAAGCGCAGGTCGTCGGCCCCGAGACGCGGTGCTTCACCGCGGGCCGCCAGCCTTCCCAGCGCAAGTCGGGGCGGCCGGCGGGACAGCAGCACGAAGGACATGCGGTCCGGCGCCTCGGCCAGCAGGCGGGTGATGAGGGCGCGCGCCCGAGGGTCCTCGTCCACGACGTGGTAATCGTCGAAGATCAGCACCGTCGACCGGTCCGCGAACGCGAACAGCTCGGAGATCAGGGTCGATACGATGAGGTCCGTGGAGGGCCGGGTGGTCAGCATGTCGCCCAGCAGCGCCAGGGTCTGCACCCCGAACGTGGGCATGACCTCGCGGGCCGCGGCCACCACGTAGTTCAGAAACGAGATCGGATCACGATCACCGGCGTCCAGCCGGTACCAGAGGCAGGGCACGGGCGCACGCCGCGAGAAGTCCGTCATCAGCGTCGTCTTGCCGAAGCCCGTCTCGGCGACGACCGTGATGCAGCGCCTGTGGATGTGCCGCTCGAGCCAGTCCAGCAACCGGTCGCGCGACAGCGTCGCCTCCCGAAGTGGGGGCGGCATGACCTTCGCGCGGGATACGGGATACTGGTCCACGCTGCGCTCGACGGAGGCAGGCAACGGGTCACAGCGGAGTCCGGGCCCGATGGCAACGGGTGTCATCGGGGGCCGGGGCAGGCTCGCGGCCTCCGCGAGCCGGGCGGGCCGCAGCGCGACGACCGATGGCGCGGGCAGCTCGCGCAGGTCGTCTCGGTCGGCCATGCCGACGAGTCTGCGGCGGAAAGCTCAGCTGCGGCTTCAGCTGCGCCCTGCGATCACCTCCCCTGCGGATGGTCAACCTTCGTACTCGAACTGGATCTTCAGCTGGACGCGGTATTCCTTGATCTCGCCGTCCTCGACGAGGGCGGTCGACTTCACGACTTCGACCATCCGGATGTTGCGGACGGTCTTGGCGGCCGTGGTGACGGCCTGGCGCGCAGCGTCGCTCCATGATCGAGGCGACGTACCGACCATCTCACGGACGATGAACACACCCATTCCTTTCGACCCTCACGCCGGGCGCATGATTCGGTACGGCGCCACCCGTCGCCCGGCCGCGCGGCGCCACCGGAGAATCGTGAGGGCCGGCCTCGACAGCCGGCCCCCATGTGCTCGCCCTGGTGCGCCCCCGGGAATGCCGGCGAGGCGCCGACGGTCAGGCCGATGTGCCCGCCGTCGCGCGAACCTTGTCGAAGCAGGAACTGCAGTAGACGGGCCGATCGTTACGCGGGGCGAACGGGACGACCGCCTGCCCCCCGCACATCGCGCAGATCGCGGCGTGGTACTCCCGTGGCCCCCCCGCCGCCCGCGCATTCCGGGCCGTCTGCCGACAACTGGGGCACCGCTGAGGGTCGTTCTGCAGACCCTTGGCGGCGAAGAACGCCTGCTCGCCTGCGGAAAAGGCGAATTCCGTTCCGCAATCGCGACAGGTAAGCGTGCGATCCTGGTACACCTGTTGTGCTCGCCCTCCTCCGGGGATACGCGCGGACGCGATGGACCCGGCCACGGCCGTTCGTCGTGACAGGTGGGGGAGCACACCCGGCAGGAGCGACAGCCAGTCGCTCGGAACGGCGCGAATATACGCGTGCTGTCAAGGGCACCGCAACGCCATTCGGTCCCCCGAAGGGGACGGGATTGCGAAATTCGCGGCCATCAGGCTGCTACGCAGGCGAACTCGGGCCGAGGGTGGAGCCCGCAAACGGGCGCGGACGGCGGGCGCGGCCGGGCACATCGGGCCGGCGCTGATCAGGCCAGGTCGGCCGCGTAACGCTCGGAGTCGGCGTAGGAGACGAACCGCGTCTGGCGCTTCTTGAACCAGAGTCGCACCTCGCCCGTGGGGCCGTTCCGGTGCTTGGCCAGCTTGAGCGTGATGATCTCGCCGTCCGCCTCCGCGTCGTCGCCGCCGCGTTCCTTCTCGCGCCACAGGAACATCACGAGGTCCGCGTCCTGCTCGATCGAACCCGACTCGCGCAGGTCCGACAGGCGCGGTTCCTTCGACTCCCGCATCTCGGGCTGCCGCGACAGCTGGGAGAGCGCGACGACGGGCACCTGCAGCTCGCGGGCGAGGGCCTTGAGCCCGCGCGAGATCTCGGACACTTCCTGGACGCGGTTCGCGTCGCGGCTCGTGACGCTGGACTGCATCAGCTGCAGGTAGTCCACCACCACGAGGTCGAGCCCGGCCTCCGCCTGGAGCCGGCGGGCCTTCGTGCGGAGCTCCATCGTGCTGATGTTGGGCGTGTCGTCGATGTAGACCGGCGCCTCGGCCAGGGCGTTCATGGCGGGGGCGAGGCGCGTGAAGTCCATCTCCTCGAGAAAGCCGGTTCGCAGGCGCTGCGAATCGATGTTGGCCACGGAGCTCAGCAGGCGGAGCACGAGCTGCTCCTTGCTCATCTCGAGGCTGAAGATGCCGACCGTGCGGCCGTCACGCACCGCGGCATGCTCCGCGATGTTCAGCGCCAGGCTCGTCTTCCCGATGGAGGGGCGCGCCGCAACGATGACCAGGTCCGAGCGCTGAAGCCCCGTGGTGAGTGCGTCGAGATCCGCGAACCCGGTACGGACGCCACTGATCTCGCCCTTGTGCTGGTGCAGGTAGTCGAGCCGGTCGTACGCGCTGTGCAGGAGCTGGCGCAGCGGGCTGAATCCCACCTGGACGCGCCGCTGGCTGACGCCGAACAGCTCGCTCTCCGCCCGGTCGATCGCCTCGGAGACGTCGGCCGACTCGTCGTACCCGATGCCGGCGATCCGGCCGGCCGCGGAGATGAGATTCCGCAGGATGGCCTTGCGCTCGACGATGCGCGCGTAGTACGCGGCATTGACGGCGGTGGGCGTCAGGTTGATCAGACTGGTCAGGTAGGCCGCGCCACCAACCGACTCGAGCTGGCCCTTCCGCTCCAGGACCTCCGCGACGGTGACCACGTCGACCGGTTCACGCCGTTCGTACAGCTCGATGACGGCGGCGTAGACCTCGCCGTGGTGGGCACGGTAGAAGTCCTCGGCCTTGAGCAGGTCCGCCACCTCGATGACCGCGTCGCGGTCGATGAGGAGGGCACCGAGGACGGACTGCTCGGCTTCGATGGATTGCGGTGGGAGGCGATCGATGGACACGGCGGCTCCGGGAGGTCGCGGGTCGGGCGCCCGCCGGAGACGATGCTCTCGCGTCGGGCGCGGAAAGCGAAGGGGCTTGCCAACAACCTCGGCGGCCGATTCCCCGGACTGGTTGACAACCCCCGGCGCGGTGTGGACAGCCGGGACGCGACGGTGGACAACGCCGGATGGCCGAAGGCCCGTGTCGCCGGCCCCGAAACGTCAGTCCAGCCGGCGGATCACCCCGATGAGCTTGCCCTGGATCCTCACGTCCTCGTAGAACTGGGGGGCGTACCGGTCATTGGCAGGCTGAAGCCGGACGCGGCCCGACTCCTTGAAGAACTGCTTGAGCGTGACGGCGTTCTCTTCGACCTGGGCGACCACGATGTCACCGTCTCGCGCGGTCTGCTGGGGCCGGATGACGACGAAGTCCCCGTCCTGGATGTGCGCCTGGATCATGCTGTCCCCGCGAACGCGCAGCACGTACGCGTCCCCGCTCGGCGCGATCATGTCCGGCACGGCCATGGTCTCGCCGGCATCCTGGTAGGCCTCGATGGGTCCGCCGGCCGCGATCTCACCGATCACCGGCAGGTAGTACGAGTTCTGCGATGGGACCTGCGGGACGAGCTCCGACGCCAGTCCGACCTCCAGGGCCGCGCGGGGCGTGAGCCGGAGGGCACGGGACTGGGTGGCGCCGCGCTCGAGGTATCCCTCCCGCTCGAGGACCTCGAGATGGTGGTGGACGGCCGAGGTGGAGGCGAGGTCGACTGCACGCGCGATTTCGCGGACGGACGGCGGATACCCACGGGCGCGCAGCGTCGCGGCGATGTACTCGATGATGCGCTGCTTGCGCAGTGCGTCGTGCTTCGTCACCTGCGCCTCCTTTGCGGAGGAGCGTACAGAACACCTGTTCGATTGTCAAGGGTGGGCAGCTCGTGACCGTGCCACGGACCGAGACCCAGCCAGGGGGGACCGCGGTGCACGTTCGATTGAGCGCGGGTGGGCAGCGTCCCCGCCCGCTATACTGCTCGTCCCGATGGCCCGATCCAGAAACCGCCGCTCCAACCTCGTCCGCACGCTGAACTACCTCGCCTTCCTTCCGCTCGCCTCGCGCGCGCCCACGTACGGGCGGCTCGTGCTCGAGCTGCTCAGGGACGAGCGCGTGCCCATGGCTCGCAAGGCCATCCTGGGTCTCGCGGCCGGGTACGTCGCGTCGCCGCTGGACCTCATCCCGGAGGCCATCCCCGTGATCGGCGCGATCGACGACGTCGTCGTCCTCGTCTTCGCGCTCGAGCTGTTCCTCGAAGGCCTGCCCGCCGGTATCCTCGACGAGAAGCTCGAGGGTCTCGACATCGACCGCGAGGCGTTCGACCGCGACCGCGCACAGGTGCGGCGCATGATTCCCCGCCCAGTCCGCCGGCTCGCGACGCGCCTTCCGGGCGTGCTTCGCGCGGCGGGAACCGCCGCAAGGCATGCCGGGATGGACCGTCGGGTCCGGGCCTGGCTCAGCATGGAGGACGCGTGAAGGTCATCCTGACGGCCGACGTCGAGAAGATCGGCAAGAGCGGAGAGCTCAAGGACGTCGCCGAGGGGTTCGCCCGGAACTACCTGATCCCGCAGAAGCTGGCCGTGCCCGCCGCGGGCGGCGCGTACAGGGCCTGGCAGCACGACATCGCCAGCCGCGAGGAGAAGCGCCGGCGCGAGCGCGAAGAGGCCGAGATCGCCGCGAACCGGATCAACAGCACCACGCTCACGATGGGGGTCAAGGTCGGCGAGGGCGGCAAGCTCTACGGCTCGATCACCGCCAAGGAGATCGCGGACGCGCTGGGCCGGCGGGGAATCATGGTCGACCGCCACAAGATCGAGCTGGGCGAGCCGCTCAAGGCGCTCGGGACCTACAAGGTCGCGGTCAAGGTGTTCTCGGGCATGACGCCCGAGGTGACGGTGGTCGTCGAGCCCAAGGGCTGAGGACTGCGTATCTGCCCGGGCCCCGTTCCGGCGGCTCACCTGCCTGGCGTCCGGCTCTTCGGGCCGATCCGGCATTCGACCGTGAAGTCGATCCGCGCCCGCGCGGTCAGAAGGCCACGAAGCCAGTCCCGATCGCCCAGACTGCGTAGAGGTTGATCGCGATCGACGCGATCGCGGCAGCCACGGCGATCCTCGACATGCCGTTCCGGAAGATGACGGCCAGCACGACGAACAGCAACGGCTGGAAGTCGAGGCTGAACCGGTAGCCGAACTGCGTGAAGCCGATGTTGCCGTGCGTGATGATCGGTAGCAGCGTGAGCCCGATCCCGAGAGCCGCCCACCACGTGCGGGCGTCATCGCGGCGCGCTTTCGCGAGCCACACGAACAGCGGTGTCGTGAGGAACAGGGACAGGCCCCACCACGACGGCTGAAGCCACGGCGGATGGTCCACGAAGTTCCAGCTTCGCAGGAAGATCGCGTACAGGTGGCGGGGGATGTACGTGATCGAAAGGATGCCCTGCTGGTAATACGGCTCGTTGAGCACGCCTGGGATGCTCGTGTAGCCGAGGTCCATCGGTGTGCCCCAGCGCGCGATGTTGTATCCGAGATAGACGGCCATGGGCACGGCCAGTCCCAGGACGAACCACACGGCGGTCATGGCCGCCTCGGGCACGTTCTCTCTGGCGATCCGAGGCGGCCAGCCCAGGCCGATCAGCATGGCGAGGTAGAAGGGCGCTCCCAGGCCGACCGGCAGCCGGGCCAACGTCGCGCAGCCGAGGAGGACCCCGCACAGCCACGGCCACCGTCGATCGAGCGCAAGCACGATGGCCGCGGTCGCGAACATGATTGCCACTGAGTGGCTGATGTACCAGGCCGTGCCCGTCTCGGCCGTGTACCACAGCGTAGTGCCAAAGGCGAACACCGCGGTCAGCAGGGCTCGGACGCGCGAGTCCAGTCCGAGCCGCCCCAGCATCACCCACGCAAGGCCGACGCCGAGCCCCGCGAATAGACAGCTCGCCACCTGCTGCGGGAAGCTCGTTCCGAAGATGGCCACGAGCGGCATCAGCAGGATGGCGGGCATGGGCGGATAGGGGACGTAGTACACGCCGTCACGCGGGATGAGCTCGCTCAGCCAGCTCGGGTGGTCCGTCAGGTAGACATGGCCGTGCAGAAACGCATCGGCCAGCCGCACGAAGTAGTCCAGCGACGTCGGGGCGCGGGGCGCACTGAAGAGGTAGACCGCGGCTGCCGCGGCGGCGACCGCCACCGTCGCTCGAGTCTCGGACGCCGACGTCCAGCGCCACGCCCGGCCGATCCACGAGCGAGTGATCATGCCCCCCAGCTCCCTGGGGGTTGGCCACGGGTGGAGCTCGGTTGCCTCCCCGTCGTCGATGGAGCTGCCGGCATCTGCCACGATGGGCGGACGATACACTTGCCATCCCATGGGCGATGGTCCGACGGTGAAGGTGGCGGCGGCTGACGACAAGTCGATCGACATGACCAGGGCCGCGGGCACGGCTGCACTCGGGATATTCCTCTTGCTCACCATCTCGGGCCGCGGGCAGGACTTGCTGCCTTCGCCCGCACGGATGGCTCTCGTCCTGGCATGGCCGGCCGCGCTGCTGCTGTATGCGCTGAGCAACCGCGTCTCGGTCGTGGTCGGGTACTGCATCGCCGGCGGATTCGTCCTTCGGTGGGTGGACTTCTTCCCCGGGGGCGGCTCGGACGTGCTTCCCGCCACCGCCGAGGCAATCGCGACGACCCTCGCCGGAGGCAATCCGTACGCGCATTGGTACGTGTCCGAGCGCCCCCCTTCGGACAACTTTCCATACCCGCCCATCGAGATGCTCATTCACCTGCCCGGCTACCTGGTGGCGGGCCTCACGGGCGTCAGATTCACCGAGGTGATCGCGGCACTCCTCGTGATGGTCGCGTTCGTATGGTTGGCCCGACGCGTCTCGATCACCGCCGCGCTGCCGGCCCTCGCGCTGTATGCCGCGCTTCCCAACCTGGTCAACCTGAGCGTCGACGCCGGCAACGACACGAGCACCGGCGCCATGCTTCTGCTGGCCGTCCTCGCCGCGGCATGGGCGGCCGAGCGGGGATTCGATCAGAACGCGCTGGTCGCGGCCGGCCTCGTGGCGGGGCTCGCGGCCGGGACGAAGCAGACCGTACTGTTCGCGGTCATACTCCTGGCCGCGTTCGTCTGGCATCGCGCCGGGCGACGTGCGGCAACGCGGTACGTCGCGGCGGCCGTTCTCCTCCTCGGTCTGTCAGCTCTGCCGTTCATGGTGATGGACCCCGGCCGGTTCGTGCTCATGACGGCCGGCCAGCTCGGTGCGCACGACAGCGTGTACGGGTGGAACCTCTGGGTGTTCGCCCAATGGATGGGCTGGCCGATCCTCGACGTTCGTTCCGCCGCGATCCTGGTTCTTGCCGCGACGGGACTCGCGACCATGGTCATGCTCGGATTCAATCAGGAGCGGCTCGCCTCCGCGGCTCTCGCCGGGGTCGTGGTCACCCTCGTGGCCCTGCTTGCCGCGCGCTGGACCGCGTACTCCTACTTCGCCGTGGTGGTGCCGGTCATCCTCGCGTTGCCGGTACTCGTCATGTGGGATGCCCTGCATCCGCCGCCATTGCGAGCCGCCCCTCAGGCAGGAACAGCCACGCTCTCAACCTGAGCCACCGACGCGTACAAGCTTGAACAACGGGCTGCCATCGTAGTTCGATGCGGTGCCGACGATCATGGACGGCCCGGGGATGGCGGTGTCCATGTGCACGAGCAGATACGCGCCGGACGAACCGCATCTGGGGTCGGAGGTGCCCTCCGTGACCGCGAACGGCACGTCCCCCAGGTACCACGCCACGTACTGCGGGAACGTCCAGTAGCTGACGGACGGCGTCTCGATGCAGAGTCGGGCGCCGGCGGGAACGTCCGCGCGGGCAAGCGTCAAGGCCTCGCCCGTTCCGTAGTACCAGGCGCCGGCGGAAGCCGCAGGGTAGTCCCGGTAGTAGAAGAGTGCCGCACTCGTCGTCTCCTGGAGGGCGATGACGAACACGACCCCGGCGAGCGTCGGTCTCACCAGGGAACCCAGTCGCAATCGTCCCGCAAGCTGCCAGGCGCACGTCAGCCCGACGGACGACGTGACCACGAGTGGCGGGAGCGCTGCAACGCCGCGGAGGAAATGAGGCACGCCGTCGTTCGTCAGCGCGGCGGGCACAGGCCCGAGAAGAAGCCAGCCCAGCAGGAGCACGTCACCTGCAGCGCGTCGCAGCAGGAGCCGGAGGGCGCCGAGCGCGAGGAACGGCGCCACCCACGGGAACACCACCCCCATATCGGGTTCGTTGCGAAGATTTGCGGTTCCCTCGAGGAACAGCCACCGCGGATTCCACTGGGCCCAGTAGTTGGTCCACGCCAGCCCGATATCCTCGGCGTTGAAGCCGTGGGCGAATGTGGAGATGGTGGCGGCGCGTTGGAAGAAGAGTGGATCGCGGGCCGCGAGGCCGTAGGGGACGAGCACGAGGAGCGCCGCGAACGCCCCGACAGAGATCCCCGTCAGCTCGCGCCTGCCCATGTGCGGCCCGTGGGCAATCAATGCCCATGCCGCCAGCAGGACGTTGATCGCCAGCGCGGGCTGGTACGTGTACGCGCCGACGGCCAGCACGATCGCCGCAACGACTACCCGTGCGGGCCTGCCCAACTCTAATCCGGTCCACAGTAGCCCCGCGCCGCCGATTGTGAACGGAAGAGCGGAAGCCGGCTCCCAGCCGACGCGCCCGAGGTGGACGGCCCACGGCAGGATGGCCATCAGGACCGCAGCCATCAGCTGTTCGACGCGGCTTCTCCCCAGACACCGCGCGAGCCACGCTGTCAGCAGCACTGTTGCGCTGCCGAAGAGCACGGCCGGCAGGCGCACGGCAAGCGTGTCGTGCCCGAGCAGCCACTGGAACGGCACCGTGGAGAATCCGTAGAGCGGCTGCTTCAGTTCCAGTCGCGTGGCCAGGAAAGGCAGGACCGTTCGTCCGACGTCGTGACCGGTCGTGACGATCGACCACGCGGACGCCGCACCTGCGAGCTCGTCCTCGAACAGCTCGGGCGGATTATGCGTGAGGTCGTACGCACGCAGGGCGATCGCCAGCCCGGCCGTAAGCGCCAGTGCGAGCCAGAACCAGCGCCCTGCTGTCAGCCGCAGGCCCGGCGAGGCTCCCTCGGATGCCTGCGCGTCGGGAACCTGCTCGATCGCGGCCGGCCTGCTCTGCGACGTCTCGATAGTCCCTTTCGCCCGGTCGTCCAAGCGCGCTGACTGCGCGCGATGATAGGCGCATGCGCAGCGCCACGATCCTGCACGTCGACCTCGACGCGTTCTTCGCGGCCGTGGAGCAGCGCGATCACCCCGAGCTGCGGGGACGGCCGGTGGTGGTCGGTGGCGCGGGCGGGTCGGACGGCGGCCGCGGCGTCGTGAGCGCCGCGTCGTACGAAGCGCGGAAGTTCGGCGTCCACTCGGCGATGCCGCTCCGCAGGGCCATGGCGCTGTGCCCCGACGCCGTGTTCCTGCCCGTCGATGGCCGCCGGTACCTGGCCGCGAGTCGCGAGGTCATGGCCATCCTCGGCCGGTTCACGCCGCGCGTCGAACCGATCTCGATCGACGAGGCGTTCCTCGACGTCGCGGGTTCGGAAGGCCTGTTCGGACCACCGGAGGCGATCGCCCGGGCGATCAAGTCGGCCGTCCGGTCGGAGGTCGGGCTGACCGCGTCGGTCGGGGTCGCCTCCACGAAGCTCGTCGCGAAGATCGCTTCGGACCTTCGCAAACCCGACGGGCTGGTGATCGTGCCACTCGGCGACGAGGCCGCGTTCCTCGCGCCGCTCCCGATCTGGCGGTTGTGGGGCGTCGGCGAGAAGACACGGATCGCGCTGGCCGACTTCGGCGTCCAAACGATCGGCGACCTGGCGGCCGTTCCCCCGGATGCCCTGCGACGCCGGTTCGGGGAGCACGGCGCCCAGCTTGCCGAACGTGCGCGCGGGATCGACGCCTCGCCCGTCGAATCGTCGCAGGACGCCAAGTCCGTCAGCCACGAGACGACGTTCGACGTGGACACGAGCGACCGGGAGATCATCGAGCGGACGCTGCTCGGGCTGTCGGAAGGCGTCGCGGCGCGCCTGCGGGCGGCAGGGGTCAGGGCCGGCGTGGTCGCCGTGAAGGTGCGCGACAGCGATTTCACGACGCACACGCGACAGCGATCCCTGTCGGAACCGACCGACCTGGCCGATCCGATCTGGCGGACGTCCGTGGAGCTGGCGCGGCCGCTCCTGCGCGGCATCCGGGTCCGGCTGCTGGGGGTCGCGGCCCGCAACCTGGCCGAACCGTCGCAGCTCGCACTGTTCGCCGCCGGCGAGGAGGATCGCCAGCGCCGCCGGGCTGAAGCGGTCGATGCGATCCGCCGGCGGTACGGGGCCCGTGCGGTCACGCGTGCCCGGCTCCTCGACGCGGGCATCCCCGAGCCCTTCGAACGTGATCCGGACCGGAAACCGCGGGCGCGCGGGGCCGGCACGGACGCGGGATAGCGGCTTCCCGCGCGAGAACCCCTTGACACAGAACATCCGTTCTGGTTTCATGAGCGAGCAACAGAACAGATGTTCTCTCGCCGCCGACGTGCCCACGGGAACGGAGAGACGGAACCGCCCCGGAAGGAGCTCGACCAATGACCATGATCCGTGTCTCCCCGCTCGAGGTCCAGGTTCGCTGTGACTGGTTCGACGGCCGTCCGCGCGCCATCCGCATGGCGAACGAGGTGATCCCCGTCCTCGCCGTCACGCGCGTGCGGCGGGAATCCGCCGCATATTCGGCGGCTCTCGGTCCACGCACCGTGTTCGAGGTGCGCACGGGGGCGGGACGGTACGCGCTCGTGTACCGGCATCGCGCCCGCCGCTGGGTCGTGGAGGGCGTCGAGCCGATCGCCGAGTCAGGCTCTTCCGCATCGTCGCCGGTACGGGGGCTCGCCCGCGCCGCGTGATTGGGAGCCGGCGCGACACGCCTGAGCGGTGGCTCGATCGGAGCACGTTCGCGCGCCCCCGGTGCGACAATCGCGCCGATGACCACATCGGAACCATTCGCCGGCCTCACCATCCGCGCGTTCCTCGACCGCCTCTCGTCGCCCGAGCCCGTCCCGGGCGGGGGTTCGGCGTCGGCGATCGCCGCGAGCTTCTCGGCCGGCCTGATCGCGATGGTCGCGCGACTGTCGCTCGACCGGCCGAAGTACGCGGCATACGAGGCCACGCACCGTCGCGCCCTCGCGTTCGCCGAGCAGGCGGCGCCGCGATTTCTCGAGCTCGCCGACCGCGACGCGGACGCCTACGCGGGATACGCCGCGGCTCTCAAGCTCCCGCGGGAGACGGCCGAGCAGCAGATGGCGCGCGCCGACGCGATCCACGCCGCGGCCCGGCGCGCCGCCGAGGTCCCGCTCGAGGTCGTCCGGCAGTGCGTCGATCTCGCCGCGGAGGTCGAAGCGATGGCCGGCCGCAGCAACCTCAACGCCTCCAGCGACGTCAACGTGGCCGCGCTCCTGGCCGAGGCGGCAGGCCGTGGGGCGGCGGCAAACGTGCTCATCAATCTCCCCTCGGCGGGGGACGAGGCGTTCTCCGGGGAAGCGACAGACGAGGTGATGCGGCTCCTCGCCACACTCGAGGATTTCGCGGCGCACGTTCGCGAGCGGGTCGGGGCCGAGCGCCTGCGCGAGCCCGAGTCGGAGTGACGGCGACCTCAGAACCGGCAGGCGCGCGCCTTCTCGCGGGGAGTTCGATCGCAGCCGAGATCCGCGACAGGGTGGCGGGCGACGTCCGGACCTTCCGCCGGCGGTACGGCCGGCCCCCCACTCTCGCGCTGTTGCGGCTCGGAACGAGCCCGGCATTCGAGGTGTATGCCCGCCAGATCGTGCGGACCTGCGCGCGCGTGGGGATCGAGCCCCGCGAGACCCGGCTCGACGGCCGGAGATCCGTCGCCCGGGTCAGGGACCGGCTCCGGGAGCTGTCCGACGATCCCGGCGTCTCCGGCGTGATCATCCAGCAGCCGTTTCCCCGGGGCCTCGCTCTCGGCGACGTCGTCGATGCGCTCGATTCCGACAAGGACGTGGACGGGATCACCCCCGTCAGCGCCGGCCGGCTCGCCATGGGCCTCGACGCGTTCGCGCCCGCCACGGCCCAGGCAGCCGCGGAGATCCTCGACCGTGCCGGGAGAAGCCTGGAGGGTCTCGACGCCGTGGTCGTCGGCCGGAGCAACGTCGTGGGGCGGCCGGTCGCGCAGCTGCTCCTCCGTCGCCACTGCACGGTGACGCTCTGCCACACGCGGACACGAGACCTGGCCGGTCACACGCGGCGGGCCGACGTGCTGGTCGTCGCGGCTGGATCGCCGAGGCTGGTGACCGGTTCGATGCTGAAGCCGGGCGCGACGGTCGTCGACATCGGCATCAACGTCGTGGAGGGCCGGGTCGTGGGCGACGTCGACGCCGACAGCGCATGCGCGGTCGCGGGCGCCATCACGCCGGTTCCCGGCGGGGTCGGCCCCGTGACCAACGCGATTCTCGTGGAGCACGTGATGGTCGCCGCCCGGCGGCTGGCGGAGGGGGAGACGCGCTTCCGACGGAGCTAGACCCCGCGGGCCCGGCGCCACGACTCGCCGCCTCGGCCCCTCGCCGCGGGCACGGTTCCCCCCCCGGCGCCCCGGCGCGGCACGGGCGCGCCGGCCCCCGGAACGTTCCCCGTCAGGTGTGCGGGCCCGCCCGGATCAGCTCCCCGGCAGCAGGCTCGTGTCGATCAGCTGCCCGACCGTCACCGGGTTCGGCACGAGGTGATCGGGGAGCGACGACATGAACGTCAGCGACGCCTGCCATGCCGCCGGATCGATCGCTCCCAGCCCGTGCGCCTGCGTGTAGGGGCTGCTCCACGTCGCGATCGTCGCCTTCAGGATCGTCATCTGGAGCGCCTGCTGCGACGCGAGCTCGGGGACCTGCTTCGTGGCCGCGTCGAGGCCCTTCTGCGGATCGGCCACGATGGCCTGCATCGCCCTGAGCGTCGCGGCCAGGAACGCGCGCAGGGCAGGGCCCTTGGAGGCGATCGTCTTCGTGCTCGAGATCAGCCCCGGTCCGGGGAGCGGCACGGCCTGGTCCACGTGCAGCTCCGTGACCTGCTGGCCCTGCGACTGCAGCTGCAGCGGCTCGTTGTTGGTGTAGCCCGTGGCCGCGTCGACGGCGCCCCGTGCCACCGCGGCTTCCTGGCTGTAGTCCGGGTACTCCACGACCTGCACGTCGCTCGTGGAGAGCTTCGCGGACTGCAGCAGCGCCTGCAGCATGATCCACGAGCTGCCGCACTTGCACGGCGTGCCGATCCGCTTGCCCTTCAGCCCCGCGGCGCTGGTGATCCCGGAGCTCGCCTTGGCGAAGACGATGTTGGGAAACGTCCCGTAGATGGTGGCCACGTAGCGGATCGGGATTCCCTGGCTGACCGCGGGGATCACGCTGGTGCCGTCGGAAATGCCGGCGTCGAGCGCGCCCTGGCCGACCAGGACGACGAGGTCGGGGTCGACCTTGTTCTGGAACGTGACGTCGAGGCCGGCGTCGCGGTAGTAGCCGGCCTGCTGGGCGAGGTAGAACTGCGCGAACTGCACGCTCGGGATGTATCCCAGGCCCACGGTCAGATGCGTGAGCGCGCCCGACCCTGCCGGCGACGACGAGCCGGCGGATCCGCCGGGCGACGCCGTCGCACCGGATCCGGACCCCGATGGCCCCGACACGGCCGCCGACGAGATGGCGCCCGACGCCCCGGCGCCCGCCGCGCCGGCGCTCGATCCCGCGGTCCCGGTGGACGCCGCGGGCGATGCACATGCCCCGGCCAGCAGTGCGACCGCGACCGGCAAGGCGAGCACGCGAGCACGGACGCCCGGTCGTATCCCGAATCCACGACGTGACATGGTGACCACCCCCGATTGACGCGTCACCCGCGAGTGCCGACCAGCCGGCGCTCCACGAGCACGACGATGACGTAGAGGACGACGCCCATCAGGGCGATCGTCAGCAGCGTGGCGAAGAGGAGCGGGATGTCGAACAGACTCCCGCGCGCCAGGTTGACCAGGACACCGAGGCCGCGGTCCCCGCCGGCCCACTCCCCGATGATGGCGCCGACCACCGCGAGGGTCACGCCCACGCGCATCCCGCCCATGATCCCGGGCATGGCCGCCGGCAGCTCCAGCGTGCGGAGCAGCTGCCAGCGAGTCGCCCGGAACGAATGCGCCATCTCGAGCAGGCGCCGGTCGACGGTCCGCAGACCGACCATCGTCGCGACCGCGACCGGGAAGAACACGATCAGGGCGCAGATCACGACCTTGCTCAGCAGGCCGCTCCCGAACCACAGCGCGAGCAGCGGGGCCAGCGCGAGGATCGGCGTGGCCTGGGCCGCCACGAGGTAGGGCGAAAGCACGCGTTCGATGAGCCTCGACCGGGCGAGCGCAGTAGCCGGCGACGAGCGCGAGGCTCGCGCCGAACCCGAACCCCAGCACGACCTCGAGCAGGGTCTGCGCGGCGTGGGGCTCCATCGTGCCGTCCGTCCATGCCGACACGAACCGGCCGGCCACGACCTCGGGCGCGGGCAGGATGAAGACCGGGTAGCCGCCCACCACGACGAGCAGCTTCCAGCCGATCACGAAGACGGCGGCCGCGGCGGTCACGTCGATCGCGCGGCGCCACCGGGCGATCACGGACGTACGGCCCTTCATGGCCTGCCCTCCCGGCCGAACGGGTCGAACCACGCCTCGACGCCGAGCTCCTCGATCGGAACCTGCCGAGCCCGCCGGCTCCGGCTGAGCTCCGCGGTCAGCTCGGCGGGCGTCGGGTCGTCGGTGGCACCCTGGAGGTGGCGGCGGATGGTCGTGGCGGCTCGTCCGAGCGCGAGCATGTCGATGTCCGACTCCCGGTCCGCACGGTCGAGGGCCACGGGGACCTCCGCGACCACCCGGCCGGGCCGGGGAGACAGCACGACCACGCGGTCGGCCAGGTACACGGCCTCGGAGATCGAGTGCGTGACGAGCAGGATCGTCGTTCCGGTGCGCTCCCAGAGGTTCAGGAGCTCGGAGTTGAACCGCTCGCGGGTGAGCGCATCGAGCGCACTGAACGGCTCGTCCAGGAGGAGCACGGACGGGCCGAGGGCCAATGCCCGCGCGATCGCGACCCGCTGTCGCATCCCGCCGGAGAGCTCGTGCGGTCGCGAACCCGCGAACTCGCGCAGGCCCACCAGGCCGAGCAGGTCGCGCACCTGCTCCTCGCGCCGGGAGCGGGTCCAGCCGGCAAGCTCGAGCGGGTACTCGACGTTCCCGGCCGCATCGCGCCATGGCAGCAGGCGGGGCTCCTGGAATACGAACCCGACCCGGGGGTCCGGCCCCGACACGCGCGTCCCGTCGAGCTCGACCGTACCGGCGTCGGGGGGCAGGAGCCCCGATACCACGCGCAGCAGCGTGCTCTTGCCGCACCCGTTCGGTCCGATCAGCGCGACGATCTGCCGCTCGCCGACCTCGAACGAGACGTCGTCGAGCACCGACAGGCGCCCGCCGTCGCCCGCGGCGAACGACCGCGAGACGCCCCGGATCGAGATGCTGGTCAGGGTGACTGCCCCCTGTGCTGTGGCCTCGCGTCGGGGGCAGGCGAAGGGGCACGGGCGGGTGCGGCGCCGGAGCGCCGGCCGCGCGCGCCCTACTTCTCCCATCCGGACTCTGACCGTCGGCTCCCTGCCAGGGATCCACCGTCGTGCCGCTCGCGGCCCGCCGGGTCGTGGGCTGGCGGACCTCGACGGTCCACCGACCACCGGTCGGGAATTCCACCCAACCCCGAAGTAGAGGCGTGTTCGTGCCTGCCGGGGCAGGATACCGCACGCGCCCGTCGCCCGCCGGCGATACAGTCGGAGCCCATGCTGACGCTCGTCCTCACCCGCCACGGCTCGACGCCGCGCTCCGATCCCGAACAGCACCTGGGGCAGCGCCTGGACCTGCCGCTCTCCGACGCGGGCCGCGCCGCCGCCGCCTCGCTCGGTGCCAGGCTCGCCGGCGTCCGGTTCGACCGGATCGTCACGAGCCCGCTGCGCCGGTCACGCGAGACGGCCGGGCTGGTGGCCCCAGGGCGCGAGGCGGAGACGGATTCGCGCCTCCTGGAGATGGACTACGGCAGGTGGGAAGGGCTCACGTACGCGCAGATCGAGGCGACGGACGGTCCGGCCCGTCGACGCTGGGAGGACGATCCGGCCGGCCTGCCCTGCCCCGGCGGAGAGTCGGGCGCGCAGGTGGCCGCGCGCGTCGGGTCGTTCCTCGACCAGCTGGTCTCGTGGTCGTCCGCGGCGGGTGCCGCGGGCGGGCCGCGTCCGTCAGGCGCGACAGCCGAGCAGGGTCCGGCGAGTGCGGCGGGTGCGGCACCCGGCACCGGCGACCCGCGGGTGCTCGTGGTCGCCCATTCGTCCACCAACCGCGTGCTGCTCTGCCTGGCGATGGGTGTCCCGCTGCGTGACTACCGGCGACGGTTCATCCAGGCGCCGGCCAACCTCACGGTCCTCCAGTTCGACCCCGGACACGGCCCCGGCGCGCGCCTCCTCGTCGGGAACGACGTGTCGCACCTGCGCGGGGTCAGGGGCGACACCTGGGACTGAACCGGGCCAGATATCGCGAACCGCGACCGGCCGTCGCGACCGGCGCGACGTTCGGCGCCGGCCACGCGACGTTCGGCGCCGGGAGGCCGGCGTGCCACCGGCCCGCGGCCGGCACGCCCGCGCTCAGGCCCGGCGCAACCGCGCGACGAGTCCCACCCGCCAGGCGATGAAGAGCGCGACGGCCGCGACGCACAGGACCGCGATCGCGGTGTCGAACGGGCTCAGGGCGTGGCGGACATCCACCCAGTTCGCCCCGAGGACCGTGCCCACGTAGACGAGCAGCACGGTCCAGGGGATCGCGCCCAGCGTCGAGTACAGGATGAAGCGGCCCAGCGGCATGCGGGTCACACCGGCGGGAAAGCTGATGAACGTCCGGACGATCGGCAGCAGCCGGCTGAAGAACGCCGTCTGCGGGCCCCAGCGGGCGAAGAAGCGGTCGGCGAGGTCGATCTCGTCCTGCCGGATGAGCAGGTACCGGCCGTAGCGCACGAGGAACGGGCGGCCGCCCCATGCCCCGATGGCGTACCCGATCAGCGAGCCGACGGTGTTGCCGGCGACGGCGACCAGCACCACGAGCCAGAAGGACCACGGCCCGTGCGTGAGGGGCTCGACCTGGGACGGGTCGGACACGAGGAAGCCCGCGAACGGCAGGACCAGCTCCGAGGGAAGCGGGATCATCGCCGATTCGATGGCCATCGCGAGGCCCACGCCAAGGTACCCGACGGCGCCGTAGAGGTGGGAGAGGAAGGGAATGACGATCTGGTCGATGAAGCCAAGCATGCGGGCCGGAGTCTAGCAGCGGCGGCCCTGCGGGGGCCCGGATCGGCTGCCCGCGTCCGTCGCCGTCGCCCGGCCGACACGCCGCGGACGCCACGCGCGGGTGGTGCCGTGCATCGGCCCGCACGTCGCCGTCGCCCGGCCGACAGCCGCGGACGCCACGCGCGGCGCCCAGCCCACACGCCGCGCGAGGCCCTCGGTACACTCGACGGCATGGGCGAGATCAGGATCGTCGACGTGACGGGACAGGACGCCTTCGCCCTCGTGCCCCCGTGCGCGGACCCGTCGTTCGACCACCGGTCGTGCGATTACTGGGAGGACGCCGTCGCGGGCAGCAAGGCCAGGCGGGAGTCGTGGCTGCGCCCTCGCGCCGACGCCCCCGGCTCCGGGATCGGCCCCGGCGGGCCCCGCCGGGCGCGACGCGCGCGCCATCGTCAACCCCTTCCTCGAGGAGGCATCACGAAGGGAGCCGGCCTTCAACCCGTTCGCCATCGGGTCGGGTGCCCGCAGCCGGCCCGATCCATTCGGGGGCGAGACGGAACGGCCGGCGGATGGCCCGGACCCGATCGAGCAGGAGGCGCCGAGCGAGCGCGTCGATCCATTCGCCTCCGCGAGCGGAGCCCGACCTGTTCGCGCCCATCGCCGACAACCCCTTCGCGCCCCCACCCCGTCGCCTGGACCGCCCCGAGCCCGGATCGCCCCGCAAGCTCGGGCTGCTCACCCGCGGAACCGGCGTGTTCGGCAGCTACGCCCGGGTGCTCGTCGTGGACGGACGTGCCGTCGCGTACTGCCAGTTCGGGCCCCTGTCCGCGTACCCACGGGCGCTCCAGCTCCGCGACCTGTACCCGCAGCTGCCCGCGTCGCCGCTTCCCGCCGTCATCACGTGCATCGCCACGACGGCCGACGCGCGCCGGCAGGGGCACGCGCTGAGGCTCGTCCGCGACGTCTGCGACGAGCTGGCGCGACGGGGCTTCGCGGCCGTCGAGACGTACCCGGAGGCCGCCACGACCGCCGACGCGACGAGCACGGCGTTCCCCGCGTTCTGGGAGCGCGCCGGGTTCGCCATGGTCGTGCGGGACGAACGCTTCCCGGTGATGCGGCGCGAGCTGTAGCTCGCGGCGCGAGCTCTGACTCCACGCCGGCTCGAGCATTCGTGGCTCACCCGCGCGAGCCTCTGACTCACCGCGAGTGACTCGCGCCGCGAGCTCTGAGCCGCCCTCCGCCCCAT
This sequence comes from uncultured Chloroflexia bacterium, assembly GCA_963757865.1. GTDB lineage: Bacteria > Chloroflexota > Limnocylindria > Limnocylindrales > CSP1-4 > JAJYNJ01. The sequence goes on from CAVWSU010000008.1 coordinate 55,330, forward strand.
CGCGCGGCGCTACACTGCCCGCACAACCGGCGACTCGCGGACGAGCGGTCGATCCGGCCGCGGTGCAGCTGCCGCCCGCGCGAAGCTGCCGCCCGCACGGCCGGGCCGCGACCCGGACCCGCGACGCCGGAGCCCGCCAACCGGAGGATCGCGTGGCCAGGCTCGTCGAGTGCGTGCCCAACTTCAGCGAAGGCCGGCGGCAGGACGTCGTCGACGAGCTCGCCCGTGTCGTCGCCTCCGTGCCCGGCGTCTTCCTGCTCGACCGCACCCAGGACCCCGACCACAACCGCTCCGTGCTCACCTTCGCCGGCGAGCCGCAGCCCGTGACCGACGCCATGGAGGCCGCCGTCGGGCTCGCCCTCCGTCGCATCGACATGGAGCACCACACGGGCCAGCACCCGCGCATGGGGGCCGTGGACGTCATCCCCTTCGTGCCGCTCGGCGATACCACCATGGACGAGACGGTGGCGCTCGCCCGGTCGTTCGGGGAGCGCATCGCGGCGCGGTTCGAGCTTCCGGTCTTCTTCTACGCCAGGGCCGCGACCCGTCCCGAGCACGAGGTCCTGGCCGACATCCGCCGCCCCGAGTACGAGGGCCTGAAGGATCTCCTCGGCACCCCCGGCCACGAACCGGACGCCGGTCCGGCGCACATGCACCCCACCGGCGGCGCGACCGTCGTCGGAGCGCGGCCCTTCCTCATCGCCTACAACATCAACCTCGAGTCGCCCGACGTCGGGCTGGCCAGGCGGATCGCCGCGCAGATCCGGGAGCGCGGCGGAGGCCTGCCGAGGGTCCAGGCAAAGGGCTTCTATCTCGAGGATCTCGACTGCGCGCAGGTCTCGATGAACCTGCTCGACTTCACGGTCACGCCGCTCTGGCGGGTCTGGGAGGAGGTGGTGCGCCTGGCGGGAGGCGAGGGCGTCGCCGTGCGCGAGTCGGAACTGATCGGCCTGATGCCGCTCCGCGCCTTCACGGACGTGGCGGACCACGCGGGCGCGCCGGCGGACCTGCCCGTGGAGGAGCGGCTGCGCATCGCCGCGGACTGGCTCCGGATGGGTGATTTCGACCCGACGATGGCCCTCGAGCTGCGGCTGGCGGCGGCGCGCGGTGAACGCGGGCCGGGCTCCCGGACGCCGGCGGATGCCGAGCCGGGCCTGGCAGGGCCCGGGGATCCGCCGCACTCCACCGGCCTGCCTCCCGCGGGTGGGCCTGCCGCTCGCCCGGGCGACGCACGCGCGGAGGGGTCGCGGCGGAGGGATCGCGAGCGGAGGGATCGCGGCCGGACGTCGACCGATGACGGCTCCGGGCGCGCCCGACCTCCCCGGCCTGCTGATCGTCGGCGCTCGCGAGATCGTCACGATGGCCGGGGGGCTGCGGCGCGGCACGGGCCAGGCGGACGCCGCAACGCTGACCGCGGACGACGCATCGCTCGCGGTGGCGTGCTGGGAGGGGCGTTTCCTCGCCGCGGGACGCCGGGAGGACGTCGAGCGCCGGCTTGCCGCCTACGGGCTCGACGCCGGCGACGAGACGAGGTTCGACCGCGTCGACGTCGGCGGTGGCACGCTGACCCCGGGGCTGATCGACCCGCACACCCACCTGGTGTTCGCCGGCAGCCGCGAGGGGGAGATCGAGCTGCGTCGCCGCGGGGCGACATACCTGGAGATCCTGGCGGCGGGCGGAGGGATCCTCTCCACCGTGGCCGCGACCCGCGCGGCGAGCGTCGACGAGCTGGTGGCGCATGGCCGGCGGTGGCTCCGGGAGATGCTCCGGCACGGCGCGACGACCGTCGAGGCGAAGTCCGGGTACGGCCTGGAGCGCGACGCCGAACTGCGCCAGCTCGAGGCGATCGGCCGGCTCGACGGCGAGGGACCGGTCGAGCTGGTGCCCACCTTCCTGGGCGCGCACGCCGTCGCGCCCGAGTTCCGGGGCCGCCCGGACGCCGCGGACGCGTACGTGCAGGACGTGGTCGACGTGCAGCTGCCGGCGGTGGCGGCGCAGGGGATCGCGCGATTCTGCGACGTGTTCTGCGAGGAAGGCGTCTTCACGCCGGACCAGTCGCGGCGGGTGCTCCTGGCCGGCGCCAGGCTGGGCCTCGTGCCGCGCCTGCACGCGGACGAGCTGCGGCCCTCCGGTGGCGCGGAGCTGGCGGTGGAGCTGGGCGCGGCGGCGGCCGACCACCTCGGCGTGCCCTCGGCCGCCGGCATCGACGCGCTCGCGCGGGCCGCCGACACGGCCACTCCCGTGATCGCCACGCTGCTCCCGGCCACGAGCCTCTTCCTGAAGGGCGAGGAATACGGGCCTGCGCGCGAGCTGATCGACCGTGGCGTGCCGCTCGCACTCGGCACGGACTTCAATCCGGGCACGTCGCCGGCGCCGAACCTCCAGCTGGTCCTGTCGCTGGCGGTCCTGCGGATGGGCCTGGCGCCTGCCGAGGCGCTCGCCGCGGTGACCGTGAACGCCGCGCATGCCTTGCGCCTGGGGGGTTCCCACGGCTCGATCGAGCCGGGCCGCCAGGCCGACCTGGTCGCGTGGGGCGTCCCGACGCTCGCGCAGATCCCCTACTGGCTGGGCGCGGGCCTCGTGCGCGGCGTGGTCAAGCGGGGCCGGGTCGTTCCGCTCGACTGAGCTGACGTGGTTGCCGGCGCGCCGGGGGTGCCGGGCGGCCGAGCCTGGACGCTGGCGAGCGCGGCGCGCGCGGAGCCCGGCGCCGCGGCGCCGAGCTAGTGGCGTGCCCGGGCGCGGCGCAGCGGCAGGCACGCCCCGCGCCGAGTCCCGGACGGACCGCAGGGCTTTCGTGCAAATCACGCTCCTGCGGAAACGTATGTCGGATGCAGGGGGCACCGTGGCCGCCGCCCCAACGCCTCGAGTGCCCGGGAGCAGCCTGTTCGTGCTCGGGCGGGCTTCCCTTCCACGGGCGAGAGCCGTCGACCGACCGGCCGATTCGTCGAATTCGGGCTTCCGACTCGACATACGTTTCCCTGCCGAACGGATCTGCAGGAAAGGCGGACGTTGACCCGCGGGCGGCAGCGAAGCCGGGCGCCGGGCAGCACGGTCGAACCGCGGGGAGGTCGGCTGCGCAGGGTCGCCCGAGATGCGAGCCGCGTGGCCGCGGGGCGCGCAGCCTCTGGCGGGTCGCCTAGACGCGTGCCCGGGATTCGAGCAGCGCGACCGTGGTCTCCTGAGGCACCGACGAGATCGTGACCGCCAGCTTGGGCTGGGGAGCCAGGTCCTTGACCCCCATCTCGTGCAGGAACTTCGCGAGCGCCGATTCGGAGTCCGCGTCGGCTTCGGCCACGAGCAGCGGCACCACGAGCGTCACCTCGAGCTGCGCGACAACCTCGGCCGCCTTCGCCGCGGACAGGTGCCCGCCCAGCGGCACGCAGGCGACATCGACTGGGCCGATCTCCTTGAGTTGCTCCTCGGTGAGGAGGTGCCCCAGGTCGCCCAGGTGAACCGCGTGCAGGCCGTCGAGTTGCACGACGAACGCCGTGTTGAGCCCGCGCTCGGCGCCGCGTGCGTCGTCGCGGGCCGTGCGGACGCCGGTCACGAGGACGTCGTGGATCTCGTACTCGCCGGGCCCCTCGAGCCGGAAGGCCGGCTGCAGGCTGGTCGGCACGGGATCTTCCACTCCCGGCTTTCGGCCGTTCGTGCGGCCCGCCGCCACGGCGACCGGCTCCACGTGGGAGTAGGTCACGAGGTCGGCCGTGAGCCCGCGCCCCGTGGGTCCCACGATCGACGGGAACGCGTCGGCGACGACCGTCCCCTCCTTCCCGCGCATGCGAACGCAGGCGTTGCCGTACCAGGTGATCTCCATCGGGGGAATTGTCCCAGAAAAGGGAACGAGGGCGCCTGCCCAATCGGCGCCCTCGTTCGGAGGGAGGGAGGTAGGAACTGGAAGGGAGGCTTCTCGGTTCCGTTGGACATACGGTAGAGATGTCGCGTGAAGGTGAAAGCCGGGTGATGGTTAAGGAAGCGCAACGCACGTGTCGCGCGTGCGACATCCTCGCGCCCGACCAGTGGCTCGCGGCCTCGCACGTGCCGCGGCCGCGCCTCCCCGAACCGGGACGTTGCGGTGGCCCACTGCGGCCGGGCCGCGGGTCGCGCAATCCCGGCACACGACGTTCCGCCGCCCCCACGCTGCCACAATGCGGGACATGAACGAGCCGCGCACCAGCCGCGCTCCGGACCCGGCGGGTCATCCGGACCCGGTGGTTCCTCCGGACCCGGTGGTTCCTCCGGACCCGGTGGTTCGGCCGCCCGACGCGGCCCCGGGACTCCGCCGCCCCGGCGAGAGCGCGAAACGGCGCAGGCCCAGGTCGGTCGCGGTGGCCGTCGCGCTCGTCCTCGTCGCGGCCGCCGCGGCCGGCTACAGCATCCGGGCAGGCCTCGGGCCCATCCCGGTCGCGCCGCCAGCCGGCGCCACGCACGCCGCCACGTCGACGGCGTCGGCTCGCTCCGCGCCCGGCTCCGCCGCCGCGACGCCCGCGCCGTCGCGCGACCTGCAGGCGGAGGTCGCGACGGTGGAGGCCCAGGTGCCGCCCCTGCGCCAGTTGCAGCCGCTCGCACCCGTCCCGACCCGGATCATCGACGCCGGCCAGCTGCGCGGGCAGCTGGAGCAGCAGCTCGACGCGCCGGCCAGCGTGGCCGCCATGTCGGCCGAACAGGATCTCCTCGTCCGTGTCGGGCTCGCGCAGCCGGGCCTCGACCTGCGCGCGCTGTCGCTGGCCACGCTCACCTCGCAGGTGCTCGGCCTGTACGATCCCGCCGGCCACGACATGACCATCGTGAACCGCGTCGGCGACTTCGGGCTCACGGCACGCTTCACGATCGCCCACGAATACACCCACGCCCTGCAGGACCAGCACTTCGACTTCGCGCGCATGGGCCTGGATGCGTCGTTCCCGACCGACCGCGTGCTCGCGCTCCATGCGCTCGTCGAGGGCGATGCGACGCTGCTGAGCGGCCAGTGGATGCAGGCGCACATCGGCCTCGGCGACCTGCTCGACATCGGCCAGCTGCTCGTCGCGTCCCTTCAGCCGGTGCTCCCCGCCGGGACGCCGCCGCTCATCGGGCGGACCCTGCTCTTCCCGTACCTCGAGGGCCTGACGTTCGCGACCGCGCTGCACCAGGCCGGCGGCTGGGCGGCCGTCGACGCCGCCTACGCCCGCCCCCCGACCTCGACCGCGGAGATCCTGCACCCGGACCGGTACGCGGCCGGCTGGACGCCCACGCGGGTCGTGGCACCGGACCTCGGCGGCGGCGCTCGGGAAGGGCTGGACGCGCGCCTACCTCGACACCATGGGCGAGCTCACGTTCCAGGTGTGGCTGTCCCAGGCGATGGATGGCGCAGCCGCGGCGCAGCTCGCCGCCAGCTGGCAGGGCGACCAGGTCGCGAGCTGGACCGAACCCACGGGAGCGTGGGCCATCGCGTGGCGCTCGACCTGGGCGACGGCCGCGGCCGCCGGCTCTGTCGCCGCGAGCGCAGGCAATCTGCTCGCCGGGGCAACGGGCGCCGGAAGCACGGCCGCGCACCGGGAGATCGTCTCCGGCCGGACGGTCACCCTGCTCGTCGCGTCGGACCGGGCGACGCTGGACCTGATCCTGCCGGCCGCAGGTCGCTGACCGGGCGGCACGCGCAGCCGGCCCGATCGGGCCACGAGCCACCCCGTCCGACGCGTGGCGGCGTGGCCGCGGGTCCAGTCCGGGCCCGTAGCGGCCCTACATCGAGTCCGGCGCGGAGATCCCCAGCAAGGCGAGCGTGTTGGCCAGGGCAAGACGCGTGGCGGTCACCAGGGCGAGCCGCGCCGCCGACGTCTCCGGGTCGCCCGTGTCGATGACGCGCCGGTCCCGGTAGTAGGCGTGGAAGGCCGTCGCGAGCTCGGTGGCGTACGTGGTCAGCGCGTGGACCTCGTGCGCCGCCGCCGCATCCTCGACCACCTCGGGAAGGCGCAGGAGGAGTTTCCCGAGGCCGAGCGCGATCGCGTCGTCTCCCAGGGCGCCCGCCAGCGTCCCCGCGGGCGACAGCCCCGTCTCGCCCGCCTTCCGCAGGATGGAGCTGATCCTCGCGTGGGCGTACTGCACGTAGTAGACGGGGTTCTCCGACGACTGTCGCTTCGCCAGCTCGATGTCGAAGTCGATCCCGCTGGTGTGGCCGCGCGCCGCGATGAACCAGCGAGCGGCGTCCACCCCGATCTCGTCGAGCAGCTCGTCGAGGGTGATGAACTCGCCGGCGCGCTTGGACATCGAGACTTCCTGGCCGTCGCGGACGAACCGCACCCAGGCGATCAGCAGCATCTCGACCGCCGCCCGGTCGAAACCCATCGCCTCCGCGGCGTTCCGGACGCGCGCGACCGTGCCGTGGTGGTCCGCGCCCCAGATGTAGACGAGGTGGTCGAAGCCACGGTCGAACTTCTGGATGAGGTAGCCGATGTCGGAGCCGAAGTACGTGAACTGCCCGTTGGAGCGCCGGACGACGCGGTCCTTGTCGTCGCCGAAGGCGGTCGAGCGGAACCAGAGGGCGCCGTCCTGCTCGTACATCCAGCCGCCGGCCTGGAGTCGCTCGACGGCACGGTCGACCCAGCCGTCCCGGTAGAGGGATCCCTCGCTGGTCCACACGTCGAACCGGACCCCCAGGTGGGCCAGGCTGGCCTCGATCCCCTGGCGGACCCGCTCGGACGCCCACTGGCCGACCACGGCGTCGGCGGCGGCTGCCGCGTCGGGAGCCGGTCCGGCCGCCGCCTCGAGCGCCCGGGCGCGGATCTCGTCGGGGAGCTCCCTCGCGAGGTCGTGCACGTACGCGCCCCGGTAGCCGTCCTCGGGAACGTCGCGACCCTGGTGGATCGCGAGGACGGACGCGCCGAGCTGGAGCACCTGTGAGCCGAAGTCGTTGAAGTAGTACTCGCGCGTGACCTGCTGGCCGGCGGCTTCGAGGACGCGGCAGAGGAGATCGCCCACGAAGGCGCCGCGGGCGTTGCCGATGTGCAGCGGACCGGTCGGATTGGCGGACACGAACTCGACGTTGACGTGGCGCGGGTGACCGGCCGCGACCCGCCCGAACGCGGGCCCCGCCGCCCGGGCGGCATCCACGGCCGCCTCGACCGCGGCCGGCGCGAGGCGCATGTTCAGGAATCCCGGCGGGGCGACCTCCACCGATCCGACGACGGGCCCCGGGTCCCGGCCGAGCTCGTCCGCGAGGGCCCGGGCGATGGCGAGCGGGCTCCGGCGCAGGGGTCGCGCCAGCTTCAGGGCCAGGTTCGAGGCGAAGTCTCCGTGGTCCGGGTTGTCGGGGCGGGAGACCTCGACTGCCGGCACCGCCTGGCCGTCGGGCACGGCCGGCAGGGCTGCCGGTGTCCCGGGCGCCTCACCGACGGCCGGGATAGGGGGCAGGGCGCCCGACTCGACCGCGCGCGCCCACGCCCGCTCGACGGCCTCGCGCACGAGGGTGCGGATGGGTGGCTGGAGAACCCCGGGCGGGGTGGCCGGTCCTGCCGCGCGATCGTCCTGCCGCCGTGCATCGGTCATGCGTGCACCACGTCGAGTCCCGGCACGGACACGTAGTCCTCGTCCTGGGTCACGACCGTGACGCCGAGCGCGAGCGCCGTCGCGGCGATCCAGGAGTCGTTGACCGGCATCCGCAGTCCCAGCTCCCGCAGCGTCACCCGAAGCCGCGCCCAGGCGTCGGCGACGCGCTCGTCGATCGGGATGGGATCGAGGGCGAGGGCAGCCGTCAGCGTCGCCAGGCGTCGGTCCCGCGTGGCCACGTCGCCGGCGGCGAGCACGCCCGCGCGCAGCTCCCCGATCGTGATCACGGAAACCGCGAGCCGATCCGGCAGGGCATCGACACGCAGCGCCAGGCCGGACTCGCGAGCGATGAAGACGGACGTGTCCGCAAGCCCCTGCGTCTCTGCGTGTCCGGGCGTCATGGCGCCTCCAGGTCGTCGGTCGTATCGGGCGCCATCGCCCGCAGTTCCGGCCGCAGGCCGGGATCGGATTGGTGCCCGGTGATACGTGCCAGGAATTCGTCCCGTCCGACCCAGCGAGGCCGCCGGCTCACGGGCTGGAGGACGGCGACGGGACGACCGTCGACCGTGATCGTGACCGACTCCCCCGCCTCGACGCGGGTGAGCAGGTCGCGCGTGTTGTTCCGGAGCTCCCTCGAGGCGACCATCGAGGGCCGACTGTAGCACACATGCGACGCGCGTGGCCGCGCGTGCCCTGCGGCCGCGTGTGCCGTACGTGGCGGCGCGCGTGCCCTACGTGGCCGCGCGTGCCCTACGTGGCCGCGTGTGCCCTATCAGCGGCCGACAGTTCCACTCCTGATCGAGTTCGTTTCCGGACGCCCGGCGCCGGCCGAAGCCTGTAGCGTGTCCCGCTCGGCGCGTCCGAACCAGACCCAGTACAGCACCGTGCCCGCCGAGTACAACCCGATGATCGTCAGGAAGTTCACCGCGTAGCCGGCATCGAACCCGAGCGTGGCCTGCAGCAGGCTGTACCACGGCGCGGCGATGACCCAGCCCGAGCGCCCAGAAGAGCGAGCTCGCTGCCGAAAACGTGGCCCGCTCCTCCGGCCGGACCCGCTCCATGGCGAACGCACCGAAGATCGGGTTGCCCGCGTTCATCAGCGAGTTGCGCACCGCCATCGCGACCGCGACGGTCCAGAAGAGGGGCGAGAAGCCGAGCACGACGATGAACGGGATGCTCGCCCCCTGGACGATCACGACCGACCCGATCTTCCCCCACCGGCGGGCGAGGGCGGGCTGCATCAGGGTCGCCACGAGCGTCCCGAGGCTCGTGATCGCGAACAGGGCGTTGAGCGACGCAAGCTCGAGGTGGAATCGGCCCTCGATGAACACGTTGAGGAACGGGATGACCTGGCCTGCGCCGAGCGAGATGAGAAAGCCCGGGAGCAGCAGCCTCGTGAAGTCGCGCCGATCGGAGACGTGGAAGCCGCCACGAAGGACCGCCACCAGGCTGGACTGGCGCGATCGGTCGGCGCGTCCGAAGGTGCCCGTCGGCCGGCCCGTGCTGACCTCCACGCCCACGCCGGTCGCGTCGTCCCGGTCCCGGACGGCCCTGGGCACGGCTGCGACGGCCGGCCTGTCCGTGGCCCCGCGCCGCAGCGCCGCCGGCCGGTCATCGCGGAGGCGCGTGAGCATGAGGACCGTGACGACGCCCAGACCCGCCATGAGGGCGATCAGGACGCGGTACGCCTCCGGGCCCTGCGGGTCGAAACCCCACGAGGATGCGACCTGCTGGGCGATGAATCCGCCCGCGAGGGCCGCCACGACGTTGGTGCCGCTCGAGATCGCGAACTGCACGGCGAACAACTCGCTGCGCTCCTCCGGCCGCGAGTGCTCGGCGAGGAACGGTTGCGCGACCACCTGCATGGCGCCACTTCCGGCCGCGAACGCGGCGGACATCAGGAGCAGGACCGGCAGCCCGCTCGACACCAGCAGGCCGGCGAACGCCGCGGTCATCAGCGCGCCCGCGCCGAGCAGGACGCGGCGGCGCCCGAGGCGGTCCGACAGGATGCTCGCGGGGAACGCCACGACCAGGGAGGCGGCCGATCCCGCCATGGCGATCAGCCCGATCAGCGCGGTGTCGATGCCCAGGCTGCGCAGGTACAGGTTGAAGTCGATCCACCACAGGCTCACGGCCGAGCCGTAGGCCAGGGTGACGAACAGGAACAGCCGGGCGTCGCGCTCGAAGCCGGTCAGCGAGCGCAGGTAGCGGAGGAGCACCGGGGCATTGTCGACCCCGCGGTCCGCGCCGGGCATGAGTCGCCCGACCCACTGCGCCGGGCCTTCTGCCGGTGTCCGGATCGCCCGGGCGCAGGCGCCGCCGCGCCCACCGATCACGACCCAAGCGGTACTTCGGGCGCCTATGTCCCTGGTACCGAACGGTGCCCAAGGTCACCGCATTCGCGCATGGTCCCGTTGAAGTCGTGCGAGAACGGCCCCGAATGCAAGGTTCGGCGTCATGGACGTACCAGGACCAATGCCGAAGACTCGGAACGAAAGGTTCAGGGACCTTTCGCCGCCGACCTATCCGGCGGCTGTCTTCATCGAGGGGAGCTGGTATCGATGCACTTGTCGCTCTTCCACCCGCGCGGAAGCGGTACGCGGCCGCGCTCCCGTGCGCTGAGTCTTGCGGCCGCAGGCGCGCTGGTTGCCCTGTTACTGCCAGTCACCGCAGGGATTGCGCTCGGACACGACGCCAGTGCGGGGATGACCTGCAGCGGCACGGGTACCGTGCTGACAGTGACGAGCACCCGCTACCCGAGCGGCTCCTATTACACGTACTCGATCGACGGCGGGGCGGCTTCGAGCCAGATTGCCGCCGAAACGTCCAGTACCTCCAGGACTGACAGTTACGCAGCTGGGTCCCCCACCGTTGGCCACGGCGCAGTCGTGGACTTCCACTCGTCAGACGGCAACGCAACCTATGACTACCATTTCATGCCCTCCGCCTCGGCCTGCCGGGCAAGTCTCACGCTCGTCAAGGTAGTTTCGGGCGGCGGTGCCGATCCGACGTCGTGGACTCTCTCAGCAAGCGGGCCATCGTCGATCAGCGGTACGTCAGGATCAGCCAGCGTGACGAACGCGCTCGTTGAGCCGGGCACCTACACGCTCTCGGAGTCGGGATCGGTCGCCGATTACGTCGACGGCACGAACTGGACTTGCGGGCCCACGCTCGACGGTCCGAGTGCCGCTGCAGCGCCCGCAGCCGCCTCGAATGACACGGTCAGTCTCGCCGCAGGTGACGATACGACCTGCACGATCACGAACACGTACGTTCCCCTCGGGGGGAACCATCACCGTCATCAAGGCTCTCGATTTCAAGCACGGCGGCACCCTGGGCGTGGGGGACTTCCAGATCCACGTCACGTCCGGCGGTAACGACGTCGCGAACAGTCCGCATGCCGGGGTCGCGGGACCGACTGGCTACACGTACTCCCTGGCGCCGGGCACATACACGGTCACCGAACCCTCGACGCCGACGGGCTACGCGACCGAGGACATCTCCTGCGTCCAGAACGAGGTCCTTACCGCACCTTCGACCCCGACCAATGTGGTTGACCTGACGTCCGGCGCCTCGTGGACGTGCACGGTCACCAACACCGACAGTCAGCCCACCCTGAAGGTGATCAAGGTCGTCGACAACCAGAACGGCGGCGCACTGCAGTCAAGCGACTTCACCCTGCACGTGAAGTCGAATGGCGTCGACGTCACCGGCAGTCCGGCGGCCGGATCCGCCAGCGGGACGACGTACAGCCTTGATGCCGGGACCTACACCGTGAGCGACAACTCGCCGCCGGCTGGCTACCAGTTCGTCAGCGCCACCGGCGACTGTTCACGTCAACCCCGACTCGGGTGTCATCTCAGTCAACCTTGCCGTCGGCGACAGCAAGACCTGCACCATCACGAACAGCGATGAGCCCGCCCACCTGACCCTGATCAAGCACGTCAGCGGCGGGTCGGCGACGGCGGACCAGTGGACGCTGTCCGCCATCCTCAATCAGCCCACGGAGTCTGCCGCCACCCAGATCAGTGGGCCCGGCCCGCAGGTGGGTCCCTCGAACGTCATGGCGGGGACGTACACGCTGTCCGAGTCCGGTGGACCGGCCAACTACACGCCCAGTGCGTGGTCGTGCGACGGTGGCTCCCTCAGTGGCACTCAGCTCACGCTGACAGTCGGTGAGTCCGCGACGTGCACGATCACCAACACCTACACCCCGCCGCCCCCGCCGAACCAGGGCTTCTTCTACTTCACCAAGACGGTGGACGGAAACCTCAGCGGCTGGACCGGCGGCACGTTCAGCTTCACGGTGACCTGCAACGGACAGGCGACCAGCGTCAGCCTGACCCTGCCCGCGTCAGGCGGGTCAGTCTCCTCGCAGGTCTTCGGCCCATTCAGCCCCGGCGTGACGTGCTCGGTATCCGAGGGGGCGCTGCCCTCGGCAGGTGGCGGTGCCAGTTGGGTCAACAGCCCGACCTACACACCGTCCTCGAGCGTCACGATCGTCAAGAACGTCAACAGCAGCCTCACGGTGACCAACACGCGCTCCGTGACGCCGCCGACTACTCCGCCTACCACCCCGCCGACGACTCCGCCCACCACGAAGCCGAGCCCGAGCGCATCGGGCGGAGTCCTCGGGGCGACCGGACAACCCTCCCTGCCGCCCACCTCGAGCGTGGCCGGGAACGGCGGCTCGTCGGACTCGAACAATCTCGGGTTCATGCTCGCCGGCCTCCTGGGCTTGTCCCTGGCGCTCGTCGTCTCGACTCGCCTGCGTGGTCGCCTGCTCGAGGGCATCGACCGCTGACCTGAGGCGACTTCCCGGGGGGCACCGCGCCCCCACCGCACGGTAGACGACGGGCAATGGACCCTGACCCTTGCCCGTCGTCTCTTCATGCACAGGGGAGCTCGATGGGGGCGCAACCGAACGCCACGCCAGATCACCGCGCGTAGGGACGTGCCGTGCGTGGACGACATTGACCGCCCTGGTCTTGGGCACTTATTGGACGT
>CAVWSU010000009.1:0-56323 GCA_963757865.1 uncultured Chloroflexia bacterium
GCTCGTGCGGGAGATCGTCCCGTCGGGGTGGATCACGATCCAGATGCTGGCAGCGCCCCATATGTTGGTGGGGCCGGGGCCATCGGGATCATGGAGCACGAACGAGTAGGACGCGGTGTCGCTCCGGATCGTGATCTGCTGCTCGCGGATGGGCAGTCCCATGCCGCCCTGCCAGCACGGGCGCACCGCGTAGTCGAAGGCGTCTCCGCTGAACTCCAGGAATGGCGGGACAGGCAGGACACGCTCCAGCTTGCCCGACGGTTCGACGGTGTGGACGGTGACGGATGAGCGGCTGAGGTTGGCGAAGTAGATCATCACCTGCGACGAGTAGCCGCTGCCGCAGCCGCTCACGAACACCAGCGCGAGCAGGAGGATCGGCGCCAGCACGGCGCTCCGGGCACCGCGATACCCTCATGGCCAACCCTCTCGTCGGACGCAGGAGCAAGGATCGGACGTCGGTTGGCGGCGGTCGAGTGCCGCGCGTCGCCGGTCCGCACGCTGCGGACCCAGGACCCGGACTGCGCTGGAGCGCGCCGACCGTGCTGCCACCACGACGGTGAAGGTCGTGAGGGCCTCGCCAGCGCGCCCCGATAAATCGCCCGGCCGGATCCGGACCTCACCGCGCTCCCGGATCATCGGTTCCGGAGGCGTCGCCGTGCGATCCGCACCGTGGCGAACGGCGTGGTGGGCACGGGCTCGGCCGCCTCATCGGGCGCATCGGGCGGCCCCAGCGGGCGCCGTGCCTCGGGCACCGCGGGCGTGAACCGCGCATACGCGATCAGCATCAGGGTCGATGTAATCGGGCCGAACGCCGCGCCGACCGTCCCCAGCTGGACGGCGAGGCCCATTGACCCGGTGGCCAGGGCGACGTCCTGGGCTACGCTCGTCGCGAGATGCGGCAGGCCCGCGAGGGCAGCCAGGCCGAGCAGCGTCCAGAACCGTGTCGGCGCCTCGCGATCGATCCACGCGGCGAGCGGGACCCACAGCGCGTAGCCCGAGATCGGAGCGCCGCCAAGGATGACCGCGGTCCCGAGCAGGTCGGCCGGCGACAGCGGGGCGGGATGCACCACGACGGGAAGCAAGCTGGCGGCCGCGGCGCCGAAGGTTGCCAGCAGCAGTACAGGGAGCAGCCAGCGCACGCGGCGACTGGCAGGCCGGCAGCGCAGGCGGGCGAGGCCCAAGGCGACGAGGAGCGCCCCGGCCACGCCCAGCACCGTGGGGGCCACCCAGAGGACCGACCGGACGGCCACGCCTGCGCCCGGCCCCAGCCACGGCGCGAACAGCACGAGCTGCAGGAACGCCTGGTTCAGGACGATCACGAGGCTTCCGGCAGCCAGGCCGGTGAGGAGCAGGCGCTGGCTGCGCCAGGCCCCTGGCACGCGGTGCAGGAGTGCAGCCGGAAGCACTGTGGCCACGACCCACGTCAGACCGAGCAGAACGGCGCTGAGGCTCGGGACCTGACGGACGTTCGAAACCCCCGAGAGGCCGACCAGGGCCGCGAGGGCGAGGAAGATCCACCCGAGCACCGGCAGCGAGCGCCACGACGGGGCCGGCGCCTCCGGGGTGTGCCTGCCCGCCAGCAGCGAGATGGCCTGGTGGATCATCGTCGCGAGGGGTTGCTGGATGCCGCCATCGCCGCCTTTGCCTCGCCGCATCGACTGCGGCACCCGACGGTCCGAACGGACCAACTCGGGCCACCGCCATGCTTGGCCCAGGGTGAGTTCCGGTCAAGTGTCTCCTGACCCATGAGTTGTGACAGGTGCCGCCGAGACCGTGGCGAGCTGTCTTGGGCCTGTCCCTGCCCGTACAGGCAGCCCAGGGGACACCCTCGGATCTTCGGCCGCCCCCCGCCCTGGACTCCGGCCCCCGATCTGCTCTCTTGACACGCCGCTGGCCTTGGGCGAATGTAACCCCTACATCACATCGTGAGGTAGAGGGCCGATGCGCTCGCAGCTGCTGAAGGGGACCACCGCACTGCTCGTGCTGGGCGTCCTGCGCGACGGCGAGCTCTACGGGTATGAGATCGGGGCCCGCATCCGCCAGCGCAGCGGAACCCTCATCGAGCCCGGGGAGGGCTGGCTCTACCCGGCCCTCCATCGTCTCGAGGCGGATGGCGCGCTGGAGGCCTCGTGGCGGGAGGGTGACCAGGGGCCGCGCCGCCGCTACTACCGGATCACGGCCGCAGGGCTGCGCCTCCTGGCCGAGCAGGAGCGCGAATGGGACGCGTTCACCCGAAGCGTGCGCCAGGTCACCCGCGGTGAGGTCGCCGATGGACCCGCGTGATGCGTTCCTCACACGGGTCGCGGCCCGGCTCCCGTTCGCCGAGGACGAGCGGCGGGAGATCGTGGCCGAGCTGGCCGATCATCTCGCCGATGCCACGGCGGCCCTCGAGGCCGAGGGGTTGGCGGAGGCTGCCGCGGCTCAGGCAGCGCTCGAGCGCCTGGGGTCGCCCGAGGACCTCGCCGACGCGCTGACGCGTGCGCGGCGCACGCCGCGCCGGCTGCTCGCTGCCGCCGGGGCCGGCACCTGGGCCCTGGCGACGGGCGGCCTGTACGGGCTCCTCGTCGGGATTGCCGTCATGGCAGTGGCGGAGATCGCGCTCCTCGCCGCCATGGGCCTGGGGTCCGCGCTGCTCGGCCAGCCCGGGCAGCTGTTCACGGACATGGGCTGGAACTCCGTGCTCACGCTGCTCGGGCTCGGCGCCGCCGTCTACGTGGCCGCTCGCCGGCTGACGCCGGTCCTGGCGCGGCGGGCCGGATACCGCGTGGCGGTCGTGCGGCGCGGGGTCGTGCTCGTCGGTGGCCTGGCCCTGGCCGCCTACGCCCTGGTCGGCTGGTCAGGGGCGCTCAACTGGCCGGCCGTGGCGGTCTTGCTCGCGCTTCCCGCGTGGTGGGTGGCCGGCGCCTGGCAGGGTCGTGATCTCGAGATCTCCGGCCGGCGCCGGGTCGTGCTCGGGCTGGGCGGCGTGCTGGTGGTCGCCCTGTCCCTGCTGCTCGTGCTTGCGGTTCCCGGCATGGGCGCCGGCTCGTCGGGCGCGGCCCCCTCGGGTACCGTGTCCGCCGTCGCTCCCGACCTCACCTCGTACGACCGCATCGCGGCCCCGGCACCGGACGGCATCACCACGGGGAGCGACGCGTCGGGTTCCGGCGGGCCGGTCGCCGGTGACCCGCGCACGTGGGTCGCGGTCATCCTGCGCGATCCGGCCGCGCTGGTCGGCTGGCACGACCTGCGCATCGAGGCCTGGCGAGGCGTGGGCGCCGGTGGCACCGGGGGCGGACCGGCGGTCGTGGATCCGGCAGCCCGCGGACCGTTCGCGGTGGCGTCCGTCGGGGTCGGCCCGCCCCCGGTTTCGCCGATGGGTGGGTTCCGCTTCCCGCCACCCGATCCCGGCGCCCCGGCGGCGCTGTGGTGGCCGGCGGACTCGGTCATGGTGAGCGGCGCACTGCGGGTGGACCGTCAGCCCGGACTCGGCTGGGCACTGGTGGCCATCACCGGCATCGCGCCGGATGGGCGCCGCCATTTCCTGACCGGACCCGACACGATCCAGACGGCGTTCCGAGGCACGGTATGGGACTGGTTCGCAGCCCTCGCCGCGGGCCGCTGAGGAGGGCCGTCCCGGGCGCGTCAGGAGGCCGGGATCGCGACGCGGTCATCCGCGCGCATGCCGCCGCATGGCGTAACATGACTGACCGTCAGTCATATTCTGGAGACACGTGGCGACGACCTCAGGCAGGGCATCCGGGCGCCGCGAATCCCGCAGGGGCGCGCTCGTCGACGCGGCCTTCCGCGTCTTCATGGACAGGGGTGTCGCCGCTTCGTCGGTGGACGACATCGTCGAGGCGGCAGGCGTCGCGAAGGGCACGTTCTACCTGTATTTCCGGTCGAAGGACGACGCGGTCAACGCGGTCGCGGAGCGCGTCGTCGACGCCGTCGTCCAGGTCTTCGAATCGGCCGCCGCCACGCCGGGTCTCTCTCCCGGGGAGCGCCTGCTCACGCTCGGGCAATCCGTCGGCCGGGTCGGGGCCGAGCCGCACGAGCGCGAGCTCATCGACGTGTTCCATCGGCCCGAAAATCGCGCGATCCACGATAGGCTCATGGCGCGGATCCTCGTCCGTGCCATGTCCACGGTGGAGTCGATCGTCTCGGACGGCATCGCCCGCCGGCAGTTCGTGCCACAGGATCCACACATGGCGGCGTGCTTCGTCCTCGGGACGTTCACGTCGCTTCACGAGCTCGTCGACGGTGGTGCCGACGTCACGGCGGTCGCCTCGGAGCTCAACGCGTTCGTCCTTCGGGGGCTCGGGTACGAAGGGGAGGCGGCTCGATGAACGAGCTGGCCATCGCGACGTTCGGGCTCACGAAGCGCTATCGGGGCGACGTCCTGGCCGTCGACCGCGTCGACCTCCGCGTCGCCCGGGGTGAGGTCTACGGGTTCATCGGCCCGAACGGCGCAGGCAAGTCGACGACGATCCGGATGCTTCTCGGGATGATCGCGCCGACGGCCGGCCATGCGGAACTGTTCGGGGAACGGGTGCGCGCCGAGGCGCCCCGCCTGTGGCGGCGCGTCGGTCACCTGGTCGAGAGCGCGACCGCGTACCCTGAACTGACCGTCCGCGAGAACCTGGAGGTCGCCCGGCGACTCCAGCGTCTGGATGAACGAGCGTCGGTCAACCGATCGATCGACCAGCTGCGGCTCGGTGAGTACGCCGACCGGCAAGCCGGGACGCTTTCGCTCGGCAACCTGCAGCGCCTGGCGCTTGCGCGCGCACTCCTCACCGAGCCCGAGGTGCTCATCCTCGACGAGCCCGCAAACGCGCTCGATCCGGCCGGCGTCGTCGAGGTCCGGGAACTCCTCCGCGAGCTCGCGCGACGTCGCGGCACGACGGTGTTCATCTCGAGTCACATCCTCGCCGAGGTCGACCGCCTCGCCACGCGCATCGGCATCGTCCACCGCGGCCGGCTCATCGAGGAGCTCGACAGCGAGGCGCTGGAACGCCACCGCGACGTGCGGCTCGAGATCGGCGCCCGGGACATCGTCGTCGCCGAGGCCGCGCTTCGGCAGGCGGGCTTCCATCCCGATCGACGGGACACCCGGGACGCGCTCCTCGAGCTTCGCGACCCGCGGGCCGTCGCCGAGCCCGACCGGATCGCCGGGATCCTTGTCGACGCTGGCTCGCCGCCGACGCACCTTGCGCTCGCGCGCGAAACGCTCGAGGACCACTTCATGCGCCTGACCGCCGAGGCGGAAATCGCCGGCCGTTCGTCCCCGCCGTCGGGACAGGCAGGCGCGGCGGCATGAACGGGTTCACGGGCGCCTTCGCCGTCGAGTTGCTCAAGGCTCGTCGATCGCGGATCCCCTGGGCGTTCGCCGTGGCGTTCTCGCTCTTCCCGGCCGTCGGCGGCTTCTTCATGCTCATCCTCAAGGACCCGGAGCGCGCGCGCCAGCTCGGTCTGCTGGGCGCGAAGGCGCAGCTGGCGGCCGGGACGGCCGACTGGCCGACGTTCGTGGCGTTCGAATCCCAGGCCGTCACGATCGGAGGCGCGATCCTGTTCGCGTTCCTCTTCGCCTGGATCTTCGGGCGGGAGTTCGCGGACCGGACGGTGCGCGATCTCGTCGCGTGTCCCACCTCGCGCTCCGCAATCGTCATCGCCAAGGTCGCGGTCGGATGTGTGTGGTCCATGGCGACGGTCGCCTGGGTGCTGGTGCTCACCCTCGCGATCGGCCTGGCGATCGACGCGCTGGTCGGGCTGCCGGGATGGTCGGGCGTTGTGGTCCTGCAGGGCCTGGAGGGGGCCGCCGCGGCCGCGATCATGACGATCGCCCTGCAGTCGTTCACGGCCTTCTTCGCGGGTGTCGGGCGCGGCTACATTCCGGGCCTCGCGTGGGCCGTCCTTGCCGTCTTCCTCGCGCAGATCCTCGCGGCCCTCGGTTGGGGCGCCTGGTTCCCGTGGTCCGTTCCCGCGCTCGTCTCGGGCGCGGCCGGGCCGGACGCGGAGGCCGTGTCGGCCGGCGGCGTCGCGATCGTCGCGGTCACGGCGTTCCTCGGCCTCGTGGCGACCTTGCTGTGGTGGCGGCGAGCGGACCAGACAGGGTAGGCGCGGGCTCCGGGCGACCGCCGCCGGTCTCCAAGGGCCGGCGCGCTGTTCCCCTGCTGCTCGGCCTATCGCGGCCCGCGAGCGTCGATCTGCGCCATCCGCTCCCGCACCATCCGCTCCACGAGCCCGACCGGGATGGGATGCTCGGGCGAGAACTGCAGGGTGCCCTTGGAGGTCGCGAAACCCGCGAGCTCGTCATGCAGCGATTCGATCATGCTGGCGCTCATCGGGAAGAACGAGCAGTGCGTCTTGAAGGCGGCGTAGGACACGAGGGCTCGGCCGTGATACCGGAATGCCGGCATGCCGTAGCTGATGGTCTCCTCCGCCTCCGGAGCCGCCGCGGCGACCGTCTCCCGGAGGGCCTGCAGAGCCATCCGCTGGTCGGGAGGCAGGGCGGCGAGGGTCCCGTCGATCCGTGCGGTCGCCGTCGTCGGGTTGGCCATGGCGTCTCCCTCCGGACTCGAGGACACGCGCCGCCGGGAGCACGGTCGCACGGCGTCGCCGCTAGCTTATGGTGCGCAGCTCCGGCCACATCGCCGACCACGGGTGCCGCAGTCCCGTGCATACCCAGATGAGTTCGCCCTGCATCGAGTTCTGGACCCCGAGCCCGTTGTCGACGCGGGCAACCACCTGGCACCCGACGAAGAACGCGCTCCAGTCGGCCGGCCTCCAGTCTCCCACGTGCACCACGACCGTCCGATCTGATGGCGGCGGCCCCCAGTCCCAGTAGGCGTTGTGCCCCGAATACACAGGGGGAAGACCCGAGCCGAGGAGGACGAGCGGGCTCGCCTCGCTGTAGTCGTTGGTCACGATCACCGCGCGGGCACGTTCCGATGCGGGCAGGGCGGCCACGACACCTTCGACCGTCGCGACGTACTGCGGCCAGCCGACCTCGTTGGCCGTGTCGGGAACGGCCGCCGGCAGCCCGGACGTCGCGTACGTCGCGACCGGCAGGACCGGCAGGGTCAGCAACGCGATCAGCGCCGCCGAGAGCGCGGCCGCCACGGCGAAGCTCGTGGCCTTGATGCGGACGTGCCCTCGCGCCAGCCAGCGATCGACGAGGATGGCGCCGGCCGCCATGAACACCGGCGCGCTGCCGATCGCGTAATAGGCCTTGCCTCCGCTGATCACGACGATGCCGAGGGCGACCAGCGCGGCGAACCCGATCGCGCGCCAGGGTGCCGCGGCCCTGGCGAGGAGCACCCAGAGCAGGCCGGCTGCGCTGACCGGGAAGAGGAGCGGCCCGGTGAACGAGCCAGAGCAGCGGCACGACCTGGGCGCGGTTGTCGGCGGCGTACCCGGCGATCGCGCGGGCCATGCTGATCTGCGGCCACCCGTTCGCGGCCTGCCAGGCGAGGTTCGGCAGCCACAGGAGGACGGCGATCCCGAGTGCGGCCCAGGCCCACGGCGAGCGCACCACGTCCCAGCGCCGGGCCAGCGCGAGCCCCACGACGAGCCCCGCGCCGAGGAACAGGAGCGTGTCCTTGTTCTCGAGCCCGATGCCGGTCGCGACGCCCAGCAGCGAGCCAGAGGCGCCGGTCGCCACCGGCGAGGAGCTTCACCAGGAGCCACAGGACGATCGCCCAGGCCAGCAGGTCCGGGTCGGTGGTGGTGTCGAGGTGGCCGGCGCCGAGGTAGCCCGACAGGGCGGCCGTGATCGCAGCGAGGACCTGCGCTCGCCGCGACCCGCCGAGATCCCGTGCGATGAGCGCGACGAGGACCACGATGAGCCCCATCTCGATGGCGGGGAGGATCCGCACGGCCGTCGGCGAGACGCCGAGCAGGGCCACCGAGGCCGCCGAGAGCAGCGGGGTGAGGGGCGGCTGGTCGACGTACCCGAACGCCGGGTGCTGGCCTGCCACCACGTAGTACATCTCGTCGCCGTGGAATCCGTATGCGGGCGACACGGCCAGCAGCAGGCCGACCATGAGGCCGGCGACTGCGAGCACCGGCCATGGCACGGCGCGCCACGCGGGGCCTCGACTGGACGGCGTCGCAGCTGGAGATCTCACGTCGTGCCCTATCTCGTCGCCAGGGTCACGGCGGCCGCCAGGACGAGCACCGCGAACCCGGCGACCGCCACCCGGTTGCCCCACCGGGTCGCGTGGTTGAGCCGGCCCACCACGATGAGGATCGCCGCCACTGCGACCAGCAGGATCGCCACCGAACGGGACATCGATTCGTGCTTCCGATCAGCGCCGATTTGTCGAGAGGACGAAGAGGGCGCCGGCGACGACGAGCACCGCGATTCCGGCGACGAAGACCCCGGTGCCCCACCACATGTCCTTGTTGATCCGGCCGACCAGGATGAGGATCGCGGAGACCACCGCCATCAGGGTCAGGAATGGATGGGCCTTCACACGAGGCGGCACGTTGTTCCTCCGATCTGTCGGCCCGAACGGGGCCGGACGTTACTGGACTGGTTGCGAGCATCAACCACGGAACGCATCCGTGAAGCGCACCCGTGTGCCGAGGCGCAGGGCCGCGTTGGCATAGATGCGGCCGGCGAGCCAGGTCAGGCCGATGATGGATGCCACGATCAGCGCTGCGGCCAGGACCGGCTGCCAGAACGGCACGGTGGTGTCTGCCATCCGCACCGCCATGAGGATCGGGGCGAACGGCGGCAGCAGCGAAGCCACCGTGGCCAGGGGGCCATTCGGATTCGGCAGCGCGGCGTACATGATCAGGTACCCCGCGACCTGGAGGATCGAGATCGGCCCGACGGCGCTCTGGACCTCCTCCTGGCGCGAGACGAGTGACGCGACCGCGGAGTAGGCCGTGGCGTAGAAGAGGAAGCCGAGCACGAACCAGCAGATGTCGGCCAGGATCGAGGCCACGCCGAGGGCCGGGATCGCCGCGACGTTGGTCACGTGGACCGCGACGAGCGCGGCCGCGCCCACGATCGTGAGCTGCAGCAGACCGACGAGCCCGATCCCGAAGACCTTGCCCGCCAGCAGGCGACTGGGCGGGATCGTGGCGAGCAGGATCTCCATGATCCGCGTCGCCTTCTCCTCGACCACGCCCTGGGCCACCAGGTTCCCGTACTGGCCGAGCGCGATCCAGAGCAGGATGCCGAGGGCCAGGCTGGCGAACAGGTTCTGGGTGTCCTTCGGGGTGGTGGGCGCCAGAAGCTCGACCGGGACCAGGGCCATGGCCGATCTGACCGCCGCCGGTGTGAGGCCGGCGTCGGAGAGGCGCGCGGCCTCCGCGGCCAGGGACAGGGCGGACTCGACGTTCGGTGCGACCGCGGCCTTCGCCACGGCCGTCGGTGCTGTCGCCGACCCGGTCACCAGCACGTCGAGCGTGCCCGCCGTCACCTGCGCCTTCCCGGCCGTGACGTCGGCGACGTCGCTGAGCGTCACCTTCACACCGAGCGCGGCGGCCGATGCGGTGAACGTCCGCTCGAGCGCCTGCGATCCGCCGCTGAAGCCCACCCGCACCGGGTTGGTCTTGCCGGCGAGCAGCGACGCGGCCACGATGCCGACCACCACGAGGGCCACCATCACGATGGTGCCGCCAACGAAGACGCGCGAGCGCAGGCGCATGCGGACCTCGCGGCGGGCGACGAGGACGATCGTCGGCAGGTGGCGCGATCCGCCCGGGCGCGCGGCCGGCGCGGTCATGCCGCGGCCTCCCCGATGACCGTCCGGAAGAGCTCGCCGAGGCTGGGCTCGACGCGCTCGAACGCGCGCACGGGTCCGGTGGCCAGCGCCGCCTGCAGCAGGGCCTGGTCGTCGACGCCCGGATCGAGCTCGAAGAGCCGTCGCGCGCCGTCGGCCGCCACGAGCCGCACGCCGGGCACATCGGGCTCCCATGCCTCGGGCGCCGCGGGCACGTCGAGCCAGCGCCGCTCGCGGCCCCCGGCCCGCAGCTCGTCCACCGTGCCGCAGGCCAGCAGGCGGCCGTGGTCGATGATGCCCACCCGGTCGCACAGCCGCTCGACGAGGTCGAGCTCGTGGCTCGAGAAGATGACGGGGACCCCCGCCTCGGCCCGTTCGCGCAGCACCTGCGCCATGACGTCGACGGCGACCGGGTCGAGCCCGGCGAACGGCTCGTCGAGCACGAGCACGTCGGGCCCGAAGACGAGGGCCGCGGCCAGCTGGACGCGCTGCTGGTTGCCCAGGCTCAACGCCTGGAGCTCGGCGTCGCGCCGCTCGGCGAGGCCGAAGCGCTCGAGCCAGCCGAGGGCCGCCTGGCGGGCCTCCCCGTCCGTCATGCCGTGCAGCTCGCCGAGGTAGGCCAGCTGCTCCGCCACGCGCATCTTGGGATACAGGCCGCGTTCTTCGGGCATGTAGCCGATGCGCCGGCGGGTGGCGAAGCTCAGGGGCAGGCCCAGCCAGCGCACGGTGCCGGCATCCGGCGCCAGCACGCCCAGCACGACGCGCATCGTGGTGGTCTTGCCGGCGCCGTTGCGCCCCACGAAGCCGAACAGCTCGCCGGCATGGATCTCGAAGCTGAGGTCCTGCACGGCGACGGTCTGCCCGTACCGCTTCGAGATGCCGTCGATCTCGAGCATCCGATCATCCATCGCCACGTCCTTCGCTCAGGGCCGCCAGGGTTGGTTCCGCGTCCTCCGTATCGTCGATGTCCTCGTTCGCGCTCCCGCCACGGCGACGTGCCGCATTCGAGGACGCCCGACCCGCGTCCCGCAGGGCACGTCGAAGCAGGAATTCGATCTGCCCGTTGAGACTCCGCAGGTCGTCGGCCGCCCAGGCCCGCAGGGCGGCCATGGTATCGGGATCGAGCCGCAGCAGGAATGGCTTGCGCTCCGCCATGGGCGCCCCCGTGATCCTCGGCTCGCTGCCTACTGGTACAGGGTCCCGGTGTTCACCACCGGCTGCGTGTCGTGCTCGCTGCACAGCACGACCAGGAGGTTGCTGACCATGGTCGCCTTGCGTTCTTCGTCGAGCTCGACGATGTGCTTCGTCGAGAGCTGGTCGAGCGCCATCTGGACCATGCTCACGGCCCCTTCGACGATGCGGGTGCGGGCGTCGATCACCGCGCCCGCCTGCTGACGGCGGAGCATCGCACTCGCGATCTCCGGGGCGTACGCGAGGTGGCTGATGCGAGTGTCCATGACCTCGAGACCGGCCTTCTGCAACCGTCCCTGGATTTCCGCCTGGAGCCGCTCCCCGACCTCGTGCGGATTACCGCGCAGGGACAGCTCGTCGTCCCGATGCGGTTCGTACGGGTAGGACGTGGTGAGCGTCCGGATGGCGGCCTCCGTCTGCACTTTCAGGAACTGCTCGTAGTCGTCCACCTCGAAGAGCGCCTCCGCGGTGTCGTGCACGCGCCAGACGACGACCGCCGCGATCTCGATGGGATTGCCGTCGTGGTCGTTGACCTTGAGCTTCTGGCTCTCGAAGTTGCGCACCTTGATCGACACGCGCGGGCGACGGGTGAAGGGGTTGACCCACCACAGGCCCTGCGATTTGAGGCTCCCCGCGTACCGCCCGAAGAGCACGAGCGCCCGTGCCTCGTTCGGGTTCACGGCCGTCAGGCCGCGCCAGCCGAGCACGATCAGCATGCCCACCACGATCGCCGAGAGCGTGCTGCCCCGTCCGCCGCGTTCGATGTCGACTGCGCCGAAGATGACGGCGAGGGCCGCTGCCACGGTGACCGCGAGCAGCGCGAAGAGCATCGGGTACCCGGGAAGCGCCCGAGCCTTGCGTTCCTGGATCACAGCCCACTCCCAGTATCGAAGTGATATCACCGCGATACTAGTCCGGCACGTCAAGGGCCGCAATCCCCGCCTCGACACGCGGGGTGCTTCACGGGCGGATGGTCGGGTCCTGGGACTCGACAGCGCGTGCCCAGGGCCCCACAATCGGCGCGCGTCCCTTCCCGTGGACCGAATCCGCGGAGCACCTCCTCCGGCGGCGGAAGAGGCGAAGGCGATCATCCCGGTTCAGGGCCGGAATGGAGCCACGTGGTCATGGAACACCCCGAAGCGCACGACGCTCGAGCCCTGCGGATCGTCGCGGGTCGTGACGCCGAGACGTCCGCGCTCCGGCAGTTCGTGGACGGGATCCCGCTCGGGCCGTCCAGCCTGCTGCTTCGTGGCGAGATGGGCATCGGAAAGTCCACCCTGCTCGGCATCGCCGTAGCCACGGCGGAGACGAACGGCACCAGCGTCCTCTACGCGAACCCCGACGTCCCCGAGGCCGTACTGCCGTTCAGCACGCTGTTCGACCTCGTCGATCCGGTCCTGGATGCGACGTCCGGCCTCCTGCCGCCGCCGCAGCGTGCGGCGCTCCAGGTCGCCCTCCAGCGGAGTTCACCGGGCGAGCGGCCGACGGAGCTTCTGGCCGTGGCCGTCGGGCTGCTCGGCCTCGTTCGTCTCCTGGCTCGCGCCGCTCCGCTGCTGCTCGTGGTCGACGATGCCCACTGGATGGACGAGGCGAGCGCAGCCACGCTCCGGTTCGTGGCGCGGCGACTTCGCGACGAGCCCGTGGGCTTCCTCGCGAGCTTCCGGTCCGGGGAGGACCGCGTTCGGGACATGGCCTGGCTGCGTGCGGCAGGTCGCGAGCCCGCCGTCCTCGAGGTGGGACCCATCGGCGACGACGCCATCCTCGCGACGCTGCGATCGCGCGGCGGCGCTCCGATCTCCGCGCGCCAGGCGCGCCAGGTCGTGACCGCCGCCGCCGGGAATCCGTTCTTCGCCCTCGAGCTGCAGCGCGCCGTCGCAGCCGGTTCCGGGCGGCCGGGAGAGCCGCTTCCCACCCTGCCGGATTCGCTGCGCGCTCTCCTGGAGGCCCGGCTTGGCGCCTTCGACCCGGCCGTGCGGGAGGCGCTCGCCCTCGCGGCGACTCTCGCACAGCCCGGGCTGTCCCTCGTCGGCCGCGCGGTGGGCGTCCCCGTTGCCCGTCTCCTCGTCCCCGCCATCGCCGACGGCACAGTCGCCGTGGACGGTGAGCATGTGCGATTCACCCACCCCTTGCTGCGGGCCGCGGCATATCGCCTGGGCACCGCGGCCGATCGCCGGGCGCGTCACCGTCGCCTCGCCGCCATCGTCCGCGATCCCGTGGAGCGCGCCCGTCACCTGGCCGCGGCCACGGAAGGCACGGACGCGCGGGCCGCCCGCGCGATCGCCAGGGGGGCCGAGCTCGCGCGACGACGGGGCGCGCCGGAGGATGCCGGCGAGCTCTTCCTGGCGGCGGCAGCGCACGTCGCGCCGGCGAACCGCCTGCGCGTGGGATGGATCCGCTCCGCCGCCGACTGTCTCGTGGCGGCGGGGCGCCCCGCCGAGGCGCGGGAGCTGCTGGAGGATCTCATCGAGGCAGGACCGCCGGGCACCGAGCACGCGGGCCTGCTGCTGGCCATGTCCGCGATCCTGTATCGCGAGGAAGATGGACGGGCGGCCAGGGACGTGCTCGAGCGAGGGCTCCTCGAGTCTGGCGGCGACGTCGCGCTCGCCGCCGGGTTCGAGCAGCAGCTCAGCCTGGTCTCGACGATGATGGGCGACCTCGCGGCCGCCGAGGCGCACGGGCGGCGCGCGCTCCGCCTCGCGGAAGCGGCCCCCGACCCGGCCGCACAGGCGGGCCCGCTCGCGTTCATGGCGATGCTCGAGTTCCTGCGGGGCCGCGGATTCCCGGCGGGCCTGATCGCCAGGTCACTCGCCCTGGAGGGCGGGGTCGCGCCGCAGATGCTGATCGAGTGGCGGCCATCGATGATCCACGCGCTCGTGCTGGGGTGGACGGGGCGCCTGTACGAGAGCCGCGCGCTGCTCGAGCGACTGCACGCGGAGGCACAGGCGACCGGCGACGAGGCCGCCATCCCCTACGTGGTGTACGTGCGCTGCCAGGTCGAGCTCGCCTCGGGACGCTGGGACGTGGCGAATGCCGTCGCGGAGACGGCCAGGACGTACGCCGAGGAGGCGGGCGGGCTGATGCGATCGCTCCTGGACTCCGCCATAGCCCGCGTCGATGCGTTCCAGGGACGCCTCGGGCAGGCATCCGAGGGCGCCAGCGCCGCTCTCGCGGCGGCCATGCAGCGTCGCTACGGCCCGGCCATCCAGGAGAATGCCGCCGTGCTGGGGTTCGTGGGCCTGTCGCGCGACCGGCCGGAGGACACGGTGCAGGCACTCGCCCCGATCGTGCCGTTCATGGACGGCGCCGGCGTGCTCGACCCCGGCGTCCGGACATTCGTGCCGGACCTGGTCGAGGCGCTGACCAGCCTGGGGCGGGTGGCCGAGGCCGAGGCCGTGCTCGGCCCGTACGAGGCGCTCGCCGGGAAGCTTCAGCGCGTCTCCGCGATGCCGCTCGCCGCCCGCTGCCGTGCGCTGCTTGCCATCGCGGGCGGGGACACGGACGCGGCACTTGCCTTCGCCGGGCGCGCGGTCGCGCTGCACGCGGACCTGCCGATGCCGTTCGAGCGTGCCCGCACGCTGCTCGTCCTCGGGACCGTCCACCGGCGCCGCCGGGAGAAGCACGAGGCGGCGGCGGCCCTCGCCGAAGCGGGCGCGATCTTCCGGTCTCTCGGGTCGCCCGCCTGGGCGAACCGTGCCCGCAGCGAGCAGGGGCGTGTCGGGCTGCGCCCGGCCTCGCCGGCGTCGCTCAGCGAGACGGAGCGGCGCGTCGCGGAACTAGCCGCCCGGGGGCTGACCACGCGCGAGATCGCGGCCGCCGCGTTCCTGTCGCCGAAGGGAGCAGAGAAGGCGCTGGCCCGCGCGTACCAGAAGCTGGACGTGCATTCCCGCGCGGAGCTGGGCGCGCACATGGCGAGCGTGCGATAGGGGTGCCGGGAGGCGCCGCGAACTGCCCGCGCCCGGTCTCCCGCTGGCCGCAGGGCTGACGAAGGGGCAACCTCCCCCTTCAATCCCGGCCGGTGCGTCCGTAGGGTCGGCGGCATGGCGTCCCGCTCCATCTCGAGCCGCGGCCCCACGACGACGTTCGTCGTCGAGCGGTACTGGCCCGGCGTGACCGACGAGGCCTTCGCGGCGTCCGCGGCCGCAGCGCGCGAGGCCGCCCGCTCGATGACGACCGAGGGGAAGTCCCTCCGGTTCGTGGACGCGATCCTCGTCCTCGGGGAACAGGTCGTCCTGACCGTGTTCGAGGCGGACACCCCTGCCACCGTCCGGGACGCCACCGGGAGGGTCGGGCTGCCCTTCGACCGCATCACCGAGGTGGCCCGCTGGTCGCGGACACGAAGCCACCCATCCACCACCACGGGAGGGGCCGGCTCGTGAGGATTCCGGTCGAATGCCCTCCCGCATCGCACGGCGCCCGCCGGATGCCGGGAGGAGGCAGCTGCCACGAAAGGAGGGAGATCACCCCTTCATCCCGCCCGACGCCCCAACCTACAGTTGCCCACATCGCCGCGTCCCGCGGCCCAGCCGCACGACCCTGGGGGGAGCCATGAGCGCGTCCCGAGCTTTCGTCATCCTCACGGCAGCGTCCCTCGCGCTGGGGGCGTGCAGTTCCGCCGCGCCGTCGACCGGGGCGTCCGCGAGTGCTCCCGCGGCGGCCACCGCGGCGCCGGCCGCAAGTGCGGCGCCGGTCACCGCACCGTCGGTGGCTGCGAGCGTGCCGTCCGCCGCAGTGCCGGCAAGCGAGCCGCCCGCGGCAACGATGCCCGACGTCACGGCGGTCCCGACCTCCGTCGACCCCTGTCAGCTGGTCACCGCGGCGGAGGCCGGGCAGCTCGCCGGCACGACCTTCGGCCCCGGCAAGCCGGAGACGACATCCGGCAACGGTCGCCTCTGCATCTACGGCTCGCAGACCCTGAACGTCTTCACCGTGGACGTCGGACAGGCTCCGGACGTGGCCACGGCCAAGAGCGAGGAGACGGCCGCCCTCGCAGAGCTTCAGAAGGCGTCGAACGTGAGCGGCCTGAAGGTGACCGAGCTGCCCGGCTTCGCGGATGGCGCAGACGCCGCCGTCGCGCAGGGGGGCGCCACGATCGCCGGCAAGACCATCTCCGTCAGCGCGATCTACGTTCTGAAGGGCGTGATCTTCTTCGGGTTCAGCGACCTCGTGCTGGGCACGGGGGCACCGAGTGCCTCGGCGCTGGAGGCCCAGGCACAGGTCTCCCTCGGACGTGTCCCGTGAGCGTGGCGAACTGACGGCACGACGAACTGGCGGCACGACGGGCTCGCCCGGCGGGCTCGCCCGGCGCCGAAGACGTCAGGGGATCAGCGCGTCCCCCACTGGTACGTCTCCTTGACGATGCGCAGGTAGACGAACGCCTCGGTCTCGCGAACGCCGTCGATGTGCCGCAGCCGGTCGACGAGAAACGAGAGCAGGGCCTCGTTGTCGGCGCAGACGGTCTCCACCAGGATGTCGTAGTGACCGGCGGTGATCACGGCGTATGACACCTCGGGGAGCCCGGCGATCTCCTCGGCCGCCCCGACCAGCTTGTCGCCGTCGCAGCGGACGCCGATCATGGCCATCTGGTGGAAGCCGACCTTCAGGGGATCGGTCACACCGACGATCTGCAGGATCCCCCGCTCGATCAGCCGGTTCGTGCGGGCGCGGACGGCGGCCTCGCTGATCCCGATCTCGGCGGCGATCTGCGTGAACGGCCGGCGGCCATCGCGCTGGAGGTGCTCGATGATGCGCTTGTCGACCGGGCTGAGCTCGTCGCCCACCCGGTTCGTCAGGGCGCGAGAGCGAATCGGTTCCACCCCGCGACAGTAGCAGGTCCCGTCCGGACGGTACAACGGGATTCGTCGTCTCGATGCCGGCTGCGCGCGGGGTTCGCACGCCGGACCGCGGCCGGACACCGCGCCGGGTT
Organism: uncultured Chloroflexia bacterium; assembly: GCA_963757865.1. Classification (GTDB taxonomy): domain Bacteria; phylum Chloroflexota; class Limnocylindria; order Limnocylindrales; family CSP1-4; genus JAJYNJ01. The sequence goes on from CAVWSU010000009.1 coordinate 16,831, forward strand.
CACATGCCGCCGACCGGGGCCCTGCACCCCCGCGGGGTCGCATGCCGGGCCCCGGCCGGCCGCACGTCACGAGGGGCTCACGGCCGGCTCGCCGCCGAAGGCGGGCGGGACCGCCTGCCGGTGTACGATGCCGGGCGATGCACCACGATCCCCTGCGCGGGTTCTCCACGCGTGCGATCCGGGCGGCCAGCCGTTCTCCCCATGTCGACCAGGAGGCGACCGCCGTCCCGATCTACCAGACGGCGACGTTCCGGTCCGCCGACGCGTCCGAGCTGGCCGACGTCCTGACCGACCGCCGCCCGGGCTACGCCTACTCGCGGATCTCGAACCCGACGGCCGCGGCCCTGGCCGACGCCGTCGCCGAGGTCGAAGGCGCCGCAGAGGGCTTCGCCTTCGGCACCGGCATGGGTGCGATTTTCGCGGCCCTGGCATCGCAGGTCGGATCCGGCGACGAGGTCGTGGCATCGAACGCCCTGTACGGCAGCACGCGCTCCCTCCTCGATCGGGAGTTGCGACGGTTCGGCGTCGGGTCCCGCTTCGTGGACGTGACGGACGCCGCGTCCGTGGAAGCGGCCTTCACGGCCGCCACGCGTGTCCTGTACATCGAGACGATCTCCAATCCCACCATCGTGGTCGCCGACGTGGAGCTGATGGCGTCGATCGCGCATCGCCACGGCGCCGTCCTGATCGTCGACAACACGTTTGCGTCGCCGTACCTGTGCCGCCCGGCCGAGCTCGGCGCCGACCTGGTCGTCGAATCGGCCACGAAGTGGATCGCCGGGCACTCCGACGTCACCGCCGGCGTCGTCTCCGGCAACCCCGACCAGATGGCTGCCGTGCGGGCGGTCCAGGTGGACACCGGCGGCATCGTCGCGCCGTTCAGCGCCTTTCTGGTCCTGCGCGGGCTGACGACCCTCGCCGTCCGCATGGACCGGCATTCGTCCAGCGCGCTCGCCCTCGCCGAGTACCTCTCGCGCCAGGGCGACATCGTGGTCCGGGTCCACTACCCGGGCCTCGCGTCGCATCCCACCGCGGAGGTGGCGCGCCGGCAGTTGCGGCTCGGCGGCGGCATGCTGGCGTTCGACCTGGGCAGCCGCGCGGCCGGCACGGCATTCCTGGACGGGCTCGAGATCGGAGAGCGCACGGCGTCGCTGGGCAGCGTGCACACGATCGCGGTCCATCCGCCGTCCACCACGCATCGCCAGATGGACGAGGTCGCGCTGGAGCGCGCCGGCATCGCGCCCGGGCTCGTCCGGATGTCGGTCGGGCTGGAGGATCCCGAGGACCTGCTTGCCGACGTGTCCAGGGCCCTCGACGTCGCGCGAGACGCCGCCTGATCCATGGCGACAACCTCGTTCGCGCGGCAGGGGACCGCTCGCGTATCCGACCCGCTCGCGGGGCTCGGGTTCGGCGTGTGGCGCCTCCTCACGAGCGTCAGGTTCGCCGTCATCCAGATCATCGCGATCGCCGTCGCCGCCGTCTTCGGCACGCTCCTGCCGCAGATGCCCGCGTCCGCGATCCAGGATCCGTCGCAGTACGCCCAGCAGATGGCCACCATCCACGCCCAGTACGCCGGCCTGTCGGTGCTGGGAGTCGCGATCGGGCCGACCCTCGTCGACACGTTCGACCGCCTCGGACTGCTCCACGTCTTCAGCGTCTGGTGGTTCACCACGCTGCTGACGCTGCTGGTCGTGAGCATCGTGGTGTGCACGGCCGATCGGACGCCGAGACTCTGGCGCTCGGTGCGCGAGGTCCGCGTCTCGCAGCCCGCCGGCTTCTTCGACATGCAGCTCGCCAACCGCGCCGCCATGGAGGCGCCGCTGTCCGACGAGCGCGTGAGCGCCGTCCTCCGGCGCCACCACTTCACGGTCCGGCGCGCCGACGGCATCGTCTACGGCGACCGCAACCAGTACTTCCGCCTCGCGACGCTGCTCACCCACGCCGGGCTCGTCCTGTTCCTCCTGGCCGCGGCGATCACGGGAGCGTTCGGCTTCCAGACGGTGCTGGTGCTCGGCAACGGCCAGACGGCCCCGGTGCAACCCGTCGGGACGCCCGGCAACCTGATCGTGAAGAACGTCCAGTTCGCCGCGCCGACCCGGCCCAACGGCTCCTTCATCGATTTCTGGACGAACGTGATCGTCTACCAGGACGGGCGGCCGATCGCGCAGAAGGTCATCCACGTCAACGATCCCCTGACGGTGGACGGCTTCGTGATCCACCAGAACACCTTCGGGCCGGCGGCCGACATCGAGATCCACGACGGGAGCGGACGGCTGGTCTGGACCGGGCCGGTGCTGCTCGCCGGGACCCTCGTGGGCCTGCCACAGGGGTTCCTGACGATCCCCGGGTCCAGCCTGGGCCTGCTCGTCGTGCTCGACCAGAGCGCGAGCGGTGCGCCGCGTCTGACGCTGCAGGGGCTGACGGCCGATCCGTCCGGCGGCAACACGCAGACCGTGTTCCTCCAGTCGCTGGCGGTCGGCCAGACGAGCGACCCCGCGGTCACCGGGGGCTACTCGGTGCGCTGGGACAGCACGACGGCCTTCAGCGGACTCGTGATCCGGAAGGATCCGGGCGAGATGTTCGTGTGGATCGCATTCATCCTGATGGTGGCCGGGCTGGTGCTGACGTTCTACTTCCCCAGGCGGCGCATCTGGATCCGCCTCCTGCCGGACCGGGCCCAGGTCGCGATGCTCGCGGACCGGTACGTCGACGTGCCGCGCGAGCTCCGGGGTCTGCTCCGCGACCTGCGGGCCATCGCTCCCGGATGACCCGCCGGACGTGAGACGATCGCGCCGTGCCGACGCTCACGCAGATCTGGAGGGACGTCCTGCCCACGGCGACGTGGCTGTCGCCGGAGGTCGCGCCGCCGGGCGCGGACGGGCCGGCATGGCCTGACCCGGAGATCGCCTGGGTCCGCGTCCTGCGAGCGAGGATCCCGGCATTGGAGGGGCTCGAGGCCGGCGATGTCGCCATCGTCCCCGACTCGGTGCTCTCCGCCCTCGCGTCGGGACCGGCCGATCCCCTGGCGGTGGTCGCCGAGCTGACGAGGGTGGGCGTCTCCGCGATCCTCCTCGTGGCGGAGGACCCGGGCGGCCCCATCGCGTCCCGCCTGGTCGAGGCGGCACGGGCCCGCTCGACGCCGGTCCTCCGCGTGGCCGTGACGGACCCGGGGGCGCTCGAGCGCTCGCTGGTCGGGTATCTCGTCAACCGGCGGGCCGAGCTCGACCGGCAGGCGGCGCAGGTCGACGCGGCCGTCGAGCGGCTCGCCCTGGAGGGGCGCGGGCTCGAGGCGCTGGCGGGTGCCGTCGGCGCGTCGCTGGGGCGCGCCATCGTGATCGAGGACGAGCGCGGGCTGGCCGTCACGATCCACGCTCCGGCCACCGTTCCCGGCGCTGCGGCGGCCGCGACGCGGTACCTTGCCCAGCCACGCCAGGCGGCCCTGCGTGTGGCCCTGCCGGGAGCGGGCAGCCTGGCGCTCCTCGGCGCCCAGCCGGTCAGCGACCTGGACCGCGCCGTGGCCGAACGCGTGGCGCCGTTGCTGGCTCTCGAGATGGGTCGCCAGGTGGTCGCGCGACGGCCCCGGGGGAGCGGCAGGTCGGAGTCGCTGCCCGCCGAAGGTCCGCCGTGGATCGTCGTCATCGGGCGCCAGATCGTGCCCGGCGAGGATGCCCCGGCCGAGGAACGCGAACGCCGGCGCGAGCGGCTGGCACGGCTCGCTCCCCCCAGGCGGCTGCTGCTTCGCGGCGACGCGACGAGCGTCGACTACCGGCTCGTGGCCGCGCTGCCGCCGGACGACGTGCGAGGCCTCGCGCTCGCGACCCGCATCGCCGCCACGATCGGACGCGACGTGGCCGCCTCACGGCCGTTCCTGCGGCCGGAGGAGCGTTCGGCCGCCGAGGCCGAGGCTCGGGCGACGCTCGAGGCCAGCGAGGCGATCCCCGCGCCGCCGGAGGTCCGGCACGCGATCTCCCGCGCTCCCGGTGGCCCGGATGGCTCTGGCGGCTCGGACGGGATGGAGGCGGCGTCGTCGACGGGTGGGCCGCGCAGGGTGCCCACGGCCTCGTCGACGGGTGGGCCGCGCGGGATGCTCGCGGCTCCGTCGTCTGGCGGGCCCCGCGTCGTGCTCGCCGAACGCCTCGCGGCCTACCGGATGCTGGGCGACTTGCACAACCTTCCCAACGGCCCGCGGCTCGCCGGAGCGCTCCTCGCCCCGCTCCTGGCCGGCGGGTCGGCCGCGACGAGGGCCCGGCGCCTCGCGACACTGCGGGCCGTCCTCGAGCACGCGGGCGCAGCGGCGGCAGCGGAGGCACTCGGCGTCCACCGGAACACGCTCCTCTACCGGGTTGTCCGCATCGAGGAACGCACCGGCTGGCGCCTGGACGATCCGGACCTGCGACTGGCACTCGCGATCGCGGTGAGACTTGTGCAGAATGACCAATGATCCTCCCCATCACCGGGCCGGCGGTCATGTTCAGGCGGGCGCGCCCGTCCGCTAGACTGGCGCAGTTGTGCAGGGTGCCTAAGCACTGACGCTTCTGCGTACCCGTCGCAGGTGAGGAGCACGGACGCAATGACGATCGAGATCAAGAGCGACGATCCCCGGGCCGTGATCGCCGCCGCGCAGGAGCACGGCATCCGGTTCGTCCAGCTGCAGTTCTCCGACATCATGGGATCGGTGAAGAGCATCGCGATCCCGCTCCACCAGCTCGAGGCATCCCTGGAGCACGGAACCTGGTTCGACGGCAGCTCGATCGAGGGGTTCACCCGGATCGCGGAGAGCGACCAGTACCTCAAGCCCGACCTCAGCACGTTCGCGGAGATCCCGTGGCAGACCGGCCACGGCGACTCAGGACCGCTGGGTGGCCGCGGCACGGCCAGGATGATCTGCGACGTCTACACGCCCAAGGGCGAGCCCTTCGTCGGCGACCCGCGGTACGTCCTCAAGCGCCAGCTCGCGCGTGCGCAGAAGCTCGGTTACCGCATGAACACGGGCCCTGAGCTGGAGTTCTTCCTGTTCCGCCGCGACGAGCAGGGCGGCATCCAGCCGCTCCCGCACGACCAGGCCGGCTACTTCGACTTCAGCACCGACCTCGCGCAGGACGTGCGGCAGGACATGGTGAACGCGCTGGAGGCGTTCGGCATCCGCGTCGAGGCCGCCCACCACGAGGTCGCTCCCGGCCAGCACGAGATCGACTTCGAGTACTCGGACGCCCTGAAGACCGCCGACAACGCCGTCACGTTCCGGTTCACCCTCAAGGCCGTCGCGCAGATGCACGGCCTCTACGCGACGTTCATGCCCAAGCCGCTGTTCGGCATCAACGGCTCCGGCATGCACACGCACCAGAGCCTGTACGACCTGGCCGCCGAGCGGAACGCCTTCGCCGATCCGTCGAACAAGTACGGCCTCTCCGACCTGGCGCGCTCGTACATGGCCGGCATCCTCGCGCATGCGCGCGGCATGATCGCCGTTCTCGCGCCGCTCGTGAACTCGTACAAGCGCCTGGTGCCCGGTTACGAGGCGCCGACGTACCTCACCTGGGGTCGCGTCAACCGCTCGGCGCTGATCCGCGTTCCGATGGTGTCGCCCGGCCGAAGCATCGAGGCGACGCGCGTGGAGCTGCGCTGCCCCGACCCGTCGGCCAACCCCTACCTCGCCTTCTCGGCCATGCTCGCCGCCGGACTCGACGGCGTCGAGAAGGGGATGGAGCTCGCCGATCCGGTCGAGGAGAGCCTCTACGAGATGGACGCCGCCCGCATCGCCGAGCGCGGAATCCGGCAGCTGCCGGGCACGCTGGGCGAGGCGATCGACGAGCTCGAGGCGGATCCGGTCATCTGCGACGCCCTCGGCGACCACGTCCTCAGCCACTTCATCGAGGCGAAGCGCGCGGAGTGGGACGAGTACCGCGGGCAGGTCACCAGCTGGGAGCTCGACCGCTACCTCGAGCAGTTCTGATCCCGCGCCCGGTTCGGGCGCTCCGATCCGGCCGGGCCCGGTTCGGGCGCCTGATCGGTCGGGCCGGCGGCGGTCGCGACGGAAACGTCCTGATCGCCGCCGGATCGGCTTCGCGCTGAGGCCGCCCTTGCCGCGAGCCCGTCAGCGGAAGCGGCCGCGGTAGGTCTCGGGCAGCAGATCGGCGATCCGGCGCATGAGGTCGTCGCTTGCGGCGTCGAGGGCCGCATGCCGTCCGCCCGTCGGCGCCTGCCTGACGCCCTGGGTCTCGTGGCCGTCGCCTGATGTCTCGTGTCGGTCGTCCGTCGACCGATGCACGTCGGCCGCCGTCTCGTGCCGCCCGCCCGCGTCGAGGACCTGGCCCGCCATGCGGTACGGGGCGCCGAACCGGATGTGCACCTCCTTGCCCGGCCTCGGCAGGAGCACGCCGACCGGCCATAGCGCTTCGGTGCCCCACAGCGCGACGGGGACCACCTCCGCGCCGCTGCGAAGCGCGAGCAGCGCGACCCCCGGCTTCGGTTCGCCGAGCATTCCCGTGCGGCTGCGCGTGCCCTCGGGAGCCAGGCCGAGCCAGTCCCCGCCCGCCAGCACCTCGTTCGCCATGCGATACGCCTCGCGATCCGGCCGGCCGCGGCGCACCGCGAACCCGCCGTAATCCCGCAGCAGCGCCCCGAACACGGGAATCGCCACCGCCTCGGCCTTGGCCATGTGCCGCACGCGCCGGCCGAGCGTCCGATGCACGACCATCGCGAGCAGCACGGGGTCGGCGAACGACAGGTGATTGCTCGCGAGGATCACCCCGGGGCGATCGGGGAGCAGATCGAGCCCCTCGACCACGAGCCGCTCGCGTCCGACCGCCATCAGGACCCGCACGCCCGCGTTGACGAGCCGGAACGTGAGCGTGACGGGTGGCGGCGTGGAGGCCGCCGGCGCTGGGGAAGCGGGCGACGCAGCGGTGGGTGTGGCCGAAGCGGGTGACGCCGCGGTCGGCGTTGGCGGGGTGGGTGTCGCCGTGGGTCAGCCCTCCGCCTGCTTCGTGCCCATCATCTCGCCCCCGTCGACGCCGATGGTGTTGCCCGTCATCCAGTAGAGCCGGGGCGACGCGAGCGCGACGATGGCCTGCGCGACGTCCTCGGGCACGGTGAGCCGGCCGCCCGGGTTGCGCTCGCGCGCGAACTCGAACAGCTCCTGGTGTCCGGGAATGGCACGCGAAGCCCGCGTGTCGGCCACCCCGGCGCGGATGGCGTTGACCGTGATCCCGTGCGGGATCAGCTCCAGGGCGAGCTGCCGCACGTGCGACTCGAGCGCGGCCTTGGCCGCGCTCACGGGACCGTACGTGGGGACCACCTTCACGGCCCCCTCGCTCGTCATGGCGAACAGACGGCTGCCGTTGCCGAAGAGACCGGCATGGAACAGGTCGCGCACCCAGTACACCATCGAGTGTGCCATCACGTCGGCGGTCATCTCGAGCTGGCGCGGGGAGACCTCCCGGCGTCCCGGGTCGGATGTGACATACGAGAGCGTCGTGCCGAACGCCAGCGAATGCAGGAACACCGCGAGGTACGGGTCGGCGCCGGCCTCCCGGCGCTCGGCGAAGCGGCGCGAGATGTCCTCCACCACGCCTCGGCGCTTCTGCTCGTCCGCGGCGTTGACGTTGTGAAACGCGACCTGGACGCCGGCCTCCTCGATGGTGGCGCGGACCTCGTCGGCCGCGGCCGCGCTGCCCCGCATGTCGAGGTGGACGCCGACGATCGAGAAGCCGTCGCGGGCAAGCGCGATCGCGGTCGCGGCCCCGAACCCGCTGCTCGCACCCAGGATCAGAGCCCAGCGCTCGCGCCGGTCGTTCTCGGCCATCCGTCCCTCCGTGTCGCGTCCCATCCGCGCGAGAGTGTAGCCGCCAAGCCGGAGTCGATGGATCCCAGGCCGATCGTTCGTCCGGTTCGAGACGCGTTCGGACGCCGGACGACGCACGACGACGCGCCCGCACCTACCATCGCCATGAGTGTCACGCTGTCGAGGTCCGGCGATCTGGCTCGTACCATCGTTGCCCACCGACGGGTGTGGCCTCGCATCGAAGTGCCGGTCGCCGGACATGGATCGGACCGACCGGTGTGACTTCATAGGAGCGTGGTAACCGCCCCCACTCAGGCGTGTCCACCGGCCGGTCCGGAATGGGTCACCCCTGATCAGGAGGCGACGGAGGAATGATCGTCATCGGCATCGATCCGCACAAGTCCACGCACACGGCGGTGGCTGTCGAGGGGACCGGCCGCAAGCTCGCCGAGAAGACCGTGGCGGCCCGCAGCGCGGGTCACCTCGAGCTGGTTCGGTGGGCATCGCGCTTCCCCGAGCGCCGCTTCGCCCTCGAGGATGTCCGGCATCTGTCCCGGCGCCTCTCGAGCGACCTGCTCCTCGCCGGCGAGACGGTGGTCCATGTCCCACCCAGGCTGATGGCCGGTGCCCGTCGCTCGTCGCGCGAACGGGGCAAGAGCGATCCGATCGACGCGCTCGCGGTGGCCCGGGCAGCCCTGCGCGAGGATCTCCCGGCGGCCGTCCTCGACGGACCCGAGCGGGAGGTGCGCCTGCTCGTCGACCACCGTGACGATCTCGTCGCCGAGCGGACCCGCATGCAGAACCGCCTGCGCTGGCACCTCCACGAGCTCGATCCAGGGAACGAGCCGGTCGCCCGCGGTCTCGACCGGACGGTCGTCCTCGACGCCCTGCGCGAGCGCCTGGCCGATGCCCCGGGCACGGTCGGACGGATCGCCCGCGAGCTGGTCGTCCGGATCCGTGAGCTGACCGCGGCGATCAATGGCCTCGAGCGCGAGATCGCCGGGCTGGCTGCCTCCCTCAGCCCGATCCTGCTCGAGCTGGCTGGCTGTGGGTCACTCGGTGCCGCGAAGCTCGTCGGCGAGACGGCTGGCATCGCGCGCTTCCGCTCGGCCGCAGCGTTCGCCCGCCATAACGGGACGGCGCCGCTGCCGGTCTGGTCCGGCAACACCGAGCGTCATCGGCTCAGCCGGACAGGCAACCGTCAGCTCAACCTCGTCCTCCACCGCATCGCCATCACCCAGATCCGACTGGGTGGTGTGGGTCGGGCGTATTTCACCAAACGCCTCGCCGCCGGTGACACCAAGACCGAGGCCATCCGGGCCCTGCGGCGGAAGATCAGCGACGAGGTGTACCGCCGGATGCGCGAGGATGAGCAGCACCGGGCGACCCCGCGAGCCAGGCTCGCGGCGGCCGCTTGACATAGGAGCTTCGATGCCACCGCGTCCCGCGCGCCCGTCGCTCCTGCGTGCCGCCGCCGCGTGCCTGGCCATCGTCGTCGCCGTCGGGGTCGTGGCCGTCGCATCGCCGTCGACGCTGCGCGCGCCCGCCGCCCGGGGTCCAGCCCGCACTGACGGTCCATCCCCGGCGATCTCGCCGAAGCCCTCGGCGAAGTTCGCGCGCCTCGGGAGCCGGCCGCGCGGCCACGGCCGGGAGGGCCCGGACGACGCCTGTGCACGCGATCCCGGCCCCGCCCTGCGGCGCGGCCAGCGCGAGTGCATCGATCGCGAGCGGGAGGCGGACCGGGCGCATCCCCGTCACCGGCGACGCTCCCAGGGGGAGCCGACGTCGCCGCGTCCGCGTCCCCGGCCGGCTCTCCGGGCTCGTCCGGTTCGCCGCCGGCCGACGCGGCCGGTACCGCGTCGGCGTGGCGCGACCCCTCGCTTGTCGAGCACGTGCCGGTCCTGATGTACCACCGCGTGGTCCCCCAGTCCGAAGCAGGCGACTCGCTGCCCAGCCTGATCGTGTCGCCGCAGCTGTTCGCCGCCCAGATGGCCGCGCTCCACGACACGGGCTGGCACGCCGTCACGTTCGCGCACCTGGCGGCCGACCTCGCCGCCGGCGTGAGCGAACCCGCCCGCACCCTCGTGATCACGTTCGACGACGGCTACCGCGACGGGTACCGGTACGTGCTGCCCGTCTTCCGCCAGTTCGGTTACGTCGGCACGTTCTTCGTGATCACCGACCGGGTCGGGAGGGCGGCGTTCTTCTCCGCGTCGGAACTGTGCGCGATGACCCACGCGGGCGACGAGATCGGCAACCACACCGTCCACCACGTCGGACTGGGGATCGTGCCGCCCGCGACGGCCGCTGCCGAGATCGAGGACGCCGCCCGCGCCATCAGGTCGTGGACCGGCGTGTCGCCCGTGACGCTCGCCTACCCGTACGGCAACTGGAGTCCTGCCGTGCTCGGCATCCTCGCGGCTGACGGATACGACCTTGCCGCGACGACGGTCTACGGAGCGGCGCAGTCCTATCCGGGCCGGTTCCTGGTTCCCCGCGTGCGCGTCGGACCGGGCACCACCCCGGACGACCTGCTGGCTGCCCTGGCGCCGTACGCCGGGTGGTGATCATCGACAGGACGGGACCCGTTCCGGGCATGCCTGTTAGGCTCGGCTCGTGCGTTTCCCGACACCGCCAGATGCGATTCCGGCCGGGCCGGAAGGAGACGCGCAGGACGTCCTGACCTCGATGGGCGGCTCGGTGCCGGCGGACGCATCGCCGCCCGCGGCCCGCTCCGTCGCATCCTCGGTCGCGACCAGCCCCGTCGAAATCTTCGGCCGCGACCAGCCCCATCGCATCCTCGCCGCCGGCTCGCCCAATCGCACCGTCGCCCGTCGAGCCCTCGACCGGGCCTCCGATCGACGGCGTCAGGCCCCGGGTCACCCTCGGGCTCCTGGCCGTGGCTCATGCCGTCAACCACGCCCAGGCAGCCCTGCTGCCGCTGGTCTACCTCCTGATCATCGACGAGTTCCGCGTGGGAGCGGCACAGATCGCGTTCCTGACCGCCCTCGGCAGCCTGACCGCGGGCCTCGTCCAGCTCGCCTACAGCGGTCTCACGCGGGTCGTCTCCCGGAAGGGCATCCTCGTCGCCGGAGGGATCCTGTTCGGTGGCGGGATGGCGGCGCAGGCGCTCGCCCCCTCGTTCGCCGCCTTCTCGATCGCGAACGTCCTCTCCAAGGTCGGTGGCTCGCCCCAGCATCCCGTCGGGAACGCGCTCATCGCCGAGCAGTTCGCGCCGAGGCGGCGCGGGTTCGCGATCAGCGTCCACATCGCAGGCGGCAACGTCGGCACGATCGCGATCCCGCTGGTCGGGACCTGGCTCCTCGCCGGCGTCGGCTGGCGGATCACCGTCGTGCTGTTCGGCGTGCCCGCCATCCTCATCGCACTCGTCATGGTGCCGCTCATCCGCGAGTCCGGCGCCGACCGCGCCGCGGCGCGTGCGGGTGGGAGCCTGCGGACCGCGTTTGGCTCGATCCTGCGCGACCGCGACCTCCTGTGGATCTACGTCGCGTCCATGGTGGCGGCCGGTGGCCGCGGGCTCGGCATCCTGAACCTCTTCGTGCCGCTCTACCTCGCGCGGATCGCCGGGCTCGACGCGGCCACGGTGGGCCTGATGTACGCGGTGTTCCTGCTCGGCAGCGTTCCCGCGCCCCTGGTGGCCGGGTGGCTGTCCGATCGCATCGGACGGAAGCCGGTGATCCTCGGCGCGTACTTCGCGGGTGCGGTGGCCATGGCCGTCTTCGCGGTGGCGGGATCGCGGGCGCCATGGCTGTGGGTCGGGATCGTGCTGATGTCGGCCTTCTCGTTCGTCGAGAGCCCCCAGCTCCAGTCGCTCCTCGCGGACGTCGCCCCGGCCCGGCTCCGCGACGTGGCCTTCTCGACGTACTTCACGCTCGCCTTCGGCGTGGGCTCGCTGTGGGCGGCCGTCTTCGGGATCGTCATCGGCGTCGCGGGGGAGGCGACGGGGCTGCCGCTGGCCTTCTGGATCATGGCGGGGTCGTTCGTCGTGGCCGGTCTCGCCTGTCTGCCGATCCGCGCGCCCGGCATGGGACGGGAGTCGGCGGCGATCTGACCTGCGTGGGGTTCGCGGCGAGCTGATCTCCCTGCCCCGTCCTGACGGGCCGGCCCCAAGCCACCCGGCCCCCGGACGACATCTATGTCCAGACTCTTGACAAAGCTCGTATCCTCAGTTTGTCAACGGTTTGGACAAAGTCTCGGACGCCCCGGCGGGACCCTCCTCCAGCCTCGCGCCACCCCGAGCGGGCGGACGTCACGTCCAGAGAGACGGCAGGGCAGACGGTGGAACGACCGGCCAAGGCCACGCTTCGCGAGACGCGCGAGCACAACGAGCAACTCGTGCTCGCGACGATCTACGACGAGGGCCCCGTCAGCCGAGCCGATGTCGCACGGCGCACCGGGCTTACCCGGACCACCGTGTCGGACGTCGTCGAGAAGCTGCTCGTCTCCGGCCTGACACGCGAGGTCGGCCGTGGGCCGTCCACCGGGGGCAAGGCGCCCATCCTGCTCCAGGTCCCCGACGACGCCAGGCTGCTCGTCGGAATCGACCTCGGCGACGCGGTGTTCCGCGGGGCGACCGTCAATCTTCGTGGCGAGATCCTGCACCGTATCGAGGTCCCGTCGGAGGATGCCGACGGCGACGCGGCACTCGATCGCGCGCTGGACCTGGTCGACCGGCTGCTCTCCATGCGGGCCGGCCCCATCCTGGGCATCGGGATCGGCGCGCCCGGCCTCATCGACACCACCGACGGAACCGTCGTGCAGGCCGTCAAGCGCGAGTGGCGCAACCTCCCGCTGGGGTCCATGGTCGCGCGCCGCTACGGCCTCCCCGTGTACGTCGCCAACGACAGCCAGGTCGCGGCGCTCGCCGAGCACGTGTTCGGGGCGGTCCGCAGCTCCAACCTGATCGCCGTGAAGGCCGGCCTCGGTATCGGCGCCGGCCTCGTGCTGAACGGCGAGCTGTTCCAGGGCGACGGGTTCGGCGCGGGCGAGATCGGGCACACGGTCGTCGAAGTGGACGGCGAGCTCTGCCGTTGCGGCAGCCGGGGCTGCCTGGAGACCGTGGCGAGCAGCCGGGCCGTGCTGGCACGCCTCGAGCTGCTGCGCGGCGAGCCCGTCTCCCTCGAAACGGCCGTCGAGGCATTCCGGCAGGGCGACGACATCGTGCGGTCCGTGGTTCTCCAGGCCGGCGACCGGCTCGGGACCGCGGTGGCGGCGCTCGTCGGCGCGCTGGACGTCCACAGGATCGTGCTGGCCGGCACCATGGCCGCCTTCGGCGAGCCGTGGCTCGATGCCGTCCGCGCCGCGCTGCGCCACGGCGCCCTGCCCGCGCTCGCCCGCCAGGCGAGGCTCGAGCTCGGCGGTGTCGACGACATCGTCGTCCTCGGCGCATCCGCACTGCTCATGACGCGCGAGCTCGGGCTGAACCTCCGCCCGTCCCGCGCACCCCGCCCCGCCGAGCCGGTGGCGGTCCCGTGAACGAGCCGGAGGTCGAGGCGCCGGCGTATGCCTGCACGTATGGCATTCAGCCGCCCCAGGTGGAGGCGCTGGCGGACGCGCTGGTCGGGCGGATCCCGTTCGCCGGCAGCCTTCCAGTCGAGCTGGATGCGGGGGGAGACGCGCGATGACCATGCGCTCGGAGCTCGGGGAAGAGGCCGGTGTCGTCGAGGGGTTGCTGGACACCGCGGTGGACCAGGTGCGGCGCTTCGCCCACGCCGTCCGCGATCGCGACGTCGATCTCGTGCTGATCGCGGCCCGGGGCACCTCCGACCACGCGGCCATCTACGGGCAGTACGTGCTGGGCTCCCGGAACCGGCTCCAGGTGGCGCTCGCCGCGCCGTCGCTCGTCTCCGTGTACGGCGGAGGGCCGCGACTCCGCAACGCGGCCGTGCTCGGGATCTCGCAGTCCGGCCGTTCGCCCGACGTCGTGGCCGTCCTCGAGGACGCGAGACGCCAGGGTGCGCTGACCGCCGCGATCACGAACGAGCCCGCGTCCGAGCTGGCGGCCGCGGCTGAGCACGTGATCGAGCTCGCTGCCGGCCCGGAGCGAGCCGTCGCGGCCACCAAGACGTACCTCGCGGAGATCGCGCTCCTCGCCATGATCTCGTCGGCGCTGTCCGATGACCCCGAGTCGGCGGTCCAACTGCGCGCGTTGCCGGCCGCCCTTCGCGAAGCGCTGCTCGTCGAGGACGCAGTCGCGCGCCTGGCAGCGGTCCGCGCGACGCAGGACCGGTGCGCGGTCCTGGCTCGCGGTTTCCACTACGCCACGGCCCGCGAGTGGGCACTCAAGCTGAAGGAGCTGGCCTACGTCCTCGCGGATCCGTATTCCGCGGCCGACTTCCAGCACGGCCCGATCGCGCTCGTCCAGCCCGGGTTCCCCGTGCTGGCCGTGGCGACCGACAGGGCCGGCGCTGGACGGCATGGTCGAGCTTCTGCGTCGCCTGGCCGACGCGCGGGCCGACATGGTCATCCTCTCGGATTCGCCCGATGCGCTGGCGCTGGGGGCCGGCGTGCGGATTCCTGCCGTGCCCGAATGGCTGTCGCCGCTGGTCGCGATCGTCCCCGCCCAGCTCTTCGCCTATCACCTGGCCCTCGCCCGGGGCCTGGACACCGAGGCGCCACGCAACATCACGAAGGTCACGTTGACACGATGAGCGACGAGGGGGTCGCGAGGATGGGAGGCATCATGGAGCTGAGGGAGCGCGCCCCGGGGGCCGCCGGCCCGTATCTGCCCGCACCGGGGATCGTCCCTCCCCTCGACCCAGGTTTCCGGCCCGCGACGCTTGCGCGACGCGCCTTGGCGGCGGCCGTGGCCGCGTCCGGCCACTCCGTGCACGTATCGATCGCGGTCGAGCAGCCCGGCGGTACGGTGTCGACCCGCGAGACCGACGTGTTCGACGACGGCCATCCCGATGCCGCGCTCGGGCACGCGTACTGCGAGCGCCTGGTCAAGTTCCTGCTCTGGTCCCGCGGCGGGTGCCGGGTCTGGGTGGACGGCCCCGATGGGCTGGTGGACGCGCTGCGCCGGCACTACGACTCCGAGCCGACCGGCGCCTTCGACGCCCGCATGATGGGCGACGAACTCTACGGACGCCCGTTCGAGGTGGTCCGCGCCGCGAGGGCCGACTTCCCGCCGAGCCGCGCCGCCACCTCCTCGCTCGGCCGCCACCTCGACGGGTGTCGCATCGGGTTCGACCTGGGGGCGAGCGACCGCAAGGTGGCCGCCGTGCTCGAGGGGGAGCCGGTATTCAGCGAAGAGATCGTCTGGGACCCGTCGCGCCAGTCCGACCCGCAGTGGCATGTCGACCAGATCATGGACTCGCTGCGCAGCGCGGCCGCGCACCTGCCCAGGGTGGACGCGATCGGCGGAAGCGCGGCGGGCGTGTACGTCGACAACGAGGTCCGGGCCGCATCGCTGTTCCGTTCCGTGCCTCGAGAATCGTTCGACGGACGGATCCGGGGGCTCTTCCGCGAGCTCCGGGGCGCGTGGAACGACATCCCGTTCGTCGTCGTCAACGACGGCGAGGTGACGGCGCTCGCGGGTTCCATGCTGTCCGGCGTGGGTGCGCTGCTCGGAATCGCGATGGGTTCGAGCGAGGCGGCCGGCTACGTGACGCCCGAGGGACAGCTGACCTCGTGGCTCAACGAGCTCGCGTTCGTCCCGATCGACTACGCGCCCGACGCCCCGGTCGACGAGTGGTCGGGAGACCGCGGGTGCGGCGTCCAGTACTTCTCCCAGCAGGCCGTGGGCCGGTTGCTGCAGGAAGCGGGGATCGAGGTCGATCCGGCGATGCCACTGCCCGAGCGGCTGATCCTGCTGCAGCGCCTGATGGCCCGCGACGACCCGCGCGCGCTCCTCGTGTACGAGACGATCGGCACGTACCTCGGCTACGCGCTCATGGAGTACCGCGACTTCTACGAGTTCCGGCACCTGCTGCTGCTGGGCCGGGTCATGACGGGCCGGGGCGGTGACGTGATCCTGGAACGCGCCCGCGACGTGTTGCGTGCCGAAGCGCCGGCGCTCGCGGACGACACGACGTTCCACACGGCCTCGGAGCGGGACAAGCGGCACGGCCAGGCGGTCGCGGCGGCGAGCCTGCCGGAGCTGGCGTAGGGGAGGCGGCTCCCAGTCGTCGCAGTTGCGGATGGACCGTGGCCCGCGTCGGCTATACTCTGCGGGCTCGCGCGGCCTTCAGGGCCGCCGGCACTCGGTCGGGGCGTGGCGCAGCTTGGTAGCGCGCATCGTTCGGGACGATGAGGTCGGAGGTTCAAATCCTCTCGCCCCGACCATTCCCATCTGTTGTTGCGTCGTCAACGACCCATCGCGCATGGCGGCGTAGCCTAGGAGCCAGGCGTTCTCGTTCTCATGTGGGTACAGCGCCACGACCTCGGGACCCTGCACGTCGATCTGGCTCAACAGCTGTCCGGAGAGGCTTTCCTTGAATCGCGCGCAGCTCCTGGGCAGCGAGTGATTCCCGGATGTCGCCGAGTAGCGTGGCCAACCTGATGTGCGCGTCCAGGCTCAGGCCGCCAGCGTCGGGAAGGGATGCAAGCCATGCAACGCCGCTGATGAAGCGTCCAGCGAGGGCGGCGTCGCCGACCAGCGCCAAGTCCTGTTGCGGCGCATTCGCGACCGAGGGAAAGGCGCCCGCCGCGTCCGGGCCCGCGCGCCCCTTCGCCACAGCTAGCCAATTCATCACTTCGATCATGTAGCGGCGTGTCTCGCCGATCTGAGCCGCAGTCAGGCGACCGCGGACTTCGCGGTCACGCCGGCGATTCTGATACCAGACGCCAACGAGTGCGATGGCGCCGGCAACGACGGCGGAAACGAGTGCAGCGACGACCGCTTCGAGCACAACCACGATCCCCTGCACGAGATGGGTCGCCCATGCGGACAAGTCACTCTCGGCCCGCGGGGCACATACGCACCTGATGGTACAAGTGGTGCCCCCCAGGAATTCGGACGGCCCCGCCGTGTACGGGCAAGCGGGATGTTGTTTGGCGGCCTCGGCTGCTGCCAGCCGGGTCCGGCGTACGGATAGGAAACCGGCGGGACGAGCCAAGGGCGGTCAGAGGGATCGCCGCTCAACCGCCGGGCTGGCACGCGATGGCCCGCACGATCGCCCGTACGGCTCGGCCCTGCTCCTCTCGACCAACGACTCACGCAGCGCCGCCCAGGGCCTTCGACAGCCACGCCGGCACCACAATGAGAGGTGTGGGAACTGGCGGTTCAAGCCCGCTCGGATTGCCCTCTCAAAGAACGTGAAGCGCAGCCGTTATGCGAGTGGAGTCGACACCGAGGGTGCGACCCCCATCGGATCTCCCCGTCTCGATCCTGCCCGCATGCTCATGGGACACTCCGCCGAGCACAACGGCAGTGGTCAGGACGATGCCTCGTTCGGCGCTTCGTCCGGTAGGGTCATAGTGGGGGTGGGACGGAACCGTCCCGCCCCCACTGGCGAGCGTCACCGCGAGCGCATGAGCAGAGCCAGGACGACCAAGCCCCAACCGAGCCCGCAGGCAAGCACACCACCTACGATCACTTCGATGGCAGCGTGGCCGACGAACACAGCCAGCACGACGTACATCAACTCGGCGACCAGTCCCCAACCCATCAAGGCGCGGGCGCTCTGCTGCCTCATCTCAGTAGCATCCCACCACTGTGCCGGGCCACGGGAATAGCGTGATCACGAGGTAATTTGGGCACAGCGAGTGGTTCGACAGGTATTGCCAAGCTGCGGCCGCCGCACCTGCGGCGAACGGGCACATCGGCGGTGCTAGACCGCAGATAACGGCCGCGATGAACCCCACTCCGAACTGCTCGAGATAGATCTGGTCGGTTTGGTTCAACCAGACGCAGACTTGCAGGAAGCCGCAGCCCCCGACCGAGAGCTGTGGAGAGATCGCCGCGCCGGCCGAGCCGACCGGCTCCTGCAACACAAACTTGTCGCCTACCGAGTGGGAGACCGGCCCCTGGTAGGTGAACGTCCAGATCCGCGTGTTTCCGGCCACCTGCATCTGACGACTGAAGTCGGGGCTCGATGTCAGGTACGCCTTGAACTGCTCGTACATCGCGCGGTCGCCGCCTGCGAGCGTGGCCGACGGCGCGGTGACGCTAGGGCCAGCCGTGGGCCGAGCCGCCGCCGCCGCGGGCTCCGCGTACATAAGGGCCAGTACGGCTGCCATCAGCACCGTGACAAGCCGAAGCTTCATCTCGCTCCCCCTAGCGCTCGGTTCCACACCATCACGGGGCAAGCGTCATCCGCAACACCTCCCTACCGGCCCAGTGGCGTCGCTCATGGTGACGCCCGGGTGCAGTGCTCCATGCTGCCGCTGGACCTCCGCGACGGAGTAGTGTCGACTGGACTTTTTTACTTGACTCTGAGTACAGTGACTCTGAGCTGGCTCAGCGCGTCGGGGCCGACCGCCTCGGACCCTTGCCTCGCTGGTCGGTGTCGTGCAGGGCGGTGAGCCCGAGCAGGGTGGTGAAGCCGACGATCGGTAGAAGCCGTTGAACCGGAACACGAACCTCGTCGCGTAGCGACCTGTCCACGAAGGCGGCGGGCGCGAGTGCTAGGCGCTCGCCGGAAATGCGACTACCAGCGGTTCAGGCATCACGCCACGACAATCAGCGCGCTGGCCAGCCAGTCCGGTACGACGATCCGGGGTGTGGGAATGGCGGGGTCAAGCCCTCTCGCCCCGACCAAACTCACGTTTCTGACCCAGGTCGTGCACGGCCGGGAGAGTCACGCCGAGGCCGAGTTCGATTGCTTCGGGCGTGAGCTCGTATTCCATTCGCTCGCACCCAAGACGTCCGTTCGGCGAACAGCGCCGTGGCCTGTACCTGGCAGGCATCGAGCGCGGCCGGACGACCGCCTACGGATACGATGTCCAGGCGTACCAGGCGGTCGCTGCGTTCCACCCCAGCCCGACGATGATCAGGAACTTGTCGTAGAGCCCGGAGTACGTCGGTAGGCCGATCACGTTGAAGGCGAAGAGGCCGATCGCGGCGATCACGCTGATCCACCGAAGCGGCTGTCCGGACAACGTCACCGACACGACGACCATGACGATCGGGACCAGCATCAGGACGGCGACTCCAAACAACGCCGCCGGGACCACCTCCGGCTTGAGGCCGCCGAACTGGCCCGGGATGGCGTCGCCGCTCCAGAACCGCAGGACGTCCCCCAGGAGGTAGGTGAGCATCAGGGCCACCCACAGGGCAGATAGCTTGATCTGCACGTCTAGCATCGATCGGCTCCGTTCTTGATCGAGTGACCTCTGGGGTTGCATGTCATCCCTCCGGTCGATCGGCGGGTCCGCTGAGCGCTGAGCGGATCTGCCAATCGGCATCGGCTCGGTCATGCGGCGATCTCTCGGGCGGCCGCCGAGCTGACCGCAATGACGACGGTCCCCCGCGCATGTCCTGCGGCGACCTGCGCGATCGCCCGTGGCGTCTCGCGCAGCGGGTACGTGCCGTCGACCACCGGTGTGATCGACCCGGCTTCGACGAGCTCCTTCAGGACCAGCAAGTCGGCTCGGTTCTGGAACTTGACGGACGGTTTGCCCTGCTGGCGCACGAACATCGACACGAGCGCGAGCCGGATCACGCGGCCGAGCGCGCCGCCGGCATGTCCTCCGCCGTTGGAGAGCAGCAATCCATTGGGGGCGAGCGCTCGCCTCGTCGCCGACATCGAGTGGTCGCCCACGTTGTCGAGGATGAGGTCGTAGCGCGGTCCACCCTTCCTGAAGTCTTCCTTGGTGTAGTCGATGATGTGGTCGGCCCCGATCGAGCGGACCAGCTCCAGGTTCCTCGTGCTGCACACGCCGGTCACCTCGGCGCCGCACGCCTTGGCGATCTGCACCGCGAACGTGCCCACGCCTCCAGACGCCCCATTGACCAGCACCTTCTGCCCGGGCTGGAGGTGTCCGTCATCGCGCAGAAGCTGGAGGGCGGTGGTCGCGGACACGCCAACGGCTGCGGCCTGCTCGAAGGTGAGGTTGGCCGGCTTGAGCACGAAGTGGTCCTCGCTCGCCGACGCGTACTCGGCGAGGGCGCCCGTGCACCATCCGAACACGTCGTCACGGGGACGGAGCCCCTTGACGTCCTTGCCGACCGTCTCGACCGTGCCCGCGATGTCCGTGCCAGGGACCCGGTTCTTCGGCTTGCGCAGTCCGGTGGCCATCCGCATGAGGTACGGCGAGCCCGTCATAACGATCACGTCACCGACGTGGATCGACGCCGCATTGACGCGGACCAGGACCTCGTCGTCGCCGATCTCGGGCCGATCAATGTCCCGGGGCTGCAGGACGTCGGCCGACCCGTACCTGTCCTGAACGATTGCCTGCATGAATGCGGCCTCCCCTTGGTCTTTACGGTGTAAAGTTGGCGCATCGGGACTTTACGATGTAAAGTCCCGAGTGTCAACTCGGAAGTGCTCGGTTGGCTGAGTCCCGGAGGAGGCCGATGACGGCGACGACCAAGAGACCGCAGCGACGCGCCCCGCTGAGCCGGGAGCTCGTGCTCGAGACCGCGGTCAAGCTCGCGGATCGGGGCGGGCTCGAGTCTCTGAGCATGCGGAAGCTCGGCCAGGAGCTCGGAGTCGAGGCGATGGCCCTCTACTACCACTTCGCCAACAAGGACGAGGTGATCGACGGGATGGTCGATCTCGTGTTCAGCGAGGTCGACCTGCCTATCGGCGGAGCCGACTGGAAGACCGCCATGCGTCGACGCGCGTTCTCGCTCCGAGACGTGTTGCTGCGCCACCGATGGGCGCTTGGACTGATGGAGTCGCGGCGGAAGCCGGGGCCGGCCAACCTGCGCCACCACGACGCGGTGATTGGCAGTCTGCTGTCGGCAGGCCTCGACATGCCGACGATCGCGCATGCCTACTCGCTCTTGGACAGCTACATCTACGGTTTCGCCCTGTTTGCGATGAATTTCCCGTTCGACCCCTCCGAGGAGGTCCCGGAGCTGGGCCGGATCACCCTCCGGGCGTTCCCCGTCGACGCATACCCCAACCTCGTCGCCTACGTTTCAGCGATGAGGCCCGGCTACAATCACGGGGACGAGTTCGATTACGGCCTAGACCTGATCCTCGACGGCCTGCAGAAGGCTGCGGGATCTTCGCGACATGAGCTCGGCTCCAGCGCCCCGACGTCGTGCCAGCCGGATGCTGGCCTCGTGTAAATCAGCTGGTAGCCGACCAGCCGCAATCTGCGGGCCGGACTGGTGCAGCCCTGAGACGTTCGCCGATGAGATGAGTTCGACGCGCTCGACTCCTCTCGCCCCGACCAACCGGTCCGCCTCTGTCCCCATTCCTGCTGGCATTGCTGCCGATTCTGGTCGTCGCGCCCCACTCTGGTCGATATCATGCCCGCAGATCACCCACATGCCCCACAGAGCGTGGACCCGTGGCAGGGCTGGGCGCGGCAGGTCCTCAGCGTAGACACGCCCGGTGGCTGGCCATGATGAATCGCGCCTGTGGAGCGCGTGGCTTGGCCGCGGCAATGAGATTGCGGCTGCCCTCGAGGTTGACCTTCCGGGTCTCCTCGTCGGTGGCGTTCCGGAAGAGGGGGGCGAGGTGGATGATCGCGGTCCCTCCGTCCACGGCCGGACTCAGCGATGTGGAATCGAGGACGTCGCCGGCGACGGCCGAAGCGCCTGCCGGGAGCGCTTTGCCCGGGCGAACCAAGGCGCGGCACGTGTGTCCGGCGTCGATGAGCCGCGGCAACAGGCGCGTGCCGACAAGACCCGTGCCGCCGGTAACGAGGATGGTCATTCGGTGGTTCCTTTGCGAGGGTTTCGAATACGGTCGGCGCATGGTCGCGCTCCCGCTCGACGGACTGCGCTACACCGTCGAGCGTCAGCGGTCATCCGTCGCAGAGGTAGCAACGTCGCCGCCCTCCAGGCAGAGCCAGCCCGTCAACCGGCAAGCCAGGTTGCTGCGGTGCAGGACTGAGCGTGTCGACGCTCCCGATGGGACGGCCGACCCTGCTTCCGACCATCGTCAGGGCTGAACGTTCTCGAGGTCCTCCAGAAGGCTCGGGTGTGTGGGCTCCCAGCCGAGCGTCTCCCGGGTATGCGTACTCGACGATGGCTGATCGGCCGCGAAGATCGGGCCGAGCGGGCCGTAGGTTTCGACCGGCACCGGCTCGACTGGTACGCCCAGCCGTCGGCCGATGATTGCGGCGATGTCTCGCACTCTATCTCCCTCATCGGCGACGGCATGCCAGGTGGTCCCTGCCTCCGCTCGTTCCAGGGCCAGCCGGAAGAGGAATGCCGCGTCGAGCGCGTGGACGGCTGGCCAGCGCTGCGAGCCGTCGCTCGGGTAGCCGGAGATTCGTGTCTGGCGTGCGATGTTGGTCAGCAGGCCGGCGAACCCGCCCGTGCCGTGATTGTGGACGGTGCGCGGCATCCGGACTGCGGTGCTCCGAACCCCGCGCGAGGCCAGGTCCAGGACAGCCATAACCGCGCGACTGCGACCGCCCACCGGCCCGTCGGTCCCGAACGGGTCGGTCTCAGTTGAGGCGCGGCCCGGTACCACGGGCGTACCCGAGACGGTGACGAGCGGGCGGTCACTGCCGATCAGTTCCTCGCCCAGGGTGGCCAGTGAGGCCGTTTCCTCGGCAACCGCGTTCGCAAGGGCCTCGGGGCTGCTGAAATCGTTCGCGAATGCCAGGTGGATCACGCCATCGGCCCGAGCGACGCCTGCCCGAAGGACCTCCAGATCGGCGAGCGCTCCACGAACCGGTTCGGCCCCCGCTGCCTGGGCGGCTCGCGCGGACGCGTCGGAGCGCGTGAGGGCGAGAACGCTATGACCGTGGGCGACAAGCTCGGCGACGACGGCGGAACCGATCAAGCCGGTGCCGCCGGTGACAAAGACACGCACTTCAACGCTCCTGTAGAGTGATGGGACTCTTGTCCCGTCACTCTATCACAGTCACGGCACAAGAGTCCCGTGACGTAAGATCTGCGCATGAGCCGATGGGAAGCAGGCGCGCGCGAGCGGCTTGTCGTGGCTGCCGTCGACCTGTTCGGAGAGCAGGGATACGACGCCACGACCGTCATGCAGATCGCCGAGCGCGCCGGGGTCACCAAGAGCACCTTCTTTCGGCACTTCTCCGACAAACGCGAGCTTCTGGTTGCCGGACAGGAGACCTTGAGCCGACTGCTTGCCCTGGGGATCGCGGAGGCTCCCGGAAACGCCAGTCCCCTCGAAGCTGTCGCGGCGGGTCTCCAGCGCGCTTCGGGCGCGATGGGACTCCGGAGCCTCGATCTTGCCCAGCGGCTGAAGGCAGCGGTAGCGGCCAGCGCCGAACTTCAGGAGCGTGACGCCCTCAAGAGCGTCAGCTTCGCGGCGGCGATGACAACCGCTCTGATCGCCCGCGGCGTTCCCGATTCGACTGCGGCCATCGCTGCGGAGCTTGGCGTCCTCGCCTTCAAGCGGGGCTTCGCCGAATGGTCGCAGGGCGACCGCAGCACGACCGATGAGCTCGCTCGGCACGCCCTTGCGGCGCTCGACGAGCTGCGAGCGGCGAGCGCGACGCTGAGGTAGCACCTTCACCCCATCGTCGCGACTAGCCCCGGATCAGTCCCATCTCGCGCATGCTCTGGACCGTCTCGACGAGCGTCGTCTCGGCCGGTCGCGGCTGAAATCCGAGTTCGCGCTTTGCTCGGTCGTTGTGGATGACCAGCGGCGGCAGCTCCTCTCCGGGCGCCTCGACGAGCGGGACGTGTGCGGCGAAGTCGCCGAAACGCTCGCGCAGCAGCTGAGCGACGCCGAGGTAGGTCGTCGTCGGCCCGTCCGCGAGCGCGAGATACCGCTTGCCCGCCGCCTCTGGCGTGGCCATCGCCGCGATGTGCAGCTGCGCCACGTCGCGTGCGTCGGCGACGCCGAAGCGCTGGCGAGGCAGCGTGGTCATGGTTCCGTCGATGAGCCCCTTGAAGAAGTGCAGCGACGAGCGGACTTCGTTGACCAGCGGCGGCCCGACGATCCGCGCGTTCCGGTCCTTCCGCGATCGGCCGCTCGGCCGGCGTGGTGGTGGCACCGCTGGCGACGAAGGAGTGTGTCGGCGGGTTCGGGACCGCCATCCGGCGAGCGCGGATCGGAAGAGCGAGTGCCGCGAAAGTTGGCGCCATCAGATCCCCAGGGCTCCAAGGCTGAGTCGGAAGCCTACCGAGCATCGTGATGCTATGATGCATCGATGACGAAGGTTCGCACAACCCTGACGATCGATCCGGAAGTCCTGCGCGCGGTCAAGGTGCGTGCGGCAAGGCTCGGCAAGGGCGACAGCGATGTGATCGAGGATGCGCTGCGGCGCGACCTCGGCCTCGACCTGCTTGACCGCCTGTGGGCGACGAACGACCTCGATGAGGATGAGGCACTCGCGCTCGCCACCGAGGCCCAGCACCGTACCCGCGGCTGACGCGCACGGTGCGCGCAGTCCTCGATGCCAACGTCCTGATCTCCGCCGTGATTTCGCCGCGGGGCACCCCGGCCCGACTTCTTCTCGCATGGCAGGCAGGCGCCTACGATCTGGTCGTTTCGCCAATGCTGCTCGCCGAGGTCCGGCGTGCGCTTGCCTATCCGAAGCTCGCGCGGCGGGTACCGGCGGCAGACGCCGACGCGTTCGTTGACTGGCTCAGCCGCTCTGCGGAGCTCGCCGACGATCCCAGCGGACCTCCGCCCGTGCGTTCCGAAGACCCTGGCGATGACTACCTCGTCGCCCTGGCTGCGGGTGAGCGTGCTGTCCTGGTTTCGGGTGACGTGCACCTCACCTCGCTGGCGCGCCAGGTGCCGGTTCGGACGCCCACGGAGTTCATCTCGGACCTGGGCGGGGAGTAGTCGGAGATCCGGTTTGTCGGGGCGAGTCCTCTCGCCCCGACCAGTCCCACCTCCTGTTGCGTTGTCAACGACCCGTCGCGCATGGCCGCGTAGCCCAGGAGCCAGGCGTTCTCGTTCGGTCGCGGGTGCGCGGCGACGACCTCCTGCCCGGCAATGTCGAACCGCTCGAAGATCTCCCGCAGCGCCTCCTCGCGCAGTCCGTCGGGCACGTTGGGATTGCGCCACAGCGCGCCGAAGTCGGCAAGGGCTTGGTGGGCACGGCGCAGGCGCAGCTCGTCCGGACGCTGCTCCAGGACGCGCGGCTGATCGAGGCGCCGCCACTCCCGGCTGAACGCGTCCAGGCCCAGCTCGCCGGCCGCCAGCCTGCGCTGCAGCTCGGCGCGCACCGACACCAGCGCCTCCGCGTCCGGCGCATCCGGCACCGGCACGACCTGCCGCATGGCAGCGAGGATCTGGCCGATGTCCTGATCCGTCAGCTCGACGCGGTCCATGAGCCGGGCGATCTGCTCCTCGTACACCTCGGCACGGTGGCTGGCCGAGGGGGAGCAGGCGTGCCGCTCGCGGTGGCGGATGCGGCGCTTACCGTTGTTGGCATCGCCGTAGTAGGTGCTCTCACAGCGGACGCAGCGCATCAGGCGCACGGTGGGGTAGACGCGCCGCAACGTACCTCCCGGATGGCGGGTGCGCCGCTCCGTGCGCATGGCCTGGACGCGGGCGAACAGCTCGGGATCGACGGGCGCCGGGAAGCTCGTTGGCTTCTCCTCCTCGTCAGGCCGGCCCTTGTGGCGCACCGCCCGACCGGCGTACAGCGGGTTCGTCAGGATCTCCGCCACGCCGGCCTCGGTTAGGCCCAGCTCGTCGGCGATGGCGGCGTCGCTGCGGGTCCCACCCGCGTACAGCTCGAAGGCGCGCCGGGCGCGGTCGAGGTCCGGTCCCTCGACGGGCGCCAGGAGCTGCCGCTCGCCGAGCCGGGCGAAGCCGAGCGGCGCGTGGCCGCCGGGATCGCCGTACAGGCGCCACTTCTGTTCATAGCCGCGCGACACGTTGCGCGAGAGGCGCCGGATGTACGCCTCGTCGGAGACGGTCTTGAGGCCCTCCAGCTCGTAGGTGTCCACGTTCCCGGAGATGAGGCCGTCGGCGCAGAAGACCACGACGACGCCGAGCTTGGCGAGCCGGTCCCGGTAGGCCCACGCGTCGGCGACGTTGCGCGCGAAGCGGGACGTGTCATAGCAGAGCAGGACGTCGAATGCCCCCGCCTCGGCGTCGGCGAGCATGCGCGCGAAGTCGGTACGGCGGAGCGTGTCCTTGCCGGACACGAGATCGACGTACTCGCGGCCGGTGGCCACCAGACCGTACCGCTCGCCGAAGCGGCGCTGCTCCTCGCGCTGGAGGTGCGGCCCGTAGCGGTCGGCCTGTCCCGCCGTGGACTCCCGGATGTAACCGGCCCAGGTGTGCCCGGCCAGATCCTCGGGCCGCAGATCGACCTCGCGCGCCAGCGCCATCGTCCGCCCTCCTATCGCCGCTGCGTGCGCGGTCTGCGGGTTGGCTGCGGCCGTCCGCGGCCGGTTGGACTCCGGAGCCTACCTCCATCGCGCTCCGCCGGCCGACCGTCAAGCTGGGCCTCCACCATGCGCGCCAGGATCTCGGCGAGGCGCGGCGTCACCGGGTGATCCCGCATCGGCCCAGGCGCTGCTGCCTCAACCGGGGCACGAGCGTCCGCGTACCCTCCTGCCGTCCCACCGAGCCCGCACATCGAGCGTGGATGCGGCCCGCGGATGCGGGGTCGGTGCGGCCAACGAGCCAGGCCGGTGGGCACGTGCCCTCCCCGCACTTCGTGCTCAGGTGCGGCCCGCGGCCGGCGTCCCGTGCGGTCCGCACGTGCGGCTCGGTGCGGCTGGAGAGGTGAAGCGGCGGGTGCGCGCCCTCCCGGAACGTGGTCGAGCAGGCCGCTCGTGAAGCTGCTGCGGCTTCGGCCAGCAGGTCGGAAGCCGAGCGCGTCGCGACGATGGTCGACGGCGCCTCCATTCTTCTCGATCGGATCGGCAATGAACTCCGATCAGCGATCCTAGATGCCGC
The DNA here is from genome assembly GCA_963757865.1 of uncultured Chloroflexia bacterium. Taxonomy (GTDB): domain Bacteria; phylum Chloroflexota; class Limnocylindria; order Limnocylindrales; family CSP1-4; genus JAJYNJ01. The sequence continues at coordinate 43,555 of CAVWSU010000009.1, forward strand.
GCCCGCAGCATCCCCGGTTGCGCGATCCCCATCACGGGGATGGGTGCTTCGACTCAACCAGGCGACGATCCTCTTCGATCCGGTTGTGGCCGTGCCGGCCGACCCATGGGAATGGACGCCGCCTGCATTCCGCGTCCTCGCCCACTCCCTGGTCGCGGCGAAGATCCCGCGGGAGCATGACTACGACGGCCGGGCGCACTCGCTGTGGTTCTGCGATGCGCAGGCCGAAGGCGAGTTCCAGTGGTTCGAGACCGCGTTCATGATTTCACCGCTGATAGCCCGCCGGAGCGTCACCGACCCGTTCGCCTTTGCACCAGGCGAGGAGGCAGCGAAGGCGCTCTGGCGGGGCATCGCCGAATACCAGGTTGCGTGGCCGTTCACGCCGATCGTCGGGGACGATCACCCCGCATTTGTGGAACGCTGGATCGACTGGTTCGCCTGCGCTGCCTCCGGACAGATGCACCATCCGATACACATGCCGGAGCGCGACCCTCAAGGGAGCTGGCGCGGATGACGGGGGCCCGAAGTTGCGCCGGCGTCGACGACTCTGGCGCCTGCTGGCGACCGGCCACGCCGTGGAGCGGCTGCTACATCCATCCGAGCAACCGCCCCGCCACAATCGCCGCGGCGCCCGCGGCGGAAAGCACCGCTGGGGCGCGAAATCGGAGAGTAAGACGCAGACTCGCACGCCGCAGCCCGCACGCGATCACTATGTACAGGATCCCTGACTTTCCGTCCGGTCGCATCTCCCAGCTCCACTTCGTCACGGCTTCTTGCCCGGCGGAATGACGGGCGACTCCGATCGGGTCGTACGATTGCTCGGTGACGCAGAGTTGTGGCCCGGCTTGGCCATATTGCGACAATCAGGCGTGTGCGGGGATCATTCCCGGTCCGGCTCGGGCCGACCTCTGCCGACTCATCGAGAGTGAGCGCCCCTGGCCTAACGAGTTCGCGCTCGCGGGGGCCTTGGCCGCCTGGGTCAATCAGTACTGGGGTCGGGACGTCGACTGCATCGACGTTGCGGCCGACATGCGGATGTTGGGCCGCGAGAGCGTGCCCCCGGCCCACGAAGCCGCCGTGGGAATCGTCTTTCACATGCTCCGGAACCTTGCCGTGGGACGTGCCGCTCGCGAGTACGACCTCCTCGGCGACGTCGTCCGCGGGTTTCCGCCGCGGACGCTGCGTCGCTACAGACACGATCACGGACGAACCTTGACCGGTCCCCTGCACGCCCTGTTCGATCGGCTCCAGTACCAGCAGTCGTTGCTGGCACTGACTCGAGACGGGCGCGGAATCTCCGCCGCACGTCGCTGGCTGCAGAGGCATCCGGACTGGCGACCAGGACAGCCGGGCCCACGGAAATACGTTCGCCGCGGAAGACGAGGGTAGAGCAACCTCGGCTCCGAAGTCTGCCTCGCCTGGGCGCTCTAGCATGTGGCGGTGACGCACGAGGACGAGGACGATATTGACGCCGGGCCCGCAGACCCGTCCTCATTCTCGCGAACGCCGCCCCTTCCGGGTACCGGCGACGACCTCCGGCGGAGGGTAAGGGCGTACAAGCGAGCGGCGTGGCTGCTTCGGGGCGTCTTCGATGGCCCTCCGGCTGAGTTCGAGCTGAAATTCGACTGGCGCGCAGTGGCGGACCAAGCTTCGAGCGCGTCCTTCTCTGGCGGGGCCCGAGTCAATCGGGTGGCCGCCCTCTTGCGGCCCTTCATGGCACGTACCTCTCCAATCGAGCTTCGCTTCATGTGGGGGACACTGGTCGCTACAGGACTCATCGCGGGCGACGCGCAGGCGAGGATCGAGACGGCTTTCGAACGCGCAGACCAGCTAGCCTTTCCGGTTGTGCTGAACGGCCGCTCGTTGTCGGCCCGTGACATCTACTTCGCGTACGGAGAGGGGAAGTTCTTCGCAGAGGACGAGCAGGCTTCCAAGCTGCTCGCGCAACTGAACGTAGGTCCGATGGCGGCGCTTGTCCCCATGCTCTTTCACGACGCGTCGATGGGCTTCGCGGCTCTCGTGTTCGACGTCCTGGAAGAGTTGCTTTCGTATGAGCGAACGATGCCCCCGGTCGCGATGGACGTGGGGATGGGCCGCTGCATCTACTGCGGGGCGAGCGACGGAGATTTCCGGTCGGAGGAGCACGTCCTCCCAGAGTCGCTCGCGGGCGACAGGGTCGTGATCAGGGCCGTGTGCGCTGATTGCAACAATCGCCTCTCCGCGCTCGACCAGGCCCTGCTCGGCTTCGAGCCTGTGGCGTTGTTGCGCACGATCTACGGGCCCCTGACTAAGAAGGGCAAGTTCCAGAAGGCCGAGTTCCGCGACATGACCATCGAGAAGGTTGCTCCTCGACACATTCGCGTCCGCGACAGGAGCCCGAAGGCCGCGAACGCGCCGGAGCGACAGCCAGACGGGACGGTGAGGTTCACGATCAGCGCCACGGGGACGAAGCGATTCGACCCGATTCCGTTGGCTCGCAGCGTGTTCAAGATCGGGCTCGGTCTCGTGGCGCACGATGCGGGTCCGGAGATCGCGCTTGAGACTAGGTTTAACGCAGCGAGAGCATTTGTGCTGGATGGAACGCCAATCCAAACCGAAATGTGGATCGCCGCTTCGAAGCCACACGGGCAGCTCACGACCTGGTGGCTGCCTGGCGAACGCGGCACAGTCGTTGCTCTAGACCTCTTCGGTGTTCTCTTCGCCTTCAATCTCGAACCCTATGCGCTCGCGCCGACCAGCCCGCCAGGCGTGATGCGGTTCTGGCTCGGGGATGTGGCAGACGACAGATCGGCGCCAAACGGGGGCGCGCAAGCCTAGTGCCCTAACCGCAGCTTTCGGGCGTGGACTATCGGGTCACGAACCGCCGCCGCCATTTCGGCCGCGGGACCCGGTTCGCGATCCGGATTGACGCGGCCTTTGGCCGTCACGACGCCTTACGCCGCCCCACAGAACGCGCTGACGATCCAACCGGGGAGCACGATCCGGGGTGTGGGAACGGACGGGTCAAATCCTCTCGCCCGACCATTCCGAGGCTGAGGACGCGACTGTGCGCCGCATGTACCGCACTTCGGCTCGGTTCGGGCGTCTGTCCACGGCACCCCGGCCGTGATCCCGCTGTGCGGCGCAGCGCATGGGGCGCGCGCTACGATCGGATCTGGGCTAGCGTCCGTCGAGCCTGGGTAAGGTGGAAGCGATCATGGCCGGCGATCAGCCGGAACGTCAGCTCGAAGCTCTCCTGGCCGCGCTCCGCGTGGACGCCGTACCGCGCCCGCTCGTCTGTGGGTGTCCTGCGCCACAAGTCGAGGTTGGCCGTCCGGAGCGCCTCGAAGAAGACGAGCAGCGGCTCCACATCCGCGTCGCGGTACCGCAGCCGCTCTACCCAGCGATCCTGGTCGTAGCCGGGGAGCGCGGGCGCGTCGTGGGCCAAGATCCAGCGGTAGCGGCTGCTCGATACCAACTCCGCGTCGCAGATGTGCCCGACGAGTTCCACGACGGACCACTCGTCGGGGGCCGGTCGGACGCGCAGGTCGGGCCCGGCCTGGGTCACGAGTTCGCGGAGCGCCCGTGGCGTGCCGACCTGCACCTCGGCGGGATCCTCGTACCCCACAAGCCCCAGCAACAGCCGCTGGTAAGCACCGGGGTCCGATACGGGGTCAGGGCTCGTCATGGTCACCTCGCTGCTCCACGGGCGGAGCGTACAGCGCCGCCAGGAACCGCGCCTGCGCCATCGTCGGCATCAGGCTTCCAGCGTGTGCGGTCGGCCGCGGCGACTCAGCGCCCCCAGAGCAACCGCCAGAAGCCACGGCGAGCGAGCGCCCGGCCCACGATCTTGTTCTTCGCCCGGCGGGCGATCCGGTGCGGGTTGCCCGAGGCGATGGCGGAGACGTCGTTGGCGAGGCGGGCGGTCCGGTAGAGGTTCGAGACTAAGGGCCTGTATACGAACTCCGAGGCGGCAGCATGAGCCGAGGTGGACCCCGAGGCCAGCCGGCCGCTTGACGCGGGTGACCGTCCGCTCATGCTTTCGCCTGTGACCGAGCAAGCTCCCCTGATCGAGGATTTGCTCCACCGACGTCCACCTAACCAGGCGCTGGATTGGGCCTTGCGGAGTGTCGCGGTGCGCGCGCGGCTCCTGTCCGTCGATCCGCTTATGGGCGGACAGTCGCACGCGAACCACGCACTCCGCGTTCTCGACGAAACCGGCAACGTCCGCGACGTCGTGCTGCGGCGGTGGGTCCGGCCGGCTTGGCGGGAGTCGGATCCTCAGTTCTCACCCGAGCAGGAGGCGGCGACCTTCGACCTCCTCGCCTCGTCAGAGGTTCCCGCGCCGCGCCTGGTCGCCGCCGACCCGGCGGGCCGCGAGTGCGACGTTCCCGCCATCCTGCTCACGCGATCGCACGGCGAACGTCTGACCCACCCTGCTGACCTGGGCTCGTTCGTTCGGCAACTCGCGCAGGCGCTGCCGGCCATTCACGGCATCGATCCCGACCGGGCGCGCCGCACGGTGCCGTCCTACCGGCCCTACTACGAACGTGCCGGGCTGCGGCCGCCAGTCTGGGCTCGAACGCCGGCGCTCTGGGAACGTGCGATCGAGGCCGCGACGCGGGCCGCGCCCGCCGGCGTGGCCTCCTTCATCCACCGCGACTACCACCCAGGCAATACGCTGTGGGTCTCGGATCGACTGGCGGCGATCGTTGACTGGACCACAGCTTCGTTCGGATCGCCATGGGTGGACGTGTCGCATATGCGAGCGAACCTCGCGATGTCGTTCGACAGCCAGACGGCCGACGCCTTCCTTGTCGCGTACCGAGAGATCGTCGGCTCCTCGTCGGATTGGCACCCCTACTGGGATCTTCGTGTTGCCGTTGACTTCCTGCCGGACCTGCCGCGAGTGATGCTCACAGAGCCACCGCTCGTGCGCCTGGAGGACTTCGTTGAAGGAGCCCTGGCGGAGATCAGTTGAAGTCAGGGTGGCCGAGGAAGCCGAACGCGGGACCACCCGAACACCTTCGACTGTGGTTCATCCCTCGTCCTTCAAGCAGGTGACGGGGAGCAGTCCTACACCCGTCCGAGCAGGAGCCGAACGACGCAACTTCGAGCCAGGCGCGCGGCCTCTCCGCGGGTCGCCCTCCACGATCACGCGACGGCCCTAGGCAACCTCATTGAGGGCTGCGGCAATCCAGTGCGGCAGCACGAGACGACAGGTGGGAACTGGCGGTTCAAATCCTCTCGCCCCGACCATTTACGGATATTCCGAACTCCTCGGGCAGGGCAGCCGCCAGGCCGTGGCGCACCGCGTGCTGCGACAGATGCACGGTGGCCTCCTGGAGCCCGAGTACCTCGATCCGATCGAACAGGGCATCGGCGGTCAGCTGTCGGCCCGTGCCACCGACGGCCTTGCGCCAGGTGACGGGCAGTTCCCGCAGATACGCCACGGGGATCGGGGGGTTCACACCCAGCTGCCTACCGTCCGACCAGAATTCAAAGGCATGGCTCCGCATTTCGAGGCAGCCAAGGCTCGCCTCCGGACCGCCTGGCCCCCGGATGCCCCGCCGCCGGGCGGGAGCATGATCGGCACCCGGAGGAGCGCCAGGGCGCTTCGTTCGCAGGGGCGGCGCCCAAGGAGGGCGTGTAGCCCGACAGGCCCTGGTTTCAGGCTGGAGTGGGTGCGGTGGGGAAGAGAATCGGGCTGAGCAGGTAGGGCGCTCGGCCGGGCGTGGGCTTGTTGGCGACCGAGTCCCGCAGGATCCCGAGCACCTTGCGGGTCATCTCGGCGAGCTCGTCGGGGCTGAGCCAGAGCATGCCTTGCCGGTAGGACACCCCGTCGGCGACCGGGTCGGCGTCGTCGCGGTTGAGGTAGGCATTGAACTCGGCGATGAGGACAGCCATGGCGGCGGCGAACCCGCGGCGGTGGTCCTCCCGCGTCATCCCGCCTGCCGCGTCGGCATCGATCACAGGGTGGTCCTGGCGCAGCCGGTACCGCCGCTCCACGGCCCCGCGCACCCGCTGCTCGCCGGCCACCTCCACGAAATCCCCCTCGACGAGCAGGGCGACCTGTCGGTAGACGGTCACCTTCGACACGTCAGGCATGCGGGCGCACAGCTGAGTGGTTGTGAGCTCCGGCCCGCTGAACAGGGCGTGCAAAATTCGCAGGCGAACGGGGTGCAGGAGCAGGTCGACGGTGTCCATGGCCGTATTATTCCACATGCGATACCATTATCTAGAATGAAATCGTAGAGCCGAGGAGCGGCCATGCGAGACGTCCCCGGGCGGCAGCTGTCCGCGAACGGCAGAACCATCTATGTCGAGGAGTCTGGCCACGGGCACGACTGGGTGGTCTTCGAGGCGGGCGGAGGCTGCGGCCGGACCTGCTGGGACCCGGTGCTGCCGCCGCTGGCCGACACGGCGCGGCTGGTGGCCTACGACCGCGCCGGGCACGGACTGAGCGGCCGCACCACCCGGCCGCTCAGCGTCGATGACATGGCCGCCGACCTGATCACGATGACCGAGAACGTCGTCCCGGGCGAGTTCGTGCTCGTCGCGCACAGCATGGGCGGGCTGGTCGCCCGCCGCGCCGTCGAGCGCCTGGGGAACCGGCTGCGGGGGCTGCTGCTGGTCGACCCCACGCCCGAGACGTCCCCCGTGTACGACACCTGGGACCAGACCGCCAGGAAGATCGACCGCATGCTGGCTGTGACGCAGGAGCTCAGCCGTTTCCGTCCCCTGGCACGGCTATTCAGCGCCAATCTCCGACACTTGTATTCCGTCGACACCTACCAGACCATGCTCGCCGAGGACTTCACCCCGCCGGAACCTCCCAAACCCGCAGGGAGATGCACGCGGTGGCCGCCGCCATACCCGAGTTCCGCGCCCAGCCGCCTCAGCTCCCGAGATGCCTGACGATCGTGCTGTCGTCGGCCCGCGTCGCGAAAGGGCGGGAGCGCCAGAACGTCGCCATCCGGGAGCACCAGCGCCGCTACGCCGAGAGCCTTCCTGACGGGCGCTACGAAAGCGTCGACTCGGCGCACTTCATCCAGGCCGAGCAGCCGCAACTCGTCGACACGCGCATCCGGCAACTTCTCCAGGCCACCACATAACTGCGACCTCCGCCGAGCCCCGCGCCATCAACATCGTAGGTTGACGTCTGTCTCACGGGTGATACCATCGGCTGGTGGAAACCGTGACGATCCGGGATCTTCGCAATCGCGGCGGCGAAGTCGTGGACCGCGTGGAAGCCGGCATGCCGGTGACCGTCACGCGGGATGGCCGACCCGTGGCGGAGCTGCGGCCGCTGCGTCCGCGCGGCCTGCGCGCCGCCACCCTCGTGGAACGATGGCGTCGGCTGCCACCGCTCGACTCGAGCACGTTGCTCAAGGACATCGACGCACTCGTCGACAACGAGCTGTGAGCGACCCGGAGGGCCTGCTCGACACGAGCACCCTGCTGCTACTGCCGCGCATGGCCGATATCTCCGTGCTCCCCGACGTTCCGCTGATCTCGGCCATCACTCTGGCGGAACTCTCCGTCGGCCCGCTCGTCACCCACGATGAGGCCGAACGTGCCCGCCGTCTGGCACACGTCCAGCAGGCGGAAGCCGATTTCGACCCGATCCCGTTCGACGCGGCCGCAGCTCGGGCCTTCGGGCAGGTCGCCGCCTCGCTGCGCCGATCCGGGCGCAAGCGCGCCGCACGTGCGTTCGATGCGCTGATCGCGGCCACGGCGATGGCCAATGGGCTGCCCCTCTACACCTGCAACCCCGACGACTTCGCCGGCATCGATGGCTTGACGGTCCGGCCGGTTCCGGTGCCGGGAGGGCCGTCGTAGTCGTTGGGACCGACCGATCCCGGTTTGTCGGGTCCTAGCCCTCTCGCCCCGACCATTCCCACCTCTGCGCGTCCGCCCTGGCTCTCGTCCCCTTGGATCCTCGGTTGACATTGAAGGATTAGGGGGTCAGTCTGGTCCCATCCCTTCATTCCCGTGTCGACATTGAAGGGTTGCAGGGAGGGCGCGTGCCGAGGACCGTCGAGCGGACGTGGGAGGGAGACCCGGGCGCGATGGGCGGCCGCCGGGCGCGCGCCCCGTTCCGCTACCGGGCCTTCGTCCCCGACGAGATCGCCGGGCTCAACCTCGCCGTCCCGTTCGAGGTCGCCGACGTCTCGACGGACGCCGACGCGGCGATCCGGGCGCTGAACGGGCGGGCGTCGGTGGACGGCCTGGAGGCGATCGGGCCGCTGCTCCTGCGGTCGGAGGCCGTCGCGTCGTCCCGGATCGAGGGCTACGACGTCTCCTCGCTCAACCTCGCCCGTGCGCTCGTCGACCCCCGGGCGGCCCGGGGCAGTGCCAGGACCGTCGCCGCGAACGTGTCCGCGATGGAGGAGGCGATCGCGATCGGCGACCGCGAGGCACCCGTGACGGTGGATGACCTGCTGGCGATCCACGCGGTGCTCATGGCCGGGGACGAGCAGGCGCGGCCCGGCCGCGTGCGCGAGCAGCAGAACTGGATCGGCGGCCGGCTCGGGAACCCGTCCGACGCCGCCTTCGTGCCGCCGCCGGAGGACCTCGTCGGGCCGCTGCTCGAGGACCTCGTCGCGTTCATGGCCCGCGAGGACCTGCCGGCGGTGCCCCAGGCGGCGGTTGCCCACGCGCAGTTCGAGACCATCCACCCGTTCATCGACGGCAACGGCCGCGTCGGCCGCGCCCTCATCCATGTCGTCCTGCGGCGCCGGGGCGTCGCCGCCCGCTTCGTGCCGCCGGTCAGCATCGTCCTGGCGGCCCGCCCCACCGCCTACGTCGAGGGACTGGTCGCGTTCCGGGAGGGGCGTGCCGGCGAATGGATCGCGTCGTTCGCGGGCGCCGCCTCCAGGGCGGCCCTCATGTCGATCCAGCTCGCCGACGAGGTGGTCGCGCTCCAGGGCGAGTGGCGCGGGCGCGCGGGCCGCCCGAGGGCCGGATCCGCGGCGAGCAAGCTCATCGCGCTGCTGCCTGCCCTGCCCGTGCTCTCGGCGCCGACCGCCCGCGCGGCGATCGGCGTCAGCCAGCAGCAGACGCTCGCAGCGCTCAAGGCACTGGCCGAGGCCGGCGTCATCCGCCAGCTGAGCGCGGGGACCTACGACCGCCAGTACGCGGCGACCGAGCTGTTCGACCTGCTCGCGGCGTATGAGGAAGGCGTCGTCGGCGCGGCGCGGGGCGCGAGGTCGGCGCGCTGACGGGGCTCGCGCCCGGGCCGGCGGCGTCCGCCGCGCCCAACGTGGAGTCGCCGCCGGCCGGTAGGCTGCGCATGGCATACGATCGGTCCGGCGAGGAAGATGGCGTCCGATCGGTCCCGGCGATGAATACGTTGCCGATGGGAGAACGGGAAGTGGCACGCACGTGGCTGTCAGTTCAAGTCGACCTCGTGCAAGGTCGCGGTGAGGTCCTCTGGCCTCGACCCGGCCGCATCTTCGCCGCATCGCGATCGCATACCTTCGCGCAGCTCGCCGGTGCCATCGATGCCGCGTTTGCGCGATGGGACCTCTCGCACCTGCACGAGTTCCGCATGCAGGACGGGACTCGCATCGGCACGCCCGACGACGAGGGATGGGAAGAGGCTGGAGAGGTTCTCGACGATCACGCGACGAAGCTGAGCCGGCTGGCGCTCGGCGGGCAGTTCAGCTACACCTTCGATTTCGGCGACGGGTGGCTGCATCTGTGCACCGTCGGACCCGTCAGGATCGACCCGCTCGAGACCCTGGGGATCGTGCCGGACCACCCGCTGCCCTTCTTCGGCTGGGGCGACATTCCAGACCAGTACGGTCGACGCTGGGATGGCGATGCGGGTGATGAGGACGAGCCACCCGCCGACCCACAGCGGGCCGATCTGCCGCCTCTGGAGCCCGGCTGGGGGGAACCGGTGGAGGGGGCAGAGTTCAGGCGGCCACGCGTTGCCCGACGTGCGGAACGCGCCGCCGTGGGGATCGAGGTCGTGCTGCGGGAGTCGGATCGAGAGCTGCTCCTCGACGAAACCCTGTGCGATCCGAACCTGGTCGAGAGGCTGCGGCCTGGCCGGTCACCGGGGGCACTCATTGCCTCGTACACACCTGGCGAACTCGACGACCTGCTCGAATTCGTTGCCGCCGAGTCGAACCACACTCGCAGCCGGCAGCTCCGCGCCAGGCTGGACGACCTGTACGCTCGACTGGAGGAGTTCGAAGAGCACGGCGGGTTCCGAATGAGCCGCATTCGCGCCGCCGCGTCCACCGAGCCGACTTCGCGGACACCGACGGCTTGACCGTCCGGCCGGTCCTGGTGCCGGCAAAATCGGGATAGCCGCTCGACGTCCTCAGATACTGCCCGGTTTGTCGGGTCGAGCCCCTCCTCGCCCCGACCAGATCGACCTCATCGCGCGATCACGCGATGAGCGACGTCATCAGGCCGAACTTGCGCTCGATGACGCGCTGGTCTCGACGAACGCCTTGCTGGCCGAGTCGCGCCCTGCTGGCGGCCTACTTGATGCTGCCGGCGGTCAGCCCGCCGACGAGCCACTCGCTCGATGATGATGAAGAGGACGACCACGGGCACGATGGCGATGATCGAGGAAGCGAAGAGGAACTGCCACTCCACGCGGTACTGGCCGATGAAGGTCGTGACGCCCACGGTCAGCGGGTGGATGTCGGGCGACTGGGCCAGCGTGAGGGCCACCACGAACTCGTTCCAGGCGGCGATGAACGTGAAGATCGTGGCCGTCACGATGCCCGGCAGGGCCAGGGGCAAGGTCACGCGGCGGAGTACGCCGAGGCGCGAGGCGCCGTCGATGGCCGCGGCCTCCTCCAGTTCGACTGGGATGGTCGAGAAGTAGGCCGCCATGATCCAGGTCGCGAAGGCCAGGTTGAAGGCGGCATTGACGAGGATGAGCGCGACGTAGGTGTTGACGCCGGCGGGCGGGAAGACGCTGCCGATGCTCACGAACTCCCGGTAGATGCCGATGACGAGCGCGGTCGGCGCGAACATCTGGGTGACGAGAACCAGGAGCAGGAAGGCGAGTCGGCCGCGGTAGCGGTGACGCGCCGTGTAGTAGGCCGCCGGCAGGGCGACGACGAGGACGAAGGGTGGCGAAGCTGGCAACGATGAGGCTGTTGCGCAGGTAGCCCCACAGTGGAGCCTCCGTCCAGACGTCGATGAAGTTGGTCAGTTCCAGATGTGAGGGCAGGTACTGCGCGGGAATCTCGTAGAGCTCGTCGTTGGGCGTCAGGGCCGTGATGAGCATCTGGATGTAGGGCGCCAGGAAGAAGATCGCGACCAGGTGCCGCGCCGCGCCGAGACCTTCCGTAGCGGCGTTGCGGTCATGTCAGGAGCGCCGCCAGTCCACGACTCGCAGGTAGAACAGGACGAAGAGGAGGATGACGGCGAGGTTCACGACCGAGAGCGCGGCCGACTGACCGATGTCCTGGTAGCGGAAGGCCAGCTTGTACATGAACGTCGTCGTCGTGTCCGTCTGGGAGCCGGGCCCGCCGCCGGTCATTGCCCAGATGATCGGAAACGAGTTGAAGACGTTGATGAGGTTGATGAGCGAGGCCACGAGAAGCGCCGGGCGGAGCAGTGGGAGCGTGATCGAACGGTACGAACGCCAGGCACTGGCCCCGTCCACCCGGGCCAATTCGAGGATCTCGTCGGGGATCCCCTGCCCAGCCCGGCGATGATCACGACGGTGGTGAACGGAAGCGAGACGAATACCGCCACTGCGATCACGCATGCGAATGCGAGCGTCGGGTTTCCCAGCCAGTCGATCGGCGCCCCCCGGGGAAGTGCAGGTCGATGAGCAAGAGGTCCAGCACCCCGTAGAAGTTGTCGAACATAAATCGCCAGATCATCGCCGTGACGACCCACCGAAGCGGCCCACGGGACGATGAGCGCGATGCGGACGAGGCGACGCCCGGGGAACTGCTGGTTCAGCAGCTGACCGAGGAACAGCGAGATCACCATCGTGATGGCGACGACGGCGAACACCCAGATCGCGGTCCGCGCCATGACGCCGGGCAGCGCCGGGTTGGCCAGGAGACGCGCGTAGTTGTCGAGACCGGTGAAGCCCTTCTCGGTGCCGGAGAACGAGATCCGCAGGAGCGACGTCCGCACCATCTCGACCGCGGGCCAGATGACCACGGCACCAATGAGGACCACGGCGGGGCCGACCCAGAGGAGAGGGGCCAGCATCGAGCGACCCCGCCGCGCGTCGAGCCCAGGCGCCTCACCGCCCGATCAGGGGCTCCAGTCTCCACGGCCTGGGTGGCGCGGGCTTCCGTAATTCGGTCACCTTCCGCAGTCGTGCAGGGACACGCCCCGGGCTGGGGCGGGCCCCTGCACGATACCTGTGCTGGAACGGTGCGGCTAGTGGCCTGCCAACGCGGTCGCCTGGATCGTGTCCAGGACCTGCTTGGGATCAGATCCCTGGACCGCCGTGCCGACGGTCTGCTGGAGCGCACCCTGGACGGCCGGCCATGCCGCCTGTCGCTGGATAGAAGATCGCGTTCGGCAGCGCGTCGATGAATGGCTTCATCCACGGGTTGGTCTGCAGCACCGTGCTGGCCGCGCTGGTGGTCGCGGGGAGGAAGCCTCCGGCGGCGGTGAGGAAGTCGGCGTAGTTCTGTGGCTGGTAGAGGAGGCTGAGGAACGCCTGGACCGCCGGCTGGTTGCCAGGCTTCTTGAAGGCGAAGAAGTAGTCCTGGACACCGAGCGTGATGGGCTTCTTGCCATCGGCGGCCACGAAGGGCGCGACGCCGTAGTTGACGGTGCTCTTGTT
>CAVWSU010000010.1:0-13449 GCA_963757865.1 uncultured Chloroflexia bacterium
CGGTGGCCTCGAGGCGGAGTGCTCCTAGGAAGCCGGGCTGGCGGAAGCGGTCGGGATGCCCGACGCTGCGGGCGTCGCGGCGGCACCGGGTGCCGTGGCGGCAGCGGATGCCGACGGCCCGGGCGTGGCTGTCGGCGCCGGGGTGGGCGGCGGCAATCCCCGCGCCAGCCGGTCGATGGTCGCCTCGAGCACGGGCAGCGTCGGCATGCTGTCCAGCCGAACCGTCTGTTTCGGGCCGATGATCCGGATGGTCGGCGTGCCCTTGATGCCCGCGGCCTGGCCGGCCGTCCGGCTGGCATCGAGCGCGCCCGTGACCGACGGGTCCGCCTGGCATGCCGCGAACTTCGTCGCGTCGAGGTCGAGGTATGCGGCCATCTGCGTCATCAGGCTGTCACTGAACGCGCCCTGGTTCTCACCGTTCTGGCTGGCGAAGAGCAGGTCGTGGAACTGCCAGAACGCACCCTGCTGGCCGGCGCAGCGCGCGGCTGTCGCGGCGGTGACCGACTCGGCACCCAGGAACGCGAAATCGCGGAAGACGAGGCGGGCGGTGCCTGGCACCACGAACGTCCGGAGGATCGACGGCTCGATGCCGTGCGCGAAGAGCCCGCAGAATGGGCACTGGAAGTCGGCCCATACCTCGACCACGACCGGAGCGTCCGCGCGGCCGATCGACTGCGGGTCCGTCGCCGGCAGCGTGGCCACCGACGCCGCGGCATCCCCCGATGCCGCGGCATCCCCCGAGGCGGCGGTCCCGGGCGATTGCACGGCCGACGCGGCAGCCGAGCTCCCGGTGGCCGCGACGGTCGCGGGCGGGCTTCCGCCGGTTCCGGGCCCGGCCGCGATGAGCCCGGCGCCGAGGGCCAGCCCCACGAGGATGGCCACGACCAGGGCCCCGCCGAGGCCGGCCGCGACGTATCCGGGGAGTCGTGTTCGTTCCATGTACCCGCGCCCTCCAGGTGGCTCGGGGGCGCCAGGGCGGCGGTGCTCGAACCTCCGGGCCGATTGTCGCGGGCGAAACGGGGTCGGGGTGAGGGCAGGACGGGCCCCAAGAAGGGGGCCGGCCGGGCCAGCGAATCAGGAAGGCCGGGCTGGATGCCCGGCCTTCGCATGATCCTTCAGCGAGCGCGCGCCTCGCTCACGCGGCCCCTCCCGGATCGGAACGCTGTCGGTCTCCGGGGACGTCAGCCGGTCGAGCACCGGCATTCGCGTCCCATGCTTCAGGCGTGCAGCAGCCAGTTGGCCACCCAGCCCACGCGTCCCCCTGGCACCCGGACCTCGTCCCACAGGCGGCCGATCCGGTCGTGCGTCGACCGGAGGACCGTGACCCGCGTACCGGGTCGAAGGACAGTCAGTCGGGTGCTGGTGGTGCTCGTCTTCGAGCGGAGGTTCACGGCCGCGCGGGTGTAGCGCGCCGTGGAGCTCGTCGTGTGGCGGGCGAGAGCGTAGGTCACCGTTCGGCCGCTGAGACCGGTGTGGAGGAAGGCGGTGAACGGGGTGGTGAGAGCGTAGACCCCGGTGACCCTCACGCCCTCGACGAGCGCGCTGATCACCTTCCCGTTGCCGAGGTAGATGCCGATGTGCGAGCCGCCGCCGTAGACGACGAGGTCGCCGGGCTGGCCGCCCGTCCGGCTGGCGAGACCCCTGCGCAGGTAGATCTCGTACTGCGTGTACGCGCTGTGCGAGTTGTCGATCAGCGCGCCGAGTCCGTTGTCCGCGAAGACGCGATACACGAGACCGGAGCAGTCGAAGGCCCGTGGGCCGGAGGCGCCCCAGACATAGGGAGCGCCGAGGTGGGACATCGCGTCGGCGATGACGCGGTCGGCGAGTGTGCCGGTTGCCGCCGCGGCCGACGGTGGGGACGCCGCCACGGTGACGAAGAACGAAGCTGCTGCGAGGGTCGCCAATGCCGCGACCCGAAGTCGTGAGACCTTGCCCACGATCCCTCCGATCTACCAGGACATCGCCTTGTCACGGGCGATGGCGGTGGGACATGCCGCTCACGGAGGACCCGGGGCGCACCAGGGCGCACCGGAAGGGAGCACGGGCCACGTGCGGGCCGGACGCCGGAGTGCCGGCGGACGGGAGGACGACGACGACGACGAGGTCGGCCGTGGAAGCGGCGATCTTCGGTTGTCGGGCTCCTGCTGCGAGGGCTCCTTCCGGACCGCGGAACACTACTACGGATCCGCAACGCCCGCCTCCCTCAAATGGCGGATGACCGTCATCCCCCTGGTGCCGGGGGTGCCGGGGACGGCGCGGCGCGCCCGGCAGCCGCACGGTCCCGTCCGGGCGGTCGCGCATGCAAGGCATGTGGAACGGGCGGCGTGCGTCGCGTGCCGTCCCGTGCGGTGCCGTGGGGCCGAGGATGGCCCCTGAGAACCCGGACGCGACGCGATGGGCGACGACGGCAGGCCGAAGCCCGCCGCCACGGCGGTCAGCAGCGCGGCGTGCCCGCCCGACTCGCCCGGGCACCGTCCGGGGAGGTCCGGGGCGACGACGGCGGGACATGGTCGAGAGGAGGGACGCGATGGGCAGCGGTCACGAGGTCAAGGATGCGGTCGCGGGTCGGATGAAGGACCTGGGCGACATCGACGTCGAGGGCATCCGCCGCACCGTCGGCGCATCCGCCGGCGACCTTGGCGAGTCCATGCAGGAGATGGCGAAGAGCGCGCGTCGCCTCGCCGGGCAGGAAGAATCGAACCGCACCCTGCCGATGCTGCTCGGCGTCCTCGTCGTCGTGGGGATCGCGCTGTTCCTCGGCCGCGGGCGCCTCGTGGAGATGGCGATGGGCGGTGACCGGCCCTCCGGGAGCCGGTGGTCGGAGGATCGCTGGGGCTACCGGGGATGAGTCACGCCACGGGGCCGGGAGGGGCCACGGGGCCGGGAGGGGCCACGGGGCCGGGAGGCGCCACCGGGCGTCAGCTCCACGACGTCCACCAGACCCGCCATAGCGCGGAGGGGTCGCTCAGCGGATCTCCGTGCACCAGCACGACGTCCGCCCGGGCCCCCTCGCGGATCGTGCCGGCTTCGGGGATCCCGAGCAGCTCTCCGCCACGCCACGTCGCGGCGCCGAGCGCCTCCCACGGCTCGAGCCCGGCGTCGACGAGCGACTCCACCTCCCATGCGAGGTGGTTGGCGCGACCCGAGCCGCCGCCGAAGTCGGTGCCGGCGGCGATCGGCACGCCCGCTGCATGTGCACGGCGGATCGACTCCTGCGCCTGGGCGAGGCGGTCGAGAACGGTCTTCCGGCCATCGGCGGACGCGAAACGGGGGAGACTCGTCGTCTGCGCGAACGTGATGCGCGACCGGAACACCGCGAGCGTCGACACGACGCAGGTGCCGCGCCCGGCCATCGCCGCCGCGAGATCGCCGTCGAGCTCGAAGCCATGCTCGATCGCGTCGACGCCGGCCTCGACGCACGCGCGGGCGCCGCCCAGTCGGGTCGAATGCGCCGTGACGCGGGCACCGCGTTCGTGAGCCGCCTCGACCACCCGCCGCGCCTCCGGCGCCGACCATGGAGGCGTCGCGGGATCAGGTCCGTCCATGTACAGCTTCACCAGGTCGGCGCCGTCGTCGAGCTGCTCGAGCGCCATGGCCAGGAGCTCGTCCGCGTCGTGTGCCTCGACGCCCAGCCCGGAGGGGAGGGTGCCGGCACGCGTCACCCACGTTCCCGCCGCGCGGATCTCCGGGTAGCCCCTGCGGCCGCGCCACCGGTCACGCAGGCCGAGGCTGAGCGCGCGCCGGCGCCCATCGACCGGGTCGATCCCCACCGGTGCTCCCACGTCGCGGGCCCAGCGCACCCCGGCCCCCGTGAGCAGCCGCGCGTTGTTCTCCGCGGCCGCCAGCAGCACGTCGGGAGGATCCAGCCCACGGTCGATCCAGTGCGCCCCACCGGGCATCGTCACGTGGCTGTGGGCGTCCACCATGCCCGGGACGATCGCGCTCCCGCTCGCGTCGATCACCCTGAGCCCGTCGAGCGGACCCGGGTCCTCCTCGCCGTCGACAGGTCGGATCCAGCGGACGACCCCGTCGTCGATCAGCACGCTGACGCCCGGCCGCAGGTCCGGCCCGCGCCCGTCCGCGAGCGCTCCGTCCCGCAGCAGCACCCTGCTCACCGGCGCCTCCTTCTCGTGCGATACGGTCCCGGTGAACGGGACCGGCTCAGCGCAGCTCGACGATCCGGTAGTGGCGCTCCCCCGCGGGGGCCTTCACGACCACGTCGTCGCCGACCCGGCGTCCGAGGAGCGCCGAGCCCAGCGGCGACGTGTTCGAGATCCGCCCCTCGCCGGGCCGTGCCTCGCTCGAACCGACGATCGTGAACGTCTCCTCGCCCTCCGGGGAATCGACCACCACCGTGCCGCCGAGGACGACCTCGTTGCCGCCCGCCGGTGCCTCGATGATGGAGGCGTTGCGGATCATCGCCTGGAGCTGGCCGATCCGGCCCTCGGCGAACGACTGCTCCTTGCGGGCGGATTCGTAGTCCGCGTTCTCGCTCAGGTCGCCGAGCTCCCGCGCTGCCCGGACGCGGGCGATGATCTCGGGCCGGCGGACGCGGACGAGATCGTCGAGTTCCGCCTGCAGGGCCGCGAGCCCCTCCTGGGTGAGATGCACGACCTCGGCCTGCCGGGCCGGTGACTTCGACCCGGCCGTTCGTCGCGCCGCCGGACGCTCGACGGAGCTGGTCGGCGGGGTCGGGTTCCTGACGATGGTTCCTCCACGAGCCGGTCGGCGTGCGGCGGAGGAACGCGTCGCCGGGCCGGGGCCGCCGGCCGTCGACGATGCCGCGGTCCGCGTCGCCGCGGAGTTCGTCCGCGGCGACGATCCGGCCCTCCGCGTGGCCGCACCCGTGGTTGCGGCCGCCTCACCGCCGGCCGAGGGACGCGCCGCTCCGGTGCTCGCGGCCGTCGCGCGGCTCACCCCGCCCGTGGCTTTCGAGCGCGGCGTCATGGACTGCTCGCTCGAGACCGCGTTGCCCGGAGGCAGCGTCACCACGCGTCGCGTCACGACCTCCGGAGCCGCCGGCGCCGCGGCCAGGAGGTCGCCGGTGATGCCGTGGTCCTTGGGGAGGCCGGTCGGCGTGGACATGTTGGCGAACGGGACGACGACCGTCGGGTCGCGCAGGGCCGCGGCCGAGGCCGGGTCGACCGACTCCGCGAACCCGGCGAGGAGCGCGTCGTCGTATTCCTCGGGAGCATCCGTCTCCGCCCACCAGACACGGGCCTGCTCCATCCCGCGCAGTGTCGCGAGCCAGCGTCCGTCCGGGTGGGGGCCGGGGTCGCCCAGCGGGGTGCGCACCAGTTCGTCCACGCGACGTCCGAGCGCCCGGTCGGTCGCGCCGACGTACAGGACCACCTGGTCGGGCAGCCAGAATTCGCCGAGCCGGTGCGCCAGGTCCCGCCCGGCGGGTCTCGTGCCGTCGAGCTCGAGGGACGGGACTCGCTCGATCCACGTGCCGACGGGCGAGAGGTCGATCGGGGCGCGAGCGAGAGGGGTCGGGAGCTCGATGAGATACACGCCCGGCTTGGTGCTGCGGACCTGGGCCCCCCACCGCACCGGTCCGTCCGCCATCAACCCCACCGATCGCAGGAGATCGACCGCGCCCGCCGTCCGCCGAACGTCCGCCACACCGCCACCTCGCTCTTGCCGGGCCGCCGACCCGTCCATGGACTGCTCACCGTACGCGACCGCCGCATGGTTGTCATGCGAGGGCCGAGGGGCGCCCGGCGACGGGCTCGTCCGGGTGGCGCGCGGAGCGGCGTAGCATCGGCGTGAACGCCGTGAAACGGAGGACGCCATGCCCAGGGATCACGAGCCCCGCGAGCGGGCCCGGCACGGCCATCATGGTGGCTCCGGGGAGGGCGGCGACCGTCCCGCCGGTGAGGCCACGCCCGCCGGTGAGGCCACGCGCGCCGAGGCCACTCGAGCCGGAGCCACTCGCGCCGGAGCCACTCGCGCCGAGGCCGCCGGACACTCTCCCGCCGATCGGGCCGCCGAGGCTCCCGCCGATCGGGCCGCCGCCCGACCGGTGCCCGGGCAGGCGGGGAGCCGCCCGAAGCTCGGGCGGAAGGCCTACGAAGCCGAGCTCGGCCGGCTGCAGATCGAGCTCGTGAAGATGCAGGAATGGGTCCGATCGCAGGGGTGGAAGGTCGCCGTCGTCTTCGAGGGGCGGGACGCGGCAGGCAAGGGTGGCGTGATCAAGCGGATCATGGAGCCGCTCAACCCGCGCTACGCGCGCGTGGTCGCGCTCGCGGCTCCCGGCGAGCGTGAGCGCACCCAGTGGTACTTCCAGCGGTACGTGGCGCACCTGCCGGCCGCGGGCGAGATCGCCCTGTTCGACCGCAGCTGGTACAACCGCGCCGGGGTCGAGCGCGTCATGGGGTTCTGCACCGACGACGAGTACCGCGAGTTCCTTCGATCGTGCCCGGAGTTCGAGCGCATGCTGATTCGCTCGGGCATCACGCTCGTCAAGTACTGGTTCTCGGTCGGCGACGAGGAGCAGGAGCGGCGCTTCCAGGACCGTCTCGCGGACCCGACGAAGCGCTGGAAGCTGAGCCCCATGGACCTGGAATCACGTGCCCGCTGGGTCGAGTACTCGAAGGCGAAGGACGAGATGTTCGCGTCCACGGACACCCGCCAGTCTCCCTGGTGGGTGGTCCCATCCGACGACAAGCAGCGGGCCAGGCTCAACTGCATCCACCACCTGCTATCGGTGATCCCGTACACGGACCTGACGCCCGATACGATCGAGCTGCCTCCGCGCCAGCGCGACGACGGGTACGTCCGTCCGCCCATGACCGACCAGACCTTCGTGCCGCAGGTGTACTGACGCCCCCGCGGGCGTACGACGCCGCCGACCGTCCGGAGCGCCGGGCACAGGGCTGCCCTGCGCGATCCGCTACTCCCGACGGGGCGATTCGGACGGATCGCGCCCGCCTGCGGCGGGGTCCGCATCGCGGCGGCCCGCAGCGTCGAATGCCGCCAGTTCATGTTCGAGGACCAATGCCCGACGCTGCTGGCGGGGCGTCGGAGCCTCCGCGTTGAGCTCGAAGATGGCGGCGTTGGCGCGCTCGACCAGTGCGGCCAGGCGGCGGCGCAGGACGGACCTGGCGATGGACGAGGCGCCTGCCGCCTGGCCCGCGAGGGCGTCCCGCTCGGCCAGCAGCTGCCGGACCCGCTTGTCCGCCTCGATCCACGGCGGGGCCACCCCCGCGTTGCGCAGGATGTGGTACGCGCTCGCCATGTCGCCTGCCGCGGTCTCGTCGGGCAGCGGCAGCGGCGCGCCCCGGTACGGGAGCTCGTCGAACTCGCCGCGGTCCATCGCCTCGCGGATCAGGCGTTCGACGATGGACTCGTAGGTCGGCCCCGCCTGGCGGCGGCCCTCATCGTCGCGCCGGATCGGACTCATGGTCGGAGGCCGTCACCTCGTCATCGCAGCCGGCCGGAGACCGTCGCAGGTCCGGCGGTCTCGCGGCCGGCAGCGGCTATTCTCCGTTATCGGACAGCGCGGCCGGCGGCGCGGCCTTGCGTGCGCGCGACCGCGTTCGCGCCGGCGTCGTGGCAGCGTCTCCCGGCGCACGCCCGGCAGCCCGCAGCATGGCCATGGCCAGCGCGGCAACCGGACCCGCAAGCCGGTGCCGGAGAACGAGACGGGGACGGCGCCGGGTTCCTTCATCGTCGCCACGCTGCCCCGCCGGGGAGTGGACCGGTCGGTCCGCGTCACCTGCGGAGCGTTGCCGCCACCGCCTCGTCGCGAGAACCCGGAACGGCGAGGGCGTCGGCCGCTCAGCGGGCCCGGCTCGACATCCTCGGGCCCGTCGGCACGGTCATCTCCAGGGACGGCGTGCGTGGCAGGTGCCCGGGCCGTCCCCATGCCGGCCATCCCGCCCGTGCTCCCCGCCGCGCCGATGGATGCGCCACTCGCGGCGCCGGCAGCCGCAGCCGCCGCGACGGCCGGACCGGCGCCCCGGAGAGCGCCCGATGGCACTCGCAGCCGGGACTCGCCCCGACGTGCGGGGCGCGAACCGCCGGCCGCGATGGCAGCCTTCTCGTCGATCTCGCGGCTCGTGAGCTCGCGCCACCGCTCCGTGCCCGCGGCCGCGAGCGAGCCGTCCATCAGGGCACTCAGCTCGTCGCCGCTCATGCGCTCGTTGTCGAACAGGTAGGCCGCCACGCGGTCGAGCCGCTCGCGTTCGGAGCGCAGCAGGGCACTCGCCTCCGCGTACGCGTCGTCCAGCAGTTCCCGGATCGCGCGCGCCTGGGCGGTCACGAGCTCCGCGGGAAGTGGTGTCTCCTCGCCCGTGACCACGAACGCCGACAGCAGCCCACGGCCCGTCGGACCGGGGTCGATCGCCTCCGGGTCCCTGCCGAGGCCCCACCGCGTGACCATCTGGGTCGCCAGCCGGGTCGCCTGTTCGAAGTCGTTGGACGCGCCGCCGGTCACCTCGCCGAAGACGAGCTCCTCCGCGGCCCGTCCGCCCATCAGGGCGATCAGCCTGGCCCGCAGGCGGACCTCCGACGGCAGGGCGTCGTCGTCGCCGGAGCTGACCGTCACGCCCAGCGCCTCGCCGTGCTGGAAGAGGCTGATCTCCTCCACGCGACGTCCATCCCCCGCGACCACGCTGCAGATCGCGTGTCCCGATTCGTGTGCGGCGATGATCGAACGCTCGCGCTCGTCCATCGATCTCTGGCGCGCCGTGCCCACGGCGACCTTGAGCCAGCCGCGGTGGACATCGTCGGGCAGCACCTCTCGGCGGCGGGCGCGCGCCGCGAAGATCGCGGCCTCGTTCAGCAGGTCGGCCAGCATCGCGCCCGAGAACCCGTAGGTCCGGCGGGCGATGGCGGCAAGGTCGACACCCGCGGCAAGCGGCTTGTCCGACGCATGGACGTGGAGGATGGCCTCCCGCGCCTCTCGATCCGGCAGCGGGACGTGGATCTTCCGGGTGAAGCGTCCCGGCCGCAGGAGCGCCGGATCCAGCGTGTCCACCCGGTTCGTGGCCGCCATCACGACGACCGTGTCGTCGCTCGAGAACCCGTCCATCTCCACGAGCAACTGGTTCAACGTCTGCTCGCGCTCGTCATGGCTGTTCGGGCCGCCCCGCACCTTCGCCACCGCGTCGATCTCGTCGATGAACACGACTCCCCGCCCGGTCTCGCGGGCCTTCGCGAACAGCGACCGCACGCGCTCCGCGCCGACGCCCACGTACCGCTCGACGAACTCCGAGCCGGAGGCGGCGAAGAAGGGAACGCCGGCCTCGTGCGCCACGGCCTTCGCCAGGAGCGTCTTCCCGGTTCCGGGCGGGCCGCTCAGCAGCACGCCGCGCACGGGCTTGGCGCCCAACGCACGGAACCGGGCCGGGTCCTTGAGGAACTCCACGGTCTCGCTCAGCTCGAGCTTGGCCTCCTCGACGCCGGCCACGTCGGCGAACCGGACCGGGTTGGACGGCGGCGTCGTGGCGGCCGTTGCCGGCCGGGCCGGGGTGGCGCCGTTCAGGCCCCGGACCATCCAGCGGTCGGGAGCGGACGCCCGCCTGCGACGTGCGACCGAGAAGCCGGCGACGAACGCGACGACGAGCACGCCCACCACGATCCCGAGGATCGGCAGCAGGCTCCCCGGATCGAGGCCTCCGCCAGAGGCAGGCCATCGCTGGGCCGCGTCAGGACTGATGACGGAGGCACGGCCGAGGAGCCGGAGGGCGTCGATCACCGCCGCCGGACCGGCGGCCGATTCGACGGGGACGATACTCCCGGACGTCAGCTGTGCCGCAGCGACGATCGACGACGATGGGGCGGTGGAGCCGTTCGCTCCGCCTCCCGATTGCCCCGCGGCGGCCTGGCTGCCGGAGGTCGCGGCCTGCGCCACGGCGGCTCCGTTGCGTCCAGTCTGAGTGGCAGTGGCGCCGCTCCCGGAACTCGTGGAGCCCGACGCCGAGGCGCCGGACGCTCCGCCGACGACGCCGGACGCCGAGGACCCCGAGCCGGCCGCCGAGGCGGAACCGCTTTCCGGCACCTGGGCACCAGCCGCGCCGGTGGTTCCGGGCACGTTCCACGTGGCGGGGACCACCGCGACGACCGACCCCGCGTCGATCTGCTGGACGAGCTCCGGAAAGGTCAGGGGCGATCCCGAGGCGACCGCGAGGGCGGGGGCGCTCGATGTCGCGCCGAGGGCGTAGGCGAGCATGAGCCCGCCCAGCACGACGGGGATCAGCAGCAACAGGCGGGAACGACCGGGAAAGTCGGGACGCAGGGGGGACGGCATGATGGGGTCTTGACCTCGGACGCGCGGACGGCCCGGGCAACGGGCCGACATCGAGGATCGGTCTCGCAGGAATGCTCCGGCGATGGCCGGAGGCGTTCCAGTGTATCGGCGCAGTGGCGAAGTGGCCGCCGGATGGGCCCTCGCAATCCCGTGGTAACGGCCGACCGGGGGGCCGGCGGGCGCGCGCAACACGGCTGGTGGCGGCGGCAGGCAGGCACCTGCGCCGGCACGGGCCCGTTGCACCCCGGTTTCGGCCGCCCGGAGCGCGTGCTCATCGCGGCCCGGTCAGAGCCCCCGGTACCTGCCGCCCAGCCTGGCTTCGAGCTCGTCCGCGATCGCGAGCGCCGCCCTGCCCGTGAACCGGTCCATGACCCGTCCGAGGAGTGGCTGATGGAGCCGGACCCGCGACGATTTCGCGGGAACCCGGGCGAGCTCGGCGGCCACTTCCACGGCCCGCTCCATGTCGCCGATCTCGTCGACGAGGCCGAGCTCCAGCGCGCGGCTCCCCAGCCACACCTCGCCGGTGGCAAGCTCCCGCACGCGCTCGACGGGCATGTGTCGTGCGGCAGCGACTCGGGCCACGAACGCGTCGTAGATCGCGTCGACGAGCTCCTGCTCCTTCGCGCTCTCCTCGTCCGACTCGTCCCTCCACGGCACGCCCATGTCCTTGAGGCGGCCGGCCTTGCGCACGCTCACCGAGACGCCTGCCCGTTCCAGGAGGCGGGGCATGCGCGGTCCGGCGGAGATGACGCCGATCGATCCGACGATGGCGTTCGGGTTGGCCAGGATCCGGCGTGCCGGGAGGGCCGCCAGGTAGGCTCCCGAGGCGCCCGTGCCGCGGATTGCGGCGACCAGGGGCTTGGCTCGCGCGAGCCGCTCGAACGCGAGGTACAGGTCGTCGGACGCCGAGGCGGAGCCACCCGGCGAGTCGATGTCCAGGACCACCGCCGGCACCCGACGCGAGTCGCGCAGGTGGGCGGCGAGCTCGCCGAGGGACGAACTTCGGCCACCGCCCGCGATGGCGCCGTACAGGCGCACGATGGCCACCCGGCCCGGGGGGAGGGGTACGTGGATGCCGGGGACGACGCGGGCCAGGCGTTCGCGCAGCGGCAGCTCTTCGCGAGAGACGGTGGATGTCGGGTGAGGCGTTTCCGGGAAAGGCATGGTCTCCGCAGCCTACTCCAGGCGCGCCCTCGGGGGCCGCGCGTCGCCTGACGCCGGCGAATCCGGCGGGATGGCTCGGTCGGCGCCGGGCCGTTCCGGGATCGTGCCGGTGCGAGGCGCAGCCGTCCCGGCCGCGACCGTTCCGGGGCCGCCCTCGGCGCCGGCGGCGGCAGGGTAGAGCTCGGTCAGCGTGACGTTCAGCGCGGCGGCGACGGGTACCGCGAGCAGTCCGCCGAGGACGCCCCACACGGACAGCCCGACGAGCACCGCGAAGATGGTCACGACCGGGTGCAGGTGGACCGCCCGCCCGATGACAAGCGGCATCACCAGCTGGTCTTCCACTTCGCGCACCACGAGGTAGACCCCCAGGACCACGAGGGTGATGTCGGTACCGCCGTGCGAGAACGCCACGGTGCCCGCGAGAGCGGCCGCGATGATCGGCCCGACGAGCGGGATGATCTCCAGCACGCCGCTGAGGAGCGCGAGCGCGAGCGCGTATGGAACGTGCAGCACGGGCCCGAGGCTGACGTAGAGCACCAGTGCGACCAGGACGATCAGCCCGAGCTGCCCGCGCAGCCAGCGTCCCAGGACGAGGTGGATCCGGCCCGCGATTCCGGAGGCCCGTTCTCGCTGCACGGGCGGGAGGAACCCCAGTGTGAACGTCCAGAACCGCCCGCCGTCGAGAAGGAGGTAGAAGGCCACGATCAGCACGAGCACGGCCTGCACGGCCGCCTCGCCTACGAGCGTGGCAAGGTGCAGGGCATCGGTCGGCGTGGCCAGCGCCTGCCCGATGGCGTTGTTCAGCTGGCGCGCGATCTCGTCGACCGTGATCTGCCGTGTGCCGATCTGGATCGCATCGTGTCCCAGCACGCCGCGCAGCGCGTCGGCCAGGGCCGCGGCCCCGCCGGTCGCAAGCTCCTCCAGCTCGTTGATGAGCTGGCCCGAGACGGCCCACACCGCCACGGCGATGCCCGCCAGCGCGACGGCGTACAGCACGAGCACGACGACCACGCGAGGAAGCCGCGAACGCTCCTCGACGGCGCCCACCAGCGGGCTGAACGCGTACGCCACGACGGCGGCGATCACGAACGGCGGGAGCACGTCGCGCGCGAGCCACAGCAGGACGAGCACCGCCAGCGCGAGCCAGGCAAGGCGGGCGCGCGGGGCACGCTGCAGGATGAGGCCCCCGTCGTCGGTCACGGGGACAGAGTAGAGGGTTCCACGCCGGGGCCGTGCTGGCAACGTCCCGGGAGAACGGTGACGGCCGGGTGCATCCGCGCGTACGCGACCGGCGCCCACGATCGGTCGGGCGATCGCGGCCGGCAGGATGGCGACCTTCGAGCGACCGGCGGAACGTCGGCCGTGCCGTCTCATCATTTCGTGGCGGTCGGGCCCGATAATTGCCCGTCCCGCTACACTTGGTGCCTCACCAGCGAGGGATCTCCAGATGCTGTTCTCCAGGCACCGGAAGGTGGACATGCCGAGTCCGGCGGAGGCGCTGCCCGGCCGTCCGACACCGATGGACGTCCCGGCCGCCCACCACGTCAACGGCGCGCGCCTCCAGCCCCCGTACCCCGACGGGAACGAGGTCGCGACGTTCGCGATGGGCTGCTTCTGGGGCGCCGAGAAGCTGTTCTGGCAGGTGCCGGGCGTCATCGTCACGGCCGTCGGCTACGCCGGCGGATCCACGCCGAACCCGACCTACGAAGAGGTGTGCTCCGGGCTGACCGGGCACGCCGAGTCCGTGCAGGTCGTCTTCGATCCGGGCATCGTGTCCTACGGCGAGCTGCTGCGGCGGTT
Source organism: uncultured Chloroflexia bacterium (assembly GCA_963757865.1). Classification (GTDB taxonomy): domain Bacteria; phylum Chloroflexota; class Limnocylindria; order Limnocylindrales; family CSP1-4; genus JAJYNJ01. The sequence continues at coordinate 13,220 of CAVWSU010000010.1, forward strand.
CTGGGAGAACCACGACCCCACGCAGCGCAATCGCCAGGGCAACGACGTCGGCACCCAGTACCGGTCCGCGATCTTCACGCACTCAGAGGCGCAGCAGCGCGAGGCCGAGGCGTCCCGTGACGCGTATGCACGCGAGCTGGCCGCGGCCGGATACGGCGCGATCGCCACGGAGATCGGGGAAGCGCCCACGTTCTACTTCGCCGAGGGCTACCACCAGCAGTACCTCTCCA
>CAVWSU010000011.1:0-7168 GCA_963757865.1 uncultured Chloroflexia bacterium
CGCTCCGGGCCGGAACGCAGGTCGAGCCCGCATGGCACCGGCGCCGACGCGCATGCCCGCGCGTCCGGCTCCGTGCGGCGGTACGATTCGCGCTCGTCATCAGTGACGGCCCGCAGGGAGCGTTCCGCACCGCCGCACCGTCGAGCATCAGGCGCCGCGAGGCCGGGCATCCGCCGGTCGGTCGCGTCCACGAGGAGAGCAGCCCGCATGGATCGAGAATCTCGATACCCTGGCCGACCAGGGTCGCGCGATCCCGGTGACCGTCATCCCCGGCGACGGCGTCGGGCCCGAGATCGTGCGCTCGGCGATGCGGATCATCGAGGCCGCGGGCGTGCCGATCGCCTGGGAGGAGGCAGAGGCTGGCGCGGAAGTCTTCCGCCGCGGCGACAGCTCGGGCGTCCCGCAGGCGACCCGTGAGTCGATCGAGCGGACGCGCGTCGTGCTGAAGGGTCCCCTGGAGACCCCCGTGGGGTTCGGCGAGAAGAGCGCGAACGTCACGCTGCGGAAGCTGTTCGAGACGTACGCCAACATCCGGCCGGCCCGCGAGCTCCCGGGGGTGCGGACCCCTTACACGGGCGAAGGGGCGTCGACATCGTCGTCGTGCGGGAGAACGTGGAGGACCTGTACGCGGGAATCGAGCACATGGAGACGCCGGACGTCGCACAGGGCCTCAAGCTCATCTCGCGCAAGGGCACCGAGAAGATCATCCGGTACGCGTTCGAGCTGGCGCGCCGCGAGGGCCGCGCGAAGGTGACGTGCGCGACCAAGGCCAACATCATGAAGTTGACCGAGGGGCTCTTCAAGCACGTGTTCGAGGAGATGGCGCCGGAGTACCCGGAGATCCGTGCCGAGCACCTGATCATCGACAACGTCGCGCACCAGATGGCGAAGGAGCCGTCCCAGTTCGACGTCGTCGTCACGACGAACCTCAACGGCGACATCATCAGCGACCTGGCGTCCGGGCTGGTCGGAGGGCTCGGGTTCGCGTCCTCGGGCAACTACGGCGACGGCATCGCGATCTTCGAGGCGGTGCACGGCTCCGCGCCGAAGTACGCGGGCAAGGACGTCATCAACCCGACCGCGCTCATCCTCTCGTCGGTGATGATGCTGCGCCATCTCGGCCAGGGTCCGGCGGCGGCCGCAATCGAGGACGCGGTGCTGTTCACGCTCGAGGAAGGACGCGCCGTCACGCAGGACCTGGCTCGGCAGACGGGCGGGGACGTGGAGCACGCGGCATCCACGACGGGCTTCACGGACCAGGTCATCGCGAACCTGGGACGGCAGGCAACGACGGTCCCGGTTCGGGCACACGTTTCGGACGACACGGTCGAGCCGAGGCCGGAGTGGTCGTACGGGCCGGAGCGATACGCGGCGATGTCGCGGTCGCTCGTCGGTGCGGACGTGATGGTCGAGAGCGACCTGGGGGTCGACGAACTGGGGGCCGACCTTGCCCGACTGGCCGGTGAGCCGTTCCGGCTCTCCATGCTCGAGAGCCGGGGGACGAAGGTGTATCCGCCGACCGGACTCTCGGTCGACGGGGTGCGCTGGTTCCGCGGGCGCTTCGTCGCCGCGGACGGCCGCGAACCGTCCGAGGCCGACCTGGTCGATCTCCTGGGACGGATCGCCGCACGCCACCGCTGGACCGAAGTCCTGCGGCTGCAATCGTTCGGAATCCGAGCCGGGGTACACGAAGGCACAGGGCGAGTAGCGGGCCGGCCGATCACAGAGGGGCCGCCCGGCGCCGGAACGACGGGAGCCGCCGGGGGCGCGAGCGTCACGAGGGGGGTTCGACATGGCAGGGCCGCGCGTCGGGATTCTCATGGGCAGCCGCTCCGACATGCCGGTGATGGAGAAGGCGTCCGCGCTGCTCACCGAGCTCGGCGTCGAGCACGAGGTGCGCGTCATGTCCGCCCACCGCACGCCCGCCCTCGTGGCGGGATACGCGACGGGGGCTGCCGACCGCGGGTTGGGGGTCGTCATCGCCGCCGCTGGAGGCGCCGCGCACCTGGCCGGTGTCGTCGCGGCACACACGTTGCTCCCTGTCATCGGAGTCCCGATCGCGACGCAAGTCGCGGGTGGCCTCGACTCGCTGCTGTCCACGGTGCAGATGCCGCGCGGCGTGCCCGTGGCCACCGTGTCCGTGGGAGGTGCCGAGAACGCGGCACTGCTGGCGGCCGAGATCCTGGCCCTCGGCGACGCCGATCTGCGTTTCCGTCTCGTCGAGTTCCGCGAGCGTCAGGCCCGGGCGATCCTCGAGGACGAGACCAACCGGGGCGAGTGAGGGGTTAGCCTCCGCCCGCTCGGCCTCGCCTGCCCGGGGCCGCCCTTTCTCCCACGCCCGTCCGCGGTCGCCGGTCGCCTCCTCGTGGCCGCCCCTTCTGCCCGTGCCCGTCCGCCGGTGCCTGCCTGGGCTGTTCGGGGCTACCCTTTCTCGCACGCGCCGCCGCTGGCCAACGGTCCCCCTGGATGGCCTGTTTCCAGTTGGCATACTTTGTATGGCAGCGCGAAATGGACTTCCGCGGGGAACCAGGGTCGAGCCCGCGACTTGCAGATCGAACGCGCCGATCTCGGGGGCGATCCAACGGCCCCCAAACCGGGCGATCCAACGGCCCCCAAACCGGGCGATCCAACGGCTCCCAAACCGGCCGATCCAGCTGCGATCCCGAGCCGGGACGGCGTCCCGCCTCGCCGGCGTCGACGTCTCGCCCGCGCCGACGTCTCGCCCGCGCCGCGAGTAGACCAGCGCCGCGCCGCGAATAGACCAGCGCACGGCGGATGAAGGCCAGACTGACATACGTCGCATGTCATCCGGCGCACGGCTCATCCCGGCCCGCCGCAAGCGTCCTCCTGGTCCAGAGCCGGGTGGCACTCGTGGTCGGGCGTACACTCGGAGGGTGCAGGACGAGCGCTGGGCACCCGGCATGCCGGAGCTGCACCGCCAGCCGGTGCGGCCGCCGGAGCACGGCCGCGAGGCACCCGGCCGCGTCCCCGAGACACGCCCGACCCCCCTCTACCACCACTACATCACGCTGTCCGCGATCGCGCTCGTGTGCGGCTTCGTGGCGATCAGCGCGCTCGAGCTCGGGATGTCGCCGGGAGCGCCCCTCGTCAAGGCATGCGTCGTCATCGGTGCGCCGCTCCTGTTCGTGACCATGGCCGACGCGGCGCTCCGGATCTGGCGGTCGGCATGGGCATGGATGCCGGTGGACCGCGGAAGAGGCGTGTTCCGCCTGACCTGGGTGCTGGCGGTCGCGATCCTCTACGTGCTGCTCGTGTTCGCGACCTACCTGGTGCTGACGGCATGACCGGCGACGAGAGCGGCCTGCCGGCCTGGCTGGCGGCGACCCTCAACTACTGCTCGCGCTGCGGGGCGCCGCTGCGATTCGGGACGGTCGAGGGCGAAGATCGAGAGCGGCTGGCCTGCGAGGCGTGCGGATACGTGGCGTACGTGAACCCCCGCATGGTCGTGACCACCCTGCCGATCACCGATCGCGGTGAGCTCGTGCTCCTGCGCCGGGGAATCGAGCCGGGCTACGGGCTGTGGGCCCAGCCGGGCGGGTTCCTCGAGATCGACGAGACGGTCAACGAGGGCGCGGTGCGCGAGACGCTCGAGGAGATCGGCCTCATCGTCGAGCCGGGCGAGATCGTGGGTCTCTACTCCCGGATCGAGGCGGCGGTTGTCGTCCTCGCGTTCGAGGCGCGGATCACGGGCGGGGAGATCCATACGACGCCCGAGGCCATCGAGGTGCGCGCGTTCCGCCCCGAGGCGATCCCCTGGCGGGAGATCGCGTTCCGCACGACCACGTGGGCGCTTCGGGATTGGATCGCGATCCGCCATCCCGAGCTTCATCCCGACGTCGTGCACGGCGTGGAAGCCTGAGGGGCGACGCGCGTGCCGGGTCAGCCCATGACGGTCGCGGTCGCCGGTGGCACCGGGTTCGTGGGAGGCGCCGTCCTCGCGGAGGTCCTGCGGCGCGGTGAACGGGTGATCGCGCTGAGCCATCGGCCGGAGACGGCACGGGATCGCCTGCCGGACGGGGCCGAGGCGCGCGAGGCCGACGTGAACGGCGACCCCGCCGGCCTGGACGCAGCCCTCGCCGGGGTCGATGCGCTCGCGATCGCGCTGGCGTTCCCCAACGCGCCGATGGAGGACCCGGCGCGCGGCTGGACGTACGAGCGCGTGGATGCGGCCGGAACCGAGGCCCTGGTCGGAGCCGCCCGACGGGCGGGCGTCCACCGCCTGGTGTACATCTCGGGCGCGGGGGCCGCTCCCGACGCCGACCGCCACTGGTTCCGGGCGAAGTGGCGCGCGGAGGAGGCCGTCAGGTCGAGCGGAGTGACCTTCACGATCATCCGCCCCACCTGGATCTACGGCCCGGGCGACGTCGCCCTCAACCGGTTCCTGGGGTTCGCGCGGTGGCTGCCGTTCGTGCCGCTGACGGGGTCCGGGCGCCAGCTCCTGGCCCCGGTCTTCGTCGACGACGTGGCTCGCCTCGCGGCCGATGCGCTCTCCGATCCTGCAGCCGCCGACCGGACATTCGATCTCGGGGGCCCGGCGACATACTCCATGCGCGAGATCGTCGGCATCGCGCTGCGCGTGGCCGGCAAGCGCCGTCTGATCCTGCCGGCACCCGCCGGCGCGCTCCGGCTCGGGGCCCGCGTCCTGCAGCATCTGCCGGGCCGGATCCTCACGCCCGACGGGGTCGACTTCGTGAACCAACCCGCGACGGTGGACATCGCGCCGCTGCTCGCAGCGATGCCGCGTCGCCTCACGCCGCTCGACGAGGGACTCGCGACGTACCTGGGTCCCCGCCGCGGTTCGGGTCAGCCTGGCGACTGACCGTTCGGGGCGCCCGTCAGTACAGGCGGCGGACGTCTGCCGAGGCGTGCATCGTGAAGACCTCGTCGCCGAGCGGCTCGTCAAGGGACAGCGAGGTGACCTCGGCGCGACGGGTCAGCTCCTCGCCCACGTGCTCTTCGAGGAGCAGGATCATCGCCGGTCTCCCGGTCCGCCCCGACCAGGATCCAGCGATCCGGCCTGTCGACCAGGATCTTCGCGCTTCTCGGATGATCGCAGCGGACGAGCGTCATCTCCCGGCCGCCGGAGCTCGTGGCGACGCCCGCGGTCGAAAGGGCGCCGGTCGCGAGGACGTTGCGGCAGAACCCGTGCGGGTGGACGAACGCGTCGGCGAGGGATCCCGCCGGAAGCGCCGTCAGCGGGCGGTAGACCCGCCCGAAGGTCGGCAGGTCCGCGTTCGTATCGGCGCCGGCGGGCACCGCCAGTCTGGGCCGGGAACGGATCACGTTGGCATCGGCGTCGTAGTGCGTGACGGTGTCGCCCTCGATGACCCAGGCCTGGTAGCCCCCGCGTGCCGGACCCTCGGGATCGCCGAGCACGACGCGGCTCGAACCGGGGTGGCGCAGCCAGACGTCGATCCGGGCCACGGTGTCGCCACGCGCTCCGACGTGACGGTCGAGGATCGTCATGCGGAGCGTCTCGAAGCGCTGTTCCGCGTCACGCATGAAGCGGAACAGGGGCGCGACCTCGGTGACATCGACGCGGCGGACGGCCGGGTCGGTGCCGGGAACGTGCGGCGCGACCGCCGGGACGGGCAGCTGGCTCATGGCCCGGGATCGTAGCAGAAGGGCCGCAGGGAACCGCCACCCGGCCGTGTCATGAGGAAGGCCGGGCCCTCGCGGGTCCGGCCTTCCGGTTTCAGGGCGTTGCGACGGACCCGACCGCCGCCACGATCAGGCGGTCACGGGACCGCTGCGATCGCCGCGTCTGCCCGGAGGAGGCCCGATCCCACGGCGTCGGTTCCCCAGCTGTACGTGTAGAAGCCCGCAGTCGGCGAGATGTCGTAGATGGACGCGGATCCGGCGGGGATGGCCAGCGCGGTCAACTTGATCGTCGATTCGACCTGCGCGGGCGTCAGCAACGGGTTCTTCTGCAGCATCAGCGCGGCGACCGACGCCACATGCGGGGTGGCCATCGAGGTGCCCCCGACGTAGTAGAAGTTGCCCGTGTTCCTGCCCTTCAGGTTACCCAGGCCGTTCGACCACCATGGGAGATGGTTGTAGCCGGGATCGCCTGCGAACGGACCGCGGACCCACGATCCGGGTGCGAGCACGTCCAGCTGCTGTCCGGCGAGTTCACGGCTGCTGAAGTCGCTGACGTAGACGTCGCCCGCGATCGTGGGATCCGCCACGTTGCCCGAGTCCGCCTCGAGCGGCGGCGTGAGCGCGGGGGCGGCCTTGTCCTGGAGCCACCACATCCGGTAGCGGCTCATCCCGGCAGGGGGCTGACCGGTAGCAGGCACGACCCACTCGCCGGTCCAGCCCGCGGAGCCGGCGGAGATCACCGGCGCGTATGCGCCGGGGTAGCTCATGCCCGCGGCACCCTCGTTGCCGGCAGCGGCAACGACGACCACGCCGGCCGCGATGGCGTCGTCGATCGCCTGCTTCTCGGCCGTGGCCAGCTCGCCGCCGCCGAGGCTCATATTGATGACGATGCGGCTGCCCTTGAGGGCGCCCTTCGCGAGAGACGTGACGTAGTTGATCCCCGCGGCGACCATCTCATCGGTGCCGAACACGACGTGGCCCTGCTTCTGCAGCAACAGGTCGGCGCACTTCGGCAGCGCCGGGATCTGGTAGTCGGAGAGCACCTTCACCGGGATGATCGTCGCCTCCGGCGCGATCCCGCGGACCTGGATCGGCGGAAGCGGATACCCGGAGTACGCGTCGGTGTTCGAGTAGTAGTTGTAGCCGATGATCGTGCTTGCCACGTGCGTCCCATGGGTCGAGCCGCGGGAGCCGACATACGTCGACTGCTTCACGGTGCCGTGCGAGATCTCGGCGTCGACCACGCACGGATCGTCCAACCGGGCCTTGAACGTGACGGCCTGATCGAAGCCGGTGCCGTACTGTGTCGCAATGCGCTCGGTGGGGAAGTAGTCCTTCCAGTCAGGTGCGAGGCCCGTGTCCAGCACGGCGACGTACACGCCACGTCCCGTCTGGCTCACGGTCTCGATGTTGATCATGTCCGAATCCCACGTCGCATAGCCATCGATGGTCGACGTGGATTTCGCAAACCCGTTCCCCGCGAAGGCGGACGGGACGAGCACGGTGATCAGCAGGACGGCGGCAACCACCGCCGACAGACGACTCC